>JAHBWD010000099.1 GCA_019637175.1 Labilithrix sp. | reverse complement strand
GTGCTAGCTTCAACGACGCGCTCAGGACGCGAGCCCTCCGCACAGGTTCCGAGCGAAGTTGCGGTATCCCCGAAAGGGGTGGGACGAAAGACCAGACGCCAGGAGAGGCGGTCTGTATGGATCGCAAGACGCTTGATTCGCTCTACGCAGGCGCGCGGGGCTCGCCCAAGCGGATCTTCGCACGCGCAGCTTCAGAGGATCCCCTCGAAGCGACAACGTACGATTTCCTGCTCGAACATGTTGGGGAGCTCGACATCGATGTCCTCGTCGACCTGTTCAGGGCGAAGCTCGCCGACGACGTGCAGCCGCACGAGAAGCCGTTCGTCAGGCGACTCGCGGAGCTCGTGCCTACGGCTGGACCATCGCAGCTACTGGAGGTACTCCGTCTGTCGACGCACATTGACGAGAGAGCCTGGATTGAGGAACTCACGATACCGCTGCGCGGGCGTTTGCCTGACTACCAGTGGTATCGGTTCGTCGACAAGTCGCGCGGCGGCGAGATCTTCAGCGCGCTCAACGTAGGGATCCCGAGACCTCCCGGTGAGTCGATCTGGGATCCCGACGAGAGCTTCGTGCGCTCCGTCGAGGAGGCGCGACCGGAGCCGGCCGTCGTTGAGCTTCTCGAGCGCGCATACGATGACCTCGCCGCGGCGAAGTTCGCCCTGCGCACGCGCCCCATCATCGACCTGATACATCTCCACGTTCGGTTCCCGAAGCTCCTGCCGCTCGAAGCCGTGAAGAGCGCCGTCTCGAGTCGAGTCGCATCCACGACCGAGTCGTGGGTACCCCGCCAAGGGACATCTGAGCTTCCGGGCTGGATCACGCCGTTCGTCATCGAGCGCCTCCGCCACTGCAACGACGGCGAGGCGCAGGTCCTCTACGAATGGCTGTTCGCGCAAGCCGGGAGATCGCACGAAGGGGATGCGTACGAGCTTGCCCTCGCGCGGTTCGAGCGCGCGCCGTTCGAACGCTTCTGGCACCACCAGATCGGGAGGCACCTGGGCACGGGCTCATCGTGGAAGACACGTGGGCGGAAGCTGATCGAATCATGTGTCGATCTCGGACGCGGGTTTCCTACCGAAGCCGTGCGGGCCGCGCTCGCTGCCGCAGGGGCTGGGGACGGGGCGAGCCCCGAGGAGCATCGGCGATCCATCATCAGGAAGATCCACGATGAGGCGGCGAGGGTTCTCGTCGAACGTGCAGATGCTGCACTGGACGCTGGCGACTACGAGAAGGGAGATCTCTTCCTCTCCGCCTTGATGAGCCTCGAGCCAGGGGCCTTCATCGGCGGCGCAATTCATCGACTCAAGAGGTTCGGCGATCTCCCTGGAGGAGTCATCGCGCGCATCGAAGCCTGTGAGAAGTTGAACCGTGCGGGAGGAAGGGCCCCGAGCGAGGACGCCTTCTTCGAGGCGTTTCTCGTGCTGACGGGGCAGGTGTCATGAGTCGGGCGCCGGGAGACCCGAAGAATTGGCGTGAGCTTCGTGATGGGCTTCGCGACCTCGGAGCACGGAGCATTCGGACGAACGGCTCACATGAGACGTGGAGGTTCGGCGATGGCGTCATCTTCACCGTGATCCGCAACCATCTCGCGGACGCGGTGCCGATCGGCATCGTCGTCAAGTTCCGCCGGCTCCGCGACCGTCGCGCCCTCACTGCGGACGAGGAGCCCGCACCACTCAGGCGGACGGGATCATCGTGATCTCGTCGCGACCCGAGTGATTCCGAAAGGAAGGTCGATCATGGGTAAAGGAAGAAGTGGCGGCAGCAAGGGCGGTGGCGCTGGCCCGAAAGCCGGCGGCGCGAATTCGGGCGGCAGTTCGAAGGGTGGGGGCCGCGGTCACGGTCACGGCAACTGGCCTAGCACGACGGGCAACCCGTCAGGCGGCGGGCGCGGAAACGCCTCGCCGTCAAAGTAGCCGTTAGCGATGAGCGAGAGAGGCACCCGGAGTTGCTGGCCGGGTGCTCCTTCCGCATGGCGCCATCCCTTGCCCGAGCTTCGATCGCACATCATCGAGGAGCGCCGCTAGCGCCTCTCGATGTTCCTCAGCACAGCTCCTCCGCGTCGTGCCTGTCGCAGACGAAGAAGTCGTGCCGAATGGATGCGTCTCCTCGCGGATGCGCCAGAACGATCCCGAAAGGCTGCCCCTGCTGACGAGCGACGACGTCGCGTTCGCGCGCAGCTTCTCGCGCAGATCAACAACGCGACGTGAACACCGGCTCGAAAGTCTTCACGAACCTCCGCACGGTGAACCTCGATCGCACCGCCACGCTGAAGGCGCACGACGCAGCGAACCCGGTCGAGAAGAGCCCCTGAAGGCCGTGTCAAAATGCAGCGCCGCGCGGCGGCGAATGCACCCTTGACCCTCGAGGAGATCGTCCCCTACGTTCGATCGAAGATGGGCCTCCTCTACCCGCGTGCGCTCCTCGCCGTCGCCGCGTTGCTCGTCTCCGCGTGCGGAGGCGGACTCGACACCGCCGGCTCGAGCCCGCCGGCCTCCACGCTGAAGTCGTCGGAGCCCGCCGAAGACATCGGCGAGCAGCGCTCGGCCCTCGCGTACGCCGAGGCCGTCGTCGTGACGCCCTCCAGCGGCGACGCGTGCACCGGCGTGCTCGTCGCTCCGCGCGTCGTGCTCACCGCCGCGCATTGCGTCGTCTTCAGCCGCGGGAGCTTCGAGGTCACGGCCCCCTTCTCGCTCGGCGGTCCGCAGACGACGACGGCGTCGAGCGCCGAGCCGATGGATGCGGCGTGGAAGAACCTGCGCGCCGACGACTACGCCGGCCGCGGGCTGCGCGACGTCGCGGCCGTCTACCTCGATCGTCCTTTCACGCACGTCCTCTACGCAACGCTCGCGCCGGCGGCGTTCGACGCGAGCACGACCTCGCCGCCGATCTGGGTATCGGCCGTCGGCAAGAGCGCGGGTGGCCCCGAAGGCTCGCTCTCACTGTCGCTCACCGGCGCGCTCGGCGAGCCCAGCGGCGACGCGATCACCTACACGACGACGCGCCTCTCCGCGCTCGGCGAGGCCGGCGGCCCGCTGTTCGTCGAGGGCACGCACGATCTCGTCGCGCTCTACACGGGCATCGATGACGCGGCAAAGCGCGACGTGTGGGCGCGCCTCGACGGCGACGTCTACACGTGGATCACGCAGAAGGTCGCGGGCCACGGCGGCTGGCACACGCGCACGCCGAAGTGATTCACGCGAGCTCGGCGACGCACAACGCGTGATCGCTGTCTTCGGTCAGCGGCACCGGCTCGACGTGAGGACCGTGATAGCGGAGCGCCTCGTTGAAGATCGAGAACGATCGCAGCGAACGAAATAGGCGCTCCGACACGAGCACGTGATCGATGAGCGACGCCGCGTTGCCGTGGAAGCACGAGTAGCGCCGATCGACGGGGACGAGCTCCGCGCACGGGCGCAGCGTGCCCGCGCTCGGCTCGCCCACGCCGCGCACGATGCGCACCGGCAGCGAGTCGACGACGTCGTTGAGATCGCCGAGGACGCACACGGCGTGATCGGGCAGCGCGCGGAAGACGTCGTCGACGAGGCCGCGGAGATGCAACGCCTCCGCCGCCCGCTGGACGAGGCTTCGCACGAGCGCTTCGCCGTGGCCGCGGGGCGAGTCGTCGGCGATCTCGGCGCCTTCGCGCGTCTTGCGCGCGACGCCGAGGTTCGACTTGAAGTGCGCAGTGAGCACGTCGATCTCTCCGATGCCCGGCGCGTCGACGCGGACGTGCACGATGCCGCGGCGGAGCGGGATGCGATGGGCGAACGGCTCGGGATCGCCCTCGACGAACGTGGGGAACGGCAGGCTCTCCTTCGCGTGCACCTGCGACCATAGGATCGGGAGGCGCGAGAGGATCGCGCAGCGAATGCCCCGCTTGTCGGTCGTCCCGAGCACCGGCGCCCCGTAGCCCATGTCGCCGAGCTCCCGCGTGACGAGGCGCACGAGGTGCTCCTCTTCTCCCACCTCCTGAAGGGCGACCACGTCGGCGTCGGCGCGCCGGAGGTTCGCGGCCACGTTCGCCACCTTGGCTTCGACCAAGGGGCGCTCTTGGTCCGCGCGCGGGAGAAAAAAGTCCTTGAGGTTGAACGTCGCGATCCGCACCGACATCCCCCGCATCCTAGCGCGCGAGCCCCCTGACGCGCGCGCAGACGCGCGCTAAGCTTCATTCCATGGAGCTGAGCGACGACGCCCTGAGATCCATCGTGGCGCACCTCGCGCACATGCGCGCGGCCTACGGCGAGGTCCTCGCCGACGCGGAGCTCGTCGAGCCCAACGGAGAGTTCTTCCCCGACGAGTTCGCGCTCGAGCCTGCGGCGATCCACCGCCTCGCGCGGCGCATGATGACGTACGCGCCGCTCTCGGCCGATCTCGACGTCGAGCTCGCATTCGCCGAGGCCGAGCAAGCGGCCAAGGGCGGCTGCGGCTCCGGCGCGTGCGGCCCCGGCGGAGGCGGAGCAGGCGCGCGCGTCCTCGGCGGCGCGCTCGAGACCAACGACGGCTACGGCGTCGTCGTCGCCACGTCCGACGTCGGCGAGCCCAAGCTCCTCACGGCCTCGCTCGCGCGCGCGGTCGGGCGCCTCGTCCTCTTCGAAGCCGACGAACAGGTCGATCCGCGCGACGAAGGTCCGATCGCCGAGCTCACCGCCGTCGCCTGCGGCTTCGGCGTCATCCTCCTCGGCGGCGCGTGCGTCTACAAGAAGGGCTGCGGCGGCATGCGCATGCACCAGGGGACGTTCCTCTCGGTCCACGAGCTCGCGCTCGCGACCGCGCTCTTCGTGCGCGCGAGCGACAAGAAGCCCGGCGCGGTGCGCCGTCACCTCGACGTGACGCAGCGCGAAGCGTTCGACGCCGCCCTCGATTGGGTCGACGGCCATCCGAGCCTGCTCGCCGCGTTCGTCGACGATCCCGAGTCGCTGCAAGACGGCGTCTTCGTGCTCGAGGAGAAAAAGGGCTTCCTCTCGCGGCTCCTCGCGCGCAAGCCGCCGGCGCGCGACGACGTCCCCGAAGCGATCCCCGTCCGCGCGAAGGAGCGCACCGAAGAAGAGCGCCGGCGCATCGCCGAGGCCCGCGCGCTCGTCGAAGAAGCGCTGAACGAGCCCTGAAGCGTCGATGCGCGACGCCGCGGCATCGTCGAGAAGGCCGGTCTTGTGGGCCCGCTCGCGCGTCCCGCCCGCGCTCGCTCTCGCGGCGACGGCGATCGTTCTCCTCGCCGACGCGAGCGGACGCGATCCGTTCGCCTTCGGCGCCGCCTTCGTGGCGTGGGGGCTCACGATCGTGGCCGTTCTGCTCGCCGTCGTTCCGCGGCGGATCGAGATCGGCCCCGAGGCCCTCGGCATCGCGTGGATCGGTCCGCGGCGGATCGTACGCTACGAGGCCGTCGTCCGCGCGGTGCCCGACGGCGACGCCGTCGTGCTGATCCTCCCGCGCGGCGAATCGCTCCGCGTCCGCCGCGCGCCCTTCGGACGCGACGCGCCGCGTGCGGTGCTCGAGCGCATGTGGGAGACGCTCTCGGCCGGAGCCGAAGCCGCGATCCGCCCGAACGAGCGCGCCGCGCTCGCCCGCGGAGGCCGTCGATCGCGCGTCTGGGTCGAGGCGCTCCGATCGCTCGCGCCTCACGGCGCGCAGTACCGGCAGGTCCTCGAGATCGACCGCCTCTGGGCGATCGCGGCGAACCCCGCGATCGACGCCGAGCTCCGCGGCGCAGCCGCCGTCGCCATCGCCGGAAGTCTCGACGACGAACGCCGAGGCCGCCTCCGTGACATCGCCGGCGCGACCGTGGAGCCCCGGCTCCGCGTCGCCTTGATGCGGGTCGCCGAGGCCGCCGACGTCGCCGAGCTCGAGTCCGCGCTCGCCTCCGTCTCGTCGTGAGCGGATCGGGTATGCTCGCGCGAGCCTGATGCTCCGCACGCCCCCGGAACCCGAGTCCGAAGAGATCAGCCTCTACGTTTCGACGTACTACTCGCTCTTGCGATCTTCGGGCGAGGTCCGCGTCCGCGCGTTCGAGGAGGCGCACGCCTTCAGCGGATCGAGCCTCCACACTGGAGCGCTCACGGAGATCCCCGATCTCTCGGCGTTCGCCTACGCCGCCGCGCGCCTGCCCGACGAGATGATCGACGTCGATCTCGTCGTGCTCGGGCAGTCGCACGAGCTCTTCGAGGCCGCCGGCTTCGACGTGAGGCGCTGGAAGATCGTCAAGACGCGCGGCCGGCGCCGCCCGCTCCGCTACGACGGGGCCGACAAGCTCGCCGTCTTCATCGCCAGCGCGAGCGACATCGACGATCTCGTTCCCATCGTCACGGCGTACCAGATCGAGTGGAACAAGATGCACCTCAAGCTCCGGCGATCGGTCGCCAGCCAGGAGCAGATGCTCGAGGTCGCGCGCGACCCGACGCAGCTCGCGCACGCGCTCGGCGTCCAGCCCGCGGACGCGCAGAAGCTCCTCGACGTGTTCGGCGCCGCGCGCCTCGAGCGCGGCGCCGTCGCGCTCTACGCGCGCCCGATCGATCTGCGCGTCCGCATGCTCGCGCCGTCGTACTCGCAGTACCAGCGCGCGGCGCAGCGCTGGTGGAGCGGCATCGAGCCGGCGTACGTGAGGGCGATCGAGCCGCGCCGGCCGCCGGTCTACTTCGTGTCGTCGAACACCCACGCGATCGCGAACCTCGTCGGCGGTTACGCGCGCGCGCACGCCGACGAGATCGTGGCTTGGGCGCGGCTGCGCGATCCCGAAGGGCTCGGCGACGAGGTCGCGCGCGCGGCGGCGACCAACGATCCCACCGAGCTCGCGCCCCTCCTCTACTATTTGCTGCGCGCGTACATCCACGCCGACGAAGGCACCTCGAAGATGAACGAGGTCCGCGCGTTCGAAGCCACCAAGGGCCTCGTGCACCTCTCGGAGCCGGGCCACATCGACGTCGACGCGCAGATCGCGCACCTCGCGAAGCTCGATCCCGATCTGCTCGATCCGCGCCTGAAGGTTCCCGGCATCGAGCGCCTCGCGAAGAGCGACGCCGTGCTCGTGAACATCGACTACCCGCTCGGGATGGCCGCCTATCACCTGCTCTCGCGCCTCGGTCAGGGCGTCGGAGAGGTGCGCGGCATCTACGTCATGGGCAAGGCGGCGACGCTCAACGGGCGCGTCGGTGACGTGATGCTCAGCGGCAACGTCTACGACGAGCACTCGCGCAACACGTTCCTCTTCAAGAACGCGTTCACCACGCGCGACCTCGCGCCGTATCTCCGGCACGGCAGCGTCTTCGACAACCAGAAGGCCGTCACCGTGCGGAGCGCGTTCCTCCAGAACAAGGAGTACATGGATGCGTTCTACCGGAGCGGGTACACCGTCCTCGAGATGGAGGCCGGCCCGTTCCTCAGCGCGACCTACGAGCTCGTGAACCCGCGCCGGGTGCCCCACGACGAGGTGGTCCACCTCTCGGCGCATACGCCGTTCGACGTCGGCATCGTGCACTACGCGTCCGATACGCCGTACTCGCGCAGGCAGTCTTTGCTCTCGAAAAGCCTCAGCTTTTTCGGGGTCGACAGCACGTACTCGTGCGCGATCGCGATCATGAGGAGGATCATCGAGCTCGAGTGCGCGCGCCTGCGGTGATCTCACCGCTCGGGCGGGCTGCCGGAGGCGTCATCATACGGTGGCGCGCCTGCCGATCTTCCCTCCACAAGCCACTGTAATCACTAGCAAATTCATTTTGCTGACAATGTGCGCTCTGGCGCCGAAATCGGGTTGCTTCGTACGGTCGTGCTGCTAACTAACAGCACCCCATGCGCCAGCGTGACCTTCTTAGCTACGCACTTCTTCTCGCCCTTCCGCTGTTCGGCGCCGGCTGCGTCGTCGACGAGCAGCCGAACAACGCGCCCATCATCGACTCGGTGAACATCGAGTCGGCGAGCACGCCCGCCATGCTCGAGGCGCTGAACGGCGAGTACTCCGTGCCGATCACGATCCTCTTCCACGACAACGATCGCGAGGCCGTCACGCACGTCCGCTATCGGATGCCCTCGGCGAACCTCGACAAGACGATCGACATCGCGACGCCGAACCCGACGCGCGAAGCGGCGACGGTCATCATCACGATCCCCGCCTCCGCCCCGAAAGACACGCACGACCTGACGATCACGATCGTCGACGGCCGCGGCAAGGAGAGCCTGCCGCTCTCGCAGACGATCACGCTTCTGTAGCGAGCGCCTCCTCGACGAGATCGAGCCGGTCTTGTCCCCAATGGAGCTCGCGGCCGCGCGCGCCGTGGGTGACGAACGTCGGCACGCCGAACACGCCCTCCTTCTGCGCGTGCTCGGTCGCCTCGCGGAGCGCCGCCTTCACCTCGTCGCTGCCGGCGCGCGCGAGCGCGTCGCGCGCCGCGGCCTCGCCGCCGGGGACGCACGAGGCGAGGACGGCGTCGTCGCCGAGATCGCGATCGTCGGCCCAGATCGCCTTGAACACGGCGTCGCGATACGCGCCGCGCGCCTCCTCCGGCAGCGCGAAGTACACGCGGAGGGCCTTCAGCGTCATCACGGGGAAGCGCGAGGGGAACCGGTACGGCACGCCGAGGTAGGCCGCCCACCGCTCGAGATCTTTCGCGATGTACTTCTGCTTGGCCTGCGAGAACGTAGCGAGCGGCACGTCGGGCGAACCGATCGCGCGGAAGAGGCCCCCGAGGAGCACGGGTCGCCACGTGACCTTCGCGCCCGTTCGCTCCGCGACGCGCGCGATCTGCGTCGCGCCGAGGTAGGCGAAGGGCGAGCTGAAGTCCCAGTACACGTCGAGCGTCGCCGCGCGCGCGGGCTTGGCCGCGGGCTCGGCGTCGCGACGCAGCCCCTCGACGAAGCGAATGCGATCCTGACCCCAGTAGAGGTGCTCGCCGTCGACGACCCACGAGGGCACGCCGAAGATCCCGAGCGCGATCGCTTCGTCGGTCCTCTTTCGTAGGTCGTCTTTCACCGCGGCGGTGTCGATCGCGGCCATCACGCGCGCGCCGTCGTGACCGCAGCTCTCGACGACCGCGCGCACGACGCCGCGATCGGCGATGTTCGCGTTCTCCACCCAGTAGGCGCGGTAGAACGCGTCGACGACCGCGGGATCGATCTGGGTCGCGAGCGTCGCGCGCAGCGCGTCGACCGACCGCATCGGGTGGCTCGCGGGCATCTTCAAGACGACGCCGAACTTGCGCGCCCAGCGCTGCATGTCCTCGCCGTTGTGCGCCGCTTTCGCGGGCGAGAGTGTGGCGAAGAGCTCCTGCGGCGTTCCACACGCTCTGAACACGCCTCCGAGCAAGAGCGGCCGATACGTGAGCTTCGCGCCCATCCGCGCCGCGACGCCCTGCGCGCGCGTCGAGCCGAGATACGCATAGGGACACGTGTAGTCGAACCAGAAGTCGACCGTCTTCGCAGGGAGCGTGCGGCCCGGCTCGAAGGCTTGCATGACGTGGCACTCTACTCGATCATCGAACGGAGACGCCCGCCGTGAACATCCTCACCTATCTGCTCGGCGCGCCGATCGCGCGCGGCCCCTACTCCAGCATCGCTTCGTGGATGACGCGCCTGCCGCAGTGCCCCTTCAGCGGCGAGGTCGAGCGCGCGATCTGGGGCGGATACCACACCGATCGCCTCGGCTACGCGTTCGCGGCCGGCTACGCCGCGGCGCTCAGGCGCTTGCTCGATCACGCGGCGAGCACGCAAGGGCTCGCGCGCCCCTTCCCCGATCCGCCGCTCTCGGGCCACGCGTGCCTGTGCGCGACCGAGTCGGGCGGCGCGCACCCGCGCGCGATCCAGACGAAGCTCGACAAGCAAGGCGGCGCGCTGGTCGTCAGCGGCGAGAAGACGTACGCCACGCTCGCGACGCTCGCCGACGAGCTGCTCGTCGTCGCGAGCCGCGGCAGCGAGCAGGGCGGCAAGAACCGCCTGCGCGTCGTGCGCGTCAGCCCCGGCGCGGAGGGCGTGACGATCACCGAGCGCGAGCCGCCGCCGTTCGCGCCCGAGATCCCGCACGCGATCGTGAAGCTCGACGGCGTCGTCGTCGAGAGCAGCCACGTGCTCCCGGGCGACGGCTACGACGTCTACCTGAAGCCGTTTCGCACGATCGAGGACGTGCACGTGCTCGCGGCGACCGTCGGCTTCTCGATGGGCGCGGCGCGCGCGCACGGCTTCGGGCGCGACGTCGAGACCGAGCTCGTGAGCCTCGCGCTCTCCCTCGTCGACGTCGGCGCGCGCGATCCGTCGTCGCCGCTCACGCACGTCATCCTCGCGGGCCTCTTCGGATCGGCGAGGCGGCTCCTCGCGTCGCTCGACGGCGCGTGGACCGCGCGCGCACCGGAAGAGGAGCGGCTCCGGTGGGAGCGCGACCGCGCGCTGCTGCTCGTCGCCGAGCAAGCGCGCGGCCGGCGCCTCGAGGCCGCGTACGCGTCGATCAGCTCTTCTTGACGTACTTCGCGGGGTCGGACTCGAACTTCTTTTTGCAGCCGCCGCAGCAGAAGTAATACGTCTTGCCGTCGTGCTCGACCTTCTGCGAGGTCGCCTCGACGGTGAACTCCTCACCGGAGACGGGACACTTCGTGGTGTCGCCGACGTTCGCGTCGCCCGGAGCCTTCACCTCGCCCGTCTTGCCGGGCGCGGAGGGCTCGCTCGGCGCGCTCGGCGCGGCCGGCGGCGTGGGGAGGCTCGCTTCGCCGCAGGCGAACGCGAAGACGGAGGCGACCACGATGAGATGACGAATCATGCAATGCTCCTTCGAAAAGAAAGAGCCCGCCTCGACGCGTCGTGCGAGAGGCGGGCTCGTCCTCGTTCCTTGCTCGATCAGCTCTTGGGAGCCGCGGCCGGCGCGGGAGGCGGCGGCGCGCTGAACTCCCAGACCCACGTGCCCTCGCCCTTGCGAGCGTCGGGCGGCGTGAGGCCGAGGCCGGCGATGTTCTTGATGACGCAGTCGGCGACGGGCTGCGGCGCGGTCGTGCCCGCCGGATCGACCTGCGGGTTGGTGATCTTGCCCTGCTCGTTCTCGACGTCGAACTTGATGGTGACCTTGCCGGAGACGCCGGGCGTCCCCGCGAGGACGCCGTCGTAGCAGGCGCGGATGTCGTTGTTGCGCGTCTCGAGGACGGCCTTGGTGTCGTCGCGATACATCTCCGGGCTGCGCGCGGCGAAGCCGCAGCCGGCGACGGTCGTGAGGGCGAGGAACGAAGCGGCAATCGAGAGGGTGGTCTTCATCACTTCTTCTCCGCGGGCTTCGGGGCCGGCTTGGGTTCGGCGGGCTTGGCCGGCGGCTTGGCCGGGGTGGCGGGCTTGGCCGGGGTGGCGGGCTTGGCCGGCGTCGCCGGCGGGGTCTCGGCGGGCGCGTCGGGAGCCTTGATGAGCTCCTTCTTCTCGTCCTTCACCGTCTCTTTGCCGGTCGTCGGATCGATCTCGACGGTCTTCTTCGTGACGTCTTGCTCGATGACGAGGAACTCGACGCGGCGGTTCTTCTCGCGCCCCTCTTCGTTGTCGTTCGAAGCGATCGGCTTCTCGACGCCCCAGCCCTTCGCGACCATGCGCGCGGCCTCGACGCCTTCCTTCTTCACGAGGTGCTCCATGACCGCCTTCGCGCGGGCGTCGGAGAGCGTCTTGTTCCGCTTCGCGTCACCCTCGGAGCTCGCGTGACCCTCGATGGAGATCTTCTTCACCTGAGGGTTCTTCTTGATCACGTCGGCGATGTCGTGGAGGAGCGAGAACGACTCCTCCTTGATGATCGACTTGTTGACCTCGAACTGGATCTTCTCCTTGAAGTCGATCTTGTTGTCGCGCAGCTCGACGCGCGGCGGCGGCTTCGGCTCCTCCTTCGGCGGCGGAGGAGGCGGAGGGGGCGGCGGAGGAGGCGTGCCCGCGATGGCGAACGCCTGCGCGCCCTGGAACTGCGTGACGCCACCGCAGCCGGCCAGAGCCACGAGGAACGACGCCGCCGCGAGGTGCGGCAAGTAACGTTGGAAAAGCATCGATCGGACCTCTTGTCGTGAAGGGAGCAGCGTGGAAGCCGGGGCCGAAGACGGGCCCGACCGCATTCCAACGCGTTGGATATACGAGTCTTTCTCGATCGTCCATGCGGTTCTTCCGCAATCCCCCCTGCCGTTCGGTCATTGTCGAATGATGCCGCGACATTGGCCCCGCTCGTGGAGGGCGGTCAGAGTGTCGCTTCTCCTTGCGCGAGGCCGTTTCCGGTGCCACAAAGTGCGGCCCATGCGTACGGTCAGCCTCGGTGTGCTCCTCGCGTCCCTCGCCCTCTCGGCCTGCACGGCGCAGGGGAGCGAGACGATCATCGGCGGCCCCGCCCCGACATCGACGAACCCGTTCGACCAGCTCAACCCACCCTCGGGCGAGGGCACGCCGAAGGAGACGCCTTCGACCGCGGCCGACTACGAGGCGCTCTTCGGCCCGCCGAAGTCGACCAAGACGACGCCCAACTCCCTCACCGGCACCTGGGCGGGCGAGTTCAGCGGCGGCTACGACGCGCGCTTCGTGTTCCTGAGCGACGCGCTCGTCGTGGCGAAGAAGTGCTCTTCGAGCTCGACGACCGGCGTCACCGTCACCGCGAAGGTCTCGTCGAGCTCCGTGAAAACGCTCGAGAGCAAGACCTCGCCGTCGGGCGCGACGTGTCAGATCACCGTGCGCCCCACCGAGCTCACCGACTGCTCGGGCACGAGCAGCAAGTCCGACAGCTGCTTCACCCTCGAAGGAACGAGCCTCTCGATCCAGTCGAGCGTGCTCGGCTACATCGAGCTCACGAAGCTGTCGGACGAGTGATCGTCACTCGATGATCATCCGGTCGCCGGCGCCGCGGCCGAACGTCTCCGGACTGTACATCTCCTCGGCCTTGGGCGGAGGAACGACGAACGTCCCCGGCGTCGTGGCCTTGGCGACGTACGTGTAGTCCCAGACGCCGTCGTAGAGCAGCGACGCGAACGCCTCGACGCGCTCGTCGCGCATGTTCTGGTGCTCGTACCAGGTGCGGTTCCAGTACCAGTAGCGGCCGCCCTTGCTCTTCTCCGCCTCCTGCTTCGGATCCTTCGGGATCTCTCCTGTGACGGCGAGCGCGGGGTTGAGCGGCTCGAGGCCCGCGGGGATCGGATCGACGAGCGCGACGTGATGACGCCGCGACGGGGCGACCATCGAGACGCGCACGCGGACCTTCGCGCCGGCCTTGACGCGCCAGGTGCCGTCGGCGTCGCGCTTCACGTCCTCCGGTCGATCGGCGCCTTCGTAGAGGCGTGACACGACGAAGCCGTGATCGGCCGGCGGCAGCTTCAGATCCGTCGGCGCGTACTGCATGCCGATGCGGTAGTAGAGGCGGCCCGGGCCGTCCTTGCCGATCACGAGGCTCTGCGGCGCGCCCTTGAGCTCGCCGGCGAGCCACTGCATCGGGATCGCCACGTGATGCCGCTCGGTGGTGCGGCCCTTGTAGGCGTGGCTGCCGGCGAAGCGATCGCCGAGCCACACGCGCGCCACGAAGTCGGGCGTCACCTTCTCGTAGGTGTTGAAGTAGCGATCGAGCGCGAGGAGCACGAACGCGTTCTCGTTCGTGTTGTGCCAGCGGCCCGCCTTGCGGTGACCGAGCAGCCCCTTCACGAGCTTGGGGATGATCGACGACTCTGGCTGATCGCCGATCATCGCTTCGAGGAGCACGCCGTCGGCGCGCCGATCCGAATTGAGCAAGACCCAGTCGGCGTCTTTGTATCCGCTGACGAAGTGCGCCGCCCCCGCGGTCTCGGTGGTGCGGTTCGTGACGTGACGGCGGATGTTCTCGTTCTCCGCCGCCGAAGCCTTGTCGCCCGAGATCGTCGGCCAGATCCAGCCGACGGCCTCGATCGGGAGCTTCTCGACGCCGCCCGCTTCGACCATGAGGCGCTTGGCGCGCGGCACGTCGGCGTCGCCCATCTTCTTGCGAACGAAGAGCGAGTAGGCGATGAGCGCACGACGCGCGTCTTCGCCGTACCACCACGGGATGTACGACTCGATGCTCTTCAAGTACTGGAGCGACCGGCGCTGCATCTCGGCGTCGGGCGCGTAGCCCTTGTCTTTGGCGCGGACGATCGCGTGCGCGACGTGGACCGAGAGGTACGGCCACGGCTGCTCCTGCCAGAAGCCCCAGCCGCCGTTGTAGTTCTGCCGGCGCTTCAGCTTCTCGAAGTCTTGCTTCATCGACGCCTCGAGCTGCGCGGGCGTCGGCATGCCCTCGACCTTGAAGGCGCCGAGCACGTCGCGGAGCGCGGCGATCGCGATGACGCGCGAAGCGAGCTGCTCGTTGCACTCGAACGGATACTTCACGAGGTAGAGGACGGCGTCGGTGAGCGCCTGGAGCTGCGTCGAGCTCGTGTCGATCTCGAGGCCGCCGAACTGCGGGAACACGCCCGGAGGCATCTTCACCGGCTGCGCGATCGCGCCTTCGTCGATCTCGCCGTACGTGGCGAAGGCCTCGGTCGTCGCCGGCGTGTACACCGGCAGCTCGACCTGGCTCGCGTCGGAGAAGCTGCCCGAGGCGACGCCGACCTGGAAGCGCGCCGTCCCCGCCTTCACCGTGCCTGCGTTGAAGCGAACCTCGACGCGATCGTTGGCGGCGATCTTCACGCGCTTGGCCGCGGGCTCTTCGACCGTCGCGTTCGTCGCGCGGACGGCGATGCCCACGTCGACCGGCGCGTCGGTCTGGTTCTGCACGACGACGGGCAGCTCGAACCTGTCGCCGAAGTTCAGAAAGCGCGGGGCCGAGAGGCGCGCCATCACCGGGAGGCGCGCGGTGATCGTCGACTCAGTAGCGCCGAACTGACGCTCTCCCGCGGACACCACCGCCATCACGCGGTATCTCGTGAGGTTGTCGGGGAGCTTCACCGGCACGGTCGCGCGTCCCTGAGCGTCGGTCTTCACGCGCGGCGCGAAGAGCGCGAGCGCGGAGAAGTCGGTGCGCACCTGGATCGGGGTCGTCGTATCGCCGACGACGGGCTTCTGTTCCGCGTTCGCCTCTTCCTTGGCCTCGGCGCGGCGGAAGCGGTCCTTCGCCGCGCTGTCGGCGATCTCGGAGGGCTGCGCCGCGGGGGCAGGCGCCATCGCCGAGGCCGCCCCGACGAGCACCATCGACTTCTTCATCGCTCCTTCGCCGAAGCTGCGAGCCCCGAGGCCGGGCGCGTTGCCGGCGGCGATCTCGCGGAGCCGCGCGAGATCCGGATCCGCGAGGAGCACGCGATCGCGCATCGCGATCTCGCGAACGTCGGATCCGCGCGGCGCGTAGAACACGCTCACGGGGTCGGGCGTCTTGTAGCCGGAGAGCGCGAGGACCGCTTCGTCGGCGACGACGACCGCGACCTCGGCGCCGGCGGCCGCGCGACCCGCGGCGTCTTTCACCTCGACGTCGATCTCCGTCGAGCCTCCGGGCTCGATCGCGTCGCGCTTGGCCGCGGCCTTCACCGCGAGCGTGCGCGACACGGGCAAGATCTTCACCGACGTCGCGCCCTCGGCGTACGCCGGGCGCTTCTTCAAGCTCGGATCCGGCGTGCCGCTCGCGTCCTCGCGCGTCGCGGCGCCGACGAGATCGACGCGTATGTCCGCGTTGGGCACGAGCGTCTCGTCGAGCTTCAGCTTGAGCGCGTGCGATCCCGACGTCATCGTGAAGCGCTCGACGTGCACGATCCCCTGCCGGCGGACCGTGAGGAGCCCTTCCGCCGGCGTGAACGGCGCGATGACGAGGATGTCGGCGAGCTCGCCCGGCTTGTACTCCTTCTTGTCGGCGACGATCGTCGCCTTGTCGCGCCCGAGGCTGCGATCCTTCGGCGAGTCGTTGCCGAGGACGTAGATCTGCGTCGCCGTCTGGCTCTTGCGCCCGTGATCGTCGGCGACGATCGCCTTGATGCGCCAGCTCCCGCCTTGCGTCGTCTTGAGCGAGCAGCGCACGAAGGGCGCGCCCTCTGCGGCGCTCGCGACGTCGCACGCCTGCACGTCGACCTCTTTCTCTTCGTACTCGCTCCCTTGCTGCTCCCAGTCGATGCGCGCGGCCTTGACGGAAATCGGACGACCGGCGACGAGCTTGCCGTCGAGATCGCTGACGAGCAGATCGAGATCGATGTTCTCGCCGGCGCGGATGAAGCTCTTCGCGAGGCGCATGCCGACGTAGTGATCCGCCGGGTGCACGAGCATCGTGGTGCGCCCCGCCCATTGCTGGCGGTTGACGTCTTCGACCTGACCGGTGAGCTCGAGGCTCATGGGGTACGGCGGATCGAGCGCGTCGAAGTCGAGGCGGATGCGGTGGACGCCCTGCGGGTTCGTCTGCGACTTCCAGGTCTCGGTCTTGACGTCTTCGCGCTTGGGCGCGCGCCACGACCAGTAGAACGAAGGCTCGGGGCCGAAGTGGAACTCGCTCCGGTTGGGAGGCGTGAAGCTCGCCGTGGAGCGCGTCACGTGCCACTCGACCGGCGCGTCGGGCAACCCGCCGCCGGAGTAGTACGACGCGGTCAGCGTCGCGACGGCGTGGTTGCCGACCGAGTGCGGCCCCTCGCTCGCGCGCGCCGTGACCTCGAACTCGGGGCGCCGGAACTCCTGCACCTCGAACGCGTGGGTGAAGCTCGTACCTGCGACGGAGACGCCGCCGACGGAGAGCTCGACGCGCGCGTGACCGAGGTTGGCGTTGGCCGGCAGCTTGAACGCGAAGTCGAAGCCGCCTTGATCGTCGACCGTCGTCGTGCCCGATCCGATCTCGGCGTAGCGAGGATCGCGCACCTTGAACGTAACGGTCTTGCCCGCGACGCCCGGGATCGCGTCGAGGTCGCCTCCGCGCGAGAGGCCCGCGCGGCGCAGCCAGCCCTTCACGCGGACCTCTTCGCCGGGCTTGTACATGCCGCGATCGTCGTAGACGAGCCAGCGCGCCTGATCGGAGCGCGACGTCCTCGCGTACGAGTGCTCGCCGAACCAGCGCTCCGGAACGATCGCCGTGTCCTTGCCGCGGGTCGCGACGACGAGGCGACCTGTCTTCTCGGTCAGCGGCACGCGCGCGAGGCCGTCCTTGTCCGCGCTCGCCTTGCCCGCGCCGAGGAGCGAGAGCTCGACGCCGCTCTGGGGCGCGCCGTCGGCGAGGCGCGTGATCCATCCGGTGATCTGATCTTGCTCGACGAACGCGTTGACGCCGAGATCGGTCGACTGCACCCAGACGTCGAGCTCGGGTTTGTGCCAGCCCTTGGGGAACGCGCGCGTCGGCTCGACGACGACGAGCACCTGCCCGTAGCCGCCGCTCAGCGCGGGCGCGAGATCGATCGGCGTGCCCACGAGCTCGTCGGGCGACTTCTTCGGGTTGACGACCTTGTCGAAGACGAGGCGCCCCGGCGGCGCGAGCTTGCGCGGGCGCTCCCACTCCTGCTGGTACGCGACGTACTTCTGCCAGTCGTCCGGGCCGACGGAGAAGACGCGCGCGCGCAGGCCGGGCTCGTTGATCGAGTAGACGGTGTACGCCTTCGGCGAGGCCGGATCGAGGACGACCATCTCGCGCTCCGCGCCGAAGAGCGTCGGCTCGGCGGGGCCGACGTCGAACGAGAGGTTCGCGTCGCTCCCCATCGTCTGGCCGTGGACGTCGCCGATCGCGCTCGCGATCGACACCGCGTACTTGGTGCGACCCTTGGTGCGCCCCGAGATGGTCATCGACTGACCGTGCATCTCGATCTTCATTCCGACGATCTCCGGCGTGACGGTGACCATCTTCTTGTCGAACGTCTTGAGATCGATCGAGTTCGAGAACGAGACGTGGAACGGCGTGAGCGGCGGGCATCGATCGCTCCAACCGCAGCGCGAATTCGTGATCTTGAGCGGGCCGAACGTGGAGAACGAGAACGCCTGGTCTTTGGTCGTGCGGCGCGGGCCTTCGGCGCTCGGCGCGCCGGCCTTGATGCGCGTCGTGAAGCTCGTCGCCGTCGGGAGCTTGCTCACCGGGCGGAGCGCGATCCAGCGCCCCTTCTCCGCTTGCTGCGAGAGGCGGCGGACGGTGTCGTTCGCCTCGATCTCGTCCGACTCGGCGAGGCGGAGCGCGACCGGTCCTCGGGCGCCGCTCGCCAGCTCGATCGCCGCGAGCATTTCTTTCGGATCGATCTGCTGATCGAACTCGGCGAAGAGCATCGGCTCGCGCGGCTCCTGGCTCGAGCTCGGCCACGAGCGCTTCAGCCTGACCGGCGGCGTCGAGAAGGTCCATTGCACGGGCTTGCCGAGCGTCTGCCCGTTCATCGCCTTCGTGCCCGCGGGGATCTCGACGGCGTACTCGGTCGCCATCGGGAAGCGCTTGTCGGGTTGGAACATCAACGTCTTCGTGCCGAGCCAGCGCCACTTGCCGGGCGGCTGCGGTACGAGACCGACCGGGAGCTTCTCCTTCTCCTTCGAGAGGTCATCCATCGAGGTGATCGGCACCATCGGCTGGGAGAAGGTCATCGTGAGGTGCGGCGCGAGGTCGACCGCACCTTCGGGCGCGCGGCGCTCCACGGTGAGCGGCCCCGAAGCCGTTGCCGTCGCCGGCGGCGGGCTCTGGCCCGGCGGCGGAAACGCTTCGCTCACGGTCTTGCCCGCGCGCGGCGGCGGGATCGACTTGTCGCGCAGCGCGAAGTCTTTCTGATCGTCGGGATCGCGCTCGAGCTTCGGCAGGCGGCCGATGATCTTCTTCGTGTCGTCGGCGCCGAGCGGCGTCGACGGCGCGATCTTCCGCTCCACCGGGCTGTCGGCCTCGGCGTCGGCGTTGCTGATGCGGAAGCCGAGCCCCGACTTCGAGAGCCGCCACACGAGCGGACCTTTGCTCTCCGGGACACTGGCTCTCGGCGGCTGAGGCGGCTTCTGACCCGGGCAGCCGAGTGACACCAACGACGTGAGCAGGACCAGAGCCAGCGCGCTTCGCTTCATGGGCAAGACGTCTCCGGAACAGTCAACGAGCAGAACCGCCGGAGCCTACACAGGTTCGCGCTCCGCCGTCCCGCTACGTTCTAACCCGAGAAACGATCTCTCGGCTGCGCTAGGGTGGCCTCCATGCCGCTGGTCACCGGCTTCGTGCTCGCGGTGGGCCTGTCGATGGACGCGGCCGCGGTCTCGGCGGCGCGTGGAGCGCACGAGGGGAGCCTCGGACCGAAGAAGGCTGGCTCGCGGCTGCGGGGCGCGCTCTCGGTCGCGCTCTTCTTCGGCGGCTTCCAGGCGCTGATGCCGCTCCTCGGCTGGCTCCTCGGCGACCAGCTCGGCGGATGGGTCGCGGCGTGGGATCACTGGATCGCGTTCGTGCTCCTCGGAGGCATCGGGCTCAAGATGCTCTACGAGGCGCGCTCGCACGATGAGGACGACGCTCCGAAGCAGAAGGATGACCCCTACGCGCTGCGCGACATGCTGGTGCTCGCGATCGCGACGAGCATCGACGCCTTCGCCGCGGGCATCACGCTGCCGATGCTCGATCTGCCGATGGCGCTCTCCGTCGCGATGATCGGCGTGACGACGGCGGTGCTGAGCATCCTCGGGCTCGAGCTCGGGAGGACGTTCGGCGCGCGCCTCGGCAAGCGCTTCGAGATCTTCGGCGGGCTCGTGCTGATCGGGCTCGGCGTCAAGACGCTGATCGAGCACCTCGGGTCGAAGTGACGCGCGAGCGAGTCAGTCCGACGCGGCGAGCACCAAGAGCCCCGTCACGATCACGACGACCATCGTGACGAGCGCCACGCCGACGAAGACGAGCACGCGACCGGCGGGCGAGCCCGCGCCGCGCGCCGGCGGCCGCTTCGCCGGGCCGGCGACGAACATGAGCTCTTCGCCGCGCACCGCCTGAGGCCCGTCGGCGACGACGACGCGCGGATCGGAGACGCCGTACTGCGGCATCGGCGGAACGATCTGCGCGGCCTGCGAAGGAGGCTGCCCGAAGGGCTTCGGCGCGGTCGTGGGCGCGGGCTCGGCGAGCGCCGCGCTGCTCTCCATGATCAACGTGCCGCTGCCGTCGGGCGCGAGCACGCGACCGGGCCCCGCGGGCGTTCCCCCTACGGAGGATCGCTGCATCATCTGCGGCGTTTGCGGAGGCTCGGTGCGCGGCGAGAGCTCGCTCGGATCGGTCGTCGGCGACGACACCGCCAGCGTCGGTCCGTCGTTGTCGGCGGCGTGACGCACGCGCGGGCTGGTGGGCCCGCCCTTCGGCGGCTGGGCGCTCGGATGAGGACGCGTGATCGAGCTGGGCATCGCGCCCTTCGGCAGCGGCGCGTCGGTGTCGACCATCAACGTGCGCTCGTCGTTCTCCATCAACGTGCGCTCGTCGTTGTTGTCGAGCGCGGCGCGATCGACACCGTGCCACGACGCGGATGCCTTCATCTCCACGAGCTCGCTCGCGTCGAGCTCTTCGATCTCGCCGAACGTCGGCTCTTCGTCGGGGATGCTGCGCCGCGAGACCTGCCCGGAGATCGGCCCCAACGTCGCGCCGCGCAGCGCGAGCTGCATCGAGCGCGCGTTGGGCCAGCGATCGGCCTTGTGGAAGGCGACCGCCCGATCGACGACCTCGACGAGCCGCCGCGAGATCCCGCTCGTGACCGTCGCGAGCGAGCGCGCCGGATAGTTCGCCGCGGCGACGAGCAGCTCCGCGGCGCTCGTTCCCGCATGCACGGGCTCGCCCGAGATCAGCGTGAAGAGCGTCGCGCCGACCGCCCAGATGTCGGTCTGCGCGTCGATCTGCGCGCGGTTGCCGACGGCCTGCTCGGGCGACATGAAGCCAGGCGTCCCGAGG
>JAHBWD010000098.1 GCA_019637175.1 Labilithrix sp. | reverse complement strand
GGGCAAGGGACGGCCGGTGCGGGACGACACCGAGAACGGCTCCGGCCCCGGCGGTGAAGGGCCGCTCGAGCCGGCGCCCTCCGAGCCGTCGTCGCTTCCGGGATCGGGCTCGGCGCCGAGCGAAGGCGAGCCCGGCGAGAGCGAGCCTCCGCCGCCCGCGGGGCCGCTCTGCGGGAGCGCCACGGCGGTGTGCGCGAGCGCGCGCCCGATGACGGCGATCACCGGCGACGGCGTCGGCACCACCACGTCGACGACGGGCGCCGGCACCGAGTGGCTCTCGATCGTCGTCCGCGAAGACTCGTTCGCCGCGGAGCCCATCGGCGCGTTCTTCACGCTGACGTCGCCGGCGGGATCGCAGTTCGAGCTCTCGGTCTACGACGCGAGCTGCATGACGCTGCTCGATCGCGGCCCTGTCGCATACGTCGCCTGGCCCGACACGCCGGTCTTGAGCGACACGCGGACGCTCATGCTCGAGATCAAGCACGTCGGCGGCGCATGCGACGCCACGCATCGCTGGACGCTGACGGCCGAAGGCGGCTTCTAGGTGTACGAGCCGAGGACCTTGAAGAACTTCGAGTTGCGCCGGACCTCTTCGAGCGCGCCGACGATCGGGCGATCGGTCGGGTGGCCCTGCACCTCGATGAAGAAGAGATACTGCCAGTTCTCGGTCGGCGTCGGGCGCGACTGGATCTTCGTGAGGTTCACGCCACGCTCGGCGAACTGGCGGAGCACCTCGTGGAGCGCCCCCGGCGCGTCGCCGAGCGCGAAGACGATGGCGGTGAGATCGCCGCCCGAGCGGCTCGACGGTCGCGTCCCGACGATCGCGTAGCGAACGCGCTCCTCCCCTTCGTCGCGGACGTTGCGCTTGACGACCTCGAGCCCGTGCTGCGCGGCGATCGACTCGTGCGCGAGCGCGGCCGCGCGCGGATCGGCGGCGGCGAGCTGGCAGGCGCCCATCGGCGTCTTCACGTCCATCACCTGCGCGCCGGGCAGCTCGTTCGCGAGGAAGCGCTGGCAGTGCGCGCGATCCTTGGCGATCGCGTAGACCTTCTCGATCTCGGCGACGGAGCCGGCCTTGCTCGCGAGCTGGAGGTTCACCACCGTTTCGAAGCACGCGACGATCTTCAAGTCGCTCGGCGTGAGCGCCGCGATCGTCGCCTGCATGAGGCCGTCGGTGCGCGTCTCGTACGGAACGACGGCGTAGCTCGCGCGCTGCCGTGTCACCTCGTCGAGCGCGGCCGAGACCGTCTCGCAGGCGGTGTACTCCGCCGAGAGCCCGAACCGGCTCCGCGCGGCGGCGTGCGCGAACGTGCCGTCGAGCCCGCAGAACGCGACCATGACGGGCTGCTCGAGCGAGAAGCACGTCGCGTAGATCTCGCGGAAGATCTCGCGCAACGCCTCGGGCGGGACGTCGCCCGACGTCTTGGCGAGCGCCGCCTCCATCTGCGCGCGGTCGGGGAGCGTCATCGGCGTGCCGAGCGCCTTCTTGATCTCGCCGATGCGCTTCGAGAGCTTGCCGCGCCGCTCGAGCGCGGCCAAGAGCTGCGCGTCGACCTTCGCGGTCTCCTGACGGAGGTCTTCCACTTCGCGGCGCTTGTCGGTCATGGTTGAAGAGGAGATTAGCACCGTTGCTCGCCCTCGACCTGCGCGCGCTCCGTGACAAGTACGAGCGGATCCTCCGCCTGCGGATCCTCCATGATCGAGCGCGAGAAGAGCCTTCGTTCGAGGAGCCCGATCCGCGCGTCGAGATGCGCGCGCTCGCGAGCCGCTTTCCGGGATCGCTGCGCGAGATCGACGAGCTCGCGCTCGACGTGATCCGCGCGCGCATCGACGCGCTCGCGGCCGCCGAGCGCGACCAGGCGAAGGTCGCGCCGTGGATGCGCGCGCAGGCGGCGTTTCATCGCTTGGCGCGCGGCGCGCTCGCCGCGAAGCGGTGGCTGAGCGCGTCGGGTCGATCGAAGAAGGTGACGCCGGCGGTGCGCGCGGCGTTCCTCGACGCCATCGAGGATCTCGAGCACGGCGACGACGCGCGCGCGTGGGTCGACGATCTCGCCGCGATCGCGGCGCCGCCTCGCGGCCGCGTGCTCGATCTCGTCCACGCGCGGGTCGCGCGCGAGCTCGACGTCGATCGCGCGACCGCCCGCGCGCTCTTGCGCTAGCTCTTCGCGGGCGTCGATCCGCTGGACGACGAGCCCGATCCCGATGACGATCCCGATCCGCTCGACGACGATCCCGATCCGCCGCTCGGCGCGGCCGCGGCCGCGCTCTCGGGCTTGGACGCGGCGGAGGTCGACGTCTCGGCCTTCGCTTCCGTCTTGCTCTCGCTCTTCTCGCCCCCCTTCTTCGGCGACGACGCGTAGAGATCGGCGTACCAGCCGCCCCCCTTGAGGATGAAGTTACCCCCCGAGATCTGCCGCTTCGCGGTGCTCTCGCCGCACTTCGGGCAGACCTCGATCGGGTTCTCGGAGATCTTCTGGATCTCCTCCCAGGCGTTCTGGCAGGCCGTGCAGACGTATTCGTAAGTGGGCATCCGGCGAACCTGAGGCCTCATACTACGCCTTCGCCGTTTTCACGTGAAAAATCGCTGAACATCAATAAGCCCTTGCCTGGAGAGGCGTTCAGCTGCTACCACTGAACAGTGACAACACGTGAAGTGACACTACGTCCTTCATGTGGTCACCGATCCGGGTGCGTTCGCCTGGCGCTCGACGCCCTCGCGGGCTAGTCCGGCGCCCAGAGGATTTCCACAGGATTCCCCCTCCTTGTCCTCAGGTTTTCTCGGCTCTCTCTCCTTCACCGCGCTCGCGGGAGGATCATGAAGATCAAGCGTCTCGAGCTGTGCGGGTTCAAGTCGTTCGTCGACCGGACGGTGGTGAACTTCGATCACGCGATCATGGGCGTCGTCGGCCCGAACGGGTGCGGCAAGTCGAACATCGTCGACGCGATCCGCTGGTCGATGGGCGAGCAGAGCGCCAAGCACCTGCGCGGCCGCAGCATGGAAGACGTGATCTTCAACGGCTCGGAGTCGCGCCCGCCCGCCGACTTCGCGGAGGTCACGCTCACGTTCGAGAACGACGATCCGACCGACGTCCCGATCGAATACAAGGACTACACCGACATCGCCGTGACGCGTCGCCTGCACCGCAACGGCGACAGCGAGTACTTGATCAACAAGACGCCCGTTCGCCTGAAGGACATCACGGATCTGTTCCTCGGCACGGGCGTCGGCACGAAGGCGTACTCGATCGTCGAGCAGGGCAAGATCGGTCTCATCGTCAGCGCGAAGCCCGAGGATCGGCGCCTGCTCATCGAGGAGGCCGCCGGCATCACGAAGTTCAAGAGCCGGAAGAAGCAAGCCGAGCGCAAGATGGAGATGACGCAGCAGAACCTGCTGCGCGTCGGCGACATCGTCGCCGAGATCGAGCGAAACCTCGGATCGCTCAAGCGTCAGGCGAACAAGGCCGAGCGCTACCTCGCCTATCGCAACGAGCTCGAAGATCTCCAGCTCCACGACGCGGCCAACCGCTTCCTCGAGCTGCACGGGTGGATCGCGCTCGAGGCGAGCGAGGTCGACCGCCTCGGGCTCGAGGCCGACGAGGCGAAGGCGAGCCTCACCGCGCGCGAGGCCGAGCTCGAGACGGCGCGCCTCGAGGCGCACGCCGCCGAGGAGCAGCAGGAGCAGGCCAACGCCGCCGCGTTCGCCGCCGACAACGAGGTCCGCGCGGAAGAGGCCGCGATCGATCGCGCCAAGGATCGCATCGACGCGCTCCGCCGGCGCGAAGCCCAGGCGGAGGGCGAGGTCCGCGAGATCGAAGAGCAGGCGGGCGTGCTCGCGCGCGAGCGCGACACCGTCGCCGCCGAGGTCGCGATCCTCGAAGAGGGCGAGAGCGGCGAGGCCAACGTCGTCGCCGGGCAGGAGGCGCGTCTCGCCGAGCTCGCGGCCGAGCACCAGAGCGCCGAGCGCGACGTCGTCGCGCTGCGCGAGGCGATGAGCCGCGCGCAGGCCGAGATCGCGAGCTGCGAGGCGAAGCTCCAGGGCTTCGATCGCCGCAAGCAGGAGATGGTCGCGCGCGAAGAGAAGCTCGCGACCGAGCGCGAGCAGCGCGAGGGCAACGTGCTCGAGCTCCGCGCGCGCACCGAGCAGCTCGCGCTGGCGATCGAGGATCTGCGCACGGGCAAGGTCACGACGGCCGAGGAGCGCGAGAAGCTCGAGGCGCGGCTCGCCGATCTCCGAAGGGCGATCACCGAGAGCGAGCACGCGCTCGAAGAGGCCAAGGCGGAGGCTTCGAAGAAGCGCTCGCGTCTGCACGCGCTCACCGAGCTGCACGCGCGCCGCGAAGGCGTCGGCGCAGGCGCGAAGGCCCTCGTCGAGACGAACGACGCGGCGCTCGCCGGGCTCCTCGCCGATCGCATCGAGGCGCCGGCGGATCTCACGGCCGCGCTCGCGGGCCTGCTCGGCACGCACCTCGAGGACGTCGTCGTCGACGACGTCGCGCGCGGCGTCGAGCTGCTCGCGGGTCTCGCGTCGGGCCGCAAGGGGCGCGCGACGATCGTGCCGCGCCACCCCGCGTACGTCGCCGGGCGGATCCCGCCGAAGCTTCCCTCTTCTACGCGCGCGATCCGGCTCGCCGACGCGCTCCGCTTCGCGCCCGAAGACGAGGCGCTCGTGCGCGTCGTCGTGGGCGACGCGATCGTCGTCGACGACGTCGCTGACGCGCTCCTCTTGCGCAGCGACGCCGATTTCGCCGAGGCGGTGATCGTCGCGCGCGACGGCACGCTCTTCCATCCAGACGGCCGCGTCTCGGGCGGCACGGGCGAAGAAGTCGCCGCGCACATGCTCGACGTCGCGCGCGAGATGCGCGAGCTCCAGATCGAGGTCTCGCGCCTCGACGCGCTCGTCAGCGAGCGCCTCGCGCACCACCAGTCGCTCCGCACGCAGATCGGCGAGACGACGGGCGCGCTCGATCGCGCGCGGCAACACGCGCACCAGAGCGAGCTCGCGCTCGTGCACGCGGAGAAGGATCTGCGCGCCGCGGAGTCCGAGCTCGAGAGCCACTCGCGCCGCCTCGAGGTGCTCTCGGCCGAGCTCGACGAGCTTCGCCGCGCGATCGCCGAGGCCGAGGCCGAGCGCGGCGGCGCGCAGGAGACGCTCGATCGCGCGCGCGCCGAGCTCGAGGCCGTCGCTTCGCGGATCGCCGAAGCCGAAGCGCGCGCCACCGAGTGGCGCGATCAGGTGAAGGCGCAGCAAGAGCTCGTGATGGAGCGCAAGGTCACGCTCGCCGGCGCGCGCGAGAAGCTGGCCGCGGCGCGGGGCACGCTCCAGCGCCTCGCGCGGAGCGAGGCCGAGCTCTCCGAGCGCGCGAGGCGGCTCGAGACGGAGCTCGAAGGCGGCGCCCGCGAGATGGGCGAGACGGCGGCGACGCTGGTCCTCCACAAAGAGAAGCTCGGGCTCGCGCTCGACGCGGCGCGCGCCGCGCACGACGCGCTCGCCGAGGCCCGCACCGTGTTCGACGCGTTCCGCGCCGATCTCCAGGAGCGCGAAGCGGCGCTCAAGGATCTACGCGTCCGCGCCGACGAGTCGCGCGCCGCGCTCACGCAGCACGAGATGGCGCTCCGCGAGCGGCAGCTCGCGATGGATCACCTCGTCACGGGCGTGCGCGAGAAGTTCCGCGGCCTCGAGCTTCGCCGCGTGATCGGCGACTACCACCTCCGGCCGCCGCCCGACGCCGAGTCGCGGAGCCGCATCCAGGAGCTCGCGGGGCTCATCGACCGCATGGGCAGCGTCAACCTCGACGCGATGCGCGAGCACGAAGAGGCGGAGAAGCGCTACGCGTTCTACACGGAGCAGAAGGCCGATCTCGACAAGGCCCTCGCCGATCTCGAGCGCGCCATCCAGCAGATGAACCGCGAGAGCAAGAAGCTCTTCGAGCAGACGTACGAGGCGGTGAACGCGCGCTTCCAGGAGATCTTCCCGAAGATGTTCCGCGGCGGCCGCGCCGAGCTTCGCCTCACGAACCCGAGCGACATGCTCGAGACGGGCATCGAGATCATCGCGCAGCCGCCGGGCAAGAAGCTCTCGAGCATCGAGCTGATGAGCGGCGGTGAGAAGGCGCTCACGGCAGTGTCGCTCATCTTCGCGATCTTCCAGACGAAGCCCTCGCCGTTCTGCATCCTCGACGAGGTCGACGCGCCGCTCGACGAGGCGAACGTCGGCCGCTACTGCGACCTCATCCGCGAGATGACCGAGCGCTCGCAGTTCATCCTCATCACGCACATCAAGAAGACGATGCAGATGGTCGACATCCTTCACGGCGTGACGATGGGCGAGCCGGGCGTCTCGCGCCTCGTCAGCGTGAAGGTGAGCGAGAGGGCCGTCGAAGGTCGGCCGAAGAAGACCTCCGGCGAGCCGGCCGCAGCGGTCGCCTGACGCGTTCGCGCTCGCTCGAAACTTGACGTTTCGGAAGCGACCTGATGGTACTTCCGCAGGTTCCATCAGGATCTCTCCGTGGCATCGAAGAAGACCAAGCCCAGCAAAGACACGAAGAGCGGCGGTGGCCGGAAGAAGCGCGGCTCCGCCGAGAAAAACCTGAACCTCTTCGAGCGGCCGGAAGAACGGATCCCGCTCCACGACATCGCGCAGACGCGCTACCTCAACTACGCGCTCTCCGTCATCACGAGCCGCGCGCTCCCCGACGTGCGCGACGGCCTCAAGCCGGTCCAGCGGCGCATCCTCTTCACGATGTGGCAGCTCCGCCTGTTCGCGGACGCCAAGCATCGCAAGTGCGCCGCGGTCGTCGGCGACACGATGGGCCGCTACCACCCGCACGGCGACGCGTCGATCTACGACGCGCTCGTGCGCATGGCGCAAGACTTCGCGATGCGCGTGCCGCTCGTCGAGGGCTCGGGCAACTTCGGCTCCGTCGACGGCGATGCGGCCGCCGCGATGCGCTACACGGAGTGCCGGCTCACGCCGCTCTCGGGGGAGCTGCTCACCGGGCTCGACGAGCGCACCGTCCACTTCCACCCGAGCTACGACGGCACCAAGTCGGAGCCCGTCGTCTTGCCGGCGAAGCTGCCGAACCTGCTCGTCAACGGCGCGACGGGCATCGCTGTCGGCATGGCGACCAACATCCCGCCGCACAACCCGGAGGAGGTCTGCGCGGCTTCCATCCGCCTGCTCGACGCGCTCCTCGAGGGCAAGCAGCTCTCGTCGCGCGAGCTCGCGCGCACCGTGAAGGGGCCCGACTTTCCGACCGGCGGCCAGATCGTCTCGACCCCCGAAGAGATCAAGCAGATCTACGAGACGGGCCAGGGCAGCATCAAGGTGCGCGCGACGTGGGAGCCCGGCCCTCCAGACACGGCGACGCGATCGACGAAGAAGCTCTTCATCACGAGCATCCCGTACGCGACGAACAAGTCCGTGCTCGTCGAGCGCATCGCCGACGTGGTCGTCGGCCGCAAGATGCCGCTCATCCTCGACGTGAAGGACGTCTCGAGCGAAGACGTGCGCATCGAGCTCGAGCTGAAGAAGGAAGCCGACGAGCAGAAGGTGCTCGCCTACCTCTTCAAGAACACGCCGCTCCAGTCGAACTTCGCGGTGAACCTCACGTGCCTCGTGCCGACGGAGAACCCGGACGTCGGCCGCCCCGAGCGCCTCGATCTGCGGTCGATCCTCTGGCACTTCCTCCACTTCCGCCTCGAGGTCGTCACCAAGCGGCTCCAGCACGAGCTCGCGGAGCTCGCGCGGAGGATGCACATCCTCGAAGGGTTCGCGCTCGTCTTCGACGCGCTCGATCAGATCTTGAAGATCATCCGCGCGTCCGAAGGACGCGAAGACGCCAAGAAGAAGATCATGAGCCGCTTCAAGCTCGACGACGAGCAGACGGACGCGATCCTCGAGCTGCGTCTCTATCGCCTCGCGCGCCTCGAGATCCTCGTCATCCAAGACGAGCTCAAGGCGAAGAAGAAGCGCTCGAGCGAGATCAAGAAGCTCCTCGGCGAGGCGGGCTCGAAGGGGATCTGGGGGCTCGTGCGCGAGGAGCTGACGACGCTCTCGGCGGGCTTCGGCAAGGCGGGCAAGCGTCGCACGATCATCGAGGCCGTCGGCGAAGAGGCGACGTTCAGCGCCGAAGAGCTCATCGTCGCCGAAGACAACCACGTGCTCCTCACGCGCGACGGATGGCTGAAGCGCCAGCGCGAGATCAAGGACCCGGCGTCGACGCGCCTGCGCGAAGGCGATCAGGTCCTCTCGGTGATCGCCGGGTCGACGAAGGCGAGCGTCGTCTTCTTCTCGAGCTACGGCACGGCGTACACGTGCCGCATCGCCGACGTGCCCGCCACCACGGGCTACGGCGAGCCCATACAGAAGCTCTTCAAGATGAAGGACGGCGAGTCGATCGTCGCGATGGCGTCGCTCGATCCGCGCGTCATCGGCGCCGCGCTCGCCGGCGACGAAGAGCACTACCCCGAGACGTTCGCGGTCGCGGCGACGAGCGACGGCTCGGCGCTCACGTTCGGTCTCGAGGCGTTCCTCGCGCCGAGCACGCGCGCCGGCCGCAAGTTCGCGCGCGTCTCCGAGGGCAGCTCGGTCATCGGCGTCGACGTCGTCGGCGGCGACGAGACGCTGATCGCCGTCTCGAAGAAGCGACGCGCGCTCTTGTGCAAGGTCACCGAGGTGAAGTTCCTCGCGTCGGCGGGCAAGGGCGTCCTCCTCATGAAGCTCGCCGACGACGACGCGCTGCTCGGCTTCAAGGCGGCGCGCGACGACCGCGACACGCTCGTGGTCAAGACGTCGCTCGGCGGCGAGCAGCGGATCAACACGGCGCGCTATGAGAAGACCGGGCGCGGCGGCAAGGGCCGCGAGATCATCAGCCGCGGCACGCTCACCGAGGTCGTGCTCGAGCCGCCGTCCGCGCCCGAGCCGCTGACGACGGAGTCCAAGGGCTGAGGCCAAAGGAGTCGACGATGGCCACCGAGTACACCGCAAAAGACATCCAGGTCCTCGAGGGGCTCGATCCCGTCCGCAAGCGGCCGGGCATGTACATCGGCGGCGTGGGCAGCGCCGGGCTGCATCACCTCGTGTGGGAGATCGTCGACAACTCGATCGACGAGGCGATGAACGGTCACGCCTCGGAGATCTCGGTCACGCTCCACAAAGACGGCTCGAGCATCACCGTCAGCGACAACGGTCGCGGCATCCCGATCGACAAGCACCCGAAGCACAAGAAGACGGCGCTCGAGATCATCTTCTCGACGCTCCACGCGGGCGGCAAGTTCGGCGGCGACAACTACAAGACGTCGGGCGGCCTCCACGGCGTCGGCGCCTCCGTCGTCAACGCGCTCTCGACGAAGCTCGTCGCGCGCGTCAAGCGCGGCGGCGCCGAGTGGACGCTCGAGTTCAAGCGCGGCGAGGCGCAGGGCGCGCTCAAGAAGACGGGCGCGGCGCGCGGCAGCGGCACGACCGTGTTCTTCAGCCCCGACCCGACGATCTTCCCGCGCACCGAGTTCGATCCCGCGATCATCCGCGAGCGCCTCGAGATCGCGAGCTTCCTCCACCGCGGCGTGAAGATCCGCTTCGTCGACGAGGCCCGCGGCACCGACGAGACGTTCCAGCACGAGAGCGGCATCCTCGACTACCTGAAGAAGATCGTCGGCGAGCGCGGCGAGAAGGCGGTCCACGAGGCGCCGTTCACGCTCCTCAAGGAGAACGGCGCGAAGATCGAGGTCGCGTTCCAGTGGACCGAGGCCACCGACGAGCACGTGCGGAGCTACGTCAACGGCATCCCGACGGGCTCCGGCGGCACGCACGAGATCGGCCTCCGCAGCGCCGTCGGCAAGGCGGTGCGCAACTTCGTCGACACGCACAACCTCACGCCGCGCGGCGTGACGCTCACCGCCGACGACATCCGCGAAGGCTTCGCGTGCATCCTCAGCGTGTACGTCTCCGATCCGCAGTTCCAGGGGCAAACGAAGGATCGCCTCAACAACCCCGAGGTGCAGACGTACGTCGACAACGCCGTGCGCCCGGCGCTCGAGCAGTGGCTCAACTCCAACCGCACGGTGGCCGAGCAGATCGTCGCGCGCATCGTGCTCTCGGCGCGCGCGCGCGAGGCCTCGCGCGCCGCCTCGGCGGCCGTCTCGCGCAAGACGGCGACGAGCGGACGCCTCACGCTGCCGGGCAAGCTCTCCGACTGCTCGAGCAGCGCGCGCGAGCGCACCGAGCTGTTCATCGTCGAGGGCGACTCCGCAGGCGGCTCGGCGAAGCAGGGCCGCGACCGCGAGATCCAGGCCGTCCTCCCGCTGCGCGGCAAGGTGCTCAACACCGAGTCGGTGCCGCTCGCGAAGGTCCTCGAGAACAAGGAGCTCGCCGATCTGGTCGTCGCGATGGGCTGCGGCGTCGGCAAAGACTTCGCGCTCGATCGCCTCCGCTACGCGCGCGTCATCCTGCTCGCCGACGCCGACTCCGACGGCCACCACATCACGACGTTGCTCCTCACCTTCTTCTACCGGCACATGCCGGAGCTCTTGAAGGAGGGGAAGGTCTTCGTCGGCGTGCCGCCCCTCTATCGCATCGACGTCGGCAAGGAGACGCACTGGGCGGTCGACGACGCCGACAAGGCGCGCATCCTGAAGGAGCTCGGCAAAGACGAGAGCAAGGTGGAGATCACCCGCTTCAAGGGCCTCGGCGAGATGATGCCGAAGGTGCTCTGGGAGACGACGCTCTCGCCGCGCTCTCGCCGCTTGCTCCGCGTCGAGATCTCCGACGCGCTCCAGACCGATCGGATCATCGCCGATCTCATGGGCAAGGATCCCTCGGCGCGCTTCCAGTTCATCATGGAGCACGCGGAAGAGGCCGGCGACATCGACGTCTGATCCGCGCCGTCGCGGATTGCCCTTTTCTTCGCGTTCCGGCGGGGCGGAAAATTGTGTCGCCAGCGGAGCCCGTTTTGCGTCTCTTCGGTGTTTTGGAGGAGCGGCGTGGTGGCACACAGCTACCTTGGCGTCGCGCCTATGCCCACCGCGGACGCCACTCTCCTCCCTCCTTGCCTCTCCTCTTCTCCTGCCCAGGCGGAGGGATCGTCGAGGCACCTGGAAGACGTGGGCGTCGAGGCCGTCCTCGGCGCGATGGTCGCGGCCCGGCGGCGCACGCTCGCGCCCGCGCCCCGCGACGCAGACGGCAGCGAAGAGCTCGAGATCGACGACAGCGACGCCGACGAGACGACGCCGCGAGGCCGCCCGCCGGTGCAGTCCGAAGTCTTTTTGAAAGCGCGATAGCTCGGAAGAACGAGTACGTTCCGTCGCGGATGATCCGACGCCCGCGCGCCATCCTCGCGCTGCTCACGGGGCTGAACCTCCTCAACTACCTCGATCGCCTCGTGGTGTCGGCGGTCCTGCCGAAGATCCAGGAAGATCTCGGCCTCTCGAACTTCATGGGGGGACTCCTCGCGACGGTCTTCCTCGTCGGCTACTTCGTCACCGCGCCGGTCTTCGGATGGCTCGGCGACCGCATGCAGCGCAAGTGGCTCATCGCCGTCGGCGTCGTCGTGTGGAGCGCGGCGACGTGCGCCTCCGGCCTCGCGACGAGCGCGGGCACGCTCATCGTCGCCCGCGCGTTCGTCGGCATCGGCGAGGCGAGCTACGCGACGCTCGCGCCGACGATCATCGACGACATCACGCCGCCGCAGCACAAGGGGCGCGCGCTCGCGTACTTCTACGCGGCGACGCCGGTGGGCGCCGCGCTCGGCTACCTCGTCGGCGGCTTCGTCGAGGCGCGATGGGGATGGCGCGCCGCCTTCTGGGTCGCCGGCGGCCCCGGCCTCGCGTTCGCGCTCGTGTGTCTGCTCATCGCCGAGCCGGCGCGAAAGCTCTCGTCGGCCAAGGCGCCGTGGCTGCGCGACATCGGGACGCTCATCAAGACCGATCTCTACCGCAAGGGTGTGCTCGGCTACTGCGCGTACACCGCGGCGATCGGCGCGTTCTCGTACTGGGCGCCGAAGTTCCTCTACGCGCGGTACGCGCTGCCGCTCGCGACCGCGAACTACCGGTTCGGCCTCGTGACCGTCATCGCGGGCGGCGTCGCGACGGGCATCGGCGGCAAGCTGTCCGACCGCATGCGCCTCAAGACGGAGAAGCAGAGCGACCCCTCCGTGGTCGAGCGCGACACCGTGCGCGGCAACCTCCGCATCTGCGCGCTCGGCAGCCTCTTCGGCGCGCCGCTCGCGCTCGCCGCGTTCCTCTCGCCTTCGTCGAACCTGTTCTTCGTCTTCGTGTTCTTCGCGATCCTCGCGCTCTTCCTCTCCACCGCGCCGATCAACGCCGTCGTGTTGCGCGCCGTGCCCGAAGAGCTCCGCGCGAGCGCGATGGCGTGCTCGATCTTCGCGATCCACATCTTCGGCGATCTCTGGTCCCCTCCCCTCGTCGGGCTGCTCGCCGACTACGCGCCGATCCAGCTCGCGATGTCGACGCTGCCCGCGTGCATCGCGCTGAGCGCGTGGCTCTGGTGGTCGCCGAAGGCCGAAATTTCGAGGTAGCGCGCGCGCTTCTGCGACAATGGGAAGCGATGGGATCGGAGTCCGAGGTCGAGCGAGCGCTGCGCGTCGAGAAGCAAGAACGCGCCGAGGCCGAAGAGCGCGCCAAGCGCGCCAACGAGCGCGCCAAGGAGGCCGATGAGGCCTACCGCAGGTTGCAGCTCGATCTGGTCGCGGCCAAAGACGAGGCCCTCGCCGCGCGCCAGGACGCGCAGAAGGCCCTCGAGCGCGTGAAGGAGCTCGAGGCGGCGGTCGAGACGTTGAAGGATCTCGCCGCGGCGGCGCGCAAGAAGACGACCTCCACTCCGCCCGCGAAGAGCGCCGGCGCGCCGGCCCACGCCGAGGTCGAGCAGATGCTCTCCAGGATCGCCGATCTGCGCGAGATGCTCGCGAACGCGTCGAACGATCTCTCGCAGCTCCACGCCGACGAGGTCGTCCTTTCGAAGAAGCGCGCGCGGACGCTCGCGGACGTCTGCGCGATCCTCGCGCGCGCCGTCGGCGCGACGCGCGGTGCCCAGGCGCTCGAGGGCGCGGCGCCTCCGCCGCTGCCGAGCGCCGCGCTCGAGGCGCGCCTGTCGGTCGCGCCGGTCGTCGACATCTCCGAGGTCGCCGATCTCATCGAGTCGCTCCGGCCGCCGAAGGCCCCCGACGTCTGACCGCCGTCATACGACCTGGATCGCGCGCGCGGGCGCGACTTCGCCTACGATTGCGGGACGATGAAGCGCCTGAGGACGACCGTGCTCGCGTCGACGCTGCTCGCCGTCGTCACGGCGATCGCGATCGCGTGCAGCGACGAGCCGCGGCCGGCGGACGACGTCGACGCGAGCGTGCCCGGCGATCTCCCCGACGCGTCGACCGACGCCGACGCCGCCGTCCCACCCGTCCCCCGCGGAGGGCGCACCGTCGGGCTCGCGGTCGACATCGCGACGCTGGACTTCGTCCGCGACGTCGAGCTTGCGCGCGACGCGGGCCTCCAGACGACGAACGTCACGTTCGGCTGGGACGAGATCGATCGACCGATCGCGACGGCGACGGACGCGGGCGACGAAGACGCGGGTGACGAAGACGCGGGCGGCGAAGACGCGGGCGTTCGGTACGTCCTCTCCCAACCGGCGCTCCACATCGCGAACCTCGTCTTGCCGAGCACGAGCACCCAGGCGCTCGTCGCGATCGACGCGATCGACGGATCGGGCCTGCGCCTCCCCGGCGATCTGCGCGGCCGCGCGCTCGACGATCCGGAGATCGCGGCGCGCTACGAGCGCCTCACCGACTACGTCTTCGCGCAGCTCTACGAGACGAAGGTGACGGCCCTCGTCGTCGCGCGATCGGTCGACGTCACGCTGCGCGATCCCGCGCGCGCTTCGGCCTTCGAGACCTTCTTCGCGCGCGTCGCGGCGCACGCGCGCCAGGTGAGACCGGGCCTCGTCGTCGGCTTCACCGTGTCGGGCGACGCGCTGCTCGAGGCGCCGCCCTTCACGACCGCGGCGTGGGGCGCCGCCGACTTCGTCGGGATCGACTTCCTGCCGGTCTCCGCCTCGGGCGTCGTTCGGTCGGTCGAGGCGGCCGCGGGGGAGATCGACCGCATCGTCGCCGCCGTCCCCGGCGACAAGCCGATCGTCGTCCGCGAGATCGGCTACCCGACGAGCGGCCTCGTCGGGAGCGACGAAGCGGCGCAGGCCGCCTTCATCGCGGCGACCTTCCAGGCGTGGGATCGCCACGCGACCCGGATCTCCACGCTCGTCTTCCGCGAGCTCGACGACGCTCCGGCCGCCGCCGTGGCACCGATCGCCGCGCGATACGGCCGGTCGGACGCTCCCTTCCTCGCGACCCTCCAGAGCCTCGGGCTCCGGGCGGGCGACGGCCGCGCGAAGCCCGGCTTCGACGCGTTCTTCCGCCAGACGCGCGCGCGCGGCTGGTGAGGCGCTGAACGCCCGGCGCTCGGCGCGGGGCGGAACGCGAAGTCACGCGGAATCGCGCGGAAATTCTTTCGTGCTTGGAGCACGAGGTTGGTTGACCTACGAGGCGTGAGTCGGTTACTGAAAGCGCTCGCTTCGCCTACCTCCGATGCTTCTTTTCCCAGGTACCGTCCGATCCCCAGCGCGAGGTCTCGCGCTCCTGATCGAGATCGTCACCATGGGGGCGCTGCTCTTGGGCCTCGTCGCCGGTTGGCCGACGGCCGCGCACGCGCAAGGGGCCGACGCGGGGGCGGAAGCGGGATCGAGGCCCACGGCGGCCGACGCCGGAGCGGCCGCGCCCGACGGAGGCGACGCGATCCCTGCCGCGGAGGCCGACGGAGGCGCCCCCCAGGCCCCGTCGACGCAGGCCGCCGGCCCCACGATCAACATCACCCAGAGCGAGGCGGAGAAGGCCGAAGGCTCGCCCATCACGCGCATCGACATCAGCGGCAACCGGCGCGTCGCCAAGGACGACATCGTCAGCTACCTCCGCGAAAAGCCCGGCCATTTCTTCAAGATCGAGAACCTCGCGAGCGACGTCCGCGCCCTCTGGGACTCGGGCTTCTTCGACGACATCGAGGTCGACATGACGCGCGAGGATCGCGGCGTCATCCTCCGCTTCCTCGTGCGCGAGCGGCCGAACATCAAGGCCATCGAGTTCGAGGGCAACAGCGAGATCGAGAACGACAAGCTCGGCGAGGCCATCGAGGTCAAGGCCAACACGATCCTGAGCGTCCCGGCCGTGCGCCGCAGCGTCCAGAAGATCAAGGACGCCTACGCGGAGAAGGGCTACTTCCTCGCCGACGTCGAGAGCGCGGTCGAGCCTCAGCGCGACAACGAGGTGATCGTCCGCTTCAAGATCAACGAGCACACCCCGGTCACGGTTCGGCGCATCACGTTCGTCGGCAACTACAGCGTGCCCGACGACGAGCTCCGCGCGGTGATGCAGACCGGTCAGGGCTCGTTCTTCTCGTTCGGCTCCGGCGGCCCGTACCGGCAGGACGTCTTCGAGCGCGACGTGCTCCTCCTCAACGCCCTTTACTACGACAAGGGCTACATGAACGTGCAGATCGGGACGCCGCGCGTGATGCTCACGCCCGATCGCGAGGGCATCGAGATCGCGCTGCTGATCCACGAGGGCCCGCGCTTCAAGATCCGCCAGCTCAAGATTTACGAGCGCGACGCCGACGGCAAAGAGATCGAGCCGCTCGGCGGCCGGCGCGCGCTCCGTCAGCTCGTTCGCGCGAAGAGCGGCGACTACTTCAACCGCGCCGAGCTCGTGAAAGACCTCGGCGCCGTGCGCACGCTCTACCGCGACGCCGGCTACGCCAACATGGAGGCCGATCCGGAGACCGAGCTCGATCCGGTCAAGCGCGAGGTCGACATCATCATCCCGATCCGGCGCGGCCCGCTCGTCCACGTCGAGCGCATCGAGGTCAAGGGCAACACGAAGACGCGCGACAAGGTCCTGCGTCGCGAGATGGAGATCGAAGAGGGCCAGCTCTTCAGCGAGACCAAGCTCGAAGACAGCAAGCGCCGCATCGTCGCCCTCGGCTACTTCGAGCGCGTCGACGTCTCCACCGAGCAAGGCTCGACGCCGGAGACGATCAACATCAACTTCGAGGTCACCGAGCGGCCGACGGGCACGTTCCAGGTCGGCGCCGGCTTCTCGAGCATCGAGAACTTCATCGCCACCGCGCAGATCCAGCAGGCGAACCTGTTCGGCAACGGGCAGTCGCTCGCCTTGCAGGCGCAGGTCTCGGGCCTGCGCCAGCTCATCAGCATCAGGTTCTTCGAGCCGTACTTCATGGACTCCGACTGGTCGGCGTCCGTCGAGCTCTACGACAACCTGCTCGTCTTCCCCGACTTCGCGCGCCAGACGATCGGCGGCGCGCTGACCTTCGGCTACGCGCTCGTGCAGCCCTGGCTCCGCGTCGGCGTCACCACGACGGTGCAGCACGACAGCATCGACACGCAGCAGGTGAACACGTTCTTCGGATCGACGTCAGGCTTCGTGAGCGTGTTCCAGCGCCTGCCGCTCGCGAACCTCTTCAGCGCCGGCCGCACGATCTCGCTCCGCCCCGCGATCACGTACGACACGCGCAACAACCGCCTCTTCCCGTCGTCGGGCGTCTACCTCCAGGCGTCGACCGAGCTCGCGTCGAGCGCGCTCGGCAGCGAGCTCGAGTTCCTTCGTCACGAGCTCATCGCGCGCTTCTACTACCCGCTCTTCGGGCAGGGCGAGCAGCCGGGCTCCGGCTTCATCTTGAAGATGAACAACAAGGTCGGCGTCATCACGAGCCCGTCCCGCGACGGCGTGCCGATCTTCGCGCGCTACTTCCTCGGCGGCATCCTCGACGTGCGCGGCTACCGCCTGCGCACCCTCGGCCCGCGCCTCCCGCTCAACGCGTCGCTCGACGTCAACGCGCCGCCGATCCCGAACGGCGCCAACATCGGCGGCAACCTCTCGTACTACACGAACCTCGAGTTCGAGTTCCCGATCATCGACAAGGTCGGCATCCGCGGCGTCACGTTCTTCGACGCCGGCAACGCGTGGAACCTCGAGGATCAGTTCTGCAAGACGACGCCGGCCCCGCAGTTCTCCGAGCTCGTGAGCCCGTGCTTCGACGGCGGCAGCTTGAAGTCGCTCCGCCTCGCGACCGGCTTCGGCATCCGCTGGTTCTCGCCGCTCGGCCCGCTCCGCTTCGAGTGGGGCTTCCCGCTCAACAAGCTGCCGTACGAAGAGTCTTCGGTCTTCGAGTTCACGATCGGCAACTTCTTCTGAGCGTCCTGCGACGTCGCGAAGCGCAACGTTTTCGAGGGGTCGTGAATGCTGCCCGGGCGCGCGGCGTCTGACCCTTCGTGACCCCACCACCACGATTTCGGTTCATTGCCGAGCTTGCGCGCGGCGGAATGGCCACCGTCCACCTCGCGGAGATCGGCGACAGCCTCGTCGCCGTGAAACAGCTGAAGGACGATCTGGCCGACGACGAGGTCTATCGCGGGATGTTCGTCGACGAGGCGCGCCTCGCGACGCGGCTCCGACACCGGCACATCGTCCGCACGCACGAGCTCGCGCGCGACGGCGACCGCTGGCTCATGGTGATGGAGCTCCTCGAGGGCGCGTCGCTCCAGCAGATCCGGAGCAAGCTCGGGCTCGACGCGATGCCGCTCGCGCTCGGCGTTCGCGTGCTCGTCGCCGCGCTCGACGCGCTCCACCACGCGCACGAGCTTCGCGGCGACGACGGCCGCCCGCTCGGCGTCGTTCACCGCGACGTGAGCGCGAACAACGTCTTCGTCACCTTCGACGGCGACGTGAAGGTCATCGACTTCGGCGTCGCCAAGAGCGCGGCCCAGCGCGCCGTGACGAAGATCGGCGTCGTGAAGGGATCGGTCCCGTACATGGCGCCCGACCACGTCGACGGCGGCACGATCGATCGCCGCGCCGACGTCTTCGCCGTCGGCGTGCTCCTCCGCGAGATGCTCACCGGCGCGCGGCTCTGGGGCGAAGCCGACGATCTGTCGATCGTGCGCCGCCTCATCGCGCGCGAGCTGCCCGCGTTCCCCGCCGGCGTCGCCGCGCCCCCGAGGCTCCGCGCGATCGTCGATCGCGCGACGAGGCCTCTCCGCGACGAGCGATACGGCACCGCGCTCGAGATGAAGGCGGCGCTCGAGGCCTGGCTCCGCGAGGCCGCGCCTCGCGTGACGCTCGAGGCCCTCGGCGCGTGGATGCGGAGCGAGCTCGCCGCGGAGCGCACCGCGACGGCGAGCCGCCGCAAGCAGGCCGGCGCGGTGTGGCTCCCCTCCTCCGACCTTCGGACACGCCTCTTCGCGAAGCCCCCGCCGCTCCCGCGCGAGCGTCGCTGGAAGAGGGCCGCGCTCGCCCTCGCCTTGGTCGCCCTCGGCGCGGTGCTCGGGGCGATCGTCGACGACGCCCACGAAGCCCGGGAAAACGCCGCTGTGACGCAGACCGAATAGCTCCGCGCGCCCGGGCGTTCTTTCACGCGATGGAGCTTGGTCGGTATCGGGTGATCGCGGAGCTCGCGCGCGGAGGCATGGGGATCGTGCACCTTGCACGGATGCGCGGCCCCGGCGGGTTCGAGAAGCTCGTGGTCGTGAAGCAGCTGAAGCCCGAGCTCGCGAAGGAAGAGGCCTTCCAGGCGATGTTCCTCGACGAGGCTCGGCTCGCCGCGCGCCTCAGCCACCGCAACATCGTCCAGACCAACGAGGTCGGCTGCGACGGCGGCGACTACTTCATGGCCCTCGAGCTGCTCGAGGGCTGCTCGCTCCACCAGGCGAGGCGGCGCGTCGCGATCCCGCTGCGCCTCGGGCTGCGCGTGCTCGCGGGCGTCCTCGCCGGCTTGCACCATGCGCACGAGCAGCGCGACGACGAAGGGCGCCCGCTCGGGATCGTGCACCGCGACGTGAGCCCGCAGAACGTCTTTCTGACCTACGACGGTCAGGTCAAGCTCCTCGACTTCGGCGTCGCCAAGAGCAAGGGTCGCTCGTACGAGACGAAGGCCGGCGTCCTCAAGGGATCGGTCGGGTACATGTCGCCCGATCACGTGTCGGGCAGCACGATCGATCGCCGCGCGGACGTCTTCGCCGCCGGCCTCTTGCTGCGCGAGATGCTCGTCGGCGATCGCTTCTGGGGCGATCTCGACGACGTCGACGTCGTCAAGAAGCTCATCGTCGGCGATCTCCCGCCGTTTCCGGACGCCGCGAGCATCCCGCCGGCGCTCCGCGCGATCTGCGAGAAGGCCATGATGCCCCGACGCGCCGATCGCTACGCGACCGCGGCGGAGATGCGCGAGGCCATCGAGGCGTGGCTCGACGAGAACGATCCGCGCGGCTCGCTCGGCGAGCTCGGCGCGATCCTCGAGCGCGCCTTCGCCGCCGAGCGCGCCTCGTTCCGCGCGCTCGCGAAGCGCGCCCCCCAGGCGGCTTTCGACGCGACCGTACCCGCGATGATCGATCCGACGTCGCTGCCGTCGTCGGTGCTCGTCACCGACGTCACGGCCGAGCCCATGCCGCTCGTGCGCAAGAACGCGCGCCGAAGGACGCTCGGGTCGCTCGCCGCGATCGCGCTCGTCGTGCTCGGCGCCGCCGCTCTCGGCGTCTCCGGCGTCGTGCCGGTCGCGTCGCCGCCGGCCGCGCTGGCGGCCGCGACCCCGGCGCCGCCTCCGATCGCGCCGGCGCGCGGCGCGGAAGAGCCCGCTGCGGTCGTCGCGGCCGTCGCGATCCCGGCGATCACGCCCGCGGAGCTGCCCGAGCCCGACGACGCGACCGAGCTCCCGCCGAACCCCTACGAAGACCCTGCCGACTGACTGCGGATGTGCCAAGCTCCCCTCATGCCGCGCGCTGGGGGGCTGGTCTTGGTGCTCGTGTGCTCGGCGTGCTCGAGCCCACCGTCCGGCAGCCCGCTTCCTTCGGACGGCGGCGTCGAGGCCGCGCTTCCCGAGGGCGAATGCGCCGACGACCTCGTCGAGCGCTCGATGCCCCTCCCGTCGAAAGGCACCGTCTCCGCGATGGCCGCCGGTGACGCGGCGCTCTTCTACGCCGATTTCGGCGGCGGTCCTCACGAAGCCGGCGGCCTCATCGGGAGCATCGACACGTGCGGCGGATCCCCACGCGTGATCGCGCGCGAGCAAGCGGCGCCCTTTGGCCTCGCCGCCTCCGGAGGAACCGTCTGCTGGTCGAACATCGGCACCAACGTCGGCGGGAGGCTCCTCGACGACGGATCGGTCCAATGCAACGCCGGAGGCTCCACGATCATCGTCGTGCGCGACGTGAACGGTCCGGGAGCGGTGGCGACCGATGGCGGGGCGGTCGCGTTCATCCTCGACTTCGCGGTCCACTTGCAAGGTCTCCGCAGCGGCCCGCCGGCGAAGCTCTACACGAGCGACGGGGGCGTCGAGGCGCCGGCCGATCTGCGCATGGACGCCACGTCCGTCTTCTTCACGACGGGCACGGACGCCGCAACGGGCGGAGCGCTCCGCGTCGTGCCTCGCGACGGCGGTGAAGCGCGGATCGTGGCCGAAGGCCGTATCGGCACGCTCGAGCTCGACGCCACGCACGTCTACTTCACGGATCGGTCGACGGCGGTGCTGCGTCGGGTCGCGAAGAGCGGCGGCGCGGCGACCGCGCTCGCGAACGTCAGCCTCGACGGCGCGATCGCGGTCGACGAACGACACGTCTATTTCAAAGATCTCGCGCAACGCCTCGCTCGCATTCCGAAGGAAGGAGGCGCCGTCGAGAGCGTGCGGGCGAGCAGCGTCGGTCGTGCGCTCGCCCTCGCCGCAGGCCACGTTTACTGGGATTCCGGGGGCGTCTTCTGGCGCGTCCGGAAGCCCTAGCGCACGAGCGTTCAACTGGCGGGAAATGCGGCGGTTTTTGGCGGCGTTTCCACTGGCAGCCGGGCCGCCATCGGACTAGTTTCCCCGGGCGATGTCGAACGTGATTCCGCCGCCGCCGTCTTCTCCCGGCAACAACGGCTCGCCGCCCGGGAGCGGCCACCGCGTGCCCATCTCGATCCAGGAAGAGATGCGCACGAGCTACCTCGACTACGCGATGAGCGTCATCGTCGGGCGCGCGATCCCCGACGCGCGCGACGGCCTCAAGCCCGTCCACCGGCGCATCCTCTACTCCGCGTACGAGGCCGGCCTCGTTCCGACCGCGGCCTATCGCAAGAGCGCCACCATCGTCGGCGCCGTGCTCGGCTCCTACCACCCGCACGGCGACACGAGCGTCTACGACGCGATGGTGCGCCTCGCCCAAGACTTCTCGATGCGCTACCCGCTCATCGACGGTCAGGGCAACTACGGCTCCGTCGACGGCGATCCCGCCGCGGCTTACCGATACACCGAGGCGCGCCTCTCGAAGATCGCCGTCGAGTTCCTGAACGACGTCGACAAGGAGTGCGTCGACTTCGTCCCCAACTTCGACGACTCGAAGGAGGAGCCGACGGTCCTGCCGACGCGGATCCCGAACCTCCTCGTCAACGGCACCGGCGGCATCGCCGTCGGCATGGCGACCAACATCCCGCCGCACAACCTCGGCGAGATCATCGACGCGACCGTTCATCTCATCCGCAACCCGGCGTGCCCGGTCGACGATCTGATGCGCTTCGTGCCCGGCCCCGACTTCCCCACCGGCGGCCTCATCTTCGGGCGCGGCGGCATCGAGGCGGCGCAGCGCACCGGCCGCGGCAACATCATCATGCGCGCGCGCATGGAGATCGAGAAGGCCCCCGGACGCGGCGAGAAAGAGCAGATCGTCGTCACCGAGATCCCCTACCAGCAGAACAAAGCGAAGATCCACGCGCGCATCGGCGAGCTGATGCGCGAGAAGAAGATCGAAGGCATCTCCGAGGCGCGCGACGAGTCCGACCGCGACGGCATCCGCCTCGTCATCGAGCTCAAGAAAGACGTCGTTCCCCAGGTCGTCGTCAACCAGCTCTATCGCC
>JAHBWD010000097.1 GCA_019637175.1 Labilithrix sp. | reverse complement strand
AAGTCGCGAACACGCATCTGGCTGAAGTGCCCGGTCTCTACCCTCCGCGCTGGAGGACGTCGCCACTCGACGACGCGACGCTGGCGAAGCTCCGCGAGCGCGCGATCGACGAATCGAAGATGCTCGAGGCGCTCCACGACCGTCCGATCGACGACTCGACGACATCGCCTGTCGACGACGCGATCCGCACAAGACGTCGCGACTTGCCGTCGAGCGCGAGGAGCCCGCAACGCGGTCGCGTCCGCCCACCGTCACGCGGCGGTTCCTACGATCCGCCCGCGCCGCGCCCCTCGTTCCGAAGGCCACCGCTCGGACTGTTCGTTGCCATCGCGATCGCCGTCGCGCTCGTCATCTTCGCGTTCACGCGGTAGCGCCCTTCGGAGGCGACGTTCATCCCGCGGAGCTGACGAAGCGCGGGGGCGGAGCCTTCCTACGGCGGCGACGACAGCGACGCCAGGAGCGCGGACTCGCGGCGAGAAATCTAGCGGAGAGGGCGGGATTCGAACCCGCGGCTGGCTTTTGACCAGCGCCCGCTTAGCAAGCGGGTACCTTCGGCCACTCGGTCACCTCTCCTGAGTGGGAAGTGGGATCTACAGCGGCCGGGCCCGACGCGCAACTCCGGCATGCGGGCGCCCCGCCGCAGCGGGTCCAGGAGGCTCGGCAGCAGACTCCGGCAGGGCTCACCGCGCGCTCGACAGGTCGGAGGCTCGTAGCTCGATCCGGCTCGTCGGGCCGTCATCGTCTCTCATCTTTCGGGCGAGGGCGCGCGTCACGGGGACGATGACGTCGAAATGGTTGCGCCCCTCGACGAGGAGGGTCTGGATCGGGGCCGACTTGCGCGCTCCGCCGAGGAGCGTCACGTCGTCCGCGATCGGCGAGTCCTCGCCCTCGATGATCAGCGTCGGCGTGCGGATCGAAGAGACGAACTCGATCGGCGATCGCAATCGCGCTTCGCCGGGGATGCCCCAGAGCTCGAGATCCGGGAAGTACGTTCGGACGTCGGCGACCGGACCGAGGGAGAAGACGGCGCGGAAGCGATCGGTGCCAGCCGCGACGAGGAGCGCCAGCGTGCCACCCGTGCTGTGACCTCCGAGGTAGATGCGCTCCGGATCGACGCCGTAGTGTGCCGCGCGCGCCGAGAGCCAATCTCGCGCGGCGAGGACGTCGTCGACCTCGCCGAACAGCATCTCGCGCCTGCCCGGGTTGTCGTTGCCGCCGCGGAGCGAGGGCAACATCAAGACGAACCCCGCCTCTCGAAACGCGCGCGCCGACTGATCGTCCTCCTCCGGCGCAGGCTCCCACGCATCGTCGCCGATGCTGTTGTCGAAGCCGCCGACGATCCACACGATGGCCGGCCGACGCTTCGCTTCGCCTCGACGCGGCGTGATGTACGCCGCGAGCGGCCCCACCGGCGACGGATAGTGGACGCGCTCGAAGACGTCGCTCGGCGGAGACGCCGCCGCGACCGATCGCGGGTCCTCGTCGATGAACTTCGTGGCGAAGCCACGTCGTGCCTCGAGGAGCGCGCCGCGCATCGCCCTTTCGTTCGTGGCATTCGCGGCGGCGTCCCGCGGCGTGACCGTCGACGGCCGGACGCACGCGAACGCGAAGAGGAGCAGGGCGAGCATCCATGATCGTCCTCCGCGCATGCGCCGCAGCATAGGGGACAGGCCGCCCGAGCGACTACGGCGCCACGCGAGGCGCTTCGCCGGGATGGATCAGGCCGTGCCGCTTCCAGAGGCTCCGCAGGAGATGCGTGCCCGCTTCCTTTCCGGGCTTCGGCTCGTCTGGTGGCTTGCGAACGTGGACCCAACCCTCGAACCACGGCGCCGTGGAGAACGGATCGATGCGCGGCGCGCCGCTCGTTGCGCGGTAGTGCTTCTTGTGGTTGGCGAGCACGTAGACGAGGCCGATGCGCACTTGCTTCGGTGAGGTCAGATCGCGACGGTGATAGCGGTCGCCCATGATGGGCCTTGCGACGGCTTACGCGCTTGAGGCGCGAACGGCGGCGCGATGGTGTGCGCATGCCGCGCGTGAAGCTCGCCTTGTCGTCGGCCTCGACGAGGCGTGCAGATGGTCGTCTTGAACCGGGGAATTCGACGATGGCGAAGTCTTCGCGCCGCTCATGGTTCTTGCCCCGGCCCCCTCGACGACGCCTTAAACGACCTGCTGCCGAAACGACGGCAGACCGGAAACCGCGCGGAGCGTGACGTGGCTCGGATGGTAGTACGCGTGCTCCGGCCGCGTGCGATGTCCGAACGCGCGGCCGCGGCCCCGCCTTCCGGCCCGCCCCCTTCCGACGACCGCCCCAGCGCGGGATGTCGTCGAACGTCAACTGACGAGGAGCCCTCACCCGCTTCGAAGTCGACCGCCCCCGAGACATTTGATTAGGGCGATTCTATGTTCGACGCGCGAGAAGTCAAGCCTCGACGAGATTCCACGACTGCCATTCCGGCGCTCACGCCCCAAAGTCGCCCGCGCCTTCGCCCCGCTCGCACCTCCCTCACGCCCAGCGCTCTCGCACCTCCCTCAGCCCCCGCGCACGCTCACCCTCACGCCCCCGCTCACGCTCACGCCCCCGCTCACGCGCACGCCCCCGCTCACGCCCACACGCACGCCCCCGCTCACGCGCACGCGCACGCCCCCGCTCACGCTCACGCGCACGCCCCCGCTCACGCGCACGCCCCCGCGCACGCCCCCGCGCACGCTCACGCCCCGCTCGCGCGCTCAGGCCTCGTCGGCTTCGTCGCGCGTGACCGCGCCGTCGCCGTCGCGGTCGAGCGCGTCCATGAGCACGCGCGTCGCGAGCGACGACGCCTTGGTGCCGAGCGCCGCCGCGAGCTCGTCGCGCGTGATCGCGCCGTCGCCGTCGCGGTCGAGCGACGAGAAGGCGCCGAGCCTCTTCCAGAGATCGAGCGCGAGGCAGTCGACGAGCACGAGCTTCGTCTCGCGGCCACTGTCCGCCGGGGGAATGAGCTCCGGATGCGCGCGCGCGAACGCCGTCAGCGCGGTGTTCGCGTCGAGACCGTCGAAGAGCGCGCGAACGATGGCGATGCGGTACTCGGCGTCGAGGTCGATCGGGGCGCCGTCGACGGCGGTGACCACGCCCGCGGCGTCGACCGTCATGCGATCGTCGACCTGGAGGAAGCCGCCGAACTCGGCCGGCGCGCGCGAGCGCGACTCGGCGACCGCGTCGCGGATCACGCGGCCGGGCATGCGAACGACGACGACGGGGTTGTCGAAGGGGACCTCCGTCTGGAGATCGCCGTAGGTGAGCTCGTGCTCGTGGACGCGCATGCCGCGGATGCCGCCTCCGTTGAAGAGGCAGCCCTGCGCCTCGAAGGCGTCGCGGAGGTTCGAGCAGACGAAGGTGCCCATCGTCGTTTGACGCGCGCGCGTGCCTACCGACGAGAGCTCCTCGCCCGGCGCGAGGTCGACCAGGCGGATCGACTCGAACTCGTGCACGGGCGCGAGGTGCTCTTCGACGCGCGCGCGCACGCCCGCGTCCTCCGCGTAGTCGGCGGTCGACTCCATGCGCACGAGCACGACGGGATCGTCGCCCTCGGTCCAGACGAGATCGATGACCGCCGCGTGATGCGCGTCGGCGCCGGCCTTCACGATCTGCGTGCCGTCGACCTCCTCGACGATGATCTGATGCTCGTGGCCGCCCACGATGACCGGCATCCGAGCGCCCGCGCGCGCGAGCGCGCGGTCGGCGGCGATCGTCTGGTGGGTGATCGCGATCACGCACGCGCAGCCTTCCTCACGGAGGAGGCGCGTGCTCTCGCGCAGCGCCGCGGGCTGCGGCGACTCGAGCTTGTCGCCTCCGAACGGAGGTCGCCGGTAAGCGTTCGCGTCGTCCATCACGACGCCGACGAGGCCGACGCGCAAGACGCGGCCCGCCCTCTCGATCTCGAGGATGTCGTGCGTCGGCAGCGGCGGGTCGAAGCCGCGCACGTTCGTGCCGAGGCACTTCGCGCGGAGCTCGCGGACGCGCGCGCCGAGCTCGGCGATGTCGATGTCGTCTTCGTGGTTGCCGAGCACGGCGTGCGTCACGCCGACGGCGTTCATGCAGTCGACCATCCCGCGCCCGTAATCCAGGCTCGAGAGGAGGCTCGGCGACACGAAGTCACCCGCGAGCGTGACGATCGTCTGGTCGGCGGGCTTCTCGTTCGTCCAATGCTCGACGAGGGTTCGCAACCGCGGAAGGTTGTCGAGCGCGTAGACGTCGTTGACGGCGATGATCCGTAGGCTGAGCAGACGCCCAGACTACACGGTTATGAGAAGAGAGAGGGTCCGGGGCCCCGGCCACGGTGGATGCAACCGTGATCGGCCCCGTCGATTCCGACGGGGCTGGGGTGGGCTGTGCCGTTTACGCACTGCACGTGACACGAGACGAAAGACCGCTTGCCGCTTGCAACGAACAAACCATCTCGACTTGTGGTGGGCGGAGATACGCAAAAGACGCGATGCGGGTGACCGCTTGCGAGCCATCCTTCGGCAAGAAGACCCGGACCCAGCTTTGTAAAATCCTTCAGAGCTCGACGAGCTCGGCCTTGTTCGCGCGGTTGATCGCTTGCTTCAGGCGCTGGAGAAGCTCCTGAACGCGATCGATCTCGTTGTAGATCTCACGCGGCGCGCGGCCGAAGTCGGTGACCTCGACGACGTCGTAGCCGAGGAGGATCATCTCCTCGGCCTTCAGGCCCTTGTCGCTGAAGGTCTCGCGCTTGCGCTCGACCTTCGTGACGGCGCGGTGCTTCACGTGGTCGCCCGCGACCTCGTAGACGCTCACGTTGTCGGCGCGCAGGGGAACGGCGCGGATCGAGGCCTCGAGCTTGGGGACGATGTCGTCCTTCAGCACCAAGAGCTCGGGGATCGTGTAGGCGCGCGTGGTGCCGTCGAGATCTTCGAGGTCGACGCGCGTCGACTGGTTCGTGAGCGAGATGCGCAGCGCGAGGCTCCGATCCTCGGCGAGGATCTCCTCGATGCGCGCGCGGCACTCCTCGACCGTGTAGTGACGGGTCGAGCTCTTCTCCGTGCCCGGCTCCGCCGTGAACGCGCTCTCGCCCTCGACCGCCTTGGTGCGATACGAGCGACGGATCGCGCCGGCAGATTGGAGGCGCCCCGTCCACGCGGCCAGGTCGGCCGCGAGCTTCTTCCGACGATTGAAGGCATCACCAAGAGTAAGTTTCATGCTGGCGCGAGACAGTAACCACGCATCGAGCCTCTTCAAGGTGCGCCATCGTCGGACACCCCGCTCGCGTTCTATGATCACGAAGCCGATGACCGAGAGCGCCGACCTCGACGACAAGATCGTCGCTTGCCTCGAGAGCCTCGGGGCCGACGCCGAGACGCTCCTCCGGCCTCACGCGTCGCTCCACCCCGAGGCCCCCGACACCGCGCCGCCGGTCAGCGTGAGCGACGGCGCGCGCACCAAGGCGCTGGTCGACGGCGTGAGCTCGGCGATCGAGATCGAAGGGCCGCTCGGGCAAGGCGGGATGGGCGTCGTGCAGCTCGCGACGCAGCGCTCGCTCGGTCGCAAGGTCGCCGTGAAGCGCTTGCGTCCGGAGAACACGACGCACGGCGCGACGCTCGAGCTGCTTCGCGAGGCGCGCATCACCGGAGCGCTCGAGCACCCGAACATTCCGCCGGTCCACGATCTCCGCCTCGACGAGCTCGGTCGCCCGCAGATCCTGCTCAAGCGCATCGAGGGGATCTCGTGGGACGTCGCCCTCCACGACGCCGCGATCGTGCGCGAGCGCTTCGGCGCCGACGATCTGCTCGAGCACAACCTGAACGTCTTGATGCAGATCTGCCGCGCCGTGCACTTCGCGCACTCGCGGCGCGTCGTGCATCGCGATCTCAAGCCGAGCAACGTCATGATCGGCACGCACGGCGAGGTCTATCTGCTCGACTGGGGCATCGCGGTGAGCCTCGACGACGATCCGGCGATCGGCGCGCTCGCCAAGAAGCGGAAGGAAGCGGCGGGAACGCCCGGATACATGGCGCCCGAGCTGCTCCTCGGTGAACCGGTCAGCGAGCGGACCGACGTCTATCTGCTCGGCGCGATCCTCTACGAGATCTTCGATCGCAAGCCGCCGCATCGCGGCGCGACGCCCCGCGAGGTCGCGCGGAGCGTGCTCCTCTCGGCTCCCGCCGCGCCGCCGGGCGCGCCCTTCGAGCTCGTCGCCGTGATCCGGCGCGCGATGGCGCGGCGCCCCGACGATCGCTACGCGAGCGCCGAAGAGCTGCGCGTCGCGGTCGCTTCGTTCCTCCAGCATCGAACGGCGATCCGCCTCGCGGAGGAGGCCGATCGTCGCCTGCGTTCGCTCAGCGCGCTCGCCGAGGGCGGCGGCGCGCGCTCGCTCGCGAGCCGCGCAGAGGCCTACGAGCTCTACGGCGGCGCGTGCTTCGGGTACCGCGAGGCCCTCGCGATCTGGCCCGACTACGCCGCGGCGAGAGAAGGCGTCAGGCGCGCGATCATCACGATGATCGAGCTCGAGCTCGCGTGCGACGAGACCAACGGCGCGAGCCAGCTCCTCGCGAGCCTCGACGAGCCTCCGAGCGATCTGCGCGCGCGCGTCGAGCAGGCGGTCGCCACGTCGCTCGAAGAGCGGCAGCGCATCCTCTCGCTCGAGGCGCTCGGCGAAGATCGCGACGCCGCGCGCGGCGCGCGAACGCGCCGCATCCTCGTCGGCGCGCTCGGCGTCATCTGGAGCCTCGCGCCGCTCTTCACGGCGTGGGCCGTCGATCCGATCAAAGATCAGTACCCGCCGATGTGGCTCGCGCCCTCGGCCGCGCTCGTCGTGCTCGCCGTGCTCACCTACTGGGGCCGACGCGATCTCCGGCAGACGGCGATCAACCGCGGCGTCGTCGCGACGATCGCGGTCGGCGTGATCGGGCAGCTCGCCGTCGCGCTCGGCGGACCGCTCATCGGGCAGAGCGACGTGCACGCGCGCATCCACATGCTCCTCGTGTGGGCGATCGTGGTCGCGATGGCCGCGGTCACGATCGATCGCCGCCTCGCGCCCGGCGCAGCCGTCGCCCTCGCGGCGTACGCGCTCGCGGCGATCTACGCCAAGACGGTCGCGCCCGTGCAGTACGCGATGGCCGCGACCTACTTCGCGATCTCGATCAACGCGCTGGCGATCTGGCGGGCGGAGCCGCCAGATCCTCGGGGAACGTCTTCACGTTCCGGAGGTGCGCGATCGCTCCGCCCACCGACGTAGGCATCTTCGCGAAGTAGTCCATCGCGCAAGGCAGCGTGCCGAAGGTGCGCTCGATCGGGCCCCAGCGCGCGTCGGCGGCGACGTTCTCGCGGATCGGCGCGCGCGCCGCGCGATCGGCGCGGTACGACTTGGCGTACGCGAGGAGCCGCTCGTGATAGCCGGGATCCTCGACGATCGCGCCGATCGATCGCGCGCGCGGGTGCGTTCCCGCGATGAGCGCGGCGATCTGACGCTCGAGCTCCTCGAGCCCGTCGTCGTGCGCCTCGAGGAGCTGGAGATCGTAGTGCGGGTTGGCGTGAACCACCTGCATCAGGTGACCGATGATCACGTCGCGATCGCTGAGGAGGCCGATGGGATCGATCATCGACGCGGGATCGTCGAGCACGCGGAGCACCTGGTGGAAGCCGTAGCTGATCCCCTTGTCGGCGTAGTATTGCGCGGCCGCGGGCGAGATCCAGAAGCGGAGCATGTCGATCGCGCCGACGGCGAGCTGAATGCGCGTCGGGATCTTCGCCTCGTCGACGTAGCCGCGCGCGACGAGCCGCGCGAGGCGCCGGTCGAGCCGCTCGCGATCGGCGTAGCCGCGGAGCGCTACGCGGAGGCGCCGCACCTTCTCGGCGAGATCCGCCGGAGAGCCTGCCGTGGCGCGGAGAAGGCGCCACGGGCTCTCGGCGGTCCGCGCGGTGCGGCCGTCGTTCATTGCCGCGTCGCTTCGCGTCGCACGAACAAGTACTTCTCCTGCCCCGCGTCGAGCGTCACCGTCGGCGTGGTCGAGAGATCTTTGACGATGAATTCGAAGCCGAACCAGGGCGGATCGAGGAGGACGATCTTGTCGGTGTCGCCTTCCTTCACCCGCCCGATCGCGCTCTTCCACTCGCCGGTGTCGATGATCGCCTTGCCGCCCTCGCTGCGGAACGTCACGCGCCCCAGCTCGGTGCTCTGGTACTCGCCGGCGAGCTTCGCCGTCCAATCTTTGTCGGGTGTCCGCTCGAGCGTCGCGAAGCTCGCGGTCATCGCGTCGGCGCGTCGCTTGAGCGAGAACGCGAGGTTCTCGCGGGCCTCGTCTTTGCCGTCGAAGAGCAGCTCGAAGAGCTTGCGACGCGCCGCGCTCATGAGCGGACCGCCTCCGGCGAGGTTCGTGAGGAACACGAGGCCGACGCCGTGCTCGGGCAGCCAGGCCGCGAGCGTGTTGAAGCCGAGGGTGCCGCCGGTGTGCCACACGACGTCGACGCCGTCGTACTTCTCGACCATCAGCGCGAGGCCGTACGACATCTTCTCCGCGACGCGCGCCATGGGCTTGCGCCGCTCGAGGAGGTTCGCCTGCGTCACGATCGTCTTGCCGTCGATCGTCTTGCCGCCGTCGAGCTCCACCGCGACCCAGCGCGCCATGTCGCGGGCCGAAGACCAGAGGCCGCCCGCCGGGCGGATCGAAGGGATCCATCGCTCCGCCGAGACAGGCACCGACGCGACGTCGCCGGTCGTCGTGAGCGTGTGCGGGTTCGAATGATCGCGCTTCTCCGCGACGGCGAAGTCGAACGTGCTCGACTTCATGCCGATCGGATCGAGCACGCGCGTGCGCATCGCGTCGTCGTAGGCCGCGCCGAGCGGCTTCTTCGCGTTGCCCTCGGCGGCGCGCGCGGCGACGTAGCCGCCGGCGGAGACCATCAGGTTCGAGTACTGGAAGGTCTCGCCGAACGCGGTCGTCGGCTTCAATCCCTTCATCTCTTCGAGGCGGCTCTCCGGCGTCGTCTTGCCGAAGCCGAAGAAGAAGGTCATGTCTTGACGCGGCAGCCCGGTGCACGCGCACACGGTGTGACGCATCGCGAGCTTCTTCGTCGCCTCGGGATCGCCGAGCGCGAACCCGGGCGCCACTTGCGTGACCGGCGTGTCCCAGGTGAAGCGCCCCTCGTCGACGAGCTTCGCCATCATCAAGCTCGTGAGCGGCTTCGTGATCGATCCGATCATGAAGAGCGTGTCGGGCGTGACCGAATCCTTCTTCCCGAGGACGCGCGCGCCGAAGCCCTTCTCGAAGACGACCTTGCGATCCTGGATGATCGCCACGGCGACGCCGGGCACCTTCGCCTTGACGCGGCTCTCCTCGACGAACGCGGCGAACGCCTCGAGCTTCTTGGCGTCGAGGGTGTTCGCCTTCTTCCCCGCGAACGACTCCTCTTCGACGCCCGGCGCGCGGAAGCTGCCGAGCGTCGTGCCGAGCTGCGCGCCGCGGCGATCGAAGCCGGCGACCTTGCCCTCGAGGAAGGCGACGTGCGAGATCTCGCCCTTGCGTCGCGCGAGCGCGATCACGGCGCGGCCCTCGGCGGCGGGGATGTCGTAGGCGATCTGGACGATCTCGTCCCAGCCCTCGCGCGGAGGAGGCTTGCTCGTCGTCTTCGGCTTCAGCGAGGCGCCGCGCTTGTCGGATCGTTTCTCCCACGCGAGCGCGATCGATTTCTCCGCGTCCTTCTCGCGAACCTCGACGATCGTGATCGTGAGATCGCCCTCGGGGGCCTCGAGGACGACGCCGTCGGTCGTCTTCGTCATGAGCCACCCCTTCGGCGCTTCGAATGTCGCGCCCGACGGCGTCTTCGACGGCGTGTCCGCCTCGAGGCGCACGGCCTCGGCGCGCGGCGCGGGCGCGGCCGGCGCTGCGGGAGCCGATGACGTCGGCGAGGCCGGGGGCGGCGGAGGCGCGTCGGCGCAGCCGGCGATCAACAGGACGGCGAACGGCGAGATGAGCGAGCGCATGCGCGCTGATCTATCACGGATCCCGTTCAGGCCACGGCGCTGCCCGGCGGGCTCGGGCCGAGGCCCGCGAGCGTCGCGAGCGGATGCGCCGCGGCGCGACGTCGCAACACCGAGCGCGGCGCCGATCGCGGCGCGCCCGGACACTGCTCGACGTGCCCGTAGGCGTCGAAGGTCGCGCTCGCGCACTCGTCGCAGATCTCGAAGGTCGCGTAGTCGCCTGCGCGCGTCAGGTAGTCGGCGATGAAGAGCGAGGCCACGCGCTCGACGAGGCGCATGCGATGCCCGTTGATCGGCGCGTAGCCGATCGCCGATCCGTCATCCATCACGCCGGCGACGAGCCCCGCGTCGACCATCTCGCGCGCGAGCTCGCCGTTGGTGCGCCAATCGTGCGCGGTGCGGAGCGTGCGCATCAGGCGCGCGTGCGCCTCGGCGACCAGCTCGACGACCGACGCTTCGCTCACGCTTCGCGGCGTGCGCGTGACGATCGGACGCGGGATGAGCGAGACGGGCATCGCGAGCGGACGCGTCGCCGCGACCGCGGTCGCGTACGGCCCCGCGAGCCATCGCGCGAGCTCGCGGCGGCCCCACACGTGCGCGCCCCACGCGAAGCCGAGCGCGGCGGAGCGACAGGCGTCTGCGACGTCGCGCACGCGCGTGCCCGGAGGCAGCATGCAGAAGCGCGTCATGGCCGAGGACGTGTCCATCATCGCAACCTCCACCTTCGCTGGAGGTACAAGACGCGCTCGCGGAGGGCCAAGAACGCGGCGACGGGCGATGGATGCGCCGCGTCAGAAGCAGGACGTAGTCGCCCCGATCCATTGATCAATCAGCGCCGCGCCGGCCGCGTCGACGCGCGCGCTCGCGAGCGGCGGCATGCGGCCCGCGCCGGTCGCCTTCATGCGCACGGAGAGCATCGAGCGGCTCGGCTGACCGGGCGCGAAGAGCCTCGCGTTCACGACGCCGAGCGTATCGAGCTCGGGCGCCGCGTTGCACGCGTGCGTGCCCGCGAGATCGGCGCTGAAGCGCAGATCGAGCGCGCCGCGGCCTGGTCCGTCGGGCCGATGGCAAAAGCTGCAGTTTGCATGGAGGTACGCGCGCGCGCGCGGAGCGTTCGCGCCGGGCTCGTGCGGTCGCGGAAGCGCGGTCCTCACCGCGGGGAGCGGCGCGATCGCGCTGAAGGCGCCCATCGCCTGGAGCCTGTCGAGCTGGTTCTGCGTCGTACCGTCCGGATAGGTGAAGGTGCGATTGAGCTGCTGCGTCTCGAGGCCGAGCGAGCCGCCGGCGGCGCCGTTGTGACACGTCATGCAGTCGGCGCGGCTCGGGATCGTCCACGACTGCGCGCCAACGAGCTTCGTCTTGCCGGTCTCGAGCAGGAGCGCGTCGGTCTGCGCGTCGTTCCACTCGTACGCGTAGCCCGCCCATCCGCCGTCGGTGTGTCTCACGAAGAGGCGGGTCTCGATCTTCTTGCCGGCGAGCGAGAAGCTCTTCGCGAGGACGGTGCCCACCGGCAGCTCCCAATCGCCGTCGGCGCCTACCCTGATCTTCCCGCCCGAGGGCAGCGCCATCCATCGCGCCTTGTCGGCGCCGTCGCTCCACAGCTCGGCGTTGACGGCGTACGGCACGAGGCTCGGCGCGGGCGACGAAGGATCGCTCGCGAGGAAGCACCCCGTCTGCGAGAGCCGCGACGGGATGCCGTTCGAAGCGACGGTCGCGACGACGCGATGCACTTGCCCCGTGCCGTAGTCGAGCACGTAGAGCTCGCCGCTCGCGTCTTCGGCGAAAGAGGCGATGCTCTTTCCCGACTCCATGAGGAGCCGCGGTGACGGCGAAGGCGCGCTCGCGTCGATGCTCCAGATCCTCCCCGAGCCGAAGTCGCCGTAGACGTAGCGCCCGACGAGCGTCGAGATCGCCGTGCCGCGATAGACGAAGCCTCCCGTGATCGAGATGCCGTCGCTGCGCGGATACTCGACGACCGGCGCGATCAAGCCCGCCGACGAGCACGTGGAAGCGCCGTAGCAGTGGTTGCCCTCGCGCGTGCGCCAACCGTAGTTGCCGCCGAGGACGACCTTGTCGACCTCCTCCCACGCGCTCTGCCCGACGTCACCCGCCCACAGATCGCCGGTGACGCGATCGAAGCTGAAGCGCCACGGGTTGCGGAAGCCCCACGCGTAGATCTCCGGCCTGCCGCCGCCCGAGGCGAACGGGTTCGTCGGCGGGATCGCGTAGGTCGTCGCGTCGACGTCGAGGCGCAGGATCGCGCCGAGGAGCGTGTTCACGTTCTGGCCGTGCCCCTGCGGATCGCCGCCCGATCCGCCGTCGCCGAAGCCGGCGTAGAGGTTTTCGTCTTTGCCGAACGCGATGTGCCCGCCGTTGTGGTTCGAGTACGGCTGATCGAACGAGAGCAGCTCGGTGAGCGTCGTGAGATCGATCGTCGCTCCGCCGTCGGTGCTCTTCGCCCGCGCGATCACCGAGCGGAGGTTGGCCGGGCTCGTGCTGCTCGGCTTCGTGTACGAGAAGAAGACGAGGCCGTTCTGGGCGAACTTCGGGTGAAGCGCCATGCCGAGGAGGCCGGCCTCGTTGGGCGACGCGTTCACGCGCGATCGAAGATCGACGAACGTCGAAGGCGACGCCGCGCTCGTCATGAGCTTCACGAGGCCCGTCTTCTCGACGACGTAGAAGCCGCGGCCCGGCGCTTCGACCATCGCCACGGGCTTGTCGAACGACACCGAAGGCCACACGCGCTCGAGCGCGACGCCGGTCGACGGCCGCGCGCCGCCGACGCACGACGCGAGCGCCTGCTCGACCGACTCGGCGCCGTCGCTCGCTTCGATCGCAGGCGAGCAATCGACGGCGGAGGCCATGAGCGCCGTGATGCAGGCGAGATGGGCGAACGAGGCGAACGAACGGTGCATCGAGCGCGTTCGGGTAGCGCGCGATCCCGGCTCGCGCAATGAGCCGAGACGTCCTCAGGTCGTGCTGCTCACGACCCTCAGCGAGCCCTTCACGACGCCGTAGCCGCTCTCGGTGCGAAGCTCGCGCCAGACGTCGTGCGCGCTCGCGGGCGAAGCGATCGCGCGCTGGTACGCGCTCACGAGCCGCTGCACGTCGGCGGGCGACTCTCGCACGAGCTCGATGCGATGGCGCGCGACGCCCGCCGCGGCGAGCTGCGGAAGGAGCTGCACGGCGCTCTGCGGGCGCGCGTGGAACACCGTGTTGCGACAGCCGACGTCGGCCTCCACCGGGTGGTCCATGCCCGCGCGATCGCGGAGAGAAACCTTGCGCGACTCGCAGGGGCGGCCGCACGTTCGGTAGTCGCTGCCCTCGGAGAGCAGCGCCGCGATCACGCAGTGCTCCATGTGAAAGAGCGCCATCGGGTGATGGATGATCACCTCGGCCCAGGGTCCGAAGCCTCCGCTCAGGAGCGCCACGAGCTGCGCCGCGTCGAGATCGAACGACGGCGTGAACGCCGCGAGGCCGCGCGAGAGGATCTCCGCCGCGGTGATGCGATTGGTGACGTTGAGCGAGAAGTCGCCGATCGCGAGCGCCTTCGCGGTCGACGCCTCGCGGAGCGCGCCGAGGCCGCGCACGAGGATCGCGTCCGGCTCGAGCGACGCGACGTAGCGATCGATCTTCTCTTCGCCCGGCTTGCGGATCCGCGGAGGCGCGACGCCGATGAACGCGCCCTGGCGCGCGCGGAGCTTGCGCAGCGCTTCGCCCGTGCCCGTCAGCTCGAGGAAGTCGAGGTAGACGCCGCGCGCGCCCGCGTCGAGCGCCGCTTCGGCTTGCGCGAGCGTGCGGCAGAGCACGAAGAGCCCGGCGGGCGGCGGCGCGCTGGACGGCGGCTTCGCTCGGCCGATCAATTCCGTGCATGATGCACTCGTCGTGACATGGGCGCGCGCGGCGCCCTCGGCGAGCGCGCTCACGAGCGCGCGACGCGCGCGGTTGAGCGACGAGACGGGGACGATGGTGCCCGCAGGGAGCGCGACGTCGAGATCGCGCAGCGCGAACGTGGTCTCGCCGAGCTTGCCGAGCTTGTCGCGGAGCGCCGCCGCGTCGAGGGGCGCGGATCGCGCGTGCTCGATCGCCGCGTCTCCAGTCACGCGCGCGAACGCTCCGCTCTCCGTTCGACCTTCGAGGAAGAACGACTCGCCGACGCTCCCGCCGATCTTCACGTCGAGCCGCTGCCTCTTCGGCGACGCGGCCGCGGCGAGGACGCGCCGCTCCGCCGCGGGATCGTTGGTGCGAAAGACGCGGCGCGCGCTCGGCCGCGCGATCGCGATCTCGACGTCGGGTCCGAGCCACACCGAAGCCGTGACGCCGGAGGGCGCGCGCTCCACGTCTTCTCCGTCGACGGCGATCGTCCAGACTCTTCCGCCGATCTCTCCTTCGCTCGCGAGGCCGCCCTCGACGAGGACGCCGTCGCCGCGCGCGATACCTTCGGCAAGATCGATCCGCAGAAGCGATTTTCCTCGCGCCGAGATCACGTCACGAAGAACGCCGACCTCGAGGCCCTTGTGATCGCACGCGCGCCCCTCGACGAGGCGCTGGTGATCGACGCCCGTGAAGAAGCCCGGGCCGGATCCGCGCGTGAACGTCTGGAGCGCGTCTTTGCGCTCGCTCGCGGTCGGCGCTTCGCCTTCGCCGAACGCCGCGTCGACGGCCTTGCGATAGAGGCGCGTCGTCGCCGCGACGTACTCGGGGCCCTTGAGGCGGCCTTCGATCTTGAGCGACGAGACGCCGACGCGAATCAGATCGGGCACGAGGCTCGATGATTCGAGATCCTCGGGTGAGAGAAGATACGCGCTCTCCCCGGTGGAGACCTTCTCGCCGTCGACCACGAGCTCGTACGGAAGGCGGCAGGCCTGGGCGCATGCGCCGCGGTTCGCGCTGCGTCCGCCGATCGCCTCGCTCGTGAGGCACTGGCCGGAGTAAGAGATGCAGAGCGCGCCGTGGACGAAGACCTCGACCTCGACGTCGGTGGTCGCGCGGATCTTGGCGATGTCGTCGATCGACAGCTCGCGCGCGAGGATGACGCGCGACGCGCCGAGATCGTGCGCGAGCTCGACGCTCGACGCCTCGGTGCACGTCATCTGCGTCGAGGCGTGAACGGGCAACGCCGGCGCGATCGCGCGCGCGAGCTTGGCGACGCCGAGATCTTGCACGATCACCGCATCGACGCCGGCCTCGGCGCACGCGCGCACGGCCGCCTCGACGCTCGCGAGCTCGGCGTCGAACACGAGCGTGTTGAGCGTGACGTAGCCCTTGGCGCCGCGCTCGTGCAGCCAGCGCATCGTCGCGCCGAGCTCGGCAGCGTCGAAGTTCGTCGCGCGCGCGCGCGCGTTGAACCCGTGGAGGCCGAAGTACACGGCGTCGGCCCCGGCGCGGACGGCGGCCTCGAGCGCGGCGCGATCGCCCGCAGGCGCGAGCACTTCAGGCTTCTTCCTGGTGACCACGCACGCTCTCTAGCGCAACGCCGCAGAAAATCACGTGTTATGCTCGGGCTCGACCCTCCATGCACGGCTACTACCCGCAGCCGCCTCCCCAGAAGACGGGGATGAGCGCGCTCACGATCGTGCTCATCATCGTCGTCGTCGCGCTCGTGCTGGGCGGCGGAGGCTGCCTCCTCTGCATCGGCATCGCGGCGTCGGTCAGCGACACGGATCACGCCGACGGCGCGGCGCCGGTCGCCCAAGGGACCCTCGTGCGCGACTCGTTCGCGATCGATCTCGAGACGAGGTTTCGCAACCAAGGCGTGCCCGCGACCACCGTGCTCTGCCCGGCGTCGCGCCCCGCGAGGGGCGACTTCCAGTGCGAGCTCACCGTCGGCGCCGATCGCGCCACGGTGCAGGTGCGCGACACCGGCTCGGGCTTCGCGTTCGACGTGCCCGACACGGCGTTCCTCGACGGCGCCAAGCTCTCGGCCTCCTTCCAGACGCAGATCGCTTCGAAGATCGACGCGCGCCTTCGCGTCCCGTGCTTCACCGGAACGTTGATGAAGAAGGTCGGCTCGCAGTTCAGCTGCGAGGTCGTCGTGGGCGCGACGGCGACGGGCACCGTGGTCGTGAGCGTCGACGACGCGAAGGGCTCCGTCCGCATGGACTACACGGGCGCGCGCGCGCCCGCTCCCGCCGTCACGCCTGCGGCCAAGCCCGTCGCCGCGGGGCCGCGCGTGGTCGACTTCGTGTGTCCGCCGGGTCAGGCGCCCGGCGGCGCGGTTCGCGCGGGCTGTTTGTGCGGCAGCGACATCATCGGCACCGCGTGCGGCGCGCCCGGCAACTTCACCGACGTCACGGCGACGGCGCGAGGCTGCCGCTTCGTCTGCCAGTGAGCTCGTCGCTCACGGCATCGGGCACGGCGCGCCGAGCGCGTCGGGCGCGGGCACGAGCGCCGTGCCGGTCTTCCGGTGGCTCGCGTGGAAGCAGCCGAACTGGTGCATCACGGCTTCGACGCGGCGATAGATGCCGTGGCCGTCTTTTCCCGGCACGGCGTACTGCACGACGATCCCGGTGTACTTCGCGCCGGTCTCCGACGTGAGGTTGTTCACGACCGGATAAGGCGCGACGGCGTCGAGGCCCACGAGCGCTTGCGCGGGGCGCATCGTCGGCCAGATCTCGTCGCCCGCGCGCGGATGGCCGTACGCCATCGCCATCGCGTCGAACACCGGCGTCGGGAAGTACGAGTCGTCGAGGCCGACGGGCTCGTAGATCGATCGCGCGGAATGACCTGCGAGCGGGCGCTTGGCGATCCGCGGAGCGCTCACGATCGGATCGATGGCCTCGATCGCGGTGGTCGCGATCTGCATCGCGGGGTGCAGGTGCGTCATCCTCTCGCTCGCGCGAAGGAGCGCGGAGAAGAGACCGGCGGCGTTCGGCACCGCGGGCGTCTGCAAGAGGAAGTAGACGAGGTAGCCGCCCGCGCCGGTGGGCACGACGGCGCTGACGCGCGGCTCGGCGGCGCCGAGGAGGTTCGCGTACATCCCGCCCATCGACTGCCCCTGGATCGAGAGGCGCTCGAGCGAGAAGCGCACCGCCGGCTCTTCGGCGGGGAGCGTGACGCCGCTGCATCCGGCGAGGGTCGCGAGCGGGATGCGCGCATCGGCGAGCGCGGTCAAGAAGAGGCGCGACTCGATGACGCCTTGGCGAAAGAGATCGCGCGTCATCATGATGTTGTCGACGTTGACGTAGTCGAAGTCTTTCGCGCCCGGCACGCGCTCGGGGCTGATGGGCAGCGCCGAGCCCGCCACGGCGAAGCCGAGCGGCGCGAGGACCTCCGACGGCCACTTCGTCCCCGGCTCGGGGATCACGCCCTGATCGCCGCCGTCGACGTGCTGGCGCGAGACGCCGCCGGAGCCGTGCAAATAGAGGACGAGCGGGAAGCCGCCCGCGGGCATCGCCTGGCGGGGAACGGCGAGCGAGACGCCGATCGTCTCGTCACGCTGCTTGACGGGCACGCCGTCTGCGCCGATCTCGAACGAGCCTTCGGTCTTGAAGGGCGGCGCGCCCTTCTGGAACTGCGGCACGGTGAGCTTCGCGCGCACGTGACAGAACGCGGGGAAGAGGTTCGTCGGATCGGGCTCGAGCTCGAAGCCTTCGAGCTTGCCTTGGTGCGCGGCGACCACGCGATCGGAGAGCGCGGCGCTCTCTGCCACGACGTCGCCCGTCGTGAAGACCGTCGCGTTGACGACCACGGCGCGAGGGACGCCGAGCTTGTCGAGCGTCGACCATAGCGGGGCGTACAAACTGCGCAGCGCGGGCTCGCCTTCGCCGCGCGCGACCTCGGCGAACGCGGGCGCGGGCGCGGGGAGGCTCCCGTCTTCGAGGCCGATTTCGTTCGTGACGACGAACGCGTACTTTCGATTGGGGATGAGCACGATCCCCGGCCGCGCGCCGACGGCGAGCAAGAACTCGGGGATGTACGGATCGGGCTCGGGCGTGCTCGCGACGACGGGGAAGAGCTTGCCGCGCTCGGGCGAGGCTTCGTCGACGTCGATCAGAAGGAGAGGCGCGCGCGCGTCGCCGGCGATCGTGACCTCGAGATCGCGCGGCGCGAGCTTGCGGTTGAATCGGAAGTATCCCGCGGCGAGGACGGGGAAGCCCTTGCGCTGCGAGGCCCCGACCTTGACGCCCTGGAGGATCGGGATCCCTTCGTCGGGGAACGCGGCGACGTCGGGCGCGCCTTCGGCCGTGAGGCGACGATCCGAGGGATATGGGAAGTCGAAGAACGCGCCGGGCGCGTCGAAGCGCGCGGCGGGATCGAACGACGACGTCGCGCCGCTCGTGGGGTTGGGCACCGGATCTTCGCTCGAGCACGCGGGCGCGATCGCGAGGGTGACAGCGAGGATCCCGCAGAGGGCGGCGCGTGATGCGCGTGAAGGAAAGGTAGGCACGTCGCGACTCTAGCCGTTCCGCGTCCTTCCGCCAGTCGGCGGCGGAGTCGTGCTACCGTGCCGCCTCGATGCGGGCCTGGATTTACCTGGTCTTCCTGCTCTCGGGCTTCGCCGCGCTCCTCTACCAGATCGTCTGGCAGCGCGCGCTCTTCGCGATCTACGGGATCAACATCGAGAGCGTCACGATGGTCGTGACGGCGTTCATGCTGGGCCTCGGCATCGGCAGCGTGGTCGGCGGCGTCGTGTCGAAGGATCCGAAGCGGCCCGTCCTCCTCATGTTCGCGCTCGTCGAGCTCGGCATCGGCCTCTTCGGCGCGATCTCGCTCGGCGTGTTCCACGCCGTGGGCAACGCGACGCTCGGCATGAGCGCGCTCGCGACGTTCTTCGTCACGTTCCTCCTCGTGCTCGTGCCGACGCTCCTCATGGGCAGCACGCTGCCGCTCCTCGTCGCGCACCTCGTGCGATCGAACGGCAACGTGGGCAAGAGCGTCGGCACGCTCTACTTCGTCAACACGCTCGGCTCGGCGTTCGCGTCGGCGGCCGCGGTGCTCTTCGTGCTCGGTCGCGCGGGTCAAACCGGATCGGTGCGCGTCGCCGCGGTGCTCAACGTCACGGTGAGCCTCCTCGCGTACGTCGCGCACCGGAGGAGCCAGCGGCCGGCGGAGATCGCGGCGACGCTCTCGGCCGCGGTGCCGGCCGAGACGGCGGAGGTGGAATGAGCTTCACCGTCGCTCTCGTCGTCGCAGGCGTGAGCGGATTCATCGCGCTGTCGTACGAGATCCTCTGGTACCGCGTCATCGCGTTCGCGAGCTGGGGCCTCCCCGGCGCGTTCGGGCTCTTGCTCGCGGCGTACCTGCTCGGCATCGCGATCGGGTCGCGCGTCGCCGGCGCCTTCTGCAAAGACGACGCGACGGCGGGCGACAAGAACCAGCTCCGCGCGATCGCGGCCTTCGCGCTCGTCGCGAACGTCGTCGCGTGGTCGGTCGTGCCGTTCTTCGGCTGGTCGTCGAAGAAGTACGACTGGCCTCCCGCGCTCGCGCTCGTCGCCCTCTCGGCCGCGCTCCTCGGCGCGATCCTCCCGCTCGTCAGCCACTTCGGCATCGCGGCCGACGACCGCGCGGGCCAGCGCCTGAGTTACGTGTATCTTGCAAATATCGTCGGATCGGCCGCGGGGAGCCTGATCACCGGCTTCGTCTTCCTCGACGTGTGGCCGCTCCACACGATCGGGCTCGTCATCTCGCTCGTCGGCCTCGGCCTCGTGGCGCTCATCGCCGCGCTCGCCGGCTTCGAGCGCGCGCGCCTCGTGCGCTGGCTCTCGAGCGTCGCCGTGGCCGCGGGCGTGCTGGTCGCGCTCACGCCGCGCGCCTACGACCGCATCTGGGAGAAGCTCCTCTACAAGTCGAAGTTCGAGGAGACGACGAAGTTCTACGAGGTGATCGAGACGAAGAGCGGCGTCATCACCGTCACGCAAGACGGCACGGTCTACGGCGGCGGCGCCTACGACGGCCGCTTCAACACGTCGATCCGCTGGGATCGCAACGGCATCATGCGCGCCTACGGCATCGGCGCGCTGCACCCTGCGCCGAAGAAGATCCTGATGATCGGCCTCGCGTCCGGATCGTGGGCGAAGGTCATCTCTCACCTCCCCGGGCTCGAGCACCTCACGATCGTCGAGATCAACCCCGGGTACACGAAGCTCGTCGCGAACCACGACGAGGTGAAGGGCATCCTCGTCGATCCGAAGGTCGACGTCGTCATCGACGACGGTCGCCGCTGGCTCCATCGCCACTCCCCCGACGACGGCGCTCGCTTCGACGTCATCGTGATGAACACGACGTGGCACTGGCGCGCGCACATCACGAACCTCCTCTCGACCGAGTTCATGCAGCTCGCGCGCGCGCACCTCGCGCCGGGGGGCATCTTCTACTTCAACACCACGTCGTCGGAGGACGTGCAGAGAACGGCGGCGACGGCGTTCCCCCACGCGATGCGCGTCTACAACTTCATGGCCGTGAGCGACGCGCCGCTCGTCTTCGACAAGATGCGCTGGGCGGCGACGCTCGCGTCGTTCACCATCGACGGCGAGCCGGCGATCGATCGCACGACCGAGGAAGGCCGCAAGTTCTTCGACGAGCTCGTCGCCTACGCCGACGGCATCCACGAGGAGCCGACGAGCGAAGGCCTCGAGTCGCGCGAGCGCATCCTCGCGCGCACGCACGCCGCGCGCGTCGTCACCGACGACAACATGGTGCCCGAGTGGCGCGAGGTGCTTCGCTTCCAGGAGCCGCCGTGAGCGCTTACGACCTCTCGCTCCTGCCGCCTTCCTTCTGGGTGCCGGAGGGCGACGGCTTTCGCGCGACGATCGCGACGAGCGGTCCGTGGAATCCGGAGCACCAGCACGGCGGCCCGCCTTCGGCGCTGCTCGCGCGCGCGCTCGAGATCGACGCGAAGCGCGCCTCGCAGGCGGCGCTGCGCGCGGCGCGGATGACGATCGCGTTTCATCGACCGATCCCGATCGATCGCTTCCGCGTCGAGGTCGAGCCGGTGCGCGAAGGCAAGAAGGTGCGCATCGCGCGCGCGTACCTCACCGACACCCAAGGGCGCGCGGTCGCGACGGCGGAGGCGCTCTTCATCCGTCAGGCCGACGTCGGCGTGGTCGCGACGCCGGAGCAGGCGCCGAAGTCGCCGGACGACTGCGAGCCCTACGTCTTCCCTTTCTTCACCGCGCCCGTCGGCTACCACACGGCGATGGAGGGGCGCGTGATGCACGGCACGTTCGGTCAGGGGAAGATGGGCATGTGGCTGCGCATGCGCGTCCGCGTCGTCCCCGACGAGGCGCCCTCGGCGCTCCAGCGCGTCGTCGCGGCCGCCGACTCGGGCAACGGCGTGAGCGTCGGCCTCGATCTCGCGAAGTACACCTTCGTGAACCCCGACATCACCGTCGCGATCGCGCGCGAGCTCGAGGGCGACTGGGTCGGCCTCGACGCGACGACCCGCTTCGGCGGCGACGGGATCGGGCTCGCGCAGTCGGAGATCCTCGATCGGCGCGGCGTCGTCGGGCGGGGCATGCAGAGCCTCGTGGTCGAGCCGCGATGACCCCGGCGATCGCCGTCGCGTTGCTCGCGCTGCAAGCAGAGGCGCCGGCGACGCCGGTCGAAGCTCCCGTCGAAGAGCCTCTTTTCCTTCCGGAGAAGGAAGCGCCACCGGATCCGAACGCGCCGAAGTGGCGCTTCGCGCTCGGCGCAGGCACCGACTTTCCGATGGGCATCTCGGCGCGCGCACACGTCGAAGCGCCGTGGCGAGGCCGCGTCTCCACGTCGATCGGCGTGTTGCCCGGTCCTTACGTCGACGCGATCGGAGCGATCGCAGGCTTCGACGATCCGACCGCGGCTCTCGTGAAGAGCGCGCTCTCGACCTCGCTCCTCTGGCGCACGCACCTCGGCTATCGCCTCTTCCCCGATCTCGGTCTCTACGTCGAAGCGGGCTACGGGCTCGTCACGCTCGGCGGATCGGTGACCGGCGCCGAGATCATCCAGGGCGTCACCGGCTTCACGCCGCCGGACTCGGCGCGCGCGGGGACGCGAAGCTACAGCGTGAAGTCGACGCTCCACATGCTCGACGTCGAGGTGGGCTACGAGCTCGCGATCCTCGAGCGTCTGCTCGTGCGCGCCGCGATCGGCGGCGCGTTCACCGTGAGCGCGAGCACGACGCTCGACGCACAGTTCACGCCGCGCGCCGCGGACGGCGGCGCCGGCTTCGCGCGTGACGGGGCCGCCTATCTCGACGACGTCTTCACGTCATCCGTCTTCACGCCGGTCGTCGGCGTGAGCGTCGCTTACCTCGTCTTCTGAGGAGAACGCGCCTAGAGCCGTCGAGCGCCGCGCAAGCCGCCCTGCATCAGCGGCAGCCTTGAATCCGGGTCCCGTTGACCTCGCGGCCTTCCTCGGCGCATCCGACGATGGGAAGGACTGGACCGCACGTGATGTAGTCCGCGCTTCGGCCGCACGGCGGATCGCCCACGAACCCACCTGCACACGTCGACAAGAGCCCACATGCCGCCGTGTGCG
>JAHBWD010000096.1 GCA_019637175.1 Labilithrix sp. | reverse complement strand
AGGCGTTCGCGCATACGGCGGCGTACGACGCGGCGATCAGCGGCGTGCTCTCGGGCCCGCGCGCGCAGGATCCCGACGGCACCGTCGGCGCGAGCCCGTATCCGCAGTACCTGACGCTGCCGTTCGAGCGCGCGTACGGGCTTCGCTACGGCGAAAATCCTCATCAATCCGGCGCCTTCTACGTCGAGCGAGGCGCGCCCCTCGGCACGATCGCGCGCGCGGAGAGCCTCGGTGCCGGCGGCAAGGAGCTGTCGTTCAACAACCTGGTCGACGCCGACGCGGCGCTCGAGGCAGTGCGCGAGCTCGATCGGCCCGCGGCCGTCGTCGTGAAGCACACGAACCCGTGCGGCGTCGCCGTCGCCGACACGCCGGCGAACGCGTACCGCACCGCGCGCGACGCCGACGCGCTGAGCGCGTTCGGCGGCATCGTCGCCTTCAACGTCGAGGTCGACGAGGCCGCCGCGAAGCTCCTCGCCGAGACGTTCCTCGAGTGCGTCATCGCGCCCACGTTCAGCCACGCCGCGCTCGAGATCCTCCGCACGAAGAAGAACCTGCGCCTGCTCGCGACGGGCGCCTGGCTCGCGGCCGATCACGCGGCGCTCCAGTACAAGCGCGTCGGCGGCGGCGTCGTCGTCCAGTCGCGCGACGCGACGGCGGTCGGCGAGGTGACGAAGGGCAAGGTCGTCACCAAGCGCGCGCCCACGCCCGAGGAGCTTCAGTCGCTCGACTTCGCCTGGCGCGTCGGCAAGCACGTCAAGTCGAACGCGATCGTCCTCGCGAAGGGAACGCGCACCGTGGGCGTCGGCGCGGGCCAAATGTCTCGCGTGGTTTCGGTGCAGATCGCATGTGAGAAGGCGGGTGAAGAATCGAAGGGAAGCGTGCTCGCGTCCGACGCGTTCTTCCCGTTCCCCGACGGCGTCGAGGCCGCCGCCAAGCAGGGCATCACCGCGGTCGCGCAGCCCGGCGGCAGCGTCAAAGACGCCGACGTCATCGCCGCCGCCGATCGCCTCGGCCTCGCGATGATCATGACCGGCTTCCGGCACTTCCGGCATTAACGAGTCACTTATTTGGCCCAAGGGGGCGAAGTCTGGCACCCCTGGCGTATGGCCGGAATGAGCGAGACCTGCACGGTGTGCGGGCGGGGGTTCGAAGTCCAGTTCCGCTACCAGATGGAGGAGCGGGACAACGCCTTCTCCTTCTTCTGCTCGCAGGCTTGCCACGGCAAGAGCCTGCGGGGCGAGACCGCCGGCGGCGTCGTGTGCGACTGCTGCAACAAGCGCTTCACCGTCGAGCTGGTCTCGCAGGTGGTTCGCATCAAGGGCGAGGCTCGCTACGCGTGCTCCGAGGGCTGCCGCGGGCAGCTCCTCGCCGAGGCCGGCGGGCTCCGCCTCGGCAGCGCCAGCGCGCCGCCCAGCGCGACTCCGAGCGCTCCGGTCCACGCGGTTCGCGCGCCCGTCGCGCCCGGGCCCGTCGCGCCTGCGTCCGTCGCGCCTGCGTCCGTCACGCCGATCACCCGGAGCCTCGCGGCGCCGAAGCGCCTCGCGGTCTTCAACCACAAGGGCGGCACGGGCAAGACGACGACGACCGTCAGCATCGCCGCGGGCCTCGCGATGAAGGGCTACAAGGTCCTGCTCGTCGACACCGACTCGCAGGGCAACGTCGGCGTCTCGCTCGGCGTCAAAGCGGAGCGCACGCTCTATCACTGCCTCGTGATGGGCCTCAAGCCGCAAGACGTCGCGGTGAAGGTCCGCGAGAACCTCGATCTCGTTCCCTCGAACGAGACGCTCGCCGCCGCGGAGCTCTACCTCGCGGGCCGGCAGAACCGCGACCGCATCCTCAAGGATCGCCTCGCCGCCGCGGCGTCGCACTACGACGTCATCATCCTCGACTGCTCGCCGTCGCTCTCGCTGCTCAACCAGAACGCGCTGGTGTTCGCCGACGGCATCATGGTGCCGGTCGCGTGCGACTTCCTCTCGCTCGTCGGCGTGAGGCAGGTGATCAAGACGGTCAAGAACGTCAACTCGCTGCTCCACCACCCGGTGCAGATCTACGGCGTGCTCCCGACGTTCTACGACGCGCGCGCGCGCATCTGCCGCGACGCGTGGGGCACGCTCAAGGAGCACTTCGGCGACCGTTGCTTCCAGCCGGTGCGCTCGACGACGAAGATCAAGGAAGCGCCGGCGCAGGGCAAGACGATCTTCGAGTACGCGCCGGGCTCGCCCGCCGCGGCCGACTACGAGCGCGTCGTGGAGCGCCTGGTCACGGGTCGCTGCGCGGAGCCTTCGGGAGAAGGCGAGGAGACGACGGATCTCGAGAGCGACGAGCGGACCGCCACGAGCGCCGCGATGACCGGCTGAAAGACTTGAAGGAGGAGGAACCGATGGCAGCGCGAGACGATGGTGGAAACGGGCTCGGAGCGGCACGCGTGCTCGACGGTGACGAGGTGCAAGGCGTGCTGACGGGCGCGTTCTACCAAGCGCCGCCGGAGAGCAGCCGGCAGCTCCGCGCCGAGCGCGACGCGTCGAAGGCGAAGCCGACGCACTACAAGGTGATCTGCATCTCGATGTACACGAAGGATCTCGAGCAGCTCGACGAGCTGGTCGACAAGCTCAAGGCCCGCGGGATCACGAAGGCGAATCGAAGCGCCCTCATCCGCGTCGCCCTCGAGCAGCTCGACATCGAGAAGGTCCCCCGCGGTATGTGACGAGACGGGGTCGGAATTTTGACGCGGGCGGAAACCCGCGAAGGCCCAGCGGAAACGAGGCGAAATTCGACGTCTCAGGCGCGTCCCCGGACGCCTCGCGCCTTGCGCATTGCCGCACCGCGCAACATAAACACACCCGCTCATGGCTCGCTTTCTCGGCCCGCTCGCGACCGCAGGTGCGGTGGCGTTCGCCCTGGGGGGAGCCTTGTCTCCCATCGTCGTGGGCTGCGCGATGAGCGATCCCGCGGATCTGTCGCCCTCCGTCGATCCGAGCCTCCCGGGTCTCGACGCGTCGAACAATCCGCTGCCCGCGATGGGCGACGCCGCGAGGCCCGACACGGGCAGCCCCGAGCCGGTGGAAGACGCAGGCTCGGGCGACGCGACGCCGACGATCGTGGCCGACGCGGGCGCCGACACCGGGCCGGCCACGGCGCCGAAGCCCGCGCCCGGTGAGGTGCTCATCACCGAGGTCATGTACGACTCGCTCGGCCCCGAGCCCGGCTCGGAGTGGATCGAGATCCACAACAAGGCGACGAGCGAGCGCACGCTTACCGGCCTCACGATCAAAGACGGCGCGAACCGCACGCACACGATCGGCGCGGGCGTGAAGATCGCGGCGGGCGCATACGCGCTCCTCGTGCGGTCGAAGACGGGCGCAGCGACGGCGAAGGTCCCCGCGAGCGTCGTGCTCTACGAGTACGGCACGGGGCTCCCCGACACCGGAGGCGTCCTGCTCGCGAACGGCGCGAACGGCGCCGTGTCGCTGCTCAACGGACCGGTCGCGATCACGAGCGCGCAGTACGGCGGCTGGTACAGCCAGTCGGGCGGCAGCTCCGTGCAGCTCAAGGTCGTCTCCGACGGGCAAGGCGCGACGCCTGCGAGCTGGTGCCTCTCGCTCAACGCGTGGGCGACGGGATCCGACAAGGGCACGCCTGGCGCGCCGCAAGACTGCCCGTAGTCGGCGCGCGAGCGCTCAGGCGATCGCGTCCCAGAACGCGCGCAGATCGGCGGGGAGCGGCGCTTCGATCACGAGCGCCTCCTGCGTCATCGGATGCGGGAGCGCGAGGCGCGCGGCGTGCAGCGCGTGGCGCGGGAGCTCGAGGCGCACGAAGTCTTCGTCGACGAGCTCGCCGTCGGCGCCGCGCGCGAAGCACGTCTCGTCCGGGCCGTAGAGCTTGTCGCCGACGATCGGCGCGCCGAGGCTCGCGAGGTGAACGCGGATCTGGTGCTGGCGCCCGGTCTCGAGCTCGCAGCGGATGCGCGCGTAGCGCTGGCCGCTCGCGCGCGCGCGCGTGTCTTCGATCCGGAAGCGCGTCGACGCGGAGAGCGCGTCGGGCGTGACGCCGAGGCGCATCTTCACTTTGTACGGGCTCTCGGCGTCGAGCTCGAGGGAGCGTTCGAAGCGGAATGCGCCGGGCCCGTCGGCGGGCGCGGGCGTCACGGTCGCGCCGATCGCCTCCGCGCGCGAGGTGTCGGGGGCGCCCCACGCGATGGCCACGTACGTCTTCTCGATCCCGCGGCCCTCGATGACCCTCTTCAACGTGCGGTCGCACTCGGCGCTCTTCGAAACGAGGAGCACGCCGCTCGTCTCGCGATCGATCCGGTGGCCGAGCGAGAGGAACTCGCCGGGCCGCGCCGCCTTCAAGACGTTGATGAGCGTGTTGCGGTGGTAGCGCGCCGTCGGGTGCACGGGCAGGAGCGCAGGCTTGTCGACGGCGAGCAGGTGCGCGTCTTCGTAGAGGATGGGAACGTCGGTGGGGACCGGATCTTCGTCCCAAGGCGCGCGCCACAAGAGCACGTGCTCCTCGGCGCGGACGCGGTGGTTCGGGCGCAGCCGCTTGCCCGCGACGTCGAAGGCGCTGATCTTCACGATCGTCTGCGTGCGCGTGCGGCTCGTCCTCTTGAGCTGGCTCTGGAGGAAGACGTCGAGCCGCTGGCCGGCGACCTCGGGCGGAACGCGGAAGACCGTGACGATCGAGTCTTCGGGCACGCCGTCGGGGCGGCGAAAGTCGACGCTCGAGATCGCTTCGGACGTGCGCAGCCGGGTCACGCCCCGTTCCTTAGCGCTCCTGGGCTCCGAAAGCCGCTTTCTGCCTTGGAAAAATGGTAAAAGCCGCGGCGATGGAGATCCTGTTCGTCACCACCGAGCTCGCCCCCTTCGTGAAGGTGGGAGGCCTCGCGGACGTGAGCGCCGCGCTGCCGAAGACGCTCAAGGCGCTGGGTCACCGCGTCACGATCGTGATGCCGCGCTATCCCGCGTTCGAGCAGGCGGGCCTGCTCCTCGCGCGGCGCCTCACGCCGATCACGGTCGAGATGGGCGGGCACACGTGGGAGGTGACGGCCTTCGACGGGCGCCTCGCGAGCCAGGTCGATCTCGTGCTCCTCGACGCGCCGGGCATCTTCGATCGCGAGGGCGTGTACGGCGAGCGCGGCGAAGACTACTCCGACAACGTCATCCGCTTCGCGGTGCTCTCGCGCGCGGTGGCCGAGCTCGTCAAGCAGCGCGCCGCCGGCGGCGCCGCGATCGACGCCGTCCACGTCAACGACTGGCCGACCGCGCTCGTGGCCAAGTACATGCGCGATCTCGGCGTCGACGCGCCCAGCGTGCTCACGATCCACAACGTCGCGCACCAGGGCGTCTTCCCCAAGGAGATGGTCCCCGCGATCGGCCTCTCGTGGGACGACTTCAACGTCTCCGGCATCGAGTTCTACGGATCGGTCAACTTCCTCAAGCAAGGGATCCTCTCCGCCGATCTCGTCACGACGGTGAGCCCGTCGTACGCGAAGGAGATCCAGTCCGAAGAAGGCGGCTGCCGACTCGACGGCGTGCTCCGATCGAAGCCGCGCATCGTCGGCATCGTCAACGGCGTCGACTACGGCGTGTGGAACCCCGCCACCGATTCGAACCTCGTCGCGCGCTACGACGGCGAAGACGCGACGAACAAAGCGCGCTGCAAGGGCGCGCTCCAGAAGGAGCTCGGCCTCCCTCTCGAGGCGAACGCGCCCCTGCTCCTGCACGTCGGCCGGATCGTCCCGCAGAAGGGCGCCGATCTCGTCATCGACGCGCTCCCGCGCCTGCTCCGCGGCAGCGACGCGCAGATCGTCTTCGCCGGCGACGGCGACGCGGCGCTCGTCGCCAAGCTCGAGCAGGCCGTCGAGAAAGCGCCCGGCCGCGCGGCGTTCGTGCGCGCCGCGTCGGAGGCGATGGTGCACAAGCTGTTCGCCGCCGCCGACATCGCGCTCGTGCCGAGCCGCTTCGAGCCTTGCGGGCTCGTGCAGCTCTACGCGCAGCGCTACGGCGCGCCTCCGGTCGCGCACGCCACCGGCGGCCTCATCGACACCATCGTCGACTGCGACGCGAAGCTAGAGACGGGCACGGGCTTCCTCTTCGAGGCGCCCACCGCCGACGCGCTCTACGCCACCGTCCAGCGCGCGATCGCGGCCTTCGAATCCGATCGCTGGCCTGCGCTCCGCCGTCGCGTGATGCGCCTCGATCGCGGCTGGGAGCGCGCCGGCCGGCAGTACGAGCACGCCTACCGCTCGCTCTCCGCCTCGCGCTGAGCGTCTTCGGCGGGCGCGATCTCGGCGGGAGCTTCGGTCGCGATCGCGCGCGGTGCTTCGATCACCATGCCGAGCGCCCTCGCGAGCCACGACGCGCGCAGCGCGACGCGGCCGAGCACGACGAGCTGGTGGATCACGAAGAGCGCCACGAGCGCCGCGCCGCCCTTGCCGCCGAGCGCCGAGGCCGCGATCGCGCCGAGCCCGACGAGCAGGACCCCGAGCGCGGCTCGCCACGCCCACGCGATCGTCGCGCGCGAGAGCCTGCCGCGCGACGCGTCCATCGCGGCGCGGATCCCGCGGAGCATCGTCGTCCATCCCGGGGCGTCGCCGCCGCCGCCGGCCTCGCGCCCGACCGCGGCGCGCGCGAGATCCACGAACACGCCGATGACGCACGCGATCGCCGCGAAGAGCGCGAACGTGACGACGCGGAGCACGAACGATCGCGCGTCGCCGATCTTCTCCGCGAGGCCGTGATCGACGCCCGAGGAGATCATCACCCCCGCGACCACGACGAGGATCTGCGCAAGCGCGCCGAGCACGAGGAGGCCGGCGAGGGGCATGAACGCGGAGACGCCCGCGCGCATCGCCGCGCGCGCGCGGGGCGGGCGCGCGTCTTCGCGCTCGAAGGCGAGCGACGTCAAGAGCGCGCCGAGCGGGAGCTGCGACGCCACCGCCGAGACGAAGAGGAGCAAGAAGAGCATTCGCGCCGAGACCGCGAGCGCCGGGTCGTCGAGATCGAGCCAAGCGAGCAGATCGCGCCCGCCCGGCCGCCAGAGCGCCGCGTCGCCTTCGACATCGGCGCCCCACACCCGCCGCGCCCACGCGTGCACGGCGCTCGCGATCAAGAAGCCCCAGCCGAGCTCCCAGAGGAAGACCATCAGGATCGCGCCGGGTCGTCTGCGCGCGCGGATCTCGGAGGGCGCGAGCGGGATGAGCGTCATGGCGCGATCGCCCCCATGACGATCTCCGACCAGAACGTCGCGCGCTCGAGCGTGCGCGGGGCGCCCGCGCCGCCCCGCCCGGGCGCGGTGGCGAAGTCGTTCCTCGGATCCTGATCGAGCAGCACCTTGTCGTCGGGATCGACCTCCGCCGACCGCAGCGGCGACGCGCCCGCATAGGGGATGCGGATCGACTGGCCGACGCCGTCCCACGGGACGCGCTGCCTCGTGCCGTCTTCCGCGACGAGCTCGATCTCGACGGGGAAGCTCAGGTTGCCGCGCCGGCTGACGAGCACCCAGCCTTGGTGCTTGCCCTCGGTGACGCGATCGGGCGGCACCGTCTCGCGCTTGCCCGCGACGTCGAAGATCCCCGCGGGCGCGCGCGAGGGGTGCGCGCTCATCGCGAGGATCGTGTAGTCGACCCACGCCTTGTCGAAGAGCGCCGTGCGGAGCGTATCGGCCGCGCGGTCGCCCATCTCGGCGCGGAAGGTGTCGATGAGATCGTCGGGCGTCGGGTGCTTGAAGCGGAAGCGACGCGCGTACGTCGCCATCGTTCGCTGCATCACGGCGTCGCCGTAGACGCGTCGCAGCGTCTCGAGGATCGTCGCGGTGCGGCTGTAGACGAGCGAGCCGTACGTGCTGCCCGTCGCGAAGGTGAACGACGGCTGCGCGACGCGATCGTCGTGCACGTAGCGCCGCGCGCTCGTGGCGTGCGCCTCGGCGTCGCCGACCTTGATCCCGAAGAAGTCGATCGCGGAGCCGGGGCCCTTCCACGCCGCCATCGCCTCGGCCTCGGCGTAGCTGTTGAGCCCCTCGTCTTGGAACGGCCACTTCGTCTCGTGCGTCGCGATGAGGCCGTAGAAGTATTGATGGCCGAACTCGTGGATCGTCACGAGCTCGATGACGTTGATGCCGTTCGGGATGTACCAGGCGCCGCCGGTCGTGATGAGCGTCGGATACTCCATGCCGCCGGCTTCGGGCGCGCTCGCGGGCGGGTGGACGAGCGTGAGGACGCCGTACGGGTACTTGCCGTAGCGCGCGCCGTAGTAGGGGAGGGCGAAGCGCATCGTCGCGAGCTCTCGCTCGGCGTGATCGTCGTAGCCGGGCGGATAGAGCATCGCGACGTCGACCCCGGCGATCGACTCCTTCTTGGTGCGCCACTTGTCCCACGCCGTCCACGCGAAGTCGTGGACGTCTTCCTGCACGTGACGCTCGATGCGGCGCCCGTTCTCGATCCGTGACTCGATCATCGGGCCGGTGGCGCCGAGGGTGAACGCCTCGGGGACGTCGATCGTCACGTCGTACTTGCCGAAGTCGGCGTAGAACTCGCCGAGGTGGTGGAACGGGAAGTGCGCGAACGTCCCGTCGGCCTCGATCTTGGCCATCTTCGGGAACCACTGCGCGACCATGTGGAAGCTGCCGTCGAAGCCGGTGCGCTCGACGATCGACGGGAGCTTGTCGTCCCAGACCATCTCGAGCGTGATCGTTTCGTCGGGCGCGACCTCGCGCGGCAGCGGAACGCGCGCGTCGGTCTCGTCGTCGTCGTTCGGCCTGCGGAGCTCGGCGCCTGCCCAGAGGTCGCGCTTCTCCGCGCCGTCGATCCAGGTGAGCTTGCGGACGTCGATCGTGCCCCACTCCTTCGGGAGGGTCGAGCCGCGGAAGCCGCCGACGGGCTCGCGCAGGAAGACCGACGACTGGTTCTTGAACGCGTTGAGGTAGAGGTGGAGCCACAGCTCCTTGACGGGCTTGGTCGAGGCGTTGCGCCAGGTGATCGTCCCCTCGCCGTGGACCGTATGCGCCGCGGGATCGAGCGTCGCGCGCATCGTGTAGCTCGCGATCTGCGGCGCGTGCTCGGCCATGGGCACGTCGGCCGCGACCGCCGGGAAGACGTACGGCTCGCCTCCGGATGCGACGCGCGTTCCTCCGGCGATCGTGCACGCGGCGACGACGAGGAGCCAGAGCCCGAAGCGCATCGGCTGCACCCTAGCACTCGGCGCGCCGGCGATGTGCGGCGACTTGGTGCGATCGGATCCGCTCCGCTCACGGCTTCGCGAAGAACGACGCGTAGGCCGCTTCGATCTCCGGAGGTACGTCGCGCGCCTTGCTCATCTTCGCGTAGACGACGCCGGCGTCGCGCAGCGCGCGCTGCTTCTGGGCGTCGACCGCGTAGAGGCCGAAGCGCATGTTCATGCCGTGGTTCCACTCGTAGTTGTCCATCAGCGACCAGGCGAAGTAGCCGCGCACGTCGGCGCCGTCGTCGATGGCGCGCTTCGTCGCCGCGAGCGTGCGCACGACCCACGCCGCGCCTCGCGCTTCGTCGTCTTGCGTCGTGCCGGTCTCGGTCACGTAGAGCGGCTTGCCGTATCTCTTCGCGACGTCCATGAGCACGCGATGGAGGCCCTGCGGCCGCTCTTCGTCGAAGCCGCCGAGCAGATCGAACGTCAGGAACGGCGAGACGAACGACAGCGGGATCGGCACCGGGCTGTTCGTCGCGTCGAGGCCGAAGTAGTAGTTGACGCCGATGAAGTCGCAGCGGTTCGCGAGATCCGCGCGGACAGGCGCCTTGCCCGGACCTCGGTCCCAGCCTTCGTCGAGGCGCCCGAAGACGACGCCGTCCATGAACATGTCTTGAAGGAAGTAGCGCGCGTCGTCGGCGGCCTTGCGATCGTCGGCCGACGGCGTCTTCGGGTTCACGTCGGCGAAGACGTACACCATCCCCACCTCGGCCTTCTTTCCGTCGCCGTCGGCGTCCTTCGTGTCGAAGGCGTGGAGGGCGTCGTAGATGCGCGCGTGCGCCTCGACCATCGCGCTCGCCGCGGTCTTCGCGCCCGAGATGCTCATCCACGGTCCGCTGAGGCCCGGCGGGTTCGTTCGGATGGGCGTCGCGGCGAGGTAGCCCGCGACGACCACGGCGGAGAACGGCTCGTTGAGGCTCGCCCAGCGATCGACCTCGCCGCCGTACTCTTGCGCGAGGAACGCGGCGTACTTGGCGATCTCGTTGACGATGCGCGCGCGGTCGGGATCGGCCCAGCCGCCCTTGCCCTCGGCGATGCACTGGGCGAGCGACTGGTTGCAGAGGTTCCCGTCGTGGATCCAGAGCGGCAGGCTGTAGTGGTTCACGGTGACGAAGGGCTTTAGGCCACGCGCCTTCATCGCGGAGAAGACGCGGTGATAGAAGTCGACGCCTTCGCGGCTCGCGATCGCGCGGAGCGAGGCGTGCGAGCTCACGCCCCACGTCGGGCGAGGGAAGATGCGGCTCCACTCGATCGAGAGGCGCAGCGCGCCGCCGCCGAGCTCGCTCTCGCCGCGTCCGGCGGCGCGATCGAGATCCTGCTCGTACGTCTCGAAGAAGCCGGGGCCCTTCGAAGGCGGATCCTTGGACATGAACAGGATCGGGTTGTCGACGATGCGCGGCGTCGTGATGAACTGGTACCAGTCCGACGCGCGGTCTTCGCACTGCGCCGCGGGGATCGTCGGGCAGCCCATGTCGACCTGGAAGCCGGCGATCGCCGTGCCGAAGAGAAAGTCGCGGGGGAACGTCCCGACGACGGGAGGATCGGCCGGCGCTTGCTTCGCTCCGGCGTCGGCGGCGTCGCGCGCAGGCGTCGCGAGCGCGGCGTCGCTCGCGTCGACGGCCGCCTGGCTCACGCACGCGGCCGCGACGCTGGCGAAAAGGAAGGCCCAAGCTCTCTTCATGGAAGAGGAGGGGCTGCACACAAGATGCCACATGTGCGGCTTACCGCGGGTCGTGAAATCGTGGCGTTTTCACGCCGCTCGTCGAGGCCCGGCAGCGCGGCTCCCGGCGCGCGACGCCCCACGGCTCGCGGTCGATCCGGCTTCTCCCAGCGAGGAGAGCTCGAGGCGCTCGCCTTCTTCCATCAGTCCACGGTCGCGGAGAAGCGGCCTCCGCCCTCGGCCGCACCCACGACGCCGTCGACGCGAAACGCGATCTCGCCTTCGACGCGGCCGCCGCTCCGCATGTCCGCGCGGTCGATCCGAATCCAGCCGGGTCCGCTGCCGGACCACGGCCCGGAACCAAGACCACGATCCTTCGGCCGGCTTCGGTCGCCGCGCGCGCCGAGCGTCACGCGGATCGGCTGGGGCGTGAGGAGGAGCGCGCGCTGGTCACGCGCGGCGGCGCCGCGAAGCGTCACCGTCATGTCGAAGCGCGCCGAGGGCGGCACGGGCTCGTTGTCGAGCAGCTCCGGCCGCGCGAACGAGAAGATGATCTCGCGCACGAACGGCGGATCGTCGCCGCTCTCGACGTTCGCGATCGCGCTCGTCACCTGGAGCGACTGCTTTCCGTAGCGCACGGCGAACGGCTCGCTCGGCGCGCGGAGCGGCAGCGCGCTCGCGCCCGCGTCGTCGTCGCGCGGCATCCGGCAGATCGACGACGCGAAGGTGCCGGAGGCCTTCGCCGGCCGGCCGGCGTCGGGGATGTCGAGCGCGATCGATCCACGGATCGTCGCGCCCGCGTCGGCCGCGAGCGTGAGCGTCGCGAGGTGACCGGCGAAGAGCGCTTCGCGCTCGTCGCCGAAGTGAAGGAACGTCTCGGTGCCGATCGTGCTGCCCGCGTACCACGATCCGCCGGGGCCCGGAGGGATGGGAAACGAGAGGTAGGGCACCGGTGGCTCCATCGGGCCTGGGCAGCCGACCGGCGTCGTCGTGAGCACGACCTCGAGGCCTTCGTCGTCGGCGAAGATCGCCGCGTGCCGGAGGTGCGCGGCGTCGGCGCCGAGCGCGATCGAGACGTCGGCGGTGCCGCCGAGGAGCGCGCCGCCGTCGGCCTCGGCCGCCGTTCGTTCGCCGTCTTCGCCTTTGCCCGCGTCGCTCGCGTCGCGCGCGTGCTCGGCGCGATCGCACGCGCAGCCCCGATCGCACGCTGCGAGCAGGGAGAGCAAGACCGCGAGCCGTCGCACGCGGCGACTCTCGCACACTTCGCCGTCGCTCAGAACCCGAACGAGGTCTGCCCCGATCGATCGGGCCGCCGGAACGTCGCGGGCTCGTCGTAGCGGTTCATCTCGTCGTGCGACAGGCCGAGGCGCTTCGCGGTGCGCGTGAAGAGCGCCTCGATCGTCTCGGCGTAGGCGCCTTCGCCGCTCCCGCGCACCGACCATCGCGCGTCGTAGAGCTTTCCGCCGTGCGCCTCGCGCATCCGACGGAGCACCTTCTCGGCGCGGAGCGGCAGCTTCTCGCGCAGCGCCTTCTCGAAGACGAGCTTCACCGAGCCGGGCAGGCGCAAGAGCACGTAGAACGAATGCGTCGCGCCCGCGTCGCGCGCCGCCTCGAGCACCTCGCCGATGTCCTGATCGTTCAGCCCCGGCACGATCGGCGAGACGCTCACGCCGACGGGGACGCCCGCCTTTGCCAGCGTCTCGACGATCTTCATGCGCCGCGCGGGCGTCGTGACCCAGGGTTCCATCGCCTTGGCGTACTCCGGGTTCCAGAAGGGAACGCTGACCGTGACGCGACACGCGGCGACGCGCGCGAGCTCGGCGAGGAGCTCGACGTCGCGCTCGATGATCGGCGACTTGGTGATGAAGGCCGCCGGGTTCCGGTAGTCGACGCACACCTCGAGGCAGCCGCGCGTCAGCTTCATCGACGCCTCGAGCGGCTGGTAGCAATCGGTCACGCCGCTGAACATCACGAGCTCGCCCTTCCACGACTTCTTGTCGAACGCGTCGCGCAGGAGCTGCGGCGCGTTCGGCTTCACGACGATCTTCCGCTCGAAGTCGGAGCCCGCGCCGAACGAGAGATACTCGTGGGTCGGCCGCGCGTAGCAGTAGGCGCACCCATGGAAGCAGCCTCGATACGGATTGACGCTCCACGCGAAGCCCACGTCGGGGCTCGTGTTGGTCGCGAGGATGCTCTTCGTGTGATCTTCGAAGACCTGGAGCGGCGCGCCGGGGTTGTCGTCGATCTCGTAGTCGAGCGTCGTCGCCGCGAACGGGCTGACGGGGTTGGCGATCGGGAGGAATCGCACCCGTCAGAGCGTAACAGAACGTTTGTTCAGTGCAAGTGGGATGTGATTTCGCGGCGTTACTTGATCGCTGGCCGCTGCGCGGGCGCCTCGGCGGCCGCCTCCGGAGCCGCCGGCGTGCACGCGAACGCGAGCTTCTTTCCGGCGATCTTCTCGCCCGTCTTGTCGTCGTCGATCAACGCGTCGACGGCGCTCACGACGACGGTGCCGCCCTTCTCGAGCTTGCCGAAGAGCAGCTCTTCGCCGAGCGGCTGCTTCACCTCTTCTTGGATCACGCGCGCGAGCGGGCGTGCGCCGAAGTCGGGATCGTAGCCCTTCTCCGCGAGGTACTTGCGCGCGCTCTCCTCGACGTCGATCGTCACTTTGCGCTCGGCGAGCTGGCCGGTGAGCTCCTTCAGGAACTTGTCGACGATGTGGCCCATCGTCGCCGGCGAGAGCGCGTCGAAACCGACGCGCGCGTCGAGGCGGTTGCGGAACTCGGGGCTGAAGAGGAGCTTGTACTCGCGCTCGGCGTCGCCGGTCGCGCGCTTGTCGCCGAAGCCGACCGCGCGGCGGCCGAGATCGCGCGCGCCGACGTTGCTCGTCATCAGCAAGATGACGTGGCGGAAGTCGGTCGACTTGCCGTTGTTGTCGGTCAGCTTGCCGTGATCCATGATCTGGAGGAGCACGTTGAAGACGTCGGGGTGCGCCTTCTCGATCTCGTCGAGCAAGAGCACCGCGTGCGGCGTCTTCGCGATCGCGTCGGTCAGGAGGCCGCCCTGGTCGAAGCCGACGTAGCCGGGCGGCGCGCCGATGAGGCGCGAGACGGTGTGGCGCTCCATGTACTCGCTCATGTCGAAGCGCACGAACGAGATGCCCATGATCTTCGCGAGCTGCTTGGCGACCTCCGTCTTGCCGACGCCGGTGGGGCCCGTCAGGAGGAAGTTGCCGATGGGCTTCTCCGGCGAGCGCAGGCCCGCGCGCGCGAGCTTGATGGCCGCGGCGAGCTGCTCGACGGCGCGATCCTGACCGAAGATGACCTTCTTGAGATCGAGGTCGAGGTTGCGGAGCTTCTCCTTGTCGTTCGACGAGACCTCGCGCGGCGGGATCTGCGCCATGCGGGCGAGCACCGTCTCGACGTCGACGACGCCGACGACGATCGAGGCCTCTTCCTTCGCGGGCTCGCCTTCGGGCGCCGTGCCGGCCGGCGTCGTCTTGGGGCCGCCGCCGTTGAGCGCGGCCTCCTTGGTCGCCTCCTTCGCCTCGGCCTCGTCGCGCAGCAGGTTCGGCGGCTTCTCGCCTTTGTAGAGCGCGAGCTTGGCGGCCGCGCCGGCCTCGTCGAGCAGATCGATCGCCTTGTCGGGCAGGCGCCGGTCGTGGAGGTAGCGCGCCGAGAGCGTCGCCGCGGCGTCGAGCGCCTCGTCGGTGTACTTCACGCCGTGGAACTCTTCGTACTTCGCGCGGAGGCCCTCGAGGATCTTCTTCGTGTCTTCGATCGAGGGCTCGTTGATCTCGACGCGCTGGAAGCGGCGCGAGAGCGCGCGGTCTTTCTCGAAGTGCTGGCGGAACTCCTCGAACGTGGTCGAGCCGATGCAGCGCATGCGGCCCGAGGCGAGCGCGGGCTTGAGGAGGTTCGACGCGTCCATGCTGCCGCCGCTCGTCGCGCCGGCGCCGACGATCGTGTGGATCTCGTCGATGAAGAGGATGGCGCCGTCGATCTTCTGGAGCGCCTTGACGACGCCCTTCAGGCGCTCTTCGAACTCGCCGCGGTAGCGCGTGCCGGCGATGAGCGCGCCCATGTCGAGCGAGTAGACGGTCGACTTGTCGAGCGCCTTCGGCACCTCGCCCGAGACGATCTTGAGCGCGAGGCCCTCGACGATCGCCGTCTTGCCGACGCCGGAGTCGCCGACGAGCAGTGGGTTGTTCTTCTTGCGCCGCGCGAGGATCTGGATCATCCGCGAGATCTCGTTCGAGCGGCCGACGAGCGGGTCGATGCGCTTGCTCTGCGCCTCCTCGTTGAGGTTGATCGTGTAGGCCTTGAGCGGATCGCGCCGCGAGCGCGGGCCTTCGGACTCGCCGTCGAGCGACGCCGGCTCCTTGTCGCCGCGCTCGGTCTCGCCGTCGTCGGACTTGGAGATGCCGTGAGAGATGTACGCGACGACGTCGAGTCGCGTGACGCCGCCCTTCTCGAGCAGGCTCACCGCCGGCGAGTCGCGCTCGGCGAAGATCGCGACGAGGACGTTCGCGCCGGTGACCTGATCCTTGCCGCTCGACTGCACGTGGCTCACGGCGCGGCGGATGGCGCGCTGCACGCCGAGCGACGCCGTCGGCGTCGTGAAGGCCTCTTCGGGGACGCTGTCGAGCTGATCCGTGAGGAACTGCTCGAGCTCCTTCTTGATCGCCGCCGGGTCACCGCCCGCGTGCCGCACCACGAGCGCCGTCGCCTCGTCGAAGAGCAGTGCGTAGAGCAGGTGCTCGAGCGTCACGTACTCGTGACGCCGCCGCGCCGCCTCGTTGGCGGCGAGCGAGAGCGCGATCTCGACCTCGGGACTGATTCGCATGGGGTTTCCTGAATGATTCATCCAACGGCGCCTTCGCGCAGTCGGTCCGCCTTCGGCGGAACCTCAGCAACGCTCACTCCGGCTCGGTGGTGAGCAGGAGAGGCATGCCGTTCTCGCGTGCGTAGTCCATGACCTGGGTCGACTTCGTCTCGGCGACATCCCGGGTGTAGACCCCGGCCACCGCCGCCCCGGTCTTGTGGACCGTCAACATGATGTGCACGGCTTCGGTGTCCGTCTTGTGGAAGAAGCGCTTGAGCACCTCGACGACGAACTCCATCGTCGTGTAGTCGTCGTTGTGGAAGATCACCTTGTAGCGCCGTGGCGTTTGGGAGATCGGCTTGTCCTCGAGCTCGATGTCCTCGCCGTGCTCCGGCGCTTTGGAGGGGGGATCCTTCTCTCCGCCGGCACGCACGAGCTCGACCTCCAGGACCTTCCCCGTCACGGCGACTCCATTGTGCGTCCCCGTGCGCTCCTGGCAAGCGTGAACGGCGGTAACCGCATCATGGATGCTGCCCTCCCGTCACCCGTTTCGGTTGCTTCCTCCGGCGGGGCGGCGCTGTTACGCTGGATCGACCTCCAGAGTCCTACGTTCAAGGGGGAAGCCCGCGATGCAGCTCCAGGAAAATATGGTGGTCGCCGACCGCTTCCGCCTCGTGCGGATGATCGGTCGCGGCGGCATGGGCTCGGTCTGGCAAGCCATGCATCTCGGCCTCGACACGCCATGCGCCGTGAAGTTCATCGAGGGCGAGCTCGCGAACGTCGCCGAGGCGCACGCCCGCTTCGAACGGGAGGCGAAGGCCGCGGCTCAGCTTCGCAGCCCGCACGTGGTCCAGATCTTCGATCACGGCGTGTGGCAGGGGCGCCCCTACATCGCGATGGAGCTGCTCGACGGCGAAGACCTCGGCAAGCGCATCGCCAAAGAGCACGGGCGGCTCTCTCCCGGAACGGTGAACACCGTCATCCAGCAGGTCTGCCGCGCGCTCTCGAAGGCGCACCAGTCGGGCGTCGTGCACCGCGATCTCAAGCCCGACAACATCTTCCTCGTGACCGACGACGACCGCGAGATCGTGAAGATCCTCGACTTCGGCGTCGCCAAGCAGACTTCGAACACGATCGACGGGAGCAACACGAAGACGGGCGCGATGCTCGGCACGCCGTACTACATGAGCCCCGAGCAGGCGCAGGGGATCAAGTCGGTCGACGCCCGCAGCGATCTCTGGTCGCTCGCCGTCATCGTGTTCCAGTGCATCACCGGCCGCTTGCCGTTCGAGAGCGAAGCGCTCGGCGATCTGCTCGTGAAGATCATCGTCAATCCCATCCCGATGCCGTCGTCGGTCTACGCGATGTGCCCGCCGGGCTTCGACAACTGGTGGGTGAAGGCGTCCGATCGCAACCCCGACAACCGCTTCCAGACGGCGAAGGCCTTCGCCGAAGCGCTCGGCATGGCGCTCGGCCAGTCGTCGGTGACCGACATCACCGATCGCAGCAAGCTGAAGGCGCTCGGCGGCGCGACCGCGATGATGGCGCAGGCGCCGAACATGACGACGCCGCAGCACGAGGTCCGCTCGGCCGTTCCGAACACGCCCATGCCGGGTGCGCAGACCGCGGCGATGATCACGCCGAACCCGATGATGCAGACGCCGGGCCCGGCGCACATGCCTCCGCCCGCGCACGCCGCGCAGACGGGCGCGACGTTCTCCGGCGTCGAGCCGCCGGTCACCGTCCCGAAGAGCGGTCCGCCCGTCGGTCTCTTGATCGGCCTCGGCGCGGTCGCGCTCATCGGCCTCGCGCTCGGGGGCGTCGCGCTGATGCGAGGTCGCGCGGCGCCGCCGCCGTCCGAGCCCGTCGCCGCTTCCGCGCCGCCGGAGGCTTCGTCGGCGCCCGTCGCGAGCGCGGCGCCGTCGGATTCGAGCGCAACCGCGGCGAACGATCCGCCGCCGTCGCCGTCCGCGACCGAGGCTCCGCCGGAGACGCCCGAGAAGCCCGCGGAGAAACCGCCCGAGAAGCCCGTCGTGGCCGCAGGGCATCGTCCGGCGCAGCCCGCGGCGCCGTCCAAGCCCCTCGCAGCGCCGGCCAAGCCGCCCGAGAAGCCGGTCGCCGCGACGTCGCCGCCCGCCACGCCGGCGAAGCCCGCGGCCTCGACCGGACCCAAGCCGATCAACCTCGGCTTCTGAGGTCGGCGGGTGACGGTGCGCGACGCCGATGCGCTCGTCCGCACGACGCGCGCCATCCCCGAGGCCGAGCTGCGCTCGGCGTACATGCGCAACGTGCTTCTCACGACCGAGGTGCCCCCGCTCGCCGCGATGCTCGACGTCGTCTGCGCGCGCGCCGAGCAGGCCGAGGCCGCCGCCCGCGAGGCGCTCATCGCCGTCGTCGACGCGCTCGCCGATCCGGCGTGCGCCGACGTCGTGCAGCTCCTCCGCGAGGAGGCGCTCGGCGCTCCCCACCTCGCGCTCGAGCGGCTCGTGCGTCAGCCCGTGGCGACGGCGCTGCCGCGCGAGGTCCTACCGCCGGAAGAAGAGCGCGTGCCCGACTATGGGCGAGGGCGGCCGCTCACGCTCGGCGAGCGCAAGGCGCTCGCGCGAAGACCCGATCGCGGCATGATGGAGCGCCTCCTGCGCGATCCGCACCCGGACGTGATCCGGATGGTCCTCGCGAACCCGAAGGTCACCGAAGAGGACGTCCTCTCGATCGCGGCGCGCCGCCCGTGCCGGCCCGACGCGCTCGTCGAGATCGCGCGCGCGCCGCGCTGGGCGCATCGCCCGCGGATCCGCATGGCCCTCGTGCTCAACCCGGACACACCGCTCGACGTCGCGGCCCCGGCCGTCGGTCTCTTGATGCGGCACGAGCTACGGCTCGTGGCGACGTCGCCGACGGTCGCCCCGGGCGTGCGCGCGCTCTGCCTCGAGCACCTCGAACGACGCCCCCCGGGCGAGTTCGAGGAGGGCGACGACGACGACCTGCTCCAGTAGCCGTCAGCCTTCTTCTTCTTCGATTTCCCAGCGCTGGAGCGCGCTCACCCCGATCGCCGCGGCGCACGCGGGGCAGAGCGGAGGCTCTTGGTAGCGTCGCTCTTCGCCGCGCGTCCAGACGAGCAGGCCGCTGCCGTGGACGTCGTAGCCCTCGTCGAGGTCGTCGCTCCCGGCGCTCTCCAAGGCCCCGGCGCAGACATCGCACCGCACGGCCTCATTTTCCTGGAACAACACCGCGTGACTGGCGGTGACGAAACCCTTGGGAAGCTCGCTCATCGAGGCTGTCCTCATACATAGCGCACCCTGCGAGAGAGGGCACGCGCGACGGCGCGTTCCGCGTGGGACGGCCGCGGCATTTTCCAGGCAACCTTTCGCGCGCGTCGGCCGAAGGGGGGCGCATGCACCCGCTCCGCTCCGTGAGCCATGCCGTCGCGCTCTTCGCGGCCCTCGTCGCGCTCGCAAGTGCTGGTTGTGCAAGCGTTCCGCCGCTCCCGCCGAAGGCGCTCGAGCTGAACCGTGACGGGGCCGCCGCCCTCGCCGCAGGCGATCTGTCCACAGCGGAAGCGCGCCTCGCGCTGGCGATCGAGTTCAGCCCGCGCTTCACCGAGGCGTGGGTCAACCTCGGCTACGTCGAGCTCCGCCGCGGCAACTTCGAGCGGGCGAAGAAGCACTTCGCCAAGGCGCGCGATCTCAACCCCGACCTGCCGGCGCCGCATCACGCGCTCGGCCTCCTCGCCGATCGCAGGGAGCGGAGCAAGGAAGCGGAGAAGCACTATCGCGAGGCGCTCAAGGTCGACCCCGGCTTCGTCGCGTCGCGGGTGAACCTCGCCCGCCGCCTCTTCCAGCGCCGCGCGTTCGACGACGCTCGCGAGCAGTTCCTGCGCCTGACGCAGGTGGCGCCCGAGGTCCCCGCCGGCTACCTCGGGCTCGCCGAGTGCCTGCTGCGTCTCGATCGCGAGGGCGAGGCCGACGACGTCATCGCGCGCGCGCGCGCACGGTTCGGCGACACGCCCGAGCTCCTCATGTTGGTCGCGCGCCAGCTCCTCCGGCGCGAGGCCTACGCCGAGGCCGAGGAGATCCTCGCGCCGCTCACGCACGACGCCGATCGCCCCCGGGCCGGATCGGCCTGGAGCTGGATCGGCGTCGCGCGCCTCGCGCGCGGCGATCGGCGCGGCGCGCGGGCCGCGGCGTCGGAGGCGCTCGCCATCGACCGCTCCGACGAGATCGCGGGCGAGATCGAGCGACACGCGCGCTGAAGCGCGCTCTGATCCTTCGCCGCGGTCAGCGGAGCAGCAAGAAGGCGGTGCCCGCGAGCAGGACGATCACGCCGACGACGATGCCGATCACCATCCAGATCGGCACGTGCGTGCCGGGGATGTCGATCCGGTCGTCGTGCTCGTGGGGCCCGTGCGGACCCTGCTCGTGCCATCCGCTCGACGCGCCCGCGGTCATCGCGCCGGGGCGCATGCTGCCGTCGGGCGCCTTCGCGTCGCCTGCGCCGGGCCCGCCGGCGCCGCCGACGTTGGGGGCGGGGAGGGGCGCCGTGTCGCCCATCGTCTCGTCGCCGAGGATGTACTTGCGGTACTTGAGCGGCTCGGCTTCGGGCGCCGTCTCGAGCGGCTTGAGCGCCTGCCCGTCGAACTGCACGACGATCACCGTGATGTTGTCGTGGCCGCCGGCGAGGTTCGCGCGCTCGGTGAGCGCCTTGCAGATGTCGAGGGGCTCGCCCGACGACTTGAGCAGCTCGCGGATCTCTTCGTAGCGGACCATGCCCGAGAGGCCGTCGGAGCAGAGCAGGAGGATGTCGCCGCGACGGAGCTCGGCGAACGTCAGATCGACCTGCACGGTGTCCGAGGTGCCGAGCGCCTGGAGGATGATGTTGTTGTGCTCGAAGGTCTCGGCTTCCTCTTCGGTGAGCTGGCCGGCCTCGATGAGCTGATTGACGAGCGACTGGTCGCGCGTGAGCTGGACGAGCGTGTCGCCGCGAAGGATGTAGCCGCGCGAGTCGCCCACCTGGGCGAAGAAGAGGACGTCGTCGACGAGCGCCGCGGCGGTGACCGTCGTGCCCATGCCGCGCCGCGAGCGGTCGGCCTTGGCTTCGTGGAAGATGCGCAGGCCCGCGGCCTCGACCGCGCGGACGAGGCGGCGCGCGAGATCGTCGCGCTTGAGCGGCCGCTCGCCGAGCGCGTCGACGAGGCGCTCGTAGATGATGTCGACCGCGAGCTGGCTCGCGATCTCGCCGGCGGCCGCGCCGCCCATGCCGTCGCACACCGCGAAGACCGCGCCTTGATTGCCGATTCCGGTGGCGCGGTTGGCCTCGAGCAGGCCGCGCGAGCGACGCGTCAGGTCGGCGACGAGGAAGTTGTCTTCGTTGTGCTCGCGGACCTGGCCCACGTCCGTCCGCGCGAAGAGCTTCACGCGCACGTCGGGGCCGCCGGATGCGTCCGGCTCGGAACCGGCCGGCGCGGGGACGGGCGTCTCGGGCTGCGTCACGAGCAAACCCTCATCCTTGGCTCACCGTGCGCGGCTCGCGTCGAAGTCGACCCGAAACAGCTGCTGGCCGACGCGGAAGTGGTCGCCGGGGACGAGCTCGACCTCGCCCCGGATGCGAATGAAGCTGCCGTTGGAAGAGCCGAGGTCGACGAGGGCAAAGCGAGCGCCCTCGGTCGGGGGCTTCTGCCCAGCCGCGATCGGCGCGCCGTCTCGTCCAAGAACGCGGACAGCGGCGTGTCGTCGCGAGAGGAAAGGATCCTCCGTGAACACCACATCTCCCGACTCTCGGCCGAGCACCGTCTCCATTTTCCGAACATAGTAGACGTCGCGGGTCACCCCCTCGACGGTACGCTGTGAAAGCCGAGCGTACCTTGGAGCGGCAGGAGAGCCAAACAAGAGCGTTCCGTGCTCCGACGCCGCGCCGAGCCCTCCTTCCGCGTCCTTCGGAGAAACGATGTCGAAGCGCAACACCTGCTGACCGACGAGTATCAGATCTTGGTCTTGGAGCGGAACCGCGACTTCCCCTGGAGTCTGCGGGGGCTCAGCCGAGGCGTGCATGTCGCGCGAGGCGGCGAGGCGGATGTAGACGCCGTTCGTGCTCGCCAGGTCTCGAAGCACGAGCTTTTCGCCGGTCCAGGCGATCCGGACGTGGCGCGGGGAAAGGTAGGGATCCTCCCCGACGATGATCTGCCCCTCGACGCGCCCGACGTCGAGCGTGTCGCCGATGGGGTAGCTCGGCCCATCGGCGCCGCTCTTGGCGATGACGACGAGGCGGCCGCGCGTGACCGCTCGAGGTGCGGCCGGCGCGGGCTGAGCCGGCGGCAGCGGCGGCGGCGGGCGTGAGCTCGGGTGGGCGGCGGGCCCCGGGACGATCGCCGCGTAAGGGGTGGGCGGCGCGACGGGCGCACGCGGGGCCGGCGCAGGAGCAGGAGCGGCCGCGGCGGGAGCAGGAGCGGCCGCGGGAGCAGGAGCCACCGGCGCCGGAGCCGCGGCGGGAGGCGCCACGGGGGCAAGAGCCACGGGAGCGACGGGTGCAGGCGCGACGGGGGCGGGCGCCGGCGAGACCGCCGCCGCGGGCGAGGCCTGCATCGCGGCCGTTCCCGCGAGGCGCGGCGCGGCGCCGTTCGCGCGCGCGAGCTCGAGGCGCTCATGGGCCGCCGGCTGCTCACGCGGCGGCGGCGGCGCGGCCGCTTCTTGAAGCGGCGCACCGCAGAACTTACAGAACTGAGCCCCGGCGTCGACGACGCCCCGGCATCGCGTGCACACCCGCGGCGGATCGAGCGTCGTCTGCGCGCCGGCGAGATCGACGACGCGCATCGGCGCGATCGCGGGGCTCGGCGCCGGCGCTTGAAGTGGCGGGGCAGCTTGGAGCGGCGGCGGCGCCGACATCAACGCGGGCGAGGGCGACGGCGCGGGCGCCGCGACGGGGGCCGGCTCGAGCGTCGAGCCGCACGACGTGCAGTACCTCAGGTTCGGC
>JAHBWD010000095.1 GCA_019637175.1 Labilithrix sp. | reverse complement strand
TCTCGCACCGCCGCCATCTGATCCGACGACGACGCGGCTTGCACCCACCGCACGCGCGCCGCGATCTCTCGCGTCGCGAGCCGATGATCGGCCTCGAACGGCGCGAGCGCGGCGGCGAGCTCGCCCGCGCTCGGATAACGCTGCGCGGGGTTGCGCGTGAGCGCGCGCTGGAGCACCTCGAAGAGCCCCGGCGGCAGGCGCGGGCGGATCTCCTGGAGCGCGTCGATCTTGCAGTCGCGGATCGCGAGGAGGATCGCGAGCTGCCCGCCGCCCGGGAAGAGCGGACGGTTGAGGAGCATCTCCGCGAGCACCGTCGCGAGGCTGAACAGATCCGCGCGGTGATCGCTCGGCTCGCCGGCGACCTGCTCCGGCGCGAGGTAGGCGAACTTTCCCTTGAGCACCTGCCCCGCCTCGCTGCGGAGCGTCGTGCGCGTCGTCGAGCGCGCGATGCCGAAGTCGCCGAGCTTCACGCGACCTTCCTTCGACATGTAGATGTTCGACGGGCTGATGTCGCGATGCACGATGCCGAGCGATCCGCCGGTGAACGGATCGCGCGCCGCGTGCACGCTCTCGAGCGCGCGCAAGACCTCGCGGGCGACGTAGATCGAGACGCCCACGGGGAGGAGCTCGTTGTCTTGGCGCAAGCGCCGCAAGAGGCGGTAGCCGTCGACGCCGTCGATGTACTCCATCGCGAGGTACGGCTCGCCGCGATCGTCGACACCCGCGTGGAAGACGGTGACGACGTTGGCGTCTTTCACGGCGGCGTGGAGACGCGCCTCGCGCTCGAACATCGTGCGCCCCTCCGCGTCGGACGCGAAGTGCGGCAAGAGCCGCTTGACCACGAGGCGATCGGGCAGCCCGGTGCTGCTCTCGATCGGACGCGCCAGATAGACCTCGGCCGTACCGCCGACCGCGATGCGCGACTCGAGGTAGAACGGACCGAAGCGGAAGGGAGATGACATTGGCGCGGGGGCCCGATGCGGAGGCGAAAGGGTAGCGATTTCAGGACGGTATGTCACCCTTGTCGCGTAAAGTACCGGGCGTGCAGCGGCTTCTCTTCTTCGTCCTCTTCGTGCTCCACGTCGCGGCGTTCTGCGCCTGCGAAGGATGCCGCACGCCGCCGGCGACGCTGCCCGCGAACGGGATCGACGGCGCGACGCCGGACGCGCGCCTGTACCTGATCTCGGATCTCGCCGGCGCGCTCGAGCCGTGCGGCTGCGTGAAGGATCAGCTCGGCGGCATGGACAAGCTCGGCGCCCTCGTCGCCGCGGAGAAGAGCAAGGCCAAGGCCGCCGGCGTGCTTTCGGTCGGTCCGCTCTTCTTCATGGACATGGAGCTGGCGGCGGATCGACGCGCGCAGGAGATCGCGAAGGCCGAGACGATCGCCGCGTCGCTCAAGGGGCAGAACCTCCTCGCGTTCACGCCCGCGCGCAACGACTGGGCCGCGGGCGCGGAGACGCTGAAGAAGCTCACCGACGAGGCCGGCGCGGCGCTCGTCGCCGCGAACCTCGATCCGAAGACGATCGCGCCCGCGGCGCCGGTGAAGACGGCGATGAAGAAGATCGGCGGCGTCGATCTCGGGATCGTCGGCGTCACCGCGCCCGACAAAGCGAAGGTCGCGCTCGAGGGCGTCGTCTCCTCGGCGCCCGGCGCTGCGGTGAAGGAGGCGGTCGCGTCGCTGAAGAAGGAGGGCGCGCAGGCGATCGTCGTGCTCGCCGCCGTCGGACGCGGCGAGGCGAAGCGCATCGCCGACGACAACCCCGACGTCCTCGCGATCGTCGTCGGATCGACGGGAGGAGGCGGCGAAGCGAACACGACGGCGCCGCCCGCGGAGCGGATCGGCGACGTGCTCGTCATCGAGACGGCCAACCACCTCCAGACGGTGGGCGTGCTCGATCTCTACGTCTCGCCCGGAGCGCCGAAGGGCGCGCTCGTGAAGCTCGCCGACGCGACGGGCATCGAGCGCACGCGCAAACGCGAAGATCTGAGCCGCCGCATCGACGAGCTCCGCGCGAAGGTCGCGACGTGGGAGACCGACAAGAGCGTCGACCCGAGCGACATCGCGGCGCGCAAGGCCGACGTCGCCAAGCTCGAGGCCGAGCGCGACGCGCTCGACAAGGCGCCCGCGCCCGCGAGCGGGAGCTACTACCGCTACGCGATGCGCGAGATCCGCGAGAAGCTCGGCTCCGACGAGGCCGTGAAGCAGCAGATGCTCGCGTATTACAAGAAGATCAACGACGCGAACAAAGTCGAGCTCGCGGGCCGCAAGCCGAAGGATCCCGCGCCGGGCGAGCCGCGCTACGTGGGCGTCGAGATCTGCACGAGCTGTCACGAAGAGCCGCGCGCGGTCTGGGACAAGACGGCGCACGCGGGCGCCTACGCGACGCTCTCGAAGCAGTTCAAGGAGTTCAACCTCGACTGCGTGAGCTGCCACGTCACGGGCTACGACCGGCCGGGCGGCAGCACCGTCACGCACGTGGGCGATCTGCAGAACGTGCAGTGCGAGGTCTGCCACGGCCCGGGCAGCAGCCACGTGAAGGCGCCCGAGAAGGTGAAGACGCCGATCTCGAAGCCGCAGCCCGACGCGTGTCTGTCGTGCCATCACCCGCCGCACGTGCACACCTTCGACGCCAAGGCGAAGATGGCGGAGATCCTCGGGCCAGGCCACGGCAAACCGAAGTGAACGGGTTGACCTGCCCGAGCGCGCGGGCCATGCTGACGAGATGAGGGGGATCATGAGGGGGATCAAGGTGCTCGCCGCCTTGGCGGTCACGGTCGGCGCGGTCGCATGCAGCTCGCAGGCGCCAGCCGAGAACGCCGAGAAGTCCGAGGGCTCGACGGCGGGGGCGGTTCGTCGAGAGGGCCTCGGGCCCGCATGCGGCGACGACTACGCGTGCGCCTCGGGCGAGTGCTACTTCTGGGGCGTCCTTGGCGAAGGGCTCGGAGAGTACCGTTGCGTCGCGGGAAATCCTTGTGATCTCGTCACGTGTCCGTCGAACGCCGTCTGCGCCATCAACGAATCGAATCCAGCGCAGGTGGTCTGCGCCGTCCTGGACGGCCCCCCGTCCGACGGCGGCGCCGTCCGCGACGCCCACGGCGGCTGACCGCCGCGCGAATGGCGCGTCGCGTGCGAACCATCCTTCGCGCCGCCGCGCCTCACGTAACTCGCGGCAATAACTGCTGAATCGGCGCGGCGCACAGCATCAAAAAACACTGGCCGATCTGCAGATCTGTGCGAGGATGCGCCGCATTCGAGGGCACGAGGCTGCATGCGTTACAGGGCCGACTTCCGAACGTTTGCCTTCATCGGGATCTACTTCGCGCTGGTGGCGATCCAGTTCGTCTACCGGCCGGCGATGCTCGGTGTCGGGCTCCCGCTCTTGCTCGCGACGTGTTGGTTCTCGTTCGTCGGCGCGGTCGCGACGCACAACACGCTCCACTCGCCGGTCTTCAAGAAGCGCTGGCTCAATCGCGCGTTCCAGTGCGTCCTCACGCTGACGTACGGCCACCCCGTCAGCGCGTACGTTCCCGGTCACAACTTGAGCCATCACAAGCACATTCAGACCCGCAAGGATCTGATGCGCACGACGAAGATGCGCTTTCGTTGGAACCTCCTCAACTACCTCTTCTTCATGCCGACGGTGTCGAAGGCCATCCTCCCGGCCGACATGCGGTACTTCAAGATGATGAGGAAGCACCACGGCCCCTGGTATCGCCAGACGCTGTGGGAGTGGGGCGCGCTCGGCCTCTACGTCGGCGTGATGCTCTTCATCGACTGGAAGAGCTTCCTCATCTACGGCCTGCTCCCGCACCAGTTCGCGGCGTTCGGCATCGTCAGCATGAACTACCTGCAGCACGACGGCTGCGACACCGAGAGCGACTACAACCACTCGCGGAACTTCGTCGGCAAGGTGCTCAACTACCTGACGCTCAACAACGGCTACCACGCGGTCCATCACATGGAGCCGGGGCTTCACTGGAGCCTCTTGCCCGCGGAGCACGAAAAGCGCGTCAAGCCGTTCATCCACCCGGCGCTCGATCAGGCGTCGATCGTGCTCTACATGTGGCGCGCGTTCGGGTGGCCGGGCAAGCGCCTGCGCTACGACGGTGAGCCGGTGGTGCTCCCCGAAGAGGGGCCGGACGAGGAGTGGATCCCCGCCCCCGACAAGATCCCCGCGGACGTCGGCCTCGGCGCGATGGGTTAGTCGCAAGGTGCAAGAAGGAACATGAACGTCTCGTCGCTCACCTCCACGTTCACGTCGCTGCCGTTCTCGCAGCTGCGCAAGAATCGCTACTTCTACCTCTGGTACGACGGATCGTACCTCGTGGTGCTGCTCGGCCTCCTCGCGCTGATGCACACGACGCAGTTCGCGCCGCTCGCGCCGACGTGGAAGCCTTACCTCTGGGCGGTGCTGCCGTTCGCGGCGTACTTCCTCGTGCTCTGCAACGTGTTCATCCACAACTGCACGCACAACAACTTCCCGAAGCCGATCAACCGGCTCATCGGCGAGCTGTGCGGCCTCGTGGTGATCACGCGCTTCGCCTCGTGGGAGGTCATCCACCAGCGGCACCACCGCTACTCCGACATCCCGGAGAAGGATCCGCACCCGGTCATCAGCAGCTTCTGGAAGTTCACGCTGCACACGATCACGAACGTCGAGCACCAGCTCCAGACGATCTTCGTCGAGCTCTACGGCGACACGCCGGAGAACCGCCGCTACGAGAAGCTGCGCGCCTACGTGAGCTACGGCACGAACATCGTGCTGCTCGTCACGTGGTGGCGCCTGCTCGGCAACGCGGGCTTCTTCTTCGTGATGCTCCCCGCGGGCCTCATCGGGTTCCTCCACTTGATCCACTTCAACTGGAGCACCCACAACGCGCAGTCGACGTCGAAAGACTTCAAGCCGGTCAACCTCGATCACGGCCTCTTCAAGCTCGGCAACCTGCTCTTCTTCGGGATCTACTTCCACGCGAACCACCACAAGATCACGAAGGTGTTCAACCCCGCGAAGATGAAGAACGGCCTGCCGGTCACGCGTCCGGACTGAGACGTCGATGGCAGCCGCAGTCAGCAAGACGGGGACGCGCAAGCCCTGGCTCGTGAAGCACCCGGCGGAGTGGCGCCAGATCGGGATCGTCTCGGTCTATCTCGGCCTGCTCGCGTCGATGTACTTCGTGCCGGCGTGCCGCAACGTCCTCTTCTTCGCGGCGGCGTGCTTCTTCAGCTTCCTGAACACGATCGTCATCCACAATCATCTGCACCAGGGGATCTTCCACGCGCGGCGGATGAACATGTTCTTCCGCGTGGTGCTCTCGTTCGGGTCGCTCTACCCGGCGTCGGCGAACGTCGCCTCGCACAACCTGGTGCATCACCACTTCGACGACGACGGGCAGCCCGACTGGGCGGCGCCCGAGAACGTCACGTTCAAGTGGCACCTGCTCAACCTGATCCACTTCCCCAACGTCGCGGGGCCGAACACGTTCAACGGCGTCACGCGCTGGGCGCCGCTCTCCGGTCACAAGGAGTTCCGGCGGCAGTACATGATCGAGCAGGTGGTCGCCTTCGGCGGCACGCTCGCCCTCCTCGCGTGGGACTTCTGGCCGGCGCTCTTCTTCATCGTGCTGCCGCAGCTCTACGGCGCGCGCTGCATCCTGCGCATCAACCTGATCCAGCACGACGGCTGCGACACGAAGAGCGAGTGGAACCACTCGCGCAACTTCGTCGGGCGCGCGTTCAACTGGATCATGTGCAACAACGGCTACCACACGATCCATCACAACCGCGCGGGCCTGCACTGGTCGACGCTCGACGAAGCGCACCGCCGCGAGGTGGCGCCGCGCATCAACCCGGCGCTCGACGAGCCGAGCATGGTGCTCTACCTCCTGCGCACGTTCCTCTGGAACCCGACGCGCAAGGTGATCGCCGACGTGGCGGCGGCCGAGCGCGCCGCGCCCGCGCTCGATCTCGCGTCGCGCGACAAGCGCCGCGCGGAGGCCGAAGCGACCGCGAGCGCCGAGCAGGCGGCCGTGGCGACGCCGGCGGCGCCGTCGGAGGCTTCGGCCTGATGCTCACCCACGAGATCATGGGCGCGCTCGCGCTCGGCATCTTGCTCGTGAACGGGCTCTTGCTCATCGCGGCGGCCTATCAGGAGATCGCGAAGCTTCGCGCGCTCGCGCGGGTGATGAAGCCGCTCGCGCACGGCCGCGCGGGCGTCGGCCTCGTCGAGGCGGTGATCGCGCGCGGCGACGGCTGTCGCTCGATCGCGCGGCACGAGATCGAGCAGGTCGGTCGCTCGACCGACGCGGGCACGATCGCGTTCTCCGATCGCGCGCACAAGGGCGAGCTCTTGGGCGGCTCGCTCGCGTGGGGCGAGGGCGAAGAGAGCGTGTCGATCGACGTCCCCGCGCTCTCGGGCGCGGAGATCGAGATCTGGGTCGAGCAGGGCGCGCGCGAGCGCGCGGCGGTGTGTCCTTCGCCCGAGGCGTTCACGGCGGCCTTCGGCGACGCCCGGCGCGCGCGGGGCTACAGCCGCTCGGTCACTGTGGCGATGAAGGAAGGCGATCGCGTCTTCGTGTGCGGCGCGATCGAAGAGAGCGGCGAGGGCCTCCGCGCGAAGCCGGCGCCCGGCGGCGCGCTGATCCTCTCGTCGTTCGATCCGCGCTCGTTCCTCTCGGCGGCGCGCCTCCGCGTCTTCGGCTTCATCGCCTTCGCGGCGATCGCGCTCGGCGTGTGCGTCGCCGTGTGCCTCTGGCCTCCGCACTTCGGCACGGTGAGCAAGATCGGCGCGGTGCTCGGCATCGCGTACTTCCTCGGCGTCACCCCGATCGGCACCGCGGTACGCGACTCGGTGCGTCCCCCGAGCCGCGCGTTCCTGCGCGGCCGCTGGGATCAGCCCGCCTGAAGGGTCGAGCTCGAATTCGGCGCCAAGAAGTCGTCTCGCGCTTCGGCAACGAGGCACGACCTGCGCGTTGCGACGACGTCAAGCGTCGAGCGACGCAACTTCGTCGAGGCACCACTTCTCGCGCGCTTCTTCGTCGGCGGCACCCTCGAGGTCCCCTCGTACGGAGAGCAGGTCGCGGGCACGCCGGTGGCTCTTCGCGGCAGCAAGGTAGTGTTGTCGCGCCTGCTCCGGCCCCCCGCGAGCGCGTGCGCGATCCGCGAGCAATTCGTGCTGCGCAGCGATCTCGCAATGTGGCACATGCCATTCGGGTGCGCGCGTTGTCGCAAGAGCGAGCACCCGCAAGGCGCGCATCGGGAAGCCGGAGCGACCATGCGCGATCGCGATGAGGACGATGGCAGCGGCGGCACGTTCGAGCGCAGATGCAGCGATGCAGGAGCGATATAGCTCGCGCGCCGTGCGGATGGCACTCCGTGGGTCGTCCACGAGCTCGTCTGCGACGCGCTCTTCTAACGCACGTAGGCGAGCCTCCACCTCGGCGGACAGCTCCACATCGGACGCATCCGAGCTCGATTTCGTCATGGCACGACCGGAATCGGCATCGGGCCCGGCAGGAACGGCGGTATCGGGAGTGGGCCGGGGTCATCGCAGAGGAGGTTCGCGCGGCGAAGGCAGTGGTTGCGTGTCATCGCGAGCTCGTTCAGGCAGTCTACGACGCCTCGCTTCGCAGCCAAGCAGCGTCGGAAGGCGTACGTGGCCTGTTGCGCGACGTCACGAAACCGCCGCGGTTCCGCGTCACGGGCATTCCGTCGAGGCTCGCGAGCGCCGCCGAGTCATGGAGAGCTCGTGGCTCATCAGCCCCTCTTTTTCGTTGAAGCCTCCGCGTCGCCGTCGGGGCGCGGCGGCATGTCGGCCTTGACGCGATCGATCGTCTCCATGATCTCGCTCATCGTAGCGGCGTGATTGCCACGAGCTCGCTTCGCGTCGAAGAGACGCAGGGCGAGTTGCAATTGCACGAGCGCGTCCTCGTGCCGACCGAGCGCGAAGAGGCATCGGCCGAAGTAGTATCGCGTGATTCCATGAGCGAGAGATGATGGATCGCGACGCTCTTGGGCGGATGCGGCGCGTTCGATGAGCGGGAGTGCGTCCGCTGGACGTGCTTGATCCGTTCGTACTTGGGCAATCATCAGAAGATAGTGTGAAAAGTTCTCGCTGCCGTTCTTCTCGGCGATCTCCACGCACTCGACCATCAGCGCACATCCCTCATCGAGACGGCCAGCGGCGACGAGGTGAGTCCCGACTTCACCCGCAAGTCTCCCTATCTCGAGATGATCTGGCGGGAGCCTCAGACGCGCGACTGCAAGCGCGCGCTGAAGGCACCCCAGTTCCGGCTCGTTGTGCGGGTCGATCGGACCATGCTCGCGCCAGAGAGACTCTGCCATCATGCGGAGCGGCCCGATGAGGTGCACGTCGTCTTCTCCCCACGTCTTGTCCGAGAACTCCATGGCCTCGCGGAGCACTCTCCTCGCGCCCATGAGGTCGTGGGCATCGATGAGCACGCGGGCTGTATCCAGAAGCGCAGACCACTCTTCCTCGGCGTGAGCAGCGTTCATGGTGCACGACTTTGCGGGGGTAACGTCCGCTCAGATCCGCGTGACGAGGAGCGTCTTGCCGGCAGCGCGGGCGAGCGCGACGAGATCGCCGGGATCGCTCGTGAGGATCTCGTCGCCATCTCGAGCGGCGTCGACGAGCGAGCCGTCGACCACGTCGGTGCGCTTCGCGACGCCCAACAGGACGCCTGTACGTCGCGCGCCCGAGCTCTCGAGCGGAAGCTCCTCGATGCCGCGCAGGAGGCGCGAGAGCGTGGCCTGGGCGGCAGGTCTTCGCCAGACCTGAGCGACCACCCCTGCCGTCGTGCGAACCGGCTCGCCGCCGCGCTGAGCGCGCTCGAGGAACGCCTGCACGACGCGGCTTCCACGCTCGAACGCGATGAACGCGCCGGCATCGAGGAGCAAGGTCATGCGACCTTCCGCGAACGCTTCCCGCGGGCGCTCTTCCTGGGCCGGTTGCGGGGAGGTCCCGTCATGCGCGACGACGCCCTTGCGCTCCGCACGAGCTCCTCGATCTCCGCGTCCCGCAGAGCCCCATGCTCGGCGGCGAACGCATCGAGCGCGTGCCGCAAGTGCCTCTGCCTGGCCTTCGCCTCGGCGGCCTCGGCGAGCCAGGAGGAGACGCTCAGCTTCTCCTCTGCGGCGGCCTTGCGCACCATCGCGGCGAGACCTCCCTCGAAGGAGACGGAGAACTTCTCGACGGACATGCTCGCTATACTACCACCGGAATACTCCGGTAGCAACGCGGCGAGCGCCGACGTCGGCGCGCGGGCTACGCGCTCCCGCGGTACGCGGCGCCGCGCTGCTCCGCGTCCCGGTCGTAGTCCGGGATCGAGCGGACTCGGTCGACGACGTCGCTCGCGTGTAGCGCGTCGAGCGCCACTCGCAGCGCGCGATCGCCGTCAGGCGCGAACGCGAGCCCCATCCGCGGAGGTCCGCCGCGCGGGCCCGGAACGATCGTCGCGTAGTGGAGGTCCGACCACACCTGCAGCACCTCGAGTCGCGCCGCGCGCGTTGCGATGAGATGCTCGTCCGTCGCGTGCAGGACGAGCGTGATCATCGTCGCGGGCATGGGCCCATCCCCGGATCCGGCGGCAAGCGGCGGTAGGACCTGCGGCGCGCGTGCGATCGATCGCAGGGTCCATGTTCCCCCTTGTCGGCCGCGCGGACTGCAGGTTGCGTGACTTCGGTCGAGCGGCCGCGGATCGAGTCCGGACTCAAGCTCGGAGCAACCCGCGCGCATCGCTCTCGGGGATCTGCCTTGCAGCCGTCGAGGCTCAGATCTGTCGGAAGAAGTCGCCGACGAGCGGGCAGAGACCGGGCAACGACGCGTGCTCCGGAAGTCGCTCATCGACTTCGGTGGTCCCGTTCGCGGTCGTGACGTGCACGTTCCGCGCGCCGGGAACGACGGTCCAGACGATCTCGACCCCGCGCGCGAGGTACCAGGCCGCCTTCTCCAGGAGCATCTCCAGGGTTTCGTCTTTGCCCATGACCTCGACGGCGAGGACCGGCGGTACGCGCGCGAAGCCCGGTCGAGGCGGCGCCGCGTGCCATACGGCCGCGTCGGCACCGCGCACGTCTCCGCCAAGGATCATCCCCGCCTCGTTCGTGCCGACGACGAAACCGGGATGGGCGTCTCGCCAACGCAGAAGCTGCCCTACGACGTCGGCGACGACGCGCGGCTGGATCTCTCCGCAAGGCGGCATGTACTCGAGCCTCCCTCCCACGAACTCGAGACTGCCCTCGACCTCCGGCCACGTCTCCGGCCGCTCGGCCTCGAAGCCGGCCGGGATGGGCAGCGCGAGCGGCAGACGCACCGCAATCCGCGGGACGACGGTGATGTCTGCGTACGGATTCGTCGCGGCCACGACGCCATCGTAGCACGCAGCGTCGGCCGCGGCTCATCGCGCACGAGCTGTCTTCACGCGGGGCAGCACGACCTCCACCGCGAGATTGGCGAGCAGTCATGTCGCACCTTCGGGGATCGCCGGGAACGCACGGCTCCCCTTCGCTGCGAGCCGTGGCGCCTCAGGGGCCGATCGTGACCTTGGCCGATCCGACCGCGTCGATCTTGCCGTCGTCGGCGTGGACGCGGACGAAGTAGTCGCCGGCGGTCAGCGCCGCCGGGATCGCGAGGGTCGTCGAGAACGAGGCGCCCTCGTGGGAGATCGTCTTTTTCACGACGGCGTGGTCGTTCGCGGCGGCGTAGTTCTCGGCGATGATCGTGTCGCGGGTCGGATCGTCGTCCGGCGGGACGGGCTTGATCGTCGCGGTGATCGTCGAACGCCGCCCCTCGAGCGTCACGAGCGCCTGCCCCTTGCCGACGTTCGGCAGCTTGACCGTGATCGCGATCTCCGCGCCGCGCGCCGCGACCGCCGGCGCCGTGACCTCGGCGCGCTCGCGTGGGTACGCGATCGGGAGCGCCGGATCGCCGAAGAGCTCGTACATGTAGAGGTGGCTTCGCCGAAGCTCCTCGCGCTCCTCGGTCGAGAGAAGAAAGCTGGCGAGGAGCTCGATCTTGTTCCGCAGCGCGTCGTCGTTCGTGATCGAGCGACGCTTCGCGTCGAGGAAGACCTCGCCGACGGTCTCGAGCTTGGTGATCGTGAGCGACTGCGCCAGCTCGCGGATGAAGAGCGCGTTCGCGTACGGGTGGGAGATCTCGGTCGACGAGAGGATCGCCACGGGCCCCTTCTTCGTCTTCAGGATCTGCTCGCTCACGCTCTCGCCCTCGGTGAACTTCCCCGTGAGGCACGCGATGAGCGTGAGCAAGGGCGACTTGTGCGCGACGTCGATCTTCTGCGCGAGCGGCGCCGTGTCGAGGATCGGATGGGTCGCGCCGTTCCACGTGAGCGTCGCGAAGCCGCGCTCGTCGCCGTGCCCGAGGTACGCCATCATGAGCGAGCCCTCGTTCATGCGCTCGTACACCTTGTCGCTGAACTTCTCGGGGACGAAGACGAACGGCGACGACTGCTTCGCGTACGTCATCGTCGCTTCGTAGTCGTACGGGATCTCCTCGATGATCTCGAAGACGAGCCCCTCGATCTGCGCGTCGACCGCGTCGCCGAAGCCTCCGGTGCTCGCGAAGAGGTTGAAGCGACGGTTCCACGTGCCGACCTCGTACGTGGACTCGTACGTCTTCGTCTTCTCGAGCACGAGATCGGCCTCGCCGTCCGTCGCGACCGGGATGCGCCCGAGGGCGAGATCCGGGATGTGGTCGCCGTCCATGTCTGCGTAGACGTTGTCGGTGACGATCGTCTCTGCTCCGACGTATTCGCCGGCCGGGATCTCCGTACCGTCGAGCGGCCCGTTCGGCGTCGCGTCTCCCAGCAAGAGCACGAAGAACGGCCTCTTCGGATCGCGCGCGTCGTAGCGCGACTTGATGTGCTCCTTGATCGCCTTCGTCGCCCACGTACGATCGGACGTCGCGGCGGACGCGCTCTTCTCGAGGATCGCGCTCACGACCGCCACCTCGGCGACGTGGCCGGTCTCCCGTCGATGCGCGGCGAAGCGACCCGCCGAGGCGACGAGCGGATCGGCCGCCACGACGAGGTAGTCGACGGTAGGCGCGCTCGGTCCGCCATCGAGCACCTCGGGGCTGGACGCGTCGATCGGATCGGCGGGCGGCGCGCCCTCGAGCGCTCCGCACGAGGCCACGGCGCCGGCGAGGAGACCCACCAGCAGCGTCGCGACGAGGATGCGAAGCCGTCGAAACGTCGACATACCTCGATTAGATCATCGCGGGTCGAACGAGCGGTCAAGGCCCGCACGAACGCGAGCCGCTCGCGACGCTGCATCGATCGCGCGCGAGAGTCATGTCGTACCTTCGGGGATCGCCGGAAACGCGGACGCGGGGACGATCGCGACCGATCCATGATCACCCCTGCGCTCGTGGTGCGGAGCGATCCAACGCGCTGATCGCGCGCGCGGCACGTCGCGTGCTGGTCATGCGTGGGGCTCATCTGGGAGGAATCATGAACGCGAGTCATGCTCGGAGCGGACAGGTATTGCTCTCTCTTTCACGCGACCAGCTCGAGGACGTGCGCGGCGGAGAAGGCGACTACGGCGGCGACTACGGCGGAGGCGGCGACTACGGCGGAGGCGGAGACTACGGCGGAGGCGGCGACTACGGCGGAGGCGGCGGAGATTACGGCGGAGGCGGCGGGGATTACGGCGGCGGAGACTACGGCGGAGGCGGAGACTACGGCGGAGGCGGCGGAGATTACGGCGGAGGCGGCGGGGACTACGGCGGCGGAGACTACGGCGGCGGAGACTACGGCGGCGGCGCAGACGCTGGTGATTACGGCGGCGGAGATTACGGCGGCGGAGACTACGGCAGCGGCGGCGGAGACTACGGCGGCGGCGCAGACGCTGGTGATTACGGCGGCGGAGGCGGCGGGGATTACGGCGGCAGTGCAGACGCTGGTGATTACGGCGGCGGCGACGCAGGCGACTACGGCAGCGGCGACTTCGACGGTGCGAGCGACGCAGGCGACTACGGCGGGGCGACCGACGCAGGCGACTACGGCGGCGCGACCGACGCTGGCGACTACGGCGGAGAAGCCGACGCTGGAGACTTCGGCGGAGAGACCGACGCTGGAGAGACCGACGCTGGCGGCTACGGCGGCGAGGCCGACGCAGGCGAGACCGACGCAGGCGACTACGGCGGCGAGGCCGAGGCGAGCGACGCGAGCGACTCCGCGGGCGAGGCCGACGCCGGTGCGGGCGAAGCCACCGAGAGCGCCGAGAGCGCCGAGAGCGCCGAGAGCACGAGCGACGCCGGCACGACGGAGACCGCCGAGGAGTCTCGCGCGGACACGCAGATCTTCGACGACGGTAGCTCGATCTCCAACAACCCCGACGGAACCACCTCCGCAACCGAGGCGCCCGCCGATCCGAAGCCGGAGACGCAGGTCTTCGATGACGGAAGCTCCATCACCACCAACCCCGATGGATCCACCTCCGCAACCGAAGCGCCTGCCGATCCGAAGCCGGAGACGCAGGTCTTCGACGACGGTAGCTCCATCACCACCAACCCCGATGGATCCACCTCCGCGACCGAAGCGCCTGCCGATCCGAAGCCGGAGACGCAGGTCTTCGACGACGGAAGCTCCATCACCACCAACCCCGACGGGACCACCTCCGCCACCGAGGCGCCCGCGGATCCCAAGCCGGAGACGCAGGTCTTCGACGACGGTAGCTCCATCACCACCAACCCCGACGGCTCCACCTCCGCGACGCCCGCGCCGCATTCGGAGACGGATCGCTCGGGTCGACTCGCGAACTTCGAGAAGCAGGGCTGGGAGGTCTCGGACTATGGCCGAAACGGCCTCATCCAGGTGCGCCATCCCGACACCGGCGCGACCATCCACGGCAGGATGGTCAACGGTGAGTGGCGGCCCGTCTTCTCGATGGCCGCGGTCGTCCTGACGACGAGAGGCCGCCTCAGCCAGTAGGTCGGATCAGTCCTCGGCGCACGCGTCGGTCACGACCGGCGCGGCGCCGCCGAGCGAGCGCAGGAAGCAGCGAAGCTCCGCCTTCGGCGCCTCGCTCTGGAACATGATCTCGTGGCCGTCCTCGATCCCGTCTTCGGGATACTGGCGAACGACCGCGGTCGCGCCGCCGGCGTTCGCCGACGCCGGCAGCGCGATCCGCCTCCCGCCGGACAGCGGAAGGTGCGCCTCGAGCGGCGTGTGCGCCGCGTCGGCGCGGAGCTCGGGAGACTGCGCGTCGAGCGCGTCGCCCGCGAGATCGAGGCCCATCGAGAGGCTCATCGCGTTCGCGATCGTCGGCATGATGTAGTGATCGACGATGCCCTGCTGAACGAGGATGTGCCGAGGCAGCTCGCCCGCGCGCGGCGCCCTCACGAGCCACGGATCGTAGACGAGCGGATCGGCGGGCTCGAGCGCCCACTGCACCAGCGTGAGCACGGGATCGCCGCGTCGGAGCGCGCGCTCTTCGTTCTGGTAGCCGAGCAGGAGCTCGACGATCGGGCGGACCGCGACCGGCTTCTGCTTGAAGAGCACGTTCTCGATCCAGCTCGCGCCCGCGCCGCCGAGGATCGCCGCGCGGAAGCGCGGCTCGGCGAAGAGCGCGAGCGGCGCGATCGTCGCGCCCATCGAGTGACCGATGAGCGCCACGCGCGAGACGTCGAAGCGCACGACGCCGGCGCCGGGGCAGTCGCTCGCGTCGAACGAGAGCGGCGCCATGGCAGCCGCGAAGAGCGCCGTCTCGAGCGCCGACTGGCGAACGTTGTCTCGGATCGCGACGATGTTCTCGATGTTGAACATCAAGAACTGCTCGTCACCGTTGGTCGGGTTGCGCGCGCCGGCGTGAGGGCCGTCGAAGCTTGCGCCCGCGAACCCCACACGCGCGAGCTCCCTCGCCGGGCCCGCGCCCTGTTCGATCGGCGATCCGCCGGCGTCGTGCGCGCCGCGATCGACGAGCGGACGATCGCCGCCGCCTCCCGTCCGGATCATCACGCCGAGAGGAAAGCCTTCGGGCGGCGCAGGCGCGCGAGGGACCGTGATCACGACGCGCGACGGCGATCGCCGCTGGAGCGCCGCGCGGCCGGACGCGTCGACCACCCACGCGCCTCCCTCGCGAGAGAAGGGCGGCGCGCCGGACTGGTAGTCCGGCATCTCCATTTGTGCATTATACACACAATAGCGCTCGAAGACCTCGGCCCGCTTCGGCGCCGAGATCGCGGGGAGCGCCGTGAGCGCCGCGTCGCGCGTCACGGAGAGGAGCTCCGCGGTCGGATCGCCCGTGGTGAAGACCGCGAGGCCGGCGAGCTCTTCCGCGCGCGTCCCCGCGCGCTCGAGCGCCGCGAGCGCGTCGCGATAGCGCGCGAAGGTCGCGTCGGACATGCCGCTCGGCGCCGCGCCCGACGCGAGCGCGCGCATCTCCGCCGACGGCGCGAGCGGCGCGCCGCTCGCCGCGCGCACGCCGCGCGACAACGCGACGGCGAACGTGCGGAGCGGCGGCAGCACGATCCCCTGGAGCGGGACCACCGAGAGGAGGTTCGGCGCGCCGTAAGGGCCACCGTCGGCGGCGAGCTCGACGTGCACGGGAAAGCGCCGGCCGTCGGTCGTGTCGACCAGCGCCACCGTCGCGCCCGGCGCGATCGATCCCGCGAGATCGGGCAGCGACGACGGGTCGATCGGCCCCGTGAGCGAGAAGAAGACGCCGCCCGTCGAGGCGAAGCCGCGCGCGTCGGCGGCGAGGATGCGCGTGAGCTGCGTGACGAACGGGTTGCCCGGGTTCGGATAGCGCGCGACGTCGATCCGCCCGTCGGCCGCGCGTAGATCGTCGCTCGGGAACGGGGCGGCGAAGAAGTCGGGCCGCGTGAAGTCCATCCGCACGGTGACCGCGGGATCCTCGACGATCGGATCGTCACCGCACGCGATCGCGACGAGCGACGCGAGCGCGATCCACGCGATGAGCCCCCGCGCGCGCACTCACTCCTCGCCGGCGGGCTCGTCCTTGTCGTCGTCGTCGGCCGGCGAGGTCGAAGGCGCGGGCATCGAGATCGCGTCGAGCGCGGCGTCGAGCTCGGTCTTCTTCTTCGCGAAGGGCTCGCGATCGACGGGCGGGAGCGTGCGCACGCCGTCCATCTTGATCCCGAGCGGATCGATGAACGTCTGCCCGCGCAGCACCGCGAAGTGCAGGTGCGGGCCCGTCGCGCGCCCCGTCTGACCGACGTACCCGACGAGCTGGCGCGCCTCGACGTGCTGGCCCGAGCGCAGGCCGGGCGCGAAGCGCGAGAGGTGGCAGTACGCGGTCGTGAGCCCGCCGGCGTGCTCGATCTTCACCATGTTCCCGCACGGCCCGCCGTCGCCGGCGCTCTGGAGCGTGCCCGCGGCGCTGGCGAACACCGGCGTGCCGGACGCGGCGCCGAAGTCGACGCCGTTGTGCGGCATCACCACGTGGAGCACCGGGTGCATGCGCTTCGGGTTGAACCGCGACGTCACGCGCGCGAACGGCAGCGGCGAGCGGAACGTGCCTCGATACGGCTGCCGGCCCTTGCCGTCGTAGAAGCCTGCGCGCGGCGCGCGGCGCGGGTTGCCCGCGCTCGAGGCGTCGCGCTCGTAGAAGTAGATCCGCATCGCCTCGCCTTCGCGCGGGACGTACTCGAGCGCCTCGACGTGGAAGCGCGCGAACGCGCCCTCGACCCACTCTTCGTTGCCGACGACGCGGAGGCGCGCGCCCGGCTTGATCGTCGCGAGATCGACGTGCCCGTCGAGCGCGTCGTCGATGTTCTCGAGCGCTTCCTCGCGCAGCTTCGACGCGGCGACGGCCTTCGACAGATCGGCGCTCACGGCGAGCGCCGCCGACACCAGCTTGCTCTCGACGAAGAGCTCGAGCTTCTTCACGACGAGCGAAGATCCGTCGTCGGCCTTCGCCTGCCACACGTCGGTGGGCGACGCGACGTACTCGACGGCGACGACGGCGCCCTTCGATCGATCGCGCGCGATCACGAACGCGTCCTTCGACGCGCCGTGCTCGACCCGGCGGATCCCCTCGAACACGCGCGCGACGCGGCGCGCCTCGAGGCGCGAGAGGCCGGCGTGCTGGAACGCGCCGCCGAGCGTGCGCTTGCCCAACGTTCCTTCGAGCAGCTCGATCGACGCGTCGAGCTTGTACGCCGACACGCGCCACACGGGCGGAGGCCGAGGCGCCGGCGCGTGAGGCCCCGCCTCGGCGTCGGCCGCCTCCTCGACCGGCGACGCCGATCCCGAAGGAGACGAGACGTCGGCCCCGGTCACCTGCGCGTCGCTCGTCGTCGACGGCGCGGGGCCTCGAGGGCCCCGCACGATGAGGATCAGGCCCAGCACGACGAGCGCGCCCATGATCGCGAAGGCCGTCGTTCGCCCGCGATCGCGCGGCGCCTGCCCTCTCAGAGCGCTGTCGCTGGATTCCGGTGACGACGGAGTCGTATCTTCCGGGTCTTGCGCGGGGGACTCGGACATCGCGGGACCCGCCCCAATACCCTCGGCCTCGCGCCGCGGCAACACGTGCAGCAGCGGCCGCCGATCGGGACGTGACGGGCCGGGCAGAGTGAAGGTAGAGTGCGAAAACGCCAGAGCGACAGGGAAAAAGGCATGAATGAGCGTGTGAAGCAGCTCCTCGTGTTGGGGCGCGAGCACTACTCGAAGCGGGAATTCGAGAAGGCTGAGCAGATGTTGCGCATGGTCCTCGAAGAGGAGGATCGATACGCCGACGTCCACGACATGCTGGGGGTCATCGCTCACTCGCGCGGCAACTTCCTCGTCGCCGAGCGGCACTTCGAGCGCGCCCTGGAGCTGAACCCCGCGTACACGGAGGCGGCCCTCAACCTCGCCGTCACCTACAACGATCGCGGCAAGTACGAGAAGGCGCGCGAGGTCTACAGCCGGATCAAGGTCGGCCCTGTCGGCACGGCGAGCGGCCTCGATCCGTTCGCGCGCGGCAAGCTCGCGAACATGCACGCCGACCTCGCGCAGGCGTACCACGACGCGGGCTTGCCCCGCGAAGCGATCCGCGAATACGAGAAGGCCACCGCGCTCTGTCCGCACTTCGCCGACTTGCAGACGAAGCTCGGCACGTTGCTGCGCGAGGTGAACGATCTGCCCGGCGCGCGCGCGCACTACGAAGCGGCGGTCTCGGCGAAGCCGAACTACGTGCCGGCGCGCCTCCAGCTCGGCGTGACGCTGCTCGCGCTCGGCGAGCCGACGGCGGCCGAAGAGCAGTGGCGTCACGTCATCGGCATCGAGCCCGAGAACTCGCAGGCGAAGATGTACCTGCGGATGCTCGAGCGCACGCGCGCGTCGCAGCCGCCCGGGGCCTGAGCGCGCGTGAGCGCGCGTCCGCGCGGCACCAAGGAGCTCGCGCGTCAGGCTTGGCGGCGCCTGCGCGGCGGCGAGCTGACGCCGAGGCGCGCGGCGCTCAGCGTCGCGGTCGGGCTCGTGATCGGAATGACGCCGGCCTTCGGACTGCACTGGCTCATCGTCCTCGCGATCTGCGTGCCGCTTCGCCTCGACACGGGTGTCGCGTATCTGGCGGCGAACATCTCGCTCCCGTTCATCGCGCCGTTCATCACGTTCGCCGAGATCGAGACGGGCAGCTTGCTCGTGCGCGGGAGCTTCTTGCCGATCTCGCCCGACGACGTGACGACCGTCGCGATCGGGACGCTGCTCGTCGAGCTGCTCGTCGGGACGGCGGTGCTCGCGCCGCTCACCGGCGTCGTCGGGGGTGCGGCGACGTACGGGCTCGTCTCCTGGCGCCGGGGGCGCGCCCTGCGTGCTGTTAAGGAGGGAAATGGCACCTAACCCCTTGAAATTGCACAGGCACCCTTTTATCCGCGCGATTTTGCTCGGATTCCTCGGGTGCCGGGGCAACGGCAGCGGAGATCGTGCGGTCGCCGACGCGGCGCCCTCGGCCTCGGCCTCGCCTGCCCCGAAGGAGGCGCGCGCCGACGCGGGCGACGCCGACGCGAGCGCGAAGGCGTGCCCGGGCCCCGACGCGGCGAAGGTCGCGCGCTTCACGTGCGACCGAACGCGGATCGACGCCGACGTGCCGCCGCTCGTCGATCCGAAGAAGACGCTCGCGCCCTTCTACGACAAGGTCACGCGGCTCGCGCGCGGCCTGCGCACCGATCACGTGCGCATCGCGATGTACGGCGACAGCAACCTCACCGCCGACGCGACGACCGGACGCCTCCGCCGACAGCTCCAAGCGCGGTTCGGCGACGGCGGTCACGGCTACGTCGCGCTCGCGCGGCCCTGGGCCTGGTACAGCCACAACGACGTGCACCACGACGGCAAGTGGAAGATGCCGGCGCTCAAGCAGATCGCGACGTCGACGCATCGGATCGACGACGCGCACTACGGCTTCGCGAACATGGCCTCGGAGTGCGGCATCCCCGGCTGCGCCGTGTGGGTCTCGACCGATCCGCAGAAGGGCGCGCCGATCGGCTGGACGGCGAGCCGCCTCGAGCTCTACTACCTCAGGCGCCCCGACGGCGGGCGCTTCGAGATCGAGCTCGACGGGAGCGTCGTCAAGACGATCGAGGCGAAGGCGAGCACGTTCGAAGCGGCGTTCGAGCGCTTCGACGTTCCCGACGCGCACCACGAGCTGAAGGTGAAGACGCTCGGCCACGGACCGGTGCGCCTCTACGGCGTCGCGCTCGAGCGATCTTCGCCGAGCATCACCGTCGACTCGCTGGGCACGGGCTCACTCAACCTCGAGCAGCTCAGCTATCCAAAGAGCGACACACGGCGCGCGCAGCTCGAGCGGCGCGCCTACGATCTCGTCATCATCCACCTCGGCACCAACGTGTTCGGCACCGATAAGGAGAACAAGCAGAACGCGAAGGTCTTCATCGACGAGCTGCGCGCCGCGCTCCCGGGCCTGCCGATCATGTTCATGTCGCCGCCCGACATGGTCGAGGAGGGGCAGAGCCACTCCGATCCGCGCATCAAGACGCTGACGCGCGTGTTCCGCGAGATCGCGGCGGAGAACGACGCGGCCTTCTGGGACTACCGCGCCGCGATGGGCGGCAAGGACGCCATCCTCGACTTCATGAAGAAGGGCCTCGCCGCGCACGACAAGGTCCACCTCTCGAAGCTCGGCGACGAGCTGATGGCCGATCGCATCCTCTGCGCGATGTGGGACGGCCTGGCCGATCACCTCGAAGCCGACGCGAACGCCGGCTGCGCGGAGTGAGGAGAGCGCCTCATCCGGTCAATCCGCCGCGTCATCGATCGCCTCCTGTTGGCGGAATACTGCGCGCTAGGCGGAAGCCGAAGCCTAGACCCTTTGAGTACTTGAGGTCCCACCCGTAGTCCAAGGCCCCGCTGGACGACCGTGCGGCCGTGGCAGAAGTCCAGTACGCTCCGCCGCGCAGGACGCTCTCCTTCTCGACGGAAAGCGTGCCTCCGGGGTCTGTAAGCGGGCCCGTCGGGGTCGTCGACGCATAGGTCTCGGTGACCCACTCCAGGACGTTCCCCGCCATGTCGTGAAGCCCCCAGGCGTTGGGGGCCTTCTGGCCAACGGGGTGTGACGTTCCGCCGGAGTTGGCGCAGTACCACGCGATCGCATCGAGCGCGCGATCCTCACAACAGTTCGTAAGCAAAGGCCCCTGATCGGTGATGTCTCCCGAGTAGAACGCCGTCTGCGTGCCCGCTCGTGCGGCATACTCCCATTCCGCTTCCGTCGGCAACCGGTAGCCGTTGCACTCGTACGCCGTCGGCGAAGTCAATCGAAGGTCGCCGCAGATCATTCCGGCCCCGACGGCTCCGCTACAGTCGGTGAGCGCGTAGCAGGGTGGCAGCATCGCCTTCTCCGAAAGCGCATTCGCGTAGGCGGCAGCCTCGAAGAATGTCGCGCTGGCGACCGGACACGACGGGTCGTTCGTGCACTCCGGTCCCGCGCTCGTCAATTTGGTTCCCGTGGGATTGTCGAAGCCTAGGGAGGTCCACTCGGCCTGCGTGACCTCGTGCTTGGCGAGGTAAAAACCACGCGTGAGGGTCACCGCGATCGCGTCTTCACTATAGGCGCCCCTCGACCACTCGCTTTCGGGCGACCCCATGATGAAGCATCCCGGCGGAATGCGACACCACCCGCCCGAGCAGTCAGCTCTCACGGTCGGGTGCCGGCAGACGACACCATCGAGACCTAGTTCGCGCGAAGGTACTTCCGCCGGCGGCGCATACGACTGCGGGCCGGCGCTGGGTCTACAGAGGCTCGCGTCCTTCGTGCCTGTTTCCTGCTCGGCCGTTGGCTTCCACGGCACGTACGACGAGGAACGCTGATCCTCCGCGTTACAGGACTGGGCGATAGCGAAAAGCGAAATCGTCGCGCCAAGGGCGGCACCGAGTGCAGTTAGGCGCCTCATGGAACCTAACGAGCTGTCGATCGGCTGATGCCGAACTGGTCGGCCTTGAGTCGAACTTCTGCCGCTGTCGCTTCGCGGCCGACTGCCGTGAAGTGCTGGTCCGCCGCGGCTCGCATACCTCCAATACCAGGTGCGCACCCCGAACACGCCTCCCAGGCGATCGTCTCACCGCCTCGACAACTCCCTCCGCATGCCGTTCGGTAGATGCTGAACATGTCCTCGACCGACGCCGTGCTCACACCTTGCGTGTTAGACGAATAGAGAAACCCCATCCAGTCGAATTCGACGCCGAAGTCGGTGACGAGGTCGCCCGGATTGACCGAGGCGTCGAAGCAGTTGTTGTTGCGCCATCGCACCGGCGCGACGCAGGTCAGCGGGATGGGAGGGAGGCTCTTGACGAGGCCGCCGGCAGCACCAGTGCATCCATCGGCAGGCACGCCCGGCATGCACGCGTCGTTCAAGAACTCCTTGTAGTACTTGAAGACGCAGTCAGCCTCCGACGCGCGGTTCCAGACGCGGCTCGCGAAGAACTGCGCGAAGCCTTCGACCTGGGCGGCGCCAGGCTCCTCGATCGACTGAAGGCAATGGAGCGTGTTGCTCGTCTGAATGTGGTCGCACGAGCACTTCGGAGGCGCCTTGAGCGTGCCGCCCCCCGTGTTGTAGTTGCGACCGAACTCGCCCATCGCCCGCTCTTGCACCTTGTGACCAATCTCGTGCGCGACCACGAACTTCCAGAAGCTGTCGCCCGGCACGAGCGGCTCGCCGGGAGGCCGATCGTCACCTCGGAACTTGATTGGATCGCTCGCGCACGAGTCGCACGTGCCGTCGCGCAGGCACTCCGGCACAGGACAGTTGCCTCCTTGCCGGAAGCAGCACACGTCGTTTGCGCTCAGCTCGATGAGCCCCCGCTCGCCCCCCGGAGGCGGCGGCGCCCCGCTCGTGATGAGCGCTTCGCGGATCCCCAGGCCCGGCCCTTCGGCTTCGACCTTCAAGATCTGGCTGACGACCGCCGAGATGCGCGTGCCCTCGAACGACGTCGCGTTCACGAGGCTGATCGGGTTAGGTGGCCGGCCGCCGACCCATCCCGGGAACGAGTGCACTACCGCGCAGGTCGGGTGGGTCAGCCCCGGGTTCTGCGTGAAGATGGTGCAGAGCAGTCCCGGGCTCGAGTCGCCCGCGCGTTTCGTCCGGAAACGTGCGCCGGTCGGACCGCCTGGCCCCGGCGCACAGTCGGCGCCCGATGGATCGAAGCAGTGCTCGGTCGCCAGCGCGAGCGTGAACGTGAGCGGGCCGCTCGCGCCGAGCTGCGCGTTGAACGACGTGCAGACGCGCGGCGTGCCCGTCGTCTCCGCGCGCCAGCAGATGCCGTAGCCGTCGGCGCCGGTCGCGCACCGCTGGCCGGGCGACAGGAAGAGGCTCTGCGTCGGATCGTATCTCGTGTACCCGCCGCCGATCGCTCCGGTCGCGTTGTCTATCACGAGATCGAGATCCAGGATGTGATCGTCGCCGCCTCCGCAGAGCGGTGTGTCGATCTCCCAAAGCTCGAGGTGCACAGACACGAGTGGTTGCGCC
>JAHBWD010000094.1 GCA_019637175.1 Labilithrix sp. | reverse complement strand
CAGCAGCGACAAGATGAAATCGCGCTCGCCCTCGAGTAGCATCTCCGTTGCCTCCGGGGAGACCCCGAAGACGGGATCGAAGTTCTCGAGCATCCGAGACGCCGGCACGGCGGGAAGCTCATCGGCTGCGTACTTGAGGGCCGCGCGGAAGGCTTCGTGGAAGCGCTCGCCCTCGGCCTCGAACCGAGGCGCGTCATCCTCGACACGCTCTCGGAGCGCGTAGAGGAACCCTCGATAAAACATCGCCAGGTTCATCGGAGCCCCCGCCCGTTGCGGAGGGAGAGGCGCTCGCGGCTCGCTCGCGCTCCCGCTTCAACGGAGTCCTCCTTCATCGAGGAGGAGAGATGGAACATGACGACTACCTCCTGCTCAACCGAGCCTCCGCTCGATCGCGGAGGACATGGTCGACCCTAGCCGAGAACTGCGCCGAGCCGCGCTCGACACCTGGGGAGAACGTGTGGATTCAGGTCGATTTTCCCGTGTATCGACCGCGCCACGACAAAGTCGATCGCGAAGTATACATATGTATACTCGCCGGCTCTGCCCGATGCAAGAGGTCGCTTCGCTCTCGGAACGCCAGCGGCGAGTCCTGTCGTTCTTCAACGACGTCGTCCGTGACACCGGTACGCCGCCGAGCATCCGGCAGGTGATGAAGCACTGCGGGCTCAAGTCGCCGCGAGGCGCGGAGCTACAGCTCAAGGCGCTCGCGCAATCCGGCTTCATCCTGCACCGGCCAGGAACGAAGCCTGCTTACCGACCGCGCGTCGTCGGGGAGACTTCGAGCATCCCCATCCTGGGAAGCGCACCAGCGGGCCACCGTCTCGATCAACCCGAGGATCGCGAGGGCGCGCTGCTCCTCCCCTGGCGGTTCAGCGATCGGAGCTTCGCCGTCCGCGTGCAGGGTGACAGCATGCGCGACGCGAACATCCTGCAGGGCGATCTCGTCGTGATCGACTCGTCGCGTTCCCCGCGAAGCGGTGACGCCGTGCTCGCGATCATCAACGGTGGGCAAACCATCAAGCACCTGCGGATGCGTGGCGCTGCCTGGACGCTCGAGCCGGCGAACGCGAGCTACCCCACCATCACGCCCAGCTCAGAGGGCGACCGCGTCGTCGGCCTCGTCGTCGCGATCGTGCGACGACTCCGTCGCTGAGGTGGTCTCGTCGTCTCGTGGGATCAGGCGACACGGGCGGGGGGGCTCGTGAGGTCGGATGCGGGGAGCTGGCGGCCGGCTTCGCGAAGCGAGGCGATCGCGCCCTCCCCCGCGATGCACGCCTCGCGCGTCGCCGCTTCCGCCGTGTCACCGTGCGCCGCGCAGTCAGGGAGAGCCGGAACGCGCGCGACGTACACGCCGTCTTCGTCGCTCCACTCCGTGACGATGCGATAGGGAAACGTCAGGCTTCCTCCGGGGTCTCCTCGGCTGGCAGTCGGTCGATCGCCTCGATCGCCTGCCTCACCTGATAGGGTAGCGCCTTGTCGCCCCTTGGCTGAAGCGTGAGGCGCACGTCGGGAAGCCCCGGGCACGCGTAGATGTGGTGCGACCCGATCGTCCGCTCATGGGTGAAGCCGAACGACTCGATGAGCCTGAGCAGATCCTCGAACCGTACGTCGGCCGGGTTGTTTCTGGCCGCCGCAAGACGCTTTGCTTCTTCGACATGCCGTCAGTCCCTGGCGGTCGTCACGACACTCTCCGGAGGAACGTGTCGTAGGCGTGGCGCATGTCTTCTTCGCGGTCGCAGCGGTCGAAGGGCGGCGCGAAGCGCGCGGCGAAGGGCGGCGGCGTCTCGCCGGCGGCGAGGTGCATGACCTGCTGCCACTCCTTGCGATCGAGGCCGACGCCGGGGAGCCCCTTGTTCGTGGTGAAGACGATGCGGCCGTTCCGGTCGTAGAAGGTCTCGCGTTCGTACTGCTGGAGCACGGGGAACTGCACGCGATAGAGCAGGCACAGCTCGTCGGCAGTGAGCCCGAGCGCGAGCGCCGCGAGCGCGTCGATCTCGACGAGCGCCTGCCGGCGCGCGTACGGCGTGCGCAGAGCAGAGTCGCGTGACCCTCTCCGGTCCTTTCAGTTGTAGACCCGCAGGGAGCCCCATCGTCGGTGCCGGCGCTCGGAGACAGGAGACCGGAGCGCGATTATCCGCGCCGCGGTCTTCGAGTCCAAGGCGGTTCTCGGCCCGTGCGCGCTCGGCTACACTCCGTGGGCGTGCTGAAGCTCCCCGATGACGCTCGAATCGAAGATCGATACGAGGATGGCGCGCCGTCGATCGTGACGCTTCGAGCGCCTGCGATCATCGACGGGATCCCGTGCTCGGCAGGCGACAACTGGGTCAACCTTCGGCCGGACGGGCGGCTGCTCGATGCAACGCTCTCCGCCCGCTGCGAGATCCAGGGCTGGGCGCTCGAGGCTGGGGACTTCGTCGCGTTCGGGGAGGACGGCTCGATCGGGATCCTGGTGATGGAGCCGCCGCGCGCGTTCGCGGGCTTCGACGATGTCCGTCACGTACTGTTCGACGACGTTGGACGGCCCGAGGAGATCACGGTCGGCGATGCGACCTTCGACCCCGAGGGTCGCCTCCTTCGCCGAGAGCTCTCGAACCACGAGCTCATCGACGGTGTGCCATGCGCATCGTTCTGCACTTTTCACCCGAACGGCCGCCTTTCCGGCACGAGCCTCTCCGAGCCCCTCGAGATGCCTCACGGAACGATCCCCGCGGAGAGCGTGGTCACCTTCGCGGACGACGGGACCCTCGAAGCCGCGATGGTGGCCGAAGCCTGCGTCCTGGGCGGGCGCTCGTTCCCCGCGCGCAGCGCCGTCAATTTCTTCGAGTCCGGCCCCGTCCTCCGCTGGGCCCCCGACTGAGTGAGTCGCTCGAGGCGCCGGACGACGTCGCAGAGGCGCTCCGCCTCCCCGAAAACCCTACCAGTCGAACACCTGCTCCATCGGGTTCGCGGCGTCGTGCGCCTTCAGCGTCGAGGTGCGATCGAGGTTCACCGTGCGGAGGTTCGTGAAGACGTTCGAGCCCGTGTTCACGAAGAACGTCGCCTTGTTGATCTGCGCGAGAGGGTGCGCGCGAACGTCGCTCGTCTTGTTGACGTGGAGCACGGTGAAGCCGAGCGCGCTCTTGCCGGAGCCGTACGTCTGGCTCGTCAGATCCGCGTTCGACACGAGGCGGAGCAACATCAGCTCGCGCGCCTTGCCGGGCGCGGGCGCGTCGAGCGTGCGGTGCAGCCCCGGCAGGACGCGGTCCATCAGCTCGGCGAAGTGGCGGTTCTGCTCCACGACCGGCGCCATCGGCAGCGCGTGGTGATCGTAGTCGGCGTGGCGCGCGCCGATCTCTTGGAACGAGAACGCGCGGATCGGGTTTTCGATCTCGAGGGTCGCGAAGCGCGTCTCCGTCTCCGTCGCCGCCATCGTCGCGCCGCCGCCGCCGCCGATGGCGAGCTTGCCCGGCAGGAGCTCGTCGCCCGCCTGGAGCACCTCGAGCTGGTTGTAGTGCGTGTGACCGAGGAGGAACGTGCGCACGTGCGTGTTCGTCGTGAGCCGCTTCATCAGCTCGATGCCGCTCATGTAGTACTCGGGCAGGCCCTTGACGCAGGTGCCGTCGCCCTTCTTCTGATCGGGCGCGCAGTCGAACTCCTCGTCGGGTCGCATCCACTCCTGGAGGCCGTCGTGGACGCAGCTCTCGCCCTGGTTGCGCGAGAGCGCCCAGTCCGGAAGCTTGCAGACTGCAGGGTTCCACACCTTGCCGACCAGGTAGTTGATCGCGCTCTGGTAGACGCTGCGGTACTCGAGCTGCTCGAAGTAGTAGCCGAGGTCTTGGTTCTTGTGGCCGCCGCGCGGATCGTGGTGCGCGAGGAGCACGACCTCGTCGCCCGTGACCTTCGCGCGGAGCAGCTCGCGGTCGAGCCACGCCATCTGCGTGTCGCTCATGCCGCCGCCGTAGTTCACGGTGTACATGCCCCAGCCCGATCGGCGGTGCTGCCGGAGCTCGTAGCTGTTGAGCGAGACGTAGAAGCTCTTGCCGAACTTCCACGACATGTGGAGCGGGCCGTACGTCTTCTGCCACTGGTGGAAGCCGTCGTAGAGGACGTAGTTGCGGTCTTGGCGCGGCAGCTCCTTCCATCCGTCGAAGCCCGTCGCGAGAGGCTTGCGGGTGAAGCCGCCGGTGAAGATGTCGCGGTGGCGCCCGCCGAGCGCGTCGGCGGCTTCGGTCGCCGCGAGGTACGCCTGGTACTGCGTCCAGCCGAAGTCGGGCCACGCCTTGGGCGTCGCGCTGTTCACCACCGACTCGAGCGAGTCGAACAGGCCGGTGTCGACCGCCTTCACCGCGCTCGGCACGTGGCCGGTGGCGACGTAGCCGTCGTGGTTGCCCGCCGTGAGGAAGATGGGGACGGGCAGGTGCTTGAGCGCGTCGACGATCGCCTTCGCCTCTTCGTTGTATGTCCAGGCGACGGTGCGCTGGCGGAGGCTCGCGGGCGAGCCGCCGTTGTGGAGATCGCCGTTGAAGGTGATGAACTGCGCCTTGGTGACGTTGGGATCGCTCGTCGTGTTGAGGAACTGCACGAGCTCCGACAGCTTGTCCTTCGTCTTCGCGTCGTACATGCTGCCGACCGAGACCTGCGTGTCGGTCACGTTGAGGACGGCGTACTCGTCGGGCTCGGCGTCGAACACGCGCACCGCGTTGTACTGGTATTCGTAGATGCCGGTCGCGTTGCCCGTCGGCTTGTAGAGCGCGTTCTCCTTGCGGACTTCGAAGCGCAGGTCGTAGAGCCCCGGCGGGATGCGCTGGAGCGCCGCCTGGCGGAACACGAAGCGGAGCGTCTTTCGCCGCTTGAGCACCTCCGGCATGTCCGCGGGGATGGGGTTGACCAAGACCTCGTTCGGATAGATCCGGAAGACGCCGGTGCCGTTGCCGCTCGAGATCGCAGCGGTGGCGTCGGTCGCGGTCTCGCGCGCCGCGCGCGGAACGAGGAAGAACGCGAACCCCGTCGCCGGATCGTTCGTCGTGACGTTCAGCTTCGAGAGCGAAGAGCCGGCGACGGGCTCGATCTTCGCGCCGAGGTGGGCGTACGCCTCGTCTTCGATGCGCAGCACCGTGACGAGCTGCTCGGTCGGATCGGTCTTGGTGAAGAGGTTCGGGTTGCCGAGCGTCGGGTAAACGAGGCGATCGATCATCACGTGCCCGTCGAGGGCGTACGGCATGATCTGTTCGTTCTCCGACGCGTCGGCGTAGAACACGTTCGGCAGATAGGTCTCGCCCTTGTTGCTGATGACCTCCCAGGGCTTCTCGACGAGCTTCGCGGCGACGTCGGGATCGTCGGACGTCGGCGGATCCGTCGTCTCGCCCGGCGGCGACGGCGTCGAGGAAGGCGGCCCTCCGGCGGCGCCGTCTTCCGATCCGCACGCGACCGCGAGGATCGCGACGGAGGCGAGCGCGAAGAGGCGCAGTCCTTTCACCGGCAGGCGAGCCATGGGGTGGTGAGATGTAGGCACGAGCTGGACCAAAGAGGCGCGCGGCGTTTGCTCCTCTCGCGTCACGAAACTGCCACGTTTTCAGGGGGCGCCTCGGACGCCGCCCTCGCCCGCTCGCGAGGTGGGTGGGCGCCGATCCAGCGGCGCGGATCCAGTCGCGCCCTCAGTCTTGTACGCTCGCCGTCATGTCGGAGCCCGAGCGACCTGACGAGGCGCTGCCTTCCGTGATCCTGAACCTCGATCCGCCGCCTTCGCTCGTGCCGCCGGCCGACGGAGGGGCGACGCCGCCGCCGCCGAAGAGCTCGTCGCGCCTGCCGCCGCCGCCGATGTCGCGATCGCTTCCGCCCCTGCCCGCGATCGAGCCGATCCTCGATCAAGCGGGCGACCTGCGCGACAAGGGCGACTGGGACGCGGCGCTCGAGGCGTACAAGAAGGCGCTCTTCCTCGTCGACGCGAACGACACCGCGGCGCAGGCGTCGCTCTACGCGTACGTCGCCGAAGTGAAGCTCGCGCAAGGCAAGAAGCGCGAAGCAGAGAGCAACTTCGAGAAGGCGCTCGTCGTCAACGCGAAGCACCTGCGATCGATCGACGGCCTCGTGTCGCTCGCCACGGAGGCCAAGGAGTGGCCGCGCCTCGCGCTCTTCAGGAAGAAGCGCGCCGAGGCGCTCGACGACGAGGAAGAGAAAGCCGCGGAGCTGTGCCGCCTCGCCGACGTCATCGAGCGGGATCTCGGCGACGCGGGCAAGGCCGTGCAGACGCTCGAGGCGGCGAACCTCGCGCGTCCGGGCGACACGGGCGTGCTCACGCGCCTCGAGCGGCTCTACGGATCGCTCCGCCAGTGGCCGAAGCTCCTCGCCGTGCTCGACGACCTGTGTCGCGCGTCGAACGAGCCTTCGGCGCGAGGCGCGTATCGGTTCGCCCAGGCTGACGTCGTGCTGGGACGCCTTCGCGAAGAGCCGCGCGGCCTCGCGTTCCTCGAGCTCGCGCTCGACGAAGATCCGCAGAACGATCGCGCGCTCTCCGCGCTCATCGCCGTGCGCACGCGGCGCGAAGAGTGGGCGGAGCTCGCCGCGATCTACGAGCGGCTCATCGATCGCTTCGCCGGCCTCGGCGATCGCGAGCGCGCGTGGGAGGTCTGTCGCAAGCTCGGAACGCTTCGGCGCGATCGGCTCCTCGACGGCCCGGGCGCGCTCGAGGCGCTGCGCGGCGCCGTCGAGCTCAGGCCCGACGACGTCGAGTCGCGGGCGGCGCTCGCGGAGCTCTACGCCGCCAAGGGCGATCGCACGCTCGCGGTGCGCGAGCTCGAGACGGTCGCCGCGCACGCGCCGCTCCGCGCGCAGACGTATCGCCGCCTCTACGAGCTGCACTCGCGCGCGCAGCGCCCCGATCGTTCTTGGCTCGTCGCGACGTGCCTCGAAGAGCTCGGTGTCGCCGACGTCTCGCACGAGCTCGTCATCGAGCAGTTTCGCCCCGACGGCCCGATCCGCCCGACGACCGCGCTCGAAGAGGCGTGGTGGGACGAGCACCTGCGCGCGCCCGGCGCCGATCCGATCGTGTGCGACGTCCTCCGCGCGGTCTCGGACGCGGCGATCGCGCTCCGCGTCGAGGAGCTCGCCGCGAAGAAGAAGCTGCCCGCGCTCGATCCGGCGACGAAGCAAGACAAGGCGAGCACCGCGTCGGTCGTGCGCACCTTCGTGTGGGCGGCGCGCGCGCTCGGCATCGCGCTGCCGGATCTGTACTTGCTGGAAGACGTGCCGAGCGGCATCGCCGCGGTGCCGGCGCCCGCGCCGGGCGCCGCGCTCGGCCCTCAGGTGCGGAGCGGAATGACGGTCCAGCAGCTCGCGTTCCTCGCGGGCCGACACCTCACGTACTACCGGCCCGAGCACTACGCGCTCGTCTTCTTCCCTACGCTCGCGGAGCTCTCGTCGCTCGTGCTCGCGGCGGTGCGCCTCGTCATCCCCGGCATCTCGGTGCCGCCTCCGCCCGACGGCGAGGCGAGGGTGACGAGCGATCTCGGAGGGCGCCTCACGCCCGAGAGCAAGACCGCGCTCGAGGAAGCCGTCGGGCGCCTCGACGAGCGCGGGGGCAGGCTCGATCTCCTCTCGTGGATCCGCCACGTCGAGCTGACGGCCACGCGCGCGGGTCTCTTGCTCGCGGGCGATCTCCGCGTAGCGATGCGCATCGCGAAAGACGAGGAGCGCGCGATCGCCGAGCTCTCCGCCGAAGCGAGGCGCGCCGATCTGCTCGCGTTCACCGCGTCGGACGCCTACGGCAAGCTGCGCGAGCGGATGGGCGTCGCCATCCATGCCTCGTCGGTCGCGACGTAGCTCACTGCTCGAAGCAGTAGAGCCGCTGCATCGACACGCACGCCGGAAACGAGCTCGTGTTGGCGGTCCACTGCGCGTCGACGGTCGCGATCTCGCCGACGGTCGCGGTGGTGTTCGTCGCGGTCGTCCAACCGTCGCAGTCGTCGCTGGCGCTCTTGGCCGCGCCCTGAGGCGTCGTGTTCGTCCACGCGAAGCGCGGCGCCGCGGTGACCTTGGCCTTCGTCTCGTCGACGTCGATGGCGTTGCCGATCGTCCCCGACGTGAGCGCGGCGAAGCTCGCCGCGACGGTCGTGCCGTCGAGCAGCTCGTACGGACCCGTCGATCGGGTGAAGCGCTCGCTCACACTGGCAGCCGCGGTGCTGATCCACGCGCGCCAGGTGCCGCCGAGCGAGGAGGCGAGCTCCTGACACTTCTGATCGGCGCCGGCGACCCCGCCCAGATTCCCGTTCCAGCTCTTGCTCGAGACGAACACGCGCTTGGGCGCGCCGCCCTCGCTGCCGCTCGATCCGGACGATCCGCTCGACCCGGACGAGCCGCTCGACCCGGACGATCCGCTCGATCCGCTCGATCCCGAGCTCGCGCCGGCGTCGTCGCCGCCGCTGCTCGAGGGCGTCGTCGCGTCTTTGCTGCACGCCCAGAAGAGCGACGCGCACGCACAGAAGCAGAAGAGCAGTCGCGCGTTCACGCGCGATGCTCGATGGGCAGCGTCATCAGCTCGTGGAGGATCGCGTCGACGTTCTTGCCGAACGCGACGCCGGAAGAGAGCGCCTTGAAGATCGGCGCGCGCACGTCGTTCGCTTCGGCCCACTTCGCGACGCGCGGGATGAGCTCGAGCGCCTCGACGCGCAGCGGCGCGGCCTTGATCGCGTCTTCGCGGCGCATGCCCCTGCCCAGCGCCGTTCCGACGATGACCTCGGGCCTCTCGGCCTGCGTGATCGACGCGAGCAGATCGCCGTAGCCGGCCAGACCGAGGAGCGTCTTCTCTTCGCCGCCCGCGGCGGCCGCGATGCGCGAAGCCTCGCCGATCGATCGCGAGATGAGCGCCGCGATGAGGCCCGGGCTCATCTGCATGGCCTGGGCGTAGCCGATCGCGATCGTGAGACAGCCCACGAGCGCGCTCGCCCACTCGAGGCCGCGCAGATCGGTCGTCGGATAGACGCGGAGCGTCGGCGATCCGAACGCCGTCGTGACCGCCTCGCAGACCTCGGGATAGCGCGAGCCGACGACGAGCACCGAGGGCCTGCCGGCGAGCAGATCGCTCGCGAGCGCGGGGCCTCCGAGCGCGCCGGTGCGCCGCGCCGGCGTCTCTTCGCGGATGACGTCGGCGACGGTCGCGAGCTCGTCGCCCTCGAGGCCGCGAACGCCGTGGACGACGTAGTGGCTCCCGTCGAGGTGATCTCCGAGATCGCGCGCGACCGGCCGCGCGACGCTCGACGGGACGGCGAGCACGATCACGCGCGCGTGCGCGGCCGACTCCTTCGGATCGCGCACGATCCGAACCCCCTTCGGCAGCGTGCCGTCGAGATCGCGGCGCGTCTGGAGCACGACGTCGGACTCGGCGCGCGCCGCTGCCGCCGCGAGCGCGACGCCCCAGGCTCCACCCCCGATGATCGCGACTTTGCGAGCGGAAAGCGAAGACGCCATGCTTCGGAAATATCACGCCCGAGCTGGCTGCGCGGCGGTTTTTGAGCCATGTTCCCGCGTCATGGAGTCGCTCGTTCCGCTTGGCAGAAAGCCCGATCGTCGCAGCGGCTCGGCCGATCCGCGCGCGCGCTTTCTGCCCACGACGCGCGAGGAGATGAAGCTCCGCGGCTGGGACGAGCTCGACATCCTCATCGTGACCGGCGACGCGTACGTCGATCACCCCGCGTTCGGCCCGGTGCTCATCGCGCGCTTCCTCGAGGGCCGCGGCTACAAAGTCGGCGTCGTCGCGCAGCCGCGCTGGGACTCGCCGGACGACATCGCGCGCATGGGGCGGCCGCGCCTCTACGTCGGCGTCTCCGCGGGCAACCTCGACTCGATGCTCAACAAGCTCACCGCGCAGAAGAAGGTGCGGTCGGAGGATCAGTACTCGCCGGGCGGCGCGTCCAACATGCGGCCCAACCGCGCGAGCATCGTGTACGCGAACCTCTGCCGGCAGGCGTTCCCGGGCCTGCCGGTCGTGCTCGGCGGCATCGAGGCGTCGCTGCGGCGCATCGCGCACTACGACTACTGGTCCGATCAGGTTCGCCGATCGATCCTCCTCGACGCGAAGGCCGATCTCCTCGTGTTCGGCATGGGCGAGCGCCCCGCGTGGGAGATCGCGCGGCGGCTCGCCGCGGGCGAGAGCGTCGGCGATTTGACCGACGTGCGCGGCACCGCGCACGTGAAGAAGAACCGCCGCGCGTGGGAGCCGCTCCTCGCCGACCGGAGCAAGTACGTCGGCGACCGGAAGGTCGTCGTGTTGCCTTCGTACGAAGAGGTCACGCGCGACAAGCGCGCCTTCGCCGCGATGTCGAAGGCGTTCCAGTACGAGACGAACCCGCACAACGGGCGCCCGCTCCTCCAGCCGCACGGCGACGAAGCGGTCTACTTCAATCCGCCCGCGCTGCCGCTCGGCGAAGAGGAGATGGACGGGCTCTACGATCTTCCGTTCGTCCGCGCGCCGCACCCGACGTATCGCGACGTCATCCCGGCGTGGAAGACGGTGAAGGACTCGATCGTGACGATGCGCGGCTGCTTCGGCGGCTGCACCTTCTGCAGCATCACGGAGCACGAAGGGCGCATCATCCAGAGCCGGAGCGAAGCGAGCGTGCTCCGCGAGGTGCGTCAGCTCTCGCGCATGGCGGGCTTCTCCGGCGTGCTCAGCGATCTCGGCGGCCCGACGGCCAACATGTACAAGATGACGTGCAAGGACGCGAAGACCGAGAGCGCGTGTCGTCGCCTCTCGTGCGTTCATCCCGGCATCTGCGACAACCTCGTGACCGATCACGCGCCGCTCGTCGCGCTGATGAAGAAGGTGCGGAGCGAGAAGGGCATCAAGCGCGTCTTCATCGCCTCGGGCGTTCGCTACGACCTCGCCGAGCGGAGCCCCGAGTTCATCGAGGAGCTCGCCAAGCACCACACGGGCGGCCAGCTCTCCGTCGCGCCGGAGCACAACGAGTCCGGCGTGCTCGACAAGATGAAGAAGCCGGCCATCAAGAGCTACGAGCGCTTCGCCCAGGCGTTCTGCCAGGCGAGCGAGAAGGCGGGAAAGGAGCAGTACCTCGTTCCGTACTTCATCTCCGGCCACCCGGGCTCGACGCTCGAAGACGCGGTGAGCCTCGCCGTCTACCTCAAGAAGAACGGGATGCGCCCGCGGCAGGTGCAAGACTTCATCCCGACGCCGATGGCGATCGCCACGACGATGTTCCACACCGGCATCGATCCGCTGAGCGGTGAGCCCGTGTATACTGCACGCGATCTGCGCGAGAAGCGCATGATGAAGGCGCTCATCTTCTATTGGGACGCGCAGCACTGGCCGCTCGCGCGCGAGGCGCTGATCAAGTGCGGGCGACGCGATCTCATCGGGCGCGGTCCGCACGCGCTCGTGCCGCCGGAGGGCGCGGCCGATCGTCGCGCGGGGCCGCCGGCGCGAAGGCCGGGGCGCCCGCGCTGAGCGTTCCGCTCAGCCCCCCTGGACGCGCGCGAAGACGCGCGCTGAGGTCGCCTACTTCGTCGTCGGAGGTGGCGCGATGATCTTGAGGTTGAGGCCGCCGGGGAAGGCGTAGCTCGTGAACGCGCCGTACCCCATCGCCTGGAGACCGACGGGCAGCTCCGACGTCAGCGTGTGCGGTCCGCTCGTCATCGTGACGCGCCAGACGCCCATGCCGTCGGCGAGCGGCGTGTAGTCGGCGAGCGGGCTCCCGTCCATGTGCGGCGCCGCCGCCTCCGGTCCGACGACGACCGCGTAGCTCACGTCGTAGTCGTCCGGCACGAGGAAGAGATAGCGCTTTCGGAACTGCTCGATCGACGCGAACGTCGTCTGCGACGGATCGCCCATCGCCTTCGGCGAGAGGTCGCCGTACATCGTCGAGCCGACCATGAACGACGCGAGGCTGAACTCCTGCGTGCCCTTCACGATGAAGTCGGTGCCTACCTCGCCCGCGCAGTCGGCGACCTGACCGGCGTCGAGCGTGTCGGGGCAGCCGGCGGGCTTCTCGGGCGCGTAGGTGAGCGCGGTGCCGTCGCGGTTGCCGACGAAGCGCACGACGTGCAGCCCGAGGCCGCCCTTCGGCCGCGTGGGCGTGGTGACTACGTACGCCTTGCCGAGCGCCTCCGCGGGCAAGACCGACTCCTCGACGTGATCGCACGCGGGCTTGTCGCGCGGGATGTTGATGCACTGGATGCCGGAGATCACCTGCACCGGGTGGTTCGACTGGAGGAGCGTGCCCGACAGATCGAAGGCCTGCCCCTTGTCGGTGACGACCTCGGCGACGTCGCCCGCGTCGAGCGCGATCTCGAGGAGGCCTCCGGCGTCCGTCGCGGCGATGCCGTCGCCGGCGACGACCTTGGCTTTCGGACCGAGACCGAGCTTCACCACCGTGCCGTCGTGCGCCGCGGTGATCGCCGCGTACGTGCCCATGAGGTGTCGCTCGGGGATGAAGCCGAGGCCGGGCACGGTCCACCCGTGGATGCCGGTGAGGCGGTAGTTGCCGGTCCACGCGGTGCTCGGCAGGAGGAGCGAAGCGTCGTTGCTGTAGCTGAAGCAGCCGCTCCCCTTCTCGCCGAGCTCGGGGCAGCTCGCCCAGCTCTTGCCCGAAGGCCCGCCCTTGCCCGCGTACTCGAGGGGGTTGAACTGATAGACGACGACCGGCGCGGAGCTCACGAGGTGATAGGCGCCCTTCTTCGCGAGGATCGACGACGTGAACGGCGGCGGCTCTTGACCAGGCCTCTGCGCGCCGCCCTTGAGCGACGCGACCCACGGCACGAAGATCTTCTCGAGCGACGCGGGCGGGATGCTCACTTGCTGATCGACGCCGTTCGGTCCGGTGACGCGAACGTCGACGGGCACGAGGCCGATGTTCGAGACGACGACGGCGAAGTCGAAGATGTCGGGCACGACGTTGCCCGTGACCGTCGGCCAGTAGTCGCAGCCGACGTACGAGCGCGCCTTCGCGGCTTCTTCGCACGTGACCGGATCGCGATCGTCCGCTCCCGGATCGTCGCCGCCGCCGCCGCCGGGGCCGAAGCCCGTGCCGCCGCCGGGCAGGTTGGGATCGCTCGATGCGCCGTTGCCGTTCGCTTCGTCGTCGAAGCCCGAACGCTTGCCTGCACCGCACGCCGCGAGGACGAGCGACGACGCGATCGAAATCGGAAGGAGCAGAGAGACGAAACGCATGCCCGATCGTTTCGCATCGTCGCGCGTGTAGTTGCAACGGCAGAGAAAGGAATCGCGCTTGGGCTAACGCGCGACGCTCGAGCTGCGCGCGCTCGAGCTCGCGCTTCGCAGGTTCCTGCTCAAGGCGTCGACGAGCGCGGCGGCGTCGGCGCGCGGGCGCCGGCGGGTGAGGGCCACGTAGCGGATCCGCGGAAGCTCGCGCAGCGGCTTGCTCACGAGCTCGCGAGGCACGCGGACCGACCCGTTGACGACGGCGACGCCGGCGCCGAGCTCGACGAGGCGCAAGACGAGCTCCCATCCCGTCGCGAGCGCGCCCGCGTTCACCTTCACGCCGCGCGCCGCGAACGCCGCGTCGAGCGCGGCGCGCTGAGGCCGGCCTTCGGGCGGCATCACGAGGCGCTCGCCCTCGAGATCCGCGAGCGTCACGCGTCGTCGCGACGCGAGGCGATGATCGCGCGGCACGACCAGCACCTGTCCGACCTCCGTGAGCCGGTGCTCTTCGAGATCGGACCATGTCCTCGCTTCGTGGGCGGCGGTGACACCCACGTGCGCGACGCCGCGCGCGACGGCGTCGACCGCGGCCGCGCCGTCGGCGGTGACGATGTCGAGCCGCCCTTCGTACGCCCGCGCGAACGCGCGCAGCCCTTCGCCGAGGACGTGCAGGAGCGCCCCCGCGCCCGCGGCGAGGACGACCCTCCGCGCCTCGCCCTCGCCGCGGAGGCGCGCGACGAGATCGCGCGCGCGCTCCTCGGCGTCGCGGGCGAACGCGGCGACCTCGACGCCTTCGCGCGTCAAGACGAGCCCGCGCCCGGCGCGCTCGTAGAGCGGCACGCCGAGCGCCTCCGACAGGCGCTTGAGCTGCGCGTGCACCGCGGGCTGCGAGAGGTGGAGGCGCCGCGCCGTCCGCGAGAGGTTCGCGTCTTCGGCGAAGGCGGCGAAGGCCCGGAGGGCGGTGGAGTCGATCATCACCTCGGATGATAGATCGCTAGAACATGCGAATTGCGGATGATGTTCAGGGACGCACCTTGCTTCGCCATGAACACCACGATCCAACGACCCACGACGCCGCGACTCGGTGTCGACATCGGCCGCGTCATCATCCACGGCGACGGCCCCGACACGAGCTTCATCGGCGGCGCCGACGAGGACGCCATGCGCGCCCCCGCCATGGAAGGCGCCTTCGAAGCCCTCGCGCGCCTCACCGATCGCTTCGGGGGCCGCGTGTTCGTCGTCTCGAAGTGCGGCCCTCGCATCGAAGCGCGCTCGCGCGCGTGGCTCGAGCGTCACCGCTTCTTCGAATCGACGGGCATCGCGCGCGAGAGCCTGCGCTTCTGCCGCAAGCGGCCCGACAAGGCGCCGATCTGCCGCGAGCTCGGGATCGACTTCTTCGTCGACGACCGGCTCGACGTGCTCGCGGCGATGGCGGGCGTCGTTCGCCATCGCTTCCTCTTCGGCGCCGCCTCGTCGCCCGAGCCGGGCGTCACGCCCGCGCCCACGTGGGCGGCGGCGGAGCGCGCGATCGTCGCCGCCCTCGACGAGATCAGTCTTCGAGGTACTCCGGCGGCACGCGCTCCGTGAGCCAGACGCCGTTGTCGGAGAGGTAGAACGCGTGCCCTCCCGCGTGCATCGCGCCGGCGCAGACGCGCAGGATCACGTGCTCCCCAGCGCGCCGCCGCGCGACGATCTCCGCCGTGCGCACGTCGGCCGAGAGGTGGACGTGCGCGCGGCTTCGCTTGTCGAGCCCCTCGCGCCGGATCGCCTCGAGCACGTCGCGCGAGGTCCCGTGGAACAAGATCGGCGGAGGCTCGCGCGGCATCAGACCGAGATCGACGTCGAGCGAGTGGCCCTGGTTCGCCCGGACGCGCTCGCCGTTCTCCGAGAGCGCGAAGCGCTGCTTGTCGCTCGTCGCGACGACCTCGACGAGATCGTCGCGGCTCACGGCCTCGCCGTGCGCGCCGAAGCCCGCGATCACGTCGTCGACGCGAGCCCATCCGGCCGCGTCGAGCACGAGGCCGAGCGACGCGGGCTCGTGTCGCAGCGCGAGCGAGAGGCGTTTGCTGATCGAGACCCGGCGCGCGCGATCCATGGTGGCAGCCCTCGCCGCGAGGCTACCGTGTATGCTCCGGCGGTGGGAACGGTGCGCACGATCACGGTGACCGAGCTCACCTCGAGCCTCGACGCGCACGTGTCGCGCCACGGCCTCGAGCGGTGCGCGATCGCGACCGACGGCGACGGGACGCTCTGGTCGGGCGACATCGGCGAAGACTTCTTCGAGGCGCTGCTGCGCGAAGGGCGCGTGAGCGACGTCGCCCGCGCCCCGCTCGCGCGCGAGGCCGAGGCCGAGGGGATCGACGCGACGGGCGACGCCGTCGCGATCGCGCAGCGGATCCACGCGGCCTACCACGCGGGGACGTTCCCCGAAGAGCGCGTCTGCGAGATCATGACCTGGGCGTTCGCCGGCTGGTCGCGCGTCGAGCTCGATCGCTTCGCCGCGAGCGTGATCGAGGCGGTCGGCCTCCGCGCGCGCCTTCACGGCGAAGCGCTGCGCGTGATCGCCTGGGCGCGCGAGCGCGGCGTCATGACCTGCCTCGTCAGCGCCTCGCCGCGCGCGATCGTCGAGGCCGCCGCGCGCCTCGTCGGCATCGATCTCGCGCACGTCACGTCGGCGACCGAGCTCTGCGACGACGGCGGCGTGGTTCGCGCCGCGTGCGATCTTCCGATCCCCTACGGCGAGGGCAAGGTCACGCGGCTCCGGGCGATCGTCGGCGAGCGCGCGCTCGTCGCCGCGTTCGGCGACAACGCGTTCGACGTCGCGATGTTGAGCCAAGCGGCCGTGCCTGTGGCGATCCGCCCGAAGCCGCGCCTGCTCGCGCGCGCGGGCGAGGTGCCCGATCTCGTCGTGCTCGAGCGCGTCACGAGCGCTTGAGCGCGAGCGCTTCTTCGGCGAGCTCGTCGAGCGACATCCGGCGGGCGCGCGCGAGCTCCTCTTCGGTCGCGAGCCGCTCCATGAAGCGAGGCTCGGCGCCGACGACGCGCGCGATCGCCTCCTTGCCGCGCCGGCCCATCCACGGCTGGTTGTAGAGCTCCATCATCGAGCTCCAGAACCTCGCGAGCGGGAGCTGCTCGACGCCCGGACGGGCGCCGAGCAGCTGCATCCGCTTGAACGCTTCGGTGATCCGGGCGCCGGAGGGATCGACGCGGTCCATCGGGCCGAAGAAGACGTCGCGGAAGAACGGGCGGCCCAAGACGGTCATCGCCGCGAACGTGCGCGCCGCGTTCGCGTGCTCGCGCAGGGACTTCTTCTTCCTGGTGCGCGCGCGGAGATACTCGTCGGAGGTGTAGTAGCCGATCATGTAGTAGTCGATCGCGATGTGCCGCGACTCGTCGCGGTTGATGAGCTCCATCGCTTGCGCGCTCAGCGGATCGGCCACGAAGTCGTCGATCGATCGCAGGAGCGCGATGTCGAGGATGAGCTCGCCCGAGGTGATGTACGCGTTGGCCACGTCGTCGGCGAGGTGGCGGATGGCCTCGATGAAGTGCGGGAAGAAGCGCGCGAGCGACGGGCTCGTGCGGTAGGTCTCGAGCCTTCGTACGTCGTAGTGATCGGCGAGCATCTGCGCGACGTGCGAGTGGCGCATCTCGTCGACGACGAAGCTCGCGAAGATCTCCTCGAGCACCGGATCGCGGGCGCGCCGCTGCTGCTCCACGAAGAGCGCCCCCGCCAGACGCTCGATCTGCGCCATGTCGGTGAAGTACTGGACGACCGCGCGCTCGTCGTCGGCCGACATCGGCCGGGGCGCCTGCGACCAGTCGAGATCGCCGACCGACCACTGCCCGTCGCGGCACATCCGGAGCATGCGCTGGAGGTCCATGCTTTCCGCCATTCTACGATATGCTGCGGGGGTGCCCGATAGGAGTGAGCTCGAGGCGCTGCGTACGCGCGTCGCAAATCAGGCGGCGTCGCTCGCCGAGACGGTGAACGACGGCTTCGACGAATTTCACATGGGCGCGGGCGACTACGTCGTCGAGCTCGCCGTCCCCGAGGGGCCGTCGACCGCAGGCGGCGCGCAGGCGCGGCAGCACCTCCGCCTCGTGCCGCGGCGGAAGGGATACTCGGTGGTCGTCGCCGGCGTCGTCGATCCGGTCACCTCCACCGCGGAGCTGCGCACGTTCGAGCACGTCGCGATCCTGCACGAGCTGCGCTTCAACCGTCCCCTCGAGATCTCCGACGAGGAGTACAACCAGTTTCTGTCGAAGGCCGACGTGGTGTTGAACCTCGCGCGCGTGAAGGGCAAGCACGTCCCGGCGCCGCCGGAGCTGCTCGCGCGGCGCAAGGCCCTGCGGCGCGTCTCGCTGCCCGCGCTCGTCTTCTTCGTCGTCGTGATGCTCCTCGCGGCCCTCGTGGTCTATCGCGTCGCCCTGACCGTCCGCTGAGACCCTGGCGCGCGGAAACTATCCTGGATAGGATAGTTTCATGCCCGCGCGCGAGCCCGACGTCGAAGCGCTGCGCACGCGGCTCGCGCGCAAGTTCACGACGCTCGCCGACGAGGTCACCGAGTGCTTCGAAGGCTTCGACGTCGGGGGCGGCGGCTACGTCGTCGAGCTGCTCGCGCCCGAGGGCGTGTCGACGAGCGGCGGCAAGCACGCGCTCCAGCACCTTCGCCTGCGGCCGCGGCGCGAGGGCGACGCGGTCATCGTCGTCGGCAGCGTCAACCCGCTCGAGAAGCGCGCCGAGCTGCGGGCCTACGCGCGCGTCGCGCGGGTGCACGAGCGGCGAGGCAAGCGCCTCGACGTGACCGAGGCGGAGTGGGAGCGGCTCCTCGAGCGGGTGGAGGTCGTGCTCCGCCTCGCGAACATCGAGACCGCGCGCGTCGATCCGTCGCCCGAGGGCTCGAGGGGCGCGCCAGGCGAGGAGCGCGGCCGTCGCCTCTCCCCCCGCGGCGTGCTGATTTTCTGCGTCGTCGCCGTCTCGGCCCTCCTGATCGCCGCCCGGCTCGTGCAGATCCTCGTCCGCGGCTCTTGAAAGCGGCGCGCCGGGGGCACTAAAACTGGTCGGAATGAATTTCGACCTGACCGAAGAGCAGCGCCTGGTCCGCGACACCGCGCGTGATTTCGCCGCGCGCGAGATCGCCCCCAAGGCCTCGGAGATCGACAAGGCCGGGCGATGGCCCTCCGAGATCATCGCGAAGATGGCGGAGCTCGGCTTCCTCGGCATGGCGATCCCGGAGCCGTACGGCGGCGCAGGCCTCGACACGCTGTCGTACTCGCTCGTGATGGAGGAGATCAGCGCGGCCTGCGCCTCGTGCGGCGTCATCATGAGCGTGAACAACTCGCTCTTCTGCGACCCGCTCTTCAAGTTCGGGACGGAGCAGCAGAAGAAAGAGGTGCTCACCCCGGTCGCGCAGGGCAAAAAGCTCGGCTGCTTCGGGCTCACCGAGCCGATGAGCGGCTCCGACGCGCAGACGATGGCGACGAACGCCGTGAAAACGGCCGACGGCTGGGTCCTCGACGGCGCCAAGAACTGGATCACGAACGGGCCCCACGCCGACTACATCCTCGTGTTCGCGGTCACCGACCGCAGCGGTCCGAGGATCAAGCACACCGCCTTCCTCGTGCCGAAGGGCACGCCGGGCTACACGCAGGCGAAGCCGGATCACAAGCTCGGGATCCACGCCGCGCACTCGTGCACCGTGTTCTTCGAGAACTGCAAGGTGCCCGACAGCGCGGTCGTCGGCGCCGTCGGCGAGGGCTTCAAGGTCGCGATGGCGACGCTCGACGGCGGGCGCATCGGGATCGCGTCGCAGGCGCTCGGCATCGCCAAGGCCGCCCTCGAGACGTCGGTGCGCTACGCGAAAGAGCGAAAGAGCTTCGGCGTCCCGATCGCGCAGCACCAGGCGATCCAGTTCATGTTGAGCGACATGGCGACCGAGCTCGACGCCGCGCGCCTCTTGACCTGGCGCGCCGCGACGATGAAAGACGCGGGCGCGCGCCACACGATGCAGAGCTCCGAGGCCAAGCTCTACGCGAGCGAGATGGCCACGCGCGTCGCCCACAAGGCGATCCAGATCCACGGCGGCTACGGCTACTCCACCGAGTTCCCGGTCGAACGTCACTATCGCGACGCTCGCATCACCGAGATCTACGAGGGTACGAGCGAGATCCAGCGCATCGTCATCGCGGCGAGCGTGCTCAAGGGGTGATGACGATGAAGATCCGCGCTTTCCTCCTCCTTTCGGTCGTCACCGCGTGCGCCGCGTGCGGGGCCAGCACCCCGCCGCCTCCGCCCCTCGAGCCCACCGCCGAAGAGCCCAGGGAGCGCAAGACGGGCGGGCTGCCTTCCGTCTCGCAGGAGCTCGGATCGATCGATCCGAAGAAGGTCGAGCAGACCTTCAAGAACCTCCAGGTCGGCGCCATCGAGACGTGCCACAAGCAAGGTCGCGATCGCATCGAGTTCTTGACCGGCGACGTGAAGGTCTTCCTCCGCATCGACGGATCGGGGAAGGTGAAGTACGGCTTCTTCGAGCAGACCTCGATCGGCGATCGCGAGACGGAGAAATGCATCCTCGGCGCGCTCGCGAACGCGAGCTGGCCGAAGCCCGAAGGCGGCGAGGCCGAGGTGCGGAGCGGCTTCGGTTGGGGATCCGGCGGAGAGCGCGAGCCCACGAGCTGGTCGTCCGACAAGGTGACCGCCGCGCTCGCCGACGCGAAAGACGTCAAGAGCGACGTCGGCAAGTGCAAGTCGGGCGTGACGGGCGACTTCGTCGTCACCGCGTACGTCGAGCACGACGACAGCGCGCCGGCCAAGCCCGCCCCCGCCAAGCGCGGCAAGAAGGGCGACAAAGACAAGGGCGGCAAGTTCAAGGCGATCGGCGTCGCGCCGCCGAGCAAGGAGGGCGCCGAGAAGATCGACTGCATCGTCGACGCGCTCAAGCCCCTCGATCTGCCGAGCCCGGGGAGCTACGCGGCGAAGGTCACGTTCACCCTCTGAGGGCCGACCGCGATGGAGTTCTCGCTCTCGGAGACGCAAGCGATGGTGCAGAAGGCCGCGCGCGAGTACGCGACGCGCGCGATCCTTCCCGAGGCCGCCGCGATCGATCGCGAAGAGCGCTTCCCGCGCGCGATCCTGAAGGGCCTCGCCGAGCTCGGCCTCATGGCGGTCAACGTCCCCGAAGAGCTCGGCGGCGCAGGCGCCGGGCCGGTGGCGTACGCGCTCGCGATGCAAGAGGTCGCGCGCGCGTGCGCGTCGACCGCCGTGACGATGGCCGTCACCAACATGGTGGGCGAGGTCATCGCGGCCTTCGGCACCGACGAACAGAAGAAGACGTACAACCCGCGCCTCGCGAGCGGCGAGTACGTCGCCGGCGCGTTCGCGCTCTCCGAGCCGGGCGCCGGGAGCGATCCCGGCGCGATGAGCACGACCGCGACGAGAGACGGCGACGGCTGGGTCCTCGACGGACAGAAGCAGTGGATCACGAGCGGCGCGCACGCCGGCGTCATGGTCGTGTGGGCGCGCACCGGCGATCGCGAGAAGCTCCCCGGAACCCGCGGCATCTCGTGCTTCCTCGTCGAGGGCGGCACGAAGGGCCTCGTCGTCGGCAAGGCCGAAGACAAGATGGGCATCCGCGGTTCGAACACCGTGAGCCTCACGTTCGACGCCTGTCGCGTGCCCGCTTCGGCGCTGCTGGGGCAGCTCGACGGCGGCTTCAAGATCGCGATGATGGCGCTCGACGGCGGTCGCATCGGCATCTCCTGCCAGGCGATCGGGATCGCGCGCGCCGCGCTCGACGAAAGCGTGCAGTATGCACGCGATCGAAGGCAGTTCGACAAGCCGATCGCCGAGTTCCAGGCGACGCAGTGGAAGCTCGCCGACATGACGACGGAGCTCGACGCCGCGCACCTGCTCGCGATGCGCGCGGCGTGGCTCAAGGAGCAGCGCCGCGCGTTCTCCCGCGAGGCGTCGATGGCCAAGGTGTTCGCGACCGAAGCGGCCAACCGCATCTGCAACAAAGCCGTGCAGATCCACGGCGGCTACGGCTACATCCGCGAGTTCGCCGCCGAGCGCCACCTCCGCGACGCGCGCGTGACGATGATCTACGAAGGCACGAGCGAGGTTCAGCGCATCGTGATCGCCCGAAGCACGCTCGCGTAGCGCGCTACACGTCCGCGGCGTACCAGTCTTGGAGCGAACGCACGCGCGACGCCGCGCCCTCTTCGAGCGCGGCGCAGCCGAGGCGCGCGAGCGCGACGGTCGTGAAGCAGGGAATGTGCGCGGCGAGCGCCGCGCCGCGGAGGACGCGCGTTCGCGCGATCTCGGCCTGATCGCCGGCGGTCACGATCGCCAGCGCGGCCCAGCCCGACGCGATCTCGGACGCGGCCGCGTCGAGATCGTCGCCGCTCGCGAGCTCGCGGAACGGGACGCGCGCCGCGGCGAGCGCCTTCTTCGTGCCGCCGAGGGCGACGATGTCGTAGCCGATCGCGCGCAGGCGCCGCGCGATCTCGACCGCCGCGCCGCGGTCGGGCTCGGTGACGTCGACGACCACGCCGCGCGCCGCGTTCGCCGGATCGAGCAGCTGGTTGCCCATCGCGCGGAGCGCCTTGCCGTAGGCGCGCGCGGCCGTGTCGTCGAGGCCGATCACCTCGCCGGTCGAGCGCATCTCCGGGCCGAGCGCGGTGTCGACGCCGAGGCGCTCGAACGGAAAGACGCGCTCGCGCGCGGCGACGTGTCGAGGCAGCGGCCTATCGCGGATCCCGAGCTCGTCGAGCGTCGCGCCGAGCATCACCTTCGTCGCGACGCGCACGAGCGGAAATCCGGTCACGCGAGAGACGAACGCCGTCGTGCGGCCGGCGCGCGCAAAGAGCTCGAGGAGCAACGGCTCGCCGTCGATGATCGCGACGTGCGCCGAGACGAGGCCGACGATCCCGAGGTCGAGCGCGCGGCGGATCACGAGCGCCTCGACGCGCTCGATCACGTCGGCCCGGAGCGTGAACGCGGGGAGGATCGCGGCGGCGTCACCCGGATGCACGAACGCGGGCTCGAGCTGCTCCATCACGCCGGCGATGACGACGCGCGCGCCGTCGGACACTGCATCGACGTGCAGCGCGATCGCGCGATGCAGATCGGGCGGCGACGCAGCGGGGGCGTGAGGCGGTGAGGAGCCGAAGACCTTCACGCCGCTCGCCGCGAGATCGCCGGCGAGGCGCAGCGCCGTCTCTCCGCCGACCTGCAAGACGACGCCCGCGGCGCGCTCGCGCGCGCAGATCGCGAGGACGCGGGGGAGCGTGACCGGCTCGACGTGGACGCGATCGGCGCTCGCGCGCGCGATCTCGAGAGACTCGACGCTCGCGTCGACGAAGACCGGAGAGAACCCGCGCTCGCGCACGGCGGCGAGCGCCTCGCTCGCAGAGACCGCGAGCTCCGGGCCGTGGCCGACCCGCGTCGGGCCCGGCCCGATCACGATCACCGCGCGCGCCCCCTCGCGTGAGTCGGTGACGGCCGTGCCGCGGCCGCCGACACCGTCGCCTTCGCCGCGCGCCGCGGCGCGGAGCGCTTCGGCGAGCGTGGGGCCGACGCCGATCGACTCGCCGAGGCTCTTGCGGAGCGGCCCCAGCGCCGCGTCGGCGTCGGGGAACGTTTCGAACGCGAAGCGAGGCCAGCGGACGACGAAGTCGCGACGCGCCTCGAACGCGGGGATCGCGCCGCCGAGCGCGAGGCCCGTGGCGAGCGCGCCGACCGAGGCGCCGCCCACGGTGCTCGCGAGCGCGCACGAACGCGAGATCCACGGCGTCAGCCCGACGACGCGCGCTTCGGCGCCGCCCCTATCGATCACGACGTCGACCGTCGCCACCGTTCCGCGGACGCGCGCGAGCGCGGCGATCGCCGCCGCTTCGATCGCGGCGCGCTCCGAGGGGGCGATCGTGATCGGCGGCGTCGCCGACACGGCGTCGCCCGGGTGCACGCCGGCGCGATCGAGGCTCTCGATCGCGAAGAGCACGCGTGTCCCGCCGGCGTCGTCGCACGCGACGATCAGCTCGAGGCGCGTCGAGCTTCGCTCGTCGAGCGTGACGCTCGGCGCGTCGAGCGCCGCGCGGAGCGCATCGGCAGACGGGCCGAGGAGCGGCTTCGCCAGATCGAGCGCGAGCCGGCAGGCGCTCGGGCCGCCGAAGAGCGGCAGGATCGCGTCCGGCGCTTCGGCCGCCACGATCGCGGAGAGCGCGGCGCGATCGAGCGGCTCGAGGTACGTCCGATCGGCGAGCG
>JAHBWD010000093.1 GCA_019637175.1 Labilithrix sp. | reverse complement strand
GCGGCTACGACAGCGGCGGCGGCTACGACAGCGGCGGCGGCTACGACGGCGGCGGCGGCTACGACGCGGGCGTCGGCGAGTACTGAGCGCATTTCGCGCCGCGTGCGCTTTCGTGGTCTGATGATCCGTCGTGACGACGGGTCGCATCGGCAATCGCCTCCTCGGCGGGCGCTACGAGCTCATCAAGGTGCTCGGTCGCGGCGGTCAGAGCACCGTCTATCGCGCGCGCGACCACGTCGACGGCGACGAGGTGGCGATCAAGGTCGTCACCGGGGCGATCGGCGATCCCGACGCGACCGAGCGCATGTTCCGCGAGGTGCAGTCGATGTGTCAGCTCCAGGGCACCGCGGCGGTGCGCGTCCTTCATCAGGTGCGCACCGACGACGGCGCGCTCGGCCTGGTGATGGAGCTGCTCGAGGGGCGCGATCTCGAAGCGCACCTCGTCGAGCTCGAAGAGCGAGGTGAGCGCGCGTCCCTCGAATTCGTGGAGGAGGTCTTCGGTCCCATCGTCTCGACGTTGGTCGAAGCGCACGATCGCGGGCTCGTGCATCGCGACATCAAGCCGGAGAACATCTTCATCGTCGACGCGTCGAAGGGCGGCGGCGTGAGGCTGCTCGACTTCGGCTTCGTGAAGCTCCTGCGCGCTCCGCGCATCACCGGCTCCGAGACCGTCGCCGGCTCCCCGTACTTCATGGCGCCGGAGATGTGGCTCCACGGCGCGGCCGTCGCCGATCCCCGCTCCGACGCGTACGCGATCGGCGCCGTTCTCTTCCGCGCGCTCGCGGGCAAACCTCCGTTCTCCGGCGCGCTCGTCGAGATCATGCAAGCCGCGCTCGAGGCCGAACGCCCGAGCCTGCACTCTCTTCGCCCGGAGCTTTCGCCCGACGTCGACGCCTGGGTGAAGCAGGCCCTCGCGGTCTCCCCCGACGAGCGCTTCCAGTCGGTCAAAGCCACGTGGCGCGCCCTCCTCGGGTGCTTCCCCGGACGCTGATCGCCGCCCGTGGCGGCGCCGGCTCGCGTTCGCATAGGATGCGTGACGTGAAGCGCACGACCGACGCCAAGAACCCGCTGATCGACGACCGCGAGATCGAATTTCTCCTCTACGACGTGCTCCGCGCCGAGGAGCTCTTGGCGCTGCCCGCGTTCGCCGAGCACTCGCGCGAGACGTTCGACATGGTCCTCGGATCGTGCCGCCGGCTCGCGCGCGAAGTCCTGTTCCCCACGTATCGCGAGCTCGACGCGGCGCCGCCGGTGCTCGCAGAGGGGCGCGTGACGCTCCATCCGAAGATGAAGGAGCTCTATCCGAAGCTGCTCGCCCTCGGGCTCATCACCGCGCCGCGCCCGCACGGCGTCGGAGGGCAGCAGCTGCCGCTCGTGATCGACACCGTCGCGCAGGCCTACCTCTGCGCCGGCAACGTCGGCGCCGCCGGTTGGATCATCATGTGCCGCGGCACAGGGCACTTGCTCGAGGCCTTCGGCAGCGAGGCGCTCAAGCGCGAATACATGGATCCGCTCTACCGCGGACAGTGGACGGGCACGATGGCGCTCACCGAGCCTCACGCGGGCTCGAGCCTGGGCGATCTCCGCACGGTCGCGCGCCCGACGTCCGCCGGTCACTACCTCGTTCGCGGCAGCAAGATCTTCATCACCGGCGCGGATCAAGATCTCACCGAGAACATCGTGCACCTCGTGCTCGCGCGGATCGAAGGCGCGCCCGAGGGAACGAAGGGGATCTCGCTCTTCGCGATCCCGAAGATGCGCCGCGAGGGTGACGCGCTCGTTTCGAACGACGTCGCGATCGCGGGCCTCATCCACAAGATCGGGTGGCGCGCGCTCCCCAGCGTCGCGCTCGAGCTCGGGGAGAACGACGACTGCCACGGCTGGCTCGTGGGCGAGCCGCATCAGGGCCTCTCCTACATGTTCCAGATGATGAACGAAGCGCGCATCACGGTCGGCGTCGCGGGCGCCGCGACGGCGTCGGTCGCCTATCACGAAGCGCTCGGCTACGCGCTCACGCGCCCTCAAGGCCGGGCGCTCGGCGCGCGTGGCGGCGAACAGGTGGCGATCGTCGAGCACCCCGACGTGCGCCGCATGCTCCTCAGGCAGAAGGCGATCGTCGAGGGCGCGATCTCACTCGTCGTCACGACCGCTCGCTACGCCGATCTCGCGGAGCATCACCCCGACGCCGCCGAGCGAACGAAGGCGCGCACGTTGCTCGACGTGCTCACGCCGATCGCGAAGACGTTCCCTGCGGAGAAGGGCTTCGAGGCGAACGCGCTCGCGCTCCAGGTGCACGGCGGCTACGGCTACTCGAGCGAGTACCTGCCCGAGGCGTGGATGCGCGATCAGAAGCTCAACTCGATCCACGAAGGTACGAGCGGGATCCAGGGCCTCGATCTGCTCGGGCGCAAGGTGATGGCGCGCGGCGGCGAGGCGCTCCGCCTGCTCGCCGGCGAGGTCACGAGCGCGATCGACGAAGCGCGCGCGGCGGGCGTCGCGGCGGCGCTCTGCGACGCGCTCGCCAGCGCGACCGCGACGGTGGGCGAGACCACGATGCAGCTCGGCGCGATGGGCATGTCGGGCGACGCGGCGCGGATGATGCTCCATAGCAGCGACTACCTCGACATGGCCTCGACGTGGGTCGTGGGCTGGCAGTGGCTCCGCCACGCGACGGCGGCGCAGCGCATCGTCGCTTCCGGCGGCCCGCGCGCCGCGTACGCCGAGGGCAAGCTCTGCGCGGCGCAGTACTTCCTCGAGACCGAGCTCGGACGCATTCCTCACCTCGCGCGCCTCTGCACGAGCGCCGAAGACAGCTACGCGCGCATGAACGTCGAATGGTTCTGAGCCTCCTCGCCGTCTCCGCGCTCGCCGTCATCGCGGGCGAGGAGCCTCCGGAGACCGAGGAGCCTGCGGACACGGAAGACGCACCTCCACGGGTGCAAGAAGAGGAGGAGCAGATCCGCCTCCCCGCGGCCGGCCATGCGCCGCTCGGGAGCACGGGTCTCCAGGTCGCGATCCGAACCGGCGTCTCCTTTCCCGTGGGAGACATCTCGCGCGGTCCGACGCGGGCGCTGGCCGATCGCTTCGCCGCGCGCGTCCCGATCGTCGTCGACTTCGGGGTCAAGCCGATCCCCGAGCTCTTCGTCGGCGGCTACGGCGGCGTCGCATGGGGGGCCGGCGCCGCGAGCTGCGGCGGGTGCGCCGCGTGGGGCTTCCGCATCGGGCTCGAGGCGATCGTGTACCTGCTCCCGCGCAGCCGCGTGAATCCGTGGCTCGGCTACGGCGTTGGCTACGATTCTTCGTTCCTCAGAGCCGGCGGCGTCACGCAGAGCGTCTCGGGCATCGATTTCGCGAACGTGACGCTGGGGATGGACGTCCGGGTGAGCCGCGCCGTGGGGCTCGGCCCGTACTTCGAGGCCGCGCTCGGGAGCTTCGGGAGTCAGTCGTTCAGCGAGAGGGGCAGCGCGGTCCGCGACGGCGACATCGCCGAGCGCGCCGTACACGGCTGGCTCAGCGTCGGCGCGCGGCTCGTCTTCGAGCCGTGACCGGCGATCAGGCGCGCTCGACGCCGAGCGCGGCGGAGATCTTCTTCACCATCGCCATCTCGAGGGGCGAGAGGCGGCCGTCGGCCGAAGCGGCGTCGACGAGCTGGCTCACGATCTCGCTCTTCTCGTCTTGCGAGAGGTGCACGAGCGCGCTCTCCGCCTCGTCCCACCCCTCGAGATCGAGGATGCGTCGCCGCTGATCGTCGGCGATGCCCATGCGATTCATCGCGCCGTCGAGGAACGCGCGCTCGTTCTCGGTCATGATGCCGTCGGCCGCGAGGACCTTGGAGAGGAGCAGGCACTTCGCGACGCGAGGATCCATGGCTCGTACGTTACGTCGCGAGCGCCTTCGCGAGCAATGGCGTACTTGTCGGCGTCTCGGGTCCCTGCGCCCGCGGTCGAGAGACCGTGACACGCGCGTCACGCTCGTCGCCCGCGAGCCTCTCGCGAGAGAGCGGAATTTACCGCCGTTTCGTCGAGTCTTCGCGGTGGCCTGCGCCTTGCGATGCGAACGCGAGCATGAAGTACCTTTCTTCCTTCTCTCGCCTCTCGCTCCTCTTGCTCACGCTTTCGGCCGCCGCGTGCGGCAACGCCGGATCGACCTCCGACGTCGCCTCGCGCGGCCCCTCACCCTCGACCCCTCCCTCTTCGGCGGGCGATCCCGGCGCCGAGCGCGCCATCGCCGAGGCCGACATCATCCAGCTCGACGGCGGTCGCCTCTACGCGATGTCGAAGTCGGGCAGCGTCGCCGTGGTCGACGTGTCGCAGCCGGGGCGCCTCGCGCTCCTCGGTCGGACGAACATCGCGGGCGAGCCGTTCGAGATGTACCGCCGCGGCGATCGGCTGGTCGCGATGTCGAACCGCGCCGCCAGCGACGGCTCGAGCGCCGCGGTGATCGTCCTCGACGTCGCGAGCCCTGCGCAGATCCACGCGGTCGAAGCGTTCCCCGTGCCCGGCGAGGTCGCCGACTCGCGCGTCGTGGGCGACGTGCTCTACCTCGCCACGTACGAAAACGCGCGCTGCTTGGGGTGCGGAGACAAGCAGCGCACGCTGGTCACGACGTTCGACATCGCGCGGCCCGCCGCGATGACGCAGGTCGATCAAGTCGTCTTCGAGAGCAACGCGCCCGACGGCTTCAACCTGCCGTGGGGGTCGAACTGGAAGCGCAGCATCTTCGTCACGCCCGAGCGACTCTACATCGGCGGTCACGCCGACATCGAGCCGTCGCAGCTCGACCAGGGCGCCCATCAGGAAGGCATCATCGACGTGCTCGACGTCACCGATCCCGGCGGTCACCTCCGTCGCGGCCCGCGCATCGAGGTCGCCGGCGCGCTCCTCAGCCGATGGCAGATCGACGAGCGCCAGGGCATGCTCCGCGTGATCACCCAGCGCGGCGCAGGCCGCACCGGCAACGGCATCGGCGATCCCAACGTCGACGTCTTCCGCATCGACGGCGCCGGAGCGCAGGCGTCGTTCACCTCGATCGGCCACACGACGATCACGATGCCGCGGCAGGAAGGCCTCCGCGCCGTCCGCTTCGACGACGATCGCGCCTACGCCATCACCTACAACCAAACCGATCCGCTCTTCACGATCGATCTCCGCGACCCGACGGCGCCGAGGCAGCGCGGCGAGCTCCACATGCCCGGCTTCATGTTTCACCTCGAGCCGCACGGCGATCGTTTGATCGGGCTCGGCGTCGATCGCGACGATCCGGGCGGGAGCCTCAACGTCTCTCTGTTCGACGTCGCGGACATGGACGCGCCGAGCCTCCTGAAGCGCGTGTCGTTCGGCGCCGCCAAGATCAGCGAGGACTACCTGATCCTCAACTACGAGGTCCCCGAGGATCAGGATCGCATCCAGAAGGCGTTCCGCGTCTTCGACGACGGGCTCGTCGTCGTTCCGTTCTCCACCGGCCAGGGCTGCGGCGAGAACGGCGGCGCGGTTCAGCTCGTCGACTGGTCGAACGATACGCTGACCAAGCGCGCGCTCCTCCCGATGCGCGGCAACGCGCGGCGGGCCTTTCAGCACGAGGGTGAGCTCCTCGCCGTCTCCGATTCGAACGTGCGGTCGTTCTCCCTCGCGGCGACGCGCTCCGGCGCTGCCGCGCCGACCGCCGACGTCGAGATCGGCGCGTGCGTCGCCCGGACGATCCCGGGCGGATACAACGGCAGCTTCGGCGGCAGCGAGCGCGGGGGACGCTACGACGACCGCTCGTACGGCGACCACGACTCCAGGAACATGTATCGCTGCGCAGCCTCGGCCGGCGTGGGCGCGGGTCGCGCCGACGGGGCTCTGGTCGCGCTCGCGCTGGTCGCCGGCACCGTCCTCGTTCGCCGCCGCCGGGCTTGAGGTACGCTTGGCGCTCCGAAAGGATCGCCATGACCCTCCCGCTCCTTCCCACGACGATGGTCGGCTCCTATCCGCGTCCCTCGTGGTTTCGCTACCAGCTCGAGGGACGCGACGTCCTCGACGCCTTCAAGGTGGCTCACCACCGCGAGGCGTTCGAGGACGCGACGCGCGCCTCCATCGACGATCAGACCGACGCCGGCCTCGATCTGCTCACCGACGGCCAGATGTGGTTCGACGACTACGACATGGGGATCGGCTCGTTCCTCTGGTACTGGCTCGAGCGAACGGGCGGCTTCGCGACGGCGAAGGTCGCTCACCCCGCGCGCGCGAAGGCGAAGGGCCGCGACGAGTGGGCCCTCGACGAGGCCGGCGGCGTCGAGGTCGTCGGGCCGATCACGCGCGGCCCGATCCGGCTCGCGGCGCTCTTCGATCTCGCGCAGAAGATGACCGATCGCCCGCTGAAGGCGTGCGTCGGCGCCGGGCCGGTCCAACTCTCGACGCTCGCGCACTTCGTATCCGGGCCGATCAAGGATCGCTACGCGCTCTCCGAAGCGCTCGCCGACGTCTTCGTCGCCGAGATCAAGGATCTCGAGGCGGCGGGCTGCCAGCACGTGCAGCTCGAAGATCTCGGCGCGTGGATCCCGACGTTGAGCGGCGAGAAGGACTACGAGTGGGTGCTCCGCATCGTCAACCGAACGCTCGCGGGGGTGAAGGCGCGCAAGTCGTGGCACTTCTGCCTCGGCAACGTGTGGGGCAACCGCATGAGCGGGATGACCGACGCGGGCTACGCGAAGATCCTCCCGCGCTACTACGACGCCGACGTCGACGAATTCGTCCTCGACTTCGCCTGTCGTGAAATGAAGGACGTCGCGCTCCTCCGCGACGTGCCGAAGGAGAAGTCGGTGGCGGTCGGTGTCATCGACGTGCGCACGCTCGAGATCGAGCCCCCGGAGCAGGTGGCCGAGCGCATTCGCGCGGTCTTGCTCCACGTCTCGCCGCAGCGCCTGACGGTGACCACCGACTGCGGGATGAAGCAGCTCCCGCGCGTTTGCGCGCGAGGAAAGCTCAGGAGCCTCGTCCTCGGCACGAACATCGTGCGGCGCGAGCTCACCGGCCGCAGCGACAGCCAGATCCCTCGCTGATCACTTGCACTCGGCGGCGCACTCGGTGGCGCAGGCGCTGACGCACTGACACTTGTAGAGTGCAGCGTTCTTCTGGCGCGCCGCCGCTTCGGGCCATTTCACGAAGCACTGACTGCGACACGTCGCGCTCGGGCAGTCGTCGAGGCACGTGCGGAGCATGGGGCAGGTCGCGTCGGCGCTGCACGCGTCGAACTCCGTCCGGCATTTCGACGTGCGGCAGTCGAGGCACGACGAAGGGCCGGTGCACTCGGTGCCCTCGCACTCGAACGAGGCGGTCTCGGTCGAGCGGGTGGAGAGCGAGAGCCAGCCGACGGGCTGGACGGCTCCTTCGATCGCGCCCTTCGTCTTCTTGCCCTTCTCGAGCTTCACACGCTCGCGCGCGATCGAGAGCGTCACGCGGGTCGAGACGCCGAGCGCGGTCTTGATGACCTCGCGCGGGATCTCGAGGCGGCCGGCTGCGTCTTCCGCCTTGCATTCGAGCGTGCCGCCCTCGCCGGAGACGGTGATCGTGACGCGCTCGCTCCCCGCGCGCCACGCCACGGGCAGCGCGCCGTCGCCGAAGACGCTCGCGCGCGGGAGCTTCGCGAGCGACGCGTCGATGGGTTGCGTGACGCTGATCGTCTCGTCGAACGGCTCGAAGCCCGCGTTCTCCGCGCCCGACGCCTGGATGCGGATCTCGGCGCCGGCGACGAACGACGCGCCCTCGGCGCCGTCGCTCGCGTAGGGCGGATGGATCGTGATCTCCGTCGCGGCGCCGGAGATCGCGATCGAGCCCGCGTCGAACGCGGCGCTCGGCTTCGTCGCGCCCGAAGCGCACGGGATCGTGAGCGCGCACCCGGCGACGTCGCGCGTGCACGTCGCGCTCGCGGCGGCGTCGGCGACGAACGCGACGGACACGAACGCGCGAGGCGCCGCGCCCGCCGCCCGCGTCTCGCCGATCACGACGGATCCGAGGGCGTGGGGCCCGTCTTCGCCCTCGCCCTCGACGATCGGCGCTTCCGGCGCCGCGCCCACGGGCGCGCCGGAGCTGCCCGAGCAAGCGACCAGCAGCGTGAGACCAAGCGTTCCGAAGAGCAGGCGGCGGGCGGACATCGAAGCGAATCTCCCCGCCTCAGGTACGTAGCGGCGCGTGGATCCTTCCCTGCGGGCCTCGAGCTTCGTTGGAGACGCGAAACGGCGCGGGCCGTGCGAACATCGGACGCGACCATGAGCTCTTCACGTCCCCTCCTTGCCGCCGATCGCGTCCACGCCGCCGCCACCGCCAAGATCGCCGCCCTCCACCGGGAGACGATCGAGGAGATCGAAGATGCGATCGCGAAGCACGCCGTCGTCGTCGTGGGGATGGCCCAGAACCCTCACGTGGCGAAGGTGAGGAAGGCGCTCTCCGAAGCCGGGATCGAGTTTCACTACCTCGAGTACGGGAGCTATCTCTCCGCGTGGCGGCGTCGCCTCGCGATCAAGCTCTGGAGCGGCTGGCCGACGTTTCCTCAGGTCTTCGTCCGCGGGGTGCTCATCGGCGGCGAAGAGCTCACCAAGGCGGCGATCGCCGACGGCACGCTCCGCGCGCGCGTCGACGCGGGCGACGCCGTCACGGCGTGAGCGTCAATCGAACTGGATGCGAAGGCGGTACGTGCCGGGCTCGCCCTTGGTGAACGCCTTCACCAAGTAGCGGCCCGATCCGAACTTGGAGGTCGCCGCCGGGCCGAACGTCTCGCCGTTCAGCGTGAGCTCGAAATCGATCGGGCCGTCGATCACCGCCTGGAAGACCGTGAGCTTCGTGCCTTGCGGCGTTTCGAACGTGATGTAGTCGACGTCGTCGGGATCGGAGATGACGCCGCAGAACGCGGTCGCGGTGAGCTCGTTGGCCTGCTCCGGCGTGTCGTTGTCTTCCCGCTCGATCTCCGCGCCCACCGCGCATTCGACCTGAGGGAGGTTGGGCGGTCGCTCGTCGACCGCGCCGTCGCCGCGCGAATACTGAGGAGCCTGGGATTGGCCCGCTTCTTCGGGTGTGGGCTCGGGAGGAAGAGCCTCGTCGTCTTCACCGCACGCGGCGCCGAGCATCGCGCACGGGAGGATGAGCGCCGCGGCGAGCGCGCCGAGCCTTCGTGACATCACTTCGTAGTGTAACAGACGTGGCGGCGTTCACACGAAACACGCGCCGAGCCCGCGATACGTGAGGGCGCGATCGACGACGCGCGCATCGCTCCCTCCTTGGAGGAGCAGCGCGTGGGTGAAGCGCTCGGCGATCTCGCCGGCCTTGGCGTGCCGGAAGATCACCGGATCGCCGTGGGTCACGCTCGCACCCGGCGCGACGCGGAGCGGCGTCTGAACCTCGCCCGCCATCTCGCCTGCGAGCAGCGCGAGGCCGCCGGGGAGCCAGGGGAGGGGCGCCGAGGTCCGCCCGCCACGGCCCGCGTCGCCCGAAGCGACGTACCCGCCGCCGAGGCAGGTCGCGAAGCCCGGCGCGGGGACGCGCGTGACCTCGAGCGCGAAGAAGCACGCCGGCTCGAGCGAGCGAACGTGCGCGTTCGTGAAGTTGTCGAACAGGTGAGGTTTGAAGAACGCGGAGCCGCACGTCACCTCGGTGACGAAGTCGTCGTTCGTCGTCGAGTCGAGCGAAGCGGTGCCGCCCCCGTTGACGATCGAGAGCGTGTGCCCCTCGGCGCGGAGCGCGCGCACGAGCGCGGCGCGCCGCTCGCGCACGACGCGGACCGACATCGATCGCACCGAACGCTTGGCCGCGCGCATCGGCGGCGCGTCGCTCGCGTGATCGTCGGCGAGGCCGGCGATTTGCGCTTCGTAGCCCATCAAGCCGACGAGCGTGACGCCGGCGAGCTCCGACGCCGCGCGCGCGATCGCGATCGCGTCTTCCGGGGTCGCGATCGGCGATCGGCGCACGCCGAGGTGGATGCGGTCGCCGAGGAGCCGCAGGCTCATGTCGGCGCAGATCACGACGGGGACGCGCACGCCGTGCGCTTCGCCGACCTCCGAGATCCTCCTGAGGTGCGGCTCGGCGTCGACCGCGAGGCGCAGCGTGACGCCGCGCGCCACGAGCCCGGCCGCGCGCTCGAGATCGCTCCGCGAGGTCTGGGGATAGGCGACGAACAGATCGTCGAAGCCCTGCGTCGCGAGGAGCGCGGCCTCGTCGATGGTGTACGTCATGAGCCCGCGCATCGCGGCGCCGCCGCGCGTCAGGATCCGCCGGAGCAAGGCCGGCACGCGCACGCTCTTGGTGGCGACGCGAAGCGGGAGCTTCGACGGCGCGATCAGCGCGAGCACGCGATCGACGTTTCGATCGAGCGCGTCGAGATCGACCACCATCGCCGGGAGGCGCTCCGAGGCGAGGGCGCGCTTGAAGGCTTCGTACGAGAGAGACATCGACGCCGCAGCGTACCCTCGTGCGCGGCTACGCGTCTCCCGACTCCGGCGCGACCGACAGCGCGGTGGCGCTGCTCGGCGGCGCCGACTTGACGGATCGGCCCATCACCATTCCGCGGACGGCGGCCGCGAGGTCGGCCGGGTCGATGGGCTTCGAGAGGTGCGCGCCGAAGCCGGCGTCGAGCGCGTGCTGGCGCTCGACCTCGCGCGCGTACGCGGTCAACGCGAGGGCGGGCACCGACGCGAGCGGGCTCTCGAGCGCGCGGATGCGTCGCACGAGCTCGTAGCCGTCGACGTCGGGCATGCCGATGTCGCTCACGACGATGTCGGGGCCGAAGCCGCCCAGCATGGAGAGCGCGTGCTCGGCGGAGCGGGCCGCGGCGACGGTCGCGCCGAAGCGCTCGAGGGCGGCGACGACGAGCTCGCGCGCGCTGTCGTCGTCGTCGACCACGAGCGCGCGGATGCCTTCGAGATCGAGGGTGCCGTGGGCGTAGAGGCTCACGTCCGTCGTCGAGGGATCGAAGACCTCCGTGCTCGACGAAGGGCTCGACGCGCTGTTCGGGAACCTCGCGACGAAGGTCGCCCCATGGCCCGGCCCGGCGCTCTCGGCGCTCACCATCCCTCCGTGGAGCTCGACGATGTGCCGCACGATCGCGAGCCCGAGCCCGAGCCCGCCGTGCTGGCGCGTCGTTCCGCCCTTGGCTTGGCGGAATCGCTCGAAGACGAACGGAAGGAAATCGCTCGGGATTCCGGTGCCGGTGTCGTCGACTTGGATCACGAGATCGTCGTGGAACGTGACCGTCACGGTCACGCGCCCGCCGCGCGGCGTGAACTTCACCGCGTTGGCGACGAGGTTCCACACGACCTGCTGGAGGCGGACGAGATCGCCGAAATACGTCTCGTGCCGGTCGTGGAAGGTCGTCTCGATCGTGATGTCTTTGGCCTCGGCGTCCGCGCGGAGCGTGTCGATCGCCTGGTTGACGAAGTCGCGCACGCGGACGACTCGCTTGTCGATGTGAAGGCGGCCCGACATCACGCGCGTCGCGTCGAGCATGTCGGCGACGAGCCGAGCTTGCGTGCGCGCGTTGCGATCGATGCTCTGCACGGCCTTCGCGGTGACCTCGGGATCGACGGGCGCGCGCAGGAGGCGCGCCCAACCGAGGATCGCCTGGAGCGGCGTGCGCAGCTCGTGCGAGAGCGTGGCCAGGAACTCGTCTTTCACGCGGCTCGCGGCGAGCGCCTCTTCCTTCGCGCGGCGCTCGGCGTCGTAGAGTGACGCGCGAAAGAGCGCCTGCCCGCAGAGGACGCCGAAGCTGCGGAAGAACGCGCGGTCTTCCGAGGAGAATCGACGCGGCGCATCGAAGCCCATCGTCAAGACCCCGACGATCTTGCGCTGCTGCTGGAGCGGAATGCACGCGAGGGCGTGCGCGCCCGACGTGCTGATGACGGGGAGCTTCTCGACGAAGAGCCCTTCGCCGTTACGACACACCCGTGCCGCCTCCACGTCGGCCTCGAGCGGGAGGTTCGCGCGCTCCTCGCGGTGCGCCTCGGCGATCCCGCGCGCGGCGATGAGCTCGAGGCGCCGCTCGTCTTCGTGGCAGGCGAAGAGCTCGGCCTGATCGGCGTTGAACGCTTCGACGAGGTTGCTGATCACGACGTCGCCGATCTCGGCCATCGTGACCGCCTCGGCGAGCGCCGCCGTCGTCGTCTGGAGGCGGCGGAGCCGGCGCGCGCTCGCCTCGGCGATGCGCCGCGCGTTGCGCTCGCGCGCGAGGAGGAGCGCGCGATCGCCGTCGACCGACGCGTCTTCGAGGTCGCGCGCGAAGACGATCGCGCCTTCGATGCTGCCGCTCTCGTCGCGGATCGCCGTGATGAGCACCTCGAAGACGCCCACGACGAGCGACCCCTCCTCGCTGGCCACGAGGATGCTGAGGTCGGGTGAGGCGAACGGTTCGCCGCTGTGGAGGACCTCGGGAACACGATCGAACAGACCCGCCCCGCGGAGCTCCGGGTACGTCGCGAGGACGTCGTGGCCCTCGAGCATGCGGTCGCCGTAGAGGTCGACGAGCTTCTCGTTCGCGAAGATGCAGACGCCCTCGCCGGCGGAAATGACGGCGGTCGCCGCGCCGACGTCGCGCAGCAGCGGTAGAAACGGATCGATGCGTCTCGCGAGTGACACGTGCCCCCGGGGCCCCCCCCGCTCTGCGGGATAGGACGGGTCGCGGGTGGCGTAAAGGCCTTCGATATCGATTGCGAATCGAAGGGGGTCCTGCGATCGGCAGGCTCAGCGGTCGGCGATGGCCTCGCGGGCGCGAGCGAGGAGCTCCTCGGGAGAGCAGTCTTTCGCGACCGCTCCCGCGCAGCCCATCAGCGTCGCGCCGACGCGAAACGCCTGGTCAGGCCGGCTGGTCATGGCGATGACCGCGATGACCTCCGTTCGCGCGTCGGCCTTGAGCGATCGGGCCACCTGCCAGCCGTCGAGGACCGGAAGGTCCATCTCGAGCAGCAGGAGATCGGGCACGAGATCGCGAGCCAGCCCGAGCCCTTCGGACCCGTCGGCGGCCGACGCGACGCGCCAACCCGCGAGACTGAGGCACTGAACGTGGAGCTCCCTCGTTTCGCTGGAATCGTCGACGACGAGAGCCAGCGGCGGCGTTCGCGAATGAACGCCCGACGACGATGGAGGCGGAGAAGAAGAGACACGTCGCTTGCGTTTCGCAACCACACCCATTGCGATCCCCCCGTAGCGTGTGCGTGCAGATTCGAGGCCTGTGTACCACCATCATGAAATTCGAAACATGCGATTTCGCGATCGGGCTTCGGGCGCCCCAGGGGTGCGGGCATCCGCACTCAGCTGGGTGACGGGTGTCCCTGCCCCGGCACGCTGCGAACCTCCGCCGCGATTTCGCGAGGAACCGAGCCCTGCAGGAATCGGCCCGCGCGCGTCGGGGCTGCGGTCGACGTCTTCGAGGGGCGTGAGCCAGGAACCGCGGTTGACCAGCGGGCGCGCCGTGGCGTCATACTCGGATCGATGAGCCCGCGCGCCGCCGCCGCGATCGCGGTCGCCGTCTCGCTCGGCGTCGGCGTCCTATGGTTCGCGCGCTCGCGCGCGCCTCGCGTCGAGGCGGCGCTCGACGTGACGCACGCCGCGCGCGTTATCCGCCGCGACGCGGTCGGCTTCACGACCAAGGAAGGCGTGACGCGCGATCGAGCGCGCGTCCGAGCGATCGTCGAGGCGATCGGCGTCGACGCGCTCGGGCCGATCGCGTGCCCGCCCGACTACAGCGCTTCGCAGATCAGCGTGATGCTCACGGGCGCCGACGTCTACGCCCGCCGCACCGCGTACGTCTACGATCTCTTCGGCGACGGCGGCGCGTCTCCCCGCGTCGTCATCGTCAAGTCGAGCGGCTGTCGCGGCGGCCCGCCGGTCGACGCGCTCGCGCTGCGACGCGAGCTCGGCGCCCTGGGCATCGTCGACTGAGCGGGTATCGCGCCGTCCATCCGCCGCGCCCGCCGTGATTTGCGCGGCGATCGCGGTATCCTCGAGGAGCTTGGCGACGGAAGCGGCAGACTCCGAGGAGCCGAAGGTCTCGGCCACGGTCATCCTCGATCAGATCCAGCTCATGAAAGGGCTCTTCGGTGAAGACACGCTCGTCGAAGCGCGCGCCTCGCTGCCGCCCCCGCTGCGCACCGAGCTCGAGGAGCTGCTCGCGGGCCGTTGGTGCTCGCTCGACGCCGCGCGCGAGCTGAAGATCGCCGTCGCCCGCTTGCAGGGCGAAGATCCGCTCGCCTTCCAGCGGCGCATCGTGAGGCTCGGGATCGAGAAGACGCTCACGACGCTGTGGCGCTTCTTCATGCGCCAGCTCGGCGACGAGAGCATCGCGCGGCGCACGCCGGTGCTCTACGCGCGCAGCTTCAACAAAGGCAGCCTCGAGTTCGTCAGCTGGGGCAAAGGCGAGGCGGAGCTCGCGTTGCACGGCTGGCCGCGCATCCCCGAGTTCGACCTCGTGGGCCTCATGGCCGGCATCGAGACGGTGCTCGCGCTCGCGGGCCGCAAGCATCCGCAGGTGAGGGCTGCGCGTCGCGGCCCGATCGTTCAGCTGCGCGCGACGTGGACGCGTTGACCCGCGTTCAAGACGTCGCGCATACGGGCGTCTCGGCGGCCTTCGGCTCGGGCGCCACGAGCACGGCGTGCATGAAGAGGTACTTGATGAGCTCGGGCGCGAGCTCGATGCCGTGCTCCTTCTCGAGCCACGCGAGGTTCTCCGCGAGCGTCTTGTCGGCCGAGAACATGCCGAGTACGTCGTAGAGATCTTTCTCCAGCGCGAACGAGTCGTTGACGCTGTAGGTCGTGACGACGACGCTCTCGCCGACGTGGCGCTCGATCATCTTCGGGTTGCGCACGAGCGAAGACGGGACGACGAGGGTCGCGAGCCCGGCGTAGCGGCTCGTCGCGTCGGCGAGGTATCGCTTGCCCTGCTGGGTGTCGTCGATGCGCGCGGCGAACTCTTCCTTCTTCATCGCCTTCACCTGCTCGTGACACGCGATGTAGAACTCCGCCTCGCGGCCGACCCACGCGCCCCAGTACGAGGCGTACTCCTCGTCGGTCGGCGGAAGATCTTCGAGGTCGCGCTTGGTGAGCTTGAGGCGCGGGATCTTCGGCTCGACCACGCCGGGATCCACGGCGCGCGCGGAGAACATCGCGAGGCCCACCTCGGCGTAGCCGAGGTACTCCTTGAGCGCGCTCCAGAACTGGTAGCCGCGGTAGCCCGCCTCGTACTTGCAGAAGAACGTCGAGCAGACGGCGTCGCGGTGCTTCCAGATCGTGCAGTCGCCCTTCTCCGACGGCTGGAAGTAGGGGCAGATGAGGACGCGCGACCGGCCGAACGCGCCCGTCTCGCGCGTGGCCTCCATCATGATGCTCTGCTTGCGCGGCGGCGCGACGAAGTAGGGCGTGACGCCGACGCGCCCGGCGATGCGCGCGCGAACGCGCTTCTGCCCTTCGGCGAGCTCCGGCGAAGGATCGGAGAGCAGCGCGCCGACGAGGTAGTTGGGCAGGATGGGGAAGTACGTGCAGCACTTCATGTCCGGCTGGAAGTAAGACATCGCGACGGGCGCGCCCGTGCCCTTGTCGCACATCGCGCAGTCGTCGCAGGTGGCGCGCGGCTCCTTCACCGCTTGCGCGTCGAACAGCGCGTCGGGCATGAGGTGCTGGTAGATCGGCGGGAGCTTCGAGCGGAGCGAGTCACCCATGGGCGCCTCCGGCCTGCTTGGACTCCGCGGCCTCGGCCTGCGCGGCCGGCGCGACGAGGACGCCGTGCACGAAGAGGTAGCGCAAGAGGTCAGGCGCGAGCTCGACGCCCTGCTCCTTCTCGAGCCGCGCGAGGCTCTGATCGAGGGGCTGATCGGGCATCAGCAGGCCGAGCGCGTCGTAGAGATCCTGGTCGACCGAGATCGGGTCGCACGTGTTGTACGTCGTGACGACGACCTTGCCCTGCGTCGGGTACGGCTTGATCCGCGGGTTGCGCACGAGGCGTTCGGGCAAGGTCTCCTTGCCGATGTTCTCGTAAGAGGTCGCGACGTTCGCGAGCAGCTCGCGGCCCTTCGGCGAGCTGTCGATGTTGTGCGCGAACTCTTCGCGCCGGATCGAGCGCACCTTCTCGGCGCACGCGACGTAGACCTCTTCTTCGCGGCCGACCCACTTGCTCCAGCACTTGGCGTAGGCCTCGTCGTTCGGCGCGCGGTCTTCGAGATCCTCGATCGTGAGCTGCGCGCGCCCGACCTTCGGCTCGGCGAGCTTCGGATCGATCGTCGAGACGAGGTACGAAGAGAGCCCCATCTCCACGAAGCCCATGTAGTCGCGGAGCGCCTTCCAGAACTCCCACGCCGGCTTGCCGCCGACGTACCTGCAGAAGTACGTCGTGCACACGACCTCGCGGTGCTTCCAGATCGTGCAGCGACCGGCGCCCTCGGGATCGTAGTAGGGGCACACGTACGCCCTCGACCGGCCGAAGAAGCCGGAGTCGCGCGCGGCGGCGGTGAAGAGGATCATCTTCTTCGGCGGCGCGACCCACTGCGGCGTCACGCCGATGCGCGACGCGATCCGCTCGCGCATGCGTCGCTTGCCTTCCTCGACGTCGCCGCTCGTGTCCGAGAGCAGGCCCCCGACGAGGTAGTTCGGGAGCGTCGGGTGGAACGTGCAGCACTTGGTGTCGGGCAGGAAGTGCTCGAGGCCGATCGGCTTCTCTTGGCCCTTGTCGCACATCGCGCAGTCGCTGCACGTCGCGCGGCTCTCGACGATCTCGGGACGATCGAAGACGTCCGAGAGCAGGCTCTCGTAGACGGAGGGCAGGACGTCGCGAAGCGTCCTCGCGTGTGCGGCGGTCCGAGGCATCCCGGCTTCTTTAGCAGCCCATGAGGATGGACGGGTCGGGTGGGGTCGAAACGGCTCAGGATCGCCAGTGCAGAAAGAAAATCACCAATGATTCTAAGTCCAATGGTTAGGTACGACATTTGTTTACAGAGTCAGACATGCGCACCGGTCAACTGTCGTGGGTCCTCTCCTTCATCGTCGCGTCGGTCGGGCTGAGCGGTTGCGCCGCGCCCGCGGAGGAAGACGACGCGGAGGATCAGACCTCGAACGTCACGGGAGGCTCGAGCGCGATCGAGTCGCCCGTCGTTTATCTCTTCGAGACCGACCGCGCCGCCGCGCCCACGTGCGCCGGCGCGATGCTCGCCGACAAGATCGCGGTCACCGCGAAGTCGTGCGCGAAGGTCGGCCTCGTCCTCGGCCGCGCGACCGACAAGGACGGACGCGGCGCGCGCACGAAGGTCAAGGCGGTCCACACGCCCGAAGGCGCGGACGCCGACATCGCGGTCGTCGAGCTCGAGAAGGCGCTCGCAGGAACGCACGCCGTCATCACGCACATGCCGCTGCGCGAGGGCTACGCGGTCAACGGCGTCGCCGACAAAGACGGCAAGATCCCGATCCTCTCGCCGGACAAGGGCGAGGCTTCTTCGGTCTCGGGCGCGATGCTCGAAGAGAACGCGACGCACGGATCGATCGTCCCGAAGAAGGGCAGCGAGATCTGCGCGGGTGATCTCGGCGCGCCCGTCTGCTCCAGCACCGGCGCGAAGATCGCCGGCTTCAACCTGTATGGCACCTGCGGCCTCTCCGGCCTCGTGGTCGGACCGACGGAAGCGGCGCCCGCGGCCGCCGCGGGAGAGGCGCCCGAAGCGAACGGCTGCTCGGGCAAGGCGTGGAAGGTCTCGCAGCTCGGTCGTCACGCCGACTTCCTCAAGCGCTTCGCGCCGAAGGCGTTCGAGCCGATCCGCATCGACCGGCCGATCCTCCGCAACTTCCCGATCGTTCCCGACGGGCTCTGGGGTTACAAGACGAAGGGCGAGATCAAGAGCTGCAAGATCGAGACGCCGAAGCTCGACGGCGTCGCGGTCTCCGCGGCCTCGGAGAAGATCACCGCGAAGGTCGCCTTCGCCGGCATGGACAAGCGCGCCGCCGCGTGGGGCCGCTTCGGCATCGCGCCGAAGAGCGATCCGACGAAGATGCGCTGGCTGCCCGCGAAGGCGCTCGCGGACACGCGCGGCCAGGCGTTCGAGACGAGCTTCGAAGGCATCGTCAGCGCCGACGCCGCGGGTGAGTACATCGTCGCGTTCCGCGCGTCGGCCAACGGCGGCGAGAGCTGGACGTCGTGTGACACCGACGGCATCGAGAACGGCTTCCAGATCGACAAGGCGCTCAGCCTCGAGGTCGGAAGCTCGACGCCGACGCCGCCGAGCGGCGAGCCGGCGCCCACGCCGCAAGATCAGCCGCCCGGCGGTCAGAGCGACGACGTGCCGTACTCGGATCCGCCCGCTTCGGGCGACGACGCCTCGGGCGATCTCTCGGGCGAAGACGATCCGCTCGGCGACGAAGACGCGCCGAAGTCGAAGAAGAAGAGCAAGGACGGCGGCTGCTCGGTCTCGTCGACCGGCGCGCACGGCACGACGGCCCTCCCTCTCGCGGGCGCGCTCTTCGGCCTCGCGGCGCTGATCCGCCGGCGTCGCCAAGCCCGCTGACGGCTTGCGCCAACGCGGCGCAGGCCGCGCGAAGGGCGCGTGTCACGAGAAGCGCCAAGGCGCACGGCGTGGCGCAAGAACAGGCTGAATCGCCGTCACCCGATCGTGGACTTCGTCCTCCGATCGGGTGACCCGACGGCGCAAAAAGAGCCGCGTTTTTCACGGCATGCTCGTTGCGATGTCTCCTCGCACAACCCGCATCGAGGAGAATCCAACGTGAAGAACGCCATCATCGTCGCCGGTACGCTCGCCCTCGCCACCGCCTCGTTCGCTTGCAGCTCGTCGGACAAGGCCGAGCCCGTCGACACGAACCAGGCGCTCTCCGCGCTCCGCTCGCCGACCGGCAGCTTCTCGGCGAAGAACGGCGCGTCGATCTTCTCGGGCTACGGCACGCAGCGCGCGAACAGCAAGAAGGTCTCGGCGCCCGCGCCGGGCGGCGGCTCGTCGACGCGTCCGGGCTCGCTGCGCCTCCTCGACCGCGCGGCGGACGCGCAAGCGGCGTGCTCCGACGGTCAGTCGTGCTCGTGTCCGAGCGGCGGCTCGATGACGTACGCGCACGAGTCGTCGGCGGACGGTCAGCTCCTCCGCATCGACTTCCAGCAGTGCGGCTTCGGCGACGGCTCGGCGTTCGACGGCAACGCGATCCTCCTCGTCAGCACCAAGTCGATCTTGGGCCTCGGCGAGCAAGAGCGCGCGCCCTCGAAGCCCGGCGGCTCGCGCGGCTCGGACGACGAGATGGGCGAGCTCGAGGAGGCGCCCGAGACCGGCGCGGCCGGGCAAGGCTACGCGGCGATGCTCCTCGCGGCGCGCGGCACCGTCACCGAGAGCGGCCAGAGCTCGCCGATCGAGTTCGCGCTCCTCACCGAGGCGAGCTACGCGTTCCTCGCGGTCACGGTCGACGACGGCCACGTCGTCATCGGCATGTCGGACGACGGCCGCGCGATCATCAAGGCGAAGGACGGCACGTGGCACTGCAACCCGAGCGCGAAGGGCTACGTGTGCAAGTCGGAGGGCGGCGAGGCGGTCGACGTCGCCGCGTCGGCGAGCGCGGAAGAGGGATCCTCTTCGGGCAAGGGCTCGCCCACGTCGCCTGCCGGCGAGGAGGAGTACGAGGGCGAAGGCGAGATGGGCTGAAGCCCGAAAGTCCAACTCTCACCGCGACATAGGCGCGGGAGGTGGCTCGAGCCCACCTCCCGCGCTACATTTTTACGCACATGAAAGAACTTGCTCGCCGGATGATCGGAATCGGGGCCGCCGTCGCGGTCGTCACCCTCGCGATCGGAACCAAGTCGAGCGCCGCGGCGCCGAGCGAAGAAGAGCGGTCCGTCACCGCCGACGACGCCGATCGCGCCGAGGCGCTCATCTCCGGCGGAACGAGGCCCGCTTCACTGTCGTGCGGCCCGAGCGAGTTCAAGTGCGGCGAGGGCGGTCACCAGTCTTGCTGCGAGCGCAACGTGCGCTGCTGCATCCGTCGCGACGGCAGCACCTACTGCCACCCGATGGCGAAGAAGTGCGGCGAGCACTGACGCGACGAGGCGCCTAAGGCACGGTCACGACCATGCTTTCGACGATGGGCGTGGTCGTGTTGTAGACGTAGAAGCCGATGCTTCTCCCCGTGGCCCACGGCGCGATCGTGACGATCTGCCAGTCGGGCTCGGGCTGCGTCGCTTCCCACATCTTGCCCCAGACTTGCGTGCCCTGGACCTTCACCGAGAGGCGATAGCGCCCGTTCGCGGCGAACGTGTACGTCGGGCCCTGCGCCCCGAGCCCCGGGTTCCAGTTGCTCGGCGACATCGTCCCGAGGAAGGCCCTCGTGACCGCGCCGAACATCGAGCCGAGCACGACGAACGAGCTGTCGGCTTGCCCGCGCGTCAGGATCCCGAACTCGCTCGCCTCCTGAACGGCGACGGTGACCGTCAACGTGAAGTCGTCGCTCGGGATCGACGGCTGCGGCATCGGCACGATCACGGGGTGATTGAAGGCCCCCGTGAAGCCGGTGATGCGCGTGCCCTGCGTGTTCGTGACGAGGGTGCCGCCGTTCGGCGACGTGAAGGCGGTGCTCACCGGAACGGTGACCACCCCGGGCGCGCCGTCGTCCGTCGACGCGTCGCCGCTCGGCTCGACGACGACGTCTTCTTGCTCCGCGTCGGCGCCGGCGTCGCGGCGCACCGTCGGGCCGAGCGCGTCGCGCTCGTCGAGCACGCGGTCGGGCGCTCCCGTGATGAGGTTGCACGCTGCGCTCGCTGCGGCGATGACGGCGAACGCCGCCACGCGGCGAAAGGCTCTCCGGCGCGCAGACATCGATCGACAGCGTAGCTCATGGGGCAAGGCGAGCGAAGTCGAACGGCGGCGCTCGCGACGCCGCGCGCGCGTGGTTATCGAGGTGGAGTCGCGATGATCCACGTCTGCCCCTCGTGCTCGGCGAAGAACCGCGTCCCGGCGGCGCGCGTCGCTGGCCCCGCGCGGTGCGGCATGTGTCGCGCGCAGCTCTTGCCGCCGAAGACGCCGCTCGTGCTGGCGACCGACGGCGACTTCGACGAGCTGGTCAACGGCTCGCCCGTGCCCGTGCTCGTCGACTTCTGGGCGCCGTGGTGCGCGCCGTGTCAGATCGTGGGGCCCGAGATCGACAAGCTCGCCGCGACCTACGCAGGCGAGGTCGTCGTGGCGAAGGTGAACACCGAGCAGGCGCCGGAGCTCGCAGCGCGCAACGGCGTGCGCGTGATCCCGACCTTCGTGCGCTTCGATCGGGGCAAGGAGACGGCGCGGCACCGCGGCGCAGAAGCCGCCCCGCAGATCGCCGCGGCCCTCAAGATCGGCCACGCGGCTTGAGGCGGGAACTTTCGGCGCGCCTCGTCGTGTAAGGGTGGAACAGACGGTCGAGGTCGTCCGTTGACCGCGAACCGTCACTTCCTCCAGGATTCGCGCCCATGAACGAGCTCCTTCGCCGTCAGCTCCTCCTCAGCGCGGGAGCCGTGTCTCTCGCTCACCTCCTCGGCTGCGGAGCCGAGAGCCCGCCGCGGGTCGCCGCGCCCGGGCCGAAGCCCGTCGCGCCGCCGCGTCCGCCCGCCGGCCTCGTGCTCGGGTACTTCGGCACCTTCGGCGTCGACGAGAAGCTGATCGCCGCCGGCATCGCCGCCGCGCTCGCGCGAGGCGCCGACCGCGCCGATCTCTACTTCGAGCACAGAGTCGGCAACTGGGTCTCGCTCGAAGACGGCGAGGTGAACCGCGCGTACACGAGCGTCGATCTCGGCGTCGGCGTCCGCGCCGTCAAGGGCGATCAAACGGGCTACGGCTACACCGAGGAGCTCACCGTCGCGGCGATCGAGCGCGCCGCCGCGAGCGCCGCCGCGATCGCGAGCGGCCCCTCGCGCGCCGCGCCGATCGCGTATCGCGCCGGCGCGCTCCCGCAGCGATATCGCGTGAAGACGCCGTGGGAGAACGTCCGCACGTCCGATCGCATCCCGATGCTCACGCGGCTCAACGAGCGCGCGCTCGCCGCCGACAAGCGGATCAAGAAGGTGCGCGTTCACCTCTCCGACTCGCACGGCGCGATCCTCCTCGTCGACAGCGAGGGCCGCGTCTTCGAGGATCTCTCGCCGTACACGAACCTCTATCTCTCGTGCACCGCCGAAGACGGCGGGCGGCGCGAGTCGAACGGCTTCAGCGTCGCCGCGCGCGACGGCATCGACTACTACGGCGAGGAGCGCCTCGCGCGCGTCGTGAGAGAGGCGGTGCAGCGCACGACCGTCCTCTTCGACGCTTCGCCCGCGCCGATCGGCGAGATGCCCGTCGTCCTCGCGGCCGGCGCCTCCGGCATCCTCCTGCACGAGGCGATCGGCCACGGCATGGAGGCCGACTTCAACCGCAAGAACACGTCGATCTACGCCGACAAGATCGGAAAGCCGATCGCCAAGGACATCGTCAGCATCGTCGACGACGGCACGATCGACCACGCGCGCGGCACGATCAACGTCGACGACGAGGGCAACGCGCCCGAGAAGACCGTGCTCGTCGATCGCGGCAAGCTCGCGACGTACTTGCACGACAGCATCTCGGCGAAGCACTACGGCGTGAAGCCCACGGGCTCGGGCCGCCGCGAGAGCTTCCGCCACGCGCCCATGCCGCGCATGCGCGCGACGTACATGCTGCCGGGGCCTCACGAGGAGGAAGAGATCATCAGGAGCGTGAAGAAGGGCATCTACTGCTCGAACTTCACGAACGGAGAGGTGCAGATCGGCGCGGGCGACTTCACCTTCTACGTGAAGAACGGCTTCCTCATCGAAGACGGCAAGCTCACGCGGCCGATCACCGACGTGAACCTGATCGGCAACGGCCCGAAGGTCCTCGAGCAGGTCGACATGGTCGCCAAGAAGCTCGAGCTCGACGAGGGCGGCTGGACGTGCGGCAAGAACGGCCAGTCGGTGCCCGTCTCGCTCGGCATGCCCGCCGTGCGCATCGCGAACATCACGGTGGGAGGGCGCAAGTCATGAGCGACGAACGAGAGCTCCTCGGGGCGGCGCGCGCGGCGATGGCGCTCGCGAAGAAGCACGGCGCGAGCGACGCGTCGGCGAGCGCGTCGCGATCGCGAGCGGTCGAGACGACCTGGCGCGACGGCAAGCTCGAGAAGGTGTCCGACGCGACGTCGCGATCGATCGCGCTCCAGCTCTTCGTCGACGGTCGCTACGGCGGCATGTCGACGAGCGACGTGCGGCCGGCGGCGCTCCAGCGCTTCGTCGAAGACGCGGTGGCGATGGTGCGCGTGCTCGCGAAGGATCCGCACCGCAAGCTGCCCGATCCGTCGCTCTACGCCGGGCGATCCGACGCCGATCTCGAGGTCTACGATCCCAAGGTCGGCGCGCTCAGCGCGGATTCGCGCCTGACGCGCGCCAAGGCGATGGAAGAAGGCGCGCGATCGGCGCGCGGCAAGGAGCACATCGTCTCGGTCACCGCGACGGTCTCCGACTCGGAGAGCGTCTTCGCGCGCGTCGCGTCGAACGGCTTCGAGGGCGTTCATCGCAGCAGCGACGTCTCCTCGGAGGCGGAGGTCACGGTGAAGGACGACGACGGCCGCAGGCCCGAAGATTGGGTCTACGGATCGACGTGTCACGTCGCCGATCTCCCCGATCCGACGACGATCGGGCGCCAGGCGACCGAGCGCGCCGTGGCGCGCATCGGCGCGAAGAAGGCCGGCTCGGGCACGATGAGCGTGCTCGTCGAGGCGCGCGCGGCCCGAACGCTGCTTCGCCACTTCACGGGTCCGCTCTGGGGCGGCGCGCTCCAGCAGAAGGAGTCGTTCTTCGAGGGCAAGCTCGGCGCGACGGTGGGGAGCAAGCTGCTCACGCTCTCCGACGAGCCGCTCCTCAAGCGCGGCCTGGGCTCGCGCGCGTTCGACGGCGAGGGCATCGCGCTCAAGCCGCGCGTCATCGTCGATCGCGGCACGCTGAAGGGCTACTTGCTCGATGTGTATTATGCAAGCAAGCTGGGCATGGCCCCGAGCTCGGGTCGGCTCACGAACGTCGTCGTCGCGCCCGGCAAACGCTCGCTCGAGGCGATGCTCAAAGACGTGAAGGACGGCGTTCTGGTGACGAGCTTCATCGGCGGCAACTCGAACGCGACGACGGGCGTCTTCTCGCTCGGCATCATGGGCTTCCGCGTCGCGGGCGGCGAGCGGAAGGAGGCGATCGGCGAGATGAACATCTCGGGCAAGCACCTCGACTTCTGGAAGAAGCTCGTGGCCGTGGGCGACGATCCGTACGTGTACGCGTCGACGCGCTCGCCCTCGCTGCTTTTCGAAGGCGTCTCGGTCGCCGGCAAGTAGTCGCGGCTTCTCTCCACAGCCGTCATCCGGGCCTGCGCTCGAGGAAGCGCTTGCCGTCCTCGAGATCGTCCCGGCCTGCTCCCATGTTCGTTCACCGACCGGTCACGAGTCCCTTGAGCAGCGTCGCGAAGAGCGTGGGATCGACGCCGAAGCCGAAGCCCAAGCCGAGGACGTAGCGATCTCGAGACGGGACGTCTCCGGGATCGCCGGAATACACGTCGCCGACCCGATGGCCCGTAGCGAGCCCGTCGAAGCGGTTCAGCGACAGCATCATGTGTGCGCTGAAGAACTGGCCTAGCTGCAGGCTGGCTCCGAGCGGATAGAACGTCCGTAACGGGTGCGCGATCGAGAGGCCGCCGCCGATCGCCAGGCACGCGGTCGCGTCCTTGACGTCGACGGGTTGAAAGGGCGTTCGCTTGTCGAAGCACCAGGCGTACGCCTTGACGATGATCGCGATGTCGTACTGGACGCGGCTGTTGTTCGTGCCGAGGCGGTAGATCGGGCTGCCACCTTGGGGAACGGCCTCCACCGTTCGCGCAGGCGCGAAGAGCCAGTTGCCGCCGAGGGTGACGTCGAACCAGCCGTTATACCGCTTGTGGTTCGGGATCTTGATCGTCGTCTGCATGTCGACGTGGTCGAGCGCGCGGTCTTTGCGGCGAAGATGAATCACGATCTCGTCGTTGGAGAACGGGCCGAAGCGGTAGTCGACGTAGGTGTATTCGCCGTCCTTCGGAGTGAACTGTGCCGGCGCCGGTTGTGACGTCGAATGGAGGAGCAGCTGTTTCTCGCAGCTGTAGACCCTGGATTCACCGCCGACGGCCTCGGTGAGGCGGAGACCGGGAGGAATGATCTTGTCGACGCCGGCCTGCCCGCCGACGCGAAATGCGGAGGAGTCGTAGTGTTGGAGCCGTCGGCTTCGGCGCGAACGCGGCAGGCGAGCGCTTTGCGCACGAGAAAGCGCACGATCACGACCTCGCCTTCGGTGACGAACTTCGGACCGGAGCGCTCGGCTCGCGTTCTTCGGAACGTTGGTGACGCTCGCGTTCGTCGTCCTGTTCTACGCGTTCGCAAAGGGCACCGCCCACATCAGGGTTCTCACCGGACCGATCACGATGATGGTCTGGAGTGTCACGATCCTGTTCGTCGTCGTGCTCGTCACGCTCTACACGTGCGTCTTCTTCAAGAAGCCGCGAGATCTGTCGTCCTGGCTGGACGATGGAAATCCCGGCGGCGGAGGCGGCGAGTCGCCGGTGAAACCCGACGCAGGTCCCGCTTCCGC
>JAHBWD010000092.1 GCA_019637175.1 Labilithrix sp. | reverse complement strand
TGTTGCCCGCCCGCCGGAGCGTTTCGCGTCGACCCCCAGCGCAGCTGTCGCGACGAGGTCGAAACGCCCTTCTACTGCAACGCGACGCCTCGAAGACCCGGCGCGCGAGCGTGCCTCGGCAGCCCCGAGAGCACTTGCTTCTGGAGGCCGCTCGATGGCGGCGCCGACGCCGAGATCGAAGTGTACGCGAGCCCCAACTACCTCGATGTGCCACCCGGCTTCACGCCGTGCGACAACGACCTCTACAGCGCGGCTACCGGCGCGCCGCCCTGCCCCTGAGCCTCGCGAGGTGCGCGCTTGGCTTCGTCCGCTAGCGCGCGAGCGGTCGAGAAGAGCTTCGATTCAACCCTTTCGGTGCTCTAGGATGTCCGTGTGGCTATCGGCGCGCGCGACACCCGACCGGAGATCGAGGAGCGAATGCTCGCGCTCTATCGCGAGATGACGCCGCAGCAGAAGGCCGTTCGGCTCTTCGACCTGATCCGCACGAGCCGGCTCCTGAGCGGCGCGCGGATCCGGCGCGACCAACCCGAGCTCTCCGAGCGTGAAGTCGAGGTGCGCGTCGCCGCCCTCGTCTATGGTCGCGATCTCGTGCGTCGTGCCACTGGGATCGATCCCGGACCCGGGTACGAGTGAGCTCCTTCGAGCAGACCGACGCGCTCGCGGCGGTCCTCCGGGTCGCCGCGGTGCTCGACGCGTTGGAGGTCACGTACGCGATCGGCGGTTCGTTCGCGAGCTCGGTACAAGGCGTGTTCCGCACGACGAACGACGTGGACGTCGTCGCCACGCTTCGTGAAGAGCATGTCCAGCGGTTCGTCGATCAGCTCGGCGCCGAGTTCTATGTCGACGCCGACATGATCCGAGACGCCATTCGGCGACGCTCCGAGTTCAACGTGATCTACCAACCGGCGATCTTCAAGATCGACGTCTTCGTTCCACACTTGGATCTCGTCGCGCGGCGTGAGCTCGCGCGGGCCGAGACGATCGCGTTCGGTGATCGAAGCCTCCGTGTCATCTCGGCGGAAGACGTCATCGCCCAGAAGCTCAAGTGGTATCGGCTCGGCGGCCACGTCTCGCAGCGCCAGTGGGAGGACGCGTTGGGTGTCCTGAAGACCAGACGCGGCGAGCTCGATCGCGATTACCTTCGTGAGACCGCCGCTGCCCTCGAAGTGTCGGACCTCCTCGACCGACTGCTCTCGGCGGAAAGCTAGGGGCGCCGGTGCGCAGCTTCGTCCCTGAGCTGACCGGTCATCGACACACCGTCGGCTCGGAGAGCGCGCGGTCGGCGGCTCTGCGGACGGGCAGGCGCACGTTCTTTTCGCGGAGCGGCGCGAGGCGCTTCTCCAGATCCGCGGGGTGAAGCGCGCCGAGCGCGTCGATGGCGGCGATGCCGATGCGATCGTCGGCTTCGTCGACGGGGCTCCGCGCGCGGTGCGCGAGCTCGGTGAGGCGATCGGCGGCGCCGCGGATGCACATCGCGCCGAGGGTTCGCGCGGCGAGCGCGCGCACGTCGGGATCTTCTTTCGGATCGTCGAGGCGTTCGCGGATGGGCGCCGCCTGCGCCGTCGCGCGCTGCTTGCCGAACGCGGCGATGGCGCTCGCGCGCACCCGCGGGCTCGGATCGGACAGCGCCGCGACGAGCGCGCTCGTCGCGATCGGGTCTTGCGCGAGCGCGCCGAGCGCGTCGGCCGCCGCCGTTCGCACGAACGTCCACTCGTCTTTGGCGAGCGCCTGCGCGGCGGCGGCCGTTCCGCCCGGGCTCGCCGCGCTCGCGATCGCCTTGAGCGCCGCCTCGCGGACGCGCGGCTCGGGATCGGAGACGGCCGCGACGATCGTCGGGAGCATCGGGCCGATGCCCGCCGACAGCTCGACGGCGCGCGCGCGCACCGGCCAGTCGGGATCGCGCCGCGCGAGCTCGGCGAGGCGAGAGAGCTCGCCGGCCTTCGCGTCGGGCGCGCGCGCGAGGTGCGCGAGCGGCTGCGCGAGCAAGTAGCGCGTCGGCATGTCGGGTGACGCGCGCAAGATGTCCATGATCGCGACGCCGCCTTCGGGGCGCAGATCGGGGAGCCTCGCGCCCGCGGCGCGGAGCAGATCGAGCCGCGCGATCATCGGCACCTCGCGCCGCGTGAGGAGACCGAGCAGCTTCTCGTGCGTCGCGGCGCCGGCGGCGCGCGCGAACGCGCTTCGAACGGCACGGCGCGTCTCCGGCGAGCCCTTGCCCATCTGGTCGGCGAGCGGCTCGATCGCCGCGTTCGGCGCGACGGTCGCGAGGAGCGGCGCGGCCGCGGCGCGTCGCGCTTCGTCGTCGGATCGGACGGCCGCCACGAGCGCGTCGGCCGCGTTCTTTCCGCAGCGCTCGATGCGACCGAGCGCGCGCTTGCGGACCTCGAGCTCTTTGTCGGTGAGCGCGCGCGTGAGCAGGTCCGCCGCCGGTCCGTCGCACGTGCCGGCGCTCGAGGCGACGTCGACCGCGAGCGCGCGGCCGCGCGCGTCGAGCGTGGCGTACGCCTTCACGACGGCCGCGAGCCCGTCGTCGCCCGCGCGCCGCAAGAGCGCCGCGCTCTCGTCGGCGCGCGCGCCCGCGAGGGCCTTGGCGACGTCGTCGAGCTTCGCGCCCTCGACGTCGAACTTGGTGATCGCCGCGACCTCTGCGATCGAGACCTCGGGCGCCGCCGTCCGCGCGTAGGCCTCGTCGAGCACGATCGCGAGGCACGTCGTCTTCACCGGCTCGGGGAACGGGATCTCGTAGGTCGCGCCCGGCTTCGACCACGCGTCTTCGGGCATCGTGACCTGATGGAGGCGGCTGTCGGTGGCGATGAAGAACGTGCGCGGCGCCGCGCCCTCCGGCTTCGGCGACGGCGGTGCGACGGTGACGACGAGCCCGTGCAGCGGCAGCTCCGCGGCGGAGCGCATCGTGACGAACTCTCCGTGCCCGTCGCCGCCGCGCTGCTCGCTCCACGTCGTCTCGATCTTGCCGTCGGTGAGCGCGGCCGCGTTGGGCGCGGTGCCTCCGGTCGCTTGGAGGACGCGCGCGAGCGGAGGCGTCGCTCGCGTATTGGCCTGCGCGATCACGCGCTGCGCGCCGTCGCGCGTCTTCTTGTCGATGCGGTGGAGCGTCGCGCCGAGCAGGCGCATCGACTTCGAATCGAGGCCGCGCGCGCCGAGCGGCGTCGTCGCTTGCCCGCAGATGCGCGTGTCCTCCCGCGACTCGGCGACGATGACGAACTTGTTCTGTCCGTCGCGATCGTGGACGAGCACGATCTGCCCCGATCGGTCGCCCTCGTCGCCTCGCGTGTAGCCCGTGAGCCCGGAGAAAATGGGCTCCTCGACGCCGCCGGCGACGACGGCTTCGAACGCGAGATCCTTGCGCTCTCTGTCGGGGACGCGGACGCGGGCGACGCTCTTGCCGTCGCCGATCGGGATCACGTCGATGCTCGCCGCCGCGGCGTCGATGCGGCTCTTGTCGATCGCGATCGGGATCTCCTTGCTCACGCCGCCGGCGTCGTTGCAGCTCGGCGACGCGCACCGGCGGACGCGTACGACGCCGGCGCCGGCGTCGATCCGCACGTCGATCGCGGGCGCGCCTCCGCCCGCCGGCACCGCCTTGTGGAGCTTGCCTTCCTCGGCGCTCGCGGCCTTCGGCGAGGCGCCGATCGCCGTTCCGATCACGATGGCGAGCACAGCCCTGAGCCCGATCCGCGCGTGCATGCAACACCTCGATATCGTTGAAGGCCGCGTTCGTCCAGCCGCCGTTTGTTTGCCCGGTCGGCGAAGGCCGTGTCACACGATGGCGCATGCGACGGAGGTGGATGGCGCTCGCCCCGATCGTGGCACTGGTCGCGATCATTCCCCTCGCGCGCCGCACGCTCTCGGCCGAGGGCGCCCACGGCGACGCGCCGTCGATCGCGAAGCTCATCGGCGGCGCGGCCGCCGCGCCCCCGGCGCCGAAGCTCGCGGGGCTCGACCTCACGAAGATCGCGATCAACGACGGCGAGGTCACGGCCCCGCTGCCCGACAAAAAGGTCGCGCGCCTCACCGTCGATCCCGCGCTCCAGAACATCGCGAAGCACGTGATGACGATGCATCACGTCCCCGAGGCCGCGGTCGTGCTGATGGACGTCGCGACCGGCAAGATCTTGGTCTACGCGAGCCACATCGAGAACGGCCAGGCCCGCGATCTCGCCGTCGAGGCGACGGCGCCGGCGGCGAGCGTCTTCAAGGTCGTGACGGGCTCGGCGCTCGTGGAGCACGCGGGCCTCTCGCCCGATCAGCGCGAGTGCTACTCCGGCGGCGAGCAGCGGCTCGTCCAGCACGATCTCGTCCCCGATCCGCGGCGCGATCGCTGGTGCACGACGCTCGCGGGCGCGATGGGGCGGAGCATCAACACCGTGTTCGCGCGGCTCGCGCTTCGCCACCTCAAGGCGCCCGCGCTCGAGGAGACCGCGCGCGCGCTCGGCTTCGGCGCTTCGCTGCCCTTCGACGTCCCGGTGCAGGCGAGCGCGCTCCACTTCCCCGAAGATCAGCTCGGCTTCGCGCGCACGGCGGCGGGCTTCTGGAACACGACGCTCTCGCCGGTGCACGCCGCGTGGCTCAGCGCGACGGTCGCGCGCGGCGGCGAGCCGGTGCGGCCGGTGCTCGTCGAGAGCGTCGCCGACGACGACGGCAAGAAGATCTGGACCGCGCGCACCGGCCTCGCGCAGAAGCGCGCGCTCAAGGCCGACACCGCGCAGGCGGTCACGACGATGATGGAGAACACCGTCACCGACGGCACGTCGTACCGCGCGTTCCACGACGGGCGCGGCGCGTCGTTCCTCCCGAACATCCCGGTGGCGGGCAAGACAGGCACGCTCACCGATCCGGTCGCGAAGCGCTTCTACACGTGGTTCACCGGGTTCGCGCCGAGCCATCCGCCGGCCGACATCGCCGCGCCTCGTCAGGTCGCGATCGCCGTGCTCGTCGTGAACAACCCGACGTGGACGATCAAGGCCAACATCCTCGCGCGCGAGGTGCTGCGTGGATACTTCGCGTCGCAGAAGGTGCCGAACGTGACGTCACCGACGCCGGGCGAGCGCGCGGCGGAGCGGAGCCCCGAGCGCAGCGAAGAGCGAGAGACGCGCGATCCGCGCGCCTCTCACCCCGCGCCCATTCCGCGCGACGTCCCCGCTTCGACGTCGACGACGCCGGGCACGAAGCACCGGCGGCACCGCGGCTCGTAGTCGGCCGCACCGCCGACGAACAGCTGACCTTCCGTCCCGACGAGGCGCTGCGATCGGCATGCCGCGGCGCCGCAACGCGTGCACACCGCATGCAGCTTGGTGACGTACTCCGCGATGCTCATGAGCGCGGGCATCGGACCGAAGGGCTGACCGCGGAAGTCCTGGTCGAGCCCCGCGCAGATGACGCGGAGCCCTTCGTTGGCGAGGCGCTCGGCCACCGCGATGATCCCGTCGTCGAAGAACTGCGACTCGTCGATGCCGACCACGTGCGGTCGCGCGGCGCTCGCCGCGGCGTTCTCGCGGTCGACGAACGACGCGAGCTCCGACGAGCTCGACACCGCCGTCGCTTCGGCCTTGATGCCCTCGTGGCTCACGACCTTCACGTCGTCGTAGCGGTTGTCGATGCGCGGCTTGAACAGGAGCACGCGCTGCCGAGCCAGGCGCGCCCGCTTGACGCGGCGGAGCAGCTCCTCCGTCTTGCCGCTGAACATCGATCCGCAGACGACCTCGATGCAGCCGCGGCGCTGGCCGGGATCGGAGGTTTCCTGGGTCCCGAAGCCTGCGTACATCGAGTGCTCCCCGTGGGCTTGGGACATGGGCTGACACCCCATAGCACGCGAAACCGCGCGGATTGCGCGCCGATCTTCGGTTTGACGCACCCGGTCAGACGCATGTGCGAGCCGTCCCCACGTGCTCGTGAGGGTGAGGACAGGCGATGCCGAGCCTGCTACCTGCCCGAAACTGAGGCGTTTTTAAACCCGAGGGCGCTCGCGGCGCCCGTAGACGCAGCACGAGGGAATGCTAGATTGGGGTCTGTGGAAGTGGTGCTCCGCAAGCTCGGGAAGGGGTCACGCGCGGTCGCGGGTCGCCTCGTGAGGGCGCCGCGGAAGGGCTCCGTCGTCGTGATCGAGTTCCCCGACGGGATGCACGAGTACGTCACGACGCCGGTGAAGCGCGTCCTCCGCCTCGCGGGTCGCGAGGTCTTCTACATCGAGACGATCAACAGCCGTTACCGCTTGGAAGTGCGGAGCCGCGAAGACGCCGTCGCCGAGAGCGCCGGCTGATCACGTCCTTGACGAACCGCGCGAAGTGGCGTCATCTCCGCGCCCATGGGTAAGTTCGATCGCCGTAAGTCGCAGAAGATGACGCGTCGCAAGGGCCAGGCGAAGAAGAAGGCTCGCCTGAAGCGCCTGCGCACGCAGAACGCGCCGAAGAAGACCGCGGCGAAGAAGACCGCGGCGAAGAAGTCGAGCCCGCCGAAGTCGACGCCGAGCGCCTGAGTCTGCGGGCCCCGTCGATCGCGCGCTCAAGCCGCGTCTCGCCCGTCCGTTCCCTTCTCTCGAGGGAGGGGTCATGGGGAAGTCGGCGTGGTGGGCGGTCGTGGCGATGTTCGTTGGGCTCACGTCTGGCGCGTGCGTCGAGCGTGAAGCCGTCGAGCCGGTCTTCGCCCGCGCGACCGCCGCGCTGACGAGTGCGTCGGTGAAGTGGATCAACGGGACGTACACGAGCTGTCTCGATCGGTCTGGATCGTGGAGCGTGCGTGTCGCGGGCTCCGATCCGCTCGATCATCCGCCGCTGTCGGTCGTCAGGAACGACGCCGCGTGTCGGCTCGCGATCACGGAGATCGTCGGCGACCAGACCTACGTCGCGACGCCGGTGCTGCCGCTCGGCTCGACGTACGAGGCGCAACCGTCGTCGTTCGCCCTCTCCGGCGAGTCGACGGCGTTCTACGCGAACGCCAAGCTCGACGACGCGAGCTTCGCGAGCGACTTCCAGATCACGGTCGTCCAGTCCGACGAGCCGGACGTGGTCGACGTCGGCGACGTCCTCGCGACATACGTGACGGTGACCGGTTCGGCGGTCGCCCTTGCGGTGCTCCCGCCCAACTACGTCATCAGCTTCGCCGGCGCGACGCCGCTCACGATACAGATGGACGCGACGAAGACGGTGCAGTCGGTCACCGGATCGATCTCGCTGACCGACGGCACGCGAACCGGGCAGCAGTACGTCGTCGACGCGACGCTCGGCGCGTCGCCCTCGTACGCTCAAGTGGAAGTGGCGTTCACGGCGGGCATCGTCGGCGGACGCTCGTATCTCATCTCCGGCGCCAGCCCGTCGATCCCCGCATCTCGCCTCGAGCTCACCGGAAGCCTCGCGACCGCGGTCGTGCGCACGATCATCGTCTCGCGCACGGTCGGCGGCGTGCTCGGCTTCCAGCTCTTCCGGATTTCGTTCAAGGCTCCGTAGGCGGATCGATCGGCGCCGAGGGCGCTTCCGCGCCGAGGCTCGCGCCCGATCCGAGGCGGATCGTGGGGAACTGGGTGCGTCGCGCGGGCGCGCCCGGCTCCGGCGCCGGAAGCGGCTCGCCGAAGAGACCGACGTCGCCGTCCGACCGCATCTCTTCGGTGAGCTTCCAGTCGCCTTTGAAGTCGTGCCAGCTCTGCTTGACGGTCGTGAGCCGGAGATCGCCCTCGTTCGCGCGATACCACGCGACCTTCACCACGGTCTCGCAGTCGGCGTCGCCCGTCATGCGCAGCCCCGCGAGCTCGTAGTCGGCGATGCGGACGTTACCGCCCCACGTTCGCCGCCGATCGAAGAACGAGTCGCGCGCCTTCGGGGCGACCCGCTCGGCCGCGAGCTCCATGCGCCCGAAGCGCGCGTTGAGGTTCAGCTCGAGCGCCGCTTCTTGCGCGCGCGCTCCTTTCGACTGTCCCCCGAGAGGGCAGCCCAGCGCGAGGAGACAAGCCGCGAGCCCGAGGCCGAAATGGATCCGCATGCGGTGACGGTACGCATGCTCCCAGGCGATGGGCCAACTTCTCGGCGTTCTTGGATCAGTACGGCACGGCGGCGACGAAGTAGACCTTGTCGATGCCGCCGCTCGCGAGGCCGCGCGCGTAGCCGAGGCGGAAGGTGAAGGCGGCGACGTAGCCGAGCGTCGTGTCGAACCAGACCTCGGCGCCCGTGCCGCTCTTGTACTTGGCGGCGTCGATCTGATCGAACGCGGAGCCGTAGTCGAAGAAGACCGCGCCGGTGACGCGGTTGAGCTGGAAGGGGAGCGTCGAGGCGCCGCGATCGACGTTGACGATCGGGAAGCGGTACTCGAGGTTGCCGAGCGTGTAGCTGCGCCCCGCGAGGATGACCGGCGGGTAGCCGCGGAGCGTGATGCCGCCCTGGATGAGGATGTCGCGGACGGTGTCGATGAGCGGCAAGTCGACGAAGCTCCCGACGTAGAACGCGCCGCGGCCGGGGAAGACGCCGCCGCTCGTTCCCGCGCCGAGGTGGAGCGCGAGGGAGTGATGCCGGAGCCACGGCATCAGAAAGTACGTCGTGAAGTCGCCGTTGGTGACGAAGCCTTCGAAGTCGCTGCCGATGCCCGGGTGGGTCACGTCGAACGAGAGCGCGAGCGAGTAGCCGCGCTCGGGGCCGACGCTCCACAGGTAACGCTCCGCGTTCGAATACGCGTATCCGAAGTGGAGCGTGCTCGCGAAGCCGCGCGCGGGAAACTGCGGCGTCTCGTACGGATCGAGGCGCTCGATCGGGATCGGGATCTGCGCGCCGGTGCGCGAGATGCTGTGCGTGACGACGTACGATCGCGCGTCGTACGCCGAGGGCTGGTCGTAGGTGATCGAGCTCGCGAAGCCGACCGACTCCTGGATCACGGTCGGCTTGTAGTTTTGGCCGAGCTGGAAGCCGGCGCGCGGCGCGATCGATCGAAAGAGCGAGACGCCCGCGTTGAACGGGAGGCGCGCGTAGCTGTACCCCAGCGTGCCCTGGAGCGTCGGCTGCTCGAGCTCGACGATCGAGTTGGCGCTCACGATGTGGAAGCCCGTGAGATCGGCCTGCGCCGCCGAGACGATCACGGCGCGACCGAAGCTTCCCTCCGTGACCTGCACCCCATAGCGGCGAGGGATGAGCGTCGGCCACGCGCTGTAGGGCTTCGGCTTCCAGCGCTTGGTCGAGATGGTAGGCGCCGGCGGTCGCTCGTCGACGTAGGGCTCGGCCTCCGTCCACCTCGACGGATCGAGCGGCATCGAGAACACGTCGTAGCCCGCCGACGTGTACCCGATGTACGCGAGGTTCTTCCCGTCGGGTGAAGGCTCGGGCATGAACGCGCCGGAGGTCACGTTCGTGACCTGATGCACCTTGTCGGTCGCGATCTCCCACGCGTACACGTTCATGATGCCCGTGCGATCGGAGTGGAAGTAGAGGTAGCGCCCGTCGGCGGAGAAGCTCGGCGCGCCGTCGACGGCGCGATCGCGCGTGAGGTCGCGATGGGTGCCGTCGCGCACGTCGACGTAGCGGATGTCGCGGTAGCCGCCGCGCTTCCACACGCTGTAGGCCACGTGCGTTCCGTCGGGCGACCAGCGCGGCGTGAACGCTTGTTCGAGGAACGACGTCGTCACGAGCGGGCGCACGTTCTCGATCGACGTGGGCCTCAGATCGGCGATGTGGATCGAGCGCGTGCCCGCGCGGTTGATGGTGAACACGACGCGCCGCCCGTCGGGCGACACGGCCGGCTCGGCGGCGCGCATCGACTCGGTGAGGCGCACGCGCCCGCCGTCGGGCGTGCCGAAGCTGCTCTTCGAGCCTGGCGGCAGGCGCTCGAGATCGCCGAAGAGGAAGACGTTCTTGTAGAACTCTTGCCCGCCGAACACGAGGCCGCCGTCCGGATCGAACGTGGCGAACGACTCGTTGGCGGTGCGCGCGACGTGCTCCGTTTTCTTCTCCGCCGCGGCGGAGGCGACGACGACGCCCTTGGCGTTCTTCTCCACCGGCATCGCGAAGAAGCCGGGCCGATAGCGCTGATCTTCACGGTAATAGAGGAGGCCGCCTTCGTGCTCGGGCCACGCGCCCTTCGGGATCCAGCGCGGGTGGCGCGCGATCTGTCCGTTGTGCGTGAGCCTCACGCCCTCGCGCACGCCCTTGGCGCGCACGGCGGCGGCCTGCGCGCCGTAGCGGCGCTTCATGCTCTCGATCCATGCAGGATACATGTCGACGAACGTGCTGCCGGTGGCGCGCTTGATGGATCGATTGAAGCCCCAGGGGATGAGCTGCTTGCCGTAGTCCGACGCCATCTTGCGGAGCGCCTCTTCGCCGTAGGTCTCCGCGATCCACTCGATGAAGTACGAGCCGTAGAGGTAGTAGAGGTTGCCCTGCGGCCAGCGGCGCACGGTGCCCGTGACCTGATCGATCGAAGCGACGTTGTCTTCGAGCACGTCGGTGCGCATGAGCATGTCCCACTGCGAGTTGCGCAGGCGGCCGCCGCTCGTGCGCGCGCTCTCGTGGTAAACGCCGAGGCCCTCGAGGATCCATCGCGGCTGCACCTGGTTCGGCGCGAACGTCTTGCCGAGCACCGCGTTGACGATCGCGGGGATGCCGCGGATGTTGTCGGTGTGGAGGACGTGCGTGTACTCGTGCGTCGTGAGCTCGAGGTACCAGTCGTCGACGTCGCCGAGCGGCGACATGTCTTCGGGCGCGGTCACGAGGAGGCGGATCGCGTTGTAGGGGAGCGACGTGGCGGATCCGTTCGCGCTCTCGCTGAAGTCGGAGAGGAGGATCTCGGTCTTCTCGCCCGGCGTCCACCCGACGGTTTCGCGTGTCTTGTCGTGGATGTCTTCGCAGATGTTCGCGACGTGCTGCGCGACCTCCTCGACGCCGGAGTGATAGGTGATTCTGAAGTGGGGCGTCTCGATCGTGTACCACGCGAGCGCGGGATCGCTCGCGGCGCGGGCGCGCGGCGAGAACGCGCAGATCATCGCGATCACCAAGATCGCGAGGAGTGTCGAAAGCCGTGCGCCCACGCGAAGACTCAGCCGGCCGCGAGGACGGCTCCGCGCGCGTCGCGGGGCGGCACGCAAATGGGCTCCTGATAATCCGGCGTGATGACGCTCGCGCCTGGCGCGCGGAGGAAGACCTCGGAGACGAAGCCCTCGACGTCGATCCCTGGCAAGAGGTGAAGCCCGCGCTCGAGCGGCGCGAAGAACGCGTCGTGATGCGTGGGGATGACGAGCCCCGGCCCGAGCGCGCTGACGAGCCGCGCGACGTAGTTCTCGGTGCCGCGGCGGCCGGCGAGGCACGCGAGCAGCACGTCGGCGTGCTCGCCCTCGAGCTCGGCGTCGATGAGATCGGCGCTGCCGTTGTGATAGACGCTGAGCCCCGGCGCCTTGGCGAGGATGCCGAACGCGCCGCCCATGCGGTAGTGCCAGACGCGGCCGGGGCCGCGCGGCGTCGCCTTCACCTCGCCGGCGAAGGGCACGCGGCCGAACGCGACGCGACCGTGGCGGCTGGGCACGAAGCGCACCTCGACGTCGCCGATCCGAACGATGGCGCCCGAAGGCGGCACCTGCACGAGCTGGCGCTCGGGCAGACCTTCGGCGCGCCCCCACGCGCACGTCGACGCCGAGCCGACGAGCTTCGCCTTCGTGAGCTTCGCGATGCGCGGCGCGTCGGCGACGTGATCGAAGTGGCTGTGCCCGCAGAGGATCGCGTCGACCTTGCGCGGCACGTGGCGCGCGATCGCGAGATCGTCGGGGATCATCCTGCGCGCGATGCGCGAGAAGCCCGGGCGCGTGACGAACGGATCGATGAGGATCGTGGTCTCGTTGGTCTCGAGGACGAACCCGGCGGTGCCGAGCCACGTGAGGCGAACGCCCCAGCCCGCTCCGCTCCCTTGCGGCCTGAGCTCGCGCTTCGGCCGAAAGCGCGGGAAGAGGCGCTCGTAAAGCGACATGGCCGGAGAGTGTCGCATTTTTTGGAGCGGTTAGAACGTGTAGCCGACGTTCGCGCCGCCCCAGGCGAGCGCCTTGCTCCCGCGCAGGAGCGGCGTGAACCCTGCGCCGAACGTCAAGCCGCCGTCCTTCGGGAGATAGCGGTAGCCCACGAACGCGGTGGCCGCGATGCCTGCGCCCGCGCGGTCTCCGCCGAACGCGGTGCCTTCGGAGTCGGTGGCCGCGCCGAGGTAGATCACGGTGGCGCCGAGCCCGAGCTGAACCTTGTGGCTCTCCCAGCCGGTGTACCAGCTGACCATCATCGGCACGGTGAAGAGCGAGAGGTTTCCGCTCTTGCCGTAGCTCGACACGGGATACGTGAAGTAGCTCACGCCGACGCGGAGCCCGAAGGGCTCGATGATGCGCTCGTAGTTCACGGAGTAGAGGAGGCCGCTGCCGAAGCCTTCGAGGAAGACGACGTTCGACGCCGTACGTTCGTCTTTCGTCTCGGGACGTGGCGCGTCTGCGCTCGTGACGGCGAGCGTCGTCGCGAGGAGCCGCGCCGCGAGCGATGCGTACATCATGGCTGCGCGAGCTCCGCGCCTTCTTCGTAGCGTGACGGATCGGCGCACATCTTCGAGACGTCTTCGACGTCGCGCGCGCGGCTGTCGATCTCGCGATCGACCTCGTAGTACCAATCGAAGACGCTCGAGTCGTCCTTGTTCGCTTTGTTCAGCTTGCAGCCCGCGATGATGCTCGGCCGCGGGCAAGGTCCGGGCGCGGCGGTCGCTTTGTGCTTCGCGCGGCAGTCGTCGGAGAACTCGGCGGCGGCGACGGTCGCGATCACTTCCTGGCAGAACGCCGCGGGTCGCCCGCCGCCTTCGACGACGCGTCGGTCGCAGTGCACGTCGGCTTTCGCGCCGGCGAAGTCACCGGCCTCGACGACGATCGATCCGAGCGCGTCGCAGCCTGCGAGGGCGAGCGCGAGGGAAAGGAGAAACGAGAGCCGACGCATGACGACGCGGGCGGGTTAGCACGTGCGATACCATTCGCCAGGGTCGGAATTCGCGAGTGATTTCGGCCCGAGGCGCGGCGTGCTCGGGCGCGCGTGGCGCGGCGCGGCGCAACCTGGCACGCGCTTCACTTCTCGAACGCGACCTACGCGAGGAGCCTGCTCGCGACACCTTCTGCACCCACGAAGGTCTCGGCACCGATCGCAGCTTCCCGGAGCGTTTGCGGGACGGGGCTGCCTCTGTCGACCCGTAGCACACAGAGGTTGTCGGACTCGATGCCGGTCGCGTCGAACAGGAGGTCGAATCCACCTCCGGCCTCGTGCGTCGCGCGTGCAACCCACAAGAAGCGAGGAAGCCCGCGCTCCAGCACGACGCTCATCGAGGTACTCGCGCTCGCGCGCAACTCCACCTTGTAGTCGTTCACGGTGCGGAGACGAATGTCCCAGTCGCACGACGGCAGGAACTTCGACATGGCTAGCCCCGCCGCTCTGAGGCCGTCGAGGAAGAAGTTCAGAGAGAGGATCTCCCGAAGCACACGATCGAAAGGGATGCGGATCTTGTGATACACCGGGACCAGCACGAGTTCGGGGCGGAACAACTGCTTGCCGATGTTGTGCTTCCCGTCGGCGATCGATGTCGTGAGGAGCGCAGCTTCGCCTTCGATGAAGTCCATCCGGGCAAACGGGCCTACGGCGTCATCATGTGCATACAGCTTGCTGAGCCGATCCGAGACGAGCCCCTCGAAGCGCGCGGTTGCACCGAGGCGATACCCCGTGATGGTCACGGCGTGCCGGGGTGGCGGGTCCTCCGACTCGCCCTCGACAACCCCGACGAGGACGAGCGGTATACCGGCTCCAGCGTAGCCGTAGACCGCTGCCCGGAGGTCGCGCGCATCTCGACAACCCACGAGCACCGGCTCGAGATCGCAGGCGCGGATTGCGTCGGCCATCTGCTCCGCGGTGAGGCCGGAGGACGCCGGGAGTGTTCGCGTGTCGAGCGGGATGCGCCGGGTCGCGTTCGCGGTGATCGCAGCCGGAGACGGGATTCGATGCCCGAACAGCTTGCCTGATACTTGGAACGCAGCCCACAGTGCACTGGTCGCGCACGCCGCGACCGCCTTGTCTTGCTGCTGGAACGCAAGGGAGCGAACGGACAGCGGCAGTCCGAACAGATTGGCGTCGTACTGACGAAGACAGGGGTATTCGCGCTCGCCCTCGGAGTCGTAGGTCACGAGGCAAGTCCGTCCGACCGGGCGCTGCGGTACCGGGCGAACGACGATGAATCCCAGATACGACCGAGCGAGCTTCTTGCTTGCGCGCGGCGAACCGCCGAGCATCTGCTCGACGTCGACGGTTTTGATCGTCTCGTGGAAGAAATGGAGGCGCGTGCAGGTGCGCGCGTACGGCTGGAAGCAGCGCACGTAGTACGCCGCGAAGTCTTCCAAGAAGTCGTGGTCGATGTAGTCGCGCTCGACCACGATCGACTTCGCTCCGATCGTCTCAAAGTACTCTTCGAAGTACACGTCATGAACGGTGTCGGCGAACTGGTTGGCCGCGCACGGTTCGTCGAACAGCGCCCGCAGGCGCTCGATCGAATAGTCCTCGACCGCCCACGGCTTCATGCCGACGAGCCTAGATCGTCACCCTGGCACGCAGGACGTCGCCGGCGACGCGTGTGGAACGAACAAGGCGCTCTTGCTCCTTCTCAGCGGCGATCGCCGCCGCACGCATTCGCTTCTTCCCGGCCGCTGAGGCGAGCCACGTCCGAAGCTCCGCGAAGGCCTTCTGCTCGCGTCTCTCTCTCTCGGTCGTGCGTTTCGCTTGAGCCATGAGGACCCATCGATCTTAAGCATGTTCGATGTACTGTCAAACTGTTCAGTTGCCAGGCCGCGAAGCGACGCGCTGTATCCCACGCCGCCACCCGACCGTAACCTCAGCCTGTGCCGGCTCCGCTCCGCGAAGGGATCTACGAGCATCTCCTGACGAGCCTGCTCGACAGCGGGATCGCCGCCGCGCTGCCCGCGCGCTCGGAGATCGGCGACATCGATCGTGTCGATCTCCCCGCGTGGCTCTCGCGTCACTTCGCCCGCGAGCTCGAGGCCGCGCTTCGCGACGCGAAGACCGTCGACGATCAGCTCGCGATCGCGCACGGCCTCCTCGATCGCCTCGCCGAGCTCGCGCCCGACGCAATGGAAGCCGCAGACTCCGCGAAGATCGCCGAGCCGCCGCGCGTCCTGCGCTCGCTCTACCGCGCGGCGCCTCCGCTCCGGCCCGCGACGCCTCTGTCGTCGAGCACGCTCCTCACGCGCGCGCGCACCGAGCCGTCTCTCGGGCACGAGCTCTCCCGCGAGATCGCCTCCGCGGACACGATCGACGTCCTCTCCGCGTTCATCACGATGGGCGGCGTCCGCGCCGTTCGCGAAGCGCTCGACGCCGCCGCGCGCCGCGGAGCCCGCGTGCGCGTCCTCACGACGGTCTTCACGGGCACGACCGAGGTCAACGCCGTCGACGCGCTCGCTTCGCTCTCCGGCGCCGAGGTCCGCGTCTCGTACGACGTCCGTCGCACGCGCCTCCACGCGAAGGCCTGGCTCTTCGGCCGCGGCACGGGGCTTCACACCGCGTACGTCGGATCCGCCAACCTCACGGCCACCGCGCTCGGCAGCGGCCAGGAGTGGATGGTCAAGGTCTCCGCCGCGGATCTCCCGCACGTGATCGAGAAGTTCGAGGGCACCTTCGCCGGCCTCTGGAACGACGCCGAGTTCGAGCGATACGACCCGAGCTCCGACGAGACACGCGCGAAGCTGCGCGCCGCGCTTCGCGCGGAGAAGCAGTCCGGCCCGAGCGTCATCTCGCTGTTCACGCTCCAGCCGTTCCCCTTCCAGACCGAGATCCTCGATCGCCTCGAGGCCGAGCGCGCGCTCCACGGTCGTCATCGCAACCTCGTCGTCGCCGCGACGGGCACGGGCAAGACCGTCATCGCAGCGTTCGACTACCTGCGCGCGTGCGAGCGCGCGGGGACGAGGCCGCGCCTCCTCTTTCTCGCGCATCGCCGCGAGATCCTCGAGCAGGCCCTCGACACGTTTCGCCAGGTGCTCCGCGACGGTGCGTTCGGAGAGCTCCACCTCGACGGCGACGTGCCCGAGCGCTGGGAGCACGTCTTCGCGACGATCCAGAGCGCCGCGGGGAGCCTCCACGATCGCGTCGCCGCCGATCACTTTCGCGTCGTCGTCGTCGATGAGTGCCATCACGCGCCCGCGGACTCCTATCAGAAGGTGATCGGTCGTCTCCGTCCCGAGACGCTCCTCGGTCTGACCGCGACGCCGGAGCGCGCCGACGGCAAGTCGCTCTTGCCCGACTTCGACGGCCGCATCGCGGCGGAGCTTCGCCTCTGGCACGCGCTCGATCGCCAGCTCCTCGTCCCGTTCGAGTACTACGGCATCGCCGACGCCGCCGGCACCGACCTCGCGAACGTCCGCTGGTCGCGCCAGGGCTATCCGAAGGACGAGCTCTCGACGCTCTACACCGGCAACGAAGCCCGCGTCGATCTCATCGCGGCGCAGCTCCGCCGCCGCGTCGTCGACACGCGCGCGATCCGCGCCCTCGCGTTCTGCGTCTCGGTCGAGCACGCCGAGTTCATGGCGCGCGCGCTCACCGCGCGAGGGATCCCCGCCGACGTCGTCCACGGCGGCTCGACCGACGAGGCGCGCGCGAGCGCGCCCCAGCGCCTGCGCGCCGGCGAGCTCAACGTGCTCTGCACGTGCGATCTCTACAACGAGGGCGTCGACCTCCCCTTCGTCGACACGCTCCTCCTCTTGCGTCCCACCACGAGCGCCACGCTCTTCGTCCAGCAGATCGGGCGCGGGCTCCGCCTCTTCGCGGGGAAGACGTCGTGTCTCATCCTGGACTTCATCGGACAGCATCGCGCGGAGTTCCGCTTCGACGCCGTGTACGCGGCGATCACGGGCATCGCGCGCGGCCGGCTCGAGAAGGCGGTCAAGGAGGGCTTCCCCTATCTGCCGAGCGGATGCGTCTTCCAGCTCGACGCCGTCGTGAGGGAGCGCGTCCTGTCGTCGCTGAAGCGGGCCGTCGCCAACGCGGCGACGTTGACGAAGGAGCTGCGCGACGTGGCCGCGACCGACGCGGGCGCGGACGTGACGCTCGCGAGGTTCCTCGACGAGAGCGGCCGCGACCTCGAAGACGTCTATCAGGCGGGCGGCTGGACGACGCTCCGCGCGCGCGCCGGGCTCGCGCAGGACGTCGACGAAGAAGCGACGGATCTGAGTCGTCGCCTCGACTGGCTGCTCCACACCGACGACGCGACGCGCCTCCGCGTGTGGAAGGACGCCCTCGCAGCGAGCGCGCGCGATCCCGACTACGCGCGCCGCCTGACGATGCTCGACTTCCAGCTCAATCACCGCGGCGTCATCCGCGATCCCGCAGCGAGCGCGCAGTGGCTCTACGAGCGCGCGCCGATTCGCGACGAGCTCGCGCAGCTCGCGGACGTGCTCTCGGAGCGCATCGGCCTCGCGGAAGAGAAGTATCCCGTCGCCGGATGGCCGCTCGCCTTGCATCGTCACTACGCGCGCCGCGAGATCGTCGCCGCGATCGGCTTCGTGAAGCCGGGCGAGAAGGGCGTGACGCCGCAAGGCGGCATCCTCAAGCTGAACGAAGAGAAGCGCGAGATCTTGCTCGTGACCCTCGACAAGTCCGCGTCGAGCTTCTCGCCGAGCACGCGGTATCGCGACTACGCGATCAGCCCGACGCTCTTCCACTGGGAGACGCAGTCGGCGGCGAGCGTGTCGCGCCCGTCGGGGCGACGCTATCTCGAGAGCCCGGGCAACGGGTGGAGCTTCTACTTGTTCGTGCGGACCGATCCGGACGCGCCGTACGCGTTCCTCGGCCCGGTGAAGCTCGAGTCGGCGACGGGCGACCGGCCGATCGGGATCACGTGGCGGCTCGAGGTCCCGATGGCGGGCGCGCTGTTCGAGAAGTTCGCGACGCTCGCGCAGGGATGACGAGGTGCACGGCCCGGTGCATGCGTCATCCACACGAACGCATTCGACAGCGCTACTTCTTCGTGAGCCGTTCGAGCTCGGCGCGCAGGCGTGCGACCTCGCGCTCGGCGTCCTCGCGGCGTGAGGCCTCTTCCTGTCGCAGGCGCGCCTCTTCCGATCGCAAGCGCGCCTCTTCCAGTCGCAAGCGCGCCTCTTCGTCGGCGCGCCGCTGCACCTCGTCGAGCATCTCCTCGAGCCGCGAGATCAGCTCTTCACTCTCCAGGAGGAGCGCCGTCCCTGCGTAGAAGCGCAGCCGCTCCTTCTCGACCTGGACGTCGAGACCGAGCACGGCGGACGCGTAGCGCCCGTGCTGAGGCACGATCGTCGTGTAAGTCCGCGCTTCGGGCGTCGCGAGTCGGTAGGCGAGGAGCTTGTTTCGCGCGCGGTCGTAGAGGAAATACTCGGGGATCCCGAGCGCCGCGTACCGGGTGACGTTGTGCTCGGCGTCCTTCTTCCGATCGCCGCCGACGTGGACCTCGAGCACCCAGTCGAGGCCTCGGCCTTCCGCGCTCACGACCCAAGAGTCACGCTCCCGATCCTCGACGTCGACGACGGCGAGCAGATCGGGGGCGAACCGCGGCGCTGCTGGGTAGTAGACGGGCAGCTCCGCCGCCAGATAGATGCGGCGCCGCTGCCTCGCGAAGAAGCTTCGGAGCGCGCCGAGCGCGCGCACTTTCGCGCGGAAATGGCGATCTCCCTCCGGAGGTGACATCTCCGCGTCGGTGACCTCGCCCGGCAGCGCTGCGAGGACCTCTGCCCGCTCTTCCGCCGAGAGCGCATCCCACTCCTCTTGCGAGGGCGCCATCGGGAACCCTGCCTCGGTGCGACGCAGCGGGAACATGCCGTCGAGCGTGACAACGCCCCTCCGTGCCGTCAAGCGCGGCTTCGGCGAAGCACGTCCCGAGCGGCACGCGAGTATTTGTATGCATAATGCATGTATAGGTGCAAGACCACCGTTGCCCACATCTTGACTTCGCCGGTGGCGTGCGATCGGAGTCTTTTCGTGGGGATCCGCGCGGCAGCCGCTCTCCTCTAGTTAACCAATGGAGCGAGGATTGAGCCCCGGGATCCCGCGAAGACGGAATCGCGGCTGGTGAGCGGCTTGCGTCGGTCTTTCATGCCGCGAGTCCGCTGCGATCTCCGCGCGCGTCGCGGCCACGACCGTCTGCAAGGTCGCGCGCGTGAGCGCGACGTGCATGCCGACGTCGTATCGCTGGCCTGCGCCGAGCTCGGTGACGATCACGTAGGGACGCGCGAGCCCCTCGAAGCGGAGGAACGTGTCGGCGATGACGTGCGCTGGCGCGTCCGCGCGCGCGAGCTTCACGGCGCCCAGGTGCGTCTCCTTCAGCAGCGCGCTCTTCGTCTGACCGCGCAGCGTCAAGACGGCGACGTGCTTGCGTGGCTCCCTTCGGTGCGGCGCTGCTCCGAGGAAGAACGGGGGACGACTCCGTGGATCCGCAAGGCCCTGATGAATGCGCTCTGGCTCCCGGAGCTCGGGCCTAGCTGGGTGTTCCTCAGTCACGAATGGCGCTTCATCGATGACGCCGGGATCGGCCGAAAGAGCGACGTGCTCGCCGTCGAGCTGTCCACCGGGAGGCTCGGGATCGTCGAGCTCAAGGATGCCGACGCGAAGCTTCATGACGCCCGCGCGCAGGTCGACGGCTACGCGGAGTGGTGGCAGCGCGACGCCGCAGAGCTCGCGCCGCTCTTCACGGAGCCTCGGCTCGTCTGTTCGTCGGGGTGGCGACGCCGGGTAGGCCGATACGGATCGTCGCGCGATGACGGACCGATGGAGGACTTCGAGGGGCGGACCGGAGCGTCGGCGGGGACGAATCGCCAAAAGGAGAGCGCGTGACGGTCGATGCGTGGCAACCGAATCGACTCCGCGGCCGACGGTGCACGTATCGGTGAGTCGCCAATGATCTCCGAGGACGAGGTGATCGAAGCGGCACGGCAGCTCGCCGTCGCGCGGGCTGGATGTGGTTGGCGCCCGTCAAGATCTGGAGCGCTCGCTCGCTGCGCCGCGCAGGCCGCGACATCGTCGGGAGAGACTCGACTGCGCTACGATTGGTTGTATGTGGAGCGTTCCGGCCCAAGATCGCGAGACGCTGCGCGTCGCCGAGCACATTCGACGCGCCGAGCGCTTCGTGCGGGAGCGACCGAGGCCGCGCGCCGATCGCGCCAGCAGCCTCCTGCGGCGGATCCTCCTTCGCGAGCTTCGCGCGTACCGGCGCGCCGGCGTGTTTCCGAAGAACCGCGATTTCGCCGATCGCGCAACGCCGTACTTCATCGATGCCGACGGGACGCGCTGCGCGATGGCGCACCTGATGGAGCTAGGCGGTGCGGCCGCGCTCGTCGCGCGCATCGCGCGCGAGCGGAACAACGCCTTCGTGCGCGAGCTGGCCGACGAGCCGGAGCTCCTCGCGTGGCTCGACGCGGCGGGGCTCAGCGTCGACGACGCGGCGAGGATCCAGCCAACCTATTGCGCCGATCGGCGTAACCCGATCTGCGGTCATCCCTCGAATCCGATCGTCGGGGCGCTCGACGTGACGATGATCGAGGACAAGACCGGCGCGCACCCCTCTCGTGGTCGCGTCGACGCCGTCCACGGGGATACGGCCGTGCGCGTCGGGACCGAGATCGCCGTCGCGCCGCGCCGGGCGCCGGGCACGCAGGTGCTCGCGAAGGTGTACCGAAGCCAGGCGACCGACACGGGAGAGAGCCTGACGTTCGCCGGCGAAACGGTCTGGTGCGAGCGCGAGGCAGGAGCGCCCGAGCTCCGGATCACGCGGAGCCAGGCCGTCGACGCCATCACCTCCGGTGACTGCCGCGCGGCGGTCGCGGCGCTCGATCCCTGGTGGACGGCAGACTGCGACAGGACTTCGAGCGTTCCAGCGATGCCGATGGAGGGACCGTGCTCCGCGTCTCCGCTCTCTTCCTCGCCGGCGCGCGAAGGCGATCTCGACGGCCGCGGAGGCTGCTCGACTGCCGCGACGGAGGGCTCGCACGCGACGATGCAGATCCTCCTCGCGTTGCTCGGCGTCATGACCGCGCGACGGCTCGCGCGGGCGCGGGCAAATCGTCTGCCCGGGCGGGAGCCAGAAGCGACGGCACACGGGAGGCGATGACGGGGCGCACCATGGAGCCGACGTCGACCGCGAGCCCGATCCTGTATGCCCACCGCGGCGCGAGCAAGGAGCGCCCCGAGAACACGCTCGAGGCGTTCCGGCTCGCGCTCGAGCTCGGCGCCGGCGCGATCGAGACCGACGCGCACATGACGCGCGACGGACATGTCGTGCTCTCGCACGACGCGACGGGAGAGCGCGTCGCGGGCGTGCCGATCGCGATCCGCGACGCGACGCTCGAGGAGATCCGCCGGTGGAGCGTCGGCGGCCTCCGCGTGCCGACGCTCGACGAGGCGCTCGCCGCGTGCCCCGGCGTGCTCTTCAACGTCGACGCAAAGCAGGTCGCGCCGAACATGATCCCCGCGCTCCTCCGCTGCGTCCGCGCGGCGAACGCGGAGCGGCGCGTGCGGATCGCGAGCTTCTCGACGACGAACCTCCGGCGGGCGCGCGCGCTCGGCTATGCAGGGCCGATCGGGCTGTCGGCCGCCGAGATCGCGGCGCTCGTGCTCCTGCCGCTGCCGATCGCGAAGGCGACGCGCATCGCCGATCGCGGAGACGCCGCGCAGGTGCCGCCGCGCGCGTACGGCGTGACGTTCGCGAGCCAGCGCACCATCGACCGCCTCCACGTGCTCGGGCTCCGCGTCGACTTCTGGACGATCGACGATCCCGACGAAGCGCGACGGCTCGTCGCGATGGGCGCCGACGGGATCGTCACCGACGACGTGCGCGCGATCGCGCCCGCGCTTCAGAGATCGTCGTGGAAGAGCGGCTCGCGGTTGCGCACGTAGCGATACACGAGCTGCCGCGCCTCGGGCGTGATGCCGGTGAACTGCGCGCCGAAGCCGGGAGGGGCGTCGCCGCCGCCGTCTTCGCGCGTCCACTTCACGACGGCGTTGGCTTCGAACTCGTAGCCGCCCGGCAGCGAGACCTTCAGGCGAACCGGCGTGCCGATCTTCGGGAGCACGTACGTCGACACGAAGAGGCCGCCGTGATCGATGATGTCGTTGCCCGAGAGGCCCTTGTAGAAGTTCGTCGGGCTGTGCGCGCCGAGATCGGCGTTGACGAGCTGGACGTTGGCGGCGGCGGGCGGCGACGGAACGGGGACGCTCGCGCGGGCCTGCGCGCTCGCTTGCGGCGGGGGCGCGGCGTGGAAGCCCGGCGGCGGCTGCTGCGGAGGCGGACCCGCCGCGAACGGATCGCGCGCGACCATTCCGCCCGCCGCCGGCGCACCTTGCGGGAACGACGGCTGCGGATTCGACATGCGCTGCGGCGCCGCCTGCTGCGGCGGCGGCTGCATCGGCTGCTGTGGAGGCGCGTAGGCGGCCTGCTGCGGAGGCGCGTACGCCGCCTGAGGAGGCCCAGCTTGCGCCGCCGGCTTCTGAGGCATCTCCGCCGTCTTCGGGTGAGCCGCCGGCGCCGGCTGCGCCGGTTGCGCCGGAGCAGGCGCCGGCGCCGCTTGCGCAGGCGCCGGCCCGTTGGCCATCCGGCTCAGCGCGTGCACGAGGCTCAGCGAGCTCGCGACCGCCTCGAGCGCCTGCGCGACCGCGGGATGCGAGGTCGGCTGCGCTTGGAGCTGCGCGAGCGCACCACGCACGTGGTTGAGCGCGACGTCGGCATGAGGTGCGAGCTGCTGCGTCCTCTCGAGCTGGTGGAGCGCCCCCATCGCCTGCGCGATCGGCGCGGCGAGCTCGACGAGCTGGGCGGGCACGCTGGGGTCGGCCTGCAGCGCATTCAACCCGCGTGCGAGGGCCTCGCGCGCGCTCTTCGACGTCGTGGTGGGATCGGTCACCGCCCGATCCTAGGCGAACCCAAGGGGGCAGGGAAGTCCCGGATTTTGCCGTGATTCAGCCGCGTGCGAGCGCCGCGAGGGCTGTCGCGTCGAGCGCCGTTTCGTCGTCGTCGGCGCGCCCGCCGAGGAGCTCGACAGCGCGGTCGGCCGCGCGAACGATCGCGACGCCGTCGCGCCGCACGCACGCCTCGCCGGCGACGAGCGCGCGCGGAAAGTCGTCGGTCGCGCGCACGCGCGTGAGGGTCACGGGGACGTCGCCGATCTCGGTGAACGCGCCTGGCCAAGGGCTCGCCGCGCGGACGCGACGCTCGATGCGCGCCGCGTCCCAGCTCCAGCGGATCTCGAGATCGTCGTCGTCAGGCTGCGGCGCCTCGGTCGCCTTCGCTTCGTCTTGCGGAATCGCGAGCGGCGCGCGGCCTTCGGCGTACGCCCGCACCGTCTCGCGCAGGATCGCGAGCGAAGGACGATCGAGCTTCTTCGCGAGCGTCCACGCGTTCCACGTTGGATCGACGGCGAGCTCGCGCCGGCCGAGCACGGCGCCGGTGTCGTACTCGTCGTCGAGCAGGTGCGCGCTGACGCCGGTCACCGCGTCGCCTCGATCGATCGTCCAGAAGTACGGATCGGGCCCGCGATGTCGAGGAAGCAGCGAAGGGTGGACGCCGATGGCGCCTCGCGGCGCGATCGCGCGAAAGGCCTGCGGAACCTTTCGCGTCCAGAACCAGCTCACGACGAGATCGGGCGCCCGCGCTCTCGCAGCTCCTGCCGCGCGCGAGAGATCGGGCACGATCGCGACGTTCGCGTCGCCGATGCGCCGGCGCAGGCGACGCGTTCCGATCGCGTCCCTCCGGCAGATCCCCGCCCAGACGATCTCGTGCCCGTCGGCGTCGAGCAGGAGCGCCGCGAGCGGCAGCCCGACGAACGCGACGCGCAAGCTCAGGTCGCCGGGGGCGCGGGCGGGGCGACGATCGGGTGCGGCGCCATGCCGGGCGAGTTCTCTTCGCCGAGCTGCTTGAGGAGCGCCTGCCTCGCGGCGTGCTCGACGAGCGACCAGAGCTGCGCGCGGTCGGTCGCGCGGCCGAGGAAGCCGATCGGGATGCGGAAGCCGCCCTTGTCGCGGCGCCCGCCGCCGTACGCCTTGCCGCGCTCGTCGTGGCCGAACGCCTGCTCGAGCCACACCGCGGGATCGACGCTCGGCGAGTGCGTGCGGAGCGACCCCTCGATGAAGCGATCGCCCACGATTCCGTACACGACGACGGTGTCGATGTCTTCGCGGCGGATGAGGAAGTCGGCCGCCTGGGCGATCGTGTCGCGCTCCGTCTCGGCGACGAAGCCGACGCCCGCCATCGCGAAGTTGCGGCGGACGACCAGCGCGGCGAGGGCGCGCGCGATGACGTCCATCGCGCTCGGCGCGATGAGGCGGCGGGAGAGATCCTGGAGGAGATCGCGGTCGCACACGTCCGCGAGGCCTTGCGCCGCGCGGAAGTCGGTGGAGCGCGCGAGAGAGAAGTCGTCGGTGTCGGTCGCGAGGCCGTGCATGAGCGCCGTCGCGACGCGACGGTCGTCGTCTTGATCGGCCGAGAGCGGCGAGAGCTCGGCGAGGTACTCGACGAAGATGGTCGCCGTCGCGCCCACGTCGTGCCTCAGATCGACGAACCGAGCCTTGGGAGGCACGTGCGCCCGGTGGTGGTCGACGATCGTGAGCACCTCGATGCCGTCGGCGCCGCCGAGGTCGGGGTCGATGTCGTGCGCGTCGACGAAGCTGAGGAAGTCGACCTTCTCGACCTCGTTCACGTTCTTCATCTTCTTCAGCTCGACGTTGAGCAGCTTCACGAGCGCGCGGTTCTCGCGGTGCGACAGCTCGTGGCAATAGCCGATCGTCGTCTTGCCCACGCCGAGGCGCTGGGCGATGTGCGCTTGCGCGAGCGCGGAGGCGATGCCGTCCGGATCCGGATGACCTCGGAGGGCGATCAAGAGGTGCTTTCCGCGCGCGGCGGAGAGCGCCTCGGCAAAACCACGCGCGCGGTCTTGCTGAGGGAGGGGCAACCGACGGACCGGCTCGTTCATGGCTCGCCCCTAGCGTCGCGCGTCGCGAGGCCAAGTCAAGGGGTCGCATGACGCGGGGCCTATCGACCTCAGGCGGCGGTGTGCGACACGTGTGTCACACACGCCGTTGCTCCGCTGGGGTAGACTCCATCCAATGCCCGGTCCTGCGTCTCCCTTCTCGGACGTCGCGCCCGCGTCGACGGCTACGCCGTCGACGTCGACGCCGGCGGCGCCTCCGGTCGGGCCCGGGCCGAGCTCCGGATCGGCCGCGCCCGTTCCTCCCTCGGTATCGCCCACCCTCCACCCGCCGCCGGTCGACGGCGCCCCCGACCTCAGGGCGACCGCGCTCTACCTGAACCGCGAGCTCTCGTGGCTCGAGTTCAACGCGCGCGTCCTCGACGAAGCCGAAGCGGAGAACGTGCCGCTCCTCGAGCGCCTCAAGTTCCACGCGATCGTCGCGTCGAACCTCGACGAGTTCTTCATGGTCCGCGTCGCCGGCCTGAAGCAGCAGCTCACGGGCGAGGTCGGCGAGGTCGGCGCCGACGGCCTCTCGACGCACGAGCAGCTCGTGAAGATCTCGGCGCGCGTCCACGACCTCGCCGCCCAGCAGATGGCGAGCCTCATGGGCAACCTGCTGCCGCGCCTCGCCGCGGACGGAACGTTCGTGCTGCTCAAGCCCGAGCAGCTCCCGCCGGACGCGCTCGCGTCGCTCGACGAGCGCTTCCACAACGAGGTCTTCCCGATCCTCACCCCGATCGCGATCGATCCGGGGCACCCATTCCCGCACGTGCGCAACAAGAGCTTGAACCTCGGCGTCATGTTCTCGCGCGAGGGCGAAACGGAGCCGGGCTTCGGCGTCGTGCAGGTGCCGATGATGCTGCCGCGCCTGCTCGAGGTGTCGGGGCTCAAGAACGAGACGAAGCACGGCTTCGTGCTCCTCGAGGATCTCATCGCGCGGCACGTCGGGATGATCTTCCCCGGCGTGAAGCTCAAGGGCGTGTACGCCTTCCGCGTCACGCGCAACTTCGACCTCGAGATCGACGAGGAAGAGGCGCAAGACCTCCTCCAGACGATCCAGCAGGAGCTCCGCCGCCGCGAGCGCGGCGCGGCGGTGCGCCTCGAGGTCGCGGGCGAGCCGACGCCCGACTCGCTCGCGAAGCTCGTGCGCGCCCTCAAGCTCGATCCCGAGCGCGACGTCTACCGCATGCCCTTCTTGAACGTCTCCGATCTGATGGGCTGGGTGCCGCGCGACGAGCGCCGCGATCTGCGCGACGACGCCTACACCCCCCAGGTCGTGCCCCCGCTGCGCGACGCCGAGGACATCTTCGCGACG
>JAHBWD010000091.1 GCA_019637175.1 Labilithrix sp. | reverse complement strand
GACGAGCGTCGTCTTCCCCGCGCCGAGAAATCCGGTCACCACGGTCACCGGCACCATGAACGCGGATCCTACTCCTCTCGCTCGTCGGGCGCCCACGACCGAGAGCGCGACACCGTTGTGTCGCGCCGTGAGTCGTGCGTAGCATCGGTCGATGCGTCGATGGGTCGGGTTCGCCGTGGTCGCGCTCTCGCTCTCGGGCGTGCACGCCGAAGCGAAGCCGCGCCGCAGGCCGTCGGGACTCTCGTGGTGAGATTCACCAAAGCGATGGCTTCGCGCTCGGATGACGACCTCATCGAGGTCGTCACGAGCTCGCCGGAGGATTGGGAGCCCGAGGCGATCGAAGCGGCCAAGGCGGAGATCGAGCGGCGAGGCCTGCGATTCGAGCCACGGCCGAAGAGCAGCCCGGTCGAAACGAGCGCCGACGGTTCAGCGGAGGAAGCGCCGACGCTCCCCGGAAGGAAGATCGTCGCGTTCGTCGTCGGTGTGCTGCTCTCTTTGGTCGGCGTGATGATCAGCCTCGTGATGGTGGCAAGCTCCAAGAGCGAAGCCCAGCGCCGGCAGAACCGCCAGCTCGTACCGTGGACGTGCGCCGGCGCGGTGCTCTCGTTTTTCGTGATGTTCGCGCGCACGGGGTGCTGATCGTCGCGTCCGGTCCCCCGTGCCGACGGATCACGTCGTCGTCTCGTCGCTCTGGTCGACGACGCGGATGTCCATCTCCAGCGTGCCGCCGAGGATCGTCGCGTACCGCCGCGAGAGCGCGATCGCTTCTTCGAACCCGGAGAGATCGAGCACCGCGAAGCCGCCGATGAGCTCCTTCGACTCCGTGAACGGACCGTCGGTGGTGCGCAGGTCGCCGTTCGTGAAGACGAGGCGCTTGGCGTTGGAGCTCGGCTGGAGCGCTCGCGAACGCACGAGCACGCCGGCCTTCGTCATCTCCGTCTTGAGCCGCGTGAGGTCGGCCTTCTGTTTCGCGCTGCGCGCGCCGCTCTCGGTGTCGCGGCTCGCCTTCTCGATCAGCAGGATCTGGAGCGGAGGGTTCTCGGGCGCCGGCATCAGCCCGATGTCCCACGGCTCGTTGACCTTCCCGACCTCGATCTCGCCGTCGCCGAGGATCTTGCCGTAGCGCTCTGCCCAGCCGATCGCCTCTTCGCGCGTGCGGACCTTGAGGAGCAGCATCGCCGCCGGCAGCTCGTGCTCGCCCGCGTACGGCCCGTGCTTGATCGTGCAGCGCCCGTCGCGGAACGTGAGGCGCGTGCGCGTCTTGCTCGCGCCGAGGCCGGCGCCGTCGACGAGTCGGCCCGCCTTCGCGTGCTCGCCGATGAACGCGCCCATCTCGTGCACGAGCTTCATGTCGGGCGCGACGCCCGCTTCGGTCTTCGGATCGTTCTTGTGCATCATCAAGAAGCGCATGGTCGTTCCTCTCTCTACGTGTGTCGGTTCGAGCCGGCGTCGTCGACGCCCTCACGCTGCCGACGAACGACCCGCGAGCCGATCGACGCGGCGGGCGATCTTTTTGTAAGTAACGAAGATCATTCGCCGTTCAAGGCACGCGGACGGCGAACGTGCCCGTCGGGCCCTTCGTCGCGCGCCACAGCACGAGCTGGTACGGGATCTCGACGTCGGCGCCGCGCGTCACCACGAACGCCGCGAGGCAGAGCTTCGCGGTGAAGCGGACGAAGCCGCTGGCCGGCACGACGAAGCGCTCGGCCATCGGATAGACCTCGTTGCGCGGGGAGGGCCCGCCCTTGATTCGCCACGGCAGCGAAAGCGCGAACGGGTTCGTCGAGACGAGCGGCTCGCCACCCGTCATGAAGAGCAGCTCGACCGGCTCGCGGGCGGTGTTCTCGATCGACAGCGTGAGCTCGATCGCGTCGGCCGTCACCTTCGGCGGCTCGGCTCGCGCGATCATGGTCGACGGCCACGGCGGCGCCTTCATCGCGTCGTCGTCGAGCCTGCTCTCCACGCCGGGCGAGCGCTCGACCCGCAGGCTCACCGGCGCGCACGCTCCGCGCATCGCCGGAGCATCGTCCGCCTGCGGGCCCGAGGTCGACGGCGTCGCCGGCGGCGAGGGATTGCACGCGAGAAGCGCGAGCGACAGCGCGGTGTGTAGCGCGAGCGAGCGGATCGTCATCACGCGTGGCTGAGCATACGCCGGGTTGGGCACGGAGATTGTTCCTTTCGCGCGAAGACGAACGGAGGAGGCAACCCCATGGGAGCGAGCAAGAAGGGAAGGAGCAGGAGCGGCGGCGTCCTCGCGAAGGGGCACACGAGCTGGCCCGACGCGGCTCCGCGCCCGACGCAGAAGAGCGCGGCGCCCGTGACGCATTCGCAGACCGTGGGGCGGCGAGGCCCCGTGCTCGAGCAGGACGGCAACCTCCACGAAGCGCTTCAGGCGCTCGTCTACGAGAAGGTCCCGGAGCGACCGGTTCACGTCAAAGGCTGCGGCGCCTTCGGCACCTTCGAGACGACGCGCTCGATGACGGAGCACACGAGGCTCTCGTTCTTGCAGGCGCCCCGCACGCGCGTGCCGGTGATGGTGCGGTTCTCGCTCGGCGTGAGCGCGAAGGGCACGCCCGACACGTCGCGCAACATCCGCGGGTTCGCGACCAAGCTCTACGCCGACGACGGCGTCTACGATCTGGTGTGCAATCACATCCCGGTGCTCTTCGTGCGCGACGGCATCCGCTTCCCCGAGGCGATCGAGGCGCTCTCGCCGTCGCCGATCAGCGGTTTGCCCGATCCGCAGCGTTTCTGGTCGTTCGTCGCGCGAGCCCCCGAGGCCACGCACTTCCTCGTCTGGCTCTACTCCGATGTCGGAACCGTGAAGAGCTTCCGGCACGTCTGCGGCCACAGCGTCAACGCGTACGTGTGGCGCAACGCCCGCGGCGAGCGCCGCTACGTCAAGTACCGGTGGGTGCCCGTCGGCGGGGAGCAGCACATCGATCGCGAGGAGGCGATCCGCCTCGCCGGCGTCAGCCCCGACGTCGCAGGTCGAGATCTCTTCGACGCGATCGCGGCGAAGCGGAAGGTCGAGTTCGATCTCTTCGTGCAGCTGATGGATCCCGCCGACGAGCCCGGCTTGCCGTTCGACCCGCTCGACGACACGAAGGTGTGGGACGAAGAGGCGTTCCCGCTCGTCGAGGTCGGGCGCATGACGCTCGACCGCAACCCCGACGACTACGTCGAGCAGATCGAGAAGGTCGCGTTCTCGCCGACGAACCTGCTCGACGGCGTCGAGCTCTCGAACGACAAGGTGCTCCAGAGCCGGGCGAACGTCTACGCCGACGCGCAGCGGCACAGGCTCGGCGCCGACTTCCGCAGGCTCCCGGTGAATCGCCAGTCGGCGTGGCGCCCTCGCGACGTCGTCTCGAGCGGGGAAGGGAGCCTCGTCTCCGGTCAGCTCGTGCGGACCGATCTCGCCGAGGCCGATGACTTCTCGCAAGCCGGCGAGCACTATCGGTCGCTCGACGCCGCTGCGCAGGCTCACCTCGCCGAGAACCTCGCGATCGATCTCGCGCTCGCCGCGCCCGAGGCGCGACGCATCGTCCTCGGCTACCTCTCGAGGGCTTCGGAGGAGCTCGGCGAGCGCGTTCGCCGCTGCGACCCGCGGTCGGGCCGCTGACGCGTACGACGCGGCGTCATGACTCGTCGAGGAGGCCTCGCTCCGCTGCGAGCGCGCGGAGCCGATCCTTCACGAGCTGGAAGCGCTTGCGGAGGCGAGCCGATTCGCGCACGACCGCGCGCTGGTCGGAGGCGTCCTCGTCGAGGAAGACGCGCGCGAGCTCGTCCCACGCGAGCTTTCGGTCGACGCGCAAGACGAGCAGCATGCGATCTTCGGGCTCGAGCTCGTCGCGGAGCGCGCCGAGCGCCGTCTTCGTCTCCGTGCGGAGGATCGTCATCGTGCACGTTCGAACGCGCGCCACCAGCTGCCCGAGCTCGTCGGCTTCCGAGAGCGGGACCGCGCGGCGACGCCGCTTCGACCGCCGAACGTCGCGCGAGGCGCGGCGCGCGAGGAGGTACGCCCACGTCCGCATCGAGCAGCGGTACCCGAAGCCGTCGATCGATCGGAGCAGGCGCTCGCAGAGCTCGGAGAAGGCGTCGGCGGCCTCGTCTTCGTCGTCGTGGAGCGCCATGAGGAGGCCGAAGATCTCGGGGCCGTAGCGCTTGATCGTCTCGTCGATCGCCCCGCGGCGATCGCCGCTCTCCCATCGCGCGCGGATGACGTGCTCGTGCTCGGTCGCCGCCATCGCGTGCCTCCCGCGATGCTACACGGCGATTGTTCCGAGGAGGAGAACGGTCCGTTCATGGCCGCGACACTTGGGATAGGGCACCGGCATCCTTAAGGTGCTCCCCACGGGGCAAGGAGGTCCCGACGTCATGGCGCAGACAGCTCGACCCCTCGAGGTCACGTCCAGGGAAGGCCGATTCGTTTCGCGGGTGGTGCGTGGAATGGCGACGAGCGACGGCGCGGGGGTGAAGCTCACGCGCCTGATCGGGACGCCGCTCTTGCGGCGCGTCGATCCGTTCCTGATGCTCGACGAGTTCCGCTCCGACGAGCCGAGCGACTACCTCGCTGGCTTCCCGTCGCATCCGCATCGCGGTTTCGAGACGTTCACCTACATGCTGGCCGGCAAGTTCCGCCACCAGGACAACAAGGGCAACGACGGCGTGCTCGGCGCGGGCGGCGGTCAGTGGATGACCGCGGGCCGCGGGATCGTCCACTCGGAGATGCCCGAACAAGAGGAGGGCCTCGTCTGGGGCTTCCAGCTCTGGATCAACCTGCCGGCGTCCGAGAAGATGAAGCCTGCAGGGTACAGAGATCTCCAGCCCGCCGACATCCCGACCGCGTCGCTCCCGGGCGGCGTCACGGCGCGCGTCGTCGCGGGGCGCGTCGGCGACGTGGTCGGCCCGATCGACGACGCGCGCGCGACCGAGCCGGTCTTCGTCGAGCTCCAGCTCCCCGCGGACGCCGAGGTCGATCTCGCGCTGCCGCGCGGGCACGAGGTCTTCGTGTATCCGTTCGACGGCGGCGTCGAGGTGGGCGACGCAGAGAAGGCGCAAGCGCTCGCGCGCGGCGAGCTCGCGGTGCTGACGAACGCCGGGGAAGAGCGCGTCCGCATCAAGGCGCGCGGCGGCGAGGCGCGCGCGCTCGTCATCGCGGGCAAGCCGCTCCGCGAGCCGATCGCGCAGCACGGGCCCTTCGTGATGAACACGGTCGACGAGCTCCGTCAGGCGGTGGAGGACTTTCAGGACGGCAAGTTCTGATCGGTCACTTCTCTCCGGTCTTCGTCGCGCCTTCGGGCGCGACGAGGACGCCGTGCATGTAGAGGTACTGCAAGAGGTCCGTCGTGAGCGCGAGGCCGTGGTCTCGCTCGAGGCGCGCGAGGTTCTCCTCCACGGTCTCTGCGGGATCGAAGAGGCTCAGCGCTTCGTAGAGGTCTCGATCGAGGGCGAGCGCGTCGAAAGGGTTGTACGTCGTGACGACGACGTCGGCCTCGGCCTTGACCGTCTTCGCCTTCGGGTTGGCGAGGAGCCGCTCCGGGATCGCCGGCGACACGGCGCCGCCGTAGAGTCTCTCGAGGCTCTCGAGCAAGCGCCGCCCGTCGGGGGTCGCGTCGACGTGCTTTTCGAACTCGGATCGGCCGAGCGCGCGAACGCGCTCGTGGCATGCGACGTAGAACTCTTCCTCCCGCCCCACCCACTTGCCCCAGTAACCCGCGTAGTCCGCGGTCTTGGGCGCGCGATCCTCGACGTCTTCGAGCGTCAGGTGAAAGCGCTCGACGGTCGGCTCGGTCACGTTCGAGTCGACGCTCATCGCCGCGTAGTGCGCGAGCATCTTCTCGACGTGCGCGAGGTAGCTCTTGAGCGCGTCCCAGAACGCCCAACCGATCTTGCCCGCGGCGTACTTGCAGAAGAACGTCGAGCACGCCGCCTCGCGATACCTCCAGACGGTGCACTTGCCGCCGCTCTCGGCGTCGTAGTACGGGCAGCGCATCGCCTGCGAGCGCCCGAAGACGCCGGACTCGCGCGCGGCCGCGTAGACGAGGCTGTACTTGCGCGGCGCGGCGATGAGCTGCGGGGTGACGCCGACGCGCGCGGCGATCTTGGCGCGGAGCCGTCGCCGGCCTTCGGCGAGCTCGTCGGTCTGGTCGGCGAGCACCGCGCCGACGAGGTAGTTCGCGATGCCCGGGTGGAACGTGCAGCACTTCGTGTCGGGGTTGAAGAACTCCATCGCGACCGGCGCGGCCTGGCCGTGATCGCACATCGCGCACGTGTCGCACGTCGCGCGCGGCTCGACGATCTCCGGGCGATCGAAGAACTTCGAAAAGAGCGGGCCGTAGATCGGCGGAAGCTTGGCGCGGAGCGAGTCGACCATGGACGACGAGCATAGCGCCGCGCGCGTCAGCGCGCGGTCACTCCATGTGCTCGGGCGATCCCGGTGCGCGATAGCGATCGAGGGGGCTGCGCTTGGCGTCGCTCCCGTAGTAGCGGCCGCTCCCCTCGAGCGCGCCGAAGAGGAGATGCATCGGCGCCTTCGCGCCCTCGGCGGGGCTCTTCATGCCGAGCTCGGCCGCCGACTTGCCTTGGCCGACGGCATGGCGGCGCGTCATGTCGGTCTCGATGAAGCCGGGCGTGCACGCGTTGACGCGCAGGCGCGGGTGCTCGCGCGCGAGGATCATGGTGTAGAGGTTCGCGCACGCCTTCGAGAAGCCGTACGCGTCGCCGTCGCCGAGGCCTCGGGCGGCGAACGCCGCGGGGTCGCCCGCGCTCGCGAGCCCCTCGTCGATCAGCGCGCGGAGCTGGGCCCACGTCGTCTGCGCGTCGAGGAACGTGCGCTGACGCTCGGGGCTGCACTTGGCGACGAAGAGCGGACCCGACGCCGAGGTCACGTTCACGACGCGCCCTCCTTCCTGATCGACGAGCGGCAGGAGGGCCTCGCACACGCGATGCACGCCGAGCGTGTTCGTCTCGACCACGGCCCTGAAGTCGCCGCTGCCGGTGCCGATGCCGGCGTTGTTGACGATCGCGTAGAGCTCCTCGTTCTTCAGGCGCTCCTTGGCGGCGGCGACGGAGCCGTCGTTCGTGACGTCGATCGCGACGACCTCGATGCGCGCCTTCCACTCCGGATGCCCGTGCATCAAGGCGTCGGCGGCCCGCCTTCCGCGCTCGGCGTCGCGCGAGCCGAGGAACACGAAGGTGTCTGCCTGCTGCCCGAGGATCGCCTCGACGATCGCCAGCCCGATGCCCTTGTTCGCTCCCGTCACGAGGATCTTCTTCACGCGATCTTCATCGCTCGCTCGCGGTCCATCGTCAATCGTCAGCGCGAGCGCGCGATGGGGAAGCCGATCGCGACGGGGAGCGCGACGTCACGGCGCCGCGCCGGCGATCGGATCGCGTCCGAGCGCGACGAGCCCGCTGAAGCGGAGCTGTCGCTTCTCGGGCAGCGCGTGATAGGGCGCAGCGGCGACGTCGCGGAGCATGCGCTCGAGGGGTCCACGGAAGAACGAGGCTCCCCCGGCGAGCTCCATGGCCTTCCGCACTGCGGCGGTCGCGCCGTTGGCGCAGAGCGTCTTGGCGACGAGCGCGCGGCTCGCGAGATCGAGCGACGGCGCGAAGTCGTAGTCGTCGGCGCCGTCGATCGCGGCGCGCCAAGCGAGCTGCGTCTGAGCGACCAGGTTCTCGAGCTCGCCGGCGAGATCCGCGGCGTGCGCGTCGTTCTTCGTCTTCGCGATTCCATGGGCGACCTCGCGCGCCGCCTCCGCGATGCCGACGTAGGGCGCCATGAAGATCGGGATCGCGACCGTGAGCGTCACGCTCCACGCGGCGTGCCACGCGCCGCGGGGACGGCGGAGGCTGATCGCGTGCTCGGGCACGAAGACGTCTTTCAGCACGATCGTGTCGGAGCCCGTGCCGCGCATGCCGAGCGTGTTCCAGTCGGCGGCGAACGTCACGCCTTCGGCGGACGCGGGCACCGTGAAGTGGAGCACCTGCGCTCCCGCCTGGGGATCCTCGTAGCGCGCGCTCGTGACGAGGAGATCCGCGGCCGGCCCGCCGCTGCCGAAGACCTTCTTGGCGCTGACGCGGTAGCCGCCTTCCACCCTCGTCATCGTGCCGTTCGAGTCCACCCAATCCGAAGCGCCGGTGCTGAGGAGCACGGTCTCGTTGGCGGCGATCTTGCGGAGGAGCGCCTCGGCGGACTGACCGTGGAGGTGGCGCCACACCGCCGCGGCGAGGAGGTGCGAGTGCATCGAGAAGGCGAGGGCGGTCGACCCACAAGAGTGCGCGAGCGCGCGGACGGTCTCGCAGATCTCGCGGTGGCCGGCGCCGCCTCCGCCGAGCTCGCGGGGCACGCCCATGGAAAAGAAGCGTCGCTCCCTGAGCAGCGCGTATCCCTCGCGCACGAAGGTGCCGTCGAGGTCGTGCCGCGCCGCCGCCTCCGAGAGCGCGGGGCCGATCGCCTTTGCCTTCTCCACCCAATCGATGTTCTCGCTCATGGCCACGAGCATGCGCAGGGCTCGAGGGCGGAGCTAGTTCGGTTTTCGAACCAAGGACCAAGGTAAGATGCGGCGATGTCGCGTCGGGACCGAACGAGGCTACGGAAGTCTGCTGCGCGGTCGTCGAAGGGGGCTCGGCTCTTCACCGGCGAGCGACCGTTCCTCGAGGTGAGAGGCGAGATCGACCCATGAAGCCGAAGGGCTACGGCCAGTTCTGTCCCGTCGCGCAGGCGCTCGAGGTCTTCGGCGAGCGTTGGACGTTGCTCGTCGTCCGCGAGCTGCTCGAGGGGAGCCGCCGGTTCAGCGACCTGCAACGCGGCGTTCCTCTCATGAGCCGCAGCATGCTGGCGCAGCGTCTGGCTGCGCTCACCGACGCCGGCTTGGTCACGCGCGTCGAAGGGGGTTACGCGCTCACCCGATCGGGCGAGGAGCTGGGGCCGCTCGTGATGGAGTGCGGCCGCTGGGGCATGCGCTGGGCGCGACGAAAGCTGAGGAACGCCGACGTCGACGTCGGCCTCCTCGTGTGGGACATGCGTCGCCGCATCGACGTCGCGGCGATCCCCGACGCGCACCTGCTCGTCGAGATGGAGTTCCGGGGCGCGCCGCGCGGCAAGGAGCGGTTCTACCTCCAGCTCAAAGCCCGCGAGATCGAGCTCTGTCTCACGAACCCGGGCCGCGCGATCTCGATGCGCGTGAGCACCACGCCTCGCGCGATGGCCGAGGTGTGGCTCGGCGAGCGGTCGTTCGCCGACGCGCTCGAGAGTGGCGCGATCCGCCTCGAGGGTCCGCCGAAGCTGGTGCGCGCGTTCCCCGCGTGGCTTCAGCTCTCGAAGTTCGCGGGCGTCGCGCGCGCGTAGGCGAGGGCGCGGGACAAATCGTTGGAGCCCCAACTATTCGTGCCCAGCGGCTGGCGAACGGTGGTAGCGTCCCCGCGTGTCCGAGCCGCGACCCAACGTGACGGCCGCCGTCGTCGCGTCGACCCTCCTCCTCTTGCGCGACGACGCGGCGCTCGGACACCTCGTCGACCGGCGAAGTCTGCCGGTCGTCGAGCTTGCCGTGCGGCAGGTCCTCCCCTCCGCCGGATGGATGCTCGACCACGTGCCGTGGCCGGTCCTCCGCCGGCTCGCGTTCGCCGCCGAGAAGCTCGTCTCTCCGAGCTTCGTCGCGCACTACGCGCTCCGGAAGGCGGCGATCCGCGAGGCCATGCGGGCCGCGGTCGCCGACGGTCATCGGCAGGTCGTCCTCCTCGGCGCGGGCTTCGACATGATGAGCATGTCGGTGCCCGACGGCGCGCGCGTCTTCGAAGTCGATCTGCCGGCGACGCAAGAGATCAAGCGGCACGCGCTGCGCGAAGCACGCGTCCGCGACGTGACGTTCGTGCCGGCGGATCTCTCGCGAGCGCGCCTGCGTGACGTGCTGCGAGCGACGCCCGGCTTCGACGCCGCGGCAGACACGCTGTTCGTCGCGGAGGGCCTCCTCATGTACCTCGACGTCGCGGCGATCGATCGGATCCTCGCCGACCTCCCGTGCGAACGACGGCGCACGCGCGTCATCGCCAGCTTCGTCACACCCGACGCACGCGGTCGCGTACGCATGCACTCGCAGCGCCGCGTCGTGGATCTCTGCATGACGCTCCTCGGCGAAGAGTTCGTCTGGGGCGCCGACGCCGCGGGTCTCCGCGAGCGACTGGAGCGGCACGGGCTGCGCGTCGACGCGATGCTCGCCAACGCCGACTACGCCGGCTCGCTCGCGGGCCGGCGGAAGCCGACGCGATCGAGCGGAGAGCTCATCGCCGTCGCGTCGAGCGCATCTGGGCGGGCTCGGCGCGACGACGCGCCCTCGACGACCTCATGGCGGGAGAACACTTCGAGCGCTTAAACGAAGGGGCCGCGCGCTCCACGACTCGTGGGATCGGATCGCCCGACGTTCTCGGTCGCCGCGCGCAAGCTCGTGGCCACGCCGGCGACGAGAGCGGGTGAACCTAAGGGATCTGCTTTCGAAGAAACCTGAGGTCGCGCAGCGTCGCGGGCACGAGTACGAGGCGGCCGACCTCGCTCGACGGGATCTCCGCGAGCCGGGGGCCGTTGCCGTCGTTCTGCCGCGTCTCGATGCGAATGTGCGGGCCTCTCGCCGAGGACGCCGCTGTTTGCCACTCCTCCAGCGTCTGCACCGGCGATCCCCCGATGCGCACGACGACGTCGCCGACGGCGATCCCCGGAGCGTTGCCCGCGCCCGCCGGACAGCCGTTCTCGCACTTCTGCACGACGAGATACTTCGTGCGCCGCTGGCAGCGGAGCGCCGAGCCGACCTCGAGCAGGTCGCGGTCTTCCCCAGACTTGTTCGCCCCCAGAACGGCGCGCTCGTGCGCGAGCTCTGCGAGCAAGGTGTTGCCGAGTCCGGTGCAGTTTTTCTGGGGGGCATCGAGACGCACGCGGTCGAGGCAGCGCGTCGCCACGGCGCGCTCGAGCTCCGAGTAGGTGCCGCCTCCGGCGCTGATGTTGGTCAATGCGTTGACGGCGCGCTGGAGATGAGGGCCCTTCCGGGCAAGCGCGGTGCTGCCGATCTGTTCGATCTTCGGCATGCCCGTGATGCAGTCGCTCGCGGCCGCCGCCGCCTGAACGGCGTCGTCGATCGGATCGAGCGCCGTCATGCGAAAGGTGGCGAGCGCCGCCGTCGGCGTCTGCGGAGAGATCGGGACGATGATGCTCTGGAATCCGTCGCGCGACAGACGCGCGCGCAGCTCCGGCGTGACCTCTCCGACGTACGTGAAGGAGAACTCACCGGCGTGGCTGGTCTTCGCCTCGGGTTGCGTTCCTGCGAGCAGCTGGACGCTCACTCCGCCGAGAGGGGTCGACTTGTCGTTGTCGACGACCAAGCCGCCGAACTGGAACGTCGCGGGGCGTGCGGTCGCGTCGGCGCGCGGGGGCGGCGCGGTCTGCGCGACGGCGTCCGCCGGCGCTCGAAGAAGACCGACGGAGAGAAACGCGCCGACACCGACGACGAGGATGGGCTTCGTCCGCATCACGTTCGCTCCGTCGTGGCGTCGTGGTCGCCGTTGCGCTCGGCGGGACTGAAGTCGGTGAAGAGCTGCCACGCCGGCGTCTCGAGCCAGACCGCGATGAGGCGTTGGTGCTCCGGCGGTACGGGCTTCTTCTCGTCGAGCCAGAGCGAGAGCTCGCCGGCGTAGGTTCGCCCGACGACTCCAGCGAGATCCGCAGGCTTCTTGCCCTTCGCCTCCAGCACGGACTTCACGTGCGCCGCCCAACGGTCTGCCGCGCCGTCGCGACCGCGACCGAACACGGAGTGGCCCGCGGAGCGAAGACGCTCGTAAGCCTCGTCGGCGAGAATGCCGGAGACCATCGAGACGAAGGAGATGACGTACGGGTTCAGTGTGCCCGGCGGCCCTGCGGTGATCGAGAGCTGTCCTGCCTTGAAGAGCACGAGCACGGAGAACGCCGTGATCATGCCGAGCGGCGGACGGAACAGGAACCAGAGCAGCGTGCGGTCGTGGCGCTCGAGCAGAAAGTCGCGCAGGCTTCGCAACGACGCGCCGAGCACGCCCATCGCCATCGCGAGAATGAGCGTGAGCAGATCGGGCGTGAGCGGCAGCAACGAGCGCGGCTTGAAGAAGCTCATCCCGGTCAGGGTTTCGTTCGCCAGGAGCAGAGACCCGGACTGGAGGCTCATCGTGCACTCGGCCTGGCGCCGTCGGAGCTCGGCGCGTTGGTCCTCCAGCCGCGCGAGCTTGGTACGCAGATCGGTCGCTGCGGCGAGCTCCATCTGTAGGGCGGTGCTCTCGACCTGCACGCTCGCGGAACGCGCCAACGTTTCTTTCAGCCGATTCTCGGTCGCCTCGTACTCACGTGAGAGTCGCGCCTCGAGCTCCTTCAGCTCGTCGATGTCGTTCGTGTATCGGAGCAAGAGCGCGAGCCTCGAGCCGCTCTGCGCCTTGCGAGGAAGCTCGCTCTCGGGGGCGGACTCGGAGCCGCGCGCTTGCGCGACCAGCGGGCGCGCCGTCTCGTCGCCGAGGGCCGGGCCAGGTGCGCCGTCCTGGCGTAGCTCATCGCTCAGCTGATAGGCGGAGAGCGTCGCCATCGAGAACCACGCGCTCACGAGGCACCACGAGACGATCCAGACGACGATGAGGAAGTTCACCGCGCGCGCGCCGTGGCCACTCCGGCGGCTCGCGGGTCTCGGCGGCGCGATGGGAGGCGCGTCGCCGCCGTCGAGCTCCGGCGATGGCGTCGCGCGCTTCGCCTCGCGTTCGAGGCTCGGTTGCTTCGCCTCGACGCTCGGCGGCGGCGTCGACCCGTTTTGCGGCGGAGCGATTGATGGCTCTGGCGCCGCGGCGACCGTCGTTCCAGGATCGTTCGTCCCGTTCGCTTCCTGCGTCACGAGTCCCCCTTCCGACGTCGACGGCGTGATGCGCGACACCGACGATCACCGAGAATCGCACCAAGTGAAGCGTCGCGCATCCTCCCTGAAGAGGGGCGGAGGCGGTGCGCCGCCCGGGGGAACGATGGTCCGCGATGTGTCCCTCGCGCCGTGCTCGAAATGTGCTTTCCATTCATGCGAGAGCAGCGCACCTTGCAGGTGTGAACGACGTGAGCGTGTTGCGCGTGATCGGACGCGCCGGCCCGAGTATGTTGCGACCATGACTCTTCGTGGAGCGCTCGGGAGCTCGCTCGCGTCTCTCGTGCTCGCAGGCTGTACGCCCGTCGCCGATCCGTCCTCGGCGGCCGGCGGCGCCGCGCTCGGGCCCGCGACGCCGTGGTCGGATCCCGACGGGCGCTTCACCGTCGACCTGGCCGGGGCGCCGAAGCCGCGCGACGCGCAAGAGATCACGGCGGTGGGGACCGTCAACTACAAGGTGTACGGCCTCGACGCCGAGCCGTACTCGTTTCGGGTGGCGGCGTTCGCGTACCCGACGCTGTCGGGACATCCGCTCGACGTCGCCGGCGAGCTCGGTCACGCGAGCGGTCGCGCCGTCGCGCGCATGCGCGGAACGGTCGAGCGCGAAGCCGACGTCACCGTCGACGGCGTTCCGGGCAAGGATCTCTACTTCACGGTCACGGCGCCGAACGGCACGCGCGGCCGCGGCGTCCATCGCATGCTCATCGCATCGCCGCCGACGCGCTACCAAGCCTTCTGCCTCGCGCCGGCCTCCGTCGACTTCGCGCCGTGCGAGGCGTTCGTCGCCTCGCTGCACCCGAAGCCCGCCGCGTCGAAGTGATTCGAATCACCGGTCGCTGCGCGCGGCGGTGACCGCGCGCTCCACGCGCTCTCGCGCGCGAGGATCGATCTGTGCGTCCTGGAGCGCGGCGAGCGCGGCCTCGGCGACGGGCATCGCCTCGGCCGGGCGGTGCATCGCGAGGAGCGCATCGGCGCGAACGCGCAGCGGCTCCGCCGTACGGCACGAGCCCGCGCCGTACGCGGTGCGCGCGGCCGTCGCCGCCTCGTCGGCGAGGCTCGCGGCCTCGGCGAAACGTTCGAGTCGCAGGCGCGTCTCGGCGAGCGAAGCGAGTGGCTCGACGCGCCGGCTCGGAGGAGCCGCCTTCGTGCGTAGGACGGCCTGCTCGAGAGACGCCGACGACTCCTTCAACCTTCCCTCGCGGCGCTGCAAGTCGCCGGCGAGCAAGAGGACGCTGAGCTCGTCGGAGTCGCGCTTCGAGAGCGCGGACGCCGCGTCGATCTCCCGCTTCGCGTCCGCGAGTCGATCGAGCTCGAGGAGCGAGCGCGCCATGTTCCGGTGCGCCATCGCCACGTGGTTCGGGTGACCCGTGACCTCCTGGAACATCGACAGCGCGCGCGCCTTGATCGCGATCGCGCGATCGTGCTCGCCGAGGTTCGCCCAGAGCGCGGCGAGGTTGCCGAGGCAGAGCGCGACCTGAGGGTGAGGCGCGCCGTACTCGCGCTCGAAGATCGCGCAGCACTTCTCCTGCGGAGCGATCGCGTCGCGCGGCTTGCACTGGCCCGCGAGCACGCCCGCGAGGCCGTCGTTCGCCACGGCGGCCCGGTGGTGCTCGGACCCGAAGCGCCGATCGACGAGCGCGAGCTCCTCGCGAGAGACGACGAGCGCCTCGGTGAAACGCTTCTGATCGAGCAGCATCGCGCGGAGCCACGCGAGGCGCTCGATCGCGAGATCGTCGGCGCCCGGCATCGACTCGAGCGACGCCTTCGCGTACTCCGCGTAGCGATGGCCGTCTTCGTAGCGCTTCCCCTCGAAGCCGACGAAGTGCATGAGCTGGATCCACGCGCGCACCGCGATCGCCGGCGCGTGCCCCGCGCTCGCCGACGACACGGCGTGCTCGAGCGCCTGCTCCGACTCCTTCGCGTGGCCGAGGCGGCCGTGCGCCGTGCCGACGCCGAGGTACGCCTCCGCGAGCACGGGCAGGTAGCCCGCGGCGCTCGCGCCTTCGAAGGCCTCGTTCGCGCGCGCGAGCCCTTCGTCGTAGCGGCCCGCCGCGAGCGACGCCGACGCGTCCGCGAGCTTCCTCTTCGCCGCGTCGACCGGCGCGCGCTTCTCGATCGACGGCGGCGCCGGCTGCGCCGCGAGCTCGCGGACGTCGTCGCACGCGCCCACGGGCGGCAAGAGCGCGAGCATCGCGGGCACCTGCTCGAGCATCGGCGCGTCGGCGCGCTCGAGGCTCGACGCCACCGCGCGGAGCGTCTCGACCCTGTCCGAGAGGCAGCTCATCTTCCGATCGACGACGCGTGCGGCGGCCTCGTCCTTCGCCGGCGGCGCCTCGCACGTTCGACGGAGCGCGCCTCGCCAACCGCCGGCGTACGCGGCGAGGGCAGGGGAGGCTTTGCGCCACGCCCCCTCCGCGAGTGAGCTCTTCGTCGCGCGAAACGCCGCTTCGATCCGGCGCGACGCGTCGTCGTTCCACACCGCCGCGATCCGCGCATCGCCGCTCTTGCAGAGCGGCAGATCGCGCGAGTCGCGAGGATGGAGGAGCGCGCCCGTCGCGAGCATCGACACGCCGGCCGCGATCGCGATCGGCGTACGAAGACGCGCGCGCCTGCGCCCCGACGCGATCGCGGCGACGAGCTCGCTCATCGACGCGAAGCGGTCCGCCGGATCGGTCTTCGTTCCTCGCGCGATCACCTTCGCGAGCCAACGCGGGGCACGGCCGTCCGTCGCTTCGCGCAGCGACACGCAGAAGCTCCATTGATCGGCGCGCGCATCGATCTTGTCACCGCTCCGCTGCTCGGGCGCCATGTACGCGAGGGACCCTTCACCGGCGACGGCGTCGCCGCCCTGCGCGGCGAGCCCGAAGTCGCCGACGAGCACGCGCCCGCCCTTGGCGACGAACACGTTCTCCGGCTTGAAGTCGCGATGCACCAGCCCCGCGTCGTGCGCCGCGCGGAGGCCGTCGGCGGCTTGGAGGAACGCGTCGAGCGTCGCGTCGAGCGATCGCTCCTCGCTCGCGAGCCAGTGACGGAGCGAAGGACCTTCGACGAGCGCCATCACGATGAAGACGCGCTCGTCGGATCGGCCGACGTCGTAGATCGAGACGACGTTCGGGTGGGCGAGCTTCGCCATCGCCTCGGCCTCGCCGAGCAGGCGCTTCTGGCGCGCGCCGAGATCGGTGCGCAGCACCTTGAGCGCGACGACGCGGTGGAGATCCGGATCGACGGCCTCGTAGACGACGCCCATCCCACCCTTGCCGAGCACGCGACGGAGCACGTAGCGACCGATGCGCTCGGTCGTCGTCTCGTCGTCGAGGGGGACGGGCTGCACGACGCCGACCACGATCCGGCACTCCGCGCAGCCGTCGAGGTGGACCGATAGCGTCGCGATCTCGTCCGGATCGAGCTCGCCGTCGACGAACGCCTGAAGACGTGTTTCGGAGGGACAGCTCACCGGCCTCGCGATTATAGTTTGCACGTGGACGAGAGGCTCGTCGCGATCGTCGCTCGAGCGCGGGCTGCGTGGCCGAAGGTCGCCGTCGCCGAAGACGCGTTCGCCGCACACCTCGAGGAGCGCGCCGCGTCGTTCCTCGACAAGGTCCACGGCGACGATCTCTACCTCGCGTGCGGCGTCCTCCATCGCGATCGCGCCGCCCTCGCGTCGTTCGAGGAGCGGTTCATGGCGCGCGTGCCCGAGTACGTGCTGCGCATCCGCGCGGGCGGCGACGTCGTCGACGAGGTGAAGCAGCTCCTTCGCGAGCGGCTCATCATGGGCGGCAAGATCGCCGACTACACGGGCAAGGGCGCGCTCGGAGGCTGGCTCCGCGTCGCCGCGGTGCGCACGACGCTCAACCACCTACGCGCGAAGAGCCCCGAGTCGGCCGAGCTCGGCGAGGAGATCTCGGTCGCGGGCGATCCGGAGCTCTCGTACGTGAAGGAGCACGCGCGCGATCTGTTCGCCGACGCCTTCAAGCGTGTCCTCGACGCGCTCGATCCGAACGAGCGCACCATCCTGCGCCTGCACTACATCGACGGGCTGACGATGGACCAGCTCGCCCACCTCTACAAGACGCCGCGCTCGACGATCGCCCGCCGGGTCGCCGAGGCGCGCCAGCAGGTGCTCGCCTCGACCGAGGAGCTGCTTCGTGAGGAGCGGCGCCTGTCGCCGTCGGCCGTCGCGAGCGTGATCCGGCAGGCCCGGAGCCAGGTGCAGATCACGATCACGCGGCTTTTTCGCTGACGCGAGAGGGTCGCGGAGAGAAATCGGAGAAAACTTTGGGACGCGCGTCGAGGCCGCGTGTCAACGAGGCGAGAGGGCGATGGAGCCCCTCGCTTCCGGAGTTTTTACGATGAAGAACATGTACTTGGTGGGTCTCGGCGTGGTCCTGTCGATGTCCGTCGCGTGCGCGGCCCAGACCGACCAGGAGGAAGAGCGCGGCGCGTCGCGGGGCGCGCTCGACGGGAAGGACGCCCCGAGCCCGGATCCGCTTCCGCCGGCCCCCAACCCCACGCCCGATCCGGTCTGCGAGACGCTGCGCGGTCCCGGGGGCGCCGGCGTCGGCCTCGCGAACCCGGCGTCGGTCTACTGCGCCGAGCTCGGCTTCGTCGCCGCGGGCGAGAGCTGCACCTTCCCCGACGGCACGAGCTGCGAGCAGTGGTCGTTCTACCGCGGCGAGTGCGGAAACGCGCACTCCTTCTGCGCGCGCCAGGGCGGCGAGGTCACGGCGAAGGTCGAGACCGGCGGCGGCTTCACCACGACGACCGCGTTCTGCACGCTTCCGACCGGCGCCACGTGCAAGGAGCAGGACTTCGCGGCGACCTGCCGTTGCGAGTAAGCTGGATCATGATGCGCCGGAACCTCGTGCTCGTCGTCGTCTCGACGGCGGCGCTCGCCGCCTGCGACGGCAATGGCTCGCTGTCGCCGATGAGCGAGGACGAGCGCGGCTCGGTCGGACCCGGCTCGCCTGCCGCCAAGTACTGCGAGAAGAACGGCTACGAGGCGGAAGGCGAGCGCTGCATCTTCCCCGACGGCACGAGCTGCGAGCAATGGAGCTTCTACCGCGCGACGTGCGGCCAGCAGCACTCGTACTGCAACCGCCACGGCGGAACGATCGAGAGCCAGCAGAGAGACGTGGGCGAGGGCTTCACCACCGTCACGGCGATCTGCACGGTCGACGGCAAGCAGTGCCTCGAAGAGGACTACTACGTCAAAGGCACGTGCGAGTGATCACGGCGCGCCGGCGCCCTCCCGGCGAGCCGCGTTGCGTCGCGCGCGCGCTTCGCCGTGGAGGCCCTCGACGATTTCCTCGGCGAGCTTGCGGCTGAACGCGGGGACGTCCTCGGGCTTGCGGCTCGTGACGAGCCCGTCGTCGCAGACGACCTCCGCGTCGACCCACTTGGCTCCTGCGTTGACGAGGTCGGTTCGCACCGACGGCCACGAGGTCATCGTTCGACCTTCGACGACGCCCGCGTCGATGAGCGTCCACGGCCCGTGACAAATCGCGCCAACGGGCTTGCCTGCGTCGAAGAACTTGCGCACGAACACGATCACCTCGGGCATGACGCGCAGCTTGTCCGGGTTGATGACGCCGCCGGGCAAGACGAGCGCGTCGTACGTGGAGGCATCGGCGTCCTTCAGGTTCACGTCGACCTCGATCTCGTCGCCCCAGTCGCCGAGCTTCCAGCCCTTCACCTTGCCGTCCTTCGGCGAGATGACGTCGCAGTCGGCGCCCTCGTCTGCGAGCGCCTTCAGCGGTCCGGTGAGCTCGTGCTGCTCGAACCCGTCGGTGACGACGAACGCGACCTTCTTCCCCTCGAGCTTCGTTCCCATGTCTCTGACCTCCGAGCCGCGGTGCGTGCGAAGACGGGGCCAACGCGCGCTGCCTCGCGGAGGCGTTCACCCGAAGACGTCGCGCGCGCTCGAGGCGGTGGTCGCGCGCTCGGCCCAAGTCGCGAGCAGGCCGAGATCGGTACAGGCCTCGAGCGCCTGCTCGTGGTCGGCGGTCGTGACGATGTGTCGCGACCGAAGGAGCGCGCGGATGGCGTTGCGGACGACCGGGCATGCTTCTTCGCGTCCTTGCTCACGCCCTTGCTCGCGTCCTTCCTCGCGCCCTTCCTCGCGTCCCTTCTCCAAGAGCTCTTTGACGAACGCGCTCCTCGGTTGGTAGCCCTGGTGCAGCATGAGTTTCTCCACGGAGAGACGGATGGCCTTCGGAAACGCTTCGGAGATCAAGTCGAAGTATAGCACTGCGCGTTCGGGCGGCAGCTCGTCGAAGCTCTTCACGGCATCGACGACGACCGCGGGATCCTCGCCGCCGAGCACGAGCGCGCGCAGGAACGCGACCTCTGGGCTCACGGACGCGATCCGCCGGGGCATCGCGCGGAGCTCGGCGCGGCCGACGACGGTCGCGGTGAAGAACGATCCGCCGCCGAGCGGGATCGGACGCCTCAGCGCGTTGGCGAAGTCGTCGTCGAGCGCGAGCACGAGCACCTCGCACGGCGCCTTGTGTCGTCGCCGCGCGATGGCCTGGTAGATGGGGAGGGTCAGGAGCTTCTCGTCCGACCAGGCGCGTTGCACCTCGACGACGACGACGCGCTCCGTCTCGCCCGCCGCGCTGCGGAGCACGACGGCGTCGTCGGCGTTGAAGTCGTCGACCGCGATCGAGAACGCGGCGCTCGCTCCCGAGGCCTCGAGATCCGCCGGCAAGTCGACGCCCGCCGCGCGGAGGAGCGCCACGACGACCGCGGGAGCCTCGCGGATCATCTCCGCGATGGCTTGGTGCTCGATCGACGCCGGCATGGGCGAGCAGGAAGCAACGTCGGTGCCGTCGGCGCTCTCGAGTGATTCTCGCGCGTTGCCGAGTCGTGGGCCTGGCCGGGCCACTTTCGAGCTGGCCCAGGCCACTCTCAGCCTTCAGCGATCAGCCCTCAGCGAAGGATTTCTCGTGCGATGACGCGACCGACGCTCGTCATGAACGGATGGCCGACCGCTCGGTACTCGTAGCGATCGTCGTTGAGGATCTCGCTGTCGTTCGCGTAGATCGCGGCGGTCACGAAGCACGATCGGCCCGTCGTCTCGTCGAGGACGTAAGAGTTCTCGACCAAGAACCCATACGCGCGCCCTCCTTTTCCTTGGACCCGTATGCGATGGCCCGGCAGCGCCGCGGCGACGGCGGCGCGAAGCGGCTTGTGTCGATCGTCTTCGGCCCGTGCGCGGCGGCCCCGGAGGTCGCTCGGGACCTTCGCGAGCGTCGCGAGCAAGGCCTCGCGATCGGCGGGTGTGATGCGGGGCAGGGGTCCGTCGGCCAGATCGGGACGGACGATCGCCGTGAGCAACGCGTGGAGATCGCGCAGCGACATCGCGTTGTGCGCCGTGAAGTCCATCGGGCCGTCGACGCGACGACCGGTCGCGTCGATGTGCTCGTTGCCGACGAGCAGCCCCTCGAGCGCGAACGCCGGAGGAGCCTCGAAGCCGAGTCGCTGGGCGACGAAGATCGAATGGCCTGGCCCGACGACGAGCTCGAACGCGGATGGTGCCCTCTCGCTCCGTGTGTCGGCGAGGAAGCTCACGAGGCGCGTCTTCGAGAGCCCGAGCCGCGCGAGTCGCTCGGCGAGCTCGTCGCGCCCCACGAGCTCGAAGAGGCGGTTGTGTGAATCGTTGTCCGAGAGGACGAGCGCGTTCGTGATCTCGTCCTGGAGCGTGGTCTCCAAGGTCCGCCGTCGCGAGCCTTCGCCTTCGGCGATGCGCAGCGGTGTGGTCAGGCCGACGTCTCGTTGCCCCGCGTCGGCGCGCAGCTCGTCGAGCTTCTCGAGCGCGGCGACGGCGACCGCGAGCTTCACGGCGCTCGCCGGGTAGAAGTACTCGGCGTCGGCGCGATACGCGAGCGTCTGGAGCCTCGGCGTGGCGCCGGGGTCCGCGGGCACCGAGACGAGGAGCTGGATCCGCCTGCGCGGCGCGTCGTCGAGCATCGCCGCGAGCGCCGGGTCCTTGCGCAGGACGGGCTCGAGATCATCGGGCTCGACGGGCGGCTCGGCGACCTCGGTCGAGGCTTCCGCGGGCGCGCTCGGCGGAGGGAGCGTGGACGCGGGCGCACAGGCCGCGGAGGCGAGAGGGAAGAGCCAGGAGCAGAGCCACCGACGCATCACCGTCAATCGTGAAGCCATGCGTCAGAAATGCAATGATTTCATGCTGGCAGTGGCGCCGAAGCCGCGCGCCATTTCGTGCGCACGTCATCCAGATGTTTCCACCGGTCATCGCAGGCGCGGTCGAGCCGTCGCTGGCGAAAGACGGCGATCTTCAACCGAAGACGTCGCGCGCGCTCGAAGCCGTGGCTGCGCGCTCGGCCCAGGTCGCGAGCACGCCGAGATCGGTACACGCCTCGAGCGCCTGCTCGTGGTCGGCGGTGATGACGATGTGTCGCGAGCGAAGGAGGGCGCGGATGGCGTTGCGGACGACCGGGCATGCTTCCTCACGCCCTTCTTCACGTCCTTCTCGACGTCCTTCCGCACGCCACTGCTCCATGAGCTCTTTGACGAACGCGCTCCTCGGTTGGTAGCCCTGGTGCAGCATGAGTTTCTCCACGGAGAGACGGATGGCCTTCGGAAGCGCCTCGGAGATCAAGTCGAAGTATAGCACCGCACGTTCGGGCGGCAGCTCGTCGAAGCTCTTCACTGCGTCCAGCACGATCGCGGGGTCCTCGGCGCCGAGCACGAGAGCGCGAAGGAACGCGACCTGGGGGCTCACGCGCGCGATCCGTTCCGGCATCAGGCGAAGCTCGGCGCGGCCGACGACGGTAGCCGCGAAGAACGATCCGCCGCCGAGCGGGATCGGACGCCTCAGCGCGTCGGCGAAGTCGTCGTCGAGCGCGAGCACGAGGACCTCGCAGGGCGCCTTGTGCCGTCGACGCGCGATCGCCTGGTAGATGGGGAGGGTGAGGAGCTTCTCGTCCGACCAGGCGCGCTGGACCTCGACGACGACGACGCGCTCCGTCTCTCCCGTTGGCGTGCGGAGGACGACGGCGTCGTCGGCGTTGAAGTCGTCGACCGCGATCGAGAACGCGGCGTTCGTTCCGGTCGCTTCGACGTGCGCGGGCACGTCGATCCCGGCCGCCCGGAGGAGCGCGACGACGACCGCCGGCGCTTCACGGATCATCTCCGTGATGGCTTGGTGCTCGATCGACGCGGGCATGTATCCGTAGAGAGCAACGTCGGTGCCGTCGATGTGTTCGAGCAATTCTCGCGCGTTGCGGAGACGCGGACCTGGCCGGGCCACTTTCGAGGTGGCCTGGGCCAGGGAGCGTCCGCGAGCGGCGCGCTGCGCGCGCGCACGCGAGTTGGTGCGCAGTTGAGACGTTTTGCCCTCAGGTCCCGTGCTACTCCGCGCGCGCACGTTGGGCATTGCGCCGACGTTGTATTCCCCCGCGGAGTCTCCATGCGCGCCGTCGTTCGTTCCGCCCTCCTCTCCGTCGCTGCCGCCGCCGCCTCCGCGAGCCTCGCCACGCCGGCCCTCGCCGACGTCGTCGACGCGCCGTGCGACGTGAAATCGCTCACTTGTTCGCGCGGAGGCGCGGCGCTCCGCGCCGAGTCGCGGGCGCCCGTCATGAGCTCGATCGGGACGGGTTGGGTGCCCGCGTGCGCCTCGCCGGATCCGAGCGGGCACTGCGGCAGCGACCAGCCCGTCCAGGTCTCGATCAGCATGGACCTCGCGGCGCTGCCCACGCCGTCGACCGAGCCGCTCTGGCTGGTGGAGATGGCCCGCACCGCGGTGGTCGAGGCGCGGTGGCCCTCGACGAAGACGTTCGATCTCACGATCCCCACGTCGAAGGTGACGGACGGGACGTTCAAGGTCTCGCATACGCTCATCCCGTCCGTCCGGGTCTACGCGACGCTGCTCGGCTTCTCGCGCGAGTGGACGTACGACGCGTCGCGGTTCCTCACCGAGTACGCGTCGAACTTCAACTACGTGGCCACGAACAGCGTGCAGTTCCCGCCGTGGGGCTTCGACGCGCCGGTGACGAACACCGTGCCCTCCCCGAGCCTGACGAACACGACGCTCCTCAACGTGAAGCTGATCAACACGACCGACAACAACGTCGATCTGGCCGTCGCCGCGAAGACGAGCCCCACCTTCTCGTATCGGACGACGAAGGTCACGTTCGGCACGGGCGCGCCGATCGGGCAGATCACGCAAGCGTCGAAGACGGCGAAGCTCCCGATGGTCGACGCCGACTTCCTCGAGCTCGGCGCCGACGTCGAAGGCGAGATCGAGGTCACCGGCGAGCTCACCGCGGCGCCCTACGTCGCGGTCAACAAGATCGCCGGCTTCCCCGTCCCGGGCGGCATCGGCGTCCTCGACCTGAGCGGGCCGCTCAACGCGCCGAAGAAAGCCTACGCGGCGACGCCGCCCGTCAGCGTGAAGTTCCCGAACGTGAAGGTTCGCCTGCCGCTCCCGAACGTGAAGGCCCCGAAGTCGATCGACGTCGGGACCGTGCAGCTCGGACAGAACGTCGAGAAGCCGGCGAAGATCACGAACACCGGCGAGCTCGGCGCCACGATGAAGTTCGAGAGCTCCGATCCGCAGTTCGTCGTGGTCGCGTCCGCCGAGACGGCGAAGAAGAGCGCCTACGATCTCGCGATCCGCTTCACGCCCGCGAAGGAAGGTCTGCAGTCGGCGACGATCACCGTGGCCTCGAACGATCCCGATCAGCCGAGCCAGATCATCGCCGTGACGGGCAACGGCACGTCGGTCCCCGTCGCCGCGAACCCGCCGCCGTCCGGCGCGCCGGACGACGAGGAAGAGCCCTTCTTCAAGCGCGAAGACTCCGGCTGCGGCTGCCGCACGGCGTCGCCCGCCGGCTTCTCCGGCGCCGCGCTCGGCGGCCTCGCGCTCCTCGGCGCGCTCTTCGCGCGCCGCCGCCGCAGCTGAGCGAACGCTCTCCCGTCGCCCGCGGCGAGATCTACCGAGCGCCGCTGAAGCCGACGCTGGGCGAAGCGCCTCCCAGGCGCGTCTCGCCGCGCAGCCGAGCAAACAGGTCCGCGATCGTCGCCGGTGAACCCTCGCCGACGAGATCTTCGCGGCCGCGCGCGCGAAGCCACTCTCGGCACTCGATCTCGTCGAGCGGATGGAATCTCACGAGCGCTGCGCATCGACCTGGGCGCGTCACCGCCGGATGAAGGCGACCGACGTCCTCGTTCGTCGTGATGAGCACGCGCGCGTGGCTCGCCTGGCCGGGGAGCCCGTCGGTGAGGTTGAGCAGGCGCGAGAGCCCGTGCCCCGTGCGCGCCTTGGCGTCGGCGCCGAGGAGCTCGCCCGCGTCCTCGAGCACGATGAGGCGCGCCCGGTCGTTGACCTCGCGTTCGTCGTCATCGTCGTCACCGAAGACGGTCATGACATAGTCGATCCGCTCGAGGAAGACCTCCGGGTCGAGGATGTAGTGCACCCTGACGTGCTCGCGTCGTTCCCACGCGAGAGCACGAAGCGCGAACGTCTTGCCCGTTCCAGGAGGACCAAGCCAGAGCGCGAGCTTCCCGGTCTCCGTGACCTGCGGAGCGGTCATCAGCGGCGCGAGGCGCTGTACGGTGCGCGCGCTGTAGTTGGAGGTCACCTCGTTCCAGTTGCAGACGTCGATGGTCTCGTCGCGTGAGCTCGCGCCGTGATTGTACGACCAGAACTTCATCTCGACGCGGCAGCCTCGAGGCGTCTGCTTCGGGAACGCGCGCCGAAGGGCGGCGAGCACATTCTGCGCTTCCTCGTCGGTTCGACCCGCGGCGGCGACGTTGATCTGCTGCCGCGACCCGCGATGCAGGTACACGAGCGCGCCTTGCACCGCGATCACCGCCTCCTCGGCGCCGGAGCGCCGGGCATGGAAGAGCACCTCGCCGACGCGCTCGAGCGGCGTCTGGCCCTCGCTCTTCTCGGCGGTCCATTCGTCCGACGCGAGGCGCGTCAGTCGAAGCTCGGCGACCGACGCGGACCAGAAGGCCTGCGGAAGTCCGTAGTCCGGTAAATGATGATGAGCCGGCTCGGTCGAAGCCCACCACAGCGCGCGGAAGGCGCGAGCGTGCTTCTCGACCGTGGCCGCTGGCCCCGTCGACATGAGATCCGTCATTTCTCGCGATCGCGTTCGGGCGGTGAGACCCCAGGAACGCGCGTCGCGGGAACATGCGGCGTCGTGTACGTCTGCGCAACCCTCATGAGCGCGTTTCCGTCGTCGTGCGACGACACACGTCGCGTGGCGGCTCCCTTACGGAAGTCCTCTTCGCTCGAAGGGTCGGCGCGCGCGCGTCACAGCGCGCGGGCGACGAGGAAGCCCGCCGTTCCCTGGTTGACGCCGTAGACGACGCTCGAGGGCGTCAGCGCGACCCCGTTGAAGGCCTCGCGTCCGCGATGGATCACCGTCGGGCGCTCCCCGGCCCGGCACGAGAAGACGATCCCTTCAGCGCCTCCCAGCGAGTTGTCGTTCGCCGTGACGAAGACGCGGTCGTTCGAGACCGCCATCGCCTTGACGATGAAGCGGGACCGCTTCGCCTCTTCGACCGGAATCGCGCACAGCTCGCGCGCCGCGGGCCACGCGGCGACGTCCACGGTGCGAACGCTCCCGCGCGACGTCGCGAAGATGACGCGCCCGGGCGCCGTCACGATCGAGCTGACGGTCTCGTCCTTCGCGAGCGGCATCACGAGCGGCGGCCCCGCGAAGCCTACATAGCGCTCGAGCCTGCTCTCACAGTCGCCGACGTAGAGATCGCGACCGTCGTGCGCGAGCGCGCGGATATTGCAACGCGGTCTTTGCTCCGTGACGCCGAAGTCGGCGATCGCGCCTCGGGCGCCTTCGGGTGGCTCGCGGACGCATCGGGTTTCCTCGAACCAGTCGTCGCGAGATCGCTTGGTGGATCGTCGCCCATAACAGACGGTGTCGGACGTCGGGTGCCCCGCGAATCGATCGCCGGCGCTGTGCGCCACGGGGATCGCCGCGCCGCCGTCGAGATGGATCAGAGAGACGGTGAGCACGCGCGTATCTCGACGGCTCGGGTCGCCGGTGTCGACCGCGACGCCTCCTCGCCGGGGCGCGAGGCGCACGCGTTGCCTGGGCGTGCTCCGGAACGACACGACCTGTCGTGTCCCTCGGCCGTCGTGGTCCGCCGCATAGAGGTCGTCGTCGCCGCTGATCCACGCGATCGCGCTCGGCGTCGAGACGACGTCGCCGATCATCTTGCTCACGGCGATCACGCGACCTCCGTACGCTTCGTCGCCGACGTGGAGGTCGGGGGCGGGTTGCTCGAGCAGCTTGCACCCGGTGAGGAGGATCGCGGCGACGCCGATCGCGAGGTGCCTCATGCTTCGGATCGTATCGCAGCTCGAACAAGAGGGGCCTCGCCCATGGCGAGGGCCGCACTGCGGTGAGTCTCAGCGCTTCCGT
>JAHBWD010000090.1 GCA_019637175.1 Labilithrix sp. | reverse complement strand
ACGGAATGGGCGGGGGCACCGGCGGCGGCGGCGACAAGACCGCGTGTCAGAACGCGTGCGCGGAGCAGCACCCGGGCGCCGTCACCAAGTGGACCGAGTACAACACCTGCGTGACCCAGACCTGCGGCGCCGACTGCCTCTGATCGACCGCTGATCCGCGCCTTCGCCGGCGAACCGATCGCGTAGACTCTGCCCGATGTCATCGCGTCTGGCCGCCGGCGCTGCCGCGCTCGCGCTCTTCTTCTTTCACGCTGTCGCGCTCGCCGGCGACAAGCTCAAGGTCATCGTCCCCGACCACGAGAACCTCCAATACACGAGCTTCTGGGTCGCCAAGGCCGGTGGCTTCTTCGAGCGCGAAGGCCTCGAGGTCGAGCTCGTCGTCGCGCCCAAGCCCGCCAACGCGGAGACGATGTTCGCGCAGGGCGCGGCGGAGGCCGCGGTGCTGCCGCCGACGATGTATCTCCGCCTCATCGCGGAGAAGAAGCCCATCGTGCTCGTGGCGAACCTGCTGCGAAACGATCCGAACGCGCTCGTCGTGCGCCGCGAGATCCTGGCGGAGCGCAGGCTGACTTCGGAGATGCCTTTGCGGGATCGCGTCTCGGGGCTCAAGGGGCTGCGCATCGGCGTGCCCCCTCAACTCCCGGCGCGCCTCGGTGCCCTCGTCGCGACGCAAGGCCTCGATCGGGAGAAGGACATCGAGACCGAAGTGCTCCTGGCCAAGCTCCTGAACGGCTCGTTTCACGACAAGAAGGTCGACGCGCTCTACGTCCCGTCGCCGTTCCTCGAGAAGGCGATCGTCGACGATGACGCGGTCGTGATCGTCGATCAGCCGCGCGGCGAGGTGAAGGCGCTGTCGAACCGTGTCATCCACACCCTCGCGTTCAGCCCTGCCGCCTCGACCGCGCGCCGCCCGGTCGTCCTCGCCGCCGTCCGCGCGATCGCGGAGGCGCAGAAGAGCATCCGCGCCTCCGGCGCAGGCGCCGTCGAGGCGCTCGCCAAGGAGATGCCCTCACGATCGCGCAAGGAGCTCGAGGCCGTCGTGCGCGTGTACGCGCCCGCGATCCCCGAGACGCCGGAGGTGAGAGCCGAAGATCTCGCGCCGGCGCTCGAGCTGTTCCCCGAGGGTGTTCCGCGCCCCGACCTCACGGGGATCGATCTCGCGGCTCACGTCGCGACCGACGTCGCGCCGAAGCCGAGCGAGGCGGCGAACGACGATGGACGTCAGACCCGCTGGATCATCGGCGTCGTCTCGCTCGTCGCGCTGCTCGGCGCGGCGCTCTTCTTCCGGAAGAAGCGATCGCAGGCGTGACCCGGCCTCAGGGCTTCTTGCAGAAGCCCTTCTTGTTGCACGTGCCGCCCATCGGAGCGACGCACACCGTCGTCGCGTTCTCCGGGGTGCACTTGAGCGAGCAGTAGCTCCCCTGGTCGCCCGGGAAGCAGACCTTGCTCTCGCAGTCCTCGTCCTTCACGCACCCTTCGATGAGCGCGCGCGAGCCGGCGACGACGGCAGGTGTCTGCGTCGACGTCGGGGCACCGTCGTCCGAGGAGCACCCGCTCCAGAACAGGGTAGCGACGACGACGGATCCATAGGCCCACGTACGAGAGGTCATGCGTGCGTTCGGAGCACGCGCCGTACCATCGCCCGTCGCACGCGACCGCGCATTTTCGCGGTTACACGCCGGTGACACGGCGCGCTGGTGGACCCGTTGACCCTCAGGGCAGATGTCGGATGGCTCACTGGCGCTGCGCCGTGGGCAGCGGCCACTCCCAACGCAGACCGAAGAGGAACTGCTGGAAGCCGCCGGTGAAGATACCCTCGGGGCGCCGCGCGACGATGTAGTCGCTGTCGAAGATGTTCTTCGCCGTCAGCCGGAACGTGAGCCCGGTCGGACGATGTCGATAGTGGAGCGTGCCGTCGACGACGTGATAGCCGTCGATGCGACCGATGCGTCCGGTGACGTCCTCGGCCACCGTGTTCGCTTCGTCCGAGAACTGCGGCCCGATGAAGCGGTAGAAGAGCTGTCCACCGAAGCCGCTCTTCAGCTCGACGTCGAGGCTGGAGTTGAGCGAGTGCTGAGGCGCGTAGGGAAGGAGATTGCCGGCGTTTCGACCGTAGCGGAACAGGGCGCGTGAGAACGTGTAGCGAACGCCGAGATCGACGATGAGGCCCGTCCTCAGCGCGCGACCGAGCTGGAGCGTCGTCCCGCTCTCCGCGCCGTAGATGTTGGTCGCGCCGGCGTCGGTGAGCGCCGTCACGTCGGTCACCTCGGTCGACGTGTTCGCGATGACCTGATTGGAGTAGTTCGAGAGGAAGCCGGTGAGCTCGCCGCGGAGCCAGGGGAGAGGCGCGACGCGCGTGCCGAGCTCGTAGTTGAGGCTCTTCTCGGCGGACACCTCCTGCGGCACGCCGGCGACGCTGACCGACGACGCGAAGCGCGGCGGCGCGAAGCCGAGGTGCATGCCGCCGAAGACGTGCGCGGCTTTCGTGCCGTAGACCATGCCGACGCCGGGAATGACGCCGTGCGCGTTCTTGCTGCCTTCGAGGAACACGTCTTCGGAGCTCGTGCCGTTCTCGCGGCGCAAGATGCGGCGCGTGGCGCGGAGGTATTCGAAGCGGATGCCGGGCGTGAGGAGCAGGTCGTTCGCGAGCTCCATCCGATCCTGGATGTATCCCGCGAACGCGACGCCGGTGTGCTTCTCCTCCGAACGCGAAGCGCCGGCGAACGACTCTGGATAGTCGCCGCGTCGATCTTGATAGTGCGCGCTCTCGCGGAGGACGCGCCCGCCGAACTCGAGCGTGTGCGCGACGGCGCCGGTCTTCATCTTGTGCTCGAAGCGCGGTTCGAGACCGAGGACGCCGTACATCCGATCGAGGACGCGATTGTTGCGGCCGAAGTAGATGGCGCCGCCCGGCGTGCCCACGTCGCCGACGATGCGCTCGTAGTCGTCTGCCAGCGAGGGGCTGCGCGTGTACTGCTGGCGCCGCCAGACGCGATCGGTGACGTAGCCGTACACGAGAGTCTTGAGCTTCGTGCTCTCGCCGAGGCGCTGCTCGTGGGTGAGCGAAGCGTCGAAGCGATCGAGCACGAGGCGACTGAGGGGCGAGAGCGTCGCGCGACGCGGCTCGCGAGCGTACATGTCGCGCGTGAGGCCGACGTCTTCGGAGCCAGACTCGTCGTGATGAAACCCGAGCTTGAGGACGGCCTCGCCGTCCCGACCTGTTTCGAACGCCACCTTGGCGAGCCCGTTGGTCGATTCGAAGCCCTGATCGCGGAAGCCGTCGCCGCGGCGATGAAGGGCCTGGACGATGTACCGCACGCCGCCGTGGGCATCTCCGTAGTTCGCGAGCCCGCGCATGTATCCATAGCTGCCGGCGTCGAGATCGGCGGTCACCGTCATCTTGTCGGGCGGCGCGAGCGTGAGGAAGTTGATCGTGCCGGCGAGCGTCTGCGGACCGAACAGGATGTTGCCGCTCCCCTTCACCACCTCGATGCCGCGCATTCGCTCGACCGGCGGCGCGAAGTACATGTCGGCTTCGGTGTACGGGTTGATCGCGAGCGGGATGCCGTCTTCCAACATCAAGACGCGGCGGCTCCGGCCGGCGTCGAGGCCGCGCACGCTGACGTCGAGGCGCCCGCCGCCTCCGTATTCTTGACGCGCCTGGACGCCGGGCACGCGCCTGAGCATCTCGGCGAGGTCGACCGGCGCCGCGCGATCGAGCTCCTTCTTCGTCACGAGCGTGCCCGACCCGGGGATCTTCTGGAGCGCGTCCGCGCGTCCTCCGATCACGCGCACCTCGGCGGGCTCGCGCTCCACGGGCGCTTCGGCGGGCGCCGGCGCTTCGGCGGGCGCAGGCGCAGCGTCGGGCGCGGTGTCTTGCGCCGGAGCGCTCGCGTCTTGCGCGAGCGCGCGCGACGGCGCGAGCGCGACCGCGGCGACGACGACAGACGACAGTGCGAGGGCCTTCGTCACGGCGCTGCACACACCCCGCGCATGCTGCTGCACGTCTTGGCCGGAGGCGGACAGTCCGTCGGATCTTTGCACGGCTTCGTGCAGAAGCTCCCCTTGTTGGGGAAGAGCGCGCAGGTCGTCCCGTCGGTGCATTGGTTGTTCGGCGCGCAAGGCTGCATGTACGTGCCGGTCGGTGGGCCGCTCTCCACGACGTCGGCGCCTGCCTCGCGGATGCCCGCGACCCCCGGAGTCCGACCGTCGCAGACGCACGCGCCGAAGCCGTCTTGCGTGATGTTGCACGACTCGTAGCCGCGCGCGCCGTCCGGGCAGGAGCAACCACGGTACTCGCCGCGGTAACACGGCGGGAAGTCCGTCGTGCACGCGGCGACGACGAGCATGGCCATCGTGAGGACGACGACTCCGCGCATCCGCTCTCAGGCTATACGGCCATGTTGGGTTGGATCCAGAATGCTCACTCGCTTCACTTGCATCCCAGCGTGACGGCGTGGGTGTGCTCGCGCGCCCCGCCAGACGTCGTCGTCTTGGTGATCGGCTTGCCCGCCGCGAGCGCGGATCGCTCCGCGGCCGTAAGCGTGAACGAGTGCCTCGCGAAGTCGGCAGCGGGCAGGTCTTCGACCGTATGGGGTCGCGCCGCATGGTTGTCGGCGATGCCCGTCGCGCGCGCACCGTTCGACGCGCAGCTCGTCGGGCTCGGCGCGGAGCCCGTGCCGACGTCGGTCGAGGGGCCCTTCGTCGAGCCTTCGTTGCTCGGCGCCGACTCCGGTTGCTCGGACGCGCCGGGCGTGGGTGCCTGCTCCGTTTCGAGCGCTCCACCGCAGGCCGCGGAAGCGAGGCCCACGAGGAGGACGCTGAGAAGGAGCGCGTGGCGCCGGCGCACGACGATGGATAGAGCAGGTTTCGTTCCGTCCTGCGCGTTCTTTCGGCAACGCGACAAGTCGCCTGTTTCGGCGCCGGATGTCGCGCGCGTGCTCCATGCACGTTACACGGATGAAACCTCGCGCACGGGTGGATCGCGACGTACCGGTCAAGCCCCCTCACGTGCGCGTCAACAGCCCCTCGGCGAGCGCGCGTCGCACGGCCTCGTGGGTCGCCGCGTGGCCGGGCCGGATCGCGCGGACGAAGCCGCGCGGAGGTCCGCCGTGGACGTACATGTCACCCACGAGATCGAGGAGCTTGTGACGCGCCGGCTCATCGGCGGCGAAGGGCGCGCCCGAGGAGAGCACGCGGTCTCGGCCGATCACGACGACGCTCTCGGGCGAGACGTGCGACGCGAGCCCGCGCGCGAGGAGCTCCTCGACCTCGTGCTCGAAGCCGAACGTCCGCGCGGTCGCGATCCGAACGCGAAAGTCTTCGGGATCGCCGTCCCATCGCGCGACGCGATCGAGGCGCGCGTCGCCGAAGTCGATCGCGACCTCGACCGCGACGCCGGCGCCCGCGCGAAAGGCGTAGACGCTCTCGCCGACGGAGACGTCGCCGTCGCGCGCGACGCGGAGCGAGGCCTCCGACGGCGCGACGTCGAGCGCGCGCGCGGCGTCGAGGAACACCCGCGCGCCGCCGTCGGCGAGCGGAGGCTCGGCGCCGTCGATCTCGATCGCGACGCCTCGATGGAGGCCGAGTGCCGCGAGCGCGGCGAAGAGGTGCTCGACCGTCCCGATCCTCACGTGTCCTTCGAGATCGGCGATGACCGTCGAGCGCGTCGTGTCGACGACGCGCATCGCCGAGAGCGGGATCGCTCGCCCGTCGCGAAGGAGCGCGACGTCGCCGGATCGCTTCGCGAGCCTCACGACCGAGGGCTTCCCCGTGTGCAGGCCCTGGCCGGCGATCACGTCTCTTCGCTCTTCTTCGCTTCGACCTTCGCTTCGACCTTCGCGTCGATCTTCGCGCTGCGCTTCGACAGCATCGACGCCGCGAGCCAGCCCACGACGGCGCCGGCGGTCGCCCACGCGCCGATCATCCACGCCGGCGGCCCCGGCAGCCGAACCGCGACGCCCTTCGTCGTGCCGATCATCGACTCGAGGATCGGCGCCCACTTCGCCGCCTGCTCTTGCGGGTACAGCGACGTGATGATCACGGAGCCGCCGCCGTCGACGGGGAACACGAGGTAGAGCCTGCGGTACTTGAGGAGGCCCTCCTGCCCTTCCGGCAGGGTGAGCTTCTTCTCGCAGTCGCCCTCGATGAGGCCGACGTGCGCGCCGTCGGCGCGAACGCGCGTCTCGCGACGCACGTCGACCCACGACAGGCCGCTCTCGCCGAGCGTCGCCGGCATGCCCGCCGCGAGGCGCGAGAGATCGTTCGGCTCGACGGTGCCGCCCTGCTTCGATCGCGTGAGCATGATCCGCGGCGAGAACGTGAGGACCTCCGTCGGGTGGAGCCACGCCTTCTCGACGCCGGGCCCGAGCGTGCCCGGATCGTCTTTCGTCTCGAGGAACCCGGAAGGCGGCTCGAACGCGAACGGCTCGGAGGCCGGCCGATCTTGCGCCGTCGTGAGGCGCGGACCGATGAACGCGAAGGCGACGGCGCTGACGATCGTGACTCCGCGACGCATCGGACGCACCCTAGGACAGAGAAAATCCCTGTCAAGCCGGCGCGTTGGAACGCGCCGCGGCGATCGCTCGCGGCGCCCCGGCCGCGCCCGCAAAGGCATTGCTTCGCGGGCCGGCGCGGCCTCACAATCCGCCCCGATTTTTCCGAACCCGAGGAGGCTCCCGTGCGCCGTGTCGTCCCCGCTCTCGTGCTCGTCATCGCCCTCTCCGCTTGCGACGAGAAGAAGCCCGCGCCGCCGCCGACGCCGAGCGCGGCGCCGACGGCCGCGAGCGTGATCGACGCCGCGCCGCCGGCGAGCGCGGAGCCCAAGACCGAAGGCAAGGGCAAGCACGACGCGCACATGGCGAACTGCCCGACGGCCGCACCGGGCGCGACCGTCGCGCTGAAGGACGTCGAAGGCGGAATCGAGATCGCGATCACGGGCAAGGACGAAGCGTCGACGAAAGACATCAAGGCGCGCACGGCGAAGCTCGTCGAGGCCGACAAGCACGAGGCCGAAGCGGGCGTCAGGCACACCGGCAAGGGCGAGGGCGGCGGGCAGTACGGCCGGTGCACGATCGTCATGCGCAACACGACGCTCGAGACGGCCGACATCAAGGACGGCGTGAAGGCGACGGTGAAGGCCAAGGACAAGTCGGAGATCGACTGGCTGCGGCGCGAGACGCGCGATCGCGACAAGGAGTCGAAGGCGCCCGGCGCCGAGGGCGCGGGCGCGAACAAGATGGCGCACTGCCCGAGCGCGGTCGAGGGCGCGAAGACGACGGTGAAGGACACGAAGGAAGGCGTCGTCGTCACCGTCACCGCAGCCGGTGACAAGGCCGACAAGGTGAAGGAGATCCGCGACCGCGCGGGCCACGCCGCCGAGGTGGCCAAGATGGCCGCACCGCCGAAGGTCGAGCACAACTCCGAGGGCAAGGGAGGCGGCGGCCTCGGCCGATGCCCGATCGTCGTCGAGGGCGACACGATCGTCGAGGTGAAGGAGATCGAGGGCGGCGCGGAGATCACCGTGAAGGCGAAGAAGGACGTCGCCGCGCTCCAGAAGGAAGTGAAGGCGCGCGCGGCGAACTTCGGCGCGAAGTAGCCTCCGTCGTGATGTGCGCGCGCCCCACGCGGGGCGTTCGGCCCTCGCAAGATCGCGCGGAAAAAGCGAGCCCGCCTCCGCGCTTCCTCCAGCGAGGGCAGACTCGTGCACCCCGTCTCTTGCTGCCGTGGAACCTCACTTGGAGAGGACCGGATCCAGCGAATCGCCAGCCGCCGAGGAGCGTGCCCACATTTCGGCTGAGCCCGGCCTTTCCCACGCTGGATCGCAGTTACACGGTGGTTACAGGGGTTTCACAAGGGTAGTGCTCGCGAAGCAACCGCAAATCTCAGCAAGGTGACAATGTAGGCGTGCTCGCCGAAGGGTCGGCATACCGGGTGCACAAGGGTCATCCGTCCCGATGACGAACCCCGGTCGCCATCACTTCTGGATGTTCCTCGCAGCGAGCGCCCTCGTCGCGTGCTCCAAGAAGAACCCCGAGCCCGCGTCGACCCACTCGGTCACGCAGGCGCCGAAGAACGCCGTCGCCCTCGCCGCCGCGGAGCAAGCGGATCGAACGGGCGACCTCTCGGGCGAAGGCAAGCTCGATCCGAACGATCCGAAGCACGGCCAGCGCAAGCTCATGGGCCTCGACGTCGGCGTCTACGTCGATGGCAAGCAGATCTCGGTCCTCCGCTACGGCGACATGCCCGCGGCGGTCGCGGTCGAGACGCTCGAAGGCGGCGCGCGGCGCTACCGCCTCTACGACTACCTCAAGGCGATCGGCGTCGCGCCGGAGACCGTCAAGTCGGTTCACCTCCACGGCAACAACGATCGCATCGCGAGCGTCGAGGGCGCCGAGCTCCTCAAGGACAAGAAGCGCTTCGCGTTCGCGTTCCTCGCGGGCGACACCGGCGCGCCGATCAGCCGCTGGGCCACCGACGGCCTGAAGAACGAGTTCGTCGTCCACGAGTTTCGTCGCGTGACGGTCTACGTCAACAAGCCCTCGCCGCTCGTCGACGCGAAGCGCAGCTGCCACGTCGGCGCCGACGGCGAGTGCTCGGACGCGATTCCGTACGCCACGGGCGACGCCGTCAAGGGCACGCGCGTCTACGTCGACGGCAAGATGGTCGGCTTCGTGAAGCGCCGCCAGCTCGCCGAGGCGCTCGTCATGGGCGACACGCCCGCGGGCGAGCGCAAGTACAACGTCTCGAAGCTCATCGCGCAGATGGGCGTCGACACCCATGGGATTCAGGCCGTCGAGCTCATCGCCGGCGACGACGTCATCGCGCGCGCTTCCAGCGAGAAGTGGACGAAGCTCGCGCCCGAATTTTTCTTCACCTTGCCGAAGCACAATCACGGCAAGGTCCGCGTTCACGTGCCCGCCGAACTCCAGACGCAGCAGGAAGGCGTCTCGGATCGCGATGCGCTGGTCAGCTCGGTGCAGGTCTACAAGACGACCAAGCCGGTTGACCGTGAGCTCACCGCGATTTCGGAGGACACGGATATGAGTGTGCAGGTCGCTGCCAACACGGCGCCTGATCAGCTTGGCCGAGGGGAGCGTTGAGCGAGGTCGGCACTCGCACCCACGTTGTCCGTTACGATTTTGGAGGATGCGAAATGAAGACGTCCCGAATTTGCGCTGCGATCGTTACCACCCTCGCTGTTTTTGCTGCCGCTGACGCGCGCGACGCGCGCGCCGAGGGTGCGGTCGCGGACACCGTGGTCTTGAACACCTTCTCCAAGGTGCTCGTGCCCGCGTACGCAGGCCCGCAGCAGAACGGCGCGCCGCGCATCGGCAAGAACACGGGCGCCGGTATCATGGACGCTCACTTCACGTACGACCAGACGGCCGCGGCCAAGTCGGCGTACGCGAACGAGGTCCTCCTCGGCACGGTGTACACGCGCTCGTCGAGCACGCCGAACAACAACAACAGCTACATGCAGGGCGGCTTCGCCCTCGCCAAGCTGACCGACAAGGGCCTCGGCGAGCCGATCGTGAAGGAGCTCCCGCAGCTCAACGGCGAGCGCGCGTTCATGCGCCCCCTCGTCGCGTTCACCGACAAGTACGCCGTCCTCATCGCGGCGAGCGAAGACAACGGCATCAACAACAACCCGCAGCCGGTCATGTTCGTCGTGAGCAAGGCCACGGGCGAGCTCGTGCAGATCACGAACTCGACGCGCAACAACCGCCCGCTCAACAAGCCGACGAACCTGATCCAGCAGGCGCTCCGCGACGGCATCAACGTCAACAACCCGAACAACCAGCGCGGCCCGCACTCGATCGTCTCCGCGGGCGTGAACTCGTTCGTCGTCGGCATGCAGTACAACAACCAGGCGCAGGAGGCCTTCAAGGTCACCGTGACGGAGAGCGGCGCGGGCGCCGCCGTCAAGATGGACTGGCTCCGCCGCTACTCGAACGTCGCGCAGCACTGCCGCCCGCAGGTCGCGATCGCCGAGGGCGCCACCGAGGGTTACCTCACCGCGGTCGAAGCGAACGAGCAGCCCGCCGAGATCGGCTTCCGCCTCACGAAGTTCAACGTGGCGACGGGCCAGGCGATCGCGAGCAAGATCGTCGTCCGCTCCGAGCCCCGCAACAACAAGTACGTCGCCGAGCCGTCGATCGGCATCGTCGGTGACAAGGTCGCGATCGGCTACGGCATCGGCCAGCGCGTGCGCAACCGCAACGGCAACACGAACGGCCACTCGAACGGCGCGAAGATCGCGTACGTCGGCCTCTGGGACTCGAGCCTCAACATGGTGGGCGAGCCCCTCATGAACGCGGCGCCCTACGGCCGTCACTCGCACATCTACACGACGACCTACGGCGGCTCGGCCGCTCCGGCGATCGCGTACATCGGCGGCTCGTCGACGGGCACCAAGGGCGGCTACGCGCAGCTCCTGCCGCTCACGGCGGAAGGCAAGCTCGGCGTGAAGGACGCTGCCAAGCTCTACCCGGTGTCGACGTACTCGGACGTCGCGAACGTCCAGGCGCGCGGCAAGCGCAACCCGCAGGATCAGGCGAAGGGCTTCATCAACGGCCTCGGCGGCGTGCCCAACCCGGGCTTCGGCAAGGGCGCGGCGGCGTTCATGCCGGAAGTGAAGACGTTCGCGATGTCGACCGTCACCGGCTACGGCGACGCGGCGATGATGACCCAGGGCCGCCGCAACAGCCTCTGGATCTCGCTCATCCCGTCGACGTGGCAGGACGGCCTCAAGACGACGCCGGGCTCTCCGACCGACAAGCCGGGCACGAACCCGGACGGCACCGGCCCCGCGCCGCGCAGCACCACGCCTCCGACCAACGAGGACGGCAGCGCGTCGGCCCCCGAGCCGGGCAGCGTCATCCCCGACGATCCGACGAACCCCGACGGCTACGATTCGAGCGGCAACCGCTCCGCCCTCGGTCAGGACAACGGCGGCTGCTCGATGTCGCACGGCTCTTCGTCGGGCTCCGGCGCGGGCCTCATCCTCCTCGCGGTCGCGGGCGTCATCGTCGCCCTCCGCCGCAAGGGAGCCCTCAGCGGGCGTGAGGAGGAGGTCTGAGATGAACGCGCGCTACCTGCTCGCGATCGCTGCGCTCGCCGCTTCTGGTGTGGTCGCCGCGTGCAGCAGCGGTGACCCGAGTCAGATTCTCCGCCCCGGCGGAGACGACGACGACACGCTCCCCGGCGGCGGCAACAAGCCGAGCCAAGACAACGGCAGCACGCAGCCCGGGCAGCAAGACGGGCAGCCCGCCCCGGGCGGCCTGCCGACGAACAGCAAGGCCGGTCAGGCCTTCTACGCCAAGGAAGTCCACCCGTTCCTCGCGCAGAAGTGCGCGGGCTGCCACCAGGCGGGCGGCGCGGGCAACCCGGCGTTCCTCGTTCGCGACGACGCGATGAAGTCCTACGACATGATCTATCTGAACGGGTTCGCCATCGCGACCTCGCGGATCGTGATGAAGGGCATCCACTCGAACGGCGCGGCGCCCGAGCTCACCGGCCCGGAGAAGACGAAGTTCGCCGAGTGGATCGCGCTCGAGGTGAAAGACGGCGGCAGCAAGGCGCAGGCGAACGTCCTCGAGAAGTTCGGCGAGTGCTTCGACAAGGCGAAGTTCGACGCCATCGGCTGGCAGAACCTCCGCGTCACGCGCCGCCAGAACGGCAACAACCCGCAGAACCTGAACGAGAACCAGGACACCTGCACCGGCTGCCGCGACAACACGCCGTGCAGCGGCTGCCACACGGCCGACGACGTCACGGGCTACGTGAACGCGATCGGCAACACCCTGGTCCCCCAGGACTTCACGTTCCAGGAGACCAAGAAGCTGAACCCCGCGTTCATCCGCCAGTACGTGTCGACCACGCCCACGGGCGACCCGGTCTACAACCCCGGCGTCATGAACAAGTCGATCAACACGGTGGAGAAGGCCCCGGCCTACAGCCACCCGATGTTCAAGATGTCGGCGGCGATGGAAGCCGCGAACAAGGCCTTCGTCGAAGACGCGATCACGAAGTTCAAGGCCGGCACCTGCGGCAAGTGACCTGAACCGTGCGCGAGCGCGCATCCGCGCGCGTCCAGGCAAAGAATGCCTCGCTTGGCATCGCCAAGCGAGGCATTCTTTCGTGAGGGCCCGTCGACGAGGACTCCGTTCCGCAAGGGAGAAGCGGCACGATGATGTTTCGCAAGCTGCTGATGACGATGAGTGGCGCGCTCGTGATGGGCGCGTTCGCGTGTAGCAGTGACGAGACGCCGGCGAATCCGCCGCCGGCGGAGGAGAGGCCGCTCGGCGACGGCACGCGAGAGCAGGCCAACGTCAAGTCGGGCGAGGAAGCCGTCCGCAAGCGGAAGTGCCAGGACTGCCATACGAAGAACCAGGGCACGATGGCAGGCAGCACCGAGCCGCTGACCGACAAGAACGATCCGCGCGCCAAGCTCTATCCGCCGAACCTGACGCCGGACATCGAGACGGGCCTCGGCGATCCGAACGATCCCGATCTCGGCAAGCGCGGCCACACCGACGAGTCGCTGGCGGTCGCGATCCGCACCGGCTTCGACCGCGACAACCTCCAGCTCTGCCCGCAGATGAAGCACGACGCGACGATGAGCGACTTCGAGGTCTACTCGATCATCAAGTATCTCCGCTCGCTGCCGCCCGTGAAGAACAAGGTTCCGCGCAGCGTCTGCCCGCCGCTCAAGCCGGAGGAGTAGCCGCTGCGCCCAGGCAAGCCTGGAAAGACTCCCCCCGCCTTCACCAAAATCTCTCCCCTCGGTGAAGGCGGGGGGAATTGTGCCTGCCTCTCCCGCCTCCAAAGCTGATAGCTGATAGCTGTGATCGATCCGCGGTTTCGCGTCCTGTATCTCGGGGTGCTCGCGGTGAGCGCGTTCCTCGTGAAAGACGCGCGCGTGATGGCGGGGATGGTCGCGGTCCACGCGGCCGTGTGGCTCGCGCTCGGGCACGGCGCGAAGGCGCTCTTGCGGCAGATCGGCAAGCTCTGGGGCTTCGCGGCGTTCTTGATCGCGTCCTACGCGCTGACGTCGGAGGATCCGTCCGTCGATCGCTGGGTGAAGGTCGATCTGACGTTCTTCCACGTGCCGATCAACGTCGGCGGCGCGATCGCCGGCGGCCTCATGGTGCTGCGGATCGTGCTCGTCGTCCTCGCCGCGCGGATCGCGCGCACGGGCGATCCGCGCGCGCTCGCGCTCGGGCTGAAGAAGCTCGGCGCGCCCGAGGTCGTCGCTGCGTCGATGGACGCCGTGCTCGCGCTGCTCGGCAGCGATGAACGCGGGCGCGGCCGCGGTGGCGGTGGCGGTGGCGGTGGCGGTGGCGGGGGTGGAGGCGGCGGGCGCCGCCATCGCGATCACGGCGGCGCCGAAGAGCCGCGCGGCCTCCGCGCGACGCTCGCGAGCTTCTGGAGCAGCCTCAAGCAAATCGCGCGCGGCGACGTGGGGCCCATCGTCGATCGCATGGACCGGCAGATCGCGCGCGCCGAAGCACACGTCGGCGAAGGCGGCGTGAAGAACGCGCGCGACATCGCCGTCATCGCGGGCATCTCCCTCACGATGCTCGGCATCAAGGCCCTCAAGATCCTGCCGAGCATCCCCGTCGCGCCCGGGCACAAGCTCGTGCTCTTGACGCCGCTCTACGTCGTCGCGTCGCTCCGCACACGGACGCGCTTGGGAGCGACGCTCACGGGCCTCGTGATGGGCTTCGTCGCGTTCCTCCTCGGCGACGGGCGCTACGGCCCGTTCGAGATCGTGAAGCACGTCGTGCCGGGGATCTTCTGCGACCTCCTCGTACCCCTCGTCGCTCGGCCCGGCAAACGCCCGGGTGCGCTCGCCTGGTCGTTCGTCGGCGGCGTCATGGGCGTCGGCCGGTTCGCGACCATCTTCTCCGTCATGCTCCTCGTCGGGGCGCCCGCGCTGGCGTGGGCCTTCCTCGTCCCCGGCCTCATCATCCACACGACGTTTGGGATACTCTCCGGCCTGGTCAGCTCCCCCCTCATCCGTGCAGTCCTTCGTCACGAACCGTGACGGTTGTGACACGCCTTGTGATGAGCGCCCCGGGCAGCCCCGTGAAACAGTGAGTAAAGAACCATGAGCAAGTTGGTGACGGGTGACGGAAGAACCCACATCGAGTCTTCCCTGATGCGCGAGTCGCTGGTCGACCGCCGCGTGGTGGCGAAGACCAGCTCGGACGCCGAGTTCGAGATCATGCCCGACGTCGTCCTCGTCGGCATCGGCGGCCACTCGATCTTCGATCGCGGAAAGGGCGCGGTGCGGCCCCTCGTCGAGGAGCTCAAGGAGATCCGCGCGAGCCGCAGGCACAAGATCGTGCTCTCGGTCGGCGGCGGCACGCGCGTGCGGCACACGGTGAGCGTCGCGCTCGATCTCGGCCTGCCGACGGGAGGCGTCGCCCAGCTCGTCGGCGCGATGGAGGAGTGCAACGCCGTCTTCCTGAACGCGCTCCTCGCCAAGCACGGCTCCATCGTCATGCAGCGCGAGCACTTCTGGGAGCTGCCGCTCTACCTCGAGAGCGGGATGCTGCCGATCGTGATCTCCATCCCGCCCTATCACTTCTGGGAGCCGCCGCCGGAAGACGGCTGCCTCCCCTCGCACGGCTCGGACTTCGGTCTCTTCATCCACGCGGAGGTGCTCGGCGCCAAGCGCATCATCTTCGTGAAGGACGAAGACGGCCTCTACGACAAGGATCCGAAGAAGCACGCGGACGCCAAGCTGATCAAGAAGACGACGCTCCCCGACCTCCTGAAGAACATGCCCCAGGAGCTCATCCTCGACGAAGCGCTCTTCACGACCTGGCAGCGCGCGCGTCACATCGAGACGGTGCAGATCGTCAACGGGCTCGTCCCCGGCCAGCTGACCAAGGCGCTCGAGGGCGAGCCCGTCGGCACCGTCATCACGAAGGAATGAACGAGATGGGCCAGATCAAGCACGAACGCCGCAAGCTCGCGAGCCGCTTCGCCGACTCGTCGATGACGACCACCACCGACGGCACCGAGGGCTTCAAGTACTCGCCCGTCGCGATGATGCCCGACGTGAAGGTCATCAAGATGGGCGGCCAGTCGATCATGGATCGCGGGCGCGAGGCCGTCTTCCCGATCCTCGACGAGCTCGTCGCGATGAAAGACAAGCACAAGCTCCTCTTGTGCACCGGCGGAGGCACGCGCGCGCGCCACGTCTACGCGGTCGCGAGCGATCTCGAGCTGCCGACGGGCCTGCTCGCCGCGCTCGGCGGCTACGTGCCCCGCCAGAACGCGCGCATGTTGCAGATGCTGCTCGCGAGCCACGGCGGCCTCTACATCATGAACGACGACTTCGAGAAGCTGCCGCTCTACTTCCGCCTCGGGTGCATCCCGATCATGACCGGCATGCCGCCGTTCGGGTACTGGGAGAAGCCGACGGAGGGCGGGCGCATCCCCGAGCACCGCACCGACGCCGGCGTGTTCCTGACCGCCGAGGTCCTCGGCTGCAAGCGCGCCATCTTCATCAAAGACGAGGCGGGCCTCTACGAGGACGATCCGAAGAAGAACAAGAACGCCAAGCACATCCCGCGGATCACGGCGACCGAGCTCATGAAGCTCGATCTGCCCGACATGATCCTCGAGCGCGTCGTCATCAAGTACCTGGGTCGCTCGCGGTTCTGCACCGAGCTCCAGATCGTCAACGGTCTCGAGCGGGGCATGGTGACGCGAGCCCTGGAGGGAGAAGATGTCGGGACGATCATCACGCGTTGAGATCGTCCTCGCGCTCGCAGCCGGCAGCGCGCTGCTCCCGGCGTGCGAGCGCGGCGAGAACGCGCGGCGCGGAGAGCCCCTCCGCGTCGCCGCCGCGGCCGATCTCGCGCTCGCCTTCGCCGACGTCGGCAAGGCGTTCGAGGCGACGACGGGGAAGAAGGTCGATTTCAGCTTCGGATCGACCGGCCTGCTGGCGAAGCAGATCCAGGAGGGCGCGCCGTTCGACGTCTTCGCCGCCGCCAACGTGTCGTTCGTCGACGACGTCGTGAGCGCGGGCTCGTGCCTCGGCGAGACGAAGCAGCTCTACGCCAAGGGACGCATCGTGATGTGGTCGAAGACGCCGGAGGCGCTGCCGAAGAGCATCGAGGATCTCCGCGATCCCAAGTACGCCAAGATCGCGCTCGCGAACCCGGAGCACGCGCCGTACGGCCGCGCGGGCCGCGAGGCGATGACGAAGGCGGGTGTGTGGGCGAGCGCCGAGCCGCGCGCGGTCTACGGCGAGAACGTCCAGCAGACGTTGATGTTCGCGCAGACGGGAAACGCGGAGGTGGCCATCGTCGCGCTCTCGCTCGCGGTGACGTCTTCCGGCCACTACACGCCGATCGATCCTTCGCTCCACGCGCCGCTCGATCAGGCGCTCGTCGTGTGCAAGGGCGGCAGCAAGGGCCCGAAGGCGAACGAGGCGCGCGCCTTCGTCGACTTCGTCGGCTCGGCGGCCGGGCGAACGATCATGAAGCGCTACGGGTTCTTGCTGCCGGGAGAGCCGCTCCCTTCGATCCCCTGAGCCGCGTGGATCTCGGCCCTCTCCTCCTCTCGTTCGAGATCGCGACGATCGCGACGATCTTCGCCGCCGTGATCGGCGTGGGCGTCGCGGCGCTGCTCGCGAACTTCCGCTTCTTCGGGCGCAACCTGCTCGACGCGCTCTTCACCGCGCCGATCGTGATGCCGCCGACGGTGCTCGGCTACTACGTGCTCGTGATCCTCGGGCGCCGGAGCGCGATCGGCGGCCTCTACGAGTCGATCACCGGCTCGTCGATCGTGTTCACCCGGACGGGCGCGGTCGTCGCGGCGATCATCGGCGGCCTGCCCCTCGTCGTGAAGAACGTGCGCGCCGCGCTCGAAGACACGGATCCCACGCTCGTGCTCGCGGCCCGCACGCTGGGCGCGACGCCGCTCCGCGCGTTCTTCACCGTGCAGATGCCGCTCGCGACGCGCGGGATCGTCGCCGCGGTGATGCTCGCGTTCGCGCGATCGATCGGCGACTTCGGCGTGACGCTGATGGTCGCGGGCGACATCCCCGGCGTGACCCAGACGGCCTCGCTCGCGATCTACGACGCGATTCAAGCGCACCGCGAACGCGACGCGATGGTGATGATCGTCGTCTTGACGACGCTGGTGCTCGCGCTGCTCTATCTGGTGAACCGCCTCACGGAGCGGCGGCAGAGCTGATCACGCGGCGGCGCATCGATAGCCCGCGCCGAGCACGGTCTCGACGACGGCGCCGTGCTCGCCCAGGCGCTCGCGCAGGCGACGCACGTGGACGTCGATCGCGCGTGGCGTCGACGCGGCGGCGTCGCCCCAGATGGTGACGAGCAACTTCTGCCGGCTCAAGACCGCGCCGCCGGCCTCGACGAGCGCGACGAGGATCTTGAACTCGGCGGGCCGGAGCTCGATCTCGTGGTCGCCGGCGATGACGCGATGCCCGACGGTGTCGATGACGATGTCGCGCCACGTGAGGACGCCGCCCGTGCGCCCGCTCTCCCGCGCGCGCCTTCGATCGCTCACCATGTTCACGAGGATGCGAACGCGCGCGACGAGCTCGCGGACGCTGAACGGCTTCACCAGGTAGTCGTCGGCGCCCGCGGCGAGGCCCTCGACGCGATCTTCCTCGGTGCCGCGCGCGCTCACGACGAGGATGCCGATCTCGCGGCCGTGTTCGCTCGCGCGCAGCGTGCGCACGAGGTCGAGGCCGTCGCCCCGCGGCAGACCGCGATCGATGACGAGCACTTCGGGCCGATCCGCGCGCGCGACCGACTCGGCCCAGGTGAGATCGTCGAGGGGAACGACGCGCATGCTCGCGGCCGAGAGGTTGAATGCGACGAGCTTTCGCAGGTCGTCCTCGTCCTCGATGACGAGGACGCACGGGCTGGGCTGGTCGACGGTCACGTGGCTCGCCACGTTCGAAGACTTAAGTCGCCCGCGCGGTAACGTTCGCAAGAAGGTTGCAACACCTCGGCGACACGAGGCGCCGCGTAACCTCGGTGTCGCCCCCGTGTGACGTTTGCTCTCGCATGTGATTCGATGGGTCGGTGACCTACCGCGAGGGCAAGGCCGAAGGCGCGAAGCTCTCGGTGCGCGTCGTCCTCTCGACGCGCGGCGACGCCGCGCGCGGCGCCTCGCCGTTCACGCTCGATCTCGCGTTCGACGTGCAGCCCGGCGTGACCGTGCTCTTCGGCCCCTCGGGCGCGGGCAAGAGCCGAACGCTCGGGTGCATCGCCGGCATCGTCCGTCCCGATCGCGGGCGCATCGCGCTGGGCGATGACGTGTGGTTCGACGACGACGCGAAGATCGATCGGCCGATCCACGAGCGCCGCGCGGCGTACGTGTTCCAGTCGCTCGCGCTCTTCCCTCACATGACGGCGGAGAGCAACGTGACCTACGGCCTCCCGCGCGAGATGCCCGCGTCGGATCGCCGCGAACGCGCGCACGAGATGCTGGCGAAGATGCGGGTCGCCCACCTCGCCGGCCGCAAGCCACGGACGTTCTCGGGCGGCGAGGCGCAGCGCGTCGCCCTCGCGCGCGCGTTCGCGATGAGCCCGCGCGTGCTCCTCCTCGACGAGCCCTTCTCGGCGCTCGACGCCGGCGTGAAGAAGGATCTGCTCGACGAGGTCGGCGACTGGCTCGCCCGCGAGCGCGTCCCCGCGATCCTGGTCACGCACCACGCCGAGGAGGCGACCGTGCTCGGCGATCAGGTCGTCTTGATCGACCACGGCCGCGTCGTCCGCGAGGCGGCCATCGACGATCCGAGCCTCTCGCTCCCCAAGATCCGTGCCGCCACGTGAGGCGATCCGAGCCGCGCCACGGCGCGTAGCCCCTCTCGAGGAGGCTTCGTGTCCAAGAACGTTCTCGCCGTCGCGTTGGCATCCAGTTTCGTCGTGGGGTTCGTGGTCGGCTGCTCGGACGACGGGGACGCCCCCGCCGCACCGGAGGCGCCGCCGGTGGTCATCGGACCGGCCGATCCTCCTCCCGGCGCCGATCAGGACGCCTCGCTCCCCGAGCTCAATCTCCCGGTCGAGCCGCCGGCGCCCGCCGCCGTCGACGCCGGGCCCGACGTCCAGCCGAGCGAGGTCGATCCCGGCCCGACGCTCGGCGCGCGGATCTGGGGCGTCGACGAAGACGGCCGGCTCGTCAATTTTCGCGTCAACGCGGCGGGCACGGTCTCGGTGAAGCTCATCACCGGCCTCGCGACCAACGAGAAGCTGCTCGGCGTCGACTTCCGGCCCGCGAACGGGCTCATGTACGGGCTCGGCAGCTCGAGCCGCATCTACACGATCGATCGCACGACGGGCGAAGCTACGGTGGTCGGCGACGGCGCCGCGTTCACGCCCGCGGTCGCCGGACAGGCGCACGGCTTCGACTTCAACCCCGTCGCCGATCGGATTCGCCTCCACACCGACGTCGATCAAGATCTCCGGATCGATCCGAACACCGGCAAGGTCGCCGGCGTCGACGCGCCGCTCGCGTTCGCGACGGGCGACGTCAACGAAGGGCAGAGCCCCAACGTCGTCGGCACGGCGTACACGAACAGCGTGAACCCCGCGCCGGCGACCACGGTGCTCTACGCGATCGACTCGACGCGCGATCTGCTCGTGCGGCTCAACAACCCGAACGACGGGATGATCCAGACGCTGGGCTCGCTCGGCATCGACGTGGATCAGGCCGCAGGGTTCGACATCACCGGCGCGGGCGTCGCGTACGCCGTCCTCAAGGTCGGGCCGGAGACGGCGCTCTACACGATCGATCTCACGACCGCCGCGGCCACCAAGGTCGGCGTGCTCGGCTACCCCGTCGGCCTCACGGGCATCGCCGTGGAGCCTTGAGCGTGTGGTAGAAGTGGCGCCCGAACATGGGCGCCACTTCACCGGAAGAGCTTCGCCGCTGCATCGCGCTGCTCGAGGCGCTCGTCGACGATCGCACGCGGCTCACGCAGATGAGCGACGACGACCGGGTGGCCCTCCTCACGGCGGCGGGCCGCCTCTCGCGTCCGACGCGCGCAGAGCACCGCAAGGTCGCCAAGGCGTTCCGCGTGATCCGCCGCAAGGAGACCCAGGCGAACGACCGCGAGGTGCGCGCGTCGACGGAGATCCGCGCCGCGCGCCGCGCCGAGGTGTACACGCCGCCGAAGCAGCTCTCGGCGGGAGAGATGCCGACCGAAGCGCGCGAGCTCGAGGCGCCGCGCAACTGCTACGTGTGCAAGCGCGAGTTCAAGCGCGTCCACTTCTTCTACGACGCGATGTGCCCGCCGTGCGCCGAGCTCAACTACGAGAAGCGCTTCCAGACGGCGCCGCTCGACGGCCGCGTCGCCCTCATCACCGGCGCGCGGATCAAGATCGGCTACCAGGCGGCGCTCATGATGCTCCGCGCCGGCGCGCACGTGATCGTGACGACGCGCTTCCCACACGACGCCGCCGCGCGCTACGCGCGCGAGAGCGATTTCTCGCGCTGGAAGGATCGCCTCGAGATCCACGGCCTCGATCTGCGGCACGCGCCGAGCGTCGAGATCTTCGCGCGGTGGCTGACGCAAACGAAGGATCGCCTCGACATCCTCATCAACAACGCGGCGCAGACGGTGCGGCGCCCCGCGGGCTTCTACGCCCACATGCTCGATCTCGAGCGCCGCGCCTTCTCCGACCTGCCGCGCGACGTGCAGCCGCTCCTCCGCGCGCGCGAGGCATGCAAGGCGGGCATGGCCGTCGACGGGAGTCGCTCGCTCGAGGGCCCTCGCAACGGATCGCCGACCGGCTTCGTCGCGTGGAGCGGCGGCGACGGCCCGGGCGTCGGGCTCCGCGCCTCGGCGATGCTCTCGCAGGTGCCCTGCGCCTACGACGACGCGAGCAAGGATCACGAGGTCTTTCCTCTCGGAAAGGCCGACGCCGATCTCCAGCAGATCGATCTCCGTCCGATGAACAGCTGGCGCCTCACGCTGAGCGACGTGCCGTCGCCGGAGATGCTCGAGGTGCAGCTCGTCAACGCGGTCGCGCCCTTCATCCTGTGCAGCAAGCTCAAGGAGCTGATGATGCGGCACCCGACGGGCGATCGACACATCGTCAACGTGTCGGCGATGGAAGGACAGTTCGCGCGCCGCACCAAGACCGACAAGCATCCGCACACGAACATGGCGAAGGCCGCGCTCAACATGATGACGCTCACGAGCGCGCCCGACTACGTGACGCACGGCATCCACATGAACGCGGTCGACACCGGCTGGGTCACCGACGAGGATCCCGCGGCGATCTCGCTCCGCAAACAAGAGGAGCACGACTTTCAGCCGCCGCTCGACATCGTCGACGGCGCCGCACGCATCTGCGATCCGTTCTTCGCCGGGCTGCTCACGGGCCAGCACGTGTGGGGCAAGTTCTTGAAAGACTACTTCCCGACCGAGTGGTGACGTTTCGCCACGCTCGGTGTCGGGGCGCGCGCACACGCCGCGCGCGGCTGTGTGATGTGTCGTTCACGTCGAGGTGAGCTGGCGCCGAAGTAGGCCGCGTCGCTCGCCGTCGGAACGCTCGTTGCAAATGCGCGCGCCCCCGAGGCCGCCGCGCTCGCATCGACAATCGACACATCCGGGCGGCACGCAGACGAAGGAGAGACCCAATGTTCGAGCAAGAGCGTCATCGTCGAAACGACAACGGCAGCTACGGCTTCAATGATCACGATCGTTACGTCGGTTGGAACCGCGATCCGCGCGTCGAGCGCGACGAGTGGTCCTGGTCGGGCGGTCCACGTCTTCGCGAAGACGGATGGCGCTACGGCTCGTCGTACGGCAACTACGGCGGCTGGGGCGGTCAGGGCTGGGGCGGTCAGGGCTGGGGCGGTCAGGGCTGGAACGGTCAGGGCTGGAACGGTCAGGGCTGGAACGGTCAGGGCTGGAACGGTCAGGGCTGGGGCGGTCAGGCTTGGAGCGGCCCGTGGACCCAGGAGCGTTGGGGCCACGAGAGGAGCCCCGGGTACGCGTGGGGCTCGGAGCGCACCGGATACGGCGTCGGATACGGCGTCGGCTACGGCCCGAGCTACGCGTGGTCGGGCGGCCCGCGTCTCGGCGGCGAGCTCGGCCTCGGCTATCTCCGTCACCGCCAGGCGCGCCTCTGGGATCGCTTCCGCGGCGACATGCGCCACGGATGGGATCGCTTCCAGGAGCCTCTCTCGCGCCTCCAGCGCGTCTGGGGACGCGACGGCGGCCCGTGGTCGGGTCCGAGCTCGTGGGGTCGCGACTCGTCGTGGTCGAACCGCGACGACGACCGGCGCTGGGGCTGGGGCGATCGTCCCTGGAGCCTCTGGGATCAGACCAAGCGCGGCGTGCGCGAGGGCTGGGAGCGCTTCCGCGGCTCGTTCGCGGGCAGCGGGCCCAAGGGCTACACGCGCACCGACGAGCGCATCCGCGAGGACGTGTGCGATCGGCTCGCGTGGCACCCCGACATCGACGCGACCGAGATCGAGGTCGCGGTCGGCAGCGGCGAGCTGACGCTCTCCGGTGAGGTCAGCGATCGCCACGCGAAGCGCCTCGCCGAAGACATCGCCGAGGAAGTCCCGGGAGTGCGACAGATCGCGAATCGGCTGCGCGTCCGCGGCCGCCGCGGCCCGATGGCCATCGCGTGATCCGTCGCTCGGAAAGAAGATCAAAAGGAGGTTTCATCATGCGTTGCAAAGACATCATGAAGATCGACGTGGAGGTGTGCTGGGTGATGGATCCGGCCGCCGAGGTTGCGGAGCGGATGCGCACGCGCGGCATCGGCTTCCTTCCGGTGTGCAGCGAGACAGGCGAGGTGGTGGGCACGGTCACCGACCGCGACCTCACCGTTCGCCTCCTCGCGGAGCGGCTCCCGCACCGCACGCCGATCCACCGGATCATGAGCACCACGCCGGTGACGTGCAGCCCGTTCGATCCGCTCGCCCTCGCGGAGGACACGATGCGCCGTCATCACATCCGCCGCATCGTCTGCGTCGACGAGCGCAACCGCCCGCTCGGCATCATCAGCCTCGCCGACATCGCCGACGTGGAGTTCGGCTGGCCGCTCCTCCGTGAAGGCGGCCTCCGCGACGTGCAGCGCTACGCGATGGACTGATCGCGTCGCCGTCATGCACGAACGAACGCGCGGAGCTCTCCGGCTTCGCGCGTTCGTTCATTTCGGCGTCTCGTCGTGATCACTTCGTCAATCCAGCGTCGCGCTCGGCCCGGCGGCCGTACACGTTGAACGCATAGTTCGACGCGAATGGGACGCGCTCCGCGATCTCCGCGGGGGGAACCGCCGTATGCTGGCCGGCCCAGACGGCGACGGTGAAGAGACCGTCGCTGCGCATCGCGTGAGCGCCGTTGTCGCAGATGCCGGCGGCGTAGCGCTGGGGCTCGAAGGCCGCGTTCGAGAGCGCGACGCGGGTGGTCCGATATCGGTCGCCCAGCCCGACCGGACGCCACCCCGTGAGGACGCCCGCGCAGTCGAGGATCACATCGCGGAACGAACCGTCGTCGTCGGCGTGCCGGGTGACGACGAGAGACGTGTCGGGGAAGAACGGCTCGGTCACGAAAGCGGCGCGTTGTCCGAACTCGGCGAGCGGAACGGTCGTGAGGAGCTGCGGATAGACGGACTTGCAGTTGCCGCCCGTGTGGATGTAGCCAGCGTCGTCGAGCTCGCAGATCGTGAAGCCACTCGGCATGAGCTGCGACGCGTGAAACGGATGCGCACCATCTTGGCTGCGGACGACGAAGCTCTCCGTCGTCGACACGATGGCCAGCTCTCCCGCGTTCATCACCGTCGGCGCACCGGCGGGAGCGCGCGGCTCGTAAGAGAGGGTGGTTCCGTTCTCTCGCGCGATGAACCTCCACGTGGCCGGATCTTGCTCGAGCCGATCGGGGAACTTCACCGCCGCGTATTCGCTCGCCCACGCGGACGGCGGCGCCACGGGCTGAAGGACTCGATTCTCGGTCCGGACGGCAAACGGCACGGCGAGCGCCTCCGAGCCCGTGAAGAGCCCGAACGGACGGTCCGCGCTCACCTTGGTCCCGATGAAGAGATCGTCCCGCGGCCTGAGCAGCACGGTCCCTGCGTCGAGCACGATCGTGTCCAACCCGCCGTCGGCGGCGAGCGTCAACCGCGTCGACTCGCGAACGACGAAGCCTGTAAAGGACGGGGTCGGAAAGAGCAATCCTTCCAGAGGTGCCGGCCGGCCGGGCTTGAACGTTCCGACATCGATGTAGTCGGCGGACCAGCTCTCCGCGCTGCGTAGCGCGGTCGCCGAAGCGGCCTCGGTAAAGTAGTAGCCCCCATAGGGCCAGAAGTACGTCGCTGAAACGGGTGCGCTCGACGCCAACCGAAACGCGTCGCCGGGTGACCCCCCCGCTCCGGCCGCGGCGCTGTCGTCGGCGACGACAGGCTGGAAGGGACAGTGAAAGATAGGGTCTCCGATCAGACCTTCGATCAAGGCGATGATCGCGGAAGCCCCAGGCGGCAGCTCGTCGCCGGGGAGAGGAGCGTAGCCCGGTGTGCGCCCTTGCCCGGTGACGAGACGTGCGGACGCGCCGAGATCCACTGGCGCGCCCCGCCACGTGAGCCGCAAGTGCGCTGGTTCGTCGCCAGGGTTCGACACGAAAAGCACGGTGCAGGCCGTGGCAAATCCCACCGGCGGGTTGTGACCGGTGCCGAAGATCAAGTACTCGCAGCCGAGCGGGTCGTGAGCCAGCGCCGCGCGCTCACACGCCGTCCCGTCGCGGCCGCCCTCGGGGAAGGCTGGCGGGGACGGGCCGTCACGCTCCGCCCCCCCGTCGCCGTTCGCTGCGAAACCTTCTCTGTCGCCGCAGCCGGCGCACGAGCTCGACGCGCAGCTCGACGCCGCGGCGACGAGACCGAGGAAGAAGAGACGTCGAATGCGCCTGCTGCGAGACATGACTCGTGCGTCACCAGCGATCGGCATCGGGGAGGGCTCCGCGCGAGCGGATCAGCGCTGGATGAGATCCGTCATCCAGTCGACATCGCCGGGCGGGGTTTGCGCGATCTGCTGCCATAGCTTGTCGGTCAGGCGCTCGAAGTTTTGGGTGATGCGCTCGTGGTAGCTCGAAACCAGGCCGACGTACGCGCGCGGGCCCGAGCAGCTCTCGACCGTCACGACCATCGTGCGTGGCATCCCCGTGCCGACGTGGAGCACTCGGCCGACCGTGTTGCCTGCTTCGTCCGTCGGCTGCGTGTGGACGTCGGCGATGACGGGATCGAATTCGACCGCGGCGTCCTTCGCGAAGAACAGCTTCGCGTACCAGCCGTCGAACGTCGGTGTGCCGCATCCGTTCTCGAAGGTGAGCTGATTGATGAAGGCGAGCTGCGCGGCCGAATGCGGCGCGCCGGCGCGCTGGTTCTTGGCCATGACTTCGAGGGTCGCCGCGACGCTGCGAAGCCGCTCGAAGTAGGCCGTCACGGAGCTCGCGAACGTGCTCGGCTCGTCGAGCTCGGCCATCAGCGTTGCGCCGCGAGCGGCGAAGGACGCGAGCTTCGCGAAGAGCTCCGGGTAGGGATCGACATAGGCGTCGGGGTACTCGCACGCGGCCGCTCCCGTGTAGGACTGCTTCACGTAGAGAATCGTGTCGTGCCGGAGCTCCGCCCACGACGCGAGCTGCGTGGAGAGGAGGCGACGGCCCCACGGCTCGGTCCCGGCGACGCGCGGCAACCCCACCGCGGTCGGGTTCGCGACGTCGGGCGTCGGTGACAGCGTCCGCAGCATCGAGAGCCACTCGTTGTAGAGGTTCGCGTGCCAGTACTCCTGCGGGTGCGCGTCCGCGAGGATGCGCATCGACGCCAGGTCCGACGCGTAGTCGTAGCGCGCGAGCTCGGGGCCGAGCAGCAGGCCCGCCTGATCGTTGTGAAGCGCCGCGAAGCCGGCGTCGAGCGGGCTCGGCATCATGCGCTTCACTCGACCGTGCTTGACGCGATCCCAGACCACGTTCGAAAAGACGTGGCTGTCGAGGACGTAGCGCTGACCCAGCAAGAGGAACGTGCTCGACAGCGGCATCGTCCCGCTGCCGAGCCCGTTCACCATGATGTGGCTCGAGATGCGCTGCGCGCCATAGCTCCCCTCGACGATCGCCTGAGCGATCGTCGCGTCCGAGAGCCCGGCGAGCTCGGAGGCCCTGGCGATCTTCAGGTCGGCGAGCAGGGCGTCGAGCTGCGGCAGCGTCATGTTGTCGGGCTCGCCGACGAACCCGCCGATCGTCGCGTCGATCTGCTTCCAGCTCGTGAGCGCCGCCTCATCCATCAGCGCGCGGAGGACGTAGGCCGCCTCGAGCTGGTTGCGGCGGAACACCTGGCTATGGTCCGGTTGCGTCTCGAGCAGGCGAAGATCGATGCGCCCGAGCCACATCGTCGCTCGGAAGTACGTCTTGAGCGCCTCGGTGTCGGTGTAGTGGCCGCGCGGCTCGAACTGCGAGAAGTCGATGTCGCGCGTGACACCGAAGATCTTCATCGACGTCATGCCCGCAGCGGCGGTCGCTTTCGCGTAGAGGGCCTGCGCCGAGCCGGCGTCGCCGCCGGCGACGGGCCCCTGAAATTCGCCTGCGAGGAGGCTGGCCGCGACCGCAAGATAGAGGTCGGCGTCGGCGCGCGCGGCGGCAGAGATGTCGGAGCCCGCGCCTGCGCGGAGCGCGGCGCGCATGCGGTCGAGCAGACCCGAGAGCTTCGGGCGGAGCGAGGTCGCCTCGACGCCCTTCAGGATCTCGTCGAAGGACTCGTGTACGGCGTAAAGGATCGAGTCCGCGGACACGTAGACGGGAAGATCGTCGGTGTAGATGCTCTGGTAGCCGTAGATGAAGGTCGGGAACCGCCTGCGATCGGTGGTGACGAAGCCGTTGGCCGCGAGGGCCGCCTCCTCGTTCGCGCCGAGCGCGAAGCTCGACGCCTTGATCCGATCGAGGCCGTTCGCGGTGAGCGGGTCGTAGCCGAGCGTCGTCGTGAACGGCACCGCGTACTTCGCGGCGAACCCGGCGGCGTCGAGATCCTTCACGGTGTCGAGCTGCGCCTGGAGCTCGGCGAGCTCCTGCTGGCGCTTCGCCGAGATCGTCGTCGTGACGGCCACGCCGGAGGATGCACCCTCGCCGTCGCATGCGACCGCGAGGCCGAGCAACACCGCCACC
>JAHBWD010000009.1 GCA_019637175.1 Labilithrix sp. | reverse complement strand
TCGTCGATCGGCGCGACGGGGCGCGAATCGCAGGCGGCGCCGGCGAACGGCGCGCCCGCGAGGAAGATGGTGAGGAGAGCGAAGGGGAGGCGGCGGCTCACGCGTCTCCAGTGTAACGACGCGAAGCCGGGGAAGCCCAACGAGCACGAGCCTTTGTCGCGCGTGACCGCGCGCGGAGCTCCGCCCCATGGCGACGATCGGGCGCGTCGCCGGTCCGCGGCTCCTGCGCGGGGAGCGAGCGCCGCGGCAGTGGATCAATCCACCCTCGGTGGAAGCGAGGCCGGCCCCACATAGCCACGCAACTAGCTGAATTTACACATTAGGTGCGTTAGCACACATGCTGCAGTGATGTAGGGAAGTCTCCTCTCGCAACGGAAGAAGGGTTCCCATGTTCGCTCTCGCTCGCCTCGGTCGCCTCTCGATGCTCCTCGCGGTCGCTTCCACCTTCGCGCTCACCCAGGGCTGCGCGGCGGAGGCCGACGACGACGGCGACGAGGCCGGCGTCGGCGAGGACGCGATCACGACGAGCCAGTCGCCCGACCGGCTCGTCGACGTGCCCTTCTACTTCTCGGTGCCGAAGTCGTCGATCTCGACGCCGCTGAACCGCCAGCAGTACCCGTACCCCACCGTCTGGAACCCCTCGACCGAGGTGGGCGACGCCGGCCTCCGCCTCATCGTCATCAACCAGGGCGGCCAGGAGCCCGCGAAGAAGAAGGTCGCGCGCGTCGACATGGCGAAGCGCCTCGCGCGCGCCGGCGTCCTCGAGGACGGCGACATCGCCCTCAGCTTCCGCCCGAACCTCGCCGGCACGATGGCCTACCCGCACGTGCAGATGGGCGTCACGCACGCGAGCCTCGTCTACACGCAGAACGGCGAGGCCTTCAACATCGACAGCCCGCTCGACGGCGAGTACGTCGGCCAGTTCAACACGCTCCACTTCGCCGGCGGCGTGAGCAGCTCGGGCGCGCGTGAGAGCGGCACCGACGCGCTCCAGATCGTCCGCCCGAAGAACATGACGCCCGAGCGCAAGGCGAGCCTCCAGAAGTGGGTCGGCGCGCTCAAGTCGAACGTCGGGCGCATCAACGGCCAGCGCAGCCAGGTCAAATTCCAGAAGGACTACCTCACGCCGATCTTCGCCTCGACCGGCCTCACGACGAAGCAGACGGTCACGAAGCTCGGTCAGATCATCCTCGAGCAGGACAAGACGACGAAGCTCCCGATGTACTGCTCCGAGTTCGCGTGGCACATGCTCGCGCTCTCGAACTGCAGCGAGGCGGAGATCCGCTCTGCCGGCGCCGACGGCGCGGCCTGCGTCGACCCGCTCTTCGAGCCGATGCCGCTCGTCGCGACGGCGCAGGGCCAGATCGGCCTCGCCGAGGGCCCGCTCCAGAACATCCTCGTCGCGCCCGCGGCCGATCGCCCCGCGCTCATCGGCAAGGTGTTCGCGACCGGCAACGCGAGCGGTCTCTCCTCGGGCCACCGCGCCGTCGCCGAGCAGGTCGCGCCGCTCATGGACGGCCTCGCGCAGTACTACGGCGGCAAGGCGCAGGGCGCGCCGGCCGAGATGCTCGCGGGCGCTGCCGCGCAGCTCAACGCGGGCGTCGGCAACGTCGGCAACTACTCGCCGACGGCGTTCCTCGCGAACGCGACGCTCCCCGCGGGCGTCCGCGCGCTCGACTACGTCGCCACCGTCGTCTTCGTCGACGGCCAGGCCGACATGGACAAGGCGCGTCGCCTCGCGCAGAACCCGGTGCCCTGATGGGCGCCTCCTCGATCGCTTCGGAGGACACGATGCTTCACTCGATCACCACCGCCGCCGCCACCCAGGGCGGCGGCGCCTTCTGACTCTCGCCGTTCGCTCTCGCCGAACCGCCGCGCGTCGCGCGCCTCACACGAGGGTCCCGGTCGCGTAGCGGCGCGTCGCGCGCATCACACGAGGGTCCCGGTCGCGTAGCGGCGCCTCGCCCACTCGTTCATCACGATGCCCGCGGCGATGGCGAGCGGCAGCGAGTGGTTCACTCCGTAGATCGGGATGCCGATCACGACGCTCGCTCGCTCGAGCAACGCGCGCGGGATCCCGAAGCGCTCGCTCCCGAAGAGCAGCACGACATCCTTGGGGAAGCGCTCGACGGCGGTCACGCTGGTGGTCGCCGCGTCCTTCTCCACCGCCCAAAGCGGCCGCGAGCCCACGTGCTCGAGGAACGCCTCGTCCGTCGGCACGCGCACGATCGTCTCGTACTTCTCCATCCCCATCGACGCCTTCTCGTAATACGGCGCGTCGCCGATGAGGACGATCTCGCGGGCGAGGAAGCTGTGCGCGACGCGGATGACGGCGCCGACTGCGAACGCGTTCTCCGCCGCGTGGAGCGCGACCGTGAAGTCGTTGCGGAGCGGCTCGAGCGCCTCGCGCACGGCGTCGACGTCAGCATCGATCGGGGGAAACAGCGCCATGGCAACGTCGTCTTTAGAGCGCCGCGCCGTCTCGCGCGCCGCTCTCCGCTCCCGTAGCAGCCCGCCGCACGAGGGTGAAGCGACGCAGCGCCGGCCGCGCGTTCTCCATGACGCCCCGAAGCGGAGTCCTGTCCTGGTCCCCGTCGGATCCCCCGGCTCCCGGCTCCGGAAACGGCCCCGGCTCCAGACCCCGTCACCTCGGGTCGGCTCCGCTCACCGAACGCCATCGGCGCTAGCCCGGTCCGTAGTACTTCTTGATCGCCACGCGAATCGCTGCGTCGCTGGCGATCACGGGCTCGATCTCGCAGCCCGTCTCAGTCGTCAGCGCCTCGGTCGCCGCATCGTTCGCGGGGTCTGCCATTGCGACGATGAGCGAGTTGCCTGCACGCGAGATCGGCAGCACGAGGTGCTTCGTGCAGAGCTCGACCGACACGAGCTTCACGATGTCGGCACTCACGTCGTACGCGTCGAGGTCGATGGTCGGCACCCGATACTGCTGAGAGAGAAAGTTCGTGAGGTCGCGATCGCGTATGAAGCCGTTTGCGACGAGGTTCCACGGCCAGGTCTCTTCCTTCGGGTGGGGCTCCGGTCGGGATCGCTCGATGCTCGGCTCCTCCAATGCGGACGTGCCACCGAGCGCGTCCACGAGCGAGTGCGCCTCGAGCTCGCCGACCGTCCTGTCGACCGGAAAAGTCGCACCAATGATCCGCCGTCCTGGGGCTCGCTTTCGGAGCGCGACGACGCGTTCCGGCGATGTCGACCTCGCGAGAGGGGCCGACGCGGCGCACCATTCGAGTCCCACCCCCTCGTAGTCGAAGGGCCTCCACTCGCTCTCTCGCTGGCATGTGCCGATCGTTCCGTCGGAGAAACGCACGAGGATCTGAACGGCGGTGGGAGCCAGGGACCCCGGACGTGCACGACCGACTTCCTCGGGGATGAGCGACGTGCAGAGGGCCACGCATTCATCGCAGATACTCGCCTCCGTTCCGGTGATCATCGTGGCGACCTCGCTTTCGGTCTTCCCGCAGAACGAGCACCGGCGTTCGGCCATGGTCTGTGATCGTAGCGTCGCGGGGCGAGAACGCACCCACGCGGAACGCCTCGGATGCGGTCGGCACTCACTCACTCCGTTGGTCGGCGCTCCCTCGCGCTGCTCGAGCTCGACGAAATATCGGGCCGCGCGACGTCCGGTGCTCTAGAACTCGCCCCCGCGTGGTGCGCTCCGTCACTCTCCTCACGGCTCTCGTCGGATGAATCCGCTCATCGCAGCGCTGCTCGGGCTCGTCGAAGGCGTGACCGAGTACCTCCCGGTGTCCTCCACGGGCCACCTCATCCTCGCGAGCCACGCGCTCGGTCACACCGGCGACGCGGTCGACTCGTTCGACATCGTCATCCAGCTCGGCGCGATCCTCGCGGTCGTCGTCCATTACCGGAGGCTCCTCGTCGAGCGCACCGCGGGCCTCTTCCGGCGCGAGCGCGCGAGCCTCGCGCTCCTCTTTGCGCTCGTGCTCGGGTTCGCCCCCACGGCCGTCGTGGGGCTCCTTCTCCGGAAGAAGATCAAGGCGCTCCTGTTCGGTCCCGGACCCGTCGCGGCGGCGCTCGTGGTCGGCGGCGTCGTGATGATCGCCGTCGAGCTCGTCCGCGCAGCCCGCGCGAAGCGCGCAGCCTCCACGCCAGGCGAGCGCGTGCCCGATCCCGGGCTCGTCGGGCTCGAGCACGTGACGCCGGGCCGCGCGTTCCTCATCGGCCTCGGTCAGTGCGTCTCGATGTGGCCGGGCTCGTCGCGCTCGATGTGCACGATCGTCGCCGGCCAGCTCACGGGCCTCTCGACCGCGACCGCCGCCGAGTTTTCGTTCTTGCTCGGTCTCCCGACGCTCGGCGCGGCGACGGTCTACGAGGCGTACAAATCGCGCGAGGTCCTCGGACAGATCGGCGGCGCCAACGTCGTCATCGGGCTCGTCGTCTCGTTCGTGGTCGCCTGGGCGGTCATCGCCGCGTTCCTCGCCTACCTCAAGAAGCGCGGCCTCGTGCCCTTCGGCGTGTACCGCATCCTCCTCGGCGCCGCCGTCTTCCTCCTGCTCGTCCGCTGATCGGCCACGGCGTCGCCGGGCTGATGGCCGCGCGGCTCTTGGTCTTCGTGCTGCTCAATCTCGGCCTGCTCTGCTGGACCGCCTACTCGGTGCGGGCAAGCGACGCTTGCCTCATCGCATCACCATACGGCTTCCGCACGCGTCACTATCCATCTCCGTAGCTACCGTCGCCAAACATGTCTTCCGGTAGCGGCTCCGCCGGCAGCGGAGTATCCCGATACCCAATGAATTCGTCGTAGAACTTGCCCCCTACCGTGACAGCGCTTTCTGCCTGGAGGACATCAAGTCGCGCTTGGCCGACAGGGATGCCCGAGAGTTCGCCGAGCTTCTCGACTGCATCGAGGAAATGCCGGATCGCGTTCGCAACGAGGAGGTCTCCCTCCGCAGAGAACATTCCGAAGCTGCGCGGGAATCTCGACCGGTCCTTCCCCCACACGAAGTACCAGTTGAGTGCGAGATGCATTGACTCCCGCACATCGGTGTCCGTGAGTTCCTCGTGCTCGACCGAAATGCGGTCCAGACTCTCCAGCAGCGCAACAACCGCATCCGCAAGATTCTTCACGATTCACCGTCCTGGGGGCGGGACCGCTTCCCGTTCGATCCCATCTTGTTGTAGTTGGTGGTACTGCGCTATCCGCCGTCAGTCTCTATTCGTCGCGACTCTTGCTTGAATGCCGCCCGAGCGTTGTCGGCGGGAGGATAGTCTGTTTGTCGCAGCTGTAGCCTGGTAAGGATCGCAAATGGTGCATTTTGCTTTCAACGAGGATCCGCAGCTTGGGGTTGTCACGACTGCGCCCGTCCTCGCTGGGGCGCGGATCGTGATGGTCGCGCATGACGCCGATGATGGCGGGTGGCAATTCTTGTGTGGAACGACGAATGAGCCGGCAGATGGCCGGGTTGTTCACTTGGAAGAGATTGTCAGCATGGATCCGACCGTTAGCGAGGTCGCAGACCTGCCCGTGGGTTGGATCGCATACCGTGGTGCCGTAGGCAGCGAATGGATCCGAGAGCCGCAATAGGGGAGACTGACGAGACCCAAGAGGACTGCAAGGCATCTGCGCGACGCTGCCACGGAAGGCCAGTCGTCGCCGCCGGCCGTCGCCCGTTCAGGCCTGACGCGAGATCTCCTCAGGCAAGAGCATCGGGCTTTACCGCGCTACCGCACGACTGCCGGATATCCGCCGTCGAGCGTCGGTCATGCGAGCTTCGCGAGTTCCAGCCCGCTCGCCCTGCTCGGCCGCGCGCGGAGGATGATGAAGAGCTACGATTGGAGAGCTCCGTGTAGACGCGGAGGGGGAGGCTGAAGGTGACGCTCTTGAATTGGATCGAATCCTCGGGCGGCCCCCTCGTTCTGCTGCCCAGGTCCTTGAGGACCGAGTGGAAGGGGGTAGCAGGTGACGACTACGAGGACGCATGCGGTGAGGACGACTATCTAGGCGTACTCCGTCGAAAGTGGGGTGTGGCGATAGTGCTCGGCGACGAGCCGTTCCGAACGGCAGTCATTCAACGTGCGGACGGCCCGGCGATTGTTCGCTGGATGTATGCCCCAACCGCAGATCAACTCCTCGAGCTCGCAATCCACGTGGACTTGGACGGCCGTAAGCCTGTCGAGACTCTTCACGTACAATTGCTCGACGAGCCCTACGTGATCCTTGACAGTGCCGCCGAGATTGCGGGCGCCGAGACAGTGGAGTTCCGACCACCGCTCGGTGTGCGGATGATCCGCACCTACGTGGTGAGGGACGATGCGAAGGACGTCGGTGTCGTCCTGCACGCCTTCGCAGTAAGTGCTTAGCGTCTCGTCCGCGTTTTCCTGATGTATCGCATTCGGGGAAGCATGCTCGGAGCGTTCCTCCAGGTGTGAGTCCCCATTTTCTCGGCGCTTCTTTGGGCTCACGTGGGAACGAGCCGGTAAGCAAATACCCTTCGCAGAGATTCCGTTCGACCTTCCCGCGGAGCGCGGCGCCGCGCAGCCATTGGGCTCACAACGACGGCGGGCGGGGCCAGCACGTCGACGGCATCGAGGGCCATTGACCGCGCGAGGGGCAAGCCAGCTCACAGCTGCTCGAACGCGGACTGCAGCGGATGGCCCGGGCAGTGTACGCGCTCGTCCTTGCCGACGAAGCATGCCCAATCGCTCCCCATCGTGACGAGGCGCGCGTCGACCGGGCGTCCGGCCAGCGTCAGCTCGCGGCGCTTGTCGTCGACGAGATCGAAGCACGTGACGGTGCCGGCCTGGCGGAGGACGCACACCTCGCTGTTGCCCGCGGCGAGCCTCGTCGCGTCCATCACGTCGGGCAGCGGTGCCGGCTTGCCGCGCTTCGCCCCCCAGCAGGTGACGGTGCCGCCGGTCCGCACGCACGTGTCGTGGTCGGTCGCGACGAGCTCGTCCACCGCGCCGACGCCGGCGACGGGCGCAGCGACGCCGTTCGCGCCGCCAGCGCGGCCCCAGCAGGTGACGCCCCCGCCGCGACGGATTGCGCAGCTGTGAAAGAGGCCGACGGCGACGTCCTTCGCATCGGTGACGCCCTTCACCGGCAGGGGCGTCGCGCGGTTCGTTCTCGTCCCGTCGCCGAGCTGTCCGCCGAGGTTCCAGCCCCAGCACGCGACGGCGCCGCTCTTCCGCACGGCGCACGTGTGCGAGCTCCTCGACGCGATCGCGGTCACGTCCACGAGCGACGCGAGGACGGCCGGTACAGGCTCGACCCCGAACGCGCCCGTTCCGGTCTCTCCGCTGCCGCCGAGGCCCCAGCACGAGACCGTGCTCTTGCCCGAGAGGGCGCAGGTGTGGAGCGTGCCGGCGACGAGCCTCCTCGCGTCGTCCAGCGCGACGACCTCGTCGGGGACGAGCGAGCTCTTCGCCGGCTTCTCGCCGCGGCCGAGATAGTTTGGCTCGGTCCCGGCGCAGAGCACTTTGCCGTTCGCATAGCGGGCGCACGCCGTCACGGCTCCGCCGAGCGCGAGCTCTTCGATCCTCCAGCCCGCGGCGCTGGCGCAGCGACCGTCCTTGCAATCCCGGCGCTCACCGCAAGGACACGCGCTGGAGCAGGTGCCGTCCGAAGGGCAGGGCTCCGAGCGCGACGTCACGGCGCTGGAATCGGCCGAGCCGTCGAGGATCGCCGGGCTCGGCGGTGACGCATCCGTACCAGTCGCGGCGGACGGGCGGTGCGAGCACGAGCACGCGAACAGGAGTAAGAGGAGGGCGAGGCGGGGACCCATCGCCCCAGGGTACAGGACCGCGTCGATCGGAAGTCCGAGCTCGTCGCGGAAGAACGTCTGCCAGTCGGCAAGGAAGCTCGAGCCCCGAGGCCTAGCCTCATCCTCGACGCGCTCGGCGTCACGCTGAAGAGTGCGTTTCAGACGCCGATCCGATCGGGCGGCGCCGTCTTGGAGAAGTAGGCGGGGGACTGGGTATGTAGGACGAATGCACCACGAACGCAAAGAGCAGGAGGAGACCTGTCGTAAGTACGGCGTTGCCTACGTGCACGCTCCCGTGGCTCCCGTGGAGGGGCTCGCGAGCGCTTCCTACGCGCTCGTTCAGAACTTCACGTCAGGGCAGAAACCGGCCTCGAACGGTTTCTGCTCAGCCTCGGTACATGGCCGCCACGAAGATTGCGTGAGTATCCCGCTAGGGACCATGAAAGCCACGCCGTCGGAGACCCGCACATTGCACGGCGCCGGGAGCTGCACCTCCGTTTGGTGCGGTTGGCACGCGATCACCTCATACGACTGCCGACACCCTCTCTGGGGATCGATGCGCGATCCTCTAATGGCGTCGCACTTGTCGGAACAGGACGTGGCCACAGGCGGGCAGGAGGGACACGTTCGCGCATTTTCCGGGCAGTCGTCGCAGCTGAGTAGCGGGACGATGGCCAAGGCAAATAGGTTGCGGAGAAGTTGCGGGTGTCCGCGGTCCATTTTCTTGACGTGTACAATAGAGCGTTCGAGCCGCGGCTGAACGATCTTGGCAGGACGCTGGCACTGAAGGAAGTTCTCGTCCGCGAGGCTCTGGTCAGGCAGTTCGGGCTGGAGGTTACAGACCATGAAACTGTGGCGTTTCACGGACCCATTCGACTATCGGTTTGCTCGGGCCGGACGAGTCGGCGGGACGTGGCAGGATGGTGAGTACAAGATTCGTGCTCGCAATATCGTTCTCGACTGGGAGTCCGGCTCGGACATCGTAGGAGACTTCACTTGGCCCGGATTTGATACCGATCTCGTCGTGACGGATGGGGTGGGTCAGGCACTGCAAGAGTCCGGGGTTGCGGGCTTCGACCTTCGCCCAGTGGAGATGCAGGAGAGCGCGGAGCCCGCGAAGCGGCGGTCGAAGAAGTCACGCGTGAAGCTTCCGTATGAAGGGCCGCCGTTATGGGATCTCTGGGTTACGGCGTGGACGGCTTCGGATCGCGAACTCTCTACGCTTCACGAGGTACTGCGAGACGACGGCTCCAGCCAGCTCGAGGTCGTTGGGGCTCAGCGATGGGAGAGAGTCTGGGACCAGCAGCGAATGGAACTTGTCTCGGTGCTGCACCCTCGTGTCGAAGGACAAGCCCTGGTTGTGCCGAAAATGCGGGGCGTGTTTCGGGTGGAGGAATTCCCCGCGTGGGTGTTTTGCACCGATGACGTGAAGGCACTCATCGAGAACCACGACTTCAAGAATGTGTCGTTTCTCGAAATGGGCGACGTACTCGATCGGTGAGGTTCGGTCCTGATGGATCCCCTCTCGCTCCCCTGAGCGCGTCCGCAGAGCCGTCACAACGGCGCCGGGCGGGGCCAGCAGGTCGACGGCATCGAGGGCCAGTTGGTCCCGAGCGTGACCCCGCGCTTGACGAGCTCCGGTGTGATGTCGACGCCGAAGATCGACATCTCGCCGCCGATGGTGACCTCGACGCCGTCCTTGTGCGTGAAGCGCACGGCGCAGGAGTCGTCCGTCTCCATCACGGCGGACATCTCCTTGTAGTAGCCGCCCTTCACGAACGGTCCGATGCCGAAGAGGTTCCCGTCGAAGAGGAAGATCGTCAGCTTCGGCTGGATGGGGAAGCACTTGATCCTGGCGCCGGCGGCGGCCGTCACCTGGACGTCGAGGTTGGCCTCCGGCTGCACGAACGGCAGCGGCGAGAACTTGCCCTCCTCGTAGACGATGCCGAATCGCGGGTTGAGGTGGATGTCGAAGTGCGCCGCGGCCTCGAGCTCGCCGAACACCGACACGGTGCAGACGGACACGGCCTCTCCGCGCACCTGGACGGGGATCGGCACGGCGCCGGGGAGGATGAAGTTCCGCGAGATCGGCGCGACGATCTGGACGGTGCCGACGCCCGGGTTGCCCGGAATCTGATCGTACGCGGTCTTGTTGTTCACCTTCGCGTTGATCGAGGCGGAGAAGTCGACGGAGACGTTGATGTCGAGCCCGGCGCCGAGCTCGAGGCGCGTGAGCTCGCTCCGGCTGCGGCACGTCCGAGGGATCTCGGTGCCGGGGATCTCCAGGCACTGGTCGTCGGTCCCCGCGGATTGCGCGACGCAGGTCGATCCCGCGCCGTAGCGACTCGAGCACTGCTCGATGCAGCCGTTGCCGTGGCCGTCGCAGAAGAGGCGACCGGCGGGCCCCTGGCCGGGCTCCTTGCCCTCGGCGCACCACATGCCGAAGCGCGTGAACTGCTCGCCGCCGATGCCGAGGATGTTCCAGTAGGACTCCTCGCGGCAGTAGGCGAGCGGCGCGAGATCTCCGGTCTGGGCACAGGCGGGGCGCGGCTGGAAGCAGTTGATGAGGTCCGTCCGGTCGCCGGTGTCGCGGTAGCGCGCGTCGGCCCAGACCTGCGGAGCGATCGAGTACGAGCCGCCGAAGCGCACCTTCGCCTCGCCCGAGACGTTCGACGCCGGGATGACGATCGGGATGTCCAGGCCGACCGTCGGCACCGTGCCCTCGAGGACCCAGCCGCCCTGGACCTCGCTCTTCGGACGTACGCCGGTCGACGCCGGCGGCGGACGGTCGGGCTGGGTGAAGTTCATCACCATCTGTCCGCGCTGGACGACGTCGGCGAGCGTCGCCGGCTCGGTCTGCACGACGACCTCGGTCTCGTCCTTCGACCACGAGAACGTGACGACGCGACGCAAGAAGCCGTTCTCGTTCTGCTCCGGCTTCGACGTGCTCGGCATGCCGAAGAGCACCACGTCGCGATCGAGGCGCGCGACGACGCGCTCGTGACCTTTCACCGGGAAGACGAGCGCGTCGCGCAGGACCTTCACGTCCTCGGACTCGGCGGTGTCGAGCTGGACGGCGTTCGGCGAGAGCTCGACGTCCTGCTTCGACTTCGGTCCCGCGAGCTCGAACGGCGGCGGCTCCGGCTTCGACGATTCGCACGCCGCGATCGACAGTCCCCCAGCCAGCACCATCACGCCAGTCATCAGGCCGTACCGCATGTGTCTCCTCCTCCTCGTTCCCCAGAGAAAAAAGTGTGTCGAGACCTCCCGGCGCGTGTCCCCCGCGCTCGAGAGCAAGCGATTGCGCTACAGCCTGCAGGCGAACTGCAGCGTGACGTGCGCGGGCGGCGGCGCCGCCGCGACGTCGCCGGGCGCGTGCCCGTAAGTGACGCGGATGACGAAGCCCCCGGGATCGGTCCCACTCACGAGCTCGGGGAGCTCGATCGGCATCGTGTCGGTGACGCGCGTCGTGAACGACGGCCGGCTCACGTAGTCGTCGGTGTGGACGGACCCCGTCGTCTCGCCCGGAAAGATCGGGCCGCGCCGATCCAGCGAGAGGGGGAGCACCTGGTAGTCGAGGTAGTACCCGCGTCCGGGGAGATCCTCTCCGAGCTCGATCTCGGAGGGGCGGACGAGGATCGGCATCACGGCCTCGGGCGAGAGCTCCCAGCCCGGCACGACGGTCAGCGCTTCGGTGGAGCCGTAGCGAATCGTGAGCGAGGCGCTCGCCGCCGATCCGTCCTCGGCGCACGTGACCGTGCGCCTCCGCGTTCCCACCTCCGCGCTCGACGCGCTCGACGGCTCGTCGTCCTCCGCGGGCGCGCAGCCCCCGACCAGCGCGCCGAGCAGCGCGACACCACATCCCCACGCGACCTTCGTTCCGAACATCCTCTGCTCCCTTCTCGACCAGGGAATCAGCACGCTGCGTGCCGCGTGGCGGCCCCGTTCTTTCGCGGGGTTGCCTCGTTCGGGGGGCCGACGCCCGGATCCCCTGTGGACGCCTGTCCTCTCCGCGGGAAGGCGCGCCCTCGCGCGCCTCGACACGCCTCTCCTCCGACGCGTGCGCCCTCGTCGCCGGTTGGATCCCTCGTGGACTGCCGTCGACACCGGCCCGCGCGCCCGCCGCGGGCCGCGAGGCGGAATTGGCCGAGCGATCGCGCTCGCGTCCTCGGGGCATGGGCGTTGCTGTTCGGGCCCGCCATGAAGACACGCCGCGCGCTCGCCACGCCCTCGACGGCTCTCACGACGACCGGGCTCCTCGCCACGATGCTCGTCCTCGCATCCTCCGCGAGCGGATGCAGCTCGGAGATCGACGAGGCGATGGATGTCTCGGCGAGCGCCCAGAGCTCCGCGCGGCGCGTGCCGCTGCTCCCGCACCTGCCGCCGGGAGTCGACGACTTCTACGACGGCGGCTGCGTCGCCGGCCGTCCGCCGCCCGCGTGCACGCTCTCGACGCACTCCGGAGCGCCGTCGCTGCGGAAGGCGAAGCAGATCTACGACGACTTCTTCCGTCCCGCGCGCCCGGCGTCGAGCGAGGGCTTCGGATGGACACCCGCCCCGGAGATGCAGCGCACCATCGACACGGTCCGCTTGCCGGTGCTACCGCGCACCGCGGGCGTCGAGGCGATCAAGTCGTGGTTCGCGCTCCGGCCGGACACGCCGAGGTTCACGCGCGCGGACACCCGCACGAACGTCGAGATCTTCTCCGAGCTGTCGCCCGAGCAGCTCCGCGACGGCACGACCGCGGCGTACGAGCTCGTGAACGCGCGCGACTTCGTCCCGGCGGCGCTCACGCGCTACCAGACGCCGAGCGCGACGAGCGACATCATGGCGACGAACTTCGTCTACCGCATCGTGCGAGAGCCGTGGCGGATGGAGCGGGCGCTCGCGGACTGCACGAGCGATCCGGCCGTCCCGTGCATCGACGCGCTCGCCGCGCTCTCCGACGTCGACATCGGCAGCGTCGTCGACGTCCGCTTCGTTCGATGGGTCGGCGGCGTCGCAGAGCAGAGCCGCCTCTACCGCGCGGTCATCGTCGACAGCGGGCACGCGATCAAGACGCAGGCGATCCTCGGTCCGAGCGAGCGCGGCTCTCCCTACATCGCGACCGACCACGGCGGAGGGCCTCGCCTGCTCTGGCGCGCCGAGATGGGCGGCTCGCTCGCGACCCTGCTCGACACGGGGCCCGGCGCGAGCGGCGCGCTGCTCGCGTTCTCGGGCGCGAGCGGGACGGGCGACGCCGCTGTCCCGCCGCCCGGGGCGTGCACCGACCTGAACGCCGAGACCTGGAGGTGCGGGGCGGACGAGCGCGGGACGATGAAGACGTGGGTCTGCCGGGGGCTCGCATGGAGCCCCGCGACCCTGGGCTGCCGGATCCCGGCGGGCGTGCGGACCGAGCCCTGAAGACCCGGGAAAACGCGGGAAAAGAGCGGGCATCGCGCTTGCTGGCCTAAACCCTTGACAGGAAAGAGACCGCGACTAGAGTGCGCGCTCCCCGAAGGCCCTCTCGCGCATTGGGCGCGCCAGAAGCCAGAATATTCGCAGGATTCCCTTCCGATGCCGACGATCAATCAGCTCATCAACCACGGGCGTCTGGCTGCGCGCGTGAAGACCGCGTCGCCCGCTCTCAAGAGCTGTCCGCAGAAGCGTGGTGTTTGCGTCCGCGTGTACACGACGACCCCGAAGAAGCCGAACTCGGCGCTTCGCAAGGTCTGCCGCGTCCGCCTCACCAACGGCATGGAAGTGACCTCGTACATTCCGGGCGAGGGGCACAACCTCCAGGAGCACTCGGTCGTCCTCATCCGCGGTGGCCGCGTGAAGGACCTCCCGGGCGTTCGCTACCACGTCGTCCGCGGGACGCTCGACGCCTCGGGCGCGATCGGTCCGTCGTCGACCAACAAGGCGAACCGCAACCGCAAGCGCTCCAAGTACGGCGTCAAGCGCCCGAAGGCCTGACCGAGCTTCCGTTACCGCGTAGAAAGAGACCGTTATGCCCCGACGTAGAGAAGTCCCGAAGCGCCGCATCATTCCGGACCCGAAGTACAAGGACAAGCTCGTCTCGAAGTTCACGAACACCCTGATGTTCGACGGCAAGAAGGCGGTCGCGGAGGGCATCCTCTACGGCGCGTTCGACGTCATCGGCGAGCGCTTCAAGGAGGACCCGGTCGAGGTGTTCCGCAAGGCGCTCGACAACGTCAAGCCGAAGCTCGAGGTCAAGAGCCGTCGCGTCGGTGGCGCCACCTACCAGGTTCCGGTCGAGGTTCGTCCGGAGCGCCGCGTCGCCCTCGCGATGCGCTGGATCGTGACCTACGCCCGCGATCGCGGCGAGAAGACGATGCGCGAGCGCCTCGCGGCCGAGTTCGTCGACGCGGCCCAGGGCCGTGGCAACGCGGTCAAGAAGAAGGACGACACGCACAAGATGGCGGAGGCGAACAAGGCCTTCGCGCACTACCGCTGGTAAGCCGCTCGGCTTCCACGCTCGCGTGACGCGACGCCCGCGCTCCTCCCGGACCGCGGGCGTTCGTGCGTTCGCGTGAGACTCGACGCCCGCGCTCCTCCCGGATCGCGGGCGTTCGTGCGTTCGGTCGGCGCGAGGTCCGGCAAACGAGACCGCCGAGCTTGGTCGCGGCTCGCCCGGTCACCGCTCGCGCTCGGCGTGCCTGCCGCGCGATGCCTCGCGGCGGGCATCCGCGTTGCTTCGCCCTGGGCGATGCACCCGGTCCTCGCCTGGCTACCGTTCCTCGCGGCGCTCGTCGTGGCGTTCGGGGCCGGTGTTGGCTTCGCCCGCATCAACGAGGGCTGGGGCGCGCCCGGCGCGCAGGTGCGCCGCGGTGGGGCGAGCGTCCGAGCGGACCTCGTGCTCACGATCGCGCTCGTCGGCGTCCTGCTCGCGACGCTGGTCGTCTGGCTGGCCGCGGCGATCTTGCTCCATGTCGTCTGAGCGCACGCCCGCGCTCGTCGCGAACGCGCCCTGACCGCGCCGTAGGCTTTTCGTCCACGCCCGCGCGGACGAAAGGGCTGTGCTCACGAGCGACGCTCCCTCACGGAGGTGCGCGTCGACGACGTAGGCGGCCGCGGCGGCGAGCACGAGCGCGTTCGCGAAGAAGAGGCTCCCGGCGTTCGCGTAGTACCACCAGCCGGCGGTCGCGAAGAGGCCGAGCACGCTCGAGAGGTAGACCGACGGCGCGACCAGCACGGCGATCGCGAGCGCCGCGCGGGCTCGCGGCTCGCGCGCGAACGCTCCCGCGAGCAGCGTCTGGGCGACCGGCAGGTGGACGAAGTAGTGCGACCAGCTCGTGCGGAGCCAGAACGGGACCGTGCACGCGATGAGCACGAAGCCGAGCAAGTCGCGGCGCGAGGCGATGCCCGGAGCGGTCGAGCGCGCCGCGATGAGCACGAGGACGAGGACGCCGCTGATGGCCGCGTACGATCCGAGCTCGCTCCACGCGATGACCTCGGGCGGAGCGGCGTCCCAGCCGCCCACGTAGAAACGGCTGAGCAGCGCCGGTGCGTACTGCGAGTTGAAGTCGCGGAGCACGCCGTCGGCGGCGCCGAGCACCGCGCCGCTCGTGACGCGCTGGAAGAAGAGCGCGTGCGACGGGCCCATCACGAGGAGCGGGAGCACGACGAGCGTGAACGCGCACGCCGCGCCGGCGCGAAGCACGAAGCGGAGATCGCCCTTCGCGGCGAACCACGCGAGGAACACGAGCGGGTAGCCCTTGATGCCGGTCGCGACTCCGAGCAGGACGGCGGCGAGCGCTCGCTTTCCGCGCGCGTGGGCGATGAACGCGGCGCTCGTCGTCGCCAGGATCAGGATCGAGACCTGCCCCCATTTCAGGTTGTGCAGGACGGGGACGCTCGTGACGGTGATGGCCGCGCCGAGCACGGCGAGCAGCGCACGATCCGGCGAAGCCGCGCGGACGAGGCGCGTCGCCGCCCACACGACGCACCCGAGCTCGATGACCGCCCAGACGGTCGTCGCTCCGCCGAGCGACAGCCACCCGAGGGGCGCGATCAGCACGGCGAACCCCGCCGGGTAGAAGAAGCCGCCGACGGGGGTGCCCTCGCGGAGCGAGTCTCGAACCGTCGGGTAATAGTGATGGACGAAGTCGGCGAAGAGCTCCTCGCCGTGATCGAGCGCGATCACGGCGTCACGCACCGAGCTCCACTTCAGGCCGAGGAGAAGGACGCCCGCGAGCATGGCCGCGAGCTGCGCGACGAGCACGGCGCGGCCCGAGCCTCCCGCCCCCGCGAGCCTCGCCCCTCTCGACAGCCACGCCCGGATCACGGACCGGCGACCCTCATGGCCGTGACGATATCCCAGGCCCGGCGCGGGCGCTCGCTCGCGCGCCGGCCTCAGAAGGAGACGAGGAGGCGCCCGCGGAGGAGCGAGCTCGCGAGCGCGCGCTGCGTGGGCGCGGTGAACCAGAGGACGGCGCCGCCCACCAGGCCCGCGGCGCCGACGACGAAAGCGACCGTGGAGACGGTGCCGTACGTCAGCGCGTCGTCCGCCGCGTCGACGCCCTCCCGGGGGCAGTCGCGGGGAGGCGGCCCTCCGCAGAGCCGGTTCGCGTCGTCGCGCATCGACATGGATCGGAGCCCCGCGAAGCTGCCGATCGCGATCCCGACGACGCCGACGCCCGCGGCGACGACGGCGAGCGTACGGCGCGTGTCGCCCGCGTCTTCCTCCAGGGGAGGGAGCGGCGGCGGCGCGTCGGCGCTCTCGTCGGGCGCGAGCACCGGCACCTCCACGTCGACGGCCTTGGTGCCGGCGCGAGCGTCGACGCGGGTGCTCCACGCGCGCCGGCCGGGCGCGCGCGCCTCGACCTCGTGCGGGCCGGGATCGACGGGGACGGCGACGTCCCAGCCCGCGGCATCGACCTCCTTGCCGTCGCGGAGGACGCCGAGCCCCGCGACGCGCGCGGAGGGAGGCACGACGATGCGGAGACGCACGAGCTGGCGCTCGAGGGCGGCGATGCGCTCGGTCGCGACCTGCTCGCGATCCTTGCGGCCTGCGGTGCGCGCGGCGCTGAGCGCCTCGTTGAAGAGCGTCCAGGCGGTCGCCGTCTTGCCCTCGCTCTCGCGGCAGCTCGCGAGGTGGAGCAGCGTGCCGCCCGCGGGCTCGATGCGCTGGCTCCGCTCGAAGCGCTCGCAGGCGGCCGCGACGTCGCCGCGCGCGATGAGGCGCTTGCCCTCGTCGAAGAGCGCCTGCGCTTCGGCGTCGGCGGCGCGTGCCGGCGACGTGCCGGCGAGCGCGGCGAGCGCGCCGGCGATGAGCGCGAGGCGCCGTGGAGCCATGACGTAGCGCGGCCGCGTCATTGGCGATCGTCCGGCAAGGGCGTGCTCGGTGTCGTTCGGGGCGGGCGTGCGCTCAGCGCGGTGGCTCGCCCTCCGGGCTTCGCGCGAGGCGTCGAGGGAGCGGCTGCGCTGTCGGCGGCGGCGGCGCGCTCGGGAATCGCGGCGGGCTCGGGGACCGGGGCGGGCTCGGCGACGGTAGGCGCGGCGAGCGCCGCTGCCGTGCCGGCAGGCTCGGCGGCGACGCCCGGCGCAGGCATCGCGAGCGGCGCGGTCGCCGCCGGCGCCGCGACGGCGGGCTCCGGATCGCCCGCCGTCGCCGTCGTCGCCGCTCCACCCGCGGCGGCGGGCGTGGGAGCGCCGCGCAGCTTCATCACGGCGACGACGCCGAGGAGCACCGCCATCGCACCGACGAGAAGCACCGGAGCCGTGGCGCGAGACGCCGTCGCCGGAGCGCTCCGCGTGGCCGCCGCCGTCGCGGCCGCCGGGCCCGCCGTCGTCATCGGCGAGAGAGGAGGCCACGCGCGCGCGTCGTCGCGGGCTCGTCGTGTCGGGGCGTCCTCTGCGCGCGGCGGAGGCGCGCCGTGGTCGGCCGAGCGCACGGTGGAACCCGGCGCTTCGACCCGCGCCGCCGCTGCCGCCGCCGCCACGGTGGCGCCCGCCGAACGCACCGTGGACGCCGTCGCCGGAGCGCCCGCCGGCAAGGCTCGCGGCGGCGCCTTCGCGGGCGCGTTGTTCACGGTCGGATCGAGATCGCTCGCGTCGCTCGCGTCCGCGCGCATCGACGACACCGTCAGGTCCGCGCCGATCCGCGCGAACGGCGCGAGCGCGGCCGAGAGCGAGCCGACGTCGGGGAAGCGGTGCGCGCGGTCCTTCTCGAGGCAGCGGAGGACGACGCGCTCGAGCTCGGCGGGCACCTCGGGCCGGAGGAGCCGGAGATCGTCGGGCGGCTGCGTCTGGAGCCGCAAGAGGAGCTGGAGCATCGTGCCGCCGCCGAACGGCGTCACGCCGGCGAGCAGCTCGAAGAGCGTCGCGCCGAGCCCCCAGATGTCCGTGCGCTCGTCGACCGTGCGGCCGTCGACGACCTGCTCCGGAGCCATGTAGTGCGGAGAGCCGATCATCTGCGGCGCCTGCGTCAGCGACGCCTCGACGGGATCGAGCGAGCGCGCGATGCCGAAGTCGAGCACCTTGATCTGCCGGCGGCCGTCGGGCCGCGCGACGCTGAAGAGGTTGGCCGACTTGATGTCGCGGTGGATGATCCCCATGCCGTGGGCGCGCCCGAGTACGTCGCATACTTGTAAGATGCAATCGACGGCGTCGCCCACCGCGAGGACGCCGAGCTCCATGACCTCGCGGCGGAGGTCGTGGCCCTCGAGGTACTCCATGACCATGAAGAGGTCGCCGTCGAGCTCGTCGACCGCGTAGACGCGGGCGACTCCGTCGCCCCGGATCCGGATCGCGGCGCGCGCCTCACGGAGGAAACGCTCCGCCGTCGTGGCGTCCGTGCCGAGGCGCTTCAGCAGCTTGATCGCGACGCGCTCGTCGAGCTCGAGGCTCCGCGCCGCGAACACGAGGCCGTGGCCACCCTCGCCGAGGATTCGCTCGACGCGGTACTTGCCGGCAAAGACCTCTCCTTCGCGGACGAGCGCCGGCATGCCGGTCGATCTTCACAGCCCGCTCTGGCGTGGTCAAGTCGGACATCGACCGTGATCTACAGCCCGTGCTTCTTGATCAGGCGATGCACGTAGGTGCGATCGAGACCGGCCGCGCGCGCCACGGCGGAGACGTTGCGCTTGTGAGCGTTCATCAGAGCCGCAAGGTACTCGCGTTCGAGGTGCTCCACCCACCCGTCGCGCACGTCCTTGAACGGCTTGTCCAGATCGAGCGTGGGCGTCTCGGATCGCCCGGCCGGCGTCGCCGGGAGCAAGCGCGCGAGCTCGGGATCGGCGTCCTCGGGCTCGACGGTCCCGAGCGCCGCGGCGCGCTGGACGAAGCTGCGGAGCTCGCGCACGTTGCCGGGCCACCCCCGCGAGCGCGCGTGCTGCACGAGCGCGGCGCGCGAGAGCGAGGAGGGCAGCTCCGGTGCGAAACGTTCGACGAGCAGCGGGATGTCGTCCTCGCGCTCGCGGAGCGCGGGGACGGGCAGGCTCGCGACGGCGAGGCGGAAGTAGAGGTCCTCGCGGAACGCGCCCGCGTTGACCAGCTTGCGGAGATCGCGGTGCGTCGCGGCGACGAAGCGCACGTTCGCGCGGCGGAACTTGGTCTCGCCGAGGCGCCGGAACGTCCGCGTCTCGAGGAGCCTGAGGAGCTTCGGCTGGACGCCGAGCGGCAGCTCGCCGATCTCGTCGAGGAACAGCGTCCCGCCGTCGCTCCGCTCGACGATGCCCTCGTGCGTGACATCGGCTCCGGTGAACGCGCCGCGCCGGTGACCGAAGAGCTCCGACTCGAGCAAGTGCTCGGGCATCGACGCGCAGTCGATCACGCCGAGCGGGAACCCCGCGCGCGCGGACGCGTCGTGCAGCGCCCGCGCGACGAGCTCCTTGCCGGTGCCGGTCTCGCCGACGATCAGGACCGAGAGATCGGTCTGCGCGAGCTGGACGATCTTGGCGAAGAGCTTGCGCATCACCTCGGAGCTGCCGACGAGCTCGCCGAGCTGCGACGCGCCCCAGATGCGCTCCTCCGCGAGCTCCTCGCCATAGCGGACGGCGATCGCCGTCGAGCCGACGCGCACCGTGCCGCCGTCGGGCACGAGCGCGCCCGTCACCCGGATGCCGTCGACGAACGAGCCGTTCTTGCTCCCGAGGTCGCGGAACCAGAGGCCGTCCGGCGTGGGATCGAGCTCTCCGTGGAGACGCGAGACCGCGCGGTCCGCGACGCAGACCTCGGCGTTCGGCGCCGAGCCGAGCACCCAGCGGCCCTCGACGGCGATCTCGTGGTTGCCGTAGGCGTCCGTCCACGCGAGCCGAGGACGGCGGAGGCGCGCATGCCTCACGAGGGCGACGGGCGCTTCGTGTTGCTGCGTGGTCCTGCCGAACTGCGTCTCGCCGTCTCGCATCGCGCTCTGCACATTGTCCTCGATCCTCGGGCCCCCGTTGCCCGATTCGTGCGAGCACGAGGCGGGCCACCTCCCGGAGGTGGCGCTCCGGCGGCTTCGCCGGGCCTTCGCGCCAGCCACGCCGCCGCGTGTGGATCGGCTGTCGACGACGGTCCACACCAACCTCGGCCGCGCGGACGGCGAGGCCTCTCAGCGCGCGAGCTTCATGACGACGTTGTCGGCGAAGCTCGCCCAGTAGACGGCCTTCGCGTCGACGGCGATGCCCCGCGCCTCGGTCTGGGCGGTCGCGATGGTCTCGCTCGCGTTCCCGCAGCCGGCGCGCGGGCACCGGCGAACGGTCCCGTCGCTCGCGATCGTGAAGAACACCTCGGCGGCGTCGGCCGCGACGCCCCACGGCCGGCCGACCTGCCTCGCGTAGAAGAACTCGTTGCCGCCCACGCCTTCGTCGCGCCACGACACCTCGCCCCCATAAGCTCCGCCGATGCCGGTCCAGAAGAGGCGCGTCCCGTTCATCGAGAACGTCTGCGGCTTCCGCCCAAGGCTGACCGCCGACGGCGTGGCGTCTGTGGCGGTCTTCGGCGCGCCCTGGAGGCAACCGTCGCATCCGCCGCCGGCCGATCCGTCCGACGCCCAGTAGACGTTCGTGGCGTCGACGGCGAGGTGGCCGCCGCGTCCCGTGCCGGTCGCGATGCGCGGCGGGGTCCCCCCGCAGCCGGTGGTGCGGTTGCATCGATGGACGGCGCCGGAGGCCGTCGTGAAGTAGACGTTGTTCGCGTCGAGCGCGGCGCCGACGGGCTCGACGCCCGCGACGCGCAGCTGTCCGGTGACGCTCGCCGGGAAGCGCAGCGGGTACGTGTAGACGAAGCCGGCGGTGGGCGCGGCGATCGCGAGTCCCTGGGCGTCGACGGCGAGGCCGAACGCGCCGGGCCCGAGCGCGATTCTCGGCGGGCTGGCGCACGGCCCCTCGACCGGGCACCAGCTGACGCCGCCGTCCGCGCCGGTGCTGAGGCCGTCGGAGAAGTAGAGCGCGCCGTCGACGACGAACACCTGCTGCGGTCGCGTGACCTTCGCGAACACGAACGGCTGGCAGACGCCGAGCTCGCACGCGCCGCCGAGGCAGTCGTGATCGCATCGGCCGCAGTGCTTCGCGTCCGTCCGGAGATCGCTCGAGCAAGAGCCGTCGCCCCCGGCGTCCTCGGCGACGAGCGGCGGAGCGTCGGCGTCCTCGCCGCCGGGCGCGCCGCCCTCGAGGGCGCCCGCCGGTCGGAGCGTCCGCTCCTCGTTGTCGAGGATCGCGTTGCAGGCGCCCACCGCGAGGACGAGTGCAGCCGGCGCACCGAGCGCGAACGAGAGACGCCGACCACTCGAGGGACGCATGCCTCTCCACCATAGCGCGCGTCGGGCCTCGGCTGGTGTGGACCGCGGTCGACACCTCGAGCCGGCGCGGATCCATCCACGGCGGAGATCACGTGGAGTCCCGGCCGTCCGGCTCTGGTGCGCGGCTTGCGGAGGGATCCGAACGGGCCACATCGGCCCCGCGCTCAGGAGATCCACGCCATGTCATTGTCCGCCGTCGTGAAGAAGCTCGCGCCTGGTGTGTTCCTCGCGGGACTCCTGGGACTCACCACGACGGTCGGCTGCTCGAGCGGCCCCTCGTCGGACGATGCGGACGAGGAGGCCGCGTCGTCGGAGGACGCGCTCGGCCAGGATCCCGCCAACTGCCGCTTCAACCACCGCTACCGCGAGTGGCGAACGAGCTGCACGTACGGCAACGCGACGCTCGCGCAGCAGAACGCGATCGTTCAGGCGGCCACGCACGCTTCGGGCGCCTACGCCTGCTCGGACTTCGTCGTCACCGTCGCGGCGACCGCCGCGTCGGCGAGCGTCGGCCTCGTGCCGGTGACGATCGGAGCCGCGTCGCGTGCCGTGGTCACCGCCGCTGGCTGCGGGCTCTACATCGGCACGCTGCTCCAGCAGATCATCCCGACGAGCTGCACGAGCTGGGAGATCACGCCGACCGCGCAGAAGCGCAGCGACGTCTGCGCGATGGCCTGCGGCGGCTCGCAGCGCGTCTACGACGGCGACTGCTACTGCGGCGTGGGGAACCCGCTCGCCTGCAAGGACCCCGTGCCGACCTACACGCCCACGGCGCCGCCGGGCTCCTGCTTCAACAGGGGCAACGGCACGAGCGTCGCGAGAGGCCAGTGCAGCCTCGGCTACACCGCCGGCGTCGCCAACGGAGAGGTCCACCGGTGCAGGGGCGGCGGCCAGGACTGGGTGCGCTGCCCGGCCAGCACGACGCTCGACGCGTGCAACCGCGGCGCGGCGTGCCGCTGACGCTCACCGCGTCAGCGCCTCGCGGATACGCATGGCGCGCGCGGCCGTCGCGCGGCGGAGCCGCTCGAGCTCGGCGCTCCCCTGCAGAGGGAGGAGCGCCGGGCAGCCGTCGATCCACGCGAGGTCCACGAAGCTCTGCTCGTCGAGGTGCTCGAGCGCGGCCGTCGCGAGCGCGCGGCGACCGGTGGCGGCGAAGAGCTCCGCGCGGAGCTGCATCCGGAAAGCGGCGCGACGCGGCGCGCCTCCGCCCGGGAGTGCGGCGAGACACTGTTCGGCGATCTCGTCGGAGAGCGGCTGCCCGCGCCCGGCCTGGATGAACGCGCCGAGGATCGCGCGGGCGCTCGCGGACCGCGTCGCGTCGCGCGACGCGACGACGAGCTCCGCCTCGACGGCTTCGGTCGGACGCCACGCGTGCAGTCGTCCGAGCGCGAACGCGCGTCGGTCGTCGACGAGCGTGCGCGTGTCGTCGAACGCCGCGACCGCCGCCGTGAAGTCGCCGAGGAGCGCGAGCGCGCGCGGTCGCGCCTCGGCCGCGAGCCCGAGCGTCGGATCGCGAGCGAGGGCCCGCTCGATCTTCTCGAGCCCCTCGCGGATCGCCCCGACCTCGACGAGGAGGCGGCCCATCCAGCCGAGCACGTCGGCGCTCGTGGGGTCGAGCCGGTAGGCTTGTCGGAGCTCGACGGCGGCCGCGCGGCCCTCGCCCTCGTACAGGTTGACGAGCGCCAGCGCGAGCCTCCCCTCGGCGAGGTTCGGCGCGAGCTCCACTGTTCGATCGGCGACCGCCCGCGCGTGGACGAGCGAGGTCGCGCCGAGCGACTCGCTGCGTACGAGCGCCAGCGCGTACGCCCCGGCGATGCGCGCGTCCTCCGGCGCCAGCGCGTGGGCGCGCGCGAAGGCGTCGGTCGCCGCCTCGTCGCCGGATCGATAGAGGTACCGGCCGCGCAAGAACGCCGCGGCCGCGTCCGCCGGCGCGTCGGGGGACTCTGGCGCGTGGGCCGGCTCTCGCTCGAGCGCGAGCGCGACGAGCCGCGCTGCGCGGCGCGCGACGGTGAGGACGCCCGCGGCCTCGAAGTCGAAGCTCGCCGTGAGCGTCGGTCGCCAGGACGGCACCGAGATCAGCTTGAGCTCCAGGTTCAGTCGATCGCCCTCGCGCGAGAGGTGACCCGAGACGGCGTGCGCGACGCGGAGCGCGCGCGCGAGCGCGGGCGACCCGTTGGCGTCGCTCGCGAGCCGACGCACGAGCGCGCGCGGCTTGACGGCGAGCTCCTCCGACGCGGAGAGGTGCTCGGCGATCTCGTCGCCGATGCCGGCCGCGAGGTAAGCGTCGAGCTCGGCGTCCGTCGCGTCGATGGGGAGCACGGCGATGGGCGATCGCTCGGGCGCCGCGAGCACCGCGGCCCTCGCGCGCGTCGTGAGCGCGCCGCGCAGCGCGCTCGCGACCTCGCGGGCAGACGCGAACCTGTCGCTCCGCGCCGGCGCGAGGCACTTCATGACGAGCTCGGCCATCACGGACGGGATGCTCGGCAGCGCGTCGCGTGGATCCGGCGGGGGGCTCGCGCTGCGCGCCGCGAGGAGCTTTGCGAACGAGTCGCTCTTCCACGGCAATGCGCCGGCGACGAGTCGGTAGAGGAGAGCGCCGAGCGCGTAGAGGTCGGTGCGCTCGTCGAGCGGCTTGCCCTCCATCTGCTCCGGCGACATGTACGCGGGCGTCCCGGCGATGATAGGAGCGTCGAGCGGCCGGACGCTCGACGGCGAGCTCGACGCGCGGAGGGCGCGCGCCACGCCGAAGTCGGTGATGACGTGACGTCCGTCCCGCGCGGCGATGACGTTCGCGGGCTTCAGGTCGCAATGCAGGATGCCGGCGTCGTGCGCGGCGGTGAGCCCGTCGCAGAGCGCGAGCCCGATCTCGGCGGCCTGCCCGGCGTCGAGCGGCTCGCCCGCGATCGACCCGAGCGACACGCCGTCGACGAGCTCCATCGTCAGGAAGGTCCCGTCGGCCGTCGCGCCGATGTCGAAGACGCGCGCGATGTTCGGATGCGTCACGCGGCGGGCGAGCTTCACCTCGCGTCGAAAGAGCTCGAGTGAGAGGCGCGGGTCGGCGGCGTCGCCCTGGAGCACCTTCAGCGCGATCCTCTCGTCGAGCTCGAGATCGTGCGCGAGGTACACGGTGCCCATCCCGCCGGCGCCGAGCAGCCCTTCGACGGCGTAGCGCCCCGCGACGAGGCGCGCGCCGCTGGAGTCGCGCCCGCCGTCCGAGCTCCGCCCCAGGACGACGGTGTCTCCGACCATCGTCGGATCGGCCGCGGGATCCGGCTCGTCGCTCATCCTTCCACGATAGCTCGTCCGCGGCTGGAGCGGGGCTCACGCCCGCGTCAGGGCAGGCCCTCGGCGTCGGGGATGGGCAGGTCGTCACGGAGCCAGACGTGCACCTCTCCGAACGATCGCGCTGCGTGGTAGTGGGTCGCGACCCAGACCGCCGTCTCCTTGCAGCAGTGCTTGAAGTCCTCCCACGCGTCGGGCCACGAGGTGAGCGGCGCGTGGTCGAGGAAGACGAACGCCTCGGGCGGCGCCTCCTTCAGCCGCGCGAGCAGATCGCGCTCGTGCGCGTCGCGCCACGCCCGGATGTGCTCGCTCTGGATCCACGTCGGCCGGTTCGACCAGCCGCCCTCGAGCGCGGCGTCCGCGTTGAGGTCGTACGCGTAGATGTACGGCGTCGCCGAGCGGCGCTGCGCGAGGAACAGGATGTACGGATCCATCCCGTAGACCTGCACGCGCGCGTTCGGGGAGAGGTTGTCCGCGAGGTAGCGCGCGCCCTGACGGAGCTCCCACGGGAAGAAGTCGTGCGTCTTGAAGCTGTCGAAGTACTCGCGCTTGTTTCGGCGCTCGGGTGTCTCGCCGCCGGCGAGGATCCACACGTTCCGCGTCTGCGGGCTCATTCGCATCGCCGACGCCACGCTGAGCGCGTAAGCGGTCGCGACGCCGAGCGCGACCCAGCGGCCGAGAGGCCGGCTCCTCGGCGCGCCGCGGAACCGCTCCCACAAGAGGGCGACGAGCACCATGAAGCCCATGTGCGTCGTCGCGCCGATCGGGTGGAAGTGGTAGCCGAAGCCCTTGTGCTGGGCGATCACCGACGCGAGCCCGGCGATCGGCGCGAGCGCCAGCGCGAGCATGCGTCGCGGCAAAGTGCGGAGCGCCACGAGCGCGACGAGCACCGCGGAGACCGCGAGCCCCATCGACACCGTGCCGAGCGGTCCGTCGTCGCCGAGGATCTCGGGCGCGCTGCGAGCCCAGATGAAGCGGTAGACGCGGGGCACGTCGTGGAGCGAGATCTGGACGAAGGTGACGAGGTCACCGTAGCGGAGCAGGTAGAGCAGCGGCACGACCGCGCCGAGGAGGCCGCCGACGACGAAGCTCTTCAGGCGCGCGCGGCGCGAGAGCGGGATGTCGCGATCGACGAGCAGGACGGCGAGCTGCATCGCCGTGAAGACCGCGAAGCTCGACTTGGCGAACCAGGTGATCGTCGAGAGCGCGGCGATCGCGACGATGCGCCGTGACGGCGAGGCGCCGGGGCGCGCGCTCGGCCGCGCGATCTGCAGCGCGATGCTCGGGAGGAGAAACCAGTCCGCGAAGCTCTCGCGCTGCGCCTGGTTCCAGTAGAGGTGCAGCGCGTACTGCCCGGCGAGCGCGACCCACGCGGCGAGCGCCCACCCCGCGCGCTCGAGCCACGTCGGCGGCCGCCGCGCGACGATGCCCGGCAGGAGCGCCCCGACGACGGCGAACGACGCCCCGGTCGCGATCAGGTCGAGGACGTGGAAGCGATTCTCGTCGGCGCCGCCGAGCGCGAGCCCGACCATGTGGATCAGGTGGACGAGCGGCCCGTTGACGTCGCGGACGTCGCGGTAGTCGACGTCGCCCTCGCGGACCGCCCAGGCGATGTACTGGAAGATCCCCTGGTCGCGTCCGACCGTGGTCAGGGTCGCGCGGTACGTCGCGTCCGCGACCCACCAGAGGGGGACGAGCGCGAGGATGAGCGGCGCGAGCAGGCGCCGGACCGCGTCGAAGCGGGAGCGCGGCGTCCCGACGACGCGGCGGCCGAGCGCCGCGGCGCGCCGGCGCGCCCGGTCGAGCGGCGTCGGCCGCGCGATCCGCTCGCGTGAGTGGCGCTCGGGCTCCCCCGATCCGGGCGGCTCTTCCTCGGGGACGTCGGCCTGCGACATGACAACCGGCAGACGTTACTCGGCGGAGGCGCGCCGGAACAAGCCGAGCCTGCCGCGGAGGCCGGGACCCAGGGCGAGGCGGGGGACGGTCGCGGGGCGGGTCCCGGCGCACGCTGGACCACACTGGCAATGCGTGGCGGGCGGGGTAAGAGAGGCGTGTGCGCCGTCCCGGTCAGGTCGGGCGGGGCGGAGCACGGTCCGGGTCCGTCCGGGCGGAGCGCCCGAAGGGTGCCTCGCTGCTTGACTTTGGCGCTGTCATTGATAATAACGCGCTCCCCCAAAGGACTCGGGGGACGAGGTCGCTCAAAAAGCGCATGACTGACGCGACATAAGGATCGGGTTACCCCAGCGTGATTCGCCGAGGCGGTCACGAAAAGCTGAAGCGGTACCCCGACACCCTCTCTGGAACACCCGGCCGATCCGGGCCCGCTGAAAATGGCAGCGGGAGGACCAGAGGGGGTTTCGTGCATCTTGGGGACGCGATCCCCGACAACGTTTAGACCCCCGACCGGAACGGAGACTCAAGTGGCCCGCGAATACTCGCTCGAGAAGACGCGCAACATCGGAATCATGGCCCACATCGACGCGGGCAAGACGACGACGACCGAGCGCGTTCTCTACTACACGGGCGTCAACTACAAGATCGGTGAGGTCCACGAGGGCGCCGCGACCATGGACTACATGGTCCAGGAGCAGGAGCGTGGCATCACGATCACCTCCGCCGCGACGAACTGCTTCTGGAAGCCGGGCGAGGGCCCGCACGCGGGCGTCACGCACCGCATCAACATCATCGACACGCCAGGCCACGTCGACTTCACGATCGAGGTCGAGCGTTCGCTCCGCGTGCTCGACGGCGCGGTCGCGGTCCTCGACGGCGGCAACGGCGTCGAGCCCCAGACCGAGACCGTCTGGCGTCAGGCCGACAAGTTCCGCGTCCCGCGCATCGTGTTCGTCAACAAGATGGACAAGACGGGCGCCGACTTCGAGATGAACGTCAACTCGATCAAGGACCGCCTCGGCGTCATCCCGGTCCCGATCCAGTGGCCCGTCGGCGAAGAAGACCAGCACAAGGGCGTGGTCGACCTCGTCAAGATGAAGGCCGCGATCTTCGACGAGGAGTCGAAGGGTCAGAAGTACGACTGGGTCGAGATCCCGGAGAACCTCAAGGCGAAGGCCGCCGAGTACCGCGAGAAGATGATCGAGGCCTGCGCCGACATCGACGACGGCATCATGGCGAAGTTCCTCGACGGCAAGACCGCCGAGATCACCGAGGCCGAGATCGTCGGCGCGATCCGCAAGGGCTGCACCTCGTTCAAGTTCTTCCCGGTCCTCTGCGGCTCGGCCTTCAAGAACAAGGGCGTCCAGCTCCTCCTCGACGCGGTCATCAACTACCTGCCGTCGCCGCTCGACATCCCTGCCGTCAAGGGCGTGAACCCCGACAACGACAAGGAAGAGGAGCGCAAGGCGGACGACAAGGAGCCGTTCAGCGGCTACGCGTTCAAGATCATCAACGACCCGCACGGCAACCTGACGTTCTTCCGCGTGTACTCCGGGACGATCCAGAGCGGCACGATGGTGACGAACTCGACCCGCGGGAAGCGCGAGCGCATCGGCCGCATCCTCCGCATGCACGCCAACAAGCGTGAGGAGCTCACCGAGGCCGATGCCGGCAACATCTACGCGGCCGTCGGCCTCAAGGACACGCGCACGGGCGACACGCTCTGCGACGAGAAGAAGCCGATCGTCCTCGAGAAGATGATCTTCCCGGAGCCCGTCATCTCGATCGCCGTCGAGCCGAAGACGAAGGCCGACGTCGAGAAGCTCGGCGTCGCCCTCCAGAAGCTCGCGACGGAAGACCCCTCGTTCCGCGTCCACACGGACGAGGAGTCGGGTCAGACGATCATCAGCGGTATGGGCGAGCTCCACCTCGACATCATCTGCGACCGCCTCAAGCGCGAGTTCAAGGTCGAGTCGAACGTCGGCAAGCCCGAGGTCGCGTACCGCGAGGCGATCGCGAACTCGGTCCACTGCGAGTACAAGTACGCCAAGCAGTCCGGCGGTCGCGGCCAGTTCGGCCACGTCCTCATGGAGATCGGCCCCGGCGAGCGTGGCAAGGGCTACGTCTTCGAGAACGCCGTCGTCGGCGGCGTCATCCCGAAGGAGTTCATCCCCGCCATCCAGAAGGGCGTCAAGGAGGCCATGGAGCGCGGCGTCCTCGCCGGCTTCCCGATGGTCGACCTTCACTGCCGCGTCTACGACGGCAGCTACCACGACGTCGACTCGAGCGCCGCGGCGTTCGAAATCGCCGCCTCGCTCTGCTTCCAGGACGGCGCCAAGCGCGCGGGTCTCCACCTGCTCGAGCCGATCTTCAAGAACGAGGTCGTCGTCCCCGAGCAGTACATGGGCGACGTCATCGGCGACCTCAACTCGCGCCGCGGGAAGATCCTCGGCATGAGCCAGCGCGGCAACGCGCAGGTCATCGACGCCGAGGTGCCGCTCGCCTCGATGTTCGGTTACGTCACCGACCTCCGCTCCCTCACGCAGGGCCGCGCGACGTCGTCGCTCCACTTCTCGCACTACGCTCCCGTCCCCGCCGCGGTCCAGGAAGAGGTCATCGCGAAGGTGAAGGGCGCGACCAAGTAACTCCACGCGAGGGGCTCCGGCCCCTCGACTCCCGCGCGCGGACTACCGCGCCCAAGCAAACTCGAAGTTCCGTCCGATCTCGGAGAAGACAATGGCCAAGGAAAAGTTCAACCGCACCAAGCCCCACGTGAACGTCGGCACCATCGGTCACATCGACCACGGCAAGACGACGCTGACGGCCTCGCTCGTGAAGGTGCAGTCGAAGAAGAACCTCGCGAAGGTGATCAGCTACGCGGACATCGCGAAGGGCGGCACCGTCCGTGACGCGACGAAGACCGTGACGATCGCGGTGTCGCACGTGGAGTACGAGAGCGAGACGCGCCACTACGCGCACGTCGATTGCCCGGGCCACGCGGACTACATCAAGAACATGATCACGGGCGCGGCGCAGATGGACGGGGCGATCCTCGTCGTCAGCGCGCTCGACTCGGTCATGCCGCAGACGCGTGAGCACGTCCTGCTCGCGCGCCAGGTCGGCCTGCAGCACATCGTCGTCGCGCTGAACAAGTGCGACGCGGTGGAGGACCCGGAGATGCTCGACCTCGTCGAGATGGAAGTCCGCGAGCTCCTCTCGAAGTACAAGTTCCCCGGCGACACGGCGAAGGTCGTGAAGGTCGCCGCCTTCCCGGCGCTGAACGGCGAGGAGAAGTGGGAGAACTCGATCACGGAGCTGGTCGCGGCGCTCGACAGCGAGATCCCGGATCCGGTTCGTGACGTCGACAAGCCGTTCCTCATGGCGATCGAGGACGTGTTCTCGATCAAGGGCCGCGGCACGGTCGTCACGGGTCGCGTCGAGCGTGGCGTCGTGAAGACGGGCGAAGAGGTCGAGATCATCGGCTTCCGCGACACGCGCAAGACGACGGTGACGGGCGTCGAGATGTTCCGCAAGCTGCTCGACGAGGGCCGCGCGGGCGACAACATCGGCGTTCTCCTCCGCGGCATCGAGAAGGACGACGTGGAGCGCGGGCAGATCCTCTGCAAGCCGGGCTCCGTGACTCCGCACAAGAAGTTCATGGGCGAGGTCTACGTCCTGAAGAAGGAAGAGGGCGGCCGCCACACGCCGTTCTTCACGAACTACCGCCCGCAGTTCTACATGCGGACGACGGACGTGACCGGGACCTGCGAGCTGCCCGAGGGCACGAAGATGGTCATGCCGGGCGACAACATCACGATGACGATCTCGCTCATCACCCCCGTTGGTCTCGAGGAGCAGATGCGCTTCGCGATCCGCGAGGGCGGCCGCACCGTCGGCGCCGGCATCGTCACCAAGATCCTCGAGTAAGCGCCGATGTCCGAACGGGTCGAGATCAGCCTCGCCTGTACGGAGTGCGAGAAGCGCAACTACAAGACGACCCGCAAGCCGGGGCAGGAGGGGCAGCTCACGCTGAAGAAGCACTGCCCCAGCTGCAACCGACACACGGTGCACAAAGAGACGAAGTAACTCAGGCCCTCGCCGGGCGATGAAGTCCGCGGAGGGCCTGAGGAATAGGGGTTTAGCTCAGTTGGTAGAGCAGCGGATTCCAAATCCGCAGGTCGTGGGTTCGAGCCCCTCAGCCCCTGCTCAGAGCATCTGAAGAAGCACGAGCGATCGATGGCGACGGAAGAGGATCTCAAGAAAGCCGAAGCCGAGGACGAGTCTGGCGAGCCAGAGGAGTCCGACGCGACCGACAAGCCCGCCGAGGCGGGTGAGGAGGCCGAGGTCCGCGCAGAGGCCGACTCGGAGACGGACGAGGCGAAGGACACCGAGGCGAAGGACGCCGAGGCGAAGGACGCCGAGGCCGAGGACGACGGCGGTACGCCCATCCAGCTCGGCTACCAGCGCTACGTCTACGCCGCGTACATGGCGGGCGCGCTGCTCACGGCCTTCCTCGTGGCGAAGATCGGCCACGCCGCGTGGTACCGCGCCGGGCAGTGGAAGCCCGAGCTCGGCGAGCCGCAGGACGAGCTGCTCTTCCCGGCCGCCGGCCTCGTCGGCGTGGCCGTCGCCGTCTACTACTGGCGCAAGGTCGAGGCGCGGCAGTACGTGAACGAGGTCGCCGAAGAGCTGTCGAAGGTCACGTGGCCGAGCCGCAAGGAGGTCACGAACTCCACGACGGTCGTCGTCCTCACCACCATCTTCGCGACCGTGTTCTTTGCCCTCATGGATCGGTTCTGGGGCTTCATCACGGACAAGATCTATACGTTCTGATCCGGGCGTGAGTCCGGCGTCTCGGGGGAGATCCCCAACCACCCTCAGCGGAGATCGACCGTCGGTCGATTCACCCTATATGGTTTCGGCGGAGCGCGTCATGGCGAAGAAGTGGTACGTCATCCAGACCTACTCGGGCTACGAGAACAAGGTCAAAGAGGCTCTCCTCCAGCGCATCAAAGAGCACAACAAGGAAGCCTTCTTCGGTGAGGTGCTCATTCCGACCGAGACCGTCCAGGAGACCCGCGGGGGCGGTAAGCAGCGTATCCGCCAGAAGACGAGCCTCCCCGGCTACATCTTCGTCGAGATGGACATGAGCGAGGAGGCCTGGCACCTCGTCAAGGACACCCCGAAGGTCACCGGCTTCATCGGCAACCAGCGCCCGCAGGAAGTCCGCCCGCAGGAGATCGAAGACCAGCGCCGGCGCACGGTCGAGGGCGCGGTCAAGCCGAAGCCCCGCGTGAACTTCGAGGTGGGCGACGAGATCCGCGTCATCGACGGCGCGTTCGCGAACTTCTCCGGCACGGTCGAGGAAGTGAAGCCCGACAAGCAGAAGCTCAAGGTCAAGGTGTCGATCTTCGGCCGCGCGACCCCGGTCGAGCTCGACTTCTCGCAGGTCGAGAAGCGCGCCTGAGCATCGCCGCGCCGGGACGGAGCTCGCGTGGTCAGCTCGTCGTGGCGCGCGGGGTGGCGCGCGGGCGTGTCGTGGCGCGCGGACCTCGTGTCCGCGTCGCGCGCGGGGGCCAGGTCTGCAAGCCCGCCGCGCGAGCGCGGGGCCCGGCTCTGCACGAGCGCGGCGCGCGGTCGCGCGCTACGTTTCGCGTCATGGGCGATCCGGCCGTCGACGCAGCGCTGAAGCAGGCGAGCGAGGAGCTCGGCCTCGAAGCGTGGTACCGCGACTGCGTCCGCCCGCTGATGCGGAGCGGCCCCGACGGCTACCCGAGCTGCTGCGGCGGCGGCTGCGAGCCGTGCAGCCAGATCCTCATCCAGGTCGCCGAGCGCGCGCTCGAGCTCCTGGGACGCGACCGCGTCGAGGACCCGGCCGACGCCCCCGCCTCGGGCTGACGACGCCCCGCGCGCCCTCGACGGCCGGCGGGCGGAGGCGCGGGAAGCGCCTGAAATTCCCGCACTTGATGGCTGAGATCGAGCCTTGGGCAAAAAACGTGCGTCCGGAGTGGCGTTGTCACGAAATTTGTCCTAATAAGCCGCCCCCCGGTCCCGGCTCAGGGTTTTTCGTGCCCGCGCCGCCGGTCGAGTCCCCCAAGCGACATCACTACGGCCCGCCGAAGCGCTGGCGGCACCTGTAGGAGCGAGCGAGACGAGTCATGGCAAAGAAGATCACCGGTTACATCAAGCTGCAGCTCCCCGCTGGCAAGGCGAACCCCGCGCCGCCGGTCGGTCCCGCGCTCGGTCAGCACGGCGTCAACATCATGGGCTTCTGCAAGGAGTTCAACGCCAAGACCCAGGGCGGCGACATGATCATCCCCGTGGTGATCACGGTCTATTCGGACCGCTCCTTCACGTTCATCCTGAAGACCCCGCCGGTCAGCGTCCTCCTGAAGAAGGCCGCCGGACTCGCCACGGGCAAGAAGCCGGGCTCGGGCTCGAAGGAGCCGAACAAGGTCAAGGTCGGTCAGGTCACGGAGAAGCAGGTTCGCGAGCTCGCGGGCCAGAAGATCCAGGACATGAACTGCACCGACATCGAGGCTGCGATCCGCATCGTCCGCGGCACCGCGCGCTCGATGGGCATCGACATCGTCGCCTGAGCGACGCGTTAGCGATCTTTTCGACGGGCGAAATGGTTCGCCCCGTCGATCGTGAACCGACCGAGACGGAGTCCACGAAACGGACGAAGTCGAGCGAGGTCCACGGAGGTCGGCGAAGCCGGCCGGAGTGAACAACCTCTCGAACCACCGCCCGCGTCGCTGCGGTTCCCGGTGGGAGGCTCCAGAGGAAGAGAGCCGACAAGGAGGCCCATTGCCGAAGCTGTCCAAGAACCGCGAGAAGGTCGACAAAGCAGTCGATCGCACTCGCAAGTACACGGTCGAAGAGGCGTGCGCGCTCGTCAAGAGCGCGAAGTTCGCCAAGTTCGACGAGACGGTGGACCTTGCCGTCCGCTTGGGAGTCAATCCCAAGCACGCAGACCAGATGGTCCGCGGCGCGCTGGTCCTCCCTCACGGCACCGGTCAAACGGTGCGCGTGCTCGTGTTCGCCAAGGGCGACAAGGAGCGCGAGGCCCGCGAGGCCGGCGCCGATTTCGCCGGGAGCGACGACATGGTCGCGAAGGTCAACGAAGGATTCATGGACTTCGATCGCGTGATCGCGACGCCCGACATGATGGGCGCCGTCGGTAAGCTCGGTCGTGTCCTCGGTCCCCGCGGCCTCATGCCGAACCCCAAGGTCGGCACGGTCACCTTCGACATCGGCAACGCCGTTCGCGAAGCGAAGGGCGGCAAGATCGAGTACCGCGTCGAGAAGGCGGGCATCGTCCACGCCCGCATCGGCAAGGTCTCGTTCGCCGAGAACGCGCTCTCCGACAACGCGAAGGCGCTCATCGCAGCGCTCGTTCGTGCCAAGCCTTCGACCGCGAAGGGCACGTACGTTCGCAGCATCACCATCAGCTCCACGATGGGCCCCGGCGTCAAGATTGACCCGGCGCAGTTCATCGGCGGCGCAGAGGAGGGCTGATCATGGCCGCAGCAGCTTCGACCCGCGAGGGTAAGAACACGCTCATCGGCGAGGTCAAAGGTCGCTTCGACAAGGCCACGTCGGCGGTGCTCCTCGACTACAAGGGGCTGAACGTCGAGAACGTGACCAAGCTCCGCGCCGAGTTCCGCAAGGCCGGCGTCGAGTACAAGGTCGTCAAGAACACGCTGGTCAAGCAGGCGCTCAAGGAGTCGGCGTACAGCGGCAAGCTGGACACCGCCCTCGTCGGCATGACCGGCATCGCCTGGAGCTACGAAGATCCCTCGGCGGCCGCCAAGGTCGTCAAGGCCTTCAAGAAGGACGCGCCGGAAGCCGGCGAGAAGCTCAAGGTCAAGGCCGGCCTCATCGACGGCTCGGTGCTCGACGCGAACGCGGTCGAGAACCAGCTGGCGACGATGCCCGGCAAGGACGAGCTTCGCGCGCAGCTGCTCGCGACGCTCCAAGCGCCGCTCTCGCAGTTCGTCATGCTCCTCAACGCTCCTGCACAGAACTTCGTCTACCTCCTCTCCGCCAAGGAGCGCGAGGGAGACAAGGGCTGAGCAGCTTCTCGAGTCCCGCCAACAGAAACCGGCGGAGGCGCTGAAGCCTCGGCCCAACAAAACTCATTCGATAACGGAGAAACGAAAATGGCAGATCTCACCAAGGACCAGGTCGTCGACTTCCTCAGCAACCTCCCGGTCATCCAGATCGCAGAGCTCATCAAGACCCTCGAGGACAAGTGGGGCGTCAAGGCCGCTCCCGTCGCCGTCGCCGCTGCCGCGGGCCCCGCCGCTGCCGCCGCTCCGGCCGCCGAGGCGCAGACCGAGTTCACGCTCGTCCTCAAGGAGGCCGGCGCGAACAAGATCAACGTCATCAAGGTCGTCCGCGAGATCACGGGCCTCGGCCTCAAGGAGGCGAAGGACCTCGTCGAGGGCGCGCCCAAGGACCTCAAGGAAGGCGTTGCCAAGGCCGAGGCCGAGGACTTCAAGAAGAAGCTCGAAGAGGCCGGCGCGAAGGTCGAGCTCAAGTAAGCACCGACCGAGGGAGACCTCCGATCGGGGGGTCGGGGTCTCCCGTCGCCTGCGCAAGCAGGCCCCGTCCAGAAGGCGGGTTGCGGGGCAACCCGCCTTTTTTTCCCTTTCTTGTTGCTGTGCTTGCCCCGATGGCGTCCGCCGCCTAAACGAGCGGGCCCACGGGCACCTTGCCTCCCCATCCGCTCCGAGAGCGCCTGGGGAGCTCGAGGGGGTCGCCCCTCGAAACATGACCAGTTTTCCGGGTCGAACCGAGAGTGACTGAATTCGCAAGGTTTTGATTGACGCCGCGGGCCGGCGAAGGGAGAGGTCCCTTCGCTCGGCCCATACGGCATTTCTCGTACCAACTTTTCTTCCGCTTCAGCGCCGCAGTAAAAGCGCTCTTTCTCTTCTTCTTATCCCGAGCTCGGAGACGCGCACGAACCGGACCTGCCGAGAGTCCGGAAGAGGCAGCAGCACGAGGGACGTCGCGACCCTTCAAGACTGCGCCAAAGGCCCCAAGGAGCAACGATGGCGACCGCTATCCAGTCCAACTTCCGCATCCGCAAGAACCTGGGACGGATCTCCCGTGTCATCGAGGTGCCCAACCTCATCGACATCCAGAAGTCGTCGTACGACAAGTTCCTGCAGTCCAACGTCCCGCAGAACGATCGCGTGGAGACGGGGCTTCAGGCGGTCTTCCGCAGCGTCTTCCCGATCAAGGACTTCAACGGGACGAGCGAGCTCGTCTTCGTCTCGTACAACCTCGAGAAGCCGAAGTACGACGTCGACGAGTGCCGCCAGCGCGGCATGACGTTCGCCGCGCCGATCAAGGTGACGACGCAGCTGATGATCTACGACACCCGCGATGGTGGCGAGAGGATCGTCCGCGACATCAAGGAGCAGGAGGTCTACTTCGGCGAGATCCCGCTCATGACGGACACCGGTACGTTCATCATCAACGGTACCGAGCGCGTCGTCGTCAGCCAGCTCCACCGGTCGCCCGGCGTCTTCTTCGATCACGACAAGGGCAAGACGCACTCGAGCGGCAAGCTCCTCTACAGCGCGCGCGTCATCCCGTACCGCGGCTCGTGGCTCGACTTCGAGTTCGACCCGAAGGACATCATCTACGTCCGCATCGACCGCCGCCGGAAGATGCACGCGACGGTCCTCCTCCGCGCGCTCGGCTACAGCACGCAGGACCTGCTCAACTACTTCTACAACACCGAGACGGTGTACCTCGAGAAGGGCGGCAAGTACGCCAAGTCCGTCGAGTACGATCTTCTCGCGGGTCAGCGCGCGACGCGCGACATCAAGGTCGGCTCGGAGACCATCGTCAAGAAGAACACCAAGTTCACGAAGGCCGCGATGAAGAAGCTGAAGGAGGCGAAAGTCGATCGCCTCCCGGCCGACGTCGAGGACCTCGCGGGCAAGGTGGCGGCGCACGACGTCGTCGACAAGGAGACCGGCGAGGTCATCATCGAGGTCAACGAGGAAGTCACCGCCGACAAGCTCGAGAAGCTCCGCGAGGCGGGCCTCGAGCAGTTCAAGATCCTCTTCATCGACGGCCTCAACGTCGGCAGCTACCTCCGCGACACGCTGCTCGCCGAGAAGGTCAAGACGACCGAAGACGCGATCATGGAGATCTACCGGCGCCTCCGCCCGGGTGATCCGCCGACGCTCGAGACGGCGAAGACGCTCTTCCACAACCTGTTCTTCAACCCCGAGCGCTACGACCTCTCGAAGGTCGGTCGCCTCAAGTTGAACTACAAGTTCTACAAGGACCTCCCCGAGGAGCAGCGCCCCGCGCTCGACACGCAGGTCCTCACCGCGCAGGACATCCTCGAGACCGTTCGTCACCTCATCGAGCTGAAGAACGGCCGCGGCTCGGTCGACGATATCGACCACCTCGGCAACCGCCGCGTCCGCGCGGTCGGTGAGCTGATGGAGAACCAGTACCGCATCGGTCTGGTCCGCATGGAGCGCGCCATCAAGGAGCGCATGTCGATGTCGCAAGAGATCGACACGCTCATGCCGCACGACCTCATCAACGCGAAGCCCGTCTCCGCGGTCGTGAAGGAGTACTTCGGCAGCTCGCAGCTCTCGCAGTTCATGGACCAGACGAACCCGCTCTCGGAGGTCACGCACAAGCGTCGTCTCTCCGCGCTCGGGCCGGGCGGTCTCACGCGCGAGCGAGCGGGCTTCGAGGTCCGCGACGTTCACCCGACCCACTACGGTCGTATCTGCCCGATCGAGACCCCTGAAGGTCCGAACATCGGCCTCATCGCGTCGCTCTCCACCTTCGCGCGCGTCAACGAGTACGGCTTCGTCGAGACGCCGTACCGCCGCGCGGGCGACGGCAAGGCGCAGGACGAGGTGAACTGGTTCTCGGCGCTCGAGGAAGAGGCGAAGTTCATCGCCCAGGCCTCGGCCGACCTCGACGACAAGGGCAAGTTCAAGGAGTCGCTCGTCTCCGTTCGTCTGAACGGCGACTTCCAGATGGTCCCGCCCGACATGGTCCAGCTGATGGACGTCGCGCCGAACCAGATGGTCTCCGTGGCCGCGGCCCTCGTTCCGTTCCTCGAGCACGACGACGCGAACCGCGCGCTCATGGGCGCGAACATGCAGCGTCAGGCCGTGCCGCTCGTCCGTAGCTGGGCGCCGCTCGTCGGCACCGGCATGGAGGGCAAGCTCGCCCGTGACTCCGGCGTGTGCGTCGTCGCCAAGCGCGACGGCATCATCGAGAGCGTCGACGCCTCGCGCATCGTCGTTCGGCCCGAGTCCGACAAGGCCGAGATCCCGGATATCTACCAGCTCTACAAGTTCCAGCGCTCGAACCAGTCGACCTGCTTCAACCAGAAGCCGATCGTCCGCGCCGGCGAGAAGGTGAAGGCCGGCGACGTCCTCGCGGACGGTCCGTCGACCGACATGGGCGAGCTCGCGCTCGGTCAGAACGTGCTCGTCGCGTTCATGCCGTGGCAGGGCTACAACTTCGAGGACTCGATCCTCGTCTCCGAGCGCATCGCCAAGGACGACGTCTTCACCTCGATCCACATCGAGGAGTTCGAGTGCGTCGCCCGCGACACGAAGCTCGGCAAGGAAGAAGTCACCCGCGACATCCCGAACGTCGGCGAAGAGGCCCTCAAGGACCTCGACGAGAGCGGCATCGTCCGCATCGGCGCCGAGGTGAAGCCGGGCGACATCCTCGTCGGCAAGATCACGCCGAAGGGCGAGACCCAGCTCTCCCCCGAAGAGAAGCTCCTCCGGGCGATCTTCGGCGAGAAGGCGGGCGACGTCCGTGACAGCTCGCTGCGCGTCCCGCCGGGCGTCAGCGGCATCGTCATCAACGCGCGCATCTTCGCCCGCAAGGGAACCGAGAAGGACGAGCGCGCGGTGTCGATCGAGACGGCCGAGAAGGACCGCCTCGAGCGCCAGCGCGACGAGGAGGTGAAGATCCTCCGCGAGTCGTTCTTCCGCGGGCTCAAGAAGAAGCTCGTCGGTCAGACGACGACGGGCAAGCTCGTCGACGACAAGGGCAAGGTCCTCCTCCAGAAGGGCCAGGCCATCGAGGAGGCCGCGCTCGACGAGGTCCCGCACAAGTACTGGGCGGAGCTTCCGGTCGAGGACGCCGAGGACATCGCCGCGAAGCTCGGTGAGCTCGAGGAGATCATCCGCGTCCGCGAGGAGCACTTCCGCGACAAGATCGATCGCCTCTCCAAGGGCGACGAGCTGCCGCCGGGCGTGATCAAGATGGTGAAGGTCTACATCGCCATCAAGCGCAAGCTCCAGGTCGGCGACAAGATGGCCGGGCGCCACGGCAACAAGGGTGTCGTCTCGCGGATCATGGCCGAAGAGGACATGCCGTACACGCAGGACGGCCGGCCGGTCGACATCGTGCTGAACCCGCTCGGCGTTCCGAGCCGCATGAACGTCGGTCAGATCCTCGAGACCCACCTCGGTTGGGGTGGTCTCGCGCTCGGCTGGCAGCTCCAGTACATGCTGGACCACAAGTTCAGCGACGCGCAGCTCAAGGAGCACATCCTCAAGATCTTCGACGGTGACAAGGACATCGCGAAGATGCTGAGCAAGCTCACGCAGGACGAGGCTCGCCAGGTCGCGCAGAAGCTGAAGAAGGGCGTCCACTTCGCGTCGCCGGTCTTCGACGGCGCGCCCGAAGAGGCGATCAAGAGCTCGCTCGCCCTCGCCGGTCTCCCCGAGTCCGGCCAGGCGGTGCTCTTCGACGGCCGCAGCGGTGAAGCGTTCGATCAGGAGGTCACGGTGGGCGTCATGTACGTCCTCAAGCTGCACCACCTCGTCGACGACAAGATCCACGCGCGGTCGATCGGTCCGTACTCGCTCGTCACCCAGCAGCCGCTCGGTGGCAAGGCGCAGTTCGGCGGTCAGCGTCTCGGCGAAATGGAAGTCTGGGCGATGGAGGCCTACGGAACGGCCTACGCGCTCCAGGAGTTCCTCACCGTCAAGAGCGACGACGTCATGGGCCGCACGCGCATGTACGAAGCCATCGTGAAGGGCGAGTACACGCTCGAGCCGGGCCTCCCGGAGTCGTTCAACGTCCTCATCAAGGAGCTCCAGGCGCTCTGCTTGAACGTCGAGCTCCTCGAGCCGGGCCAGCTTCGCGCGAGCGATCAGGCGGCAGAGGAATGACGACGATGCGCACGCTCCTCGGTGGCATGTTCGTGCTCGCGCTCGCGAGCACGGGATGCGCTCACACCGGCCTCTTGAAAGAGGCCGCTGCGGCGGATCTCAACTGCGAGCCGCGCCGCGTGCACATCCTCAACAGCGGCCGCACGCGCGACGTCGAAGCGTGCGGCCAGCGCGCCACCTACCGCTGGGAGGGCGGCGACTGGCACATGGTGGGGGGGCCGTCGGGAGCGCCGGTTGCCCAGCCGGTGCAAGCGCAGCCGATCCAGCGCGGGCCGCAGCCGATCATCGTCCAGCAGCCTCCGCCGGTCCAAACGGCGCAGCCCGCGCCGAGCACGCCGACTCGCCCCGCGATGCCTCCGTCTCAACCGCCGCCCGACAACGGCGCGCCGGGTCGCAGCCTCTGATCCTCCAGGATCGCTCGAGGCTCCTTCACAAAGTTTTCTCTCTCGCTACGCAGTCATAGAAAGGTCACCACGATGCGCGACATCTTCAGCTTCTTCGAGAAGCCCAAGGATCCGCTCTCCTTCAGCGCGATCCGCATCTCGCTCGCATCCCCCGAGAAGATCCGCGAATGGTCCCACGGCGAGGTCAAGAAGCCGGAGACCATCAACTACCGCACGTTCAAGCCGGAGCGTGACGGCCTGTTCTGCGCGAAGATCTTCGGACCGGTCAAAGACTACGAGTGCAACTGCGGCAAGTACAAGCGCATGAAGCACCGCGGCATCGTCTGCGAGAAGTGCGGTGTCGAAGTCATCCAGAGCAAGGTGCGCCGCGAGCGCCTCGGCCACATCAACCTGGCCACGCCGGTCGCGCACATCTGGTTCCTCAAGAGCCTGCCGAGCCGCATCGGCAACATGCTCGACATCTCGCTGAAGGATCTCGAGAAGGTCCTCTACTGCGAGGCGTACATCGTCATCGACCCGAAGGAGACGGGCCTGGCGCGCGGTGAGCTGCTCAGCGAGGAGCGCTACATGCAGCTCGTCGACGAGTACGGCGACGACAAGTTCCAGGCGGGCATGGGCGGCGAAGCCGTCCTCGAGATGCTCAAGGGCGTCGACGTCCACACGCTCTGCGAGACGCTCCGCCAGGAGATGCGCTCGGCCACCAGCGAGGCCAAGCGCAAGAAGATCGTCAAGCGCCTGAAGGTCACCGAGGCGTTCCGCGAGAGCGGCAACCGCCCCGACTGGATGATGCTCACGGTCATCCCGGTGCTCCCGCCGGATCTGCGCCCGCTCGTTCCCCTCGACGGCGGCCGCTTCGCGACGAGCGATCTCAACGATCTCTATCGCCGCGTCATCAACCGCAACAACCGCCTGAAGCGCCTGCTCGAGCTCAACGCGCCGGAGATCATCATCCGGAACGAGCGACGCATGCTGCAAGAGGCGGTCGACGCGCTCTTCGACAACGGCCGCCGCGGCAAGACGATCACGGGCCCGAACAAGCGTCCCCTCAAGTCGCTCAGCGACATGCTCAAGGGCAAGCAGGGCCGCTTCCGCCAGAACCTCCTCGGCAAGCGCGTCGACTACTCGGGCCGCTCGGTCATCGTCGTCGGCCCCGCGCTCAAGCTGCACCAGTGCGGTCTGCCGACCAAGATGGCGCTCGAGCTCTTCAAGCCGTTCATCTACAACAAGCTCGAAGAGCGCGGCTACGTCAACACCATCAAGTCTGCGAAGAAGATGGTGGAGAAGGAGCGCCCCGAGGTCTTCGACATCCTCGAGGAGGTCGTCAGCGAGCACCCGGTTCTCCTGAACCGCGCGCCGACGCTCCACCGCCTCGGCATCCAGGCGTTCGAGCCGGTGCTCATCGAGGGCAAGGCGATCCAGCTCCACCCGCTCGTCTGCGCGGCGTTCAACGCCGACTTCGACGGCGACCAGATGGCCGTCCACGTGCCGCTCTCGGTCGAGGCGCAGATGGAAGCGCGCGTGCTCATGATGAGCACGAACAACATCCTGAGCCCCGCGAACGGCAAGCCGATCATCAACCCGACGCAGGACATCGTCCTCGGGCTCTACTACGCCACGCGCGAGCGCAAGTTCGCGAAGGGCTACTACCGCGAAGGCACCCTCGAGATCTCCAAGAACGGGAAGATCGAGGGCGGCTACCTCAAGGGCGTCTACTCGTCGCCCGAAGAGGTCCGCATGGCCTACGACAACGACGAGGTCACGACCCACACGGGCATCCGCGTCCGCGTCATCGATCCCGAGACGGGCAAGCGCATGATCGTCAACACGACGGTCGGCCGCTGCCTCATCTCCGAGATCCTCCCGCGCGGCTTGCCGTTCGAGCTGATCAACAAGACGCTCGACAAGAAGGCGCTCTCGACCCTGATCGACGCCTGCTACCGCAAGCACCGCAACAAGGCGACGGTCCTCCTCGCCGACCGCCTCCGCTCGCTCGGCTACGAGTACGCGACCAAGGCCGGCGTCTCGATCTGCATGGATCACATGGTGATCCCGGACGCGAAGCACGTGCTCCTCAACGAGGCGCAGGGCGAGGTCCAGCAGGTCATCGACCAGTACCAGGAAGGCCTCATCACCGACGGCGAGCGCTACAACAAGATCGTCGACATCTGGGCCGGCGTCGCCGACAAGGTGACGAGCGAGATGATGCTCGTCATCGGCAAAGAGAAGATGACGGATCCGGAGAACGGCAAGGAGCTCATCGAGCCGAGCTTCAACCCGATCTACATCATGGCCGACTCCGGCGCGCGTGGCTCCACGCAGCAGATCCGCCAGCTCGCCGCGATGCGTGGCCTCATGGCCAAGCCGTCGGGCGAGATCATCGAGACGCCGATCACCGCGAACTTCCGCGAGGGTCTCACGGTTCTCCAGTACTTCATCTCGACCCACGGCGCTCGTAAGGGCCTCGCGGACACCGCGCTGAAGACGGCGAACTCCGGTTACCTCACGCGCCGTCTCGTCGACGTCGCGCAAGACGCCGTCATCTCCGAGTTCGACTGCGGAACGCTCGACGGCATTCGCGTGACGAAGCTCGAAGACGCCGGCGAGGTCATCCAGCCGCTCGGCGACCGCATCCTCGGCCGCGTCGCGCTGGAAGACGTCGTCGACCCGCTCACCGGCGAGGTCATCGTCCCGGCGAACACCGAGCTCGACGAGGCCCTCGTCATGAGCATCGAAGACGCCGGCATCGAGGAGATCGTCATCCGCTCGGTGCTCACGTGCCAGACGCGTCGCGGCGTCTGCGCGAAGTGCTACGGGCGCGATCTCGCGCGCGGCTACAAGGTCAACATCGGCGAGGCGATCGGCATCATCGCCAGCCAGTCGATCGGCGAGCCGGGCACGCAGCTCACGATGCGTACCTTCCACATCGGCGGCGCGGCGGCGCGCGGCAAGATCGAGCAGAGCTCGATCGAGGCGCGCACCGAGGGCATCGTCCGCATCCGCGGCGCGAACCTCGCGCACCGTCGTGACGGCACGGTCACCGTGATGAACCGTCACGGCGAGCTCGTCGTCGTCGACGACACGGGCCGCGAGCGCGAGCACCACCGCCTCGTGTACGGCGCGATCCTCAAGTGCACCGAGGGCGACAAGGTGAAGGCGGGCCAGCTCCTCGCGGAGTGGGACGCGTTCGCGAACGTCATCCTGACGGAGGTCGGCGGCATCGCGAAGTTCGGCGACATCGTCGAAGGCGTCACGATGATCGAGAAGCTCGACGAGGTCACCGGCCTCTCGCGCAAGGTCGTCATCGAGTCGCGCGCGGCGGATCTCCGTCCTCGCGTCTCGCTCAAGCACCCGGAGACGGGCGAGACCCTCAAGCTGCCGAACAGCACGCTCGAGGCTCGTTATCTCCTCCCGGTCGGCGCGAACATCGTCGTCCAAGACGGCGACCTGCTCGAGCCGGGCGAGGTCATCTCGAAGATCCCGCGCGAAACGACGAAGACGCAGGACATCACCGGCGGTCTCCCGCGCGTCGCCGAGCTCTTCGAGGCTCGCAAGCCGAAAGACCACGCGATCATCGCCGAGATCGACGGCGAGGTCTCGTTCGGCAAAGACACGAAGGGCAAGCGCAAGGTCGTCATCACCCCGTTCGGGCACGACGGCCAGCCGCTCAACGATCAGGCGCGCGAGTACCTGATCCCGAAGGGCAAGCACATCCACGTGCAGCCGGGCGACCGCGTTCGCGCGGGCGAGCCGCTGCAAGACGGACCGGCGAACCCGCACGACATCCTTCGCGTCAAGGGCGAGAAGGAGCTCGCGGCGTATCTCGTCAACGAGATCCAGCAGGTTTACCGCCTCCAGGGCGTCGCCATCAACGACAAGCACATCGAGGTCATCGTTCGCCAGATGCTCCGGCGCGTTCGCATCAAGGACGTCGGCGACACGAACTTCCTCATCGACGAGCAGGTCGAGAAGCACGTGTTCGAGCGTGAGAACCAGCGGGTCATCGAGCGCGGCGGCAAGCCGGGCATCGCGGAGCCGCTGCTCCTCGGCATCACGAAGGCGTCGCTCTCGACCGAGTCGTTCATCAGCGCGTCTTCGTTCCAGGAGACGACGAAGGTGCTCACCGAGGCCGCGATCAACGGCAAGACGGACACGCTTCGCGGTCTCAAGGAGAACGTCATCATGGGCCGCTTGATCCCGGCGGGCACGGGCCTCGTCGCGTACAAGTCGCTCAACGTGATCATCGAAGGCGAAGGCGCGGAGGAGCGTTACGCTCAGCCGCAGGCGCCGGTCGTTCCCGCCGAGCGCGCGTCGCTCAGCGCGGTGAACGAGGAGTAAGAACGAGGATCAGGATCCGCCGGGGGAGAAGGCGGGGGGGAACGCCGCGGCTCGAAAGCGCCGCGGCGTTCTTTTTTTTCGGGGCGTAGGCGCCGGCGACGACGCGATCGACGCGTCAGCGACAGCGCTGCGGCTCCCAGAGGGTCGCGACGCTCGTGCTCTCGCCGGACCCTTGGCCGGCGATCTGGCCCTCGTCGTTGATGTCTACGGCCATGCTGAAAGCGCCGGACAGAGCTTGCAGCGTTCCGCTCTGCCATAGGAACGCATACTCCGGGTTGCCGATCGTCGAGTATCCGACGACCTGACCGCGATTGTCGAGGGCGAGGGGGAAAGTCTCGCGGCCGAACGAACCGAGATCTTTCATCCGGCCTTTTTCCCAGAGGAAGCCGCGCGTCCCGCTTGGCGTCTGGTAGCTGCCGATCACCTGACCACGCTCGTTGATCGCTTCCGCCCTGGTCTGCGTCGACCCGTTGATCGTGCCGAGATCCTTCATGCGGCCCGCTTCCCAGAGGAAGGCGTGGACGTCTCCGTTGGGCGTCTCCGACCAACCGACCACCTGACCGCGCCCGTTGATCGCGCTCGCTTCGCTCCATGTGCCGCCGAGGGTCCCGAGAACTCTCATCCCCCCCTTCTCCCAGAGGACGGCGCGGGTGCCTCCGCCTGCGGTACCCGATGTGCCCGCGATCTGACCCTCATCGTTGAGGGCGGCTGCGCGGCTGTACATCCCGTCGGGGAGCGTTCCCAGATCCTTCATGCGCCCGTGCTCCCAGAGGAACGCGTGCATCTCGCCGGTGGCGGTCGTCGACGAGCCCGCGATCTGGCCCCGCGCGTTGATCTTCACGCTCGAGTCGACCGAATTTCCACCAAGCGTCCCCAGGTCTTTGATGCGGCCGTGCTCCCAAAGGAACGCGCGGACGTCGCCGTTCTCGATCTGGGAAACGCCGACGACCTGATCGCGCTCGTTGACGTCGCGGGCATTGCTCGACACCCCGCCGAGCGTGCCGAGATCCCGCATCTTCCCGTGCTTCCAGAGGAACGCGTGCGTCTGTTGATTCGCGAGGTTCGCGCTCCCCACGACGTGGCCGCGCGCGTTGATCTTCGCCGAGCTGCTTCCCTCGCCCCCGAGCGACCCGAGGATCGTGGTGGAGAAGCATTTCTTGCGCGAGAGGGCTTGGCCTTCCTGACTCACCGGGACGTTCTCCTCGTCGACGTCCGTTTGCGGCGAGGTGCATGCAGCCACAGCGATGCCGGCCGACGCGATCACGAGCCTACCCACCCATTGCTTCATCGGAGACCTCCTCGAGCGCTTGCAACTCGGCAAGCACCGACGAGCTAGCAACCGACAGACCGCCGCTAGCCGTCCAGAGTCACGTCGCGTGCGAGATCAGCCGCGGTGCGCGCGCGTCTCTCGGGAGCCTTTCGCCACGCAGGGCGCGCGGACGTCGGCGCGCTCGCGCGCGTGAGGTCGCCGTGTCGCTGTGGCTCGAACGAAGGAGCGCGGTGCCGTCTCGGATCACGTCGACCGCGTGCCGGAGCGTCTACCCGCACCGCGTGCGTGAAGCGCGCGGTGGCCGTCACACCGAAAGGACGAGTACCGTCGGGAAATGGCGCTGGAGGCGCTGGAGATCGCGCACGTCGCTCGTGTAAACGACGCCTCCACCGCGCAGCGCCGCCGAAGCCATCACGACGGCGTCTGCGAGCGACGCCCCTCTCACCGCGCCGAGCGCCTCCCCCGCGGCGCGGCACAAGGAGGCCGGCATGCCCTCCACCAGGACCATCGCGAGGATCTCCTCGCGAACGTCGACTCGACCACGCCACCACTCCGCGTACACGACCGCGGGGACGACAGGCAAGAGACCGCGCCGGACGATGGCACGCAGCGCCGCCGTCGCGCGCCGCTTGCGACGCTCCAGGGCGATCAACATTCCGGTGTCGAACGTGAAGGTCACGCCGCGCGCCGTCGTCGTTTCTTCGGTACCTCGCCTCGCCACTCGGCCTCGATGCGTTCGACGGCCTCGTCATCGAGCGGCGGGACACCGTACTTTTCGAAGAACGCCTCCGCGGCGGCGAACTTTGCTTCTCGCGAGGCGATCTCGGCAAGCAGAGCCGAAACGTTCCCCCGGTGACGCCGCGTCGCGAGAGCCTTCAGATTCTTCAGGGTCGCGGCGTCGAGCGAGAAGCTCGTGGTCTTGGTCCTGCCGGGTCGCATACTGGCACTGTAGCACATCACGGCGTTCCGCGCCGCGTCACGCCGCGAGCTCGGTGAAGAACGCGCAGAGCTCGTCGTGCCGAGCCTTCGCGTCCGCGCGGCCGACCTCGAGCGCGTCTCTCGGGCGCCCATGTCGACGACGCCGCCACCGCGCAGCGCCGCCGAAGCCGTGCGCTCTCCGGTGGAGCGTGCCATGATCCGTGGGTGAGGTCGACGCTGGTCGCGATCGTGGGGCTCGCGCTCTTCGGGGCGTGCGAGCCGAGCTACGCGCCGCCCAGCGCGACGTGCTCGGACGCGCCGCGTTGGCCGCGGGGAACCAGCTTCGAGTACGAGCACGACGGGCCGACCGGCGTGCCTGCGTGCACGCCGCATTGCGGTCCGAATCGATCCGCGAGCGGCAAGTGGAACGCGGTCGGCGCACCAGGCGTCACGAAGCTGACGAGCGACGCCCTTCCCTCGGGGGCGTGCTCTGAGGACGGCGTCGTCTGTGGGATGACGGCAGAGTGGCTCGGGCCGTGCCCCGACGAAGGGCTGGCCTCCGGCCCTTTGAACGACTTCTACTGCCGCTGCATCTCCGGTCGCTGGAGCTGCACCGTCGACGCGCGCGCACCGTCCGCCACGGCGTGGGAGTGCCACGTCGCCGATGCCGGCGCCAAAGACGCCACGAGCGAGTAGTCCCAGACGAGGGTGCTGGCACGGAGGTCAATCGTCACGCCACGAGCTCGGTGAAGAACGCGCAGAGCTCGTCGTGTCGAGCCTTCGCGTCCGCGCGGCCGACCTCGATGAGCTGGCTCGCGAACTCGCCGTCGAACAGGAGGTACGAGAGCAGGTCGGCCTCGTCCGGGGCGTCGCGCTCGGCGATGCGGCGAAGGAGACGGCCCGTGCCGCCGCCGACACGCTTGGAGAAGGCGGGCGAGCGCACGTAATCGGCGGCGAGCTTGCCGATGTCCTGCGACGCGCGGATCAAGATCGAGCTCATCGGCCGCATGCCGCGACCTCTCGGATGCCCGAGCGCCGCGTTGATCTCGTCGACGAAATCGGGGCCATAGCGACGGCACCCCGCCTCCAGGATGTCGTTGATGCTGCGCAGGCGCGCGAGGTCGGTGTCGATGCGATCGAGGAGCAGCGCGTTCAGCGTCTTGCCGATGAGGAACAGCGGACCCGGAAACGCGTCGACCTTCCCGTTCGCGGGGCTCTCGTCGATGCGGCGTTCGATGTGGCGAGGGTTGACGACGATGACGCCGCGCGCGCCGAGACGCCGCGCGGGAGACAGGGGCACGTTCTGCCTCAGGCCGCCGTCGCAGTGGAGCTCGCCGTCGATGCGAACGGCGCGGAAGAGGATCGGGATCGCGGCCGAGGCGAAGGCGTGTTGCGGCGTGATGCGCACGGCGCGCGGCGTGATCGTCGGGTCGAGGCTCCACGGCGGCAGGTCGCGTTCGCGACGATGAACGAAGACGATCGTGCGACCGCTCGCGATGTGCGTCGTCGAGACGGTGACGGCGGAGAACAGGCCGGCTTGCAGGTGCTCGTCGATCCTGGCGAACGGGATCTCGGCCTCGATGAGGCGCTCGAGCCCCGCGGGATCGACGAGGCCGCCTTCGCGTGCGGGAGGCGTGTCGGCGTCGCGCCGGCCGCGTAGCCAGCGCGTTCCCATCGAGAGGACGCCGCGAAGGTCGGGCTGGATCAGCTTCTCCACGCGGAGGTCGCACCACACGCGCGCGAGGCGCCTCGCGCGTCCCTTCGGATCGTCCGCGAACGCCGCGAGCGCGCACGCGTTGAGCGCGCCGATCGACGTTCCGCAGAGGATGTCGAGGGGGACGTCCCGCCCCAGGCTCTTGCCGACCTCCTCGATGATGTACTGGACGACACCGACCTCGTACGCGCCGCGCGCTGCGCCGCCGGCGAGGACGAGCGCGACGGGAGACGTGGGGGGAGCCTTCTCCACCATCACTTCCAGTATAGACGCACAGCGCGCTTCGAATGCCGTATGTGCGTCGCGGGAGATCGGCCGTCAGCGGAGCGAAGTGATCGGGCGGAAGTCGTCCCGTCCGCCCGTGCCGCGCGTAACGAGGTAGATTGCACCTGGCGCCTTCACCGTCACTCAGCGCGCCGCAGCCAGACGCGCCGCAGCGCCGGGCCGAACGACGTCGACCACGTTCGCGTCGTCGGTGCAGTGCATCCACGTCGTCTCGACGGTGGCGCCGGGATAGAGCGTGGTCGTCGAGCTGGGCCGACCTGGTCGTCGCCTCCGTTGATGAAAGGAGGCGGCGCACTGCTTGCGCGTCTCGACAAATCCTCGCCTGCTGGGTTGACGGAGGCCGAGCGCGCGATCCTCGATCTGCTCCAGCAAGGACTCTCGAACGCGGAGATCGCGAGACCACCGTTCCGATCGGTGCGGACGATCGCGAATCAGGTCGCTTCCCTCCTGCGCAAGACGGACAGCTCTTCGCGTCGCGCCCTCATCGCCGGCGTGTCACGCCCGCGCGAACAACAAATGACCATCGACACTTCGGCCCCATCCGCGTGAAAACCGTACTCGATCATGCGTCGATCGTCCCTGCTTGCGTCGCGTAGCCTCTCGTCTATCGCGCTCGTCGCGCTCGTGAGCGCGTGGGCGAGTGACGCGCGTGCCGATTGCAAGAGCGACTCGGAGTGCAAGGGCGATCGGACGTGCGAGAAGGGATCGTGCGTCTCGCCTCCGGCTCCTGCGGCGATGCCGCCGTCAGCGCCGCCGCCGCCGTCGGTCGCCCCTCCCGCGGAGGCCGCGCCTCCGGCCGACGCCGTTCCAGTCGCGATCGCGGGCCGAGCCGGCGATCATGTTCGCCTCGACGGCAAGACGAGCCTCGATTGCCGCGTGCCCTGCCGCGTCACGCTTTCGCCGGGTCGCTACACCATGCTCGCCAAGGGGTTCCAGCAGGACGTCGACATCCCGCACAACAGGGCGTCGCGCATCGAGATGAACCGCGGGTGCAGCGTGTGCGTCGCCCTCGGCGGCATCCTCGCCGGCGCGGGTCTTCCGTTCATCATCGGCGGTGGCGCTCTCGTCGCTGGAGCGACGGGGACGGAGAGTCGGACCGGTGGCCCCGCGTACACGTATACGGTCGAAGAGGAGCAGGTTGCCGGTATCGCCCTGCTCATCAGCGGCGCCGTCATGACGACGACCGGCCTCGTCTTGCTGATCGTCGGCCTCGCCAAGGGACCAGATTCCGTGACCGTGAACGGAGAGACGGCCTCGGCGCCCGCGACGAAGCCCGAAGCGCCGGCGCTCGGCGTCGACGCGCGGGGAGTCGTGATCCGTTTCTGAGCCAAACTCTCAGCGAGGAAGAGCCATGCGGCCGAACATGAGCAGAGGACCTGGGCTTGCCGCCGTGATGACCGTGGTCTTCCTGACGGCGCGGTCGGGCGCCGCGCGGGCCGACTGCGCGAACGACGCGCAGTGCAAGGGCGATCGGATCTGTGAGAAGGGCGTCTGCGTGGCACCGGCACCGCCGGCACCTGCGTCGGCACCGCCGCCCGTGCCGCCGCCTGCGGTGGCCCCGGTCGCTCCGCCCGCCTCCGCGCCGCCGCAGCAAGGCGGGACGCGCGTCATCTTCACTGGACGCAGCGATCTCGTCAGCGCCGAGTCGAACCAGAAGGGCGGCGCGCACGGCGAGTGCCACATCCCGTGCAGCTTGCAGCTACCTCCCGGCTGGTACACGGTCCGCGCCGGCAGCACCGTCGAGGACGTCGAGGTCGGCGATCGGACCACGGCGGTGAAGGTCACGAGCGGGTGTACCGCCTGCTTCGTGACCGGGGGCATCAGCCTCGGTCTCTCCATTCCCCTCTTCGTCGGCGGCGGCGTGCTCGTGGACAAGAACAGCACCGAAACTGCGGGGGCGGCCATGGCGGTCGCGGGCGGGATCATCGCCGCGTCGGGCCTCGCGCTCCTGATCGTCGGCGTGGCGGCGGGTCGCGCGAAGATCGTCCAGGACGACTACGCCAAAAACGAAACCGTCGCTCCGAAGATCGGCCTCGCGCCGTCGGGCGTCGCGCTCTCCTTCTGACAGCACGGCGCGGCGATCGACGCATCAGCAGCGGCAGCGCCGTGCTCCCACAGCGTCGCGACGCTCGCGCTCTCGCCGGGCGCTTGGCGGCGATCGAGCCCTCGCCGTCGATGTCTCTGGCCATGCTTGGCGCCGTGTCGGAGACTTGTTGCAGCGCTCCGTGCTGCCATCGGAACGCATACTCTCGGTTGCCGATCGTCGAGTATCCGACGACGTGCCGCGATCGTTCAAGGCCAAGGGCTCCGTCGTGCGCCCGCCGAGCGAGCCGAGATCCTTCATCTGCCCCTTCTCCCAGAGGAAGCCGCCTATTCCGCTTTGGGTCAGATAGACGCCGATCACCTGAGCGCGTTCGTTGATCGCTTCCGGGATGATCTGCGTCGAGCCGTTGACCGTGCCGAGGTCCTTCATGCGGCCCGCTTGCCAGAGGAAGCCGTGGATCTCTCCGTTGAGCGTCTCGGATGAACCGATCACCTGACCTCTGTCGTTGACGGCCCTCGCTTCGCTCCAGGCGCCGCCGAGTGTTCCCAGGTCCCTCATGCGCCCACGCTCCCCAGAGGAAGGCACGGCTCGCTCCGTCTGCGGTATTGGACGTCCCCGCGATCTGACCGTCATCGTTGATGGTGGCGGCTTGGCTGCGCGTCCCGTCGGGGAGCGTTCCCAGGTCCTTCATGCGCCGCGCTCCCAGAGGAACGCGTGCGTCGCGCCGGTGGCGGTCGTCGACGAACCCGCGATCTGACCTCGCGCGTTGATCTTCGACCCCGAGTCCGTGTGGCTGCCGCCGAGTGTTCCCAGGTCTTTGATGCGGCCCTTCTCCCAGAGAAACGTGTGCACGTCGCCGTTCTCCGTCTGCGAGAAGCCGACGACCTGGTCGCGCTCGTTGACGTCTTCGGCGATGCTCGACACCCCGCCGAGCGTTCCGAGGTCCATCATCTTCCCGTGCTTCCAGAGGAACGCTTGCATCTGTGATCCTCGCGCTCGGCACTCCCCACGACGTGGCCGCGCGCGTTGATCTTCGCCGCGCTGCTGCCATCACCCCGAGCGTCCCGAGGATCATGGCGGAGAAGCACGTGTTGCGCGAGAGGCTTGCCCCTCCTGACTCACATGGAAATTCTCCTCGTCGACGTCCGCCGGTGGCGAGACGCATGCAGCCACAGCGATGCCGGTCGACGCGATCACGAGCCCACCCACCCATTGCTTCATCGGAGACCTCCTCGAGCGCTTGTACGCTCACGAGCACCGACGAGGTAGCAACCGACAGACCGAGCTCCAAGCCGTCGAGAGTCGAAGGTCGCGCGCGAGATCACCCGTGCGCGCGCGCCTCTCAGGAGCCTTTCGCCCCGCAGGGCGCGCAGACGTTCGGCTCGCGCGTGAGGTCGCCGTGTCGCTTTGCTTCGAACGAGAGGAGCGCGGTGTCGTCTCGGATCACGTCGGCGCCGCGAAGGAGCGTCTCTACCAGCACCCCTTGCGTGACGTGCTCGACGACGCGACGGCCGGCTTGGCGGTCGGCGCCGTCCACGTGCCCGTCGCGCCGCTTGGACAATACAAGTATCCGCCCTTGCCGGCGCATCGCTGCTCGAGGTTCTTCTCGGTCGCGCGCGCCGCGCAGTCGGCGTCCGGTCGCGTCTGGCCCGCGGGCCCGCGGAGCGTCGCGCACGTCTCCGATCCGGAGGGGCACTGCTCGGCGGGCGTGCAGTGGTAGTAGATGTCTTGCGGATCCGGCGGGAGCGCGTCGGCGTAGGCGGCGCACGGCACGAAGAGCGCCGAGAGGAGAGCGACCCGAACGAAGACGCCACGGCTTCGCAGCATCGGGTCATTATGCAGGATCAGAAGCCGAGGTCGTAGGTCGTCATCACGGCGAAGTGATCGGACGGGTAGAAGCCCTTGGCGTCGTGGTTCTTGAGGACGACCGCGGAAGAGAGCGGCGTGGCGACGCGCGCGCCCGCCCGCCGCCCGAGGACGAAGTCGATGCGCCGGCGAGGCGATTGCTCGAACGCGCCTTCGCGAAGGACGACGGGCGAAGTGTTGCCCGTGCGCGCGGCGTCGGCGCCATGGACCTTCTCGTACGAGTCGACGAAGCCCGCGCCCGCGAAGTGCTTCATCGCCGGCGACGTGGGCGACGCGTTCATGTCGCCGGTGAGCACCGTCGCGTAGCAGTCGCTCCATCGGTTCGCGAGGCCCACCGTCTGCTTGGCCTGGTCGAGCCGCTCGGCGTCGTTCGCTTCGCCGCCGCCGTTGTGGAGGTGCGTGTTGACGACGTCGAAGAAGCCGCCGTTCGGGTGCTTCACTCGCGCGAAGAGGCTGATGCGCATGTTGCCGGTGTCTTCGTGGTGCTCTTCCACGATCGGCCATCGGCTCATGATGCCGACGCCCTCGCCCGTGAAGTAGCCCCGAAAGCCGGACTTCCTCTTCTCGTAGACGTTGTATTTCGCGTGCCCGCGCTTGGCGAGCAAGCCGTTGAGGTAGCCCGACTGGCCGGCGCCGATCTCGATCTCCTGGAGGCCGATCACGTCGGGATCGACGCGATCGATCTCGTCGGCGATGAGCTCGAACCGACGCTTCCACTCGTCGGAGTCGTGACGCAGGTTGAGCGTCATGACCTTGATGCGCGCCTTCGCGCGCGCGGTCGTGCCGGCGCACCGCGCGGTGGAGATCTCCTCCGCGTCCGTCCCGACGGGCTCCTCCTCCTCCGTCGATACACCGCACCCGGCCACCGCGAGAGCGGCGAGCACGCCCAGCCACCGTTGCCCCATAGACAACATCGGTTAGCACTGGGTGTGCCGCTCTCCTACATCGTCATTTCCACGCGATTTCGCGCGCCGATGACGCGACGCCGGCCGATCGGATCGCTCGGGATCCGCCATCGCCTGCACGCGCGAGGTGCCAAGATCTCTTGGCGTTGAAATCACTTCGGCGCCGGCGGCGCCGGCGGCGGAGGCGGCGGAGGCGGCGGGGCCGGCGGCGGAGGCTGGGTGCCGCCGACGATCTTCTCCGTCCACTGCCCGATGTGATTCGACGTCGTCAGATCCTGGAACGGAAGGTAGAAGCCCGGATAGCTGCCGTCGTCGCCGGCCATGATCTTCGCCGGATCGACCGCGAACATCCAGAGGTGCTGCGCCCCGCCGACGGTGCGGAGGCCGGCCTGCCGTCGCGACGCGACGGTGAACCAGAACAGCTTGCCGCCCTTGTGCTTCGTCTGGAAAGGCGCCGAGCGCGGGAACGTGTCGCCGAGATCGGTCGCGGCGTTGTCGGCCACGCCCGCTGCGCTCGCGCGCGCGAGCAGGATGCGCTTCGAACCGGGCTGCGGCTTCATCGCCCAAGTCTTGGCGCTCGGATCCGCGTCGGCGTTGCAATCGCCGCTGTCCCAATTGCCTCCTGGGCAGATGGCTTCGGTGAAGTAGAGGAAGCTCGAGTCGGGCACGAAGTTCGGGTTGAACCGCGCGATGCCGCTCTCCGCCGCCACGAGCGTCACCGGATCGGCGAACGTGCCGCCGGCGCCCGCGGTGAGCAGCTCGAGGCTCGTGCGCGTCGGCATCTGCGTCGTGGTGTTCGTGTTCCCGACGCGAGAGACGGCGATCATCTTGCCGTCGGGGGACCAATCGGGGTGGTTCGGCTTGAACGTCAGCGCTTTGCTGCCGACCCGCAGGCCCGTCGTTCCGTCGTGGAAGAAGAGGGTGTTCATCTCCGCGTCGGTGTTCCAGCTCGCCGGTACGTGGGTCGACGCGTGGAGGTTGCCGCCGTTGCCTACGCCGCGATCGCCGTAGACCGCCACGAACTGCGAGCCCGTCGGGTTGAACGCCGCGAACTGGATGCGATTCTCACCGTGCGTCTGCGCCGTCGACGATCCGACCGTGAGATCGGACGCTGAAGCGATCGGCATGCCCACGTTGTTCTGGTAGATGAGGCGGCCGTCGTTCTGTCCGCCTTGCGACGCCACGAGCTTCTTGCCGTCGCGCGAGAGCGTGTGGCATCCGGGACAAGCCGAGCCCGCCGTCGTCGCGGTGAGGTACTCCTGCGGGAGGCCGGTCGCTGCGCCGAAGTCGAAGCGCATGATCTTGCCGCTGCCGCCGGTGATCGCCCAATAGTAGAGACCTCCGTCGACGCGGCTCTCCGCGAGCTCGAGGGTCTGCGTCGTCGACTCGCCGACGCTGGTGCCGGCGTCGTCGGTCGCGCGAATGCGCAGCGTCACGGGACCTGCGCCGCGGTTCGACTCGGCGAGGTAGCCGTAGCCCGCGCCGTCGAGCTCGAACGCGCACGCGTCGGCGCCGTTGAGGCCGGCGCCGCTGCCGCAACGGCTGTAGTACGCGATGTCGGCCGCCGCGCTCGTGAAGCGAACCTCGAAGAGCTCGTTGCTCGCGTTGCCGCGCCGCCAATGAACGTCGAGCCGACGCAGGTTCGGCGGGAGCATCACGCCGTCGTTCGGATACACGATGACGGGCTTGCGCGCGGCGTCGACCGCGCCGCCGAACTTGCTCGCGGGGTTGGCAGGGACGGCGCCGTTCGGCGACTCGAGGATCGCCGTCAACTTCACCGTGAGCGACGTCGTCACCTTCACCGGGCCCGCGGCGTTCGACGCGGTCGCCTCGACCGTGAGCTTGCCTCCGCGCTGCGGGGGATCGTTCGCCGTCGCCGGGAGGCGCGAGGTGAAGAGCGACCCGCCGTCGAGCGGGAAGCCGCCGACGAGATAGTTGTCGGGCACGTAGAAGACGACGCGCGAGGTGACGTCGCTCTCGTTCGCCGCGCCCTTGACCTTGGCGAAGACCTTGTACGCCTGGGTGACCGTGCTCCCCGCGGTCACGGTGAGCACGGCGTCGGGCGGCTCGATGCGCATCGAGCCGACCTCGAGATCCTGCGCCGATCCGTTGGCGCCGCCTCCGCTCGAGCCGAAGCCGCTCCCGTCGCCGTTCGGATCGTCACCGGGAAGCGGCGGCGCACCGTCGCCCGCGCCTTCGGATCCGCACGCGGCGACGGGCACGGCAGCCGAGAGCGCGAGGAGCAGAAACAAAGAGTTTCGCATCCTCGGATGGTAAGCGGAGTGACCGGATCACGAAGGGATTGCTCTCGTTGGTCGCGAGTTTGGTCGTACCCGAGCGCCGAGGTAAGGCGCGCGCCCACGCGCGCAGCGGATCACCTCCCGAAGACGATGCGCTCGTGTCCGAGCAAGCGCGAGCCGGCGGCGAGCGCGGCGGCGGTGACGGCCAACGTGACCGCCGCGGAGAGGAGCGTCCAGCCGGCGTGGAAGGCTTCGCCGCGGAGCGCGCTCGAGACGAGGAGCGCCTGCGAGAGCACGGGGACGAGCATCGCCGGCGCGCTCGGATCGATCGGGTGGAAGGCGAGCACGAGGCCAGGGATGATCGGAACGTTGATGAGCAACGTGAGATAGAGCTGCGCTTCTTTGAACGTCTTCGCGAAGAGCGCAGTCAACATCTGCACGCTCGCCGCGAAGAGCGCGAGCGGGATCACCGCCGCGAGGATCGCGAAGATCTCCGGCGCGCCGAGGCTCGTTCGAAGCCCGAGCTTGGCCATCGGCGCGGCGCGCACGGCCACCGCGAAGCCCGTCGCCGTGAGCACGAGGTACGACGTCGTGATCGTCGACGTCGCGAGCCACTTGCCGAGAACGATCGCGCCGCGGCCGACAGGGTTCACCAAGAGCGGCTCGAGCGACTTTCGCTCACGCTCGCCCGCGGTGCCGTCGATCGCGAGGTGCATGCCGCCGGCGAACGCGACGAGCAGGAGGAACATCGGGATCATGTTGAGGAGGTTCGCCGCGAGCTCCTGCGACGTCGCCACCTCGATCTCCTCGATGTCGAGCGGGCGCGCGAGATCCGGCGAGACGCTGCGGAGGAGGAGCCGCGTCGCGCCGAGCTGTTGGCCGTAGCCCTCGATCGCGAGGCGCGCCCGCCGCGCGCGGCTGCGCCCCGCGTTGCGCGAGTCGTCGACGTAGAGCTCGACGCGCGCGGGCACGCCCTTCGCGAGCTTCGCGCCGTAGTCGTCGCCGATGACGACCACGGCGTCGAGCTTCCCCGCGCGGACGAGCTCGCGGAAGGCCGGCGGCGCCGCCGTCACCTCGATCCCCGATCGCCGGAGGTACGCGACGAGGTTCGGCGCGCGCTCCTCGCCCACGACGCCGAGGTGCACGACCTTGTCGTTCGCGATCCAGCTCGCGACCATCGTGAGCACCACGAAGACGAGCACGGGGCCGAGGAGCGGCAGGAAGAACGCGGCGAAGAGCGTGCGTCGATCGCGCGCGTGATCGAGGAGCTCCTTGCGGAAGACGACGCCGGCGAGTCGCGTCATGCCATGAGCCCCGCGTCGCTGCCGATGAGATCCACGAACGCGTCTTCGAGCGACGACTTGCCCGTCTTCTCGCACATCTCCGCGGGCGTGCCGTCGGCGACGACGCGCCCGCGCGCGACGACCACGACGCGATCGCAGAGCGCCGCCACCTCTTGCATCACGTGGCTCGAGAAGACGACGCACCGCCCCTCGTCGCGCAGCCTGCGCACGACGGCGCGGAGACCGCGCGTGCTCATGACGTCGAGCCCGCGGGTGGGCTCGTCGAGGATCACGTTCTTCGGATCGTGGACGAGCGCGCGCGCGAGCGCCACCTTCATCGTTTCGCCGTGCGAGAAGCCCTCCGTTCGGCGATCGGCGAGATCGCCGATGTCGAGATCGCCGAGGACGCGCTCGACGCGGCGCTCGAGCTCCTTGCCCGAGAGGCCGTGGAGCGCGCCGGCGTAGCGCACGTGCTCGCGCGTCGTGAGGCGAGGATAGAGGCCGTGCGCGTCGGGCAGCACGCCGAGCGCGGCGCGCGCGGCCATCGACGCGGCCTGGACGTCGTGGCCGTCGATCGTCGCGCGTCCCTCGTCGGGTCGCATCAGCGTGCAGAGGATGCGGAGCGTCGTCGTCTTGCCGGCGCCGTTCGGACCGAGGAGCCCGGTCACCACGCCGTCGTTCGCGGTGAACGACACGCCGTCGACCGCGGCGACGTCGCCGAAGCGCTTCTTGAGCCCGACCACCTCGATCATGGCTTCGGCCCCGCGAACGACACGGTGAAAGGAGGCCGGCGGTTTTCGCGCAGGCACGGAGGATCGAGCCCGCGCGCGGATCCGGCGGCGAGGAAGTCGGCGAAGAGATCGGCGACGCAGCCCGGCCGCGTCGCTCCGTGGCCCACGCCGGTCACCACGCGGTGCTCGGCGCTCGAGAGATGGGCCTTCGCGTCGTCGCCGTAGCGCGGCGGCGTGACGGGATCGAGCTCGCCGGAGAGGATCAACGTCGCGACATTCGAACGGATCGGATCTCGGTAGCCGGAGGGAACCTCGCCGCGGGGCCAGAGGCTGCACGTGTGCATCGTCTCCCTCACGAAGTCCGAGCCGAGGAACGTGTCGCGCGTCGCGGCGTCGATCTCTTCGGTCGTCGTGAAGGGAACGTCTTCGGCGCACACGACCGAGAGGAACAAACCCGCGGAGGCGTCGACGGCCGTCCCGAGGAGCCATGCGTGCGCGACGAACGGCCCGTAGTCGCCGCGCGTGGCGCGGTCGATCGTCAGCGGGAGCTGCGCGGCGATCTCGGGGAAGTAGAGGAGGCCGCGCACGATGCCCGCGAAGTGCGACGCGTGGATCGACACCTTCGTGCTCTCGCCGGTCACGGGGTGCGGGACGTGCGTCTCGGCCGGCCGCGCGCGGAGCGACGTGATGAGCGCGTCGAAGCGAGCGCGAAGATCGGGGAACGCCTCGTTGCACGCGCGATCGGCGGCGCAGTCGGCGAAGAGCGCGTCGAGCGCGCGGTGCCCGTCTTGCGCGACGGACAGCGGGAGCTTCAGCGTGAACGGCGCCACGCCGTCGAGCGTGACCGTCCGGACGTGCTCCTCGTGCCGCCGCACGTACACGAGCGCGGCGCGCGTGCCGTAGGAGCCGCCCCACAGGTTGATCTTCTCGTAGCCGAGCGCCGCGCGAACGTCGTCGAGATCGTCCATCGCGATCGAGGTCGTGTAGAGCCTCGGATCGGCGTCGTACGAAGCGAGGCACTTGGCGATCGTCTCGTCGCTCGGCTGCGCGCCGAGCCGCTCGGCGAGCGGCGGATCGTCTTCCAGCGGGCAGCGCAGCGGGTTCGATCGGCCCGTCCCTCGTTGATCGACGAAGACGAGATCGCGATCCCTCCGCACGCGCTCGAAGGCGGCGACGAGCGCGGGCGCGGTGGCCGTCGCCGCTTGCCCTGGCCCGCCCGCGAGGATGAAGACCGGATCGGGCGCCGGGCGAGGAGCCAGCGCGGGAACGACGGCGACGTTGAGCTTGATCTTGCGCCCCGCGAGGCGCCCGCGGTCTTCGAAGACCTCGTGCTCGCCGCAGAGCGTCTCGACGGGGACGTGCGCGAGGTGGCACGGGCGCAGCGCGAGCGTTCGCCGCGCCGCAGGACCGCTCGAGCGGCAGCCCGCTGAAGCGAGCACGACGAGCGCGGAGATCGTGATCCGTCGAGCGACGCGCACGTCACCCTTGTACTACGGCGCGTCAGGACGCGCTCGAAGACTCGCGCTCTCTCAGCGCGGTACGGGTGGAGGAGGCGGCGGCGGCGGAGGCGGCGGAGGCGGCGGAGGCGGCGGAGGCGGCGTGCTCGAGACGATCTTCTGCGTCCACTGCGCCATGTGGTTGGACGTCTTCATGTCCTGGAAGGGCAGGAAGAAGCCGGCGAAGCTGCCGTCTTGGCCCGCGAGGATCTTGGCGGGATCGACGGCGAACATCCAGAGCGTCTGCTGCGTCGCGGGATCGCCGACGACGCTGGGGTTGGGGAAGAACCTGCGGAGCCCCGCGCGCCGCTGCGAGCTCACGGTGAACCAGAGGAGCTTGCCGCCCTTGTGGCTCGTCTCGAACGGCGTGGCGCGAGGGAAGGTGTCCATCAGGTTGGTCGCCGCGCCGTCGTTGACGCCGGGCCGCGACGCGTTGAGGAGCGGCACGGGCGTCGCGCCTGCCGTCGGCGTCGCCGCGAGCGTCTTCGCGCTCGGGTCGGAGTAGCCGTTGCACGCCTGCGTGCCGTCGCAGAGCACCTCCGTATAGAGGAGGAACGCGTTGTTCGGCATGAAGGTCGGGTTGTAGCGGTTCTTGCCTGCTTCGGGCGCGACGACCGGAACGTCGGTGAGCGTCGCGCTCGCGTTCCACGCGCCGGCGTTCTTGATGACGTCGATGCCGCCGCCGTAGAACTCGATCGACGTCGCGTTCGTGCCGGAGATGCGCGTGACCGCGATCGATTTTCCGTCCGGCGACCAGTCGGGGTGGCTCGCGACGAAGCCGACGTCGAGGCCGAACGATCGGAGGCCGGTCGTTCCGTCGTGGAAGAGGAGCTTCGTCTCCGGCTCGGCGTCGTTCTTCGGCGCCGCCGCGACGAAGAGCGAGGCGTCGGGGTTGAACGAGCCGAGGAGCACGCGGTTCGTGTTCGCCGGCGCTGCCGCGGCGCCGTCGACGGTGAGCGTCTTGGTCGAGACGTCGTTGATGAAGACGAGCCGCCCCTCGGACGAGTTGCCGACGCCCGCGAAGAGCTTCTTGCCGTCGCGCGAGAGCGCGTGGCAGCCGACGCACGTGTTCGGCAGGCCGTCCTGGTTCGGCACGAGGTAGGGCTCGGGTACGCCGGTGCCGCTCCCGAAGTCGAAGCGCATCACGCGCGGCGGGTTCGACGCCGTCCAGTAGTAGACGCCGCCGTCGACGCGGCTCTCGGCGAGCTCGAGGTTCTGCTCGGCCGACTCGCCGAACGCGCCGGCCTCGTCGGTGCCGCGGATCCGGAGCTTGACCGCGCCCGCGCCGCGGTTCGATTCGGCGAGCGCTCCGTAGAGCGCGTCGTCGAGGCGGAGCGCGCACGCGCCGGGCTCGAGCGCGTCGGCCTCGTAGCCCGTCGGCGTGTCGGTGCAGCGGGTGTAGAGGACGAGCGACGACGATGCGCTCGTGAAGCTGATCTGGAAGAGCGTGTCCGACGCGTTGCCCTTCTTGAAGTGGATCTCGAGGCGCCGCAGGTTCGGCGGCACGAGCGCGCCCGCGTTCGGGTAGTGGATCGTCGGCGCGTGGGCCGCGTCGGCCGTGCCCGTGAAGAACGAGCCCGGGTTCATCGGGATCGCGGGGGTGGCCTCGGGTGAGCCGCCGGGGAAGGTGCTCACGCCCGTGAGACGAACCGTGAGGCCGGTCGTCACCGTGAAGATCGATCCGTCCGAGCTCGCGGCCTTCGCCTCGATCGTCACCTTGCCTCCGCGCTGAGGCTCGGCGTTCGTTGCGTTCGGCAAGCGCGTCGAGAAGGTCGCGCTGCCGTCGGCGGGGAACGTCCCGACGAGGTAGCCTTGCGGCACGTAGAAGACCGAGCGCTTCGTCACGTCGACCTCGACACCTGGCGCCTCCTTCATCGTCGCGAGCACCTTGTACGCCTTCGTCGCGATCTGACCGGTGACGACGTCGAGCGTCGCGTCTGCCGGATCGATGCGCATCGCCGCGATCGTCTGCGGCGCCGCGATCGGTCCACCGTCGTCGCGGCCTGGCTCGAAGCCGGGGCCTGGGCCCGGAGGAGACGTGTCCTCTCCGGAAGGAGGGCCTTCGCCGGTGGTCCCGGGCGTGCTGCCACAAGCAAGCGCGACGCACGCCGCCGCGGTGAGCGATGTCACGAGCAGGGCAAAGGACTTCATCGTGACATCGTAAGCCGCGTGGCGCGTCGAGATCCATCTTGGCTGCCCGCACGACGCGGGCGCGCGCATGAGGAAAGGTCGCACATCACTCTCACGGCCTTGCCGACAGCCACACGCTCGAGACGAAATGACGTCGACGCCCGCGCCGCTTCCGTGTGAAATGACGACGCAAGCGCATGCCGAAGAGCACGCATGGCGTACGGCCCGCCGTACGACCGCGCACGGATTGGGTCGCCGTCCTCGATGTCATCCATTCCACGACGGACGACGCCGTGTGGGCGAAGACCCTGGTCGAGGCGGCTACCACCATCTTCGAGGCCTCGGACGGCGTCGGGCTGGTCGCGTTCTCCCACGACCCCGAGTGTCGCCACGGTCAGGCGGTGATGAGTTGCGCGTCGTGGCCCGGCGGCGAGACGCTCCTGCGCGAGCAACGCTTCCTCCCGACCGAGCTCGGACCGGAGGGCTTCCGCGCTTTCTTCTACCCGTCGACGATGGTGACCACGCACGCGGAGGTGGAGCCTGGGCTCGGCGCCGAGACCAAGGAAGCCGTCCATCGATGGCGAATGCGGACGGGGATCGGCGACTCGCTCGGCGTCGTCGTCCATCCGGAGCCCGGCCTCGCGTTCGTCATCTGCTCGATGTCGAGCGACAAGGTCGCGGTCTCCAAGAACGATCGTCGCGTGCTCTCGCAGTTCGGACTGCACATCGAGAACGCGCTCAGGTTCCGTCGGCGGCCGGGCCTCACGCGCGGCTTTCTCGATGCGCGCGGGCGAGTCGAGCTCGACGCGACCGCCGAGGCGTCGCGCGCTCGTCTCACCGCGGGCGCACGGCGGCTCGACTCGGCGCGGCGATCGCGGCGCGATGACCCGGCCGGCGCGCTCGATCTCTGGCACGCGCTGGTCGACGGCCGCTACAGCCTCGTCCCCTGCGGCGGCCCTTCGGCGCGCCGATACGCGGTGATCGAGAACGCTCCGAGCTCACGGAAGATGCGCGCGCTCAGCGCGCGCGAGGTCGATGTGCTCTCGATCGCGGCGCGCGGGCTGCCCTCGAAGGTCGTCGCGTACGGGCTCGGGATCGCGACGACGGCGGTGTCGACCGCGCTGCGCGACGCGTCGGCGAAGCTCGGGCTCACGACGCGCCTCGACCTGCTTCGCATCGCGGCGCTGCTGAGCGGCGATCCTCGCGCTCACGCTTCGCCTGCGGGGTTGACGGACGCCGAGCAGGCGATCCTCGATCTGCTCGAGCAGGGGCTCTCGAACGCGGAGATCGCGAGGCATCGTTCGCGATCCGTGAGGACGATCGCGAACCAGGTCGCCTCTCTCCTGCGCAAGACGGCGAGCCCGACGCGGCGCGCCCTCATCGCCGGAGTGCGCTCGACGGCATGAACAACAAATGACCATCGACAGCGCCGAGCGGGCGCGTGAAAAACGTGAGCGAACATGCGTTCGACTTCGCCGGCTGCGATGCGTGTGCTCTCGTCCGTCGTGCTCGTTGCCCTCGTGAGCGCGTGGACGCGCGATGCGCGCGCCGATTGCAAGAGCGACGCGGAGTGCAAGGGCGATCGCATCTGCGAGAAGGGAACGTGCGTCTCGCCTCCGCCGCCGGCCGCGATGCCGCCGGCGGCTCCTCCTCCTGCTGCTCCGCCTCCTCCTCCTGCCGCGCCTCCCGCCGCAGTCGCGGCGCCTGCCGTCGACGCCGTTTCCGTCTCGATCGACGGCATCGTCGGCGATCACGTGCGTCTCGACGGCCCAACCGATCTCGACTGCCGCGTGCCGTGTCGGGTCACGATCACGCCCGGCCGCTACACCCTGTTCGCGAAGGGCTTCGAGCAGGAAGTCGACATCCCTTACAACCAGGCGTCGCGCATCGAGATGAACCGCGCGTGCAGCGTGTGTGTCATCCTCGGAGGCATCCTCGCCGGCGGGGGCCTTCCCTTCATGATCGGCGGCGCTGCCCTCATGGGCGGTGCCGAGCGGACCGCAAACATAGGGTCCACGATCTACACCTATACGGACGACGACGAGCACACCCCTGGCGTCGCGCTGCTGGTCAACGGGATCCTGATGACGACGTCGGGCGTCGCTCTCTTGATCGCGGGTCTCGCGAAGGGGCCGCAGGCGGCGACCGTGAACGGCGAGACGGCTTCGGCGCCGGGGAACAAGCGCGAGGCCACGAGGTTTGCGCTGGAGCCCCAGGGCCTGCGGATCCGCTTCTGAGTCGCACGCGAGGAAGAGCGATGTTGCATGAGAGCAGAGGACCGCGGTTTGCCGCCGCGATGATCGTGGCGTTTCTGACGGCGCAGGGCCGCGCCGCGTGGGCCGACTGCAAGAACGACAACGAGTGCAAAGGCGATCGGATCTGCGAGCGGGGCGAGTGCGTCTCGCCGCAGACGGCGCCGAGCGCGCCGGCTGCACCCGCCCCCGCGGCCGCGCCCGCCGCGGCGGTCCCCCCGCCGGCGACGGTACAACCTCAGGCCGGCACGCGCGTCCTGTTCACCGGTCGCAGCGATTTCGTGAGCGTCGAGCCGCGCGAGCAAGGCGGCGCGCAGGGCGAGTGCCGTATTCCATGTAGTTTACAGCTTCCTCCCGGCTGGTACACCGTGCGCGCCGGCGGCGATGCCGAGGCGATCGAGGTCGGCACGCGGACGACGACCGTGAAGGTCACGAGCGGGTGCACGGCTTGTTACATCACGGGGAGCGTCAACCTCGCCCTCTCCATCCCGCTGTTCGTCGGCGCCGGTGTGCTGCTCGACAGCCGCAGCACGGAAGGCGCCGGCGCCGGCCTCGCGGCGGCCGGGGGGATCGTCGCCGCGTCGGGCCTCGCGCTGCTGATCGTCGGGATCGCGGTGGGGGGCTCGAAGATCGAGCAAGACGACTTCGCCAAGAACGACCGACCGGCGATCTCGCCGAAGATCGCCCTCGCGCCGTCGGGGGTCGCGCTCTCCTTCTGATCCAGCGCTGCCGCCGACTGTGCGGAGTCGCGATGTTGCGCTAGCCTTGGACCGTGCGCGGCTTTGCACGCTCTCGTGTCGCGGTGCGGATCGCGATGTGCCTGCTCGCCGCGCTCGTCATGCTCGGCGCCGCGCTGCCGTGGTACGCGAAGAGCCTCGCCGGCCCGACGCCTCACGTCTGCCACTGCGAGACGGGGCGTGGGCATGCGTCGTGCGCGTGCCCGATTTGCTTTCCCTCGCTCGACGACGACGACTCCGCCGTGGCCGAAGGCGCCGTGAGCGGGCGCTGCGGTGACGATGAAGTGGGCTTTCGCCTCGATCTCGATCGCGGCCTCCCGCTGCGCGGGGCGATCGCGATCGCGCCTCCGGAGAGCTCGTCGCGGCTCGCGTTCGCCGCGCATGTCGCCGCCGAGCGGTTCGAGCCACCCGATCCGAGGCCGCCTCGCGCATGAGAGTCACCCGCCGGAAGCAATGACGCCGGCGCGCGCCGTCAACCCGCGCGCGTCGAGGTTCGTCTTCCATCGTCGCCTCGCGACGACGGCGACGAACCGAGTTGGCAAAGGACTCTCAGGTACACGGAGACGGCTCATGAAGATCGAAAAGACACGCTTTCTGCTCCTGACGACCGGCATCGCCGCGCTCGTCGCGAGCTGCGACTCCCATCCGAGCGACGAGCACGGGGCGAGCTCGGGCGGCCACAGCAGTCAGTTCCCGTCGTGCGACGTCATCATCAAGGCCTGCCACGAGAAGGACGTCGGCGCCGGCCCCGTCAACGACTGTCACAGCCTCGCGCACGACGCGAAGAGCGACGACGAGTGCGCGCCGAAGAAGGACGCGTGTCTCAAGACGTGCGCCGACGCGGACGCGGGCGCCGCAGACGCGGCCCAAGACGGGTGAGCACGCGAGCGAAGGGATCGGCGCGCCCTCTCGTCCTGGCGATCGCGACGGTGATCGTCGTCGCGGCGGGATGCTCTTCGGAGAGCGAGCCCGCTCCGGTGTGTACGCAGGCCGTCGACGCGCGCACGTGCGCGCTCTCGTACGCGCCGTCGTTCAAGGAGATCTTCGAGCGAACCTTGAAGCCGAGCTGCGGGCTCGGGGGCGCGGCATGCCACACGGCGCGCGGTCGCCAAGGCGGGCTCGTCTTCGAAGAGGAGGAGGAGGCCTACCGCGGCCTGCTCGACGGCCGCGCGCGTCCCGGGGATCCATCGTGCAGCCTCGTGCTCGTGCGCGTGGCGGCGACCGATCCTGCGGTGCGCATGCCGCCGGGACGAAGCCTCGGCGACGAAGAACAGTGCGCGATCGCGCGCTGGATCGCCGACGGGGCGAAGCGCTGAGGCGCGCCGTTCAGCGTCGCTCGAGCGCGATCGGCGAGGAGGTGATCGCGACGTCGGTCACCTCCGGCGTGAACGCGCGCTCGTTCATGACGCAGGCGTAGTCTCCGACCGCCGCGGGCGTGCTCGTCAGAACGGTTCCGTCGCCGAGGTGACCGTCTTTGGCGTGCACCTTCATGGCGAACAGATCGCCCTCGCGTCCGTTCTCAGGGCCCGCGATCGCGGTGACGAGAACGCCGCCGTCGTCCGTGAGCGCGAGCGACGGGATCGCGAGCGCGCGCGGCGCCGGAGCCGCGATCGCATAGCGCCGCGACCAGAGAGGTGCGCCGCCGCTGTCGAGGCCGGCGAGCACGACGGAGGGAGGATCGCCCACGCTGACGTTGCGCGTCGAGGCGGCGACGATCATCCCCGTCGTCGGGAGCTCGGCGACGCCGCTCACCACGAAGTCGGCGGGCACGCCGAGGCCGAGGTTGGGGAAGCGCGCGAACCCGAGCGAGCCGTCTCGACGCACGCGCGCGACGAAGCCGGGGCCGTTGGCGGTGCCGGCGACCGTGACGCCGCCGGCGTCCGAAGGGATGAGCGTGGTCGGCTGCATCGCGATCCGATCGGGGCAATGGAACGCCGTCGACGCGGTCGGTCGATCGTCGCCGTCGAGCCTCGTCACGAAGGTCCACTCGAGCTCGCTCGGTCGCGAGACCTGTCCGGCGATCACGGTCTCGCCGTCGCTGACCGCGCTCGCGATCGGCTCCACGCGAACCGCGCCCGCCTCGCGGATCGTGCGGGCGCGCACGACGTCGCCGCGCTCGTTCACGCGCACGAGCCAGCCTTCACCGCCCGAGCACCTGCCGAGCACGAGATAGCCGCGCGCGTCGCGCACGAGGTGGCTCGCCGTCGAGACGCAGTCGTTCGGCGCCGAGTACGAGCGCGCCCACGCGAGCGCGCCCGACTGGCCGGTCTTCGCGAGCACGAACGCGGCGACGTCGGGAGGCGCGATGAGCATCATCAAGCCTGCGTCGCGCGTGGACACCGAGCGGAGCGCGCGGAGCACCTGACCGTCGGGCCTCGCGAGCGACGATCGCCACGTGAGCGCGCCGTCGCCGTCGATCTTGTGGACGCCGAGCGCGAACGGGCCGGCTGCGGTCCACCTCCCGTCGATGGTGGGAACGAGCGTGGGCCCGCCGAGGAGGAACGTGCCCGTCTCGCTGAAGGCGCCGTCGACGAGACCGCCGAGATCCTTCGCCCAAGGAGCGAACGGTGGGCTCTGGTAAGCCTTCGTCGTCGGTCCGCTGCCGGGGGCCTTCGGCGGCTCGTCGGGCGGGACGACGCACGTGCCGCTGGCGATCTCCTCGTCGATCGGGCGGAGCGGCGGCGTGCGAACATCCGCGAGCGTCACGTAGCCGATGATCGGCAGCCGCGGGCTCGTGATGCGCACGCCGAGATCGGCCTCGATCGCGAAGCGCAGCCGCCAGCAAGGGCTCTCGAGCGGCGCGGCGCTGATCTCCGCGACGCCGCTCGCGGTGGCGTACGGTCCGACGACGCCGTAGAGCGAGACGTTGAGGCGCGCGCCCACCTTCGCCTTCGCGCTCGCGTGCAGATCGACGACCGGCGGCCTCGCGTCGACCGCGTAGCTCTCGAGGCGCGGAGGCGAGTACTGCGGTGAGCCCGCGGACTTCGACGAGATGGTGACCGAGCTCTCGACGTTCGCGCGAGCGCGCGCGCCGACCTCGAATCGCGCCGACGCGCCGCCCTCGATCTTCGCGACGACGTCGACCGTCGGCACGAACACGAGAGGGCCGAGCGGGACGGGCGGCAGGTTCACCGTGCCTACCTCGATCTCCTTTTCGAACGCGAGCGACGCCGCCCCGCGCGCGGTCACGTCGAGCGTCACGAACGGATCGACGCGGAACGTGGTCTTCGCCTCGGGCACGAGATCCGCGATCGCGCAGCTCGGCTTTTCGCCTTCGATGATCTTGACGAGGCTCGCGAGGCACTCGGTCACGACGCGCGGCAGCTCGTCGATCGCGCCCCAGTCGACGTCGACCTGGAGATCGTAGGTGAAGCCGCCGCCGAGCGTCGCGTCGATCGCGATCTGGTCGTTGGTGGTGGCGACGTCGCCGTCGCCGTCGAAGACGATGATCTGGTAGCTCTGCTCGCGCTCGCCTTTGCCCTTCGCGACGCTGACGAGCGGCCTCAGCAGCCCGCCGAACCCGAGCGGCGACGTGTCGCTGACGTCGAACCCGGCGGCGGGAGCGTTCGGCTCCGCGGCGCGACGAACGCGCGCGTGGAGCCTCTTGAAGGCGACCTGCGGCGGCGCGGCGGCGGTGCGCACGACGAGCGCGCTGGTCGTGTTGCGCTCGATGCCCGTCACGACGCGCAAGAGGCCCGAGGGCGTCTTCGGCGATGCTGGAGCGAGGAGAACCTGCCCGATCTCGACGCCCGCGAGCGCCGGCGGCTCGGATCCGAAGGCGAGCGTGCCCGCGTCGTCGGAGGACTCGAGCGCCGCGAAATCGACGTCGCCGAGCTGCCGCGTCGACGCGAAGAGCTCGTAGTCGAGCTCGTCGGCTTCGGCGTCAGGGGTGTCGCTGCAGCCGGCGGCCGCGACGCAGGCGCCCAGGGCGAGGGAGAGAAGGATGAGGCGGGGATGAAGCTCGAGCATGGATGAGGAGCCGACATAGCATCGCGCGCCGGCGGTGGGAGCATGCGCCATTTCTCGCGCGTGTGGTGTCGCCCGTTCGCGGGACATCGGCGAGCGTGCGTTGCGGCGCTCCGCCGTTGCGTGTTAAACGACGCGTTGTCCGGGGCCTGACATGTCGGCAGCCGAGGTCTTCCTCACGCTCTCCGTGCTCGCCGCCGCGACGATCGTCGTCGCTTCGGTGAACCGATGGAGGTCGCGCGCGACGGCGATCCTCGTCGCCTCCATCGTCGGCGTGGCGGCGGCGTTCGCGGTGGCGCGGCCCGTCGCGGGCGAGAGGCCGGCGGTGCCTTCGCTTCCGCGCCGGAGCATCGTGTCGACCTACGTGTCGTCGGCGGCGTGCCGCGCTTGCCATCCGAGCGAGCACGCGAGCTTCTCGCGCACCTTCCATCGAACGATGACGCAGGTCGCGACGCCGCGCGCCGTGCTCGCGCCGACGGACGGCGCTCCCTTGATCGAGGGAGGGCGCGCGCACGCGCTCGTGCGCCGCGGCGACGCCGTCTTCGCCGAGCTGCCCGATCCCGACGTCGTGGCGCGCGCCGCGCTCGCGAAGATCCGCGGAACGGATCCGCCGTCCGAGCAGGCGGCCGACACCACGCGGCGCGTCGTGCTCACGACAGGCTCGCATCGCCAGCAGGCCTACTGGGTCGCGGGCGCGAGGGAAGGGGAGCTTCGCCTCTTTCCCTTCGTTTGGCTCGTTCGAGAGCGTCGCTTCGTGCCGCGCAGCGAGGCGTTCCTCCGGCCGGCGGATGCACCGATGACGCCCGTGCGGTGGAGCTCGAGCTGCATCGCGTGCCACGCGGTCGCTGGAGAGCCCGGCCACGATCCTTCGCGCGACGCGTTCGATACGCGTGTCGCGGAGCTCGGCGTCGCCTGCGAAGCGTGCCATGGTCCGGGCAGCGAGCACGTCGCGCGCTACCGCGATCCTCTCGCGCGGGTCGCGCAGCGCGGGAGCGGGCGCGCCGATCCGACGATCGTGAACCCCGGCAAGCTCGACGCCGAACGATCCGCGGCGGTGTGCGGTCAGTGTCATTCGTATGCGTTTCCCCGCGACGAAGACACGTGGTGGAGCACGGGCTACGCGCGCAGTTATCGCCCCGGCGATCGCCTCGAGCCGTCGCGCGTCCTGCTCGGACCCGAGTCGATCGGCGATCCGGCCGGTCACGCGCCGGTGATCGAGGCCGAGGCCGCGTCGCTCTTCTGGCCTGACGGATCGATCCGCGTCGGAGGCCGCGAGTACAACGGCATGATCGATTCGGCGTGCTGGCTCCGAGGCGAAGGCGAGAAGAAGATCGCGTGCACGTCGTGCCACGCGATGCATCGCGGCGATCCCGCCGGTCAGATCGCGCCGGATCGCGAGGGCGATCGCGCGTGCACGAGCTGCCACGACGACGCGCGCGCGAGAGAGCACGGCCATCACGCGCCGGGCTCGAGCGGGAGCGCGTGCGTGTCGTGTCACATGCCGCGCACGAGCTACGCGCTGCTCTCGGCGGTGCGGTCGCATCGGATCGAGATCCCGAGCCCGGCGAATACCGCGCGGACGGGCAAGCCCAACGCGTGCAACCTCTGCCACCTCGACCGGAGCGTCGCCTGGAGCGAGCAGTGGCTCTCGACGTGGTACGGGTCGCCGGCCTCCGGCGCGGCCGTCGCAGGATGCGAGCCCGACGTCGCCTCCGGCGTGTGCTTCGCGCTCGCGGGCGACGCGGCCGTTCGCGTCATCGTGGCCGACGCGTTGGGATCCCCCGAGAGCGCCGCCGCGAGCGCTCCCGGCTTCCCGGCGCCCGTGCTGGCCGAGCTCGTGGGCGATCCGTACGCCGCGGTCCGCTTCGTCGCCGAACGATCGCTGCGGGCGGTCTCTTCGCGCGATGATGCTCGCCTGAATCCGGAGCTCGTGAAGAGGCTCCTTGCTGCGCGGCCCGATCGCGCGATAACCATCGCCGAGTGAGCCGCGAGCCCGACAACGACGAAGGCCTCGAGGCGCTCGTTCGACGCCATCTGCGCGCGGGCTTCTGGGGCCTGACGGCATACATCGCGCTCGGCGCGCTCCTCGAGATCTTCCACGCCTTCAAGGTCGCGTCGTACCTCGACGTGGGGCGAGAAACGACGAGGCTCCTCCTCCGGCTCGCGCACGCGCACGGCACGCTCCTGTCGCTCGTGAACGTCGTGTTCGCGCTCACCGCGCGGGCGCGGCCCGAAGCCGTGAGCCGCTTCGCGTCCGCCGCGCTCCTCTCGGCCCTCGTTCTCCTCCCCGCCGGATTTCTCCTCGGCGGGATCTGGGCGCACGACGGCGACCCCGGGATCGGGATCGTGCTCGTGCCCGCCGGAGCGCTGGCGGCGGCGCTCGGCGCGGGCCTTGTCGCCGCGAAGTCGTAGCGCGCGGAGGTTCACTCTTTCTTCGACGCGTGTCCTTGGACGCCGTGCTTCTGATCCGCCAGCGTCACGCCGAGCCCGAGAAGGAGCCGCAGCGCGCGCGCGACCTCGTCGACCTGCGGCTCGTCGAGGCGGCGGACGACGGCGAGCAGCCGGGCCTCCGCCGGCCGGAGGCCGCGCCTCGGGGGGAGGCGCCGGGCCGAGAGGAGATCGTCGACCTTCACCTCGAGGGCGTCCGCGAGCCTCCGCGCGAGATCGAGCGACGCCGCGAGCTTGTTGCGTTCGATCCGCGAGAGCGTCTCCTGCGCGACGTCGGCCACCTCGGCGACCTGGCTCTGCGTCAAGCCCAGCTGCGCTCGATAATGGCGCACCGCTGCGCCGATGACCCTTGGCTGTCGCTTGCGCATGGGGACACAGCGTTTCGCGCCGAGGTCCCCACGCGAATGACTCGATACGTATGTCTAGTCTATGATTGGATGCGGCGCTATGCTCCTCCCATGGGGGGCCCAACGGCGGCACACGGCGACTGGATGTGGCCGAAGCGGTGCGGATGCGGCGTTACCTATGACCTCACGACGTGGAGGGAGCTAGGCTTCGTCGGCGTCTCCTTCGGCGACGAGCAGCTCGAGTACCGCAACTGTCGTTGCGGCTCGACGATCACGGTCCCGCGCTGGGCGGTCCACGATCGCGAGGGAGGTCCTCGAGCGTGACGCTCGAAAGATCCCGGCGGCTCATGCGCCCGTCGCCTCGGCCTCGAGCGCGACGCGCGCGGCCTCGAGCGCCTCGAGCTGCGCGGCGGTAGGACGCGGGACGCGCAGATCGAGCGCCTCGAGCGCGTCGATGATGGCCGCCACGACGACGAGCCGCGTGAACCACTTGTTGTCGGCGGGCACGACGAACCAGGGCGCGTGCCGCGATGCGGTGGCGGCGATCGCTTCTTGATACGCGTGTCGGTAGCGATCCCAGAACGCGCGCTCGCTCAGATCGTTCGCGCTGAACTTCCAATACTTGTCCTTCTCCTCGAGCCGCGCGAGGAAGCGTCGGCGTTGCTCCTCCTTCGAGAGGTGGAGGAAGAACTTCAGCACGACGACCCCTTGCCGCGCGAGGTACCGCTCGAACGCGGCGATCGACTCGAGCCGCTCGCTCCAGATGTTCTTGCCCACGAGCTCCGGCGGCAGGTGCTGCGTCTCGAGCAGCTCCGGGTGAACCCGCACCACGAGGACGTCTTCGTAGTGACTGCGGTTGAAGATCCCGATGTGGCCGCGCGCGGGCAGCGCGCGAACCGCGCGCCACAAGAAGTCGTGCGACAGGGCCTCCTCGCTCGGCGCCTTGAAGCACGTGACCTGCACCCCCTGAGGATTCACGCCCGACATGACGTGTTTGATCGTCCCGTCCTTGCCCGCGGCGTCCATCGCCTGAAGCACACAGAGGACCGACCACCGATCCTGCGCATAGAGCTTCTCCTGGAGTTGGCTGAGCCGCTCGACCCCGTGCGCGAGCATGGCGTCGGCGTCTTCACGACGGACGAGGTGACCGGCCGTATCGCGTGGATCGTAGTGCTCGAGGCGGAAGCCCTTGCCGTCGGTCACGCGGTATCGATCGACGATCGTGCGCATCCTCAGTCTGTAACGCCTCGGCGCGCGGATGCAGCCGTCGCGCTGCGAGCGTTCGGGCACACGCGCTGCATGACCGTCTCTGCCCTCGAAGCAAGGCGGACGAACGATGAGCGCACGACAATCGCACGTGCCCGAGCTGACGGACGGATTCCATCTCGTGGTCGACGCGCTCGAGCTCAACGGCGTCTCGACGATGTACGGCGTCGTCGGCATACCGATCACGGATGTGGCTCGGATCGCCCAAGCCAGGGGCATTCGCTACATCGGCTTTCGCCAAGAGCAGGCCGCGGGTCACGCCGCCGCGGCCGCGGGGTTCCTCACGCGCCGGCCGGGGATCTGCCTGACCGTCTCGGCGCCCGGGTTCTTGAACGGGCTCGTGGCGCTCGCGAACGCGACGACGAACTGCTTTCCGATGATCCAGATCAGCGGCTCGAGCGAGCGCGCGATCATCGATCTCCAGCAGGGCGACTACGAAGAGCTCGACCAGCTCGCGGCGGCGCGGCCGTACACGAAGGCGGCGTTCCGCGTCGATCGTCCGGAAGACATCGGCCTCGGCGTCGCGCGCGCCATTCGCGCCGCAGTCTCGGGACGCCCCGGCGGCGTCTACTTGGACCTCCCCGCGAGCGTCCTCGGCGCCACGCTCGACGCGAGCGAGGGCCGGGCTTCGCTTTTTCGCGCCGTCGATCCGGCGCCGATTCAGCTCCCGAGCGCCGCGGCGGTCGACCGCGCGCTCGGCGTGCTCGTTCGGGCGAAGCGTCCGCTCCTGATCCTCGGAAAGGGAGCGGCGTACGCGCGGGCCGAGGGCCCGATCAGGACCTTCATCGAGTCGACGGGCATGCCGTTCCTGTCGATGTCGATGGCGAAGGGGCTGCTTCCCGACGATCATCCGCAGTCGGCCGCCGCCGCGCGATCGCTGGCGCTCAAGAACGCCGACGTCGTGATGCTCGTCGGCGCGCGCCTCAACTGGCTGCTCGCCCATGGGCGCTCGCCGAAGTGGTCCGACGAGTGCCGCTTCGTGCAGGTCGACGTTTCACCGGAGGAGATCGACAGCAACCGCCCGATCGCGGCGCCCGTGATCGGCGACATCGACGAGGCGATGAAGCTGCTCGTGGTCGCGCTGGGCGATCGCCCCGTCACCGCGCCGCGCGTGTGGCGAGACGCCATCGACGCGAAGAAGGCGCAGAACGTCGCGCGCATGCGCGCGCACCTCGCAGCCGACGCCGTGCCGATGAACTTCTACGGAGCGCTGCGCGCGATTCGCGATGTGCTCGCCGAACGCGACGGCGTGTTCGTGGTGAACGAAGGCGCCAACACCCTCGACTTCGCGCGCGACATCCTACCGATGCACGAGCCACGCAAGCGGCTCGACAGCGGCACGTGGGGCGTGATGGGCGTAGGGATGGGCTACGCCATCGCGGCCGCGGTCGAGTCGGGGCGCAGCGTGATCGCCGTCGAGGGCGACAGCGCCTTCGGGTTCAGCGGCATGGAGGTGGAGACGATCTGTCGGTACAAGCTGCCGATCGTCGTCGTCGTGTTCAACAACGGCGGCATCTACAAGGGCGACGAGGTGAACCGCTGGTCCAGCGATCCTGCGCCGACGGTGCTCTCGCGCACGAGCCGCTACGACAAGCTCATGGAAGCGTTCGGCGGCACCGGCTACCACGCCGAAGATCCCGGCGCGGTGAGCGCCGCGCTCGAGAGCGCGCTCGCGTCGGGCAAGCCCGCGCTCGTCAACTGCATGATCGATCCGACGGCGGGAACGGAGAGCGGGCATCTCCAGAGCCTGAACGCCGAGAGCACGCTCCGTCCTTCCCCTTGACCCCACGAGGAGCCATGAGAACGCAAGACCAGGCCAGAGCAAGGCACCTCGACGCTTCGATGCCTCACGCGCTCGAGGGCGTCCTCGTCGTCGACTTCACGCGCGTGCTCGCCGGGCCGACGTGCACGCGAATGCTCGCCGACGCGGGCGCGCGCGTCATCAAGATCGAGCGCCCGCAGGTCGGCGACGACACGCGGCTCATGGGGCCGTTCGCCGCCGACGGCACGTCGGAGTACTACCGCTTCGCGAACCTCGGGAAGGAGAGCATCGCGCTCGATCTGAAGAACGAAGACGACATGGCGATCGCGAAGGCGATGATCGCCCGCGCCGACGTCGTCGTGGAGAACTTCCGGCCCGGCGTCATGGCAACGCTCGGCCTCGATCCGGCAGCGCTCGTCGAAGAGCATCCGAGGCTCATCGTGTGCTCGATCTCCGGCTTCGGGCAGTACGGGCCGCTGCACCGAGAGGCGGCGTACGACACCGTCATCCAGGCCGTGTCGGGGATCATGGACGCCACGGGATGGCCCGACGGGCCTCCCACGCGCGTCGGCACGTCGATCTCCGACATCGCGGCGGGCATCTTCGGCTATTGCGGCGTCGTCACCGCGCTCGCGGCCCGCGCGCGCACCGGCAAGGGAACGACCGTCGACGTCGCCATGCTCGACAGCACCTTCGCGCTGCTCGAGCACGGGCTGATGGACGCGCTCGGCCCGCGCGTGCGCCCACACCGCCTCGGCAACCGCCATCCGTTCATGTATCCGTTCGACACGTTCGAATGTCGCGATCGCGAGATCGCGATCTGTGTCGGCAACGATCACCTGTTCTCGGCGCTCGTCACGGCGCTCGAGCTGCCCGCGCTGCTCCGCGACGCGCGGTTCGCGACCAACGTGGATCGCTCCACCCACCACGACGCGCTCAAGGGCGCGATCGAGACGGTGTTGAAGACCGACACCGCGGCGAGCTGGTGCGCGCGCCTCGAGCAGGTGGGCGTGCCGGTGAGCCTCGTGCTCAACGTCGACGACACGCGCAAGCTCGAGCAAATCAAGGCGCGAGGAATGGTGAAGACGGTCGACGGGTACGACGTCCCCGGGACGCCCTTGAAGTTCGGCGCCTACAACTCGACGGGCACGCAGATCCCGTCGCCGAGCCTCGACAACCGCGGCGCCGCCCTTCGCGCCGAGTTCGCGCCGCGAGCGACGCAGGGGAAATGAGCACACCATGCGCTACAGCACGCTCGTCGAGCTCTTGCGCGCCGCGGCCGCCGCGTGGCCGATCAACGTCGCGGTCGGCGCACGAGATCGAGACCTCGTGCTGCGCTATCGGGAGCTCGACGGACTCGTGAGCGAGCTCGCGGCGGAGATCCGCCGACGCGGCGTCGGCGAGGGCGACACGGTCGTCGTCCTTTCCGACAACTGCGTCGAGCTCGTGCTCGCGCTCTTCGCGTCGATCTCCGCCGGCGCGGCGGTGGCGCTGGTCGATCCGGCGCGCGCGCCCCACGAGATCGCGTCGATGACGCGCGCGGTCGGGGCGAAGGCGACGCTCGCTCCGGCGCACATCGACACGGCCTCCGGTGCGCCGCCGTGGAAGCTCGACGTGCCGAGGTCGGGGCGACCTCGCGCGACGCTCGTCGGGCCCGCCGTCGCGTCGCCGCGCGGCCCCGCCGTCGCGCCGCGACGGCCCGACGACGTCGCGCTCCTGCTCTTCACCGCCGGAACGACGTCGGCGCCCAAGGTCGTACCCCTCACGCACGCGAACGTGTGCGCGTCTCTCGCCGGCATCTGCGAGACGTATCGGCTCTCGTCCGACGACGCGACGCTGCTCGTGATGCCGCTCTTCCACGGGCACGGGCTGATCGGCGGCCTCTTGTCGACGCTCGCGACCGGCGGCGCCGCGCATCTCCCTCGCGCGCGGCGGTTCTCGGCGAGCGCGTTCTGGCCCGAGATGATCGACGCGCGCGCGACCTGGTACACGGCGGTGCCGACCATCCACCAGATCCTCCTCGCGCGCGCGGCCGCGGAGTACCCGAAGGATCATCCGCCGCATCTGCGGTTCATCCGCAGCTCCAGCGCGCCGCTCGCGACGACGGTGCTGCGCGAGCTCGAGGCGACCTTCGGCGCGCCGGTCATCCCCGCTTACGGAATGACGGAGACCGCGCACCAGATCTCGTCGAACCCGCTGCCTTCGGTCGGGCCCCGCGAGCCTTCGTCGGTCGGCGTCGCCACCGGCGGAGAGATCGCGATCGTCGGAGCCGACGGCGCGATCGCCGGCGTGAACGTGCTCGGCGAGGTCTGCGTCCGCGGCCCCGCCGTGACAGGCGGCTACCTCGACGCTCCGGACGCGAGCCGCGCGAGCTTCGTCGGCGGATGGTTCCACACCGGCGATCTCGGATGCCAGGACGAGAACGGCTACCTCTTCCTGCGAGGCCGCATCAAGGAGATGATCAACCGAGGCGGCGAGAAGATCTCGCCTTCGGCGATCGACGCCGTGCTCTCGGCGAACCCGAAGGTCGAGGAGGCGATGTCGTTCGGGGCGCCCGACGACAAGTACGGCGAAGAGGTCGCCGCCGCGGTGATCTTGAAGCCCGGGCAGCGCGCGAGCGCGCGTGAGCTCGAGGAGTACAGCCTCGCGAGGCTCAGCGCGTTCGAGGTCCCGAAGCGATTCTACTTCGTCGACGACTTCCCGCGGACCGCGAAGGGCGTCGGAGACCGTCGCAAGCTCGCGGAGATGCTCGTCGGCGGGGGCCGGCGCGAAGCGCGCGGATCGTGAGGTTCAGTTCGGCAGCACGCCGGCCGGGCGACACGCCTTCTTGGTGTCGTACTGCTTGCACGCCTTCTTGAGGAGCGCGTTGGCCTTGCCGATGTCCTTGGCGATGCCGCCGAGGCCGCGCTCGTAGACGAGCGCGGCGTTGTAGCAGGCGAGGCCGCGCTGATCGCCGCCGTCGCACGCCCGGCGATCGATCATGTCGAGATCGTAGCTCCCCGGGAGCGCCGTCATGATCTCGCTCGTCGAGACGCAGTAGCCCGGATCGGGGAAGTCGCAAGCCGCCTCGTAGGCCGCGAGCGCTTTGCCGACCGTGGCCTTGTCGCGCCCGCGCGACTCGAACAGGAGGCCTCCCCACACGCACGCGAACGCGCTCCGGCGGTTGCACGAGTCGACGTAGAGCTCGAGCGCCTTGTTGGCGTCGCGCGGATGACCGATGCCGTTCTCGATGCAGAGCGCGAGGTTGGCGCAGCCGATCTCCTTGTTCGTCGCCTCGCACGCCTGCGCGAACATCCGGCAGCCGGCCGGCGGATCCGCGGTGACGCCGCCGGTCGCGAACGTCACCATCACGCCCGCGTTGTTGCACGAGGCCCACTCGCGTCGCTTGCACGCGCGGGTGTAAAGCTCGTAGGCCTTCGGGCGATCCTTGGCGACGCCGAGCCCGTTGTAGAGCATGAAGCCGAGGTTCGTGCAGCCTCCGGGCTCGCCGGCGTCGCAAGCCTTTCGGCTCGCGGCGACCGCGTCTGGATAGCGCTTCTCGTCGATGTAGAACGCGCCGAGAAAGGTGCAGCCCTTGCGCGAGCCGGCCTTGCACGCCACCTCGTAGAGCGAGCTCGCCGTCTTCATGTCGCGCTTCGCGCCGCCGGCGCCGAGCTGGAAGAAGGTGCCGGTCATCGCGCACGAGTCGGCGTTTCCCGCCTTGCATTGCTGCCAGCAATCGGCGAGGTCCTTGCCGTCACACGCGAAGCCGTCGGGTTTGTCTGCCGACGCGGCCTGCGTCGGCACCTCGGCGCGCGTCGGCGCCGCCGGCGCGGGCGCGGCCTTCGCGACGCGCGCTTCGCTCGCGCAGGCGACGCCGTTCCACCGCAGCCCTTCGCCGCATGAAGGCGTCTCCAACCGCTCGCTCACCGCCTCGAGGGGCAGCATGCGGATGCGCAAGATGCCGGCGCACTTTCCCGGCGGCGTCGTGGCCGATGCGTCGGCCTTGTCGCACTCGGCGAGCACGCCTTCTTGCTCGACGTGCGACGCCGACGATTGCGTCGCCGCCGACGCGCCCATGCCCATGAAGCCGGCCTTCGCCGCGGCCTCTACCGCGCTCGACGAGCCGAACACGAATCCTCCGTGGAGAACCTCGACGACGTAGTGCGTCGCCTCCGTGCAAGCGGCGCCCTGGAGATCGGTGCGCAGGACCTTGGGCTGATCGAGGTTCGACGTTCCGACGGGGCGCAGATCGGCGACCAGCGCGCCTTCGTTCGCGAGGCGCCCGCGCAGCGACGCGGCGCTGAACGGGAAGTTTGCTTCGAGCTCGGCGGCGGTGTGCGCCGCCGCGTAGCCTCGGCCGGGCGACGAACCGACGAAGGCGTACTTGCCCGGCGCGTTGCACTCGGGGAGCACCGCGAGCTTCTTCGCGGTGAAGCTGACGACGATCGTGCCGCGCCGCATACGGCTCTCGAGCGACTTGCGGTGCTCGAAGTTCCAGTCGACCGTCAGCGGCGCCGCCTCGTTCTTGACCATCGTCACGCGGACGCGATCGGGATCGGAATCGGAGACGAGCTCTCGCTTCGGCCCGAGCTCCGGACCGGACGGCAGCTTCGGGCTGCAAGCTGCGAGCACGACGAGAGGGATGACGACGAGAGCGCGAAGTGCAGAGGCGGACATGATTCTGCAGGATCGCGGACTTTGCCGCCGGAGGTCAACGGCGTGTTCGGTTCTCTAACGGCACGCCGTGCTCCCATGCACGGCGTGGGATCTCGCGAGAGATGACGCTGGAATTGCCGCGCGTCACGCGCGGCACGTGGATTGCTCGTGCGCAGCGACATGCGCCGCTTGTCTCCTCTCGGACGCCTCGGACGCCTCGGACGCCTCGGACGCCTCGGACGCCTCGGACGCCTCCTTCCGGGCCTTGCGCTCGCCGGCCTCGCGGTCAGCGCTCCGGCGCGCGCAGACTTCGACGTCGAGCGCGGCGTCGCCCGCGTCGATCCGGCCTCGATCGCGTTCGGCTTCGAGGGCGAGGTCGGCGATCGCGCGCGCACGGCCCGCGTCTCCGAGCGCGAGGTCCCCGCGCTCGGCGGCGCCGTGCCCGGCGCGTGGCGCGTCGACGGCGCGATCGAGGGAACGCACGCGGCTCGCGTCCCCGCGGGCAGCGCGCTCGTCCTCGGTGACGCCGGCGTGTTCGCGAGCGTGCACGGCCAACGCGTCGAGCTGCGCTTCTGGGCGCGCGCCGACGGCGCCGAGCCCTCGGGCCGCCTCGTCTACGCGTCCGGCGATCTCGCCGACCGCGATCTGTCGTTCCCCACCGCCTCGATCGACGCCATCGAGACGGGGCGCGCGACGAGCGACGGCTGGGTGGAGTACGCGACGGGCCCGGTCGACGCGTCCGTGGGATCGAGCACGCGCCTCGTCGCGATCGTGATCGAGGCCGCGGCGAGCCCGCTTCGCACGAGCGGCTTCCTCGTCGACGCCGTCGAGGTGATCCCGCGCGGGCCGCTCCCCGCCCGCGGAGCCAAGTGCACGCTCGCCTCCGAAGAGACCGCGTGCGGCGCCGACGGCGCGTGCGTCGAAGGGCTGTGCGTCGACTCGGCGATCGTGTGGGGCGCGCTCCCGGCGAAGGAGCAGCGCCTCGAGATCGTCGCCCGTCAGGCGCAGTACTTCGAGCGATTCTCCAGCGATCGCTACGGCGCCTCGCGATCGACCACGATGTTCTCGCCCGCCGCGCGCGCGGCGGCCGAGACGGCGACGACGCCGCGGACGTTCTGGCAGCCGCTCCAGCGCGCCGCGGCCCTCGCGCGCGGCGCGCACACGCGCGCGGCCGGGCCGGCGCGCTTTCATCGCCTCTCCTGGCATGCGCTCACGTACACGCGCAGCTACTGGAACGAGCTGCTCGCGTGCTTCGGCCTCGTCGAGCGCGATCTCCTCGGAGGCGGCCGCGGCTTCGCGGTGTTCCAGTCGGCCCCGCTCTCGCCGCTGCGCGTGGGCGACGTCGTCGAGAGCATCGACGGGGAAGATCCTCGCGACTGGCTCGCGCGCGCCGTCCCGATGACGCCGCTGTCGTCCGATCCCGACGTCGACGACGCGCTCCAAGGAGCGTCGCTCCAGGAGCTCGTCGCCGCGCTCGCGCAGACGCTCGAGGTGAAGCGCTGCGCCTCGCCCGACTGCGCTTCGTCGTCGAAGGTGGTCGTCGACGTCGCCGCGCAGCGCAAGGTCGTGCGCACGCTCCCCGGCGACACGCAGCCGAAGTGCTCGGTGCGCCTCCACCTGCCCGTCGACGTCCCCATGGGCGCCGACGTGAACGCCTACGAGGCGGCGTTCGAGAGCGTCGACGCCGAAGGCTTCGTGAACGTCCTCACCAATGGAGAGCCGCCGGGCGCGGACCTCGCGACCGTGGTCAATCGCGCCTTCGATCGCCAGGCGAGCCGCATGCTCGTCGACAAGCGCCGTGGCGACGGAGGCGGCGGCGAGTCGCTCATGGTGTGGGCGGAGCGCGTGCGACAGGACGCGAGCTTCCGCCTCCTCTCGGTGGGCCGATGGGCGCACGAGTCGATCGATCCGCCCGCGAGCGTGTTCGCAGAGCTCGCGCATTGCAAGACGCAGGGCGGCGCTCGACCCGCGTGCTGGGCGCTCGGCGCGTCGTGGTGGGCCGTGCCCGCTCCGGCGAAGCCGCGACCGGAGAAGGTCGCGTGGCTCAACCTCGTCGACGGATCGGCGAGCGATCTCGCGGCGACGTACGCGAAGGGCGCGCCCGGCGTGCGCATCTTCGCGCCCGCGCGCACGATGGGGCTCTTCGGCGGTCTCCACCACCTGCCGCGCTTCGCGAGCGGCCTCTCCGACTCGTACGTGCAGGGCTCCGACACGCGGATCGGATCGACCTGGGATGCGATCACCACCGCGCCGTGGCAGTCGGGCAAGGGGATCGAGCCCGACGAGCACGTCGTGCAGACCCTGAGCGATCTGCTCGCCGATCGCGACACCATGCTCGAGCGCGCGCGTGCGTGGCTTCGAGAGGCCAACTGAGGATCGATCATGAAGCTCTCCCTCGCTCGCTCGTGCCTCTTGCTCTCCACCGTCGCGCTGCTCGCGTGCGGCGACGATCCCCCTGCGCCCGAGCCGCCTCCGGTCGCGTCGCCGCCCGCCGCGGTCTCGCCACCTCCGCCCGCGCGCACGCTCGTCGCGAAGGCGCCCGCGCCGACGGCGGCGGACAACCTCGTGACCGATCCGCAGTTCCAGAGCCTGTGGACGCCGCTCGACGAGACCGGCTTCGGCATCTACGAAGCGTTCGTCCAGGACGGCGAGCACGGCGTCGAGATCCGCGCGGCGACGCCCGCGGGGCCGGGCGCGGCCGTCCTCACCGTCGACCCGGCGGGCGTCGCGAGCCTCACGATGATGGTGGTCGGCGGCAAGGGCGCGCTCTCCGCGCGCGTGTGGGTCTCGGTGGCCGAGGGAAGCAAGCTCCCCGAGCTCGAGCTGATTTCGATGTATACGCAAGAATCTCTCGTGCTCGAGCCCGAAGAGGGGTCGCGCACGACGATCGACGGGCGCTCCTACGTCAGGCTCTCGGCCGTGAGCGCCGAGGATCTCCCGGGGCGGCTCTACCTGGTGGCGAGCGTTCGCGCGAAGGACACGCGCTTCGTCGCTCCCGAGGTGCGCTCCGCGTCGCTCGCGAAGGCGATGTCGTCGAAGCCGGCGCTGCGCTCGAAGGCTTCGGCCCGCGCGCGAAGCGCCGCGGAGTCGTTCGAGCGCCTCCGCGCGAAGCTCGTGACGATGTCGCCTCCGCCCTCGCGCGCGGCGGCCGCGCGCGGCCCGGCGTGGTGATCGCGCCGGCCGCGGGTCAGCGCGTCTCGGTCACCTTCGAGAGCCCGCGCGGGCGATCGGGATCGGTGCCGCGCGCGCGCGCCAGCGCGAGGGCGAAGAGCTGCCCGGGCGCGATCGCGACGATCGGCGAGATCCACTCGCTCATCCCCGGCGGGAGCTCGAGGGCGTCGCCGGCGTGCGCGAGGACCGCGGGATCGTCGGAGATGGCGAGGACGTCCGCGCCGCGTCGATCGAGCAGCTCGAGCATCGACGACGCGTCTTCCTGCGCCGACGGTGCGACGAGGATCACGGGGAACCCGCGCTCGAGCATGGCGGCGGGCCCGTGGAGGAAGTCGGCGAACGAATAGGGCTCCGTGATCACGTAGCTCGTCTCTTTGATCTTGAGCGCGATTTCGAACGCGGTGGCGTAGTTGAAGCCGCGGCCGAGGACGAGGAAGCGCTCGGACGCGCGCCAGCGCGACGCGGCCAGCGCAGGCGACGCGAGATCGAGCGCGCGCGCGAACAGCTCGGGAACGCCGGCGAGCTCGCGCCACGCCGCTTCGTCGTTCGCGAGGGCCGCCGAGAGCATCGCTACGGTGAAGAGCTCGGTCGAGTACGTCTTCGTCGCCGCGACGGCGCGCTCGGTCGCCGCATGCAGCGCGAGCGTGTGCTCCGCCGTGCGCGCGAGCGGCGACGCGGGATCGTTGGTGACCGCGATCGTCACCGCGCCCTGCCGGCGCCCTTCCGCGACGACGGCGACGATGTCGGGCGACTGCCCCGACTGGCTGATCCCGACGACGAGCGCGCCCGCGAGGCTCGGCGGCGACGCGTATACGGTGAAGAGCGACGGCGCCGCGAGCGCGACGGACAGCCGGTTCCGGGCGCCGAGCGCGTACTGCGCGTAGCGCGCCGCGTTGTCGGACGTGCCGCGCGCAGCGATCGTGACCCACGCGGGCGCCGCGGCGCGCACGATCGCCGCGACGCGCTCGACGGCTGCGCGGCCGTCGCGGAGGAGGCGCGCCAGCGTCTCGGGTTGTTCGCGGATCTCGCCTTCGAAGTAGGTCTCGTCCATCGGCCTTCGAGGCGTAGTGTAGTCACGCGCTCGACGGGCTGCGGGTCTCAGTGATCGCCGACCTCACGCGGTCGCTCGACGCGTTTCGTCGCGCCGATGTCGTCACTACAGTCCAGGTGGCGACCATGAGCTCCTCCCTCCGCCTCCGCTGGACGGCGCTCGCGTCTCTCGCGGCGCTCACGTACGCGTGCGCATCGTCACCTCCGCGCGCGGTCACCGTGGCGCGCGCCGACATCGACGGCGCGGCTTCGTGGCCGACGGAGGCCTGCGTGCGCCAGACCGAAGCTCTCCTCTCGCAGATGACCCTGCCCGAGAAGCTCGGCCAGATGGTGCAAGCGGAGCACAAGCACCTCGAGAAGGGCGACGTCGGGAGGTACTTCCTCGGCTCGCTCCTGAGCGGCGGCGGCTCCTATGAAGGCACCGGATCGGCGGCCGATTGGGTCGCGATGACGAATGCGTTCCACGCCGAGGCGCGCGCGACGCGCCTCGGCGTCCCGCTCGCTTATGCGGTCGACGCCGTGCACGGTCACGGCGGCGTCACCGAGGCCACGATCTTTCCGCATCACATCGGGCTCGGGTGCACGCGCGATCCCGAGCTCGTCCGCGCGATCGGTCGCGCGACGGCGATCGAGGTCGCGGGCACGGGCGTCGACTGGGACTTCGCGCCCGTCATCGCCGCGGGCCGCGATCCGCGATGGGGCCGCACGTACGAGACGTTCTCCGATCGACCCGAGCTCGCGGCGCTGCTCGGCGCCGCCGAAGTGCGAGGGCTCCAGGGCGATCGGCTCGGCGCGGGTGAGGCGAGCGTCATGGCGACGGCGAAGCACTTCGCCGGCGACGGCGCGACGACCTTCGAGACGTCGCCGCAGGCGCGCTACGGCGGGCTGCTCGATCGCGGCGATGTTCGCCTGAACGACGCCGACTTCCGGCGCCTGGCCGTCGATCAGTATCGGCCGGTGATCTCCGCGGGCGTCGCGTCCGTGATGGTCTCGTTCAGCTCGCTTCGCGGCGCCGGCATGCACGAGAGCCGGAAGTGGCTGACCGACGTCTTGCGAAACGAGCTCGGCTTCCGCGGGATCGTGATCTCCGACTGGTCCGGCCTGCGAGAGCTTCCCGGCACCTATGACGAGCAGGTGATCAAGTCCGTGAACGCGGGCATCGACGTCACGATGGACGCGGAGATCGCGGGCAACGAAGGCGGCGTGGCGGGCGTCGTTCCTCCGGGGATGACGCCTCCCTTCCGCGAGTTCCTCGAGGCGCTCGAGCGCGCAGTGCACGCCGGTCGCGTGAGTGAAGCGCGCGTCGACGAGGCCGTTCGTCGCGTCCTCACCGTGAAGTGCGAGGCCGGCCTCTGGAGGCGAAGCGGCGAGGCCGACCCGCGCCTCACCGCGCAGATCGGCAGCCCCGCGCATCGCGCGCTCGCGCGTCGCGCCGTGCGCGCGTCGCTCGTTCTCCTCCAGAACGAAGGCGACGTCCTGCCGCTCTCGAAGACGGCGCGGATCCTCGTCGCCGGCTCCGGCGCCGACTCGCCCGCGCGGCAGTCCGGCGGCTGGACGATGTCGTGGCAGAAGGCGGACCGACCGTTCACCGCGACGACGGTGCTCGCCGGGCTGCGCGAGGTCGCGGGCGACGCGTCGCGCGTGCGGCACTCGCCGGACGGATCGTCGATCGAGCGCCCCGACGTCGCCGTCCTCGTCGCGAGCGAGCCGCCCTACGCCGAATGGCTCGGCGACGCGCGCGATCCGACGCTCTCGTCGGACGACCTCGCCGCGCTCGGTCGCCTGCAAGAGTCGGGCGCTCCCGTCGTCGTCGTCCTCCTCGCGGGGCGCCCGCTCGTCATCGAGCCGTACTTGAGGAAGGCGCGCGCGTGGGTCGCCGCGTGGCTCCCGGGCAGCGAGGGCGGCGGCGTCGCCGACGTTCTCTTCGGCGACAGCCCGTTCAGCGGCAAGCTCGCGCGCCCGTGGCCGCGACGCATGACCGACCTGCCCGTGGACGTCGCCCGCGAGATCGACGACCCGCTCTTTCCATTCGGCTTCGGCCTCACCTACCGTCGAGGAGCGGTTCGGCCATGACCATCAAGCTCAATCACACCATCGTCCACTCACGCGATTCGCGAGCGTCCGCCGAGTTCCTCGCCGGCCTCCTGGGGCTGCCCGCGCCGACGCGCTTCGGCCCCTTCCTCTGCGTGCAGGTCGCCAACGACGTGACGCTCGACTTTCACGACGCCGAGGCCGCGCCGATCGAGCGACAGCACTACGCGTTCCTCGTGAGCGAGCCCGAGTTCGACGCCATCTTCGCGCGCATCCAGGAGCGCGGGCTCGACTACTGGGCCGACCCGGGCCAGAAGCAAGCCGGAGCCATCAACCGTCGCGACGGCGGCCGCGGCGCGTACTTCGAAGACCCGAGCGGCCACCTGCTCGAGATCATCACTCGCCCCTACGGCAGCGGGCCCGCGTGAACAGAGCAGTACGCCGCGATCTCTGCGACGAGCACGTCGAGATCGATCGGCTTGCGGAGGAAGCCCGCCGCGCCGAGCGAAGCCGCTTTGTCCTCGGCGTTGCCGTCGGCCGTGAAGATGAGCACGGGGATGTCGGAGAGGATCGGATCGCTGCGCTGCTCGGCGCGGAACTGATAGCCATCCATGAGCGGCATCATCAGATCGAGCAGGATCACCGACGGCAGCACGGCGGCCGTGCGGAGCTGCGCGAGCGCCTCGACGCCGTTCGAGGCCGTCGAGACGTGGTAGCCCTCGCTGCTCAGGATCAGCTCGACGGTCAGGCGCGTGTCGACGTTGTCGTCGACGACGAGGACGCGATGGTCGCTCGATGCGCTCATCGGTCGCCTCGTCGTGCGCGCGGCAGGCTCACGCGGAACGTCGAGCCCTCGCCCAGTCGGCTCTCGACGGTGAGCGAGCCCCCGTGCCGGCGCACGATCTCGTTCGAAACCCAGAGGCCGAGGCCGAGCCCGCCGTACGACGGCGCCGACGCGACCTGCTCGAAGCGCTGGAAGATCCTCGCCTGATCGGGCGGCGCGATGCCGACGCCGTGATCGCGGACCGAGACGTGGACCTTCCCGTCGGCGGCGATCGCGGTGAGCTCGATCGGCTTGCCGGCGCCGAACTTGATCGCGTTGCCGAGGAGGTTGGCGAAGACCTGATCCAGGCGCAGCCGGTCCCACCGCCCGAGGAGCGTCGGCTCGACGCGGAGCTCGAGCGAGCAGCCGGCGCCGGCGATCGCGGGCTCGAAGCGACGCGCGACGTCGTGGAGCAGCTCGGCGAGATCCATCTCGACGGCGTTCAGCTCGAGGTGCCCGGTCGCGGCGCGTCCGACGTCGAGGAGCGTCTCGATCAGCGCGCCGAGGTTCTTGCAGGCGCGCAGAGCGACGTCGAGCCGCTCGCTGCGCATGCGGACGGCGTCTTGCGGGAGGCGCTCGAGGAGCTGGAGGTTGAGCTGGAGCGCGGAGAGGGGAGTGCGCAGCTCGTGAGAGGCGACGGAGAGGAACTCGTCGCGCGCGCGCACCGCCGTCCGCAGCCGCGCGGCCTCTTCTTCGCGGCGCGTCGCTTCGGCGCGCGTCGCGACGAGCTCGAGGTGCGCGCGGACGCGCGCGCGAAGCTCGCGCGCGGAGAACGGCTTCGCGAGGTAGTCGTCGGCGCCGCCGGCGAACGCGTCGACCATCGACTCTTCGTCGGCGCGCGCGGTGAGCAGCACGACGGGCACCGCGGAGAGCGACGCGTCGGCGCGCAGCGCCGCGAGCAGCGTGAGCCCGTCGACGCGCGGCATCATGACGTCGGTGAGCACGAGATCGGGGGCGAGCGTGCGCGCCGCTTCGAGACCCTGCTCACCGTCGAACGCGCGCGCGATCCGGTAGTCGGGCGACAGCTCTCCGGCGATGAACTGGCTCATGTCCTCGTTGTCTTCCACCACGAGCACGAGCGGACGATCGTCGGGCTCGGCGTCGGGCGAGGCGATCTCGCGCGGCTCCGAGCTCGGTGGCGCGACCTCGGGCGCCTCCGTCGCGCGCGATCGCGGCGCGTGCGTCGACGCCTCGACGACCCGAACGCCGGCGGGAGCGAGCAGCGGCAGCTCGACGCTGAAGAGCGCTCCGCCCTCGGACGCTGCGCTCGCGAAGATCCGTCCGCCGTGGAGCATCACGAGCTCTCGCGCGATCGCCAGACCGAGGCCGGTGCCGCCGAAGTCGCCGGCGTGGCGAAAGCGCTCGAAGATGAGCTCGCGCATCGCCGGCTCCACGCCCGGTCCGCTGTCGGCGACCTCGATCGTGACGAGCCCCTGCGGCTGCGCGTCGTTCGGCGGCTCGGCGCGCAGCGTGCAGCGCACGGTGCCGCCCGCCGGGGTGAACTTGAAGGCGTTGGCCAGGAGGTTGTCGACGATCTGCCGCGTCTTGTCGGGATCGACCTGTGCGAGGGGCTGCTCGGCGGGCGCTTCGACGACGAGATCGATGCGCCGGTCGGCCGCGATCGACTCGTACTGCGCCGTCGCGGCGCGCACGAGCGCGACGAGATCGACCTGTGCAGGACGCAGGCCCAGCTTCCCGGCGTCGAGGCGCGCGACGTCGAGCAGGTCGTTGACCCGCTTGAGGAGCGTGCGTGCGTTGCGCGCGACGACCTCGAGCTCGCGTAGCGTCGTGGCGTCGAGGTCGCCGGCCCGAAGGAGCTTCTCCACGGGGCCGATGATGAGCGTGAGCGGCGTGCGCAGCTCGTGGCTCACGTTCGCGAAGAAGCGCGTCTTGAGCTCGTCCTGGGCCTTCAGCTGCTCGTACAGTCGCGCGCGCTCTTCCTCGCTTCGCTTCCACCCGGTGACCTCGGTGGCCGACACGACGACGCCCACGATGTTGCCCTCGGCGTCGAAGTAGGGCGTCTTGTCGGTGCGCACCCACCGCACGTCGCCCGGCGCGACCTCGTAGGGCTCGACGATGTCGAGCTTCGGCATCCCCCGCTCGATCACCTCGAGGTCGTCGATGCGATAGCGGCCGGCGTGCGCAGGGTAGAGCTCGGCGGTCCTGCGGCCCTCGGCCTCGCTCGGGGTGAGGCCGATCGAGCGGGCCGCCGCGGCGTTGACGCGGATGAGCGTGTCGTCGGCCGCCTTGAGCCAGATCATCTGCGGGAGCGTGTCGAAGATGGCCTGATACTGGTGCCGCTGGCGCTCCAGCTCCCGGCGCTCCGCGTCGCGGCGCAGCTTGCTGTCGGTCACGTTGCGGCCCATCGCGAAGAGCACCCCCGACGACGAGGGCGCGGTCGTCCACGCGAACCAGAGGTACGCGCCGTCTTTGCAGCGGTAGCGGTTTTCGAAGTGCGTCGACGGCACGCCGCGCGCGAGCTTCGCGAGCTCGGTGCGCGTTCGCTCTCGGTCGTCGGGGTGGACGAGATCGAGGAACGGCGTCGACAAGAGCTCCTCCTCGGACCAGCCGAGGATCGCGAAGGCCGCGTTCACGCGCTCGAGGCTGCCGTCGAGGCGGGCGATGCAGCAGAGGTCGAGCGACATTCGAAAGAACGTCGCGAGGCTGTCGTCGTCAGTCGCGCTGTGCGGATCGCGATCCATCGCGTGCGACAGTTGCCATAGCAAACGCAACGCCATGCTTCCGCCCCGCGTCTCGTCGCTCGCGTTGCTTCGGGTTATGCTGCCGCGATGAAGGTCGCCTTCGCTTCTGCCGTCGTGCTGTGCCTCTTCGCCGGCGCGGCGCCGGCTCTCGCGCAAGAGCTTCCGCCGCCGTCGGACGATCTCGAGCGCTTGAGCGCGACCTTGGGCGAGCTGTCGTCGCAGTCGCGCAACTACCGAACGTGGGGCGGTATCGGCACGATCGCGGTCGGCGCCGCGGTGATCCCCGCCGGCGCCGTGATGCTCGGTCGGTCGAGCGACGACGGGAGCCCGGCGCCTGGCCTCATCACGGTCAGCGTGGGCGCGGGCGCGGTCCTCGGAGGCGTGCTCTTGCTCGCGGTGCCCACGCTCGGCCCTGCGGGCTCGTTCGAATCGCTCCAGCAGGAGCTCGACGAGGGACGCGCCGCCGGCAGACCCCCTGCGGAGATCGTCGCCGCCGTCGAGGCGGCGTGGAGAGAGAAGGCCGAGACCCAGCGCGCGCTGCGCCAGGTGGCGGGTGGGATCGGCATCGGCGTCGGCGCGCTCGCGGTGGCCGGCGGCACGATCTTCGCGGTGGCCGATCCCATCGGCGACCTCTCGCGCGCCGAGCAAGACGGCTTCGCGGCGGCGTTCCTCGCGAGCGGCTTCCTGGCTGTCGTCCTCGGCTTCCAGGGGCTCATGATCGAGGAGTCTCTCGAGAGCTCGTGGAGGGCGCACAGCGCGGGTCGCAAGCGCTCCTCGTTCGAGATCCGGCCGACGGGCACGGGCTTCGCGGCGGTCTTCTGATGCGCCCGCACGTCATCGTTCTCGCGTGCGTTCTCCTCGCGGCGTGTCGATCGAAGAGCGACGAGCCCTCCGCGCCCGAGATCAAGAAGGCGCCGCCGTCGGCGGCGTCCGCGCCCGCGTTCTCGGCGCGCCTCACGCGACCCGCGCCCGATCGCCTCGTCGCCATCGGCGACTTGCACGGCGATCTCGACGCTACGCGCCGCGCGCTTCGTCTCGCCGGCGCCATCGACGCGAAGGACGCATGGTCGGGAGGCGCGCTCGTGGTCGTCCAGACGGGCGACGCGATCGATCGGGGCGACGACGATCGCGCGATCCTCGATCTGCTCGAGCGGTTGAAGAAGGAGGCGAAGGCAGCAGGAGGCGAGCTCATCGCGCTCGCGGGCAACCACGAGCTGATGAACGCGTCGCTCGACTTTCGCTACGTGACGCCCGGCGCCTTCACGACGTTCGCCGACGTTCACCCGACGGACGTGACGATCGTGCGCCTCCCGCACGTCGAGCCGAACGCGAAGGGCCGCGCCGCGGCGTTCATCCCCGGCGGACCTTACGCGACGCTCGTCGCCGAGCGACCCATCTTCGTGAAGGTGGGCGACAGCGTCTTCGTCCACGGCGGCATTCTGCCGAAGCACGTGCGCTACGGTCTCGATCGGATGAACGACGAGGTCCGCGACTGGCTGCTCGGCAAGCAGAAGGATCCGCCCGCGGTGGTCGTCGGCGAGGACGGTCCGGTGTGGAGCCGCATGTACTCCGCCGCGCCCGGACGCGAAGAGTGCGCGACGCTCGGTGAAGCGCTCAGCGCGATGGGCGCGAAGAGGATGGTCGTCGGGCACACCGTCCAGCGCAACGGCGTGAGCCCCGCGTGCGACGGACGCGTGTGGCGGATCGACACTGGGCTCTCGAAGTTCTACGGCGGCAAGCTCGAGGTGCTCGAGATCCGCGGCGACGCGGTGACGGTGCGTCGGCCCGAAGTCGACGGCGGCTGAAGGTCGTCGAGACGTGGGGCTCGCGCGCCTCTCACTGAGCCCCTCGCGATCCACACACAGTCGGGAAAGTAGGCGAAATGCCTACATTGTAGGATGGTCTGATTCTCGCTTCTTTCCGAGGACATGTCGTTCCGGACCTGCCTCGTGACCCTGCTCGTCGCCGCCGGTCTCGCCGGCTGCGCGGCTCCGGCCGGCGACGCCGGCGACGACGAGACCGGCGCGACCGCCGACGCGGTCCGCTCGCGCGAGGATCTCGCCGGCGCCTTCGCCGTCCAGTACGCGGGCCTCGGCGGCCGCTTCCGATCGATCGCGCGGCGCGATCTGATCGAGCGATTACCCGCCGGCGAAGCGCGCGACTTCGCCACCTGTCTCGCCGAGCGTCGCGACGTCGTCCGTGGCGCGACGATCGCGGGCGCCACGTGGACGTTCGAGCGGAGCACGTACTTCATGCTCGAGGTCGAGCTCGAGCCGAGCGCCGCGTTCGCCGATCCGGTGATGGCGTTCGTCTTCTACGACGACGGGCGTTCGGCGTTCCAGGCGCTCGCGTGGGATCGCAAGCGCAGCGTGAAGCTCGACTTCCGCAACGGCTCGCCGTGTCCGGCGCCTGCCGCCGAGCCGTGAGGCGATCGGAAAGATTCGCGCGCGCGTCCCGTTCTGAGCGACCATCTCGGGCGGATGCGTTGGCCCTGTCTGCTCTCGTGCGCCGTCGCGCTCGGGCTGTTCGCGAGGGGGGCGCGCGGCGATGAGCCCACCGAGCGCCCCGTGCGCTTCGGGCTGACGAGCACGGCGCCTTCGAACGCACCGCTCGTCGCTTGCGGCGGCGACGACGCGCTCCGTCGCGCGGTCGAAGAGCGGCTCCGCCGGCCGGTGTTCGGAGAAGATGCAGACTACACATTCACGCTCGAGCTCGAAGAGGGCGGGGCGCGCGCGCGCATCGTCGGGCGCGATCGCGCGGGCGCGGAGCTCGGGCGCCGCGACGTGCCGATGCCCGTAGGCGACTGCGCGAAGACGATCGACACACTCGCCGTCGTCCTCGCGATCATGATCGGCGCGCCGCGAACGATCGTCGTGCCCGTCGCCCCTTCGGCGCCTCCTCCCGCGACCTCGGCGCCGCAGCCCGCGCCGCGGCGCGAGCGCTGGAGCGCGGGCCCGACCGCGGGCTTCGTCGTCGGCGCGGGGATTTTGCCCGGCGCCTCGTGGGGGATCGAGGGAGGCGCGCTCGTGAGGACGTCCGTCCCTTGGGCCTCGTTCCTCGTCCGCGGCGCGTACTGGCCTCGCAGGCCGACGGGCGAGCGCCGCCTCGCGGTCGTCGACCGGCTGAGCTTCGCGGCGCTCGGCTGCGCCGAAGTGCTCCGGCCCGGGCCCTTCGCGGTCGATCTGTGCGCGGGCGCCGATGTAGGCAGGCTGCACGCCAACACATCGAGCCTCACACGAGCATCGCAGAGCACGTTGCTGCTCGATGCGATCCTCGAAGGGCGGGTAGCGTATCGGTTCGAACGACGGGGGGTGACCGTGGAGCCCGCCCTTGCCGTCCAGATCGCCGCCCTCCTCCAACGCGACCGATTCACGTATCGCGACGTCGACGGGCGGCAGCTCATCCTTCTCCAGCCCGCTCCGGTCGCCTTCCAGGCAAGTTTCGGCGCCGGCGTTCACTTTTGGTGATGAAAACGTCGCGCGCCCGCCTTTAAGCGGGTCGATGACGGCGGTCGGCACCACCCTCGACGCTCCGGCGGTCGCCCCCCTCGAGGGCTCGGCGACGATCCGGTGCCTCTCGAGCGCGGAGGTCTTCCGCGCGCACGGCGCGTACGTCTTCCGGCTGCTCCGCCGGCTCGGCGTCGCCGACGCCGATCTCGACGACGTCACCCAGGACGTCTTCGTCGCCGTCCACCGCTCGTGGGACAAGTACGAGGAGCGCCATCACCTCCGCGCGTGGCTCTCACGCATCGCCGTGCGCGAGGCGTCGCGCTACCGGCGATCGCGCCCTCCGGTCGCCACGATCGCGATCGAGATCGACGCGCTCTCGGGCGAGGCCTCGAGCCCCGAAGCGTCGATGCGCGCGCACGAGGCGCTCGCCGACTTCGAACGGCTTCTTTCGGTCCTCGACGAGGACCGACGCAACGTCTTCGTCCTCTACGAAGTGGAGGAGCTTTCGATGGAAGAGGTGGCCGACGCCGTGGGATGCCCGGTCGCCACCGCCTATTCGCGCCTGCGCGCGGCTCGCAAGGCGATCCTCGCCGCGGCCAAGCGCCTCGAGGCGCAACGGAGGATGCCATGAGCTCGACGGGTCCGCGAAGGCTCCTCGACTACGGAGATCGGCTCAGCCCGATGGTCAAGGGCGCGATCGAGGCCGAGCGCGCGCACGAAGATCCCGAGGCTGCGCGCATGAGGAAGATCGAGCGCGCGATCGCGGTCGCGGTCGGCAGCGCGCCGCTCTCGCCCGAAGCTCCGCCCGCAGACGCGAGCGGCGCGATCGGAGCCGGCGGAGGCACCACGACGACCACGTGGCTCGTCGCCGCCGGCGCGGCTGCCGCGCTCGCGGTTGCCACGGTGTTCATGATCGGCGAGCCCACCGAGTCGCGCGTCGCCGCGCCTCGCACGCCGAGCACCGCCGTCGTCGCGCGCAAGCCGATCGAGCACGCGAGCGTTCCTTCGATGCGCGGATCGACCGTGCGGCCCGAGGATCTGCCGTCGGCGCCGCCGTCGTCGACGCCGGTCCCCGCCGCGCCGAAGGCGGAGGTCGAGATGCCGGCCGCGCCTGCCGCCGCGAGCGAGGCCGACGAGATCGCCCTCATCGCGCGCGCGCACGATCAGCTCCGCGCGAGCCCCGCCGACGCGCTCGCGTCGTGCCGCGATCACGAGCGTCGCCACCCCGGCGGTCACTTCACGCAGGAGCGCGAGGCGATCGCGATCGAAGCGCTCGTCTACCTCGGGCGCAAAGACGAAGCGGAGCGCCGCTTCGCCGCGTTCCGCGCGCGCTTCCCGTCGTCGACTCACCGCGTTCATCTCGAGAGCCTCTTCTCGCGCTGAACGCAGAACGGCCCCCTAGCGGTGCGGCAGCGCGCACCGAGCCCGAGAGAAGGTCATCGTGTCATTGAGCTCGAAGCGATTGCTCGGCTTCCTCTTGCTCGCGTTCGCGCTGGTCGCGGCGTGCGCGGAGAACGTCGACATGGGCGACATCAAGCCTCCCGTCGGTCCGACGTTCACTCCGCCGGGCGCCGAGGGCGGGCCGGACGCGCCGGTGAAGGTCCTCGCGTGCACCGCCACGACCTGTCCGGCGCCGTTCGCGAGCTGCATCTCGGAAGACGGCCCGACGTACAAGTGCGGGACCGACCTCATGCGCGACAATGATCACTGCGGCGCGTGCGGCAGCAAGTGCCTCGTCTACGCGCCGATCCACATGACGTCGCGTTGCATCGACGGCGCGTGCGAGCTCGAGTGCCACAGCCCGCCGGATCTCTTCCACCCGGTCGACTGGAGGAACTGCAACGGCCTCGTCGACGACGGCTGCGAGATCAACGTTCTGCAAGATCCGAAGCACTGCGGCCAGTGCGGGAACGCGTGCGCGCCGGGCACGCCGTGCATCGAAGGCAGGTGCGGGTGCCTCGCCGGCAAGATCGCGTGCAACGGGGTCTGCACCGACCCGCGCGTCGACGACAACAACTGCGGCGCCTGCGGCAACGTCTGCACGCCGCCCGCCGGCGGCTGCGCGGTGCCTCCGCCGAACGCGTACTACGGCTGTCGCGCGGGAGCGTGCAACAACCTCAAGTGCATCGACGGCGCCGCCGACTGCAACGGCGATCTCTCGATGTGCAACGGCGACGGCTGCGAGACGTTCGACCTCGAAAGCACCGACAACTGCGGCGGCTGCGGGATCAAGTGCGCGCCTGGTGAGTCGTGCGTCGACGAAGGCAACGGCCTCGAGTGCGCGGTGCCGTGCAAGCGGTTCGGCAAGACGCTCTGCCCCGGTCCGTCGTGCGTCGATTTGCTCACCGACGTCGGCGCGTGCGGCTCGTGCGGCTTGGGGTGCAAGGCGCCCGGTCCGAACCAGACGAGCACGTGCAAGAAGGGCCTCTGCGCCTACGAGTGCCAGGCCGGCTTCGCCGACTGCAACGGCGATCCCGAGGACGGCTGCGAGACGAACCTGCGGATCCATCCGGGCCATTGCGGCGCCTGCGGTCAAGCGTGCGATCTCGCGGCGGGCCAGCCGTGCATCGAGGGCCAATGCCTCATGAGGGAATGCGACCCGGGAGAGACCCGATGAAGCTGCGCGTCTTTGCTCGACTGCTCCTCCTCGCGTCGCCGTTCGGCGTCTTCGCCGTCGCGAGCTGCGCGACCGCCGAAGAAGCGATCGGCCCGCCCGATCCCGGCGCGACGCTCCCGGGCCAGCAAGAGGCCGGGAGCGACGCCGGCGCCGTCGTGCCCGACGGCGGATGCGACGGCTCCGACGACGACTGCGTCACCGAGGCGATCTCGTGCGACGTCGCGGCGTGGTGTCCGGTCGCGACCAACGTGAGCTCGCGCTACGCGCTCACGAGCGTGTGGGGAGCGGCGCCGAACGACGTCTGGGCCGCGGGCTCGGGCGGCACGCTCATCCATTGGGACGGCGCGACCTGGAAGCCGACGGCGACCGGCGTGAGGAACACCTTCTACGCCGTCGGCGGGAGCGCGGCGAACGACGTCTGGGCCGTGAGCTCCACGGACGTGATCTTCCACTTCGACGGATCGAAGTGGGCGCTCGCGCCGAGGGCCACGCAGAACGATTGGGAGTCTGCGCCCCTCTTCGCGCTCCGCGCCGACGGGGCGGGCAACGTGAGGGTCGGCGGTCGTTGGACGACGCTCCGCGAGCCGAACGGCGACACGAGGCAGGGCAACCAGTTCGTCAAGACGACGCTCGACGGCGGCGTCGCTTGGGCGGGCGTGCGAGGAACGTTCACCGTCCACGGCATCTGGGGCGCGTCGGCCGACGATCTCTGGCTCGTCGGCGACAACAGCGAGTGGGTGAGCTGGCAGCTCGGCGTGACGATGCACGGCACGCGCGCGGGCGGCGCGGCGGAGCACACCTGGACGGAGGTCGACAGTCAGTCGTCGGTCTTGCTCGAGGCGGTGTGGGGCAGCTCGGCGAACGACGTCTGGGCCGTCGGCGACAACGGGACGATCCGCCGCTTCGTCGCCGGCGCGACCGAGTGGGCGATCGTGCCCGCGCCGACGCGAGAGGCGCTCCACGCGGTGTGGGGCGCTTCGGCGAGCGACGTGTGGGCGGTCGGCGAGTCGGGGACGATCTTGCACTTCGACGGTACGACGTGGTCGCCGTCGGTCGCGGCGTTCCCGGTGAACAAGAAGCGGCCGCATCTCTACGGCGTCTGGGGCAGCTCGGCGAACGACGTATGGATCGTCGGCGACGGCATCGCGCTCCGACATGGAGGTCCGAAATGAAGCTCTCGCTCCGCGCGGCTTGCCTGCTCGCGATCCCTGGTGCGCTCGGGATTGTCGCGGCGTGCTCCGACGCGAGCCCCGAAGCCGCGCCCGATCCCGCCGCCGACGGCGGCGCTCTGCCGGTCGTCGACGCGTCGGCGCCGGAGACCGACGCCGACGCCGACGCCGAAGCGCCGCGCGAGTGCTCGAAGGACGGCTTCTGCCCGACCGCGCTGCCTCCCGGGCAGACGCTCCGCGGGGTGTGGGGCGACGGCACGGGGATCGTGTGGAGCGTGACCGACGAGGGCAACGTCCTCCGTTGGGACGGAACTACATGGAAGATACATGCATCGGGCCTCGGCCCGCTCGGCGCGATCTGGGGGAGCGGCCCGACCGACGTCTGGATCGGCGGTGAGGAAGGCCTGCGCCGCGGCACGGGCGGGGCCAGCGCGACGCTCACGTTCGCGAAGATCGCGCCGCCTGGCGGCGTCGCCGTGAGCATCCGATCGATCTGGGGAAGCGGGCCCGACGACGTGTGGGCCGCGGGCGGCACCGTCGAGCCGCAACCCGCCGGCCGCGTCCTTCACTACGCCGCGCGCGACGGCGGTCCGTCGCTCGCGATCGACGCCGTCTCGACGCAGCCCACGCCGACCGCGTTCGCCTCGGTCTGGGGATCGACGGCGACGGGGGTCTGGGTCGCCGGCGCGCGGCTCCTCGAGGGTGAGGACTTCTTCGAGGAGATCGCCGTGTTTCGGCGCGCCGCCGGCGCGTCGGCGTTCGCCGAGGTCACGCTGCCTCCCGATCCGGAAGAGGCGCCCGTCTTCGGCGTGCTCGCCGTGATGGGCGGCGCGGCGATCAGCGGCGACGACGTGCTCGTGCTCGGCCGATCGTCGTCGGCGGTCCCGGGCATCTGGCGCGGAACGACGACGAACGGCGGCGCGACCTTCACGTTCTCGTACACGAAGGCCGGGCGCAACGACGCGCCGCCGATCAACGCGTTGTGCGGCGTGAGCTCCAAGAACGCGTGGGCCGTCGGCGACTACGGTCGCGTCCACCGGTGGGACGGCGACGCGTGGACGCAAGCCGCGGTCACGCGCACGAAGTTCCCGCTGACCGATCCGCTCTACGCGGTCTGGGCGGCGGGGCCCGAGGACGTGTGGGTCGTCGGCAAGCAGATCGCGCTGCGCCGCGATCCTTCGAAGAAGCAGCCATGAGGACGATGATGAACGTGCGCCGACTCTTTGCTCTGACGTTCCTCGTCGCGTGCTCGTGCGGCGCCGTCGTCGCGTGCAGTGACGCCGCCGAGCGACAGGGCTTTCCCGACGACGACGGCGGCAGCGCCTCGCTGCCGCCCGAGGCCTCGGTGCCCGAGGCGAGCGACGAAGACGCGCGCGCGCCCTTCGATCCCGCGGATCGACCGGTGGTGTGCGCCGACGCGGGCGCTTGCGCCGTCGAGCTCGTCGCGGGAGATCGGCACTTCTGCGCGCGGATGAGCGACGGCACCGTGCAGTGTTGGGGCGACGACGAGCTCGGATCGCTCGGGCGCGGCGTCGCGCAGCCCGTCGGCGCCGACGCGAGCGTGCCTCCACGCGTCGCGCCCGTGAAGGGCGTCGCCGGCGCGACCGAGATCGGCGCCGCGGGCGAGACGTCGTGCGCGCTCGCGAGCGGCGCGGTGTGGTGCTGGGGCGCGAACAAGAACGCCGAGCTCTCGGCGCCGAGCGACTACGATCCTCATCCCGACGCCGCGCGCGTCGCGCTCGGCGCGCTCGGCGACGCGACGCGGCTCGACGTCGGGCACGGGAGCATCTGCGCTCGGCTCTCCTCGGGACAGCTCGCGTGCTGGGGCAAGGACGATGAGCAGCAGCTCGCGCGCTCGCAGGAAGACGCGGGCGTCTGGCCGATCGTGCGCGCGCCCGGCGTCGCCGCGATCGGCGCGCTGCCGGTCGCGCGCGTGAAGACGGGATCGCACACGACGCTCGCGCTCACGCCGACCGGCGAGCTGTGGACCTGGGGCGCCGTCTCGGGCGACGAGGGCCTCGTCTCGGGGCGCGTCTCGTCGATCAGCCCGGCGCTCGTTCCCAAGCGCGTCGCGCGCATCGCCAGCGTCACGAGCCTCGCCGTCTCGGCCACCGTGGTCGACGAGCCCGGCGGCGGTCACGGAGGTCCTTGGTTCGGTCTCTTCCCTTGGCCCGAGCCGGAGCCGCGCGCCCACGCGTGCGCGATCGCGAGCGGCGAGGTGTACTGCTGGGGCAAGAGCGAGGTCGGTGCACTCTGCACGGGCATGCCGGACGTGGAGAAGGAGCCTGCGCACGCGCGGATCGGCGTCAAGGCGTGGCCCCAGCGCGTCGCGGTCGCCGACGAGATCACGTGCGTTCGGATGACCGACGGGACGATCCAGTGCTGCGGGAGCGATCGCAAGGGTCGCCTCGGCACCGGCAGCGTCGCGCTCTACGCGCCGTCGTTCGTCCCGGCGTCGGCCTTCACCGGCCGCGCGGTGCAGGTGGCGACGAGCCACGACGCGGTCTGCGCGCTGCTCGAGGGCGGCGGCGTCGAGTGCTGGGGATCGAACGCGCACGGCGAGCTCGGCCGCGCGCCCGACGACGAGGACCATCCCTCGCCCGTGAAGATCACGTTCCAGGTGACGCCATGAACAAGCTCAGTCGCGTCGTCGGCGTCGCCGCCGTCTTCACCGCCCCGCTCGTCGCCGGGAGCGCGTGCACGCAGGATCGCGACGCCTTCCGAGACGATCCCGTCCAGTTCGACGCGGGCGGCGAGCCCGGCGAAGCGCCGAAGTGCGGCTTCCGCTGCTCGCGGGATCTCAAGAGGGTGCTGAAGGGCTGCGAAGGCGCGCCCGAAGAGATCGTCGCGACGTGCGGGCCCGATCAGGGCTGCGGCGTCGAGACCTGCGTCGACGCTTGCGCGAGCGCCGCGCTGTCGAAGGGATCGGTCGGCTGCTCGTTCTGGACGCTCCCGCCAGACGACATTCAGTACGGCGCTGGCTCGTGCCTCGCCGCGATGGTCGCCAACACGTGGGATCGCCCGGTGCGCATCACCGTGGAGTATGACGGCAAGCCGCTCGACATTTCGAAGTCGGTCTTCACCGCGACGCGCGCGGGCACCGCCGATCCGATCTACACCGCCCTCGACGGCGCGCTCGCGCCCGGCGAGGTCGGCATCGTCTTCCTCGCGCAGTCCGAGACGCTCACCGATCCCGAAGCGCCGCGCTGCCCCGAGGGAACGAAGGCCGCGCTCCCGGCCGATCCCATCTCTCACGGAACCTCGAAGACGCGCGCGTTCCACATCGCGACCGACTCGCCCGTCGCGGCCTACTCGATGTTCCCGTACGGCGGCGCGGAGAGCTTCGTTCCCACGGCGACGCTGCTCTTGCCCGTGAGCTCTTGGGACACGAGCTACCTCGCGATCTCGCCGGCGAAGTTCGGCAAGATCAGCGCATCGTCGCTCGATCGTCGCACCCTCCAGATCGTGGCCGACGAAGACGACACCGTCGTGTCGATGCGCCCCACGGTCGACATCGGCGAAGGTCGCGACGTCGCGCCCGGCGTGACCGGCGAGGTCGTGTCGTGGACGCTCTCGCGCGGGCAGGTGCTCCAGATCACGCAGGGGGCGTCGACGTCGGGCAGCCCGATCAGCGCCAACAAGCCGGTCGGCATGTTCGGCGGATCGCCATGCTCGTTCCTGCCTTCGGAGACCCCGTATTGCGATCTCACGCAGGAGCAAATCGCGCCGTTCGCCCAGTGGGGAACGTCGTACGCGCTCGTGCCCTACCTCGCGCGCACCCAAGCGGTGACCGGGCAGCCGCGGGAGACCGTGCCGTGGAGCCTCGTCGGCTCCGTCGACGGCACGGTGCTCACCTACGATCCGGCGAAGCCGCCGGGGGCGCCCTCGACGCTCTCCGCCGGTGAGGTCGCCGCGTTCATGACGGACGCGATCGTCTCGGTGAAGAGCCAGGACGACGCGCATCCGTTCCACGCCGCGGTCTACATGACGGGCTCGACGTTCGGCGGCGGCTCGCCCGGAGGCGGGCGCACGCTGGGCGATCCCGAGTTCGTCAACATCGTTCCCTCCGACCAGTTCCTCGATCGCTACGTGTTCTTTGTAGATTACACGTATCCCGAGAGCTCGCTCACCGTCGTGCGCCGCAAGACCGCGGGCGGCTTCCGCCCCGTGGAGCTCGACTGCGCGGGGCCGCTCGAGGGCTTCGTGCCGCTCGGCGCGAGCGGTGAGTACGAGTACGCGTGGGTGCGCCTCACGACGGGCTACCTCGCGGAGAAGTTCGCCCGCGGCGAGTGCGGCCACGGCCGGCACGAGATCGAGAGCGACGGGCCGTTCTCCGTCACGGTCTGGGGCATCGGCCGCGACGCGAGCTACGGCTACGCGGGAGGCACCGGCGCGCGGAAGATCAACGGCGTGCCGCCGCCGCCCGTGCGGTGAGGCCGCCGAGATCAGAGCGTCGCGCGATCGCGGCCGTTCTGCTTCGACAGGTACAGGTTCGCGTCGGCGGCCGCGAGGACGCCCTTGGCCGAAGGATCGTCTTCGTCGATGATCGCGCCGCCGAGCGAGATCGTCACGCGCGGCAGCACGCGGCCGGTCGGGTCCTTCACCACCGTCTCGCGCACCGCGACGCGGAGGCGCTCGGCGACGCCCCTCGCCGCGCGCGGGCCGGTCTCGGGCAAGATCACCGCGAGCTCCTCGCCGCCGTAGCGCGCGACCATGTCCGTCGGCCGGAGCGTCGCGCGGAGCGCGTGCGCCACGGCGGCGAGCACCGCGTCGCCCGACGCGTGCCCGTGCTCGTCGTTGAAGCGCTTGAAGTGATCGATGTCGATCATCAGCACCGCGAGCGGCTGCTGGCTCCGCGCGCACCGCTTGATCATGCGCGGCAGCGTGTCGTCGAGCCAGCGCCGGTTGTAGAGACCCGTGAGCGCGTCGACCAGCGCGTTGCGCTTGTACTCGCGCTGGAGGCGGATGTTGTCGTCGACCGTCGCGTTGTTCCGACGGAGCCTCTTCGCGAGCATGACGAGGAGGTTCACGGCGAAGTCGTGCGAGGCGTCGACCAACGTCCAGAAGACCTCGTCGCCGACGGCCAGCACGCGCGACGGCTCGGCGGCGACGACGTGCGCCGAAGCCGGGCTCGCGTCGAGGATCGAGATCTCGCCCACCGTCTCGCCGGCGCCGAGGAACGCGACCGGCTCGCTCTTCGGACCGCCCTCGAGGTGAACGCTGAGGCGCCCCGAGAGGATCATGTACATGACGCGATTGGGCTGCCCCATCGCGAGCAGCTGCTCGCCCGCGTCGAGCAGCCGCACCGGGCAGGCGTCGAGCTTGTCGCGGATCTCGGGGAGCGCGACGCCCTGGAGAATCTTGAGATTCTCGAGCTCTCGCTGGTCGGCCTTTCCCGTCATCGGTCGATCGATCTTCCCAGACGCGCCGCCGAAATCAACGGTTCGCGTCGCGCTCGCGGCGCGCGAGGAGGAGGCCGGCCGACAGCGTCGCCAGCGAGCTCGTGAGGAGCGCGAACGAGCCCACCAGCGGAAAGTAGCGCTCGATCATGGTGGAGGGGAGCGGGAAGGGCAGCGGCCAGCCGTAGACGAAGATATGCCCCATGTTCGCCGCGAGCAGGAGCATCACGAGCGTCGAGGCGTCGTCGACGTAGCGCGCGAGGCCGCGACGCGCCGACGAGAGCGCGTGGACGCCGGCGCCGAGGAGGACCGCGAGGCCGGTCGTGACGAACGACTTCGGCAAGAACGCCTCCTTGCGGTTGATGGCGGAGAAGTCGAGCTCGCCCATCAAGCGCCGGTGCACCAGATACGTCGCGAGCACGACGAAGCCGATCCACGCGAGCATCGCGACGACCCTTCGCGCGTCGAGCCCGAGGAGCACGACGCGCGCGCCGAAGAGCGCGAAGAGGACGATCGCCATGAGGTAGAGCTTCGGCGTGACGCGCGCGGCCTCCTGGGCCTCGAGGCGCGACCACGTGCCGGGCGGCCCGCCGAGGTGGCCTTCGAGCGCGACGCGGTTGATCTCGCGGAAGCGCTCGACGGCCGCCTTGCGATCGGCCACGTACGCGGCGTCGTCGAAGCGCGTCACCTCCCACAACGCGTCGAGGCCGTCTTCTCCGTGCCCGGCGCGCATGTGCTTGGGGAAGCGCAGGCCCATGAGGAGCGACAACGCCGGCGCGGTGACGCGACCGTCGAACGGGCGGCGTGTCGCGGCGTCGTTCTCGACGCGCGCGACGCCGAGGCCCCCGAAGCACGCGAGGACGTAGCGCACGTCGGGCTGCACGCCTCCGTGCCCTCCCTCGTCACGATGCCCGTGATCGGCAGTCATCACGACGACGTCACGCGTGAGGTCGAGCCGATCGAGCAGCGCGCCGATCTCGCGATCGACGCGCGCCACGGCGGCGGCGTGCTCGGGCGAAGCGGGGCGATGCAGGTGCGCGGCCTCGTCGATGTAGAGAGGATGGAAGAGGTTCAGATCGGCGAGCTCGGCGACGTCGAACACGTTCTCGTCGTGGCTCTTCGCGAGGCGGAACCGATCGAAGCCTCCGGCGAAGAGCTCGTCGAACCAGTCGAGGTGGCCGCTGCCGGCCACGACCAGGCCGCTCTGACGCGCGATCTGCCAGATCGACTCGGCCCCCATCGGATCGGCGCAGTCGTTCGAGCGCGCGCCGTTCCGATCGACCTCGAGGCCCGTCGAGAGCAGCGCGTACTCGGGGCGGGAGAAGGTGTACGTGCCTTGATCCGAGACCCGACACTGGCCCGCGGCGGCGATTCGACGCGTGCTCGTCATCGTCTCGGCCGCGTCGCGGCGGAGCCCGTCGACCACGACGAGCACGGTATGGCGCGGCCGCATCGGCAGCGGCGCGTCGACCCGATCCTCGACGGGAACGAGGAACACGCCGGCGTGGTTCGGGTGCACGCCCGCGTAGCCGAAGCCGAACCAGAACGCGTAGAGCGCGCCGGCGATCGCGAAGAGCGCGCTCACGATCCCTCTCCGCCCGTCTCGCGTCATCGCTTGACGCGAGTCTACCGAAATTCGAGGCCGACAATTCGAGGTCCGGCGGCGGCGTCGCGTAGAGTCGCGAGGTGCGTCTTCCGTCCGTCGCCGGCGCGGTGCTCCTGGTCGTCCTCGGCCTCGACTGCGCTCGGACGCCGCGCTTGCCTGCGCTCGCGACGGTCGACGCCCTCGAGCACCCGGTCGCCGAGGTCTTCGAAGAGCCCGCGGAGGCGGTCTCCGCGCCGGAGGCCTCCGAAGCGATCGCGCCGGGCACGCGCTACGCGTCGCTGTCGGGCGACGAATGCGAGGCGGAGCTCTCCGCGCGAGAGATCGCTCACGAGGCCCTCGCCCCGAGGCGCGGGATCTCGGCGCCGGTTCGTCTCCGCGGGCGCCTCTCGGGCGTCGGCTTTCGTACGCTGTGGCCGCGGGCGGAGCGCGCGCGCACGTCGTACGAGATCTACGACTGCCGCCTGGTGCTCGCGCTCGACGACTTCGCGAAGCTGCTTCGCGCGCGCGGCGTCGTCGACGTGATGCTCTTCTCGGCGTACCGCCCGCCGCCCGCGGGATGGTCCGAGCCGGTCGGCTTGCGTCACGAGGGCGGCCTCGCGATCGACATCGGCTACTTCGGCAAGGAAGACGGGACGGCGCTGAACGTCGAGTGGGACTTCAACCCGCGCCCGCGCGAGCGCATCTGCGCGCCGGGGCCTCCGCCGAGAGACGCCACGCCGGCTTCGCTCGAGCTTCGGCGCATCGCGTGCGAGGCCGCGTCGTCGAAGCTCTTTCACCTCGCGCTGACGCCGGCCTACGACCACGTGCATCGCGATCACTTCCACCTCGAGGTGACGCCCGGCAAGTCGGACTTCGTCGCGCGGTAGGCCGTCGGCGATCGCGGCCTACATCCCGCGGAAGAAGCTCCAGTCGTTCTCGACCGCGCGGCCCCAGAACGAATGCCCGAGGCCGGGGACGGTGCAGAGCACGACGGGCTTGTCGATCGGGCACGCCTCGTACGCCATGCACTCGGGCGTGGTCGTCGCGACGCGGGTGACGCCGCACTTGTTGACGTAGGCCCAGTAGGTCGCCATGTGCTCGCCGCTGCCGACGACGACGATCCGGTCGTCCTTGCCGTGCACGATCATCGCGGCCACGCCCGTCGTCTGCCCCACGCACTGCGTGAAGCCGTTGGGCCACTTGGTGGCCTCGGGATCGATCGGCTCTGCGGGCGCGCCCCCGCCGTGCGCGGAGATCGCGCGGAGCAGCCCGGGCCGGCGGCAGGCGATCTGATTGACCATGAAGCCGCCGCTGCTGAAGCCGCTCGCGAACACGCGAGCGGGATCGAGGGGAAAGCGCACTTCGAGCGAGCGCACGAGCGCCTCGATGAAGGCGAGATCGTCGTTGTCGCTCGGCGCCGCGTAGAGATCCCACGACTTGCCGTTGCCGCTCGGGTACGCGACGACGGCCTCGCGCTGCGTGACGCCGTCGAGCGGATACGCCGCGCGCATCGCCGCGCCGTCGCCGCCGTCTCCATGGAGCGCGAGCACGAGCGGGAGACGCTTGTCCGGCGCGAACGTCGCGGGCACGGCGAGCACGAACGAGCGCGTGAGCGTCCCCACGACGAGCGACTCGGTCGTGACCGTCACCGCGGGCGGCTCGCTCTTCGTCTCGCCGGGGCCGCCGTCGATCGCCGGCGGCTCGCCCGGACGCGGCGGCGCGCCGCTGTCGATCGGCGGCGTCTCCGGCGGTCGTTGCTCGACGGGCTCGCTCTTGCCGCGGCACGCCGCGGTCGCGACCGCGGCGAGCATCACGATCCCAACGCGCATGCCCCGAGGCGAGCAGGACGCGCGCCAGCGCGAGATCGTGCGAGACCGCGCGATCGCGCGCGCCTCGACGCGCGCGCCACCGCGCCCTCGGGGAAAAACGCACCGCGGAGGCGCGCCGCGATCAGCGGCCCGCGGCGCCGCGCGCCTCTTCGGCCGCCTTGCGCGCGTCCTCTGCGGCCTGCTCCGCCGCGTCGCGCGCCTGGTCTGCGGCCTCGCGCGCGCGCTCGGCGGCCTTGCGCGCTTGATCGGCCGCTTCCCGCGCGTTCGCGATCGCGCCGTCGACCGCCTCGAAGACGTCGTCGATCTCGGCGAGCGTCGTTCGAAGCCCGCGCTTGCCGTCGATCGGCACGTCGGGGTACGCCTCGCCGCCGACGATCTTCACGCCGCCCACGTCGACCTGCGCGCCGGCGCCGTCCGCCTGCACCGCGAGGACGTTCTTGCCGTCGCCCCACGAGACGAGGGCGCTCTTCTGATCGGGCGCGTCGATCGTGACGACGTAGCGCGCCTCCGGATCGACCGCGAGGCGGAAGCTCCCGTCGGCGGAGACGGCGACGTCGACGTTGCCCGTGCTCACCTCGCCCTGCTTGTAGACCCTGCGCGCGACGACGTGGAGCCCGCTCGTCTCGGCGGTCACCCCGCCGAACGACTTCGTGCTCGTCGACGTGGAGCCGATGTTGCCGGTCAGCATCACCTTGTCGGAGTCGGCGCTGCTGCAACCCACGGTGAGGGCGGCGGTGACGGCGACGAAGAGCGAGATCGTGCGAGCAATCGACATGGTTCGTGTCCTCCTGCCCGCGATCACTTCAACCGGCGTGCCGACCTCGCCGCCGTGGGCGCCGCGCCGAAATCGCCGGCGAATCGACGATCTTTGCGGCCGCCGCCGCGTCGCCGTTGACGCGCGCGCCCGTCGCGCCCGCGAGGCGCCGCGTCAGGCGCGTCGCCCCCTCGCTGGAAAAGGCGCGGTTTGCGGGGGCTCGGGCCCTCTGCTATCCCGCCCGCGTGAAGTCTTTCGCTTCCTTCTTTGCAGGGTCTTTCGTGATCGTCGCCGCGGCGGCCGCGGCGTGCTCCACGGCGAGCGAGCAGCCGGATCCAGGCACGCCGAGCCCCGATGCGGGCGCGCTCGATCCGGAGACGTTCGACGAGATCATCCTCGCGGCCGAGCCGCAGCGCGACGGCGATCCCGAGAAGGGCTACCGCGCGCTCGTCAACGAGCCGTACGTCCCGTGCGGCATCCCCGACAGCGCGTACTCGCGCGTGTACCCGAGCGCGCCCGAGTCGATGCGCATCCCGGGGCGCGAGGGGCGCAACGCGACGCTCGCCTACAACTTCACCGCGATGAAGACGAAAGACGGCGTCGACCTCGTCACGTCGAACTGCCTCACGTGCCACGCGGGTCGCATCGAGGGCAAGCTCTTCGTCGGCCTCGGCAACGCCGACGGCGACTTCACGCAGGACGCCGACACGCAGATCGAGACGTTCAACCTCGTCGGCGCCCTCGTGAGCGATCCGAAAGAACGTGCAGAATACAACAAATGGAAAGAGCGGGTGACCGTCGTCGCGCCGCACTCCGTCCTCAGCACGCGCGGCCCCAACCCGGCCGACGGCTTCACCGCGGTGCTCTTCGCCCATCACGATCCGAAGACGCTCGCCTGGAGCAGCACGCCGCTGATGGAGGTTCCGCCGCCGCAGGACGTCCCCGTCGACGTGCCGCCGTGGTGGCGCATGAAGAAGAAGACGTCGATGTTCTACGTCGGCGGCGGCCGCGGCGATCACGCGCGCATCATGATGACGGCGTCGATCCTCTGTACGAGCTCGGTCGAGGAGTCGCGCGCGATCGATGCGTACTTCGCCGACATCCGCGCGTACATCATGAGCATCGAGCCGCCGAAGTTTCCGTTCCCGATCGACCAAGGTCTCGCGGATCGCGGGCGCCCGGTCTTCGAGGCGACGTGCTCGCGCTGCCACGGCACCTACGGTCCCGGCGGCAGCTACCCCAACAAGCTCGTGACGCTCCCCGAGATCGGCACCGATCCCGTGCTCGCCTCGGGCACAGCGCAGTTCGGGCCGCCGTTCGTCGAGTGGTACAAGAATTCGTTCTTCGGCGAGATCGCCCGCCTCGAGCCGAAAGAGGGCTACGTCGCTCCGCCGCTCGACGGCATCTGGGCGACGGCGCCTTATCTCCACAACGGCTCGATCCCGACGATCGCGGCGCTGCTCGACAGCACGCAGCGCCCTCGGTACTGGACGCGCACGTTCGACTCGAAGGCCTACGACGCCGCGGCGGTCGGCTGGATCTACACGCCGCTCGATCACGGCAAGGAGGGCGAGGCCGATCCGACGATGAAGGCCGCGCTCTACGACACCACGAAGCTCGGCTACGCCAACGCGGGCCACACCTTCGGCGACGCGCTCTCGGCCGAGGATCGCGCGGCGGTCATCGAGTACCTGAAGACGCTCTGACGCCGGCGCGCGTCAGCGAGCCGACGATCGGTACTTGCGCCAGCGCGCCAGCGCGAGTCGCCTGGACCTCTCAGCCCTTCTTCTTCTTGAAGAGCCCGCCGAGCTTCGGCATTCCGCTCGGCTTCGCGCTGATGGGCGCGCCGGGCGCCGCGCGTCGCCGCGACGGCTTGGCGCTCGCGGGCTTCTCGGGGGCGTCGCTCGCGTCGCCCTTCTCCGCCTTGTCGCCCTGCTCGCCGGAGAGGGCGTCGCCCATCATGGTCGCGACCTCGACGCGCGCGGCCTTGCCGCCGCTCGGAGGCGCCGCGGGTCCGGCGATGCGCGGGACGTTGCCCAGCTCGTCGCCGGGCTTCGTGAGCGCGATCTCGAAGAGGGTGAACTCCTTCGGCTTCTTGAGGCGGCGCCCGAAGAACTGGATGTCGGTCGCCGCGTTGACGGAGATGCCGGCCTGCGCGTCGAGCTGCCACTTGTCGCGCGGGCTCGCGCGACGCGCGTCGACCTCGACGAACGGCTCGACGGTGAGCTTCGCGCCCACCATGTTCTCGAGCAGGAGCACCGCGGTCGGCTGGAGGCTGCAGCGCCCCTTCACCCGGTTGTTCTTGCCCTCGACCTTGAGGTACGGCTTCGGCGCGAGCTCGAAGTTCGGCGCCTTCGCCTCGAACTTGAACTTCGACTTCTTGCCGTTCTCGTTCTCGAAGCCCTCTTTCTTGTAACGCGCGGCGAGGCGCACGTCGCCAGCGATGCCGACGCCCGTGGTCGCGTGCATCGCGCCTTCGACCTGCATGTCGCAAGCGGCGCTGAGATCGAAGTGCGCGTGGAGGAAGAGCGGGCCGGCGATCGGGATGTTCGTCGGCATGATGTTCTTGACGAGCGGCACCGGCTTGCCGCCGAGGTACGTCGCGTCCCAGTCGCTCTCCTTGGCCTTCTTCGTGTCGCCCTTGACCTGCACGTCCATGTCGACCTGCACGTCGGCGTCGTAGTGACCCTCGGCGACGAGGTTCGCCTCGAGGATCGAGTAGTGGCCCATGCCCTTCTTCAGGTAGGTCACCGTGCCGGTGATCTTCGCGTCCTTGACGTCGAAGTGCGCGCGCGCGGTGAGCGACTCGTCGACCTTGAGGCCCTTCTTCTCGAAGCCGTCGGCGAACGTCTTCTCGAAGTCCTTGTTCACGACGTCGCGGTCGAACTTGTACTCGACCTGAATCGTCTTGGCCTGCTCGGGCGCGTCGTCGGGCGACTCGACCCGGGACACGGTCATGTGCCCCATCGGCTGCTGCGCGCCGCCCGGCCCGCCGTGCGCGCCGCACGCGACGCTGCTCAGCGCGAGACCCGCGACGATCCCAAAGAGCCCCAGTGACTTCCTCTCCGTCCCCATGGGACCGGATAGAGCACACGTTGTACCACATCGACGCCGCGCGTTTTCGCGGCGAATCGTGGGCCGCGCGGGATCGGCATGGACCCTCCTGGCCGATTGCGGATCACCGCCGATCCACCGTCGGCCGGTTCAGCCCTGGTCAACAGGTCGTCTGCCCGAGGCAGCCGGCGTACTCGCCCGTCGGGATGCAGTACCAGTCCATGTAGCACTGCCCCGGCGAATAGTTGTAATCTACACATTTGTAGAGACACGCGGGATTGACCCCGCCGCCGCCGGTGTCGCCGCCGGCCGCTTGCACGGTGAAGCTCTGACCGCCGGAGGTCCCGCCGCCGGGGCCGGGCGTTCGCGCGCTGACCGTCAGCGTGCGCGCGGTCGTGAGGAGGTTCGCCGGGAGCGTCGCCTGGAGGCGCGTCGCGCCGACGAACGTGGTGACGAGCGGCGTGCCCGCCGCGACGATCTCGGACGTGCGCGTGAAGCCGCTGCCGTCGAGGGTGACGGTCATCGCGGCGGCGCCCGCGGTCGCGGTGCGCGGCGAGAGCGTCGTCGCCTGCGGCGCCGGGTTGCGCACCTCGAAGCTCGTCGGCAGGCTCACGACGTCAACGCCGTTCGATACCGTGACGCCGACGCGCCCCGCGTCGATGAACGCCGACGCGGGGATCGTCGCGCTGAGCGCGCTTCCGCTCGTGAAGGTCGTCGTCAGCGACGCGCCGTTGAAGCGCACGACCGACTGCGGCGTGAAGCCGGCGCCGGTGACCGAGAGCGTGACCGGGTTGATCGCCCCGATGATCGCGCTCTGGGGCGAGAGCGTGGCGATCGACACGCTCGTCGGGTTGGCGACGGTGAACGTGAGCGGGTTCGACTGCGCGCTCGCGCCCGCGACGATCGCGATCCGGAAGACGCCGCTCGCGAGCGTCTTGTCGGCGGGGACGCGGACGGTCATCTCCGTCGAGCTCTTCACGGTCGCCGGCAGGGTCGTCCCCGCGAGATCGACCTGTTGGCCGTCGGCAAAGCGCGATCCGGTCAGCGTGAGCTCGAGGCCCTCGGGGACGGTGCCCAACGTCACCGCGTCGGGCGACACCGAAGAGAGCGTCGGCGCTCCGGCGCCGGGCGGCGCCTGCGGCTCCGCGGGCGCGCCTCCGCTCGGCGGTCCCTCGCTCTCCGCGGGCGTCGACGACGAGGGGCCGGGCCTCTTCGGCGGCTTGCTCGTGCTGCCGTCGCTCCTCAGAGGCGGAACGAGATCCGCGTCGCTGCACCCGCCGGCCGTCGCCGCGAGCGTGAGAGAGAGGAGGAGGCCGGGCAGCACCGGACGCACCAGGCGCACGAGGAGTCGAGTCGGCATCTTCGCTCTCCTTTCGCAACGCGCGTTCCAGCGCGCGCGACCGCGTCGGGCGCGCTCATCCACCCACCGCGCGCCCTTCGCGGACAGCGTCACGCTGCCTTTTCCGTGCTGCTCGTAACCCCGCGGGCCTCGCGCTGGGGAGCGCGATCCCCGGGGTGGTACAACGATGTTTTATTGTTTGATCCGGCGGGTGCTGCCGTCGCCCGAGAGCGTGGTGCCGGTGCTCTTGGCGTAGGCCTCGGCGGCCTCGAAGACGCGCAAGAAGTTTCCGCCGAGGATCTTGAGCACGTCCTCGTCCGAGTAGCCGCGCTTCATCAGCTCGAGCGTGATCTTGGGGAGGCCGTCGATGCCGGTGAGGCCGTCGGGCAGGGCGTCGACCCCGTCGAAGTCCGAGCCGAGGCCGACGTGATCGACGCCGGCCGTTTTCGCGATGTGGTCGATGTGGTCGATGAGGACGGAGAAGGGAACCTTCGGGAGCGGCTCGCCCTCGGCCTTGAGCTTGTCGAGCGCGTCGTGAAGGGCGGCGTGGTCGCCCTGGTGCTTCGCGCGGAGCTCCTCGAAGGCCTTGCCGTTCTTGGCGAACCACTTCGCCGCGGCCGCGCCGTACTCCTTCGAGAGGAAGAGCGACCAGAAGTTCACCATCGCGACGCCGCCGTTCTTCGCGAGGCCCTTCAGCATGTCGTCGGTGAGGTTGCGCCGGTGATCGGCGAGCGCGCGCGACGACGAGTGCGACGCGATGACCGGCGTCTTGGCGATCTTCATCACCGCCCAGAACGTCTCGTCGGACGTGTGCGAGATGTCGACGAGCATCCCGATGCGCTGCATCTCGCGCACGACCTCCTCGCCGAACGGCGACAGGCCGTGGTGCTTGACGACGGGCGGCCCCGAGAAGCCCGCCGAGTCGGCCCACTCGTTCGTGTTCGAATGCGTGAGCGTCATGTAGCGGCAGCCGAGGCGGTGGAGCGTGCGCAGCGCGTAGAGCGAGTTCTCGATCGCGTGGCCGCCCTCGACGCCCATGAGGACGGCGACCTTGCCCTCCTGCTTCGCCTTGCGGATCTCCGCCGCGCTCGTCGCGAGCATCAGCTCCTTCGGGTGGCGCTCGATCTGCCGGTACGTCACGTCGATGAGATCGATCGCGCGCCGCAGCGGGCCGCCGCCGTGCACCGTCGGCTTCTCGGCGAGGTCGCCCTCGACGTAGATCGAGAAGAACTCGCCGGTGATGCCGCCGGTCTTCATCCGCGCGAGATCGGTGTGCGTCTTCGTCGACGGCGTCCCCAGGTCGTACCCGCTCGAGAGCATCACCGACGGAATGTCGTTGTGTCCGTCGACGATGATCGCCTGGCGATGAACCCTCGCGGCCCGCTCGTCGATCGTCTCCGCGCGCGCGCTCGCGCTCGCGCTCGCGCTCGTCGCCGTGCCCGTCGCCTCCGTAGGCTTGCTGCACGCGAGCACGAGCCCTGCAAGCAGCGCGATCCGTCGCTTCATCGCGACAGCATGCCGTCTCCTCGGCGTACGGGGAAGTGGGACGACGACCGAGAGGCACCGAGAAGCCGATTGCCTCGCGTGCGCTCGCGCTCGCCTGCCGCCGCGAGCGATTTCGCGCGCGAGCGCGAGAGCGGGCGCACACGGGGAGGCGGCACTCCGATTGCTCGCGCTCTGTCGGGAGGTTCACGGCATGTCGCAGAGCGAGCTCGCGTGCATCACCGACGTCGACGACACCCCGACGCTCGACCTCACTCCGCTCGAGCACGCGAGGCTGCTCGCGCGGATCTTCGACGACGAAGACGACGTCATCACGCTCGAGATGGACGCGCCGCGCTCGTCGGCGCCCACGCTCCGGTCTGCGGCGATCACCGCCGCGATCGCCGAGGCGACGCGCATGAAGTCCGCCCCGGCGCCGACGAACGCCGCGATCGAGAGGCAGACGCGCCTCGTCATCGCCGGCATATGGGCGCTGGCGATCGCGATCGTCGGGCTGCTCACGTTCCTCACGCTCGCGGCTTGACGGCGTCTCGTGCGGCGCGGATCCTCCCTGCGCAGCCGCGCAGAAGGGGAGATCGCCATGAGCATCCAGGAGAACGAAGCCGTCGCCAGCCTCAAGATCCTCGCCGCCATCGCGCGCGCCGACGGCACCGTCCACAACGACGAGCGCAAGTCGCTCGCCGCCGCCATCGAGAGCCTGGAGCTCCAGACGCCGGTCGCGATGCGCGATCTCCTCGAGGCCGAGGTCGACGTGGCCGCCGAGCTCGCCGCGCTCGAGTCGCCCGAGGCGCGCGAGCAGATCTACCGCAGCGCGTTCTTCATGGCGCACGCCGACGGCGCGTGCACGAAGGAAGAGCAGAGCATCCTCGATCTCGTCGCGCGCGAGACGGGCGTGACGCCCGAGCAGAAGGCCGCCCTCGAGCGCCTCTTCGTGCCCGTGCGCGCGAGCCTCGCGCCTCGCGCGGCGGTGAAGAAGATCGACGATCCCGAAGCGCGCGCCGCGCAGGTGAAGAAGGACGTCCTCAAGTACGGCGCGGTGACGGCGGTGCTCGGGGCGTTCCCCATCCCCGGCCTCGCGATCGCGACCGATCTCGGCGTGATCGCCCTTCAGCTCAAGATGATCCGCGACATCGGGCAATACTGGGGGCACGCGGTCGATCGCAACGCGGCCAAGTCGATGCTCTACGGCCTCGGCCTCGGCACCGGCGCGCGGCTCGCGGTCAACAACCTGGCGAAGCTCCTTCCCGTGTGGGGGAGCGCCATCGGCGCGGCGACGTCGTTCGCCTCGACGTACGCGCTCGGCAGGGTGATGGAGAAGTTCTTCGCCGCCGGCGCCGGCGTCGAGGTCGCGTCACTGCGCGACGAGTTCGAGGCCGCGGAGAAGGAAGGCAAGAAGACCTACGCCGCGCACAAAGACGAGATCAGCCAGAGCGAGCGCACGAACAAGGCGACGCTCGAGCAGCTCGGCAAGGATCTCGCCGACGGGCGCATCACCCAGGAAGAGATGGAGCGGCGGCTCGGCGATCTCGTCTGATGGGGATTCGGCGATCCATCGCGAGTGATCGAGGCCGCTGACGAACCGCGCTGCGTGCAGGAGCGCTGCGCGTTTTCCAGCGACGGTGCAGGCACGTGCCGTGCTCATGTGGGCGTCATGCGACGCCTCCTCTCGTGCACCGCGCTCGTGATCATGGGGCTTGCGGCGGCGTGCTCCGGCACGTCGGGCGAAGGGACCGTGATCCCCGAGGAGTCGTCCTCGCTGCCGAGCACGCCCGGCGCGAGCGATCCGGGCGCGCAGCCCGGATCCGCGCCGAGCAGCAGCCCCGGACCGACGGCGCCCGCGAACGACGGCGGCACCGGTGAAGCCGGCGGAGGCGGTGGTGGCGGCGGAGGCGGAGGAGGCGGCGGTGGCGGTGGCTCGCTCTGCATCGCCGGATCCGTGGCCGAGACGGAGAACAACGACACGCCCGACAAGGCCAACGCCCTCGCCGGCGCGAGCGGAACGTACTGCGGCACGCTCTCGAGCAAGACCGACGTCGACTACGCCGCGTTCACGCTCCCCGCGGACGCGAAGTCGATCGCGTTCGGATCCGACTTCACCAAGGTCGGCGTCGAGTTCGACATCACCGTCGGCGGCGAGACGTTCACCCTCGGCGACGCGACGCTCTTCAGGCCGGGCCAGCGCTACGTCGTCAAGGCGTACACGACCGGCAACGCGCCCGTGAGCTACCGCCTCAGCGTCGACATCAAGAAGTGACGAGGAACTGCGCCGTCCGCGGCGCGCGCTCGGGGTGCTTGCGCAGCTCGTCGAGGAGCTTGAGCACGTCGCTCGGCTCGTCGACGTCGTACCACGTCGGCAGCTCGCGCAGCGTGAGCCCGAGCTCCTTGCAGCGCGCGCGCAACGTGGCCATCGCCGCCGGCGTCGTCCAAGGAACGTCGCGCACGAGCCTCGGGTGGAGCGCCGCCATCGCGAGCAGATAGCAGCCGCCGTCTTCGTTCGGCCCGACGACGATCTCGCTCGGCTTCGCGTTCGCCGTCGCTTCTTCGAGCGGCTCGATCGGGATCGACGGCGCGTCGCTCGTCGATAGGATCGCGAGCCCCTCGCCGCGCGCGAGCAGCGTCGCGAGCGCCTGCTCGACGCGCGCGCCGAAGTCGTCGCTCTCTTGCGCCACGATCTCCCACGGTGCGGGCACGTGCCGCCCGAGGATCGCGAGCGCGCTCTCCGCTGCTTCGCCCTCGCCTTCGCGTCGCGGCGCGAAGACGACGTACTCGTCGGCGGTCACCGACTGCATGCCGTCGAGCGTGTCGCGCAACATCGCGGCGTACAGGCCCGCCACCCACTTGCCTTCGTGGGCGGCGAGGAGCTGCGGCTTGCATCGCCCCGCGATCGGGGCTTCGGCGAGCACCCCGATGCGCGTCATTCAGTCGATGACCGGGCGCGCCGCGCCCCGCTCGGTCTCTCCGTGGATCTGGTACGGCTGGCCCATGAGGCGCTTCCACGTGCTCGTTCCCCGCCACGCGAGGTACGACCGGTTGAAGCCGACGATCTGACGCTTGTCGAGGTACGGGTTCTGGATGCCGCCGAGCTCGGCGAGCAGCAGCACGAGCTCGCCGATCCCGACGGGGCAGCCGTCGAGGCGGATGTACGGGCGCGTCTTGAGCTCGCGGATCTTCGACGTCATCTTGAGCATGCGCGCGTAGACGTCTTTGTGCTCGGCCTCGTGCGGATCGAGCGCGCTCCGATCGACGTACTTGCTCGTGATCCGAACGAGCTCGCCGCCGACCTTGCCTTCCCACTCGACGCAGTCGCCGATGAAGACGACCTTCTCGCCGTAGCCGATGTCGAGCGGCCCTTCGTACTTGCCGAACACGAGGTGGAGCTTCGGGAGCTTGCGATCGCACTGCTCGTCGTAGAGGCGCAGGATCTCGATCGCCTCCTCGATCACGCCCGGGCAGCCGCCCCAGCAGTAGCTCTCGGTCGCGTCTTTCGGTGGCGCGCCGCCGTACGCGCTGATGTTGGTTCCCTCGAAGTACTTCTCGACGCGAACGAGGCCGACCTGGAAGCCTTTGGCGCGCGCCTTCGCCTCGTCGAGCGAGACGTCGCCGCCGATCGTGATGGCGTCGAGATCGACCGGCCCGAAGCCGCGCTCGTGCGCGAGGCGAATGTGCTCCACGCTCCGCGGATCGACGCCGATGATGTCGCAGCAGACCGCGTCGATGGCGCACTGGTTGTTGCCGATGACGACGAGGTTCATGTTCCGCGGGATCGGCGTGAGCATCCGCCCTTCGCCGGCGATGATCGCGTCGATGACGACGAGCTGCGGCTGGATGATGTACTGGAGATCGGCGACCTTCCGGTTGAGCGCGTGGTCGTGATCGATGAGGCGGTGACGATCGTCCTGGATCCCGATGTAGTTCTTCATCGAGAACGTCACCGTCGTCCAAGGGTGCGCCTTGAGCTTGGGGCAGTTGACGAAGAAGTCGGCCTTCGCCACGGGCTCCGGCGTGAAGAGGTAGTCGCGGAGTCGGCCCTCGTGGGTGAGCGGCACCTCGACCTGCGGCACCTCTTCGAAGCAGTACTTCTTCGCGCCGGCGCGCGCGAGCATCGGGTCGTATCCCGCTTCGGCGAACGCGAACCGCGTCGGGATGGTGATCCCGCACCGCTCGCCGACCGCGAGCTCGCTCATCCGCGCGCCTTCGCGCTCTCGATCGCGGAGCGCGCCGAGGACGCCTTCGACGAGCTCGGGCCGCGTGTACGCGTTCCTGAAGAGCTCGCCCGCGGCGACGACGTTCGGCTTCACCAGCGTGCGGCCGTGCGGGCGCAGATCGAGCGCCTCCATCGCCGTGCGGACGATGCCGCGGATCCGCTCGGCGTCGTAGGCGTCGCAATGGAAGAGGAAGACGCGTGCATCCCGTGACGGGTGGGCGTTCGCCATGGAACGAACCTTACCGGGTGGCCGCCCGATCGCCAGACGTTGCAAGAAGCATCGGATTTCTAGAACTTTCCAGCTCATTAAGCGCAAACGAGACGCGTTCGAGATGAGCGCTTCGGTCTGGCGCCGCTAGAACTCTCACGCCCCCGAGCTGGTGTTTGCACGATCCACCATTCCTTGATCGGCAATCCGTAAGGATTCTAGCCCCATGCGCAACCCGAGCCTCCTCCTCGCCATCGCGCTGTTCTCCCTCACCGCCGCGTGCAGCGGCGCCGATCAGGGGGCGCGCGACGAGCGCGTGGGCCGTCAGGCGAGCGCGGTTCAGGGGGGCAAGCTCGATACGAACAAGGCGCACAACTTCTCCGTCGGCATCGCCAACCGCTACGGCGGCGTGTGCAGCGGAACGCTCATCGCGCCGAACCTGGTGCTCACCGCGCGCCACTGCGTCGTCGTGCCCGACGGCAACGACGCGGTCTCGTGCAGCGACAAGTTCGGCAAGTCGGTTCAGCCTAACGCTCTGTTCGTCACGACCGAACCGAACCTGTTCCGCGCCAAGAACTACTACGCGGCGACGGAGATCATCACGCCCACGGCGACGAACTTCTGCGGCAACGACATCGCGATCGTCATCCTCGAGCAGAACATCCCCGACAGCGAGGCGGAGCCCGCGACGCCGGTCGTCCAGTTCAAGATGACCGACGAGTCGAAGATCGGCGGCACGGTCACCGCGATGGGCTACGGCATCACGAGCCCGACGGCGAACGACTCCGGCCAGCGCCGCATCCGCGAGAACATCGGCATCCTCTGCATCCCCGGCAGCCCCACGCTCGAATGCGAGGGCCAGCTCGCGCGCTTCTCCGACAGCCCGGCCGAGTTCATCACCGAGGGCTACGTCTGCTCCGGCGACTCGGGCGGCGGCGCGTTCGATCAGAAGAGCTTCACGAACGGCTCGCCCTACGTCCTCGGCGCGCTCTCGCGCGGTCCGCAGACGGAGTCGAAGTGCCTCGCCGCGATCTACTCGCGCACCGACGCGCACGCCGACATGATCATCGAGGCGGGCAACAAGGCCGCCGAGCAGGGCGGCTACCCCGCGCCGAACTGGACGAAGCCGCTCAACGCCGACGGCAGCGAGCCGACGGCCGACGAGCCGTGCGAAGGCGACATCTGCACCGACACGAGCGCCACCGAGCCCGCGCCCGCGACGACGACGACCACGACGACGACGGGCTGCTCGAGCGCGCCCGCCGGCACGAGCGGCAACCCGACCGCGCTCGTCGCGCTCGCCGCCGCCGCGCTCCTCGTCGGCGCGCGCCGCCGCCGCTGAGCGTCGCGCCCAGTCGCACGCCGACGTGCGCATGAGGATCCTCGTCACCGGCAGCGCGGGGCACCTCGGCGAAGCGCTCGTGCGCACGCTGCGCGGCGGCGAGCACGAGCCGATCGGCGCCGACATTCTCCCGTCGCGCTACACGGAGCTCGTCGGCTCGATCGCCGACGCGGATCATGTGAATCGCTGCCTCGACGGGGTCGACGTCGTCGTGCACGCGGCGACGCTGCACAAGCCGCACGTCGCGACGCATCAGCCCCGCGACTTCGTCGACACGAACGTCACCGGCACGCTCAACCTCCTCGAGGCCGCCGTGCGCCGCGGCGTGCGCGCGTTCGTCTTCACGAGCACGACGAGCGTCTTCGGCCGCGCGCTCAGCCCCAAGGAGGGCGAGCCCGCCGCGTGGATCACCGAAGAGACCGTGCCGGTCGTGAAGAACATCTACGGCGTCACGAAGGCCGCGGCCGAGGATCTCTGCGAGCTCTTTCACCGTCGCTCGGGGCTGCCGTGCCTGATCCTCCGCACGTCGCGCTTCTTCCCCGAGGCCGACGACAGCGCGGAGATCCGCGCGCGTTATGCGGACGAGAACGCCAAGACGAACGAGCTCCTGTACCGGCGCGTCGACATCGCCGACGTCGTCGGCGCGCACCTCCTCGCGATCGCGCGGGCGCCGTCGCTCGGCTTCGGGCGCTACATCATCAGCGCGACGACGCCGTTCGATCGCGACGATCTCGCGGAGCTCCGCCGCGACGCGGCGGCCGTCGTCGCGCGGCGGTTCCCCGACTTTCGCGCGGAGTACGAACGGCGTGGCTGGTCGATGTTCCCGACGATCGATCGCGTCTACGTGAACGAGCGAGCGCGCCGCGATCTGGGCTGGAGCCCGACCTACGACTTTCGTCAGGCGCTCGACCGGCTGAAGGCCGGCGAGGACGCGCGCAGCGCGCTCGCGCGCGACGTCGGCTCCAAGGGATACCACGCGACGACGTTCGCCGACGGGCCCTACCCCGTCGAGTGAGCAGCGAGAACGAGGGTCAGCGGCGCGTGAAGCGGAGGACGTGGCGGTACACGAACGTGGGGCCGGCTTGGCCTTCGCCCCACGAGACGTCGTCGCCGTCGATGTTCGAGCTGTAGTCGTAGACGACGAGCTCCTGCGGCGTCGCGCCTGGCTCGGGTCGATCGAGGATCGACGGGAAGCACGTGTCGCCGCGCGAGGGCAGATCGGCGATGTACGCGATGCGATCTTCGCGCTGCACGTAGCGCCAGATCGCGCAGCGCTTCGTGTGCGTGCGGTAGTCGAGCTGGAACGCGAGCACGTTCTGCTGGATGTTCGGATCGCGCGCGCCGAGATCGTAGTTGCCCGTCGCCGACACGTTGCGACGCCCGACGAGGTACGCCTCGCCGTCGTGCCAGAACATGAGCGGTGAGTCGTATTTCTTCGGATCGCTCTTGCAGGTCCACGTCGCGAGATCGCCCGCGGCGGCGCGGCAGACCTTCGAGCCGTAGCCCGTCGCGTCGCCCGCTTCGTTGCGGATGACGCCGAAGAGCGTGCCGTCGTCGCCGAGCGCGAAGTCGGTCTCGCTCCCGCCGCCGCGCGAGACGACCGGCCTCGCGGGATCGACGCCGCGCCACGTGACGCCGTCGTCGGTGGTCAAGAGCTCCACGTCGAGCGGCAGCCCGTCGAACTGGTAGATGTGCTCGCCACCGAGGTACGCGGTCATGTACGGCTTGCCGCGCTCCGTCTTCGTGCGCCACGCGATGTATCCGGTCATCGGCGCGGGCGCGCCGGCGTCGGCGCTCGCGCTCGCGCGCATGACGGGCGCGAGCTCGGAGAAGGCGCCGTCGTCGGCGCGCTTCGAGAACCAGACGCCCTTCGGCTCGAAGCGCACCGGATCGGCGCCGAGCTGCGCGAGGTAAAGGAAGAGCGATCCGTTCGCCACGAGGAAGCGCGGCTCGCGCACGTCGGTGCCGGTCGCGAACGTCTTCTCGTGCTTCCACGTGATCTCGTCGGCGCTCGAGACCACGACCATCCTCGTCTTGTCGGACGCGAAGTGATCGGGCGCCGTGCGCCACGCGAGCCAAACGCGCCCCTCGAAGCGGACGACGTCGAGGTTGTTGTTCGAATTCAGCGCGGGCGCCTCCGGCGGCAGGCCCGGGCCCGGCACGACGCGGCGCGTCTCGACGACCGTCACGTCGTGGCGCCCGGGCTCCGACGGCGGGAGCGGAAACGCCTCGGGCGCTTCGGCCTCGGCGCCGGCGTCCGGCGGATCGAGGGGCGCGACCGGGCGCGCGTCGCACGCACCCGCCGCGAGCGAGGCGAGCGAGGCGAGCGAGGCGAGCGAGGCGAGCGCACGGCGAGGGTTCAGCATGCGTGTGAATACTCTGCCACCTCCGTTCGAGAGGAACGAGAAGATTGAAAGAGAGACGCGGAGGCGCGGAGCGTGAGGGCGCGCTTCGGGCGCCTCCTCTCGCGGCCGCTCTGCGGTGCTCGGGAACTTGCGAAGACGCAAGTTCCCTGCGCGAGGGGAGACCTCCCTTCCAACCGGCCACCTCGTCGCGCCTTCGCGGGCGTGTTCCGAGGACGCGACGACGTTGCAGAGCGGCAGGGCGTGGCAGGTCGGAAGGGAGACTCCCATTTGCGCAGCAAAGTTCGTCTGCGAACTTTGCGAGCACCCGAAGGGCGACGAAGGAGGAGCGACGCCCGCGAGCACCTTCGGCGCCTCCGCGTCTCTCTTTCCAATCTCTCTCTCTCTCTCTTCTCTTCGTCGATGAGATCGATGAGCTCGATGAGATCAGAGCGCGACGCCGTCGCGGTAGCGGCGCCGGGCCCACTCGCTCATGGTGATGCCCGCGGCGACGACGAGCGGCAGCGAGTGGTTCACGCCGTAGAGGGGGATGCCGACGACGGCGCTCGCGCGATCGACGAGCGCCTTCGGAATGCCGAAGCGCTCGCTGCCGAAGAGGAGCACGACGTCGCGAGGGAAGGCGTCGATCGCGTAGACGCTCGTCGTCGCGTGATCTTTCTCCACCGCCCAGAGCGGCCGCGCGCCGACGTGCGCGAGGAACGCGTCGTCGTCCGCGACGCGCACGATCGACTCGTACCTCTCCATCCCCATCGACGCCTTCTCGTAATAGGGATCGCTGCCGATGAGGACGATCTCGCGCGCGAGGAAGCTGTGCGCGACCCGAATGACGCCGCCGACCGCGAACGCGTTGTCGGCCGCGTGAAGCGCGACGCTGAAGTCGCTCCGCAAGGGCGCGAGGAGCGCGCGCACCTCTTCGTCGGTCGCGCCGAGGGGCGGGATCAGGGCCATGGAAGAAGAGGATGCGAGAACGACGGGCCTGGCGGATTTTTTTGTTCACCTTGGATCACGGTTACCCCGGTCAAGCCGATTTCATTGGGGAAAATGCCTGCTAGCTACTGGCACACTACATGTAGGTAGGTGTGTCCATCATGGACAGCCTCCGCTCCCGCCTCTCGCTCGTCGGCCTCCTCGTCCTCACCGTCGCCTCCGGCTGCGCCGCGCCGCTCGAGGATGAGACCGAAGCCGCCGATCAAGGCGTGACCGCGAGCCGCGACGAGGGACGGCTGCTCGACATCCCGTTCTACTTCTCGGTGCCGAAGTCGGTCGTGAAGACCGAGATCGATCGTCGCGCCTACTCCTATCCGACGGTGTGGAACACGTCGATGGAAGTCAAAGACGCCGGCCTCCGCATGATCGCGATCCGTCAGGCGGGCACGAGCCCGTCGGCGAAGCGGGCCGCGCGCCAGGACATGTCGCGGCAGCTCTCGCGCGCGGGCGTGCTCAAGGACGGCGACGTCGTCCTCTCGTTCCGTCCGGAGCTCGCGGGCACGATGGCGTATCCGCACATCCAGATGGGATCGACCCACGCGAGCCTCACGTACACGAAGAACGGACAGGCCTACAACGTCGACAGCCCGCTCGACGGCGAGTACGTCGGGCAGTTCGACACGCTCCACTTCAGCGGCGGCACCAACGCCTCCGGCGGCACCGACCTCGGCACCGACGCGCTCCACATCCTCCGCCCCGCGGGCTGGGACGACGCGCGCCGCGCGCAGCTCGGCAAGTGGGCGAGCGCCGTCGCGCAGAACCGCGCGTACGGCAAGGTGCGGTTCCAGAAAGACTACCTCGCGCCCATCTTCGCGACGCGGCGCATGACGACGAAGCAGACCGTCACGCAGCTCGGCAAGATCATCCTCAACCAGGGCACGATGGACCTCCCGATGTACTGCTCCGAGTTCGCGTGGCACATGCTCGCGCTCTCGAGCTGCACCGAAGCGGAGATCCGCGCCGCCGGTCCGGACGGCGCCGCGTGCGTCAAGCCGGTGTTCGATCCGATGCAGCTCGCCGCCACCGACGCGAGCTCGGTCGGCCTCACGGAAGGGCCGCTCACCACGATCCTCTCGGCGCCCGCCGCCGATCGCGCCGGCCTCGTGCGGAGCGTCTTCGAAGGCGGCAACCCCGGTCGCCTCTCGTCGGGCCACCGCGCCGTCGCCGAGCAGGTCGCGCCGCTCATGGCCGGCCTCTCGCAGTACTACGGCGCGCGCGCGCAGGGCGCGACCGTCCAGATGACGTCCGAGGCCGCGAGCCAGCTCAACGCCGGCGTGCAGAACGTCCCCAACTACTCGCCCACCGCGTTCCTCGTGAGCTCGATGCAGGAGAGCGGCCTGCGCAAGATCGACTACGTCGCCACCGTCGTCTTCGTCGACAGCGACGCCGACATGCAGAAGGCCAAGCGCCTCGCCATGCCGCAGGGCTCGTCGCTCCCGCAATGAAGCCGCGGTCGAGAAGGCTCGTCTTCGCGTGCGCGCTGCTCGCGACCACGCTCCTCGCGTGCTCGGCGTGCTCGGGCACGAGCGGCTCGCCCCTCGGCGGAGACCCTTCTTCGCCCGGTGACGGCAGAGGGCCGCCCTCGACGTCTCCGCCTTCGCCGGGCGATCCGACCCCCGAGCCGCTGCCCGCCGATCCGACGTCGTCGTGCCCCGCGGCGTATCGCACGAACAAGCCCGTCGCCGGCGTCAACGACGGCTTCACGGTGGCAGGACAGAGCCGGAGCTTCGTGCTCATCCTGCCTCCCGCGAGCTTCACCGGACCGCGGCCGCTGTTCGTCGGCTTCAACGGCACGAGCGAAGACGGGCCGAAGTTCGCCGCGCGCGCGAAGCTCGCCGACTTCGCCGCGAAGGGCTTCATCGTCGTCGTGCCCTCGAGCGTCGGCAACGGATCGTTTTGGCCGATCTGGGACGCGATGCGAAGGCCCGGCGCCGAGTCCGCGCCCAACGCCGATCTCGATCTGTTCGACGCGCTCGTCGGCTGCACCGCCGCGCACTTCAGCGTCGACAAGAAGCGCATCTTCGTCGGCGGCCACTCCGCCGGTGGCATCTTCACGAACAAGGTGCTCCGCGCGCGATCCGACGTCGTCGCCGGCGGCATCGTCGGCTCGGGCGTCTTCTCGCTCACGCAGAGCGCGAGCACGGCGCCGCTCGGGAGCATGTTCGTCGTCGTCACGTGGGGCGGCGACAACGATCTCTATCGAGGCACCACGCCGAGCGGCGTCACCGTGCCCGAGTTCAGCTTCGTCGAGCAAGCGTCGCTCGCGTCGAAGCACTACGAGTCGCAGGCCGCCGTCGAGCAGATGTACTGCCGCGGGAACAACCTCGGTCACGCGTGGCTCCCGATCAACGGATGGTTCGCCGACGCGCTCCTCGCGCACCCGAAGGGCGCGGCGCCCGGTCCGCTGCCCGCCGTGCCGTCGGGCGCGCCGGTCGCGTGCGACGAAGGCGCGTACGAGTCTCCGCCGATGCCGCAGATCGCGTGCGGCACGAGCTCGACGGCGGGCTGCCAGGCGACGTGTCAGCTCTGGGCCGACTGCGTCGGCGAGAACCGCACCGTCGGCACCGTGATGAAGCCGCAGCTCCAGAGCTTCGGCTTCTCGGGCACGTCGTGCGGTGGCTGCATCACCAGGTGCCAGCAGGCGGGGGCGAGCGCGGCGAACGCGGCGGCGCTCTCCTGCTTCCAGCAGGCGCAGGCGACCGCGCAGTGCGGCGGCGGGATCGAGGGCGCGTTCCCGCTCATGGCCGCCGTCGACAAGTGCTGCAAGGGCAGGACGGACTCGAGCTTCTGCGTCGGCATTTGCACCTCGATCAACCAGAACGACGCCGCCGCCGCGTTCTTCCCCGTGTGTCAGGCGATCGCTCCTTAGCCGCCGCGCGGAGCGATCGTGGTATGTGGCCTTCGAGATGAACGCTTTGCTCGCGGCGCTGCTCGGCGTCGTCGAAGGGATCACGGAGTATCTGCCGATCTCGTCGACGGGCCACCTCATCCTCGCGAGCCGCCTCTTCGGCCTCGAAGGCGAGGGCGCCGACGCGTTCGACGTCGTCATCCAGCTCGGCGCGATCCTCGCGGTGGTCGTGCACTTCCGCGGGCTGCTCTGGGAGCGTACGGTCGGGCTCGCGTCGCGCAAGCCCGAGAGCCTCTCGCTCCTCGTCGCGCTCGCGCTCGGGTTCGTGCCCACGGCGATCGCGGGCTTTCTCCTGCGCAAGAAGATCAAGGCGCTGCTCTTCGGTCCGGCGCCGGTCGCGATCGCGCTCGTCGTCGGCGGGGTCGTGATGATCGTCGTCGAGCTCGTGCGCGCGAAGAAGAAGACCGTCGGGCTCGTCGGCCTCGAGCACGTGACGCCGCTCCGCGCGTTCCTGATCGGCGTCGGGCAGTGCGTCTCGATGTGGCCGGGATCGTCACGATCGATGTGCACCATCGTGACCGGTCAGCTCACCGGCCTCTCGACCGCGACGGCCGCCGAGTTCTCCTTCCTCCTCGGCCTGCCCACGCTCGGCGCGGCGACGATCTACGAGGCCTACAAGTCGCGCGACGCGCTCGCCGGCGTCGGCGCCACGAACGTGGTCATCGGCCTCGTCGTCTCGTTCTTCGTCGCCTGGGCCGTCGTCGCCGCGTTCATCGGCTACTTGAAGCGCCGGGGCCTCGTTCCCTTCGGGCTCTACCGGATCGCGCTCGGGATCCTCGTCTTCGTCGTCCTCGTGAGATGAACACGTAACGACACGGGATTTTCAGGCGTTTTACACCGTAAAGCCCAGCCTGAAAAAAGACAGGAATTTCCCTCTCGCCGTCCCCGTATGTGGGGGAACTGCGAGCCGTCCTGCAAGGGCGACGGGGCCACGTTCCGTGGGAAGTGACGCCGCCCTTCGGTCTCGCACAAGAGGGATGTTCCGATGAGTGCTTTTGGCTGGCTGTTGGCTTTCGTGGGGTTCGTCGCGCTCTTGATCGGGCTGCGGCAGATGTTCAAGGGCAAGAAGCTCAATCGCGTGCCGTTCCGGGCGCCGTCGCAGATCGCCCAGATGGGTCCCGGCGCCGCCGACGCCAAGGGCCTCGTCTCGACCGAGGGCATGGTCGGCCAGCAAGGCCTGCTCACCGCGCCGATGAGCGGCAAGCCCTGCCTCGCGTTCGAGATCACCGTCGAGCGCAAGTACGAGAAGCAGGAGCGCACCGAGAACGGAATGAAGACGACCCGCGGGTCGAGCAACATCTTCAGCGACTACAAGGGCGGCGTCTTCCCCATCCAGGATCAGATGGGCCAGGTGTTCGTCGACGCGAGCGAGAAGCCCGACGCGTCGTTCGAGAAGTCGTTCTCGAGCGGCGTCAACGTGGGCCTGCTCGGCATCATCCCCGGCACGCTGCAGTTCGGTAACTTCCAGATGAACACGCCGCTCATCGTCGGCGAGGGGAGCACCACCGGCTTCGAAGGCGTCGAGCGCATCATCGCGCCGTCGCCGAACCTCTACGCGCTCGGGGCGCTCGCGGCGACGCCGCAGGGGCCCGTCATGCACACGCCGAAGGGCCTCGGCACCGGCAAGCTGATCTTGTCGACCAAGGGCCGCGCACAGCTCGTCGGCTCGACCAAGACGAAGATGATCGTGTCGTACGCGCTCGGCGGCGTCATGTTCGTCGGCGGCACGCTCATGGGCATCTTCGGACCGCCCCCGGAGCCGAGCACCGGCAAGCAGGCTTCCTGCTCGAGCGTCCTCACGACCGAAGAGGTCTCGTGCGACGGCCGCATGTACGACCGCGACGGCTACGACATGAAGTGGACCGTCACGACGGCCGGCGAGTACACGCTCACCGCGTCGCAGCCGAAGGTCAAATACCCGATCGATCCGACCCTCACGCTCAGCGACGACACCGGCAAGGAGCTCGCGCACAACGACGGCGGCTCGAAGGGCGCCGAGGCCAAGATCACGATGAAGCTCGAGCCGGGCGTCTACAGCGTGAACGTGCGCGACTACTACCGCGACAAGGTCTCGGGCGGGTACGGCTTCCACCTCGCCATCGTCCGCACGCCGGACGCGGAGCCCGCCCCGGCGATCGCTTCGGCGAACATCACGAGCGCCGACGTCAAGCCGGGCGCGCCCGGCGCGAAGGCCGCCTCTCCCGCGGTGAAGGGCGCGCCGGCCAAGGCCGCCGCGGCGCTTCCGACCAAGCCGGGCGCGGCGAAGCCGGACACGAAGTCGGCGGACGCGAAGCCGGCGGAGGCGAACGCCGAGGCCAAGCCCGCGGTCGCGGCCGACGCCAAGCCGGCGGACGCCAAGCCGGCGGCCGACGCGAAGCCCGCGGCCGACGCGAAGCCCGCGGCCGACGCCAAGCCTGCGGCCGACGCGAAGCCCGCCGCCCCGGCCGCGAAGCCGGCGGCTCCGGCGAAGCCCGGCGCGGCGCCCGCGCCCGCGAAGAAGAAGCCCTGATCGGCTGAATCGCCACAAAACGACGGCGCCCTCTGCTCGGAGAGCAGAGGGCGCTTCGTCATTTGGGGCCCGAAGGGACGGGCCAAGAAGCCAGAAGCCAAGGAAGAAAGAGGTGAGCCTCGCCGCATCTCCTGCGAGCCATGCCCGAAGCTCGGCCCATTGGACGACGAGCGGTTCGGGGCATTCACGGACGCGGCGGGCGACGGCAGGGCCTTGACAGGAAAGCGGGCGCGACTAGAGTGCGCGCCTCCATAGGCCCGACCACTCGATTTCTTCAGGATTTCTCAGGATGCCGACCATCAACCAGCTCATCAACCACGGGCGTTTGGCCGCGCGTGTGAAGACCGCGTCGCCCGCTCTCAAGAGCTGCCCGCAGAAGCGGGGCGTTTGCGTGCGCGTGTACACCACGACCCCGAAGAAGCCGAACTCGGCGCTCCGCAAGGTCTGCCGCGTCCGCCTCACCAACGGAATGGAAGTCACCTCGTACATCCCGGGCGAGGGGCACAACCTCCAGGAGCACTCGGTCGTCCTCATTCGAGGCGGTCGTGTGAAGGATCTGCCCGGCGTGCGCTACCACGTCGTCCGCGGCACGCTCGACGCCTCCGGCGCGATCGGTCCGTCCTCCACCAACAAAGCCAACCGCAACCGCAAGCGCTCGAAGTACGGCGTGAAGCGCCCGAAGGCGTAAAGAGGAAAGCCGATGCCCCGCCGACGCGAAGTTCCGAAGCGCAGGATCATCCCTGACCCGAAGTACAAGGACAAGCTCGTCTCGAAGTTCACGAACACGCTGATGTTCGACGGCGGGAAGGCGGTCGCGGAGGGCATCCTCTACGGCGCGTTCGACGTCATCGGCGAGCGCTTCAAGGAGGACCCGCTCGAGGTCTTCCGCAAGGCGCTCGACAACGTGAAGCCGAAGCTCGAGGTCAAGAGCCGCCGCGTCGGCGGCGCGACCTACCAGGTTCCGGTCGAAGTCCGCCCCGAGCGCCGCGTCGCCCTCGCGATGCGCTGGATCGTCCAGTACGCGCGCGACCGCGGCGAGAAAACGATGCGCGAGCGCCTCGCCGGCGAGTTCGTCGACGCGTCGCAGGGCCGCGGCAACGCGGTGAAGAAGAAGGACGACACGCACAAGATGGCGGAGGCCAACAAGGCCTTCGCGCACTACCGCTGGTAGTCGTCGCCACGCGCGCCGAGAGCGCCGCGGATCGCCTCGCGCGATCCCGCGGCGCTTCGCTTTTGTAGGCCCTCTCGCGACGGTCGGTGGCTACTCGTCGTCAGAGGCAAGCTCGTCGATCAGGCTTCGTAGCTTGGCCTCGAGATCCTGCTCACGATGGAACCCTCGCTGGGTGATCCGCTACGTCGACGGCGACATCCACATCGCGCGTGAAGCGCGGCTCGCCGCGAGCGGCCAGTGCCAAGCCTCCGACGAGCGCGTGTGCACGACCTCGCGCGAGCAAGCGGTCACGGATCGCCCGGAGCGCAGGCTCCGGGGCCGGAACGTCAACCATCCGCGTCGAGCCACGCTTGAAGCAGAGCGTCGATTTCGCCCTCGGTCGCGTTCGGATGTGCCGCCGCGAGCGCGCTGCGCTTGAGCCCGATCCCCAATCGCATCATCTTGAGCGCCGTCGCGAGCTTCTCCGCGGGCGGTGTTTGGCGGGCCCACTCGAGGTCGTTCCGTTCGATCGCGTCCACGCACTCACTGTAGCGCGCGCAGAGCGGGCGCGCGAAGGAAGGGCGAGTCGAAGGGCGCGACTGGGATCGCGCCGCGGAGCGCCGCGCGCGATCGCGCGGCGCTTCGCTCTTTGTCGCGAAGGGTCTGTGCACGGATGGTTCTCACCCGGGGCGGGACGAGCATGGTCCGAGCCCACGTGAGCGCGCGCTGACCCCACGAATCGCGGCGTTTCTGCGTGGAACCGCCGTTGCAGTGGGGCAGGGGCATGAACCCGGCTTCGCTCGTCGCTTCGCCGCCCTCTTCGTCCCCGGCGCCCCCCTCTTCGACCCCGGCGCCCACGCCGCGCCCGTCGCTCGTCGTGCCTCGAACGCCGGTCTCGGCCGACGCCCGCGCCATCATCGCGCGCGCGCTCGATCAGCTCTGCGCAGGTCGATCGAACAGCGCCCCCGAGCTCCGTCGCGCCAAGCTCCTCGCCGACGCCGCGGGCGACCGCGAAGCGTCGGCGCGCGCGCGGCTCTGCCTCGCGCTCGAGGAGGCGATGCGCGGCGACTACGCCGTCGCGCGCCGCTACGCCGACGACGCGGTCGCGCTCGGCGCGACGCTCCCGAGCGTTCCCGTAGACGCGAGCGCGGTGCGCTGCATCATCGAGGCGCGCGCCGCCGCGTCGTGCCTCGCGCGCGGCGAGCGCGATCTCGCGAAGCGCGCCTTCGGCGACGCCGCGCGCCATGTCCGGTTCGACGAGGAAGACGCCGGCGACGCGCGCCTGCGCGTGCTCGCGAGCCGCGCGCTGCGCGACGCCGACCCTCGCAGCGCGTGGCTCGTCGGTCCGAACGCGGCGTGGGTCGAGGCGCCCGACGGCGCGCGCGTCGATCTCGCCAAGACGCCGCTGCTCCGCCGCATCTGGCGCTGTCTCGTCGAGGCGCACCTCGCTTCGCCGGGGAGCTTCGTCTCCGCTCGCACGCTCGCGCAGACGCTGTGGCCGACGATGGATCCGTCGTCCGCCACCGTCCGCAATCGCATGAAGGTGGCGCTCTTCAAGATGCGCGAAGCGGGCCTCCGCGGTGCGATCGAGCGCACCACCGAAGGCCTCCGCCTCGCGAACGGGCAGTTTCCGCAGTGGCGGCGATCGCCCCGCTTCGACGCCGACTCGCTTCGTTGAGCGTGTGAGACGCGGGAAGGCCGAGCGTACAACGGCCGTATCAGGCTTCATGGAGACGGCCGCCGCGCTGACGTGGATCGCGAAGCAGATCGAAGAGCACGCCCCGGCCGTCGGCGCCTCGCCGAACCAAGCGGCACGGCTCGCGGCCGCCGCGGCGGCGCTCCGTCCCGGCAGCCTCGCGAAGCAAGTCTTCGGACTGGAGATTTCCGATCGAACGGATCCGCGCTTCGCGGCGCTCTTCGAGCGATCCATGGAGCTCCTCGCGGCGTGGCCGGCGGTGCTCGATGACGAGAGCTCCGCGGAGATCGCGGCGCTGATGGTGGAGCTCGGGTTGCCGCCGAGCGTCGCGCCGACGGCTCGACCGACGACCGCCGCGCGCATGCGCGTGCTCCTCTCCGTGAAGGTCGAAGATCTCTCGACGGACGAGCCCACGACCGATCCGGCGGTGCTCGCCGCGTTCGACGGCGCGCGGCTCGTGGGGAGCGTCGACCTCGTCGACATCCCTTGCATTCGCACCGCGACCGGGGGCAGCTTCGCGTTGAAGGGCGTTCACGAAGCCTACGGGTGGGCCCACGGCGCCGACGTCGACATGGTCTTCGACGCGGCCTCGGGTGCGCTCCGGTGCCGCCTGACGTTCGAGCTGTCGCGTACCCCGCTCGCCGGTGAGGTTCGTGGCTTGCTCGACGCCATCGAGGGCGAGCTCCTGTTCACCCCCTGGGGGTTGAACCTGGACTGGGATCGCACCGCAGACGACGACTACCACGCGTTGGTCGCGCCCGAGATCGTCCAACACGTGGTCGAGGGCGGGGCGTCCTGAACGTCGATTCGCTTCGTTGATCTGGACGGAGCCGCCGCCTACGCTTCCGTTCGGTGGCTCTCGACGCGCTGGAGCGATACGACCTCGGCCCGGCCATCGCGTCCGGCGGGATGGGGACGGTGCACGTCGGGCGCATCCGCGGCGCAGAAGGGTTCTCTCGCGTCGTCGCGATCAAGTGCCTCCGCGCCGAGCTCGCCGGCGACGCCGAGCACGTCACCATGTTCATCGACGAGGCGCGGATGGCGTCGCGCATCCGCCACGCCAACGTCGTGCCCACGCTCGACGTCTGTCGCAGCGGCGGCGATCTCTGGATCGTGATGGAGTACGTGGCGGGCGAGTCGCTCGCGCGCCTGATGGAGGCCGGGCCGATCGAGCCCGCGATCGCGATCGCGATCTTCCATGACGCTCTCTCCGGGCTCGACGGCGCGCACGGCGCGACCGACGCGAGCGGCGCGCCGCTCGGCCTCGTGCATCGCGACGTCTCTCCGCAGAACGTACTGGTGGGCGTCGACGGCGTCGCCCGCATCGTCGACTTCGGCATCGCGAAGGCGCAAAACCGCGCGTCGGTCACGCGATCGGGCGAGTACAAAGGGAAGTTCGGCTACGCGCCGCCGGAGGTCGTGCAGGGAAAGAAGGCGACGGTCCGATCCGACGTGTACTCCGCAGGCGTCACGCTCTGGGAGGCGCTGGTCGGGAAGCGCTTGTTCGTCGGCGACAACGACGCGACCGTCCTCTACGACATGCTCGAGTGGATCCCGACGCCGGTGAGCGTCGCCGCGCCGCACGTCGGCGCCGCGTTCGATGCGGTCGTCGCGCGCGCGCTCGAGAAGGATCCCGACAAGCGCTTCGCGAGCGCGCGCGAGATGCTCGACGCGCTCGAGGCGTGCGCGAAGCGCGCCGGCGCGCGTGACGTCGCGCGCGCGCTCTCGGGCGCCGCCGGCGACTCGCTGGCCGAGCGCGCCGAGCTCGTGCGCGCCTTCGAGGAGGGACGCGAGAGCGTCGCGCCGCCCACGATGCGCGATCCTGCGCCCGCGGGGCAGGTCACGGCGGTGATGGGGGAGACGCCGTCGGGCACCGTTCGGATGGCGCCGCCGCGCGCGGCGCCGCCGAGGCGCGCGCCGTGGATCGTCCCCGTCGCCGTCGCGGGCGCGCTCGTCGCGCTCTTGTCGATCTCGGGCGCGGTGATTCGCATGCGTATGCATGGATCGCCCGCGCCGCAGATGACGGAGAAGGCCGCCGACGAGGCGAAGCCCGCGGCGCCGAAGGCGCCGATCGAGCCTGCGCCTGCGCCGTCGAGCGCGAGCGTCGCCGAGCCTGCTCCGACGCCGGCGTCTTCCGCGAGCGCCGCTCCTCGTCCCCGATCGGGCCCGAAGCCTCCTCGCCCCGCGGCGTCGACGAAGAGCTGCCAGCCGCCGTTCACCGTCGATGCGTTCGGCGACAAGCACTACAAGCCCGAGTGCTTCCAATGACGCGCCTCCGAGGCGCGCTCGCGCTCGGCCTGTCGCTCGCGCTCGCCGCCGCGCCTGCGCGCGCGGGCGACGTCGAGGCGTGCGTGAAGGCCGCCGAGCTCGGGCAGGCCGCGCGTCGATCCGATCGGCTCCTCGAGGCGAAGAGCCAGTTCATCCGCTGCGCGAGCGACGCGTGCCCGGCGGTCATTCGCAGCGACTGCGCGCGCTGGCTCGACGACGTCGACGCGCGGATCCCCGCCGTCTCGGTGAGGGCCACGAGCGAAGGCGCCGACGTGGCGGCGCGCGTCTCGATCGACGGCGTCGCGATCGCCGACGCCGCGAGCAAGTCGATCCCGCTCGATCCCGGCAAGCACACCTTCCGCGCCGAGGCCGACGGCTACGAGACCGCCGAGCAGAGCCTCGTCGTCGCGCAAGGAGAGAAGGCGCGCGTCGTCACGATCGCGATGAAGACGAAGGTCGCGCAGCCGCTCGCGCCCGAAGCGCCGCCGCCGCCCGACGAGGGCAAGGGCACGACGCCGTTCGTCTACCCCGCCCTCGGGCTCGGGGCGCTCGCGCTCGGCACGTTCACCGTCTTCGCGATCAGCGGGCGCTCCGACGCCTCGGATCTACGCGACGGCTGCGGGAAGACCGCGACGTGCGCCGAGGCCGACGTCGACGCGGTGCGGAGCAAGTACCTCGTCGCCGACATCTCGCTCACCATCGGCCTCGTCGCGCTGGGAACGGCCGCCATCCTCTGGCTCACGTCGCGCCCATGAGCGAGCGATCCGATCGTCCCGGCTTCGAGGTGGGCACCGCGGTGCGCGCGGGCGCGACCCACGAAGACGAGCTCACCGACTTCGTCGTGACGGTCTCGAACGGGCCGTCGGCGGGCGCGAGCTGGGTGATCGGCGGCGCCGAGCCTTGCCGGACGTACGTCGGCACGAGCGAGGTCTGCCGGATCAGGCTCGCGGACCCGCTCGTCTCGCGCCGTCACGTCGCGCTCTCGGTCACCGGCGCCGGGCTCGCGGTCGACGATCTCGACTCGACCAACGGCACCTGGGTCGACACCGTGCGCGTCGGCTCGGCGATCCTGCGCGGCGGCGAGACGATCACGATCGGCGACACGCGGCTCCGCGTCGACACGACGGGCGTGCCCAAGCCTTCGCGCGCGCCTGCGATGGTCCGCTTCGGCTCGATGATCGGCGCGAGCGTGCCGATGCGGCGCCTGTACCCGCTCTGCCAGCGCATCGCCGCCTCCGACGTGCCCGTGCTCATCGAGGGCGAGACGGGCACGGGCAAGGAGGTCCTCGCCGAGTCGCTGCACGCGAGCAGCGGCCGCGCGGGCGGCCCGTTCGTGATCTTCGACTGCACGACCGTCGCGCCGAACCTCCTCGAGGCGGCGCTCTTCGGCCACGAGAAGGGCGCGTTCACCGGCGCGGTGACCGCTCGGCCCGGCGTCTTCGAGCTCGCGCACGGCGGAACGCTCTTCATCGACGAGATCGGCGACCTCGACATCTCCCTCCAGGCCAAGCTCCTGCGCGCGCTGCAAGGCGCGCAGGTGCAGCGCGTCGGCGGCGCGAAGTGGATCGACACGAACGTGCGCATCATCAGCGCGACGCGCCGCGATCTGGAGAAGGAGATCCAGGAAGGGCGCTTCCGCGACGATCTGTACTTCCGCCTCGTCGTCGCGCGCATCGAGCTGCCGGCGCTCCGCGATCGACGCGACGACGTCCCGCTGCTCGCGCGATCGTTCTGGACGAAGCTCGGCGGACGCGAGCACGAGCTGCCGCCCGATCTGCTCGCCGGGCGCGAAGACTATCCGTGGCCGGGCAACGTGCGCGAGCTCCACAACCACGTCGCGCGGCGGCTCGCGCTGGGCGACCTCGCCGACTCGCTCCCGCCGCGCGCCGAGCGCGCGACGAGCGGCGACATCATCGATCGCGTCCTCGCCGAGCGGCAGCCGTTCGCGCGCGCGCGCGAGCGCGTCGTCTTCGAGTTCGAGCGGCGCTACACCGACCAGGCGCTCGCCGAGCACGGCGGCAACGTGACGAAGGCCGCCGAGGCGAGCGGGATCGGGCGCCGCTACTTCTACGTCATCCGATCCCGCAGCGGCGGCGAGTGAAGGCCCCTCAGAAGAGCGGCGCGACGTACCTCTGGCCGCTCGCCAGCATGTACGCCACCGCGTGGTTGCGCGCGGCGAACGCGTTCATCCACGTGTAGCTGTTGAGCCGCTCGGCGGGCGTGAAGAATCGGCGCTCCCAGCCGTCTTGGAGCGTGTGGAGCGGTCCGTGGACCGCGGCCGACTTCGCGCCGCGGAACGCGCCGTAGCCGAAGGCGCCCGACGCGTCGTCGAAGAACGAAGGGAGCAGCGTGCGCGCGCCGAGGCCGAGCGCGGCGCCGCGCTGCCGCGTGAGGAGCTGCGCGTACGCGCCGTCGTCGACGCCGAGGACGTTCGCCAGCGCGAACGCCGAGTTCATCATCGTGGCTTGCACGCCCCAGTCGGTGACGCCCTTCAGGATCGCCGTCGTGCCGTAGGCCCACAGCTCCTGGTTCGTGATGGCGCGCCACTGATCGAACGTCGTCTGCGTGAAGCGCGGCGCGCACGACGTCGCGGTGCAGTCGTACTTCCACACGCGGTCGCCCTTGAAGACGTACGTGGAGAGCACGCCGTTCTGCACGATCTGCGTCAGCGCGTCGATCGCGTCGGTCGGAAGCGCGGGCGAGAACGAGAGGCTCGCGAACTGACCCGCGAGCGTGTCCGACGTGGCGGTGCATCCGCGGAAGCTCGCGTCGCATCGCGCGCGCCAGATGCGGTTGCCCTTCGTCCAGTAGCGGCGCCCCGTGCCGTCGACGTGGATGAACGCCGAGGCGGCGTCGACGCCCGACGCCGGCGGCATCGTGCTCGGCGTGAAGCCGAAGCGCGCGTAGTGCGTCGCGAGATCGACCGACTCCGCCGCGGCGCAGCGGCGGCTCGCGGCCGTGGCCCCGGCGCACGTGTAGCGCCACACGCGACCGCCGGAGAAGACCTCGGTGTGGAGCGTCCCCGCGGCGTCGAACCATTGGGGCATGGCGTTCACGTTCGATCCGGGGATCGCGTGCCCGCCGAAGCGCTCGCGGTGATCGAGGCTCGCGAAGAGCGTCGAGAGCGCGCTCCGGTATCGCGCGCGGCACGTCCATCCGCGCGGTTCGTTCGCGCACTCGAACGCGCGGATCTCGCCGCCGTTGATCTGGTAGCCCTTCACGCTCGCGGTCAGCGGGTCGAAGAACTGCGAGACCGTGCCGCTGCCCGCGGGCGCGCCGCGTCCGGTGCCCGTCGTGGGGATCAGGAGCGGCCAGCCCGGCGGATGTCGCGGGATCGTGTGCGACTGCGTGGCGTAGTCGAGGCGCTGATCGCCGCTCAGGTCTTCACCCACCCAGCGGTAGGCGCCGGTGAACCCGAAGGTCGATCGATCGACGAAGCGAAGTCCGCCGGCGACGACGTCGCGCACGCCGAGCTGCTCGCCGGTGCGCACGCCGTCGCTGATCGCTCGGCGATCCTTCGTGATCCCCGGCGGGAGGCCGAGCGGCTCGTTCGTCGCGCGCGCGACCGCGAACGCGTCGGCGTACGAGAGCAGCGCGCCGAGGCTGTAGTAGGGGCTGACCTCGAGGCCGTGGTTGGTGACGACGGTCTCGTCGGCGCCGAGCGGGCGATCGTTCTTCCCCGATCGGCGGAACGGCTCGCCGTCGTAGGTCGCGCCGCGCGCGGGCAGCATCCCCGCGTAGCGGAACAGGAGATCGGCGCGCTCGCGCCAGGCGGCGCCGCGCGCGTCGCCCTGGGGCACGGCGAGGCGGCTCGCGAGGTAGAAGAAGTCGGCGCCGAGCGCGGCCTCCTCGGCTTGCGTGTTGCCCGGCAGCGCGCGGCCGACCTTGCGCAGATCCGCCGGCGCGATCCGGCTCTTGCCCGGCTCGCCCGCGTAGACCGCGCTCGCGACGCCGATGACCGCGCTTCGAAGCGCGTCGAGATCGGCCCTCGCGAGGAACGGCTTCGCTACGGAAGCGGCGAGCATGCAGTCGACCGCGGGCGCGAGCTTCACGTGGTGGCCCCACGCGTCGCGACCGAGCTCGGCGTACTCGCGGATCGCTTCGCGGATCCACGTCGTCACCATCGGGCTGGGCGCGACGCCGTCTTTGCGCGCGATCACCGCGCCCGCGAGCGCGAGCGAGCACGTCGTGCGGTAGTAGCTGCTCTTGAGCGTGAAGCGATTCTCTCCCGTGCCGACGTCGCGGAGCGGCGCGAACTGCGCATCGGTCGCGCCCGCGACGTAGGTGGCGTGCGCGCGGCGGAGAAAAGACAGCTCGTCGTCCGACGCGAGCGCCGCCGACTGCTCGTCGGTGAGCTCGGCGTCGGTGGGCTCGGCGCAACCCCCGAGCAAGGAAGGCACCAGGAAGAAGACCGGGAGACAGGCGTGGAAGGACCGCATGACGCGGGTCGTCGCAACGGTCGTGCCGCGCGGCTTTTCCCGCGCGCGCGTCGATCGGTGTGCCACGTGGCTGGGCCACGGTGAGAACGATTCGATCACACCGCGGTTAGCCGCGCGTCGCGGCTCAGAGCTCGCAGCAGCAGGCGTAGTTGAAGTCGACGCTCGGATCGATGACGCCGGGGAACGTCTTGTTGCAGTCGCCGGTGAGCGGCGTTCCCGCGGGGACGCCCGAGGGGTGGCCCGCCGGGACCGTGCACCGGTAGTCGTTGGCGTACGTCCCGAACCCGACGCCCACCGCGGGCCCGTTGCACACGGTGACGTCGGTCGAGCACGCCGGCCGGCACGTTCCGCCGATGCTCGCGCAGTAGCTCGTGCAGTTCATGCGCGAGACATTTCGCATCCACGCCGCGGCGCCGAGGGAGCAGAGCGTCGAGTTGATGCAGTCGGCGGTGTTCCTCCCGGCGTCGCGGTTGTTCACGCCGCCCGCCGTTTGGAGCGTTCCGTCGGCGAGGCGCTGCATGTCGGTGCCGTACGCGCACCCCCTGCACGAGAGGCCGGCGTACGCGCTCGCGCTGGCGTAGCCCTCGTCGACGACGCCGTCGCAGTTGTCGTCGGCGCCGTTGCCCGGCGTCTCGACCGGGAACGCGGTCGCGCACGGGCTCTGCTTGCCGCCGTCGACCGTCTCGACCCTGCAGTCGGGACCCGTGAGCCGCTTGCGGCAGCCGCCGACGCCGCAGAGGAACCCCTCGGTGATCTTGCCGCCCTCGTAGGGCGACACCTTGCACGGCGGCTCCGCCTCGCCGCCGGCATCGACCGGCGCGCTCTGATCGACGCCCGCGTCGATCTCGGCGGGCGCCGCCGCGTCTCCGCCGGTCAGATCGTCGAGCGGATCGAAGAGGTTGCACGCCCCGAGCGAGACGGCGACGACGACGCTCGCTCTCCACCTCACGATCGCATCGTAGCGCGCCGGACCTTCCGCGAGAGGAGAAGATTGGAGAGAGAGGCGGACACGTGCGCGTCGACGACGACGCCGGCGAGCGCGAGGAGGGTGAGCCCGTTCGCCGCGAAGAGGCTCCCGGCGTTGGCGTAGTACCACCAGCCTTTGGTCGCGAAGAGGCCGGCCACGTTCGACAGGAACACGCTCGGCGCGACGAGCAGGACGATCATCGCCATGTCGCGCCAGCGCCCGCGCTCGGCGAGCATGCCGGTCACCAGGATCTGCGCCATCGGGAGGTGCACGAAGTAGTGCGACCAGCTCGTGCGGAGCCAGAATGGGATCGAGCACGCGATGAGCACGAACGCGAGCGCGTCGCGATGAGCCGCGATCGACGTCGCGGTCGAGCGCGCGACGAGCGCGACGAGCGCGGCGATGGCGACGATCGCGGCCATCGACGCGAGGCTCGCGTAGGCGCGGACGTCCGCGGGGGTCGCGTCCCATCCACCCAGGTGCCGGCCGATCACCGCCGGGGCGTACTGCGAGTTGAAGTCGCGGAGCACGCCGTCGGACGCGCCCATCACGGCGCCGGTCGAGACGCGCTGGAAGAAGAGCGCGTGCGAAGGCCCCATGACGATCGCGGGCAGCACGACGAGCGCGATCGCGCACGCGCCGAGCGCGCGCAGCGCGAGCCGCGCGTCTCTCCGCGCGACGAGCCACGCGACGAACACGACGGGATAGCCCTTGATCCCCGCGGCGACGCCGAGGAGCGCGGCGATCGCGTTCGGTCTTCGCTTGCGCGCGTAGAGCACGAACGCGCCGCCGGTGGCGGCGAGGATCGGCAGGCTCACCTGTCCCCACTTGAGGTTGTGGAGCACCGGAACGCTCGTCATCGTGAGCGCGGTGCCGACGATCGCGAGCGCGGGCCTCGCGGGCGCGGCCTCGCGCACGAGCACGATCGCGGCGAACGCCAGGCAAGCGAGCTGCACGACGGCCCACGCGATCTTCGCCGACGCGGGACCGAAGAGCGCGAGCGGCGAGAGCAGCGCGGCGAAGCCCGCGGGGTAGAAGAAGCCGCCGGCGGGCGCGCCACTTCGGAGGCTCTCCGCGACGGTCGGGTAGTAGTGGTTGACGAAGTCGGCGAAGAAGACCTCGCCGTGATCGATCGCGAGAACGAAGTCGCGGATCGTCGGCCACTCGAGCGAGAGCGCGAAGACGCACGCGAGCGCGACGGCGATCTGCCCGAGGCCGAGCGCGCGTCTGCGCGCGCGTCCAGAAGCGCCGCGCGAGGCGCTCAGCGGCGAAGGTCGTCGCGCAGCCACACGTGCACTTCGCCGAACGATTGCGCCTGGTGATAGTTCGACGCCACCCACTCCGCGCTCTCCTTGCAGCAGTGGCGGAAGTCTTCCATCGCGTCTTGGTAGGAGATGAGCGGAGACTTGTCGATGAAGACGAACGCCTCCGGCGGCGCCGCGCGCAGGCGCGTGAGCATGTCGTGCTCGTGCGCGTCGCGCGCGGCCTTGATGCGCGCGACGTCGCGCTCGGTCGGCCGATTCGACCACCCGCCCTCGAGCGCGGCGTCGTCGTTCAGGTCGTACGCGTAGATGTACGGCGTGGCGCTCCGCCGTTGCGCGAGGAAGAGGATGTACGGGTCCATGCCGTAGACCTGCACGCGCGCGTCGGGCGACGTGTTCGATCGCAGCCAGGAGGCGCCGAGGCGCATCTCCCAGGGAAAGAAGTCGTGGCTCTTGAAGCTGTTGAAGTACTCCTCGGTCATCCGCCGCTCGGGCGTCTCGCCGCCCGCGAGGATCCAGACGTTCCTGATGTGCGGCGAGCCCTTCATGCTCGACGTCACCTCGAGCGCGTAGGCCACCGCCACGACGACAGCGGCGTGGCGCCCGAGCGGCCGCTTGCGCGGCGCGCCGCGGAAGCGCTCCCAGAGCATCGCGACCACGATCAGGAAGCCGAAGTGGGTCGTCGCCGTGACGGGATGGAAGTGGTAGCCGAAGCCCTTGTGCTGAACGACGACGTTGACGATCCCGCAGAGCGGCGCGAGCGCGACGACGAGCACGCGGCGCGGCAGCTCGCGCGTCGCGACGAGGCCGATGAGCAGCGCGGCGGCCGCGAGCCCTGCGGCGGCGACCTTGAGCGGGCCTTCCTCGCCGAAGATCTCCTGCGCGCTCTTCGCCCAGATGAAGCGGTAGATCTGTGGAACGTCGATGAACGTGATCCGCGCGAACGCGCCGATGTCGCCCCAGCGGAGCAGATACGCGATCGGGATCGCGGCGCCGAGCGCGCCGCCGAGGGCGAAGCGCGCGATCTTCTGCTTCGCGGAGAGCGTGACCTCGCGATCGATCAGGAGCACGCCGAGCTGCATCACGGTGAAGAGGACGAAGCTCGGCTTGCCGAACCACGTGATCGTCGAGAGCGCGGCGATCGCGACGATGCGCCGCGACGCGGCCCTCGCTTCGCGCGCCGGGCGCACGAGCTGGAGCGCGAGGCTCGGCAGGAGGAACCAGTCGCAGAAGCTCTCGCGCTGCGCCTGGTTCCAATAGAGGTAGAGGTGATACTGCGCGCCGAGCACGACCCACGCGGCGGCGGCCCACGCCGCGCGCTCGTAGCCGCGCGGCTTGCGGCGCGCGACGAGGCTGGGGAGGCACGCGCCCACGAACGCGAACGAGACGCCCGTCGCGAAGAGCTCGAGCACGTGGAAGCGGTGCTCGTCGGCGCCGCCCAACGCGAGCAGGATCTTGTGGATCAAATGGACGAGGGGTCCGTTGACGTCGCGGATGTCGCGGTAGTCGACCTCGCCTTGGCCGACGGCCCAGCCGATGTACTGGAAGATCCCTTGATCGCGGCCGAGCGTCGTCAGCGCCGAGCGGTGCGTCGCGTCCGCGACCCAGAAGAAGGGAACGAGCGCGAGCAGCAGCGGGACGAGCGCGCGCCGAACGATCGCGAGCCGCGCCTTGGGGCTGCGCGCGGCGCGCAGGATCGCCGATCCGAGGCGCGCGCGCGGCGGCCGTCGCGCCGTCGCGCCCTCGGCCGCCGGAGGCGACTCGGCCTGGAGGTCACGCTGAGCCATGCGGATCAGCGACGTTACGCGTCCGCGGGCGAGCGGGACAAGAGCGCGCTCACCTGGCCATGCCGGGGATGGTGATGCTCTTGCCGCTCTTGCCGGTGATCGTCGTGCCTCCGGCGCCCTGCGTGACCGATCCGGTGCCGGCGTCGTTCTGGAGGTTGAGCGCCGCTCCGGTCGGGCTGGTCGTGACGGCCACCTTCTTGTCGCCCGCCGCGTTCGTGATGACCGTGCTCGCGTCCGGTCCGCCGGTTGCCGCGGCATTCGCCGGCGGCGCCGCGGCCTCGCGGGCGTCGCCGCCGTCGCGACGGTCGTACCCGGCGCGGCCGCCGGCGCGGTCTCGGCCGGGAGCGGCCGCGGCGCTGCGAGGGCCGCGGCCACGGCCGCGCTCGCGCTTGCGGCCACCGCCGCGGCGGCGGCCTCGTCGTCCTTCTTCTCGCAGCCCGCGGCGCAAATGGCGGTCACGAGCAGCAGCGCTTTCGTCTTCATGGCCTCACCCCTTCCGTCGCAACGTCTTGACTTCCCTGGTTCCCTTGGTAGAAAGCCGGCCCCTCCTGTGAGAAGCCCACGTCTCCGGGAAAAGGCAGCCTAACGCAGATGTGCGAAACGACATAAGGATCGGGTTACTCGGTCAGGTCCTCGGCTCCGCTGGGCACCGCTAAGAAGTACCCCGACACCCTCTCTGGACTCCCCGGACGATCCGGGCCCGCTGAAAACGGCAGCGGGAGGGCCAGAGAGGGTTTCGTGTTTCTGGATCCCGCGCAAGAAGAACGGAGACTCCCCGTGGCCCGCGAATACCCGCTAGAGAAAACGCGAAACATCGGAATCATGGCCCACATCGACGCGGGCAAGACGACGACGACCGAGCGCGTTCTCTACTACACGGGTGTCAACTACAAGATCGGCGAGGTCCACGAGGGCGCCGCGACGATGGACTACATGGTCCAGGAGCAGGAGCGCGGGATCACGATCACCTCGGCCGCGACGAACTGCTTCTGGGCGCCGGGCGAGGGCCCCCACGCCAACGTTCGTCACCGCATCAACATCATCGACACCCCAGGCCACGTCGACTTCACGATCGAGGTCGAGCGCTCCCTGCGCGTCCTCGACGGCGCGGTCGCGGTCCTCGACGGCGGCAACGGCGTCGAGCCCCAGACGGAGACGGTCTGGCGCCAGGCCGACAAGTTCCGCGTTCCGCGCATCGTCTTCGTCAACAAGATGGACAAGACGGGCGCCGACTTCGAGATGAACGTCAACTCGATCAAGGAGCGCCTCGGCGTCACGCCGGTCCCGATCCAGTGGCCGGTCGGCGAGGAAGATCAGCACAAGGGCGTCGTCGACCTCATCACGATGCGCGCGGCGATCTTCGACGAGGAGTCGAAGGGTCAGAAGTACAACTGGACCGACATCCCCGCGGACATCAAGGAGAAGTGCCAGTCCTACCGCGAGAGGATGATCGAGGCGTGCGCCGACGTCGACGACGCCATCATGGCGAAGTTCCTCGACGGCAAGGTCGACGAGATCACCGAGGCCGAGATCGTCGCTGCCCTCCGCAAGGGCTGCACGACGTTCAAGTTCTTCCCGGTGCTCTGCGGCTCGGCGTTCAAGAACAAGGGCGTCCAGCTCCTGCTCGACGCGGTCGTCAACTACCTGCCGTCGCCGCTCGACATCCCGCCGGTCAAGGGCGTCAACCCCGACAAGAAGGACGCGCCGGAAGAGGAGCGCAAGGCCGACGACGCCGCGCCGTTCGCCGGCTACGCGTTCAAGATCATCAACGATCCGCACGGCAACCTGACGTTCTTCCGCGTCTACTCGGGCAAGATCACGAGCGGCACGATGGTCGTCAACTCGACGCGCGGCAAGCGCGAGCGCATCGGCCGCATCCTCCGCATGCACGCCAACAAGCGCGAGGAGCTGACCGAGGCCGACGCCGGCAACATCTACGCGGCCGTCGGCTTGAAGGACACGCGCACCGGCGACACGCTCTGCGACGAGAACAAGCCGATCATCCTCGAGAAGATGATCTTCCCCGAGCCGGTCATCTCGATCGCCGTCGAGCCGAAGACGAAGGTCGACGTCGAGAAGCTCGGCGTCGCCCTCCAGAAGCTCGCCGCCGAAGACCCGTCGTTCCGCGTCCACACCGACGAAGAGTCGGGTCAGACGATCATCAGCGGCATGGGCGAGCTCCACCTCGACATCATCTGCGACCGCCTCCGCCGCGAGTTCAAGGTCGAGTCGAACGTCGGCAAGCCCGAGGTCGCGTACCGCGAGGCGATCGCCAAGAAGACGCCCTGCGAATACAAGTACGCCAAGCAGTCCGGCGGTCGCGGCCAGTTCGGCCACGTCTTGATGGAGATCGGCCCCGGCGAGCGCGGCGCGGGCTACGTCTTCGAGAACGACATCGTCGGCGGTGTCATCCCGAAGGAGTTCATCCCCGCGATCGAGAAGGGCGTGAAGGAAGCAATGGAGCGCGGCGTCCTCGCCGGCTACCCGCTCGTCGACCTGCACTGCCGCCTCTACGACGGCAGCTACCACGACGTCGACTCGAGCGCGGCGGCCTTCGAAATCGCGGCCTCGCTCTGCTTCCAAGACGGCGCGAAGCGCGCAGGCCTCCACCTGCTCGAGCCGATCATGAAGAACGAGGTCGTCGTCCCCGAGCAGTACATGGGCGACGTCATCGGTGACATCAACTCGCGCCGTGGAAAGATCCTCGGCATGAGCCAGCGCGGCAACGCGCAGGTCATCGACTCCGAGGTGCCGCTCGCCTCGATGTTCGGATACGTGACCGACCTGCGCTCGATGACGCAGGGCCGCGCCACGTCGTCACTCCACTTCTCGCACTACGCACCCGTCCCCGCGGCCGTCCAGGAAGAGGTCGTCGCCAAGGTGAAGGGCACCTCGAAGTAGTGCCGAAGTAAACTTTCAGACACGTCGGAGAGAGAGTCATGGCCAAAGAGAAATTCCAGCGAACCAAGCCCCACGTGAACGTCGGCACGATCGGTCACATCGACCACGGCAAAACGACGCTGACGGCGGCGCTCGTGAAGGTGCAGTCGAAGAAGAGCCTGGCGAAGGCGATCAGCTACGCGGACATCGCGAAGGGCGGGACGGTCCGCGACGCGACGAAGACGGTGACGATCGCGGTCTCGCACGTGGAGTACGAGAGCGAGAAGCGTCACTACGCGCACGTCGATTGCCCGGGCCACGCCGACTACATCAAGAACATGATCACGGGCGCGGCGCAGATGGACGGGGCGATCCTGGTCGTCTCGGCGCTCGACTCGGTGATGCCGCAGACGCGCGAGCACGTTCTTCTCGCGCGCCAGGTCGGCCTCCAGAACATCGTGGTCGCGCTGAACAAGTGCGACTCGGTCGACGATCCCGAGATGCTCGACCTCGTGGAGATGGAAGTCCGCGAGCTCCTGAACAAGTACAAGTTCCCCGGCGACACGGCGAAGGTCGTGAAGGTCGCGGCGTTCCCGGCGCTGAACGGCGAAGAGAAGTGGGAGAACTCGATCGGCGAGCTGATCGCGGCGCTCGACAGCGAGATCCCGGATCCGGTCCGCGACACGGACAAGCCGTTCCTGATGGCGATCGAGGACGTGTTCTCGATCAAGGGCCGCGGCACGGTCGTGACGGGTCGTATCGAGCGTGGCGTGGTGAAGACGGGCGAGGAGGTCGAGATCATCGGCTTCCGCGACACGCGCAAGACGGTCGTGACGGGCGTGGAGATGTTCCGCAAGCTCCTCGACGAGGGTCGCGCGGGCGACAACGTCGGCGTCCTTCTGCGCGGCATCGAGAAGAACGACGTGGAGCGCGGCCAGATCCTGTGCAAGCCGGGGACGGTGACGCCGCACAAGAAGTTCGAGGGCGAGGTCTACGTCCTGAAGAAGGAAGAGGGCGGCCGCCACACGCCGTTCTTCACCAATTACCGCCCGCAGTTCTACATGCGGACGACGGACGTGACGGGCACCTGCCAGCTCCCGGAAGGCACCAAGATGGTCATGCCGGGCGACAACATCACGATGACGATCGAGCTCATCACCCCCGTCGGTCTCGAGGAGCAGATGCGCTTCGCGATCCGCGAGGGCGGCCGCACCGTCGGCGCCGGCATCGTCACCAAGGTCATCGAGTAAGGAAGAACCCCATGGCATCCGCCACGACCATCCGCATCCGCCTCCGGGCGTTCGACCACCAGCTCCTCGACAAGTCGGCCAACGACATCGTCGAGACCGCGAAGCGCACGGGCGCGCGCGTGGCGGGTCCCATCCCGCTCCCGACGCACATCTCGCGTTACACCGTTCTCCGCGGACCGCACGTCGACAAGAAGTCGCGCGAGCAGTTCGAGATCCGCACCCACAAGCGCCTGCTCGACATCCTCGAGCCGACGCAGCAGACGCTCGACGCTCTGATGAAGCTCGATCTGTCGGCGGGTGTCGACGTCGAGATCAAGTCGCCGCGCTGAAGGCTTCGAGAGGAACACCATGGCTACCGTCGATGTTTTCAACTTGAAGCGCGAGAAGGTCGGCACCGTCGATCTCGCCGACGAAGTCTTCGCCACCGAGGTGAAGGAGCAGCTCTTCTACGAGGTCGTGAAGGCGCAGCTCGCGAGCAAGCGTCAGGGCTCCGCGACCGCGAAGAACCGCTCCGCGGTCGCAGGCAGCACCAAGAAGCTCTACAAGCAGAAGGGCACGGGGCGCGCGCGTCACGGCTCGATCCGCGCGCCGATCTACGTCGGCGGCGGTCAGGCCCACCCGCCGCGCCCGCGCGACTGGTCGTACCGGCCGCCGCGTCAGGTCCGTCTCGGCGCGCTTCGCAGCGCGCTCTCGAAGTTCCACAAGGAAGGCCGCCTCGTCGTGGTCGACCGCTTCGAGATGCCCGAGATCAAGACCAAGGGCGTGCTCCAGGCGCTCGGCGCGCTCAAGACCGACCGCTCCACGCTGGTCGTCGACACGGCGTCGAACGAGAACCTCCGCCTCTCGATCCGCAACCTCGAGCAGCATCAGTTCCTGCCCCCCGAGGGCGTGAACGTCTACGACCTGCTCCGCTACGACACGCTCGTCCTCTCGAAGGACGCGGCCAAGGCTCTCGAGCTCCGCTGCTTGGCCAAAGGTGGTGAGAAATGACCCCCGAGTCGATCATCCGTCGGCCGATCTTCCTGACGGAGAAGTCCAACACGCTGCGCTCGAAGAGCAATCAGGTCATTTTCGAGGTCCTCCGGGGCGCGAACAAGATCGAGATCAAAGCGGCGGTCCAGAAGCTCTTCAACGTGAAGGTGAAGAGCGTCAACACCATGCTCTATCGCGGCAAGGATCGCCGCATGGGGCGCGGCTACGCCAAGATGCAGAACTGGAAGAAGGCGGTCGTGACGCTCGCCGAGGGCGAGAACATCGACTTCTTCGCAGAGACTTCGGAGAGCTGACATGGGCGTCAAGAACTACAAGCCGACGTCGCCCGCGCGTCGCTACTACTCGGGCTACGACTTCAAGGAGATCACCAAGGGCAAGAAGCCCGAGAGGAGCCTCCTCGAGCACCAGACGTCGACGGGCGGTCGCAACGCGCACGGGCGCATCACCTCGCGCTTCCGCGGGGGTGGCCACAAGCAGCGCTACCGCATCATCGACTGGCGCCGTGACAAGATCGGCGTGCCCGCCGAGGTCGCTTCGATCGAGTACGATCCGAACCGCACCGCGCGCATCGCGCTGCTCCACTACGTCGACGGCGAGAAGCGCTACATCCTCGCGCCCGACGGCCTGAGCGTGGGCGACAAGGTCGTCGCGAGCCGCAACGCCGACATCAAGCCGGGCAACTCGATGCCGCTCCGGCACATCCCGCTCGGCACCATGATCCACAACGTCGAGATGCGGAAGGGCAAGGGCGCGCAGCTCGTTCGCTCGGCCGGCTCCGGCGCTTCGCTCATGGCGAAAGACGGCGACTACGCGCAGCTCCGCATGCCCTCGGGCGAGGTCCGCATGATCCACCTCGACTGCCAGGCCACCATCGGCCAGGTGTCGAACATCGAGCACGCGAACATCTCGCTCGGCAAGGCCGGCCGCGTCCGCTGGCTCGGCAAGCGCCCGCACAACCGCGGCGTCACGATGAACCCGGTCGATCATCCGATGGGCGGCGGCGAAGGCCGCACCTCCGGCGGTCGTCATCCCTGCTCCCCGTGGGGCCAGCTCTCGAAGGGTCTCAAGACGCGCAACAACAAGCGCACCGACGCGATGATCGTGAAGCGTCGTGGACAGAAGGGTTAAGCAATGCCTCGTTCAATCAAGAAGGGCGCGTTCGTCGACGGCCACCTGATGGAGAAGATCGCCGCGGCGCAGGCGACGCAGTCGAAGAAGGTCATCAAGACCTGGTCGCGGCGCAGCACGATCACCCCCGAGGCCATCGGCCTCACGTTCGCGGTGCACAACGGGCGCAAGTTCGTCCCGGTGTTCGTCACCGAGAACATGGTCGGGCACAAGCTCGGCGAGTTCGCGCCGACGCGCACGTTCCACGGCCACTCCGGCGACAAGAAGGCCAAGGTCAAGGGCGGCGCTCCGCGCTGATCCGGCGGCCTGGACGTACAGGGATCGGCGCGTCATCTCTTTAGGGGACGCCGCGCCGCCTCCCGCGGTCGACGTGGGGGTGTTACGGTCGGTGGATGATTTCGATAAGGGGGGGCGGCGCGATCGCCGTCGGCGTCGCGTTGATCATCGGGCTCGGTTGCTCCTCCGGGGCGGGGCCGGGGGGCGACCCTTCGGGCAACCCGCCCGGAACGACGCCGGGAGAGAATCCGCCGCCCGGCGTCGCGGGGCCGACGCCCATCGGCGTGCCGACCGGTGATCCCACGACGGCGAAGATCGGCGCGGCCGGCGGCACGCTCGAGAGCGCCGACAAGCGCGTGAAGATCGTCGTCCCGCCCGGCGCGCTCGCGAGCGACGTCGAGCTGAAGATGACGCCGATCACGAACGAGACGCCGCTCGGCCTCGGCTACGCCGTTCGCCTCGAGCCCGACGGGACGACGTTCGCGACGCCGGCGAAGCTCGTCTTCGCCTACGAGGCGTGGGGAACGAGCACCGTCCCCGAGCTCCTCCTCGGCGCGACGCAGGGGCCCGACAGGATCTGGAAGACCGCGGGCGCGCCCGTGCTCGACGCGGCGGCGAAGACGCTGACGGTCGACCTCCCGCACTTCTCCGACTGGAGCCTCAGCACCTGCGGGCGGCTCACCTCCACGACCTACGTCCTCGTCGGTGGACAGGAAGCGAACCTCGCCGTCGAAGAGCAGTGCGAGACGCCGAGCACCGGCATCGCGCTCGGCGGGGTCAGTCGCACGTCGCTCCCGGTGAGCTGGAAGAAGGGTGATCGACAGGGCAACCCCGGCCCGGGCACGCTGACCCCGAACGGCTCCACCGCGACGCTCGTCGCGCCGCAGGTAGGCGGCGAAGGCGATCCGATGGTGCGCGTCACCGCGGAATGGAGCTCGCGCTCCGGCACGCGGGTCGTCTACGACGACATCGCGACGCGCTCGCACGCCAGCTTCGCCGTCGATGGCAAGTCCGTCATCGGCGCTCCGCAGTCTTTCGTCCAGACGCTCCAAGGCAAGACGTCGGTCAACATCCCGTCCCAGAACGGATCGCTGGCGGTCGGCGTCCGACTCTCCGGCGTCGGCAGCGCCACCACGCAGCCCCTCGACGGGTTCGTCACGGTCGCGAGCGTCGGCGAGACGAGCTACCACGACACCTACCTCGCGCCTTGCGGCGGAGAAGAGGTGAAGTTCGTGACGAGCACCGTGAGCATCAGCCACGCCAGCGCCGCGCGACAGTGGATCGTCGGGACGGTCGAAGGGACCGTGGCCGTCGACCGCGGCGAGATCTCGTGCCCCCCGAACGGCTCGCCCACGACGGACGTCCAGTTCGTCCCCGTGTCCGGCGCGTTCTACGCCCTCTGGATAAACCATGACCAGGCGCTCCCCGGCCCGTAGTCGCTAGAAGTCTTCGCGCGCGCGACTCAACTCTCGGCGAGGCCTGCCGTACTTCCGTCTCGGAGGTGCGAAATGAGGGGCTTCGGCGTGGCCGTCTCGATCCTGGTGCTTGGAGCCTGTCACACGGGCGGCGTTCCCGCTGATTTCATGGGCGATTTCGAGGAGCCCCGCGTCCCGCCAGCGGCGATGCGCGCGACGGGCGGAAGGGGCGCGGAGGGCGAGAAGCGCGAGGCAGGCGAGAGCGCGCCGAAGCCGTGGCGCGCACCGGAGCCCGTCATCGGCGGCCTCGTCGCGCGCTATCGCGGCCACGGCGTCGATCTGTCGGGTCACGAGCGGGACGCGACGATCGTGGGTGCGGTGGAGCTCGTGCCGGATCGCTTCGGGATCCCTCGAAGCGCGGCGTGGTTCGACGGCGCCGAGGGCAACTTCATGATCGTGTCGGATCACGATCTCCTCCCCACGGGCTCGGCCCCGCGCACCGTCTCGGCTTGGTTCCGGACGTCGGCGAGCCATCCCGTCGCGGGGGGCGTCGTCAACTGGGGCGAGAACGATCTCGGCAAGCGCTTCGGGCTCCTCGTGCTCGAAGACACCGACTACTTCGTCGGCCAGTGGGCCGATCTCCCCGGCTCGCGCTTCGTGTCCGACGACCGGTGGCACGACATGGTCACCGTGTTCGACGGCACGACCGTGAGCGTCTACGTCGACACGGTCCTCAGCGCGTCGGGAGAGATCGCGCTCGACACGACGCGCAAGGAGCTCGTCATCGGGCGCTCGCCGCTCGATCACCATCCCGAGCCGTTCACCGGCGCCATCGACGACGTGCGCATCTACGACCGCGTGCTCTCGGCCGACGAGCGCGCCGCGATCTTCGCCCACGGCGGCTGGCGCTGACGGAGCTCGACCTGGCGATCTCCTGACCTTTCCGCGGATCCTCACTATGATGAGGCCGTGCGTCTTCGCGCGCTCTTCTCGATCTCTTGCGTAGGGCTCGCCGTCGCTTGCGACAGCGGCGACGGTCCGCCGCCGTCCTTGTTCAGCGCCGAAGACACGTACTCGCGCGCGGTGGTCGGGCGCGTGTTCGCCGGCGCCGAGCTCGCGCCGGGCGCGACCGTCCGGATCGATCCGAAGGTGGGCTACGCGGCCGACGAGAAGATGGCGGCGGTGACCGACCGCGCGAGCTGGCTCTCCTCGACCGATCCGACGGGCATCTACAAATTTCAGGCGGGGCCGCTCCGCTACGATCTCGCGGTCGGGCTCGATCGCGAGATCACCGTCTTCGAAGATCTCGCGTTCCGCTACTGCGAGCCCTCGCTCCCTCCGACGTTGCCGCTCCAGGGGTTCAGCGCGCCGCTCGACGTCGTGACCGCTCCTCCGCCGCGTCCGGGCAGCGCGCTCGCGTTCTTCGTGAGCGGCTTCGACGCGCGCGCGGTCGTCGAGCGGAGCGACGGATCGCGTGAGCTCGTCTTTCGTCGGTTCACGTCGCAGCTCCGCATCCACGCCGTCGAGTACTCGGCGAAGGACGGGCTCGTCGCGCCCATCGGCGAAGGCTTCGCCGACGTGCGCGTGCAGGCCGGCCAAACGCTCCCCGTCGTGATCCCGATGGCGGCGATCGTGCCGCCGGTCTCGGAGATCGTGCTCGACGCTCCGCCGCCCGAGGGCTTCACCGCGTCGCCGGTCGAGATCATGGTCGACTTCGGGGTCGTCACCGACGCGCGCAAGGTGATCACGCTGCCGGCCGGCGCGCCGTTCCGCTTCGGGCGCATGGGCGGCGCCCGCTACCTCGTGCACGCGCGCGCGACGCGGAGCGACGGCGCGATCTCCGACTCCGGCTTCGTCGGCGTCGACTTCGACCTCGAGCTGGAAGAGATCATGCGACCCTCGCGTCGCCTCGCGGTGCCGCTGCCGGCGCCCGCGACGGCGATCCCGCGAGGGCCGGCCGAGGCAGGCGCGATCTTCATCGCCGCCGGAGGCGGCGTCTACGAGCACGTCTTCACGCCGGTCTCGGGGAGCGGAGCGACCCTGCGCGTCATCACCGGGGGCGACGCCACGCTGCCCGACGCGTCGCGCGTGGGGCTCCCGCGCCCGGTCGGCCTCCACCGCTGGACGGTGACGCGCTGGGCGGAGCTCGAGCGCGTCGAAGAGCTCGCCGGGCCGGACGCGCGCGTGCGCGCCGGCTGGGCCACGGGGCCGGCCCTCGACGTCGAGCTGCGCTGAGCCGGGCACGCGCGCTGCACGCTCTCTCGAGCGGAGAGCCGTCATGGCGCCGCCCAGGAGCATCCTCTTCGCCACCGACTTGAGCTGTCGTTGCGATCGCGCGCTCGATCGCACCGTCGCGCTCGCCGGTGAGTGGCGCGCTCGCGTCATTGCGCTTCACGTGCTCGAGAGGCCGTCGCAAGTGATCGACGCGCCTTCGTGGCGAAGGGCCGACGATCCGCGCAGGGTCGCGGAGCGGCGAATGCGCGCCGATCTCGGCGTCGGATCGGGGGTCGAGCTCGAGCTGATCGTAGAGCGCGGCGACGCTGCGGCCCTCGTCCTCGACGCGGCGCAGCGCCACGACTGCGAGCTCATCGTGACCGGCGTCGCCCGCGACGAGACGCTCGGGCGCGTGCTCTTGGGTCGGACGGTCGAGAACGTCGTGCGCCGCGCGACCGTGCCGGTCCTCGTCGTCAAGTCACGCCCTCGCGAGCCCTACCGCAACATCATCGTGGCAACGGACTTCTCGGAGACGTCGCGCGCTGGGCTCGCGACGACGCTCGCGATGTTCCCGACGTCGCAGGTCACGCTCTTCCACGCGTACGACGTGCCCCACGAGCGGTACGTCGAGGACAGGATGGCCGCGAGGGAGGGCTACGCGCGCGCCGCTCGGCTCGAAGCGGAGGCGTTCCTCGCGGGCGTGCCGTCGCTCGCGCGCGAGCGCACTCGGATCGTCTGCGAATACGGCACGCCCGAGGCGCTGCTCCGGGATCTCGCGGACGGCGGCATGGTCGATCTCGTCGTCGCGGGCACGCGTGGGCGGGGTCGAATCGCGGAGCTGTTCCTGGGGAGCGTCGCGCAGTCGCTTCTCCGAGGCGTCCCTGGCGACGTCATGATCGTACCGCGAGGAGCCTAAGGGAGCGTGAGCCACACGAGCACGAGCACGAGCAGCGTGAGCGCGGCGAGCACCTCGAACCGGCCGAGACCGCGCTCGACGCTTTCGAAGGGCATGACCGAGAAGAGATCGCGTGGCGATCGAGGCTGGATCGCGCGCACGAGGGGCGCTGCGGCGCGTTGCGTGAGGCTGACGGCGGCGCCGGCTCGTCGCGCCGCGGCTTCGACGACGACGACGACGTCGCCGGCGGGGATCTTCGGCAGGGTCGCGCCGCGACGCCCTGCGCGCGACGCGATCCACGCGAGCGCGGCGCCGGCGCCGACGGGCCACGCGGCGGCTCCGATCGCCGAGGGGGTCGCGAGCGCTCGCAGGGCGTGGGCGCGGAGCGCGATCACGAAGAAGAACACGACGGTGAACGCGAGCAGCAGCGCCCAAGGGACCCACAAGCCCGCGCTCGGCGATCGCCGCGGCTCGGTTCGGCGAGGGATGGTGAGCCCGAGGAACCGAAGCATGAGCAGCGTGCTCCCGACGGCGGCGACCGACAGCGCGGGGCCGACGAGCTGCGCGCCGATGGGAGCGTGCGCCACGGCGCCGGTGAGCGCCGTCTTCGCGAGCGCGCCGCTCGACAGCGGCGCGCCGACGATCGCGAGCGCGGCTCCCGCGAGCCCGATCGTGACGAGGCGTCGCGGCCAGCCCCGCCCGGCCTCTGCCGCCACGGAGACGCCGAGGAACAGCGACGTCTTCGCGAAGGCGTGATGCGTCGCGAACAGCAGGATCGCCGCCGTCGCCGCGTCGGCTGCCGCAGGATCCATCAGGCCGGCGCCGAGCGTCGCCGTCGCGAATCCCATCTGGCTCACGCTCGAGTACGCGAGCACCGTCTTCGGATTCGTCTGGGTCGATCCGACCGCGGCGCCGTAGAACGCGCTCAGGAGCCCGACGCACGCGCACGCGAGGCCGTGCGTCGGGAGCGCGGCGACGCCGAGCGGCAAGAAGCGCAGCCAACCGAGGAGGCCTGCCTTGATGATCGAGCCGCTGAGCACCGCGCTCGCGGGCGCGGGCGCGACCGGATGCGCGAGCGGGAGCCAGAAGTGCACCGGCACCGCGCCGGCCTTGACCCCGAAGCCCGCGAGCACGAGCGCGAGGATCGCGTCTCGGTCGGGGCTCTCGGCGAGCACGCGCGGAACGTCGGCGAGCGGGATGTTCACGCCGTCGCGCGCAACGAGCACGAAGGCCGTGAGCAGCATCGTCTCGGCGACGAGCGCCGTCGCGAGGTACACACGGCCCGCGCGCCGCGCTTCGTCGCTCCGCGCGTGGAGGACGAGGCCGTAGGCGGTGAAGGTCATGAGCGCGTAGAAGACGTAGAAGGTCGCGACGTCGTGCGCGAGGACGACACCGACGTTCGCGCCCGCCGCGGTGAGGAAGAAGAACCAGAACGAATCGCGGTGCGCGGACGCGGCGACGTAGGTCCGCGCGAACCATCCGGCGAAGAGCCATACGACCGCCGTGAACGCGAGGAAGCCTCGCGTCGTCCGATCCTCGTCGTCGAGGCGCACGCCGAGGAGGAGCCAGCGGACGTCGGCGGCGCCGGCGAAGGCGGCGAGCACGGCGGCGGGCGCCGTCGACCAAGGCGCGACGCGCAGAACGAGGGGCCGCAGAGCGGCGACGAGCGACGCGGCCGCGAGACCGAGCGGGAGCAGCACCGCGACGACGAGGAGCGCCGTCATTGCTTGAACTCCCGCGTCGCGATGAGCTTCGCCCAGCCGAGCGGGCTCACGACGGTGCCGGCGAAGACGCCCACCACGAGCGAGATCGCGGCCGTCGCCAGCGTCGGGAGGAGGAGCGTGAGCCGGATCTCGACGGTCCGCGTCTGCTCTGCGAAGCGCCCCTCCGGCTTCGCGAACCACGCGTCGTACACGAGCGGGAGAAAGTAGGCGGCGTTGAGGAGCGTGCTCGCGGCGAGGACGCCGAGCACCCAGCGCTCGCCCGCCTCGACGGCGCCGACCCCGAGGTACCACTTCGTCACCCAGCCCGCGACCGGCGGTACGCCGATCATCCCGAGCGCCGCGATCGTGAAGGCGCCCATCGTGAGGGGCATCCGACGTCCGACGCCTCGCAGCTCGCGCACCTCGTGGATCCCGAGCTCCGCCGCGAGATTTCCCGCGCAGAAGAAGAGCGTGATCTTCATGATCCCCTGGTGAACGATGTGGACGATCCCGCCGATGGTCGAGAGCGTGCCGAACACCGCGACGCCGAGGACGATGTAGGCGATCTGACTGACCGTGGAGTAGGCGAGCCGACGCTTGAGATCCGTCTGCGCGAGCGCCTGCACGGAGCCGTAGAGGATCGTGACGGCGGCCAGCACCGCGAGGGGCTCGGTGACGCCGAGGTCGTGGGCGACGCGGACGCCGTAGACGTCGAAGATCACGCGCGTGATGCCGAACGCGCCTGCCTTGACGACGGCGACCGCGTGCAAGAGCGCGCTCACCGGCGCCGGGGCGACCATCGCCGTGGGGAGCCACGCGTGAACCGGGACGAGCGCGGCCTTCACCGACAGCCCGCCCACGAGGAGGACGAACGCGACGACGAGCGCGCGGCGGTGGTCGGCCACGAGCGGAGCGAGCGAGCCGCCCTCGGTGAACTCGAGCGACGTGCCTGCGAGCGCGTAGAGCAGCGCCACGCCGCCGAGGAGCACGGCGCCGCCGCCGACCGTGTAGCGCAGGTAGACGTCGCCCGCGCGGAGCGCTTCAGGGGTGCCGCGGTGGATGACGAGCGGGTACGTCGAGAGCGTGAGCATCTCGTAGAAGACGAAGAACGTGATCAGGTTGCCGGCGAGGGCGATGCCCATCGTCGAGGCGACGCAGAGAGAGAAGAAGCCGAAGAATCGGCTCCGATGGGGCGAGCCCTCGAGGTAGCCGACCGCGTAGACCGTGGTCGCGAGCCAGAGGATCGCGGACAAGCTCACGAACAGCAGGCTGAAGGAGTCGGCGCGGAGGAGGAGATCGGCGCCGCGCATGAACGGGAGGCGGGTCTCGTAGAGGTGCCCCGCGTACACGCCGCGGATCATGATGGCGATGAACGCGAGCTTCACGCACGCGGCGGCGATGTTGAGCGCCGTGCGCGTGCCGTGGCGATCCTCGGGCACGAAGAAGATGGCGGCGCCCGGCACGAGCGAGCTCGCGAGGACGAGCAACGGGAGCGTCGCGTCGATGCTCACGGCGCCGGCCCCACGTCGAGCAGCGAGAGCGGCGAGGCCGGGGCGACGCCGAGCGCGATCGCCGCCACGGCGAGCGCGAGGCTCGCGAGCTCGGTGCGACGCGCGACGGGTCGCAGGTGCGCGCCGGAGGAGAGAGGCATGAACGCGCTTCGCAGGATCGGGATCACGTAGCCCGCGGCGAGCAGGCCGCCCGCGAGCACCACGATCGCCCACCACCACTCACCGTTCTCGAGGGCCGCCCGGGCGATGAAGTACTTCGCGACGAATCCGCCGCTCGGCGGCAAGCCGATGAGGCTCGTGCCCGCGAGCCCGAGGGCGACGAACGTGAGCGGCCTCCGGTGCGCGAGCCCTTGCAGCGCGTCGAGATCGTCGCGTCCGATGGATCGCTCGACCACGCCCGCGGCGGCGAACATCGCCGCGCTCGCGAACGCGTGCGAGACGGCGACGTAGACGACGCCGGCGTACGCCCTGGTCGAGGCCGGCGGGAAGAGGAGGAACAAGTAGCCGACGTGCGCGAGGCTCGAGTACGCGAGCACCCGCTTCAGGCGACGTTGACGGAGCGCGAGGGCCGATCCCCACGCGACGGCGCAAGCGCCGAGCACCGCGACGACGAGCGACCCCGCCGGTCGCGTGAGGTTGGCGAAGGCCTCGAGCCACAAGCGGAGGAGGACCACCCAAGGCGCCTTGCCGAGGAGCGCGGAGAGCAGCGCGCTCACGGGCGCCGACGCGCTCACGTAGGCCGGAGGGATCCACGCGTGCATGGGGAAGAGCCCGGCCTTGAGGCAGAGGCCCGCGGTCATCACGGCGAGCGCCGTCCAGGCGAGGGGCCCCGGCACGAGGCGCGTCGCGAGCAGCCGAGCGTCGAGCGTGCCCGCGCCCCCGTAGAGCAGCGCGACGCCGAGGAGGTAGAGGAGCGAGCCGAGGAGCGAGACGAAGAGGTAGCCGAGGCCCGCCTCGAGGACGCGCCGAACGCCTCCTCCTTCGACGCCGGTCAACGCGACGGCGACGAGCGTGAGGAGCTCGAGCGTGACGTAGAGGTTGAACACATCGCCCGACAGCACGAGCGCGTTGAAGCCCGCCCACGCGAGGAGCGACAGCGAGAAGAAGCCGCGACGTCGTCGCCCGCTCGCGTAGTGGCCGCTCGCGTAGAGGCCGACGAGCGGCGCGACCGCGCCGAACGTCGCGAGCAGCAGCACGGCGAGGCCGTCGGCTCGGAGATCGATGCCGAGCGGCGCGCCCCACCCGCCGACGACGTGCCTCATCGTCGCGCCACCCGCTCGTCGAACGACGAAGGCCACGCAGACGAGCGTCGCGATCGTCGCCGTCGCGGCGACGATGGCTCCGCGGCGACCCGCGAGCAGCGACGCGACGGCCCCGAGCAGGGGCGCGACGATCGCCCACGCGATCCACGAAGACTCTTCGCTCATCGGCGAAGCTCCTCGGCGCGCGTCTTCGCGCGGCGCGCGCCAGCGAGGCGTCGCGCGAGCGCGAGCGCGAGCCCCGTCGCGCTCACGGAGACGACGATGCCCGTGAGGACGAGCGCGTGCGGCACCGGATCGGGCGGGCCGGGGCTCCTCCGTGCGATGGCGATCAAGTCGAGGAAGATGCCCGTCGCCAAGACGTTGAACGCGAGGATCCGGCGCACGCCGAAGGAGCGTCCGTCGAAGACGCCGAGCATTCCGCAGGCGATCGTGCAGAGCCCCGCTGCGCCGTAGAGGAGCCAAGCGCTCACGCGGAGCCCCGGGCGCGCACCCGCGGCGGCGGAAAGAACGAGAGGAGGATGAGGGCGATCGAGATCGCGAGGGCCGTCTCGAGCCCGACCATCACCGCGCCGGAAGAAGCGCGCGGGTACTCGAGCATGTGCGCGCCGCCGGCGAGCGCAGCGGCCGCGATGACGACGAAGAGCAGCGGTCCGGCGAGGAGCGCGACGCGCGCTGCGAGCGTCGCTCCAGGGGCGCGGACGCGGCCCGACAGGACGAGGACGAGCGCGGAGCCCGCCAAGATCGCCGCGGCCTGGAACGCGCCGCCTGGACCGTCGGCGCCGCGCCAGAGGAGGTAACCGGCGACGAGGATGGAGGCGGGGACCAAGAGAGTGACGAACGACGCGAGCACGTCGGGCACGAGCACGGTCTCGGCGCGCGGACCTCGCGGCTGGATCGCGCGCACGGCGACGGCGGCGACGAGCAGCACCGTCACCTCGAGCAGCGTGTCGTAGCCGCGGAAGTCGAGGAGCACGGCGGTCACGGGGTGATCGACGCCGGTGCGATCCATCGTGCTCATGACGAGCGCGGTGAGCCCCTCCGTCATCGAGCTCCGAGCGCTCCAGCCGCCGAGCAGCGCGCCGGTGAGCAGCGCGAGGCCGAGCGCGGCGCGGGCGAGCGCGCTCCCCGCCGGCGCGAGCTTCGCCGCCGCCGGCTCCGCCCACGGCAGCGAGCTCAGGAGGAGCGCGCCCGTGAGGCCGGTGCCGAGCGCGGCCTCGACGAGCGCGACGTCGACCGCGTCGAGCCGCGTCCACGCCATGGCCGACAGCATGCCGAACGCGATGAAGAGCGTCACCGCGACCCGCAGCGATCGCGCGAGGACGACCCACGCGCCGAGGACCGTCAGGCCGGCGGCCAGCACGCCGTCGAAGAGACCGTCGGCCGTCACGTCGGTCTCCACGGCTCGGGCCCGTGATCGAACGAGTGCTTGGCGATGAGCTGCGCGGAGAGGCTGCTCGAGATCAAGACGAGCGCCCAGATGATCCCGAGCTTCGCGATCGTCTTCGCCTCGGCCTCGACCGCGAGGCCGCACACGACGAAACCGAGCCCGACGTTGTCGGCCTTCGTCAGCGTGTGGAGGCGCGTGTAGACGTCGGGGAACCTGAGGAGGCCGAGCGTGCCCGCGAGGAAGAAGAACGCGCCCGCGCACAGGAGCGACCCCGAGGCCACGTCGACGAGCGTCATCGGTCGTTCCCTCCGTTCGCGGCCAAGCGCACGAACGTGATGACGTTCACGGCGGCGAGGAGGGCGACGACGAGCGCGACATCGCGGAGCGATCCGCGCCCCGGATCCGCCGCGAGCAGGAGCAGTATCGCTACACCCGTGGTCCCAAAGAGCTGCGTGACGAGGATGCGATCGGCGAGCACGGGGCCGCGCGCCACGCGAACGAGGCCCGCGAGCACCGTCAGCAGGAGAAAGAGCGCGATCGAGACTCGAACCTCATGCATGAAGAGCTCCGTCTTCGTCTGCGCGTGCCCGGACGGCGCGGGCGACGTGATGCTCGAGCAGCTCGAGCTCGCGTCTCGACGCCTCCCCTCGATCGACGAGCGCGTGGATGAGGACGTCCTCCTCGGTGCCGCCGACGCTCAACGTGCCGGGCATGAGGGCGTTGATGCTCGTGAAGATCGTTCGCGCGGCGCCGGTGAGGCGCGTGGGATGACGCAAGATGACCGGGGAGAGCGGCAGCCGTGGAGACATCGCGCGGCGCGCGACGTCCCAGCCGCCTCGCGCCGAGCCGACGAGGAAGAACGCGACGAGACGCGCGATCGCGACGACCTGGACGCGCCACGTCGCTCGCTCCGGCGGGCCGAGCGTGAGGCTGGCGAACGTCGCGGCGCCGAGGACGGGCACGCCGAACGCGAGCGACGCGCTGTCGCCTTCGGTGAGCGCCCACCACCCGCACGCGAAGGCGACGCCGCGCCGGAGCGCGGCGCGGAGGTACCGCCCGTCGACGAGTCTGCGCAGCATCGGTCTCGCCGCGATGGCGAGCACGGACCAGGCCACCAGGCCGGAAGAGGAGCGATCGCACGAGCTGTGTCGGATGGCGCAGCTCGTTTCCTGTGGCCTGCGTGTTCGACCGTGGCCGATAATGCGCGCCGATGGCCTCTGCGGCGCACGCGATCCTCGTCGGCACCGATTTCTCGCGGAGCGCAGAGCACGCCGTCGAGCGGGGCATCCAGATCGCGAAGGCCTCTCGCGCGGCGCTCCATTTGCTTCACGCGAGCCCGCGGCTGCCGCGCGCGCTCGTGAAGCTCGTCGGCGGCAGCGACGACGACGCCGATCGCGCCGCGCTCGAGCGCGTCGTCGCCCACGCGCGCGCCGCGAAGGTCAAGGCTCACGGGCACCACCTCGAGGCAGCGCCGAGCGCCGCGCTGCGCGCGAAGGCGCGGGAGCTCTCGGCCGATCTCGTCATCGTCGGCGCGCGAGGTCGGACGCTGCCGGACACGTTCGTCGGGTCGACCGCCGAACGGATCGCCGCGTTCGGTCGCGTCCCGGTGCTCCTCGTCCGCCGTCGCGCGCACCGCGCCTACCGCGCCGTGATCATCGCGGCGGACAAGGACATCGATCTCCGGAGGGCCGTCGCGGCCGCGGCCGTCGCCGCGCCGGGGCGCGCCTTCTCGGTGCTCCACGCCTACGAAGGACCGTTCGAGCTCTCCTTGCGTCTGCACGGCGTCAACGCCGCCGGCATCCGAAGCTATCGAAGGGAGGTCCGCCGCGAGGCGCACGCGGCGCTGCTCGAGCGTCTCGAGGACGCCGGCGTCGATCGCTCTGCGCTCGTCTTGCGCCACGGCGATCCGCGGCGGGTGCTCAAGCATGCGGAGGAAGAACGGGGCGATGTCCTCTTCGTCCTCCAGCGCGGTCGGTCCGAGGTGGCGCACGTCCTGGTCGGCAGTGTCACCCGTTCACTCATCGCGCACGCGACCTCCGACGTCCTCATCGTGTAGCGTGTCGAGCCTCCCACACGCCTGATTCGAGATGCCGCACGAGACCAGCCTCATCCTCACGATCTCCGCGGGCATCGCGCTCGCGTTTGCGTTCGGCGTCGCGGCTTCGCGGCTGAGGCTGCCTCCGCTCGTCGGGTACCTGCTCGCCGGCATCTTGATCGGGCCTTTCACGCCGGGGTACATCGCCGACGCGCACCTCGCGCAGCAGCTCGCGGAGATCGGGGTCATCCTCCTCATGTTCGGCGTGGGGATCCACTTCTCCGCGCGCGACCTCCTCGCCGTCTGGCGCATCGCGGTGCCGGGCGCGATCGTCCAGATCGCCGTCGCGACCGCCTTCGGCCTCGCCGCCACACGCCTCTGGGGGTGGCCCCGAGGATCGGGCATCGTCTTCGGTCTTTGTCTCTCGGTCGCGAGCACGATCGTGCTCTTGCGCGCGCTCGAGGGCCGCGGAGGCGTCGACTCGACGAACGGGCGCATCGCGGTCGGCTGGCTGATCGTCGAGGACCTCGTGACCGTCCTCGTCCTCGTCCTCCTGCCCGTGCTCGCCGAGCCCCTGGGCGGCAGCGCCGAAGCGCTCGGGGATCACGGCGCGTCGTCGAACATCTACGTCACGATCGGCATCACGCTCGCGAAGGTCGCCGCGTTCGTCGCGCTGATGCTCGTCGTCGGCCGCCGCGCGGTTCCGTGGCTCCTCTTGCGCGTGGCGCGCTCGGGCTCGCGCGAGCTCTTCACGCTGGCCGTGCTCGCCGTCGCGCTCGGCACGGCGGTCGGCGCTTCCGCGCTCTTCGGCATCTCGTTCGCGCTCGGCGCCTTCTTCGCCGGGATGGTCGTGAACGCGTCGGATCTCAGCCACGAGGCGGCGCGCGAGGCCTTGCCCCTCCAAGATGCCTTCTCGGTCCTCTTCTTCGTGGCGGTCGGCATGCTCTTCGACCCCACGATCCTCGTCCACCAGCCGTTCGCCGTCCTCTGCGTCGTGCTCATCATCATCGTCGCGAAGTCGCTCGCCGCGTGCGTCATCGTCCTCGCGCTCGGCTATCCGTTGGGGACGGCGCTCACGATCTCGGCGAGCCTCGCGCAGATCGGCGAGTTCTCGTTCATCCTCGCCGCGCTCGGGATCAAGCTGAAGCTCCTCACGACGGAGGCGCAGAGCATGATCGTCGCCGGCGCGATCCTCTCGATCACGCTCAATCAAGCGACGTTCGCGCTGACGACGCACCTCACGCGGTGGGTCGGCGCGCGCCCGCGACTCTTGTCGCTGCTCGAGCGATCTGCGGGAGCGATCGCCGAACCTCCGCGCGAAGTGGGCGGCGCGAGCTTTCACGACCACGTCGTGCTCGTGGGCCACGGGCGCGTCGGCAGCTCGATCCGGCGCATGCTCGCGGCGCGCTCGATCCCGCACGTCGTCATCGAGGAGAACCGCGACGTCGTGACGCGCCTTCGCGAGGCGGGCATCGCGATCTTCCACGGAGACGCCACGCGCGCAGAGGTCCTGGCGAAGGCCGGCATCGAACGCGCGCGCCTCCTCGTGGTGGCCACGCCGGAGGCGTACCAGACGCGCGCGATCATGGAGGCCGCGCGGAAGGCGAACCCGGCGATCGACACCGTCGTCCGTTCGCACTCGGAGGCCGAGCGCACCTACCTCGAGGAGCACGGCGCGAAGCTCGCGCTCGTCGGCGAGCACGAGCTCGCGTACGCGCTCGGCGGGTTCGCGCTCCGGCGAATGGGCTGCAGCGAAGAGATCACCGACGAGACGCTCGAGGTGCTCCGCGCGGCCGACCGCAAGCGAGCGTGAGCGGGTTCAGGGATCGTCGGAGGCCGCGCTCGCGCGCGCGGCCGCCGCCCAGCGCGGGAGGAGCAGCGCCGGGAGCGCGCACACGACGGTCGCCGCGACGAGCGCGGCCTCGACGCCCGCGCGATCGGCGACGAGCCCGCCGATCATGGCGCCGACGCCGATCGCGAGCGCGTTCGCGCTCGTGAGGATCGTGTAGTGCAGGCCCGCGTCTTCGGGGCGGGTCGCGGTCATGAGCGCGGCGAAGAGGATCGTCGTCCCGAGCCCGCTGCCGAAGTGCTCGAGGGCGATCGTGACCGTCGTGAGCGCGTAAGGCGCGCGGAGCCGCGCGACGGCGATGAGCGGCAAGCAGACGAGCGCCTGCACGATCACGGCCGTGAAGAGCGCGCGCTTCTCTCCGAGCCGCCGATGCAGCGCGCCCCCCGCGAGCGATCCCACGATCGCGCTGATCGCGCCCGTCGTGACGACCGCCCAGCCGATGCGCTCGTTGCTCCATCCGAAGTCCTTCGCCATCGGCTTGAGCAGCGCGCTCGCCATGTGCAGCCCCAGCTTGAACGTCAGCCCGAGCAGCAGGACGGTCCTCACGTTCGGCGCGACCATGTGTCGGATCAGCCGGAGGACGCTCGTCGCGCCGTTCTCTCTCGAGCTCGGGCTCGAGCTCGCGGGCGGGCTCACGTTCGCCTTCGAAGAGCCGACGAACGCACCGAGGCTCGCGATCCCGACCACGGCGGCGCACGCGAGCAGCGTCGCTCGCTCTCCCAGCGTCCCCACGAGCAAGAGGAGCCCGGCGCCTCCGACGAGCATGCCGAGCCGATACCCTCCGACCTGCGCCGCGTTGCCGAGCCCTCGCTCCGCCGGAGCGAGCGCGCGCACGGCGAACGCGTCGACGAAGACGTCTTGCGTCGACGCGAGCGCCGCCGCGAGCGCGGTGAGCGCGAACCACCACGCCGGCGACTCCTTCAAAGGTCGCAGCGCGAAGCCTGCGACGGTCAGGGTGAGCGCCATCTGGAGCGCGAAGACGAGCCGCGTGGTGAGCGGCCGCACGCGCGGCGCGTCGGCGGCCTTGGCCCAGAGGATCTTGAGCTGCCACGGGAGCTGGAGCCAGCCGAGCGCGGCGATCTGCGCGTAGCTGTATCCCTCGCCGCGCAGGACGACCGGCAGATACTCGGTGGCGAAGCCGAACGGGATCCCCTGCGCCGTATAGAGGAGCGAGAGCGCGACGACGACGAGACCGGGCTTGCGAGCGATCAAAGGCTCGACGTACGCGTCGTCACTTGAAGCGCATGCAGCGGCCCGTGGAGTAGCCGGCGCGGTACTCGGGGAAGCTCAGGTTGTTCGCCACCGAGTTGCCGCCCGCGCGCGCGCTGCTGTAGCCGATGCCACGGAACTTCACGTGGAAGCTGCCCTGGCCGCTGACCTGCGGGTTGATCGCGCCGTTCGTCGTGTCGAGCGCGATCTCGTGCATGTTGCCGTGGAGGTCCATCCAAGGCTCGTCGCCCGCGTTGATCACGACGGTGTCGATCGCCTGCCCGGCGGCCGGGCCGCCCCGCATCTTGCGCCCCGGCGCCATGACGGTGTCGGTGCCGTCGAAGCCGGCGGCGTCGAAGTACGGGTAGCTGTAGTTCTTCGGCGTGATGTTGCCGGAGTCGCTGCTCGCGTTGATCGAGGCGAGCGGAGCGCAGCGGTTGCCGACCGCGCCGCCGCAGGTGGCCGTGCTCCCGCTGTTCGCCGGGCTGCCGGTCACGAAGTCGAGGACCTCGTCGGTCGCGAGCTGTCCGCCGTCCCACGCGCAGAAGGCCTGGAGCATCGCGCTCGTCACGCACGTCATCGACTTCATGTCGAGCGCGTCTTGGATGGGCATCTTGCCGCCGCCGTCGATGAACGGATCGGTGCGCGCGACGCTGCCGTTGGCGGCCTGGACCGCGGCCGAGTAGAAGAACGTGTTCATCCCGTACGACGTCGCCACGTTGTTGCACTTGTGGCCGTGCGTGTAGACGAACAGCTGCTGGTTGAACTGGAAGTCGACGCCGATGTTGCGGTTCCACGGAGGCTGCTCGGTGCCGTTCGTCGGCTTGCGCGGCACGGCGATCGTGTCGCCCGTCGGGCCCGTCGGCAAGAACTGCGTCCACGACGCGTGCCAGAGGGCCGGCGGGTTCGCCGCGATCCACGCCTTGACGTTCTGGCCGGGGATCGACGCGAGCCACGCGCGGATGCGGCCCGCGGTGATCTCGTACTTGTCGAGGTACACCGCCTTGCCCGGTCGCGACGCGTCGGAGAACCCGGGGACCGGCAGCGTCCGGCAGCAGCTCTCCTGCTTGGTCGCGCCGGTGACCTCCTCCGGCCCGCACGTGTCACCGCCGAAGTGGCCCTTGCAGCTCGGCTCGTCGACGCACTTCTTCTCGTAGTTGCACGCGCCGGCGCAGTCGCCGTCGACGAGGCACGCGAGCCCCGCCGCGCACTTCTTCATGCCGGCGCCCGTGCCGCCGCAGTCGACGTCGGTCTCGTCGCCGTTCTTCACGCCGTCGTCGTAGCGAGGCGCCTTGCAGATGTTCGCTGGATCGCAGTAGCCCGTCGCGCAGTCGGTGTCGCCTGCGCACGTCTTCCCGTCGTCGCACTTCGGCGCGTTCGGCCCGCCGCAGTCGACGTCGGTCTCGCCGTTGTTCTTCTTGCCGTCGGTCGGCCCGGGCGGCGTGTCGCCGGGCTTGGTGGGAACGCACTGCGCGCCCTCGCACGATCCGGACTTGCAGTCGTCGCTCAGCTCGCACGGCTCGCCGTCGTTGCACGTCGTGACGGAGGTTCCGACGCCGCACGGCTTGCCCACCGGCGCCGCGCACGCGCCGTTCGTGCACTTGCCGCTGCCGCACTCGCCGTCGGTCGTGCATCCCTCGCCGGTGCACTTCGTCGCGCAGCTTCCTCCGCAGTCGACGCCCACCTCGTCGCCGTCGCGGGTGCCGTTCGTGCAGCTCGGTCCGTCGGCGCCGCTCGTGGTCGAGCACGCCGGCCCGAACAAGCAGCCGACGAAGAGAGTCACTGCAGCCGCGACGAGAGCCCTGGCTCGAAGCACGTTTCCTCCCGGGCGCCGATGTCGACCTACCGGCGACGACCTCAAGCGTGTCACGGCGTCCCCGCCTGCGCACGTGCAAAGTTGCCGTGCACGTGCAACGCAACGTCACCAAAACGCGAGTGGATCCTCGATGGACCGGGCGAGATCATCGGAAGTGAACTCCGAAGCCCGAACATCCTGCCGAGCGACATCTCGGCCTTCCGATCCGTGAGAGCGCGGGATCGCCGACGCGACGGCGCCCACGCGGCGCGACGATCGCGGTCGCGACGACGGAGAGCGCGGATTGGCCAAAAAATGAGGTGAAATCTCCAAGGCCTTTCAGCCATGCGAAAGGTTCTCTATAAAGGCCAGAACGATGACCTCCGGAGCCAAGCCCAACGAGGCGCTGCCCGCCCTCGTCATGCTGCACGGCTTCGCGCTCGACGCGCGCATGTGGCGCCGGCAGGTCGAGGCGTTCTCGTCGGCGTATCGCGTCCTCACGGTCGATCTGCCGGGCTTCGGGCCGCAGGGCCGCGAGCTCGGCCAGGTCGATCCCGCCGCCGACGTGCTGCGCGCGCTCGACGCGACGAAGATCGATCGCGTGCACGTCGTCGCGAACTCCTTCGGCGCCGCGGTCGCCTCCGATCTCGCGCTTCGTCATCCGGGGCGCGTCCGCTCGCTCACGTTCGTCGGCCCGCTGCTGCTCGGGCGCCGCACCGGCATCGAGGCGTGGTCGCGCTGCGTCGCGCTCGCCGCCGAGGGCGACAAGGCGACGGCCGCGGAGATCTGGCTCGACGATCCGCTCTTCGAGCACCTCCGCCACGACGAAGAGCTCTTCGAAGAGCTGCGCGGCATCGTCCTCGATTACGGCGGCGGCCACTGGACGGGGCGCGTCTCGTCGCACTGGAGCGATCCCGATCCCGTGCCGCGGCTGCGCAAGCTCGACATCCCCGCGCTCGTCGTCTCGGGCGAGAAAGACATCCCGAGCTTCATCCAGATGGCCGAGGCGTACGCCCGCACGCTGCCGCGCGCGCGCCGCGAGGTCATCGCCGGCGCCGGCCACCTCGCGAACGTCGAGCGGCCCGCGGAGTTCAACGCGCTCCTCCAGGAGTTCTGGTCGTCGCTCTGAGCCGCGCTCAGCGGACGAACCACGCCGGCTGCTTCGCCGTGATCGACTCGAGCTCGAAGCGCCCGTCCCTGTTCTTGTCCTCGAGGATGCGGTTGGCGATCTGCCCGCCCTCGCTGAGCGCCCAGTTTCCTCCGCCGAAGTCGGCGAGTGAGAGGTCGGGTACGCGCTCGGCCGCCTCGGTCAAGCGGTCGACCTTGCCGTCGCGGTTCTCGTCTTCGACGGCGTAGAGCGGCCCGCTCTGATCGCGGAAGCTGTCGACCTTGCCGTCGCCGTTGTGGTCGGCGTACACGATCACGGGGAAGCCGGTCTCGTCGCGTCCGATGCGGAGAAACGCCTTCTCGGCACACTTCTCGTAGCTCATCTCCTCGGCCCCCTCGGCGTTCTTGTAGCGCGTCATCGTGCACGCGTTGCGCTCCGTCGGCGTGCCGGCGGTGAGCGAACGCGTCCGCTCGCTGACGAACGACTCGAGCGACTTGCCGATCGGCGTGTCCGTCGGCACCGGGATGGGAGACCTCAGCTCGCGCTCGAGCGACGTTCGCGACTGCGTGTACGCCTCCTCGCCGCTCACCACGCCGTCCTCGGCGGCGCTGCAGCCCGCGAGCCCCACAGTCACCATCGCGATCATCGAAAGGCAGGTCTTCATCTTCGCTCTCCTCGGAGGCGAAGGCTTGCGATGGGTATGCCAATGTAGGTAATTGTCGGTTGCGCAGGAAACAACGGCATTTTTCTACCGACGGGAAGGGCGCACGGACCGCGGAATCCCCGAAACCTGGTGGTCGCCTACACCATCCCCCCTCAAACCGCTTGCGAAGTGCGCGAATCTGCGTAAAGTACGCGCTCCCTCGGGTCCAGCAGGGCTCGCGGGCGCCGGAAACCTTCAGTGTTTTCCGGTGCGTAGGTGGACTCGGCGGCCGTAACGGCCCCCGGCGGTTAGCTCCCCGGCGGTACGACGGCGTCTCGAAAGGTCTAGTGTCATGGTGTCGAAGGCGATCGCCCGCTTCGCGCGGATCTCTCCGCGCAAGGCTCGAATGATTGTGAACCTCGTCCGCGGGCGTCAGGCCGGCGAGGCGCTGCAGCTCCTCGAGTTCACGATGAAGGCGGGCGCGCCCGTCCTCAAGAAGCTCATCGAGAGCGCCGTGGCGAACGCGCGCACGACGAGCCCGGGCGTCGATCTCGACGCGCTCTTCGTCGAGACGGCCTTCGTCGACAAGGCCCCGAACAAGCACATGCGCCGCTGGCGTCCGCGCGCGATGGGTCGCGCGACGCGCATTCAGAAGGGCATGAGCCACATCACGATCCACCTCGGAACGCGCTGAGCAAGAGGACGCAAATCACATGGGTCAGAAAGTTCATCCGTACGGCTTCCGCCTCGGCGTCATCAAGACGTGGAACAGCAAGTGGTTCGAGGACAAGAGCTACTCGAAGTGGCTTCACGAAGACATGCGCATCAAGCGCGCCGTGAAGGAGTACCTCATGAACGCGAACATCGCGTCCGTCGAGGTCGAGCGCGCCGCGAACAAGGCGAAGGTCATCGTCTTCACCGCGCGCCCCGGCATGGTCATCGGCAAGGGCGGCAAGGGGATCGAGATCCTCAAGATCGGCAACCTGAAGACCGCCGTGAAGGGCGAGACCAAGTTCGCCGGCGTCCAGTCGTTCACCGACAACGAAGTCTTCATCGACGTGCAGGAGATCCGCAAGGCGGAGACGAGCGCGCAGCTCGTCGCCGAGAACGTCGCGATGCAGCTCGAGCGCCGCGTCGCGTTCCGCCGCGCGATGAAGAAGGCTCTCTCCACCGCCATGAAGTTCGGCGCCAAGGGCATCCGCATCCGCTGCTCCGGCCGCCTCGGCGGGAGCGAAATGAGCCGCGTCGAGACCTACCGTGAGGGGCGCGTGCCGCTCCACACGCTCCGCGCCGACATCGAGTTCGGCCAGCACGAGGCGCGCACGAAGTACGGAATCATCGGGGTCAAGTGCTGGGTGTTCAAGGGCGAGGTCCTCGCCCGCCGCCAGCGCCGCCCGCAGATCGCAGGAGCGTGACCCTGCTCCGGGGGGAAGCCCCCGGAGCCCCCTATCCGATCCCCACGACGGCGTGGGGCCCCTTCTCGAGAGAAGAAAATGCTCGTCCCCAAGAGAACCAAGTATCGAAAGATGCAGAAGGGCAACAACCGCGGCACCGCGTACCGCGGCTGCGACGTGTCCTTCGGCGACTTCGCCATGCAGGCCGTCGAGCCGGGCCGCCTCACCGCTCGCCAGATCGAAGCGGCTCGTATGGCGATCACCCGCCACGTCAAGCGCGCCGGCAAGCTCTGGATCCGCGTCTTCCCCCACCGTCCGGTCTCGAAGAAGCCCCTCGAGGTTCGAATGGGTGGAGGCAAGGGCGGCGTCGAGGAATGGGCGGCCGACATCCTCCCGGGCCGCGTGATGTACGAGATCGCGGGCATCGACGAGAAGACGGCGCGCGAAGCGTTCCGCCTCGCCGGTCACAAGATCCCGATCGGCTACAAGTTCCTCGTGCGCGGCGTCATCGAATCGCCCGCGCCGGTCAAGGCGAAGAAAGGCAAAGCGTCATGAAGGCCAAGGATCTGCGCGAGCGCAGCCAGGCGGATCTCGTCGAGCTCGAGAAGAGCCTCGCGAAGGACACGTTCACGGCGCGCTTCAAGAACTTCACGAACCGGCTCGACGACACGAGCACCATCCGCAAGACCAAGCGCGACCTCGCGCGCGTCAAGACGCTGCTCCGCGAAGAGCAGCTGAAGGCCGCGGCGGGAGCGGTCAGCGCCGACGGCAGCAAGCCGGCGAAGCCCGCGAAGAAGGCCGCCGCGCCGAAGGCGAAGGCCGCGAGCGCGGAAGGCGCCGCGCCGAAGGCGAAGAAGAAGTCCACGAAGAAGGCGAGTGAGTAGTCATGTCCCAAGCAGCCCCCAAGGCGAAGGCCCCGAAGGCCGAAGCCAAGAAGCCCGTGCCCGCCGCCGCCGCGTCGACGCCCTCCCTCAAGCACGAAGCCCACGGCTTCCGTCGCAAGATGGTCGGCAAGGTCATCAAGGACAAGATGAACAAGACGGTCGTCGTCGAGTGCGTCAGCGCGAGCCGCGACGCCCTCTACGGCAAGTACGTCCGCAGCCGCACCCGGTACAAGGCTCACGACGAGACCAACCAGTACAAGGTCGGCGATCAAGTCGAGATCCAGGAGCACCGCCCGATCTCGCGCGACAAGCGCTTCATCGTGGTGCGCCTCGTCAAGAAGTTCGTGGAGGAGTGACGCGATGATCCAGATGCGAACCACGCTGGAGGTCGCCGACAACTCCGGCGCCAAGCGAGTCCAGTGCGTCAAGGTGCTCGGCGGGTCGCGCCGCCGTTACGCCCGCCTCGGCGACATCATCGTCGTCTCGGTCAAAGAAGCGCTCCCGGGCACGAAGGTGAAGAAGGGCGAGGTCGCGAAGGCGGTCGTCGTCCGCGTCAAAGACGACACCCCGCGCAACGACGGCAGCTCGATCCGCTTCGACGAGAACAGCGCCGTCCTCATCAACGCGCAGCTCGAGCCGATCGGCACGCGCATCTTCGGACCGGTCGCCCGCGAGCTCCGCGCGAAGAAGTTCATGAAGATCATCTCGCTCGCGCCGGAGGTGCTGTGATGGCCGTGCAGAGGCTCCAGAAGGGCGACACCGTCGTCGTCATCTCCGGCAAAGACAAGGGCAAGAAGGGCAAGGTCATGCGCCTCTTCAAGGAGGACGACCGCGTGATCGTCGAGGGCGTCAACCTCGTGAAGCGCCACATGCGCCCCAACCCCCGCATGCAGCAGGGCGGCATCCTCGAGCGCGAGCAGCCGATCCACGCGTGCAAGGTCATGCTCGTCGATCCGTCGACCGGCAAAGGCACCCGCATCCGCGTCAAGACCGACGACAAGGGCGTGAAGACCCGCGTCGCCGTCAAGAGCGGTGAAGAAATCCCGTCGCCCCGCAAAGCGGCGTCCTGAGGTAGGCCATGGCTGACGAGAAGCAAGAGAAGCGCGAGAAGAAGCCGCGCAAGGAAAAGGGCGAAGGCGGCGGCGCGCGTGAAGCGGCCCCCAAGGTCGTCTCCAACACCGAGGCCGTGGCCCCGCGCTTCATGGCGAAGTACGCCAAGGAGGCCGTGCCCGCGCTGGTGAAGCAGTTCGGGTACAAGAACCCGAACCAGGTTCCGCGCCTCGAGAAGGTCGTCATCAACATGGGCCTCGGTCAGGCCGTGACGAACCCGAAGATCATCGACTCCGCGGTCGAGGAGCTCCGGGCGATCACCGGCCAGAAGCCGGTCGTCACGCGCTCCAAGAAAGCCATCGCGAGCTTCAAGCTCCGCGCGGGCCTCCCGATCGGCGCGATGGTGACGCTCCGCAAGGGTCGCATGTGGGAGTTCCTCGATCGATTCATCTCGATCGCGCTCCCGCGCATGCGCGACTTCCGCGGCGTCTCGCGGCGCGCGTTCGACGGCAAGGGCAACTACACGCTCGGTCTCAAGGAGCAGATCATCTTCCCCGAGATCGACTACGACCGCATCGACGTCATCAAGGGGCTCAACATCTCCTTCGTGACGACGGCGCGAACCGACGAAGAGGGGCGAGCGCTCCTCCAGCACATGGGCATGCCCTTCCGGGCTGCGTAACGGGACGAAGGGAACAAGACGATGGCCCGTGCCTGTCAGTTTGCGAAGCTCAATCGCGCTCCGAAGTTCGAGGTGCGCCACCGCAACCGCTGCAAAGTCTGCGGTCGCGCGCGCGCGTACTACCGGAAGTTCGAGCTCTGCCGCGTTTGCCTGCGGCTCTACTCTCTCCGCGGCGAAATCCCCGGTGTGATCAAGGCGAGCTGGTGATCCCATGATGAGCGATCCGATCTCCGACATGCTTGCGCGCATCCGCAACGGTGCGCTTGCTCGCCACGACCGCGTGGAGATGCCCCACTCCACCCTCAAGCAGAACATCGCCCAGGTGCTCAAGCAGGAGGGCTACATCGACGACGTCCGCGAGAGCGAAGGCGAGGGCAAGAAGACGCTCACGCTCGTTCTCCGCTACGGGCGCGAGAAGTCGGCCGCCATCGACGGCGTTCGTCGCGTCTCGGCGCCGGGCCGTCGCGTCTACGTCCGCTTCGACCGCATCCCGCGCGTCCGCAGCGGCATGGGCATCTCGATCCTTTCGACGAGCCGCGGCGTCATGACCGACCGTCAGGCGCGCGAGCAGCGCGTCGGCGGCGAGCTCCTCTGCGAGGTCTGGTGATGAGCACTTCTTCACAAGCCGCCGGGCCGGTCAGCCTCCGGCCGGAACAGATGCGCCAGTCGCGCGTCGGCAAGCGCCCCGTCGAGCTGCCGAAGGGCGTCACGGTCACCGTCGCGAACGGCAAGATCGAGGTCAAGGGCCCGAAGGGCAGCCTGACGCGCGATCTCACGCCGAACGTGAAGGTGAAGGTCGAAGGGCAGGAGCTCCTCGTGCTCCCGACCGTCGAAGGCCGCGACGGCGCGCGCTTCCAGGGCCTCGCCCGCTCGATCATCAACGGAATGGTGATCGGCGCGGCCACGGGCTACACGAAGACGCTCCAGCTCGTCGGCACCGGTTACCGCGCCGAGGTGAAGGGCAAGACGCTCAACCTCGCGCTCGGCTTCTCCCACCCGGTGAACTTCCCGATCCCCGAGGGGATCAAGGTCGAGATCCCCGGCGACTCCAAGGGCACGATCATCATCCTGACCGGCGCCAACAAGGAGACGATGGGCCAGACCGCCGCGAAGATCCGCGGCTTCCGTCCGCCGGAGCCGTACGGCGGCAAGGGCGTTCGTTACCAGGGCGAAAAGGTCCGCGAGAAGGCGGGCAAGGCCGCGAAGGGCGGTAAGTAATCATGGGCAGCAGAATCGTCGGCCGCGAGCGCCGCAAGCTTCGCATCCGCCACACCGTCTCGGGCACGCCCGAGCGCCCGCGCCTCACCGTCTTCCGCAGCCTCAAGCACATGTACGCGCAGGTCGTGGACGACGTGGCGGGCGCGACGCTCGTGCACGCGTCGACGCTGTCGAAGGACATCAAGCCGCTGGCCGAAGACCTCGACAAGTCGAAGAGCGCCGAGAAGGTCGGCGAAACGATCGCGAAGCTCCTCCTCGCCAAGGGCGTGAAGAAGGTCGTGTTCGATCGCAATGGTTACATGTACCACGGCCGAGTGAAGGCCCTTGCCGAAGCGGCTCGCAAGGCCGGTCTCGAGTTCTGAGGATCCCATGGCTATCGAGCAAATCGACGAGGACAAGCTCAAGGAGCGCATCATCCACATCAACCGCGTCGCGAAGGTCGTGAAGGGCGGACGCCGCTTCTCCTTCGCTGCGCTCGTCGTCGTCGGCGACGAGAGCGGTCACGTGGGCGTCGGCCTCGGCAAGGCCAACGAAGTGCCCGAGGCGATCCGCAAGGGCAACGACCAGGCGCGCAAGAACATCTTCAAGGTGCCGCTCGAGGGCGTCACCATCCCGCACGAGTCGCACGGGCACTTCGGCGCGGGCAAGGTGTTCCTCCGTCCGGCGTCGCAGGGAACGGGCGTCATCGCCGGCGGCGCGGTCCGCGCCGTCGTCGAGTCGGCCGGCATCCACGACATCCTCACCAAGTGCATCGGCAGCGCGAACCCGCACAACGTCGTGCACGCCACGATCGACGCGCTTCGCCAGCTCAAGAACCTCGATCAGGTGGCCGCCAAGCGCAGGAAGCAAACGGCCGACCTGATTGCTGACAGCGGCAAGAAGAAGAAGAAGTCCGCGACTCCCGAGGTAGCGTCGTGAAAGCCAAGCTTCGCATCAAGCAGATCCGCAGCACGATCGGCGTCGAGCACCGCATGCGCGAGAACCTCAAGGGTCTCGGGCTCGGCCGCGTCGGCAAGACGGTCGTCGTCGCCAACACGCCCTCGTTTCGAGGCGCGGTGAAGAAGGTGCTCCACCTCGTCACCGTCGAGGAGGTGGACAATGGCTGACACGCTCAGCAAGCTCGCGAAGCCCGAAGGGGCGACGCGCGACAAGATCCGCAAGGGCCGCGGCGTCGGCTCGGGTCTCGGCAAGACGGCGGGCCGCGGTCAGAAGGGCCAGTTCGCGCGCCGCTCGACGTTCAAGCCGTGGTTCGAAGGCGGCCAGACGCCCCTCGCGCGCCGGCTCCCCAAGCGCGGCTTCAAGAACATCTTCGCGGCCGTCGTCGCCGAGATCAACGTGAGCCAGCTCGAGCAGATGTTCGACGCCGGCGCGAAGGTCGACGAGCGCGCGCTCCGCGCCTGCGGCCTCATCAAGGGCAAGGCCGACCGCATCAAGATCCTCGGCAAGGGCGATCTCACCAAGGCGGTCACGGTCACGGCTCACTCCTTCTCGAAGTCTGCGCAGGAGAAGATCGCGAAGGCCGGCGGCAAGGCCGTCCTCGTCGCGCAGGCGAAGGCCGCGGCCTCCGCAGAATGACAAGATGAGCGTCCTCGCCGGCTTTGCGAACATCGGGAAGGTGCCGGAGCTCCGGCGCCGCGTCCTCTTCACGCTGGCGATGCTCGCTGTCTATCGGATCGGTGCGTTCGTCACGATCCCCGGCGTCGACCGCAACGTCATGCGCGCGGTCATGAACAAGCAGGGAGGAGGCCTCCTCGGCTTCTTCAACATGTTCTCCGGCGGCGCGCTGTCGAACCTCTCGATCTTCGCCCTCGGCATCATGCCCTACGTCAGCGCGAGCATCGTGCTCCAGCTCCTGACGATGGTGTTCAAGCCGCTCGACGAGCTCAAGAAAGAGGGCGAGCAGGGCACGCGCAAGATCAACCAGTACACGCGCTACGGCACCATCGGCCTGTCGCTCTTCCAGAGCTTCGGCATCGCGATGCAGCTCGAGGCGCTGAACAACGCGGACTTCGCCGGCGGCGCGACCGGTGACGTCGTGACGCACGCCGGATGGGGCTTCCGCATCATGGCGATCATCACGCTCACCACCGGCACCGCGTTCGTCATGTGGGTCGGCGAGCAGATCACCGAGCGCGGGATCGGCAACGGCATCTCGCTCATCATCTTCGCCGGCATCGTGACCGACATCCCCGGCGGCGTCGTCGGCTACTTCCAGACGCACAAGGGATCGATTCAGCCGCTGAACCTCTTCGCCGTCGGCGCGATCGTCGTGCTCACCGTCGCCACGATCGTGTTCTTCGAGCGCGGCCAGCGGCGCATCCCGATCTACTACGCGCGCAGAACCGTCGGCCGAAGGGTCTACGGCGGGCAAACGGCGCACCTGCCGCTCAAGGTCAACACCGCGGGCACCATCCCGCCGATCTTCGCCTCGTCGCTCCTCATGTTCCCGGCGACGCTCGCGGGCATGCATGTCCCGGGCATGGCGCAGCTCCAGGCGAGCCTCGAGCGCGGCGACTGGATGTTCAACGTCTTCTACGTCGCGCTGATCGTCTTCTTCTGCTTCTTCTACACGGCCGTCACGTTCCAGGCGGTCGACGTCGCCGACAACCTGAAGAAGCAGCAGGCGTTCATCCCGAGCATCCGCCAGGGCAAGCAGACGGCGGAGTACATCGACAAGGTGCTGACGCGCATCACGCTCGGCGGCGCGCTCTACGTCGCCGCGGTGTGCGTCGTGCCCACGGTCATCAGCGAGTACTTCAAGGTCCCGTTCCGTTGGGGCGGCACCTCGATCATGATCGTCGTCGGCGTCGCGCTCGACACGGTCTCGCAGATCGAAGCGCACCTCATCACGCGCAACTACGAGGGCCTTTCGGGAGGGGGCGGCCGCGCCACGCGCGTCCGCGGAAGGAGGGACGTCTGATGCGGCTCGTCTTCGTGGGCCCGCCGGGCGCAGGCAAAGGCACCCAGGCCAAGGTCATCACCGAGAAGTGGAAGATCCCGCAGATCTCCACGGGCGACATGCTTCGCGAGGCGAAGAAGAACGGGAAGCTCGCGCCGGAGCTCGTCGAGAAGATGGGGAAGGGCGGCCTCGTGCCCGACGAGGTCGTCATCGATCTCATCAAGCAGCGCACCGAGCTGCCGGACGCCGCGAACGGATTCCTCCTCGACGGCTTTCCCCGGACCGTGCCCCAGGCCGAAGCACTGAACGACCTGCTCGCCTCGCGTGGGCAGAAGCTGAACGTCGTGGTGGCCCTGGACGTCGCCAAGGAGCTCCTGATGGAGCGTGCGTGCCTGCGTCGCACCGACAAACGCACTGGACAGATCTATCACTTGAAGTATAACCCGCCGCCCCCGGAGGCCGATCTCGAGCATCGCGCCGACGACCAGGAAGAGACGGTCCGGAATCGAGTCGACGTGTACGAGAAGATGACGGCCGACCTGCTCCCCTTCTACGAGAAGGCGGGGCTTCTCCGAAGGGTCGACGGCGTGGGGGATGTGAAAGAAGTGACTGCGCGGGTCCTCTCCGCGATCGAGCAATCGAAGTAAGTGAAAGAGAAGGCATTGATTGATGAGTGAACGTCGTGAGCGAAAGGAGCCCAAGGGCGACAAGCTCGAGTTCGACGGCGTCGTCCAGGAGGCGCTGCCGAACGCGATGTTCCGCGTGAAGTGCGACAACGGGCTCGTCGTCCTCGCGACGATCAGCGGAAGGATGAGGCAGTTCTACATCCGCATCCTCCCCGGTGACCGCGTCACCGTCGAAGTCAGCCCGTATGACCCCAGCCGTGGGCGCATCACCTACCGGCACAAGTGAGAGAGCGTCATGAAGGTCCGTCCCTCCGTGAAGAAGATTTGCGACAAGTGCAAAGTGGTCCGCCGCAAGGGTGTGGTCCGCATCATTTGTGACAACCCGCGTCACAAGCAGCGCCAGGGTTAAAGGAAAACAGTCATGGCTCGTATCGCAGGCGTCGACCTCCCTCGTCACAAGCAGATCGCGTTCGCGCTTCCGTACCTCTACGGAATCGGCCGCGCGCTCGCGAAGGAGATCTGCAAGAAGGCGAACATCCCGGAGAACAAGAAGACCGAGGAGCTCACCGAGAACGAGATCAAGCGCATCCGCGAGCTGCTCGAGACCGAGTACCGCGTCGAGGGCGATCTCCGCCGCGAAGTGCAGATGAACATCAAGCGCCTGATGGACCTGGGCTGCTACCGCGGTCTTCGTCACCGCCGCGGCCTGCCGGTCAACGGCCAGCGCACGCACACGAACGCGCGCACCCGCAAGGGCCCGCGCAAGGGCATCCTCTCGCGCGGCGGTCCGCGCAAGCCGGCGGGCTGATCGCGCGGAAGGATTTGGAGTAAGTCATGGCGAGCACGAAAGCAGCAGCCGGTGGTGCGCCGTCGGTCAAGGGCAAGCCGACCAAGAAGAAGGTCAAGAAGAACGTCGCGACGGGCATCGCCCACATCCAGTCGACGTTCAACAACACCGTCGTCACGATCACGGACGTGAACGGCAACACCGTCGCGTGGTCGAGCGCCGGCGCGCGCGGCTTCAAGGGCTCGCGCAAGTCGACGCCGTTCGCCGCGCAGCTCGCCGCCGAAGAGGCCGCGCGCAAGGCGATGGAGCACGGGATGCGCTCGGTCGCGATCTTCGTGAAGGGCCCGGGCGCCGGCCGCGAGAGCGCGCTTCGCGCGCTGCAGACCGCCGGGTTCAAGGTCACGCTGATCCGCGACGTCACGCCGGTGCCGCACAACGGGTGCCGTCCGCCGAAGCGCCGGCGCGTCTGATCTCGACTTCGCTTCGCTGAACGCCGGTCTCGAGAGAGATCGGCGTTTCGCATTTTGTTTGTCGCTGCGGGAGCGGCTCGCTCGTGCGAGGGCGGCGTCGGGGAGCGGGAGGCTCTCCCGCCCGCTGGTCGCTGCCTGGCCACCTGCTGCGTGATCGCGGCGCCGCCCCCCCACTTCGTGGGGCCCCAGGCGGCGCCTGCTGGCGCCTTCCAACCGGCTGCGTGATCGCTGCTCCAGCGCGGGCGGGAGAGCCTCCCGCTCCCCGACGCCGCTTCGCTTCGGAGGAGCTCTCGAGAGCTCGTCGCATGCGCGTGGGGCCCCATCTGGCACCGTCGTGACGGGCTACAACTCGTCGCTCACCGTGACTAGCTCGTCGTGGAATCGAGCGAGCAGCTCCCGGGCGAGCCCCTTCGCTCTCGCCGCCGGCAGATAAGCCGAGACCCACCTCTGATGATAGAAGCCGAGCGCGATCATCGGGACTTGCAGCGAGAGAAGCGCCGACGGGACCTCGTCTTCGAGAGCTCGCTTCCATTCACTCGCATGGAGACGCTGTAGCGCGTCCTCCGTGGAACGTTCGATCACGCAGAGCAGGAGACGAGGCACCTGCCACCCGCGTTCGATCGCGCTGGCAAGCGCCGCGCGAGTCGGGACCTCCGACAGCTGAATCGTCGATGAACGAAGCAGCGACTGGCGATACGGAAACGACGTGACGGGCCGCCATCCGACGGCGTCGATCTCTTCCGTCCAGTGGCCGACGAGAACGCACCGCCGTGGCGCCCAGCCGCCGACGGCCTCCACCAAGAAGTCGAGCACGGCGGCGAGTGGTAATGACGCCGGAAAAACTTCGTCGAACTCACCGAACGATAGACGCTGACCGTCCGCGCGCTCGTCGATCTGAAGCTTCATCCGGTGCGCGAGCTCCGTCATCGGCGGCGACCGTGCGCTCGTGAGCGCCGCAGCGCCTGCAGGTCGTCGAGCGCGTTGCTCACCGCAATCTCGAGGTTCGCTTCGAGGTGAGGAGCGATGGCCGCGCTCTTCTCGACGGAGACCGCATTCGCGAGCGCACACAGGACCTTCGGAAAGTTCTGTGTGTTCAGTACCCCCACGAGACTGTTCGCGGTGAACGCGCGGATCTCGGGGTCGGCGGAGCGGACCTGTGACAGTAGGTGTTCCAAGTAGCGCGGTCTCTTCGTCAGCATGAAGAGAGCCTCGGCCAGCGCGCTGCCCTCGATCGCAGCACTGACCTTTCTGAACCGACGAGTCAGTCCCCCGAGGTGACGTTTGCCGCCGAGCCGTCCGACTGCCCAAGCCGCGTACGACCGCGTGAGCTCAGACGCGCTGCTCAGCAGCTTGCTCGCCCTGTCCGCCCATCGGCGAGCTCGCCACGCGACCAAGCATTCGAGTGCGGTGGCGACGACGAGGTCGCTCTCGTCTTTCAGAGCCGCCCCCGCAAGGAGAGTCCAACGGGCGTCGCCCTTGCTTCGCAAGCACTCGAAAGCTCGCAGGCGCACCTCCCAGTCGTCGTCGTGCACGAACCGCGCTGCCGCCCTCGCGGCGGCCGCCCCTCCACGACCGGCGGCCCTTCGGATGGCGCCAAGTCTCTGTGCCCGATTCAACGCTCGACTCATTCAGGCTTCCCAATTCTTCTATCTCTTCGACGCGGCAACAAGAGTCGGTGTGCGACCTCCAGTACGCGTCGCCCGTGTCATCAGAAGACCTTCTCGTGGACGCGCCGGTTCTGGACGATCGGGGCGGAGCGCTCTTGCCGCTCGGGAGCTGCAAGCGGCGAGAACGACGACGATGGGGCGACCGACGACTTCGGATCGATTCACCGCGATGGAGCGAGCGACCTAGGTTCGCAGCGGAAAGAGTCGGGGAGCTGGCATCGCGCGTGCTCGTGTTCAGCGAGGGGGCCGATGATGATTCGACGGCATGCAGGCGTCGCGTTCGCAGCGTCGTCGTTGCTGCCGTCGCTGTTCGCAGCGCCGGCGCGTGCGGCATCGCCGGTGGAGGCGGAGCAGGTGGCTGCCGCGGCGTCGCCGTATTCGCTTCCGTGGGGCCTACGGCCGATCGTCGCGCCGACGGTCGTGCGCGTCGATACGTCGATGGCTCGTTACGAGGACGCGGCATCGAGCGCGGGGCTCACCGTGGCCACGCTCGTCACGGCGTCCTATCGGATCCCGGGGAGCGGCCCGCCGACCGCAGGGCTCGCGCCGCTCGTTCGCTTGAGCCTCGTGGGCGACTCTCCGCCCGCGGGAGCCGGCGGGATCGTGTTCGGCAACCCGCTCGTCGGCGTCGCGTATGCGGTGACGCTCGGTGGCGGGCTCCGTTCGAGCTTCTTCCTCGGGGCGACGCTTCCACTCGGCACCGGCGGCGGCGATTCGCCGAGCGAGCACGCGATGAGCGCTCGGCTCCACGGCGCCAACGCGCGCGCCCAGCTCGACGGCTCTCTGTTCGCCGTGAACGACGTGGCCTTGATCCCGGGGCTCGCGGTCGCCTGGGTGAGAGCCGGTTGGACCGTGCAGATCGAGATGACGATCTTTCACATGATGCGAGTGCGGGGCGCGGCCGCGCAGTCGGAGGCGAGCAAGACCAACGCGACGATGGGAATGCATGTTGGCGTCTTCGTGATCCCCGAGCTCTCGCTCGGCGCAGAGCTGCGCTATCAGCGCTGGTTGAACGCACCCTTCGCCGTCGACGCCGATCCGACCGGCGCGACCCGCGACAACCTCACCGTTGCGCTCGGGCCTCGCGTGCACCTGGAGCTGGGCTCGCTCGGGTGGCTCCGTCCGGGCGTCTCGTATCAGCGCGCGCTCGACCGACCGCTCGCGGCCGCGTCGCCGAACGTTCATCTCGTGCAGATCGACGTGCCGTTCGTCTTCCGGTGATCGCGCGGCGCCGGCCCTGTCAGAGCGGGTCGTACGCGGCCTCCGCGGCGATGTAGGGGATGTAGCGGAAGTCGCGGATCGACTTGACGCGGTCGGCCTCCCACTCGAGCAAGATGAAGTAGGCAGGCGCGTCTGCGCCCGCGACGTGGGCCGCGAGGGCGAGGTGGCCTTCGAGGAGGATGACGCGGAGGGTGACGTCTTCCTTCTCGTAGCGGCCGAAGTACGCTCCGACCTCCTTGCCGCGGCGCTGCGACTTCGAAACGAGATCGAGCCGGCAGTCGTCGGCCACCAGCGCGCGGACGCCGTCCCAGTCGCGGGCGTTGAAGCGCGACGCGTAGCGATCGAGCGCCTCGCGCATCGCGGCGTCGGAGCCTCGCGGCTCCGCTTCCTCCGCGAGCAGCTTCGCGCGCCCGCGGACGAGCGCGGCTTTGACCGCCATGACCGTGCTGCCCATGATCTCGGCGGTCTCTTCCAGCGAGTGATCGAGGACGTCCTTCAAGATCACCGCGCTCCGCTGCGCGAGCGGCAGCGCGAGGAAGCGAGCGAGCGCCGCGCGCACCACGGCCGGGTCGGGCTTGTCCTCGAAGCCGGCGATCTCTTCCATGTCGTCGCGCACGTCGGTGTGCTTCCGGCCGTGGCTCTTCAAGAAGTCCATCGCCCGGTTGTGCGCGATCCGAAAGAGCCACGGCCGGAGCTCGGGGACCTGCGCCTGGAGCGTCAGCGCGTAGAGCGCCTTCGCCAGCGTCTCTTGCACGATGTCTTCACCCTCGATCACCGAGCCCGTCAGCCGCGCGCAGTAGCGATGCAGATCCGGGCGAATGCCGGCGACCATGCCGAAGAACTGCTCGCGAGCCTGGACGAGTGACGCGGGAGTCTCGCTCACCGATCCGAAAGTACCATCACTTCATTCTTCCGCGTCGCGCCTCTCGGCTTCGCGTTTCAGATCGGCGGCGTACGCCTCGAACGAGGGGCCGAAGTCGGGCAGCGAGCCCTTGACGAGAGGGAGCATCACGCCGGACAGCACCTCGACCATCGTGAAGTCCGTCGAGCCGTCGTCGTTCGGCGTCAGCGTGAACGTGCGGACGCCCTTGAACATCGGCGCCGTCCCGTCGCTCCACTCCATCGACCGCGCAGGCTCGAATCGGGTGACGCGCGGCTTGAACGTGCGGTCGGGCACGGTGGAAACCCGCAGCTCGAGCCGCTGCCCGAGCTCGATGGTGCCGCCGAGGCTCGCGACCGTCGAGTTCCAGCGGGGGAGGTCGGCCGCGTCCGTGAGGAGCGCCCAGATCTCCTCGGCGCTCGCGCGGATGGTGCAGGTGATTTCGCAAGACATGCGGAACGTTGCCCGCGTTTGGTTGGCCTTGGCATCGGTGGGTTTCATCGCGTCCTCACCACGACGACGACTGACGAGCCCCGAAGGATGCGCGGCCCCCTTCTTTTTTTCGGGAAAGGATCCGGTCTGCACGGCGGGTGGCGATCAGCAGGGCCCTCGTCGCGTGGGCGGCGGGACGACGGCTGCGCGGGCAGGGCCGTCGCCACGACCGTCCGCCGCGGAGAGCGCGTCGAGCGGCACGTCACGGCGCGCGGTTCCCGCGGGGACCTCGACGCGGACGCGAACGAGCGCTCCGTCGCGCTCGGTGAAGCGCACGTAGGCGTCGATCGGATCGCAGCCGACACGGTCGAAGATCGCGAGCTCGACCGACCGCGCGCCGTCATCGCCCCATGCTCGAAGGAGCAGCGGCTCTCCAGACTGCGCACGCAGGATCGACTGCGCCCAGGCGTCGAGGTTCTTGCCCACGAACTCCGTGGGATCGGTCACGGAGACCCAGACTTCGGCCCGCGGTACGTGGCGACGCCTTCGGGCGCGTCGACCGCGATCGTCGTCGCCGCGATCGTCGCGGCGAAAGGCGGCGATGACGCTGCTTCGGGCCGACGCGCTCTCGCGCTCGAAGTCGCTGAAGCTGAGCTCGCGCCCGAAGGGGCCGTTCCGGAACCTCGCCGCGTGGAAGCCCTCCGGGACGTCGAGCCCGAGCTCGATCGCCGCCGCGCGCCGCTTCGACGATGACGACGAGGCGCCCTCGCGGAAGACGCGGACCGCGTCGATGTCCCACGAGAGCACGCTCCCGTCGTCGGCAAACGCGATTCCCGCGTAGGCCCCGCGCGCCTCGGGCTCGTCGGGCTCGTCGCGAAGCGAGACGACGGACCCTTCGAGCAGCTCGGCCACGTGGACGCCGGACGCGTCGGCGTAGGCCAGGCGGCGCCCGGTTCTGTCGAGCGCGACCTCGGTCTCGAATGGGTCGGCGGACGTTCGGGACAAGGCCGCGATGCGGGCGCCGTCGGGCAACGAAACGATCTCGCGCGCGCCGTCGGCGCGAACGAGAAACGCGCGGCCTCCGTCGGCGGAGACCGCCATCTCGGCGATCGCGGTGAACGCGGGGCCGAGCGACACGAGCCCGTCGCGACGGACTTCGAAGACGCCCCTGCCTTGGCACGTCGTCTTCGTCGATGAGGGGCCGGTCTTCACCGTCCGGCACGGGTGGCTCGCAAGGAGGATGGCGCGTCCGTCCGCGAGGAACGCGACGCGATGATGATCCAGGCCGTCGAAGGAGACACGCGACTCGATCTCGAGCGACGGGAGCTTGCGAACGACGACCGCCCGCCGTCCCGCGGCCGTCTCCACCGAGACGCTGCGCGTCCCGTCGCGTGAGAGCACGAGCGACTCCGACGTGGCGCGCCCGAGGAACGTGCCTCGACGAGCATCGTAGCGACGGCCGCAGAAGTCGAAGGTCGAGCCGTCGCGCGCGAGGATCGGCTCCACGAAGCCATCCATGCATTCGCGTTCGTAGGCGAGCCCCCATGGCTCGGATCGCGGTGGGCGAGCGGGCGTCGCCACGCTCGCCTCCGGCGCGACGCTCGCCGGGCGGGCAACGCGTGCGTGCTCGCCGTGAGGCGCTGCGCACGCGGCCAGGCACGCGCTCAAGGATGCGGGAACGGCGTATCGAGCGTAGCGCTCCACCCAAGCGACATACGCTGCGCGTGGCGGCGACCTTCCCTCCGTGGAATACTCGGCGCGTCGTGCTGGAACTGGCAAAGTCGGATCGCTCGAAGTGTCGCCGGTGCAAGAAGAGCATCGCGCGCGGAGAGCCCCGCTTCGGGATCGAGGCGCCGCTCGCGTCGAACGGCACGACGATCACCCATTGGTTTCATGTCCCGTGCGCGGCGGAGGCCCACCCGTTCGAGCTCCATCGCGATCTCGACACGACCACGATCGCGATCGCGGATCGCCAAGGCCTCCTCGCGCGGACCGAAGGCGCCGAGCCCTCGCCGCCACCTCCCGACCCCGCGGAGATCGAGGCGTGGTGGTCCGCCGTCGAACGGGGAGACGTCGAGCGCGTGCGCGCGATGGTCTCCGTCCATGTGAATCGCCGAAAGCCCGGCCTCGGCACCGCGCTTCACGCGGCGGTGTTCCGCGGGCACGTGTCCGTCGTCGGGGTGCTCCTCGCTCACGGCGCCGACGTGAACGCGCGCGGCGGGCTCGAAGAGAGCGCGAGGCAGACGCCGCTCCACGTGGCGGTTCAGGCCGGGCCCGCCCACGAGCCGGCGAGGCTCGTCGAGATGCTCCTCGATGCCGGCGCGGATCCCAACGCCCGTGACGCGACGAACACCACGCCGCTGGGCTTCGCGGGTAGAGATCTCGAGCTCGTTCGGCTCTTGCTCGCGAAGGGAGCCGATCCGAACGTCCGCTCACGCTGGGACGGGTGGGCGCCGCTCCACAGCGCGGCGTTTCACGGTCAGGTCGACGTCGTCGAAGAGCTTCTCCGCTGCGGAGCCGATCCCGATCTGCCGACTTCCGCCGACCGCGCGACCGCGTCGTGCGGGGATGCGTCGCTCGTCGCCCCGGGGGCTCGAGCCGTCGACATCGCGCGCGCGCGCAATCACGAGGCCGTCGTTCGCAAGCTCGTGCTCGCTGGCGACTAGCGCTCGCGCGCGGGATCAGCGGGGTGTCGCTTCCAGCTCGAAGGAGAGGGTCGCGTTCGCGAGATCGGCGTGGCGGAGGAGCGTGCCGACGGGGACGCCGTCGCGAGTGACCTTGCGGGGGAAGCGGCGGAGGTTGGTCGCGGTCGGGGCCTCGATGACGAGGGGGCCGCCGGCGAGGGCGAGGATGGCGCGGGGGAAGAGCGGCGCGCCGAGGACGTAGCGATCGGTGCCGGCGATCGGGTAGAGGCCGAGCGTCGCGAAGAGATAGAAGGCGCTCATCGTGCCGCCGTCGTCGTTGCCCGGCAGGCCGTCGGGGGTATCGGCGTAGTGGGTGAGCGCCGTCCAACGCGTCCATCGGGCCGTGCGCTCGTGATCTCCGACGGCGGAGAAGACCCAGCCGGAGAAGAGCACCGGCTCGTTCGACGGCCAGTAGTACGGGTTCGGGAGGAACGCCGGCGTGCTCGCGTTGCAGGCAGCGCGCGTGAAGAGCTGTTCGGCGCGCGCGAGGAACATCTCGCGGCCCATCCGCGCGGCGAGGCCCTCGGCGTCGTGCGGGACCATGAACGCGTAGTGCCACGGCGTGCCCTCGGAGAAGTCGGTGCTCATGGCCGTGGGGATCGGCTCCTCCATCGTGCCGTCGCGGCGGCGCGCGACGAAGAAGCGAGAGCGCTCGTCGTAGATCTTCTCCCAGTTCTTTCCGCGCGCGTGGAAGAGGTCGGCGTCGGCGCCGTGGCCGAGCGCGGCGGCGAGATCGCCGAGCGCGTGATCGGCGCTCGCATACTCGAGCGTGATGCCCGCGCTGTTGCTGCCCGTCTCCTTGGGGACGTAGCCCAGCGCGACGTACTCCGCGATCGACTCGCGGCCACCCTTGCCGTCGGCCTTCGGCGTCGTCGCCTGGCGCTTCGCGATCTCGTACGCGCCCGCCGCGTCCCAGTCGCGCACGCCCTTCACGTAGGTGTCGGCGAGGACGATCGTGCCTCCGTCACCCACCATGCCGCCCGTCTCGCCCGTGCCGAGCGGCCAGCGCGGAACGAAGCCGCCGTCTCTCGCCATCGCCGCCAAGCTCGCCGCGAGCTCGCGCGCGTCGCTCGGGTAGAGCAGCGTCACCAGCGGATGCATCGTCCGATACGTGTCCCAGAGCGAGAAGTCGGTGAAGTAGCGGAAGCCCTCGGCGCGATGCACCTGCCCGTCGATGCCCCGGTACGCACCGTCGACGTCGGACGCGAGCGTCGGCATCATCGACGTGTGATAGAGCGCCGTGTAGGCGATGCGGCGATCGCGATCGCTGCGCGCGTCGATGCGGAGCGCGCCGAGGCGCGCGTTCCACGCGCGATCCGCTTCGGCGCGCGCCGCCTCGAACGAGATGCGCTCGGCCTCGAGGTTCGCGCGCGCGTGGGCGACGTCGACGAACGAGAGACCCACGGACGCCTCGATCACGTCGCTCGAAGCGTCGAAGTGGAGGTAGGCGCCCGCGTCGGCGCCGCTCGCCGCCGTCGCTTCGGACATCACGCCGCCGCCGTACGTGCCCTGCGCGGCGAACGCGCGATCGAAGCGCGCCGCGAAGTACAGACGCACGCCGCCGAAGCGCGATGAGTAGCTGCCGTTGACGTGAGAGAAGCCGCTCACCTCGCGCGTCGCGGGATCGACGGTCACTTCGGCGCTCGCGATCGTGTTGCCGTCGGCGAGGACGTGACCGGCGTCGAGCAGCACCACCTCGTCGGCCCCCGCGGGGAAGGCGAAGCGCATGAGCGCGACGCGCGGCGTCGCGGTGAGCTCGACGCGCACGTTCGTGTCGGCGAGGGTGACCGCGTAGTAGCCCGGGTTGGCGATCTCGCTGTCGTGCGAGAAGCGTGAGCCGTGTGCGCGCGGTCGCGCCTTCGCCGCGTTCATGCCCACCGTGGGCATGAGCGCGACGCCGCCGTAGTCGGCGATGCCTGCGCCGTGCAGCCTCGCGAGGCTGAAGGCCTCGATGACATCGTCGCCGTAGGCGTAGCCAGAGCAGTGGGAGAAGCCCTCCGATCTGCCGAGCTTGCTCGTGTCGGGGCCGGGCTTCGCGAGCCCGAACGGCATCTGCGGTCCCGGGTACGTCGTGCCCACCGCGAAGCCCACGCCCCCGGTGCCGATGCGCGGATCGACCCACTGCGTGAGCGGCTCGGCCGAAGGCGTCGCGGGCGCGGCCTCTTCGCTCACGCCGTCGAGCGGATCGCAGAAGACGTCGTCGTCATCGACGCGCACGCGCTCGGGCGCGGCGACGCGCGCGTCTTCCGAGCCGCACGCCGCGACGATGAGGGCGAGGAGGAGAGGAGCGCGGCGCACGAAGAGGGCATACCACGTGCGCGCTCGGAGACCGCAGTCGCACGTCGCCCATCCGCGCTACGCTGGCGGGGCATGACGGGAATCCCTCGCCGCGCGAGCGCCTCCGACCGCGACGCCATCGAGCGGTGCATGAAGAGCTCGGCGCGCGCGCTCGGCAGGCCCTTCTACGACGACCGGCAGAACGAGAGCTTCGTCGCGCACGTCGCCGTCGTCGACGATCAGCTCGTCGCCGACGGTACCTACTTCGTCGTCGAAGCGGAGTCGGGTGCCGTCGTCGCGTGCGGCGGATGGAGCCGGCGCGACAAGCTCTTCACCGGCAACGACGGCGCAGCCGGCGGCGGCCGCCTGCTCGATCCGTCGCACGAGCCCGCGCGCGTTCGCGCGATGTTCGTCGCGCCCGAGGCCGCGCGACGAGGGCTCGGCCGGCGCATCCTCGAGACCTGCGAGGGCGACGCCAGGCGTGAGGGATTCGTCACCGGCGAGCTGATGGCCACGTTGCCCGGTGTGCCCCTCTATCGCGCGTGCGGATACGAAGACGTCGAGCCGTTCGACGTCGTCTTGCCGGACGGCGTGAAGCTGCCGTGCATTCGCATGCGCAAGTCACTCGGCTGACGTCAGCGGCACATCCCGCTCACGCAGATCTTGATCCCCGGGCACTGGTTGTCGCGACGGCAGCCGGGCACGCAGATCCCTTCGGCCGAGCAGATCTTTCCGGAACCGTCGTTGCCGGGGTTGCAGACGCCGTCGGACGCGCACTGCACCTGACCCCCGGTGCTCGCGGGCTTGCACTGTCCCGCGGCGCACGTCTGTCCCGTGGGACAGTCGTAGCTGCCGTGGCAGCCAGGGACGCACTTGTTCGCCGTGCAGATCTCGCCGAGCACGCAGTCGAAGTCGTCGGCGCACGCGCCGATCGCCGGGCGCTCGCACTGACCCATCACGCAGAGATCGCCCGAGGCGCACTGCGCGGTCGCGCGGCAGCCCTTCACGCACGCGCCCGCCTCGCAGATGCGCCCCTTTTGGTTGCATTCTGCATCTTGCGTGCAGACGGGAGGCGGAGGCTCGCTCGACTCTCCCGGATCGCCGCGCGGCTCCTCTCGCGACGGCGCCGTCCCCTTCGTCGGCGATCCGAGCACGAGCTCGTCGTCGCTCTCGCCCTCGGGCGAGGCTTCGCCGCGCGAGCCTCTGCGGTCGTCCTCGAGGAGGAGATCGTCACGCCGCGGGCTGGCGGTCGACCCGCTGCAGCCGATGACGAGCACGACGAAGATCGCCGAGAGCCGTCGCATACCCCGACGGACAGCACGGCGGATGCCATGACGTTCGACGCAGAAACGCGCAGCTTCGGGGGGTGAGGCGGATCGCGATCAGACCAGCGTGCGCCCCCGGCGAGACATCAGATCCCGCCGATGCACTGCGCTTTCACGGGCCCTTCGAAGACGAACTTCGTGCCTTCGCACGCCGTCTCCGCGTTGGCGATCGCGGTCGCGCCGCACGCCGGCTCGACGGCGTCGAACGCGTTCTTGCACGCGCCCTTGCTCGCGGCCGAGAGGCAGCTCTGGAGCGCGTTCGTGTCGCCGTCGGGGCAATCGGCGCACGCTTCGAAGCGGCAGTCGAACCAGTTCTGATAGCTCTTGCCGCAGGCGACCTTGCCGCTCGCGATCGCGATGCAGCCGCCGACGTTGATCACCACCAGCTCGCCGGAAGAGTTCTCGACGAGCGGCGACCACGTCGCGCCGTCGGTGCCGAAGATGCAGTTGCGACACGCCGTGCTCGTGACCGACGACTTCCAGTCGGCGTACTTCGCGCTCGTGTTGGTCTCGACGAAGTTGACGAGGCTCGTGAGCTGCGCCGTCGTGCACGCGCCCGGCGATTGCGTCGGCGGCTTCCACGGGAGCGAGCTCGGGTCGATCGGCGTCGTCGACGGACAGTCGCCGCCGCCGCTCGAGCCGCTCGATCCGGACGAGCCGCTCGATCCGGACGAGCCGCTCGATCCGGACGAGCCGGAGCTGCCCGCCTCCCGCCTCGGCCCGCCGTCGGTGCCGCCCTCGGGATCGTTCTCGATGTACGTCGTCATGCGGCTGGAGCACGCGATCGCAGCCACGCTGACGACGCCGGTGATGACGCTGACCGCCGGGAGCCCGAAGTACTTCTTCATGACACGCCTTTCGACGAGAAGGTCGCTTGAGGTAGCACATGCGGGGACGGGTGGCACGACCCCTCGACGAGAGACCTCATACTAGAGGAGGAGGGAGGCCCAAACGGAGGGCTCGCGGGATCGCTTGCCTTTTCCCCCGCTTCGACTAAAACCCGCTTCCCCCCGCCCCGACCCCACGAATTTTCGCGGGTTTCAGGGGCATGCCGGGACGAAGCCTCGCTCTCCACCCGGTGAGCGGCGTGTAAACCGGTTCTTTCCCGGGTCCTCGTTCGCGAAGACCCTCGAAATCAAGGACGGAAATGGCTCGTTATATCGGACCGGTCTGCAAGCTCTGCCGCCGCGAAGGCATGAAGCTCTTCCTCAAGGGCGAGCGTTGCTACACCGACAAGTGCTCGGTCACGCGTCGCCCCTATCCGCCCGGCCAGCACGGCCAGGGCCGGGTCAAGCTCACGGAGTACGCGGTTCGTCTGCGCGAAAAGCAGAAGACGCGTCGCATCTACGGCGTCCTCGAGCGCCAGTTCCGCTCGTATTACTTCGACGCCGCGCGCCGCAAGGGCCGCACCGGCGAGCAGATGCTCGGCCTCATCGAGAGCCGTCTCGACAACGTCGTGCACCGCCTCGGCTTCGGCTCGTCGCGCAACGAAGCGCGCCAGCTCGTCAAGCACAGTCACATCCTCGTCAACGGCAAGCGCGTGGACATCCCGTCGTACCTCCTCAAGGCGGGCGACAAGGTCGAGGTTCGCGAGAAGAGCCGGGGCATCAAGTACATCGCCGCTTCGCTCGCGCAGGTCGAGCGTCGCGCGCAGCTCTCGTGGCTCGAGCTCGACAAGGCGAACTTCGCCGGCGTCTTCAAGGGCGTCCCGGTTCGCGAAGAGCTCAACGAGCCGCCGATCCGAGAGCAGTACATCGTCGAGTATTACAGCCGCTGATCGCGGAACGAGAAGCAACACACGGGCTGACGACGGCTGCGACCGGAGAGCGGGTTCGAAGGCGCAGCGGGATCGTCGCGTGAACCACCGAAGAAGAAGGAAGAGGACACATGAGCAACATCGTCACGCGTAACTGGCGCGACCTGATTCGTCCGCGCGGAATCCAGATCGAGCAGGAGACGCTCACCGACTTCTACGGTCGCTTCACCTGCGAGCCGCTCGAGCGCGGCTACGGCATCACGCTCGGCAACTCGCTCCGTCGCGTTCTCCTCTCGTCGCTCCAGGGCGCGGCCACCACCGCGATCCGCGTCGAGGGCGCGCTCCACGAGTTCACGACCATCGGCGACGTCGTCGAAGACGTGACCGACATCATCCTCAACCTGAAGGAAGTCGTCCTCAAGTCGGCGACGGCGAAGACGTACACCGTCCGCATCGACAAGGAGGGCCCCGGCCCCGTCTACGCGAAGGACATCGCGGTCGTCGACGGCCTCACGGTGCTCAACCCCGATCACCTCATCGCGACGCTCGACAAGAAGGGCCCTCTCGCGATGGAGCTGACGGTCAACGTCGGCCGCGGCTACGTCCCCGCCGAGAAGAACAAGACGCCGACGATGCCGATCGGCACGATCCCGATCGACGCGCTCTTCTCGCCGGTCCGCAAGGTCAACTACACCGTGACCAACGCGCGCGTCGGTCAGGTCACCGACTACGACAAGCTCACCCTCGAGGTCTGGACGAACGGAAGCGTCAAGCCGCAGGACGCGGTCGCCTACGCCGCCAAGATCCTCAAGGAGCAGCTCACCATCTTCATCAACTTCGAGGAGACGGAGGAGACGTCGTACGTCTCGGGCGCCACCGAAGAGGAGCCGCTCAACGAGAACCTGTTCCGCTCGGTCGACGAGCTGGAGCTCAGCGTCCGTTCGGCCAACTGCCTCCAGAACGCGAACATCACCCTCATCGGCGAGCTCGTGCAGCGAACCGAGCAGGACATGCTGAAGACGAAGAACTTCGGTCGCAAGAGCCTCAAGGAGATCAAGGAGATCCTTGCCAACATGGGGCTGTCTCTCGGCATGAAGATCGACAACTGGCCCCAGATGCTCGAGCGCTGGAAGGCCCAGCAGGCTCAGAACTAAGAGAAGAGAGACGTCATGCGACACCACAATGCAGGCCGGAAGTTCGACCGGAACACCAGCAGCCGTCGGGCGATGTTCCGGAACCTCACGGCCAACCTCGTGCTCAACGAGCGCATCGAGACGACCGACGCCAAGGCGAAGGAGCTTCGCCGGGTGGCCGAGCGTCTGATCACGAAGGCGCGTCGCCTCGGTGAGGTGGCGTACACGCCCTTCGAGAAGCTCTCCGACACGAACAAGGCACGGCGTCTCGCCACCAAGCGCCTCATCGCGGCATGGCTGCCGCGATGGGGCACGCGGATGGAGAAGGGCGGCGAGACGAAGAAGGTCGATCTGGTCGAGAAGGTCCTGATCGATCTCGCGAAGCGCTTCGAGGGTCGTCCCGGCGGCTACACGCGCATCATCAAGCTCGGCCCGCGTCGCGGCGACAACGCCCCGATGGCGATCATCGAGCTCGTCACCGGCGCTGCCGCCGAAGGCGACGGTGCGGGTGAGGGCAAGAAGGCGAAGAAGAAGAGCAGCAAGAAGACCGAGAAGGCGGCCGCCGCGGCCGGCTGAGCCGGCAGCGATCGCAGTCGCGACCGCGCGACCCACGCTTTTCGCGGCCGGGATCCTGCATTCCGACCGGCATGCCCACCGCCGGACAGGTCTGCAATCGCCGCGTCGTCGTGGCTCGCGCGGTCGAACCGCTGCGTGACGTCGCCGCACGGATGCGACGCGAGCACGTCGGCAGCGTCGTCGTGGTCGTCGAGCTCGCAGGTCATCGATTTCCGACGGGCGTGCTCACCGATCGCGACATCGTGGTGGGCGCGTTCGCGCGGTCGGATCGAAAGATCGATACGATGACGGTGGCCGACGTGATGTCAGGCGAGCCGGTGACCGCGTCCGAGGAGACCGATCTCGGCGAGGTGCTCGCCGTGATGCAGTCCGCAGGCGTGCGCCGCATCCCCGTCGTGAGCGCCGCAGGCGCGCTGGTCGGCATCGTCACCTTCGACGACATGCTCGAGCACGTGGCGGCGCAGCTCGGTGGGCTCGCACAGCTCATCCTGAGAGAGCAGTCGACCGAGACGTATGCGCGGCCTCTCCTCACGGCGACGGCGGCGCCGAAGCGCGCGACGCGCCGCTCGACGAAGGTGGCGACGCGGCCCAAGGCCACGCAGCACGGCGCTCGAGACGCCCGAGACGTGAAGGCGAGGGGGGCGCGCGCGCGGAGCAAGGCCGGTCGCGCTGGACCGCGCCGCTGATCGTTGCATTTTACCTCAGGCCCCCCTGGACGGGCACCGCGTCGAGGCCTTAGGCTCGGCCCCCTCATGCAGGAGGAGGGGCGGCCGAGCTCGTCGAGCTTCGTCGAGCAGATGTGGGAGTCGGCGGACGTCTGTCTCGCCGTGCTCGATCTCGACCTCCGCGTCATTCGGGTCAACGCCTTGATGGCCGAGCTCGCCGGCGGGCCGCGCGCGTCGCTCATCGGCCGGCGCCTCGATCAGCTCCTGCCCGCGCTCGCGCCGATCGCCGGCGCGCTCGGCCACGCCGTCCTCGAGACGGGTCACGCCGCGCCGCCCATCGAGATCCCGATCGAGTCGAGCGCGCCGGCCGACGCCGGCCCCTGGTTCGCGACGTCGTGGCCGCTCTTCGAGGGCGAGCGCGTGGCCGGCGTCGGCGTGCGCATTCACCGGGCCGCGCGCAACGATCTCGAGGCCGCGCTTCGCAAGAGCGAGGCTCGATTCCGCGCCATCTGCGAGGCGAGCCCCATCGGCATCTTCCTCACGTCGAAGACGGGGGCAGGCGTCTACACCAACGCGACCAACCTCGCGCAGATGGGGTGCACGCTGGAGGAAACGCACGGCGACGGGTGGCAGCGCGCGATCCACCCCGACGACCGCGAGCGCGTGCGCGCCGCGTACCTCGCGATGATGCAGCGAGCCGGGGCGGTCTACGAGGGCGTGAATCGCTACCTCCATCGCGACGGGCGCGAGGTGCTCGTCGACGTGCGCGCGCGCGGGATCTACGAAGGCGACGAGGTCATCGGCTACGTCGGCATGGCCGTCGACATCACCGAGCGGGCGGCCGTCGACGCCGCGCATCGCGAGAGCGAGCTCCGCTTCCGCCAGCTCGCGGAGAACATTCGCTCGGTCTTCTGGCTGGCGGCGCCCGATCGATCGGAGCTCTACTACGTGAGCCCCGCGTACGAGGAGGTCTGGGGCCGTCCGGTGGCGGAGGCGATGGCATCGCCCGACGCGATCGTGCGCGGCGTTCACCCCGACGATCGCGAGCGCGTTCGCGCGCGCATCGCCAGGGGCGACGGACGCGGGCACATGGAGTATCGGGTCGTGCGGCCCGGCGGCTCGATCGCGTGGATCGCCGAGCGCTGGTTCCCGGTGCCCGACGAGAGCGGACGCGTCGTTCGCGTCGCCGGCATCGCGAACGACGTCACGCGCCAGAAGGCCCTCGAGACCGAGCTGCTCCAGGCGCAGAAGCTCGACAGCCTGGGGCGCCTCGCCGGCGGGATCGCGCACGACTTCAACAACCTGCTCACGGTGATCCTCAACCAGGGGATCATGGCCGAACGAGCGCTCGACGGGGGCGAGGCGCCGCGCGAAGAGCTCGCGCTCATCCAAGACGCGGCCAAGCAGGCGACGGACGTCACCCGTCAGCTCCTCGCGTTCGCTCGCAGGCAGCCGTTCAATCCGACGCTGCTCGATCCCAACGAGCTCACCGAAGGCGTCGCGCGCCTGATGCGACGAATCTTGGGGGAGAGCGTCGAGCTCGTCTTGGATCTCGAGCCCGAGGTCGGCGTCGTTCGCGCCGATCGCGTGCAGCTCGAGCAGCTCCTCATGAACCTCGCGCTCAACGCGCGCGACGCGATGCGCGACGGCGGCAAGCTCGTCATCCGTACGCGCAACGATCCGGTGAGCGCCCGGTCGACCGACGCGCGCGTGCCCGCGGGCGCGTGGGTGACGATCGCCGTCGAAGACACGGGGCACGGCATCGACGAGGCGGATCGCGCCCACATCTTCGATCCCTTCTTCTCGACCAAGCCGCACTCCGAGGGAACGGGGCTCGGCCTCGCGATCTGCTACGCCATCGTCAAGCAGCACGGCGGGCACGTCGTCGTCGACAGCGCGGTCGGGATGGGCACCACGTTCGAGCTCTACTTCCCCCGCGTCGACGGCCTCGCCGAGAAGATCGAAGCGCCCGCCGAGGCGCCCGTCGCGCGCGGCGCCGAGTCGATCCTCGTCGTCGAAGACGAGCCGAGCGTCCGTGCGATCGCCGTGACCACGCTCACCGAGCACGGCTTTCGCGTGCTGCAAGCCGCCTCCGGCGCGGACGCGCTCCGGCTGCTCGAGATCGACGCGGGCGTCGATCTCGTCCTCACCGACGTCGTGATGCCCGACCTCGGCGGCGCCGAGCTCGGCCGCATCCTCCGCGACCGACATCCGGCGCTGCCGGTGCTCTACATGTCCGGCTACCCGGACGGCGCCGAGCTGCGAGGGGGCGACGGCGCGGCGCTGCCGTTCCTCGAGAAGCCGTTCGTGCCGTCGACGCTCCTCCGGCGGATCCGCGACGTGCTCGACGCGCGCGTCCGCCGGCCGAGCTGACGATCTCGAGGCGGAGAGGCACGTTCGCTGCTTCACGGTGGGCCGATGGCGCGCCACCACGAGCCCTCAGCCACGCGGGAGCCGCTCTTCACCGACCTCTACGAGCTCGCGATGGTCGGCGCGTACGGCGCCGCGGGGATGCGCGCGAGCGCCGTCTTCGAGCTCTTCGTGCGCAGGTTGCCGCGCGCGCGCGGCTTCCTCGTCGCCGCGGGCCTCGAGCAAGCGCTCGCGTACCTCGAAGCGCTCCGGTTCGACGCGGCAGATCTGCGCGAGCTCGAGCGGACGGGGAAGGTGAGCCGCGCCGTTCGGGCCGAGCTCGAGAACCTGCGGTTCACGGGCGACGTCGACGCCGTTCCCGAGGGAACCCTCGTCTTCGAGGACGAGCCGATCGTGCAGATCGTCGCGCCTATCGCCGAAGCGCAGATCGTCGAGACGCGCCTCATGAACGTCATCCACTTCCAGACGCTCGTCGCCTCGACCGCGGCGCGCGCGGTGCTCGCCGCGCCGGGCAAGCTGCTCGTCGACTTCGGCGCGCGCCGCGCGCACGGCTTCGAGGCCGGCGTGCTCGCCGCGCGCGCGTCGTACCTCGCGGGCTTCAGCGGTACGTCCGCGGTGCTCGCGGGCGTGCGCTTCGGCATCCCGCTCTACGGAACGATGGCGCACTCCTTCGTGGAAGCGCACGACGACGAGCTCGAGGCGTTTCGCAACTTCGCCCGCGCGAACCCGAACGACGCGGCCTTGCTCATCGACACCTACGACACCGAGCGCGGCGCGACGAACGTGGTCGCCCTCGCGCGCGAGGGGATCCGCGCGCGGTCGGTGCGGATCGACAGCGGCGATCTCGCCGAGCACGCGAGGCGCGTGCGGAAGATCCTCGACGAAGGCGGCCTGCACGATTGCACGATCTTCGCCAGCGGCGGCCTCGACGAGCTCGCGCTGCGCGATCTCGTGCGCGGCGGCGCGCCCATCGACGGCTTCGGCGTCGGCACGCGCCTCGACACGTCGGCCGACGCGCCGTACCTCGACTGCGCGTACAAGCTCGAAGAGTACGCCGGGCGGCCGCGCCGAAAGCGCTCCGAGGGCAAGGCCACCTGGCCGGGCCGGAAGCAGGTGTATCGCCTCCATGCGACCGATGGTGCGCACGGTGTGATGAAGTCCGACGTGGTCACGCTCGCGGGCGACGTCGAGCCTTCGGCGCAGCACGAGCCGCTGCTCGTTCCCGTGATGCGCGCGGGCCGCCGCTTGGCGCGGCCTGAATCGCTGGAGCTCGTTCGCGAACGCGTCGCCGCAGGGCTCGCGTCGCTCCCTGCGCACCTCCGCTCACTCGAGGTGTCGCCGAGGTATCCTGTTCGCATCGCCTCCCACCTCGAGGCGCTCGCGTCGGAGCTCGACGCAGCGATTCTTAACCGCTGATAACGACGTCGTCCCTATTCTCGATGTCGTGCTGGCGTCGCCTCGTTGCAGTGAGCTCGCGCGCGTGGCGATCGTCGAAGACGACGCGCGTCTGCGCGCCGCGTACGCGCGCGTTCTCCGCGACGGATTCGACACGACGACGGCGGACTCCGCCGAGGCGCTGCTCGCGGAGCTCGATGGCGGTCGAAGCTTCGATCTCGTGCTGTGCGACCTGCACTTGCCTGCGATGAGCGGCCTCGCGCTCTTCGAGCACCTCGTCGCCCGCGCGCATCCGGTCGCGCGGCGCTTCGTGTTGATGAGCGGCACGGACGTGTTCCCCAGGGCGTTCTCGATCCCGATGCTGCTCAAGCCGTTCGATCGCGCGACGCTGCTGCTCGCCTTCGAGACGCTCGTCGCGGTCGATCGACCGCGCATCCACTGACGCGCGCAGCGCGCGTCGGCTCGAGGCCCGAGCGGAACGCTCAGTCCTTGAGCTTGAGGCCGATCGGCAGGCCCTCGCCGAGGATCGCGACGCGCTCCTCTTCGCCGACGTCGACGAGCTCCTTGACGGCGCGGATCCACGCGTCCTTCGCGCCGACGGCCGTGAGGCGCTTGGCGACCTCGAGCCGGAGCGGCTCGGGAAGATCGCGCGCGCGATCGCCCGTCACGCGCGCGAGCTGAACGGCGGCGTGAGGGGCCGTCGCGACCGACTCCCACTTCTGCCGCAGGAGGTGGCGCAGCCATTCCTCCGCGTGCTTCGGCGCGACGACGTGATGCAGGCTCGCGTAGACGGGCACGCGCGCGCCGACGCGCCCGAGCGCTCCCCACAGCCGAGGATCTCGAGCGGCCCACGTCTTCTCGACGATCCATTCGCCGAGCTTCGTGCGCCGCGCGACGGGCACGCGCTCGAGGGCAGCCAGCGTCGCGAGCAGCTCGTCGGGCGCCTCGGGCACGCGCTTCGGCTTCTTCAAGCCGGCTTCGGCCGGAGCGATCGCGGGATCGAACGCTTCGCGCACCGTGACTTGCATGGGCTCGGCGAGGCCGCCGGACATGCGTCGCCACGCGATGAAGAACTGCTGCCATCCCCGCGGCTCGCCGGGGAACGCGAGACGTCCGTCGAAGAGCGGCCACGCGCGCTCGATGCGCTGCGGATCGCCCGGATCGCCGAAGCCGGGGCGGAGGCAGTAGCCGAGCAAGAGCCAGTAGTTGCGTTCGTGGTGCGCCGTGCGTCGTCGCGCGCCCGTGTTGTCGAGCAGGCGATCCGCGAGCGCGCGCGTCACCTCCATCGTCCAGCTCGCGCGGTCGCCCAGGACCTTCTCGAGATCGCGGACGACGTCCTTGACCTCGCGCGGCTCGGCCTCACCCTTCCGACCGAAGACCTTCTCGAGGATCTTGTCGGCCTCGCCGAGCTTGGAAGGCGCGACCGAGAGGCGCGTCGACACCGGCTGCGCCGGGGGCGCGAGCGACGGCGGCGGCGGCATGCTCGTCTGCCGCGGCGTCGAGGGATCGCGAAGCTGGAACTCGAGGCGGTACTTGCGCCCCGCAGCGCCGGAGGCCTCGGTGCACGAGAGCTCGAGCTGGCCGGTCGTCATCAGCTCGCCGCCGAGGTGCACCGGGACGGTCTGCTCCTTGCCCGAAGCGGGCAGGCGCGCGACGAGCGGCGGCAAGTGCTCGAACGCCTCTTCGTCGACCTCGATGAGCGCGCCCGCCTCGTCGCGCGCGACGTCGGACGCGTAGAGGTCGAAGCGCACCGTGCGCCCGACGGTGAGCTCGAACTTCCGCCCCGCCTCGTGGCGGACGCCTTCGGCGGCGCCGCGCGGTAAAATGCATACTGCACGCTTTTCGCCGTCGCCCGCGAGCGCGACGTAGTAGCCGTGCGAGGCCCCGCTCTCGATGCGGATGCCCGTGCCCCGCCGGGCGAAGCCGTAGAGCACCGCGCCTCGCGCCACCGCGAGATCGGGATCGGTGCCGGGGACGACGGCGGGCGCGGCGTCGCCCATCGCGGCGAGGAGCGCCTCGACGATGGGCTTCGCGTTGAAGACGCCGCCGTTCAAGAGGACGGCGTCGGGCGCGCCGCGCGGGAGCTCCGCGGCGTGACGCAAGAGGAACTGGCGGACGTGCCGCGTGATCGCGGGATCGCGCTCGTAGGGCAAGCCGAAGGAGACGACGGCGCCGCGCGGCTTGTTCGCGAGCGAAGCGTCGTCGACGCGAGGAAAGAAGCCGCCGAGGACGACGCGATGGACCTCGTCGCGTTTCAGCGTCGTGCCGCGCGCGCCGCCGACGAGCTTCGAGCCGCGGCCGAGCACGGTGACGCGCGCCTCTTCGGCCTCGCCGGCGAGGATTCGTTCTTTGGCCGTGCGACACGAGAGCACGAGCTGCGCGAGCTCGGTGGGGTCGAGCCGCGCGCCGTCTCGTCCGGCGACGCGGCCCTCGGCGAGCTGCGCGAGCGCGAGGTCCATGTTGTCGCCGCCGAGGAGGATGTGGCGGCCGACCGCGATGCGCCGCACCGCGAACCAAGGCGCCACGCTCGCCCTCGAAACGCCCATGAGCGAAAGATCCGTCGTGCCGCCTCCGACGTCGCACACGAGGATGGTCTTGTCGGACTTGTCGCCTTCGGACGCGATCGCGCGGAGCGCGCGCTCGCCGCGCATGGCGGCGTAGAACGCCGCGGTGGGCTCCTCGACGAGCACGGGGCGGAGCCCGGCCTGCTCCGCCGCGCGGAGGGTGAGCTCGCGCGCGACCTCGTCGAACGAAGCGGGGAGCGTGAGGACGACGTCTTGCTCCGCGAGCGGTGCGTCGGGCAGATCGTGATCCCACGCCGCGCGGACGTGCGCGAGGAGGCGCGCGCTCGCGTCGACCGGCGAGAGGCGCGGCGACGCCTCGCGATCGGCGCTCGCGTCGGCGGCGCCCCACGGCAAGATCGGCGCGAGGCGATCGACGGCGGCGAACGAGAGCCAGCTCTTCGCCGAGGCGACGAATCGACCGGTGATCTCGGCGCCGCGACGACGCGCGAGCTCTCCGGTGACCCACTCGGGATCGCCGTTCACCTCGCCGGGCAGCGGCGCGTAGAGGCACGAAGGCAAGAGCGGGAGAGGCTCCATCTCGCGCGCGGCGGTGAGCTGCGGCACCTCGAAGATGCGAGGCTCCGGCGCGCGGACCTGCTTCTTCTGCTCGATCGGCGCGTAGGCCACGACGGTGTGGGTCGTGCCGAGATCGATCCCGACGACGTAACGCGCGGTCATGCGCTAGTCCTTCGGCGATCGCACGCTGAGCTCGACCTTCCAGCGTTCGTCTTTCTTTCGCGGCTGGAGCGGCACCGCCTCGAGGAGGAGCGTGCCGACCTCGGTGACGCTCGATCGGAGGCGAACGGGCACGACGTCGCCCTCGCTCCTTCCTTCGCTCGGGAGATCGACCTCGACGGGCGCGAGCTCGTCGAGATCGTCGCCCTTCTTGTGCTCGATCGCGGTGCCAACCAAATCCTTGCGGCGAACCGTGGAGCCGAAGAAGCGAAAGCGCACCTTCTCGCCGACGACGACGCCGAGCTCCTGACCGGGGACGTCGGAGGCCGTGCCTTCTTCCATGCCGAGCGGCGCGACGCAGAGCGCGGTGACCGGAGGCTCGAGCCCGGGGATCGCGGGCACGGCGCCCTCGATGCCCACGTAGTACGCGCGCGCGGTGCCGCCGCGGATGCGGACGCCGCGGCCGTGGCGCGCGAGCCCGTACGCGGCGGCGCCGCGCGCGACCGCGAGATCGAGATCGGTGCCCTCGAGGACGCGCGGCGCGGCTCCTCCTTCGGAGGAGAGCCACGCGGCGAGGCACGCGCCGATGCGCTCGCGGAGCACGCCGCTCTTCATCACGCCGCCGTTGAAGAGGATGCGTGTAGGATGCAACATCGTCTTCGCCTTCGCCTTCGCGCCGAGGGCGTCGGCGTGGCGCGCGAGCAGCGCGGCGAGGTGCTTCGTCACCGCGGGATCCTGCGCGTACGGCAGGCCGAGCTGCGTGAGCGCGGCGCGCGCGCGGGCCTGCGGGCGCGCCGACGCGTCGACGTCGGGGAAGAAGCCGTCGATGATCGCGCTCTGGACCTCATCGCGCGTGACCTCGGCGCGCAGCGTCGAGCCGACGAGCTTGCTGCCCTTGCCGGCGATCGCGATCGGCGCCGACTTCGCCTTCGAATCGCCGAGGAGCTTCTCCTTCGCGCCGCGCGCGGCGTGCTGGAGCGCGACGCGCTGCCAGCGATCGAGCTCGAGCGTCTTGCCCGCGGCAGCGGCGTCGCCGACCATCTTCTGCTCGACGATGTGCGCGAGCAGCAGATCCATGTTGTCGCCGCCGAGCAGGATGTGATCGCCGACGGCGACGCGCTCGAGCGCGAGCTCGCCGTCTTTTTCCAAGGCGGCGATCACGGAGAAGTCCGTCGTGCCGCCGCCGACGTCGACGACGAGCACGGCGTCGCCGACCTGGACTTCCTTGCGCCACGCGTCGCCGCGCGACGCGAGCCACGCGTAGAACGCGGCCTGGGGCTCCTCGAGGAGCGTGAGATCTTCGAGGCCTGCGGCGAAGGCGGCCTCCGTCGTGAGCTCGCGCGCGGCGGCGTCGAACGACGCGGGCACCGTGAGCACGACGCTCTGCTTGGCGAGCGCGAGATCTTCATCGCCGCGCGCGACGACGTGATCCCACGCCTCGACGAGGTGCTCGAGATAGCGCCACGACGCCTCGACCGGGCTCACGCGCTCGACGTCTTCGGGCGCGCCCGCGGGCAGGATCGGGCCGCGGCGATCGACGCTCGGATGGCAGAGCCAGCTCTTCGCGCTCGTGATGACGCGCGCCGGCGCGTCGACGCCGCGCGCGCGCGCGTGCTCGCCGACGACGTAGGTGCGCTTCTTGTCCCAAGGCAGCGCTTGCGGGCCGTCGCTCTCGTGCGCCACGTAGAAGAACGACGGCAAGAGCTCGCGCGGCTCGACCGTGCCCTGCGCGACGAGCTGCGGCACGGCGAGGACCGAGACCGGCGGCGCCGCCGCCGTGGGATCCGAAGGGATCTCGGCGTACGCGAGCGCGGTGTGCGTCGTACCGAGATCGATGCCGACGACGTACTTCGCGGTCACAGCTCGACCTCTGCTTGTGCGACGACGCGGCTGTCGTGTCCGTCGACCGCGGTGGGCAGCGAGACGTCGGCGGCGCGCCAGCCGCGATGACGGAGCGTGCCCGTGTGCGGCCCCTTGCCCTGCACGTTGCCGGTGAGCTTGACCTCGTTCGGGCTGAAGCCTTCGGCGAGGGTGACGCGCGCGCCTTCTTCTTCGTCGCGCACGGGCTCGAGCTTGACGTGATCGCGGAGCGCCTTGCGGCAGCCGGCGTGCACGACGCGCGCGGCCGCGCCGATGTCGGCGTCGGCGGCGCCCGACAGATCCTCTTCGAGGAAGTCGACGAGGCGGCCTTCGCGCTGGAGGAGCGCGAGGAGCTGGAGCGCGGCGTCCGTGGGCGGAGGCTTGGGAGGCTCGGGCCGCGCCGGCTTCTCGGGCACCTTCTTCTCGGGGACGGGCTCGGGCGCGGGCGCGGGGAGCGCCGGCAAACCGTGCACCGTCGCCGCGAAGGCCCCGTCGAAGAGGATGCGGAAGTAGCAGACCCACGCGAACCAGAGCCGGGTCAGAAAGGGGAGCTGAGCTGACACGCCGCGCACTCTAGTCGGCCCCCTCAGCATGAGAAAGGGCAAGGAGGTTGCCCTCGGCGGCGTCCTTCGGTAGAGCCTTGGAGGACCGAAATCATGGCTCAAAAACGCATCCATCTCGTCGTTCGAGGGCGCGTCCAGGGCGTCTATTTTCGCGCTGCGACCCAGCGTGAGGCGCGCCGCCTCGGCATCACCGGCTGGGTTCGGAACCGCTCCGACGGGAGCGTCGAGCTGCTCGCCGAGGGCGACGAAGACTCGATCAAGGAGCTCGCGAGCTGGGCGAACCATGGGCCTTCGGCGGCGCGGGTCGACCACGTCGACGTCCGCTGGCGCGGCTACACCGGCGAATTCCCGGAGTTTGCCATCGTAGAATGAGCTCCCCGTCCGGGGCGTTCATCGACGTGGAGGCAAGTGGATGGTGACGGCGTCGAAGAGAGTCGGGCGTGGATTGGCGATCTGCCTGATGCTCTCGCTCGCGGCGCCGGCGTGGGCCGATGCGCCTTCGGAAGAGGCGAGCAAGACGGCCGAAGAAGGAGGGCTCTCCACCGAGGAGCTCGACCGCATGATCGCGCCGCTCCTCGCCGACGACGCCGACGGACGGCGCAACGCCGCGAAGGCGCTCTCCGAGCTGGGCCAAGACGCGGTGCCGGCGATCGCGAAGAAGCTCGCCGAGCTGCGCAAGTCGTCGAGCGTCGCGGTGGCCGCCGCGATCAAGCAGGCGAAGGAGAACAAGTCGCAAGACGGAGATTTGTGCGACGCGCTCCTGAAGACGCCGAAGGGCGAAGGCGCGGGCTTCAAGACGGCGCTGACGACCGCCGCGCTCGTTCGCGCGCTCGCGCACGCGGGCACGACGCCCGCGGTGCGTCAGCTCGTGAAGCTCGCGGGCGATCACAACGGCGCGTTTCGTCCGGAGATCACGCGCGTCGTTCGCGCGCTCGGCGACAAGGCGGTCCCGGCGCTCATCGAGACGCGCAAGGGCTCGTCGAGCGAGCTCCGGCACTGGGCGTACAACCAGCTCGAGGGCATGGGCAAGCGCATCGCGGGCGACGCGGTGCAAACGAAGGACAATCAGGTCCTCGCCGACGTGCTCCAAGCGTACGGAACGATCCACGATCTCGACGCGGTGCCGGTGATCCTCTCGTTCGTGAGCTCCGATCGCGTGCAGGTGCGCACCGCGGCGCGCGAAGCGCTCACGAGCTACGGGCAAGACGCGATCTGGAAGCTCCGTGAGGCGTACGCGAACCTGACGGGCAAGCCGGCGCCCGACGCGTGGCCCGCGTCCGAAGTCGCGAAGGAGCTGTTCGCCGCCTACGATCGCTTCCGCCTGCAAGAGGTCTACGGCCTCCTCGAAGAGGGGCTCGCCAAGGAGAAGCAGGGGAACGTCGACGAGGCGATCGCCGCGTTCGACAAGGTCCTCGCGCGGCAGCCGATGCTCGATCGGCGCGGCGAGATGGTCTCGGCGTACGTGCTCTACGCGCAGAAGATCCAAGACTCCGATCCGGCCGCGTCGCTCGCCGCGTTCCGCAAGGCGGCGCGTCTCGCGCCGCCCGAAGGCCCTCGCGTGCCTCAGATCAAGGCCGAGATCGCGTACCTCGAAGGCAAAGATCTCCTCGCGCGCGGCATCAACGACGTCGAGCCGTTCAAGCGCGCGCTCGCGCTCGATCCCGCGCACGCGAAGGCGCGCGCCGAGCTCGATCGCCTCGAAGCGACGTCCGTCGAGCGCCACGACCGCACGCGCGCCGTCGCGGGCGCGGGCGCGGTGCTCCTCGTCGCGGTGATCGGCATCCTCCTCTTCGGCGGCCGCGGCCGCCGGCGCCTCTCGGGGCGCGAGGAGCTGAGCAGGTAACGCCCACCGATGGGGCAGCGTCGAGCCCTCACCGGACGTTGCCGACGAGCTCCTCGCTTTCGAACGGGCCAGTCGTTTGAACGTAGTACCACAGATGACAAGGTCGCGCGGCTAACACCGAGATCACTTGATGCGAGCCTCGGATAGGGAATGACGGAACCAGGCTTCGATCTTCGCGATCGGTGTCGAGGCCCGAAGTCGTCGGACCGCACGAAGCAGCTCGTGCTGCGCGTTCAGGGCGAGTGTTCGAAGCTGTCGCTTCATGTCTGCCCAGAGGCGTTCGATCGGATTCAGCTCCGGGCTGTAGGTCGGCAGGAAGATCGGAAAGCCGCCCGCGTCGCGGATCGCTTCGCGGACGACGAGCATCTTGTGGATGCTGAGGTTGTCCATGATGACGATGTCGCCGGGATAGAGCCACGGGGTAAGCCGCCGCCGGACGAAGCGGAGGAACGTGCGGCCGTCGACGGCCTTCTTGCTCGTCATGATCTTCGGCTTCTCGCCAAGGCGGATCGCGCCGATGAGCGAGATCGTCTTCCACGAGCGAAAGGGCCTGGTTCCGGTGACGCGCTGACCGCGCATCGAGCGCGCGTACTCGCGGCGCATGCCGGTCTTGACGAAGGACTCGTCGATGAAAACGAGGCTGCTCAGATCTGCGTGCTTCAGGAGCGCGCAGAACTCCTCTCGCCGCGCCCGGTGCTCGGGGGTGTCGCGCTCCGTGGCGACGAACGACTTTTTTTTCGAGAGAACCCCAAGCGAAAGAGTGCGCGCTGGACCGCGGAACGACTCGTCGACGTACGCGACCGCTTCATCAGCGTCGCAGCCAGCTCGGCGACAGTCGCGTCGGGCATCTCGCTGATGATCGCGGAGAGCAACTCGGCCATCGCACCGTGGATCGGCGAGACGTTCCCACCGCCACGAGGTCTCGGCGTGAGGGCGTTCGTTTCTCGGTGCAGCCGCAGGATCCGGTTCACGGTCGCGCGACCGATCCCCAGCAGCTTCGCGGTCTCCTCGTACGTGAGACCTTCGGACCGCGCGCGAAGGACCGCCTCGCGCAACTTCATCGGTATCGGCACGCCCAGTAGAGATCATGTCGACGAGATCGCGTCAACCGGTCTCGGTGTTAGCCGCGATGGAGTGGGCAGCGGTACGCGAAGCCCGCGTACTCCGCGATCGTGATGCTTCCCCACGGCGCCGAGAGCGTCGGCTCCGAGCGGTGGACGTAGTTCGCTCCGACGGCAGCGGCTCGGTTGCGAAGATCATTCATCGCGTACCCGAGGAGGAGGGGGCGGTCCGTGTACGATGATGGCTCTGGGAACGTCTCCGCTGGTGGCCATCCGGTGCCGGCGCGACCGCGGATGGACGCGATGTGTTCGCAGCTGGGCGGCGGTGGAAGAGTCGTGACGGTTACGTCGTGGGCTATCGGGGCGAGCGCGGGGTAGCTGCACGCGAGCGCGCACACCGAGAGGAGCGCCGGCATCACGCGACGCATCGAGGTCGTCGGCATGGTCATCGCCAAAGCAATTCGCGGTCCAGCGGCCTTTCGAGTGAATCGGACCCGTGAGCCCCGGCCCCGTGAACCGACGGCCGCGCCGTGCGTCGAGAAACGCCGCGCACCAGGGTCATGGTGTCATACCGCGATCTCGTGGTCGTGGACGCGGATCGCGTCCCCTGGCTCCCGACACCAAGCACGGTGGCAGGAGACGACACGCCGAATGAACGAACGCGCGAAGCCGGAGAGCTCCGCGCGTTCGTTCGTGCACGAAGGCTGCGCGATCAGTCCATCGCGTAGCGCTGCACGTCGCGGAGGCCGCGTCGCGGGCGCGGGCGCGGTGCTCCTCGTCGCCGTGATCGGCATCCTGCTCTTCGGCGGGCGCGGCCGCCGTCGCCTCAAAGACGCGAAGGCCTGAGGCGCGCCGCGCTTTGCGCGCGCCGCGCAGCCACGGTGGCTCTCCCGTGCTAGAAACCACGGTGGGGCGCGCGCTCCGGCCGCGAGGGGAGGTCTTCGATGAGGCAGCTCGAGA
>JAHBWD010000089.1 GCA_019637175.1 Labilithrix sp. | reverse complement strand
GCGCGGCACGAGCGGATAGAGCACCTCCTCAAGATAGAAGAGCGTGTTCTTCACCTCGTCGCCGACGCGCGGCCGCTCGCTGCGTATCTCGTCGGTCTGCCACAGGATGGTGACCTCTTCGCGGAGCGCGCGCGCGAGCTGCTCGCGCTCTTCGGGGACGAGCTCGGTGCGGTCGCGCCGCGCGAGGAGCTGCCCGATCCGCCGGTGCTTGCCCAGCACCGTGCGACGTTGCGCCTCGGTCGGGTGCGCGGTGAACACGAGCTCGATGGACGTACGCGCGAGGAGCCCCTCGAGCTGTTCGTGGGTGACGCGTGCGGCGAGCGTGCGCAGCTCGTCGGCGAACGATCCGCGCTGGAGCTCTCCCGCGCGCGCGTGGTCGCGCCTGCGTCGCGTTCGATGGTGCTGCTCGGCGAGGTTCACGAGCTGGAAGTAGTGGGTGAACGCGCGCGCGACCCGCTCGGCGTCGCGCGCGTCGAGCGCCTCGACCGCTTCTCGCATTCGTCGCGAGGCCGCGCCGCGGCGTCCCTTCTTGCGGCGCTCCTTGGCGAGCGCGCGGATCTGCTCCTCGAGCTCGAGCAGCGCGGGGCCCTCCTGCTCGACGAGCGTCTCTCCGAGCACGTGGCCGAGCTCGGAGACGTCTCGCCGCAAGGCATCGAACGGATCGCTCATGGGGTCGGTCCGCAGCATCGCATGTGCCGGACGTCGTTCGAGCTGATCCTTTTCCGGACGTCAGAGGCGCGCGCGCGGGTCGAGCGCCTCGCGGCGCGCTTCGCCGACGAGGTTGAGCGCGACCACGGTGGCGAACAGGAACGCGCCGGGGAAGGCGAGCAGCCACCACGCGTGCGTCGCGTCGCGGAACTCGCTCATCGTCTCGCCCCACGACGCCGTTCCTGGGGGAATGCCGACGCGCAAGAAGTCGAGCGAGGCCTCGATCAGGACGACCGCCGGAATGCCGGCGGCGGCGAGGACGATGAGCTGGCCGCGCACGTTCGGCTCGATGTGCCGGCGAAGAACGCGGAGCGGCGAGGCGCCGATCGCGCGCGCCGCGAGGACGTAGTCGCTCGTCGCGACCTGCATCACCTCCGCGCGAACGATGCGCGCCCACTCGGGCCATCGCGTCAGCGCGATCGCCAGAAAGAGCGTCGCCAGCGTCGGCTGCGGCACCGCGGCTTGCACGCCGAGCACGAGCACGAGCGGCGGAAAGGCGCTCACCGTCTCGATCGCGCGCCCGACGAGCGCGTCGACCGGGCCGCCGAAGAGCCCCGCGATCGCGCCGAGCAGGCCGCCGAGCACGAGGCACACGGCCACCGCCGCGGCCGCGAACACGAGGTAGCTCCGCGTGCCGTGCATGACCCGAGCGAACACGTCGCGCCCTTCGCGATCCGTGCCGAACGGATGGCTCCCGCCCGGACGCGCCTCGACGGGCCCTCGCGTCTCGGGCCCGAAGGGCACCACCGCACGCACGCGCCACTCGGCCTCGCGCGCGACCGCGTCGCCGCCCATCGCGACGAGCTCGGTCGGGTGGGTCACGTTGGGGAAGAGCCAGACGCGACCATGTACTTTGCATGCAATGGGGAGATCGCTCGCCCACACGTCGGCGAAGACGGCGAAGAGCACGAGCAGCGCCGCCACGACCGCGCCGCCGGCGCCGAGGCGCGCGCGCAAGTAGCCGATCGCGCGCCGCACCTCGCGTCGCGCCTGCGGCAGGCGGATCGCCATCGTCAGCCGCTCGGCGACGCCCGCCGTCGGAGGCTCGTCCGGCGCCTCGGCCTCCAGGCGGATGCGGCTCGTCGTCCGCGCGAGCAGGAGCGGAACGCTCTCGCGGTTGGGATCGTTCGGGGGCTCGCTCACGCGGCGCGCCTCCTCCTGGTCTGCGACTCGCGCACGCGCGGATCGAGGAAGCCGTACGCGACGTCGCTGGCGATGAGGCACATCGTCGTGACCACCGCGCAGAGGAGCGTGACCGCCACGATCCACGCGGCGTCTCGCGCTTCGATCGCCCGCAGCGTCTCCCAGCCCATGCCGTGGATGCCGAAGACCTCCTCGACCACGAAGGCCGCGCCGACGAGCGCGGGGAACTGAACGCCGGCGAGCGTCACCGTGGGCACGAGCGCGTTGCGGAGCGCGTGCACGATCGCGACGCGCAGCGTGCGCGCGCCCTTCGCCCGCGCGGCGCGCACGTAGTCTTGCCCCAGCGCCTCGATCATCGAAGCGCGCTGCTGCTGCATGATCACCGCGAGCGAGACGGTCGCGAGCGCGAGGATCGGCGAGAACATTCCGGCCTCGCTCGCGCGCCCGAACGTCGAGAGGATCTCGGCGACGAGGAACGTCGGAAGCGAATAGAACGCGAGCAGCACCAGCGCCGTCACGTGATCGATCGCGTGACCTCGGCGCCACGCCGCGATCACGCCGACAGGCACCGCGATCGCGAGGCTCGTGAGCAGCGCGAGGAACGCCATGCCCATCGTCACGGGCGCGCGCGCGACGAGCTTGTCGAAGATCGGCTGGCCGTCGCGCGTCGAGAGACCGAGCTGCCCGGTCGCGGCGCCGAGCACCCACTTCGCGTAGCGCGTCTGCGCGATGCTCGCGGTGACCTTCTCGCCGCCTTGGAGGGCGATGTAATCGGTCTCGTGGACGTACCACCACGACTGCCAGTCGGAGACGATCGCGCGCACCTCCGACTTGTCCATCCCCGGCGTCACGACGACGTCGGGCCGCCCGGTCACGTGCGACGCGAGGCGCGTCAGTCGCACGAGCGCTTCGGGGTCCTTCGTCAGGCGCATCTGATCGACGAGCTGGCGCAGGGAGAACGTGTCGACCACGCGGAGCTGCTCTTCGCGTAGATCGCTGCCGCGCCGGACGAGGCGCTCGACCTCGCGGCGCACCGCGGGCTCGGTGAAGTCGACGGAGCGGTCTTCCCAGAAGCGCTCCCAGAAGAGCGCCGCGCGGTCTGGATCGCCGAGGTCGCGCTCGTCGCCCACGCCCATGCGCTTGGCGATCGGCGCGAGCGCGAGGGCGATGCGGCCGCGAGGCGCCGGCGGGAGGTTGTCGAGGCGAGGGAGGAGGTAGGGGAGCCCTGCGCCTCCGATCTGCGCGAGGCGCGCTTCGCAGAGCGGCGCGTCGTCGTCTTCCATCACGATGTGGGCGACGCAGTCGTCGACGCGCGTGTGCACGTCGATCGGCGTCACGTTGAGGAAGCGCGGCAGATCGAGGAAGCGCGCGCGCCGCATGTCGTCGAGGCGGATCCTCGCGGCGACGTCGGGCCGGCCGGCGAAGTCGATCTGCGGATCGGGCAAGAGGGTCGTCAGGAGAAAGACGACGAGGCTCACCCCGAAGAGCGTGGGGATCGCCCAGACGGCGCGCCGGAAGGCGAACGCGAGCACGGGGGCACTATAGCGGCCTCACGCACGCAACGCCCGGCCGCCGTGCTAAAGCCTCCGCTGCCGATGATCTCGTTTTCCAACATCAGCAAGCAGTACGGCGGGCAGATCCTCTTCCTCGAGGCCTCGTTTCACCTGGGCGAAGCCGAAAAGGTCGGGCTCGTGGGGCCGAACGGAGCGGGCAAGAGCACCGTTTTCCGCCTCATCACCGGCGAAGAACAGCCCGACGACGGTCTCGTCGACCGGCCCAAGCGCACGACCATCGGCTACTTCCGGCAGGACGTCGGCGATCTTCGCGGCCGGAGCGTGCTCGCGGAGACGCTCTCGGGGGCCGGCGAGGCCGGCCGCCTGGGCGAAGAGATCAAGGAGCTCGAGGCCAAGCTCAACGACCACGAGGCCCCCGACTTCGCGGACGCGGTCGAGCGCTTCGGCGAGGTGCAGGCTCGGTTCCAAGAGCTCGGCGGTTACGATCTCGAGGCGCGCGCGCACGCGATCCTCGCGGGGCTGGGCTTCTCCGCGGACCAGGTCGCGGGCGACGTCGGCAACCTCTCCGGCGGCTGGAAGATGCGCGTCGCCCTCGCGCAGATCCTGCTCGCGCAGCCCGACGCGCTGCTGCTCGACGAGCCGACCAACTACCTCGACATCGAGTCGATCCTCTGGCTCGAGAACTTCCTCCGCGAGTACCGCGGCGCGGTGCTCATGACGTGCCACGATCGCGACGTCATGAACCGCGTGGTGAAGAAGATCATCGAGATCGACGCGGGCGAGATCAAGAGCTACAGCGGCGACTACGAGTTCTACGAGCAGCAGCGCGCCCTCGCGACCGCGCAGCAGGAGGCGCAGTACGAGCGGCAGCAGGCGATGCTGGCGAAGGAGAAGGCGTTCATCGAGCGCTTCAAGGCGCGCGCGAGCCACGCCGCGCAGGTCCAGAGCCGGGTGAAGAAGCTCGACAAGATCGAGAAGGTCGAGCCGCCGCGCCGCCTCATCGAGAAGACGTTCGACTTCAGGAAGGCGCCTCGCAGCGGCGACGACGTCATCAACGTCGACGGCGTGAAGAAGCAGTACGGCGCCAAGCTGGTGCACGCGTCGACGAGCCTCCTCGTTCGCCGCACCGAGCGCTGGGCGGTGATGGGCGAGAACGGATCGGGCAAGACGACGCTCCTCAAGATGATGGCGGGCGTGCTCGAGGCCGACTCGGGCAAGGTGACGATCGGCGCGTCGGTGACGATGGGGTACTTCGCCCAGCATCAGATGGAGCAGCTCGGCGCCGACCGCACCGTCATCGAGGAGCTCGTCGCGCACTCGCCGACGACCAACTTGGGGACGCTCCGGTCGCTCGCGGGCGCGTTCGGCTTTCACGGCGACGATCACGAGAAGCCCATCCGCATCCTCTCCGGAGGCGAACGCGCGCGCCTCGCGCTGGCGAAGATCCTGTTCGACGCGCCGAACCTGCTCGTGCTCGACGAGCCCACCAACCACCTCGATCTCGTGACCAAGCGCGCGCTCGTGAAGGCGCTCGCGCAGTACGAGGGCACCATCGTCTTCGTCTCCCACGATCGCGCGTTCCTCCGCGCGATCGCGACGCGCATCCTCGAGCTCTCGAAGGACGGCGCGCGTGTCTACGGCGGCTCGTACGACGAGTACGTCGCGACGACGGGCCGCGAGGCGCCCGGCATGCGCCAGGCGAGCTAAGCCGCGCCGAGGCAGGTGCGGATGCGACGAACGAGCTGATTGGGCAAGAGCGGCTTGGAGTACAGCTCGTCGCAGCCCGCACGCCACGCGAGGTGCCTGTGCTCGGCTTCGTCGTGTCCCGTGACCGCGACGATGGGGATCGTGCGCGTTCGCGGATCGCTCTTGAGGCGGCGCGTCGCTTCCCATCCGTCCATGACGGGCATCGCGAGATCCATCACGACGACGTCGGGGTTGATGCGTCGGGCGAGCTCGATCGCGTCGCGGCCGTTCGCCGCCTCCGCGACCTCGAAGCCGGCGAAGCGCAGCGTCTCCGCGTAGATGAGGCGCGTGTCTTCGTAGTCGTCGACGACGAGGATGAGAGGACGGCGTGCGGCTGCCACGAACAAGAGTGTGACGCTCGTCGTCGCGTTCGCCAATGCGGCCTTGGGCCGCGCGACACGACGATCACGCCGCGCACTTGACCACGAGGATCGTGGCGTCGTCGAAGGGCGGCCTCCGCAGCGCGCGATCGAGGACCTCCTCGACGATGCGGGCCGCCGGGCACGCCATGTCGAGGCCGGCCACGAGCTCAGCCGGAGCGGTCACCGCGGTCGTCTCCGCGGTCTCGACGAGGCCGTCGCTATGGACGAAGAGCACGTCGCCCTCCCTCAAGGTGAGCGTCGACTCGCGATAAGGGGCGGCGGCGGGGAAGCCGACAGGCCGACCTCCGCGGGCGAGTCGGAGGATGTCGCCTTCGCGCGTGCGCACGAACGCGTGCCCGTGTCCGGCGTCGACGTATCGGACCGACGCGCCTGGATTCGCGCACGCGACGCGCGCGTGGAAGAGCGTCGCGAACGACGACGTGTGCTCGAGGTCGCCGCTCAGGCTCTCGCGCACGAGGTCGAGCGCGGCGCCAGGGTCGTGGTGTCGCGCGACGGTCCGAAGCGCGGCGCGCACCGTCGCCGCGAGCAGCGCCGCCGGCATGCCTTTGCCCATCACGTCGCCGACGGTCATCGTCACCGCCTCGTCGTTCGACTGCCAGTCGAAGAAGTCTCCGCTCACCTCGCGCGCCGGAATGCACCGCGCGGCGAGATCGATCCCGCGAAGCGCGGGCGCGCATCGCGGAAGGAGCGCGGCCTGGACTTCGCCGGCGCGCGCGAGCTCCAGCTCGAGCTTCTGACGAAGCGCCGCGTTGAGCAAGCTGAGCTCGCGCGCGCGAAGCAGCATCTCGACGCGCGCGCCGAGCTCGATCTTCTCGACCGGCGTGTAGATCAGCTCGTCGACCCGCTCCCACGCCTGCCGCGCGCTGCCGGGGCCGAGCCCTTGTCGGTGCGTCACGAGCAGGAACGGAAGGTAGATCGGCTGCACCGAGCGCTTCGCCGCTTCGATGCGCGGGCCGTAGCGCTCGAGCCCGAGCCAGTCGACGATCCCGAGATCGAACGGCTCGTCGAACGCCTCGGGGTGCTCGGCCAGCCTCACCTCGTAGTGCGCCGAGAGCCAGTCGGCCAAGAGTCTCCGATTCTCCGCGTGACCGAGGACGACGAGGACGCGACTCATGCGGCTCGCCCTCGCGCGTGCTCGGGGTGGCTCGTGAGGATGCCGCGGAGGTCGGTGATCGTGGCTCCGACGCGCAGGCCGCCAGGTTCGATCACGAGCTCACGCAGCCCGGATTCGAACGCGGTGACGCGCTTCTTGAGCACGCCGACCGCCCGCTCGAGCCGGCCCTTTCGCTCGACGTAGCGGAGGAAGACGAGGTTGTCGGCCATCTGACTGATGCCCACGTCGGTCGCGGCGAAGTCGCCGGTGAAGTGCTCGGTCTCGCTGATCAGGATCACCGTGACGCCCATGTTGCGGAGATACGCACACAGCGCGTGCAAGTGCCGTGTCAGGTCGTCACCGACGATCGACATGTGGTAGCCCGCGACGCTGTCGATCATCACGACGCGCGCGGCGTTGCTCTCGACCTCTCGACGAACGACGTGCGCGAGCTCGTCGGGGCTGTAGCGGAGGGGCTCGACGTTCACCGCCGAGAGCGTGCCGCGAGCGATCATCTCTCGCGCGGGGATGCCGAGCGCTTCGCTCCGCGCGAGCAGCGTCTCGACCCCTTCCTCCACGAGATAGACGCAAGAGCGCTCGCCGCGCGCGGCCGCCTCCTTGGCGAACGAGAGCCCGAGCGTCGTCTTGCCGACGCCTGCCGGTCCGGTGATGACGGTCACCGTGCCGCGCTCGATGCCGCCGTGGAGCTGCTCGTCGAGCCCGGCGATGCCGAATCCGAGCGTCTCGAGCATGAAGGGACGCGCGTGACGTTCGGGGACGAGCCGCGGGTAGAGCTCCATTCCGCGGTCGGTGAGCCTCAGCGAGTGCGGTCCCGCTTCGTAGTCCGATCCGCGGAACTTGATCACGGTGAGGCTTCGAGCCGCGGGCGTCGACTCGAGGTGGAGGACGCCGTCGCTCAGGAACTGGAGGTGCTCGTCGCTCGTGATGTCGCTGCCCTCCGACGTGAGCAGCACCGTCGCGCCGTGCTCCTCGAGGAAGCGGAGCAGCGAGAGCACCTGCTTGTGGTACTGAAAGGGATCCGGCGCGAGGTACCGGAACTGTGTCATCGCCTCGAGGAAGACGCGGTCGGGGCGAATCGCGTCTATCTCGCGCACGATCCGTTGCGCGATGGGCTCGCGCTCGACCTCCGCGGGGTTGAAGAGATCGTAGGGCGGCCGCGTGAAGACCTCCGAGCCCGGCGTGAGATCGACGAAGCGCACGCCGCTCAGATCGAAGCCGAGCACGCCCGCGTCTCTGCGGATCTGCTCGGTCGGCTCCTCCACCGTGATGAAGAGCGTGCGCTCGCCGAGTCGCGCGCCCGTGGTCAGGAAGTGGAGGCCCAGCATCGTCTTGCCCGTGCCGGGCCCGCCGCGGACGAGGTAGGTACGTCCGGGGAGCACGCCGCCCCTCAACACTTCGTCGAGGCCCGAGACCCCGGTCGACAAGCGACTCGTGCTCGCGCGTGCTTCAGCCATCGCTTCTTCTCGCAGTCTCCACGCGGGGACATGCATCTTGCGCGCGAGCGACCAGGACGCAGCTTCGAACCGAGATGATTCGCGTTCACGACGAGAGCGAACAGATCACCTTCGACGTCGAGGGCAGAGCCACGATGCTCGAGAGCCGCGCGGTGCAAGAGACCGCGAGCGCCGCGATCGCTCGCGGTGTGCGCCGGGTGCGCTTCGATCTCCGCGACTGCACGACGATGGACAGCACGTTCTCGGGCACCCTCCTCGCGCTCGCGCGGCGCGCCTCCGCGAGCGGCGGCGATCTCGCGCTCGTGTCGCCGTCGTCGCGCGCGCGCGAGCTGCTCGGGCAGATGGGGCTCGACGACTTCTACGCGATCGAGCTCGCGCCCCGCGCGAAGGGCGAGACCCGCGATCTCGAACCCTCGTGGCCGAAGCCCGAGGAGCTCGGTCGCTTGATCCTCGAGGCGCACGAGGAGCTCGCGGGCGTTCCCGGGCCGGCGGCGGAGGTCTTTCGGCCGGTGGTCGACGCGCTTCGCCGCAACATCCCTCCGTGATTGGCGCTCAGCACGCGTGAGGCGTGCGGCGCGGGCGCAGGTGCGCGGCGGCCGCGCGGACCGCGCGCTCCGCGACGTCGTACGTCGCGTCGGGCTCCACCCACGCGACCGTCACGCCGGCGCGCGCGCAATGATCCTCGAGCACGACCCTGTCCCACGAGCGCGCGCTGGTCGACGCGATGACGAGCACGCACGGCTGCATCGCGAGCGCGGAGCACGCGGCGTTGAGGTGACGCGCCTCGAGGACGCGCAGGCCCACGAGAGACGCAGCGTCTTGGAGCGGCGCCTTGGCGTGCGACGGAAGTCCGAACGCGAGGACGACGCCGTCGCCGATCGCGTGATCGGTAGCCGACGTCTTGTAGACGCGCCCATCGGCAGGGCGGCGAGAAGACGGCGGCGTTCGTCCGTCTGTCGCGCGGTGGAGGGGCGCGGCGGGCGGCGCCGGAAGGATCGCGAGGGCTTTGCGCATGAATCCGCTCCCGGGCTGAAGGCTCATGAAAGGAGAGGAAGGGGCCGCGTGAAGCCGATCACGCGACGTGGACATGAGCGTTCTCCGTCTCGAGCGGTTGCAATGCACGCGCCGTCCGTTCGCGAACGACGTCGGCGAGGACGAACCACGCCGCCGTCTCGACGCGCGCGAGCCTTTGCTCCCACCTAACGACCTCTTCGAACGCCACCTTGGCCATGCGCGCGACCTGCTCGACGTCGAGGCCGAGCGAGATCCTCAAACAGCGAAACGTGTCTCCGTCGACGGGTCCGAAGAGAGCGATGCGAGCGGCGCGTTCGTTCATGTCCAATCCCCCTTTCCTGGTCGCCCTGGGCGAGCCGGCGCGCCGAGCACGACGCGTGCCGTCGCGCGGCCGGAGGGCGCTGACGCTCGGCGCCACGCGTTCCAGCGCGCCGCGTCATCGGGTGTGAACGACGGTCGGCGGCAAGGGGGTGTGGCGATCTGGTACGCGCGCCCGCCTGCGGCGGCACGCCCGCAAAGTGTCGCTGTCCCCCTTCCGGGTGATGACGCGCGGAATCCCAGACGTTACGACACGATTCGTGTCGATCCGAGATCGCGAGGCCGGGAAGACTGCGTTTCGCGCTGGGACGGTGGCGCGCGCGCGCGCGCTCTCGGAGGAGCTGCGATCGTTTCGCGCGCGCCACGCGACCGCGTCGCCCGCGGGCGAAGGCGACGACGTGTTGGCCGCGCTGCGTCGCGAGCTCGAGGCGCACCGCGAAGAGCTCGCGCTCGTCGACGAGGAGCTCCAGGCGCAGGTCGAGGAGCTGGCGCGCCTCGGCGATCGGCTGACCAAGGAGAAGCGGCGGTATCACGAGCTCTTCGAGCTGGCCCCCGACGCCTACTTCGTGACCGACCGTTCGCTCATCGTCCGCGAAGCGAACGCGGGGGCATGCACGATGCTCGGCGTCGAGCTTCGGTCGCTGCGCGGCAAGCCGTTGCTCGCGGTCGTCGAACCCGATCATGTCGACGCGCTCGACCCGGTCACGCGAGAGGCGCTCGCGGGTGAGACGCGCTCGGTCGAGGTGCCCCTCACCGCGAAGGGCGAGCACGTGTGGGTGGAGCTCCAGGTCCGCGCGAGCGAGGAGGGGAGTCGGCTGCTCTGGATCGCGCGCGACGTGACGGCGCGCCGCGAGCGAACCGCGGCGATCGAAGAGACCGCCGCGGCGCTCGAAGAGCGCGTCGCGTCGCGGACGGGGCAGCTCACGCGGGCTCTGCGCGACAAAGAGGAGCTGCTCGCCCGCGAGCGCGCGCTCCGCGAGGAGGTCGAAGCCGGCAACCGCGCGAAGGATCGCTTCCTCGCGATCCTCTCCCACGATCTGCGCGGACCGCTCAACGCGGTGCTCGGTTGGACGAGCCTCTTGCGCCGCGAGCTGCTCGACACACGCACACGGGAGCAGGCGCTGCTCACGATCGAGCGCAACGCGCGCATCCAGGCGGAGCTCATCGACGGCTTGCTCGACGTCTCGCGGATCAGCGGGGGCAAGATGCAGCTCGACATGCGCACCCTCGATCTCGTTCAGGTCGTGCGCGGCGTCTTCGAGGCGACCCAGCCGGCCGCCGACGAGAAGGGCGTGAGCCTCGTCGACGCGCTCGGCGATGTCCCGTTGGTCGTTCTCGGCGACGCAGGGCGGCTCCGGCAGATCGTCTCGAACCTGCTCATGAACGCGGTGAAGTTCACGCCGTCGGGAGGTCGGGTGACGCTCGATCTCACGAGCGAGACAGGATGCGCGCGGCTCCGCGTGAGCGACACCGGCTGCGGCATCTCGGCCGCGGTGCTCCCCGAGATCTTCGAGGCTTACCGCCAGGGGAGCGACCCGTCGGTCGGCCGTGGATGGTCGGGTGGTCAGGCGGGCCTCGGCCTCGGGCTCTTCATCGTGCGGCACCTCGTCGAGATGCACCGCGGTCGCGTCGACGCGGCGAGCGAAGGCGAAGGCAAGGGCGCGGTGTTCACCGTCCTCGTTCCGCTCCTCGACGCGCGCCGCGCGGCCGAGCACGTCGAACGAACGAGCACGACGGCGCTCCCTGCTCTGGAGCTCGATCTCGAAGGCGTTCGCGTCCTTCTCGTCGAAGACGAAGTCGACACGCGCGACGTGCTCGCGATGAGCCTGCGTCGTCTGGGCGCAGACGTCGTCACCGCCGCAGACGCCGAGACGGCGGTGCAAGTGTTCGACGCGTTCGATCCGAACATCCTCGTGAGCGACATCGGGCTTCCGTTCGCCGACGGGCGCGAGCTGATCAAGCGAATCCGCGCGTCGGAAGGCGGCACCGACGTCGCAGCGCTCGCCGTCTCGGGCTACGCCTCGTCTGACGACGCGCGTCGCGCGCTCGACGCGGGCTTCGACGCTCACGTCCCGAAACCGGTCTCCGCCGACGAGCTGATCGACGCCATCGCGAGCATCGTTCGTTCCAGGCGCTGATGCGACCGCGAAGCATCAGTTCGATCCGCTGATTAAACATCCACCGCTGGGGATGACACGGAGAGACATTCGTCTTACAGAACCGCTCCACATGCCGGGGGGCGAGAAGTCGACCGAGACGAGTCAGGCGGCACGGAGCCCTGAGCCGGTAGCGAGCCCTCAGCGCGTGGGAGGCGGAGAGTTGGTTTCGAGAGTGGGCGAAGAGACCGGAGATCTCCGGGTCCAAGTCGAGCAGCTCACCGAGCTCGGCGATCGACTGCTCCAAGAGCAGCAGCGCTGTCGTGAGCTCTTCGCGGTCGCACCGTTCGCGCACTTCATCACCGATCGGCACGGCGTCATCACCGACGTGAACGCCGCGGCGTGCCGCGCCGTCGCGATGGACGTGAGGGTGATTCGCACGCGGCCGCTCGCGGCGTTCGTCGAGTCGGGCGATCTGCCGGCGTTCCGCGCGATGCTCGCGTCGCTCGAGCCGCACGTGACCAAGAGCACGGAGATCCGCCTCTGCTCGCGCGTCGGGCGGGTCTTCTGGGCGGAGCTTCGCGCGTGCGCGAGCCGCAGCGGCGAGCACGTGCTCTGGGCCGCGCGCGACATCGCCGAGCAGCGCGAGACGGCGGCGCTCCTCCAGGGAACCGCCTCGGAGCTCGAGTCGCGCGTCGCCTTCCGCACAGAGGAGCTCACGCGCGCGCTCCTCGACAAAGACGAGCTGCTCGCGCGCGAGCGCGAGCTGCGCGAGCAGCTCGAGGCCGCCAACCGCGCCAAGGATCGGTTCCTCGCGATCCTCTCGCACGATCTGCGCGGGCCGCTCAACGCGGTGCTCGGGTGGACGAGCCTGCTTCGTCGCGAGCTGCTCGACATCGCCACGCGCGACAAGGCGCTCGCCACGATCGAGCGCAACGCGCGCATCCAGGCCGAGCTCATCGACGGCCTGCTCGACGTGTCGCGCATCACCGCGGGAAAGATGCAGCTCGATCTCCAGGCGCTCGACCTCGGGCTCATCGCGCGCGGCGTGCTCGAAGCGGTGACGCCTTCGGCGCGCGAAAAGGGCGTCGCGCTCGCCGACGAGCTGGGCGACGCCGCCGCGCCGATCTTGGGCGACGCCGGTCGCCTCCGACAGGTGATCTCGAACCTCCTCGGCAACGCGGTGAAGTTCACGCCTTCGGGCGGAGAGATCAGGCTTCGCATCGCGCTCGAAGGCCCCTCCGTTCGGCTGATCGTGAGCGACACCGGTCGCGGCATCGCCGCCGACGTGCTCCCTCACGTGTTCGAGTGCTTCAAGCAAGGCGGCGACCCCACGATCGGGCGCGCGGGCCTCGGCCTGGGGCTCTTCATCGTTCGTCACCTGGTCGAGATGCACGGCGGCACGGTCTCCGCCGAGAGCGCCGGCGAAGGCCGCGGCGCGACGTTCACCGTGACCATCCCGATGCGCAAGGGCCTCGTCGCGGCGCCGCTCGACAAAGCCGGTCTCCCGCAGGCGCTCGAAGACGTCGAGCTCGAAGGCGTGCGCGTCTTGCTCGTCGAAGACGAGGTCGACACGCGCGACATCCTCGCGATGACGCTGCGCCGCCACGGCGCCGACGTCGTGACCGCGGCCGACGCCGAGACGGCGGTCCAGGTCTTCGCGGCGTTCGCGCCCGACGTCATCGTGAGCGACATCGGCCTTCCGTTCGCCGACGGCAACGAGCTCATCAAGCTCGTTCGCTCTTCGCCTCAGGGAAGGGAGGTCGCGGCGATCGCCGTCTCCGGCTACGCCTCGACCGACGACGCGCAGCGCGCGCTCGAAGCAGGCTTCGACGGTCACATTCCGAAGCCGCTCTCGTCGAGCGACCTGCTCGACGCGATCGGCGGCGTCATGCGCGCCAAAAAGTGACCCGCTCGTGATACGCCTTCAGACGCCGGGATGGGCTACTGGGCGTACTACCTGATCTCGATCATGCTCGCGTACGCGACGCAGAACCCCGCGGCGGCGGCGCTCGCGCTCGTGTTCTGGCTCTGTCGCGGGTTCTTGCCCGATCCCGTCGTGTGGCTTCGCACGATGGGGCGCATCAGCAAGCTCCGATCGGAGATCGAGCTGAACCCGAGCAACATGATGGCGACGCGCGATCTCGCGCGCCTCTACCTCGAACGAAAGCGGCCGAAGAAGGCCATCGAGCTCATCGAGAAGACGCGGCAGCGCATGGCGCAATCGACGCGTCATCCGCAGGGATCGCTCGATGACGCGGAGCTCCTCTTCCAGCTCGGGCGCGCCAAGCTCGACGCGGGGCAGGCCGAGGCCGCGCTCGAGCCGCTCGTCGGCGCCGTGGCGATCTCGCCCGAGGTCGGTCGAGGCGATCCCTACATGGTCGCGGCCGAAGCGCTGATGAGCCTCGGCCGGTGGGAAGAGGCCGAAGACTCGCTCGAGCGGTTCCTCGAGGCGAACCAGTCTTCGGTGAAGGCCTACGTGCGACTCGCGCGCGTGCGCGCGAAGCGGCGCGACGCGGCCGGCTCGAAGAGCGCGATCGACGAAGCGAAGAAGACCTGGGGCGTCCTCCCTTCGTTCAAGCGGCGCCACGAGTGGCCGTGGTATCTCGCGGCGCTCAGCTCGCCGATCTGGCTCTGACGATCGGGCTCCGAGCTGTGATAAGGCCGCTGCATGGACCTTCTCTCACGCGCCCGCGCCTGGGCCGAGGCCGACCCCGATCCGCAGACGCGCAAGGAGATCGAGGATCGCCTCGCGGATCCCGCGAGCAGTGATCTCGCCGACCGCTTCGCCGGCTCGCTCGAGTTCGGCACCGCCGGTTTGCGCGGCGTGATCGGCGCCGGCTCGAACCGCATGAACCGCGCGGTCGTGCTCCGGACGACGTGGGGCCTCGCGAAGTACCTGCTCGAGGTGAACCCGAAGGGCAGAGAGAGCGGCGTCGTCATCGGCTTCGACGGCCGTCGCATGAGCCGCGAGTTCGCCGAAGACGCGGCGTGCGCGCTCGCGGGCGCGGGCGTGCGCGCGTTCCTCTTCCCCGGCGTCGTGCCGACGCCGCTGCTCGCCTTCGCGGTCACGCACCTCGGCTGCGCCGCCGGCATCATGATCACCGCGAGCCACAACCCGCCGGAGTACAACGGCTACAAGGCGTACTGGAGCAACGGCGCGCAGATCATCCCGCCGATCGACGTCGGCATCGCGCGCGCGATCGACGAGGCGCCAGGCGGCAAGGACGTGCCGCGCCTCGCGCTCGACGACGCGAAGGCGAAGGGGCTCGTGCGCGTCGTCGGCCCCGAGGTCGCGAGCACGTACCTCGCCGAGGTGAAGAAGCTCGGCGTCCGCGCCGACGGCGATCGCAGCCTGTCGATCGTGTACACGCCCATGCACGGCGTCGGCGACGAGCTCGCGCGGCGCGCGTTTGCCGACGCGGGCTTCACCGACGTCACGTCCGTCCCCGAGCAGCAGAAGCCCGACGGCGACTTCCCCACCGTCGAGTTCCCCAACCCCGAGGAGAAGGGCGCGATGGACCTCGCGTTCGCGCTCGCGCGGGCCAAGAAGGCCGATCTCGTGGTGGCCAACGATCCCGACGCCGACCGGCTCGCGATCGCGGTGCCCGATCCCGCCGCGCCGTCGGGATACATGCAGTTTACAGGTAATCAGGTCGGCGTGCTCCTCGGCCACTACGTCCTCAGCCGCGGGCTGGCGGAGGAGGGGCGCACCGACGCTTCGGGCGAGCTCGTCATCGAGTCGATCGTCTCGTCGCCGATGCTCGGCGTGATCGCCGGCGCGTTCGGCGCGGGCTACGAAGAGGTGCTCACCGGCTTCAAGTGGATCGCCAACCGCGCGATGGACCTGAAGAGGGAGCGGGGCCTGCGCTTCGTGTTCGGCTACGAAGAGGCGCTCGGATACACCGTCGGCGAGCTCGTGCGCGACAAAGACGGCATCAGCGCGGCGGTGCTCTTCGCCGAGCTCGCCGCGGTCTTGCGCGCGAAGGGCACGACGGCGCGCGCGCACCTCGAAGATCTCTACCGGCGATACGGCCTCTTCGTGAGCTCCCAGGTGAACCTCACGCGCAAGGGCGCCGACGGCCTCGCGGAGCTCAAGGCCATCATGGCGCGCCTGCGCGCGAGCCCGCCGTGGACGATCGCCGGCCACGAGGTCGCGACCGTGCGCGACTACCTCGGGCAGACCGTCACCGCGAGAGACGGATCGACGAAACCGATCGCGCTCCCCAAGAGCGACGTCCTCACGTTCGATCTCGCGTCGGGCAGCCGCGTCATCGCGCGACCGAGCGGAACGGAGCCGAAGGCGAAGTTCTACTTCGACGTCCGCGAGCCCATCGCGCCGGGCGAGCCGATCGCGGCCGCGGCGGCGCGCGCCGAAGAGACGATGGCGAAGCTCGCCGACGACTTCGTCGCGCTCGCGACGAAGTGATCACGGCGCAGGCGCGAGCACCTTGCACGAGGCGCTCGCTTCGGGAGGCGCGCGCCTCAACGAGTCGCGGTCGACGTTCCACGTGAGGCACACCGTGAGGGGCTCGCGCCCCGTCGTGCGGAACGCGCCGCGCATCGGGACGGCGTTGCCGCACGAGAGATCGCGCTGCACCGCGAGCGGGAAGCCGGCTTCGCCGCGCTCGTAGACCACGAGATCCCAGGTGGCGTTCATCCCCGGCGGGCACGTCACGATCGCCTTGAAGCGATCGCCGTCGCGATACGTGCCCGCCGAGCCGTCGACGGCTTGCTCGTCGTCGCGCACGAGCGCGAACGAGACGTCGCTGCCTTTCGCCCTCGCGCCTCCGGCCGCGGGATCCTCTTCCGGTGGCCGGCGAACGAGGAGGAGCACGCCCGCGGCGACGGCGAGCGCGGCGATCGCCGGCGCCGCGCGGCGGAGGACGTGGACCTTCGCCGGCTTCGCGAGCGGCGGGAGCGCGACGGCGTCGTCGCCTTCGATCTTCGCGAGGCAGGCCTTGCAGGCGGCACACGACGCGAGGTGCGCTTCGATCTCCGCGCGCTCGGCGTCGTCGACCTCGCCCGCGTGGAGGCGCTCGAGGCGAAGCCAGGAGATGGGCGTGCCGGTGCAGCTCATGACAGCCTCGCGATCGCGTCGCGCACGTCGTCGAGCTTCTTGGCGACGGTCTTGCGGCTGAGGCCGAGCATGGTGGCGACTTCCTCGAGGGTCATGTCGTCGAAGTAGCGATAGAGGACGATCTCGAGCGTCCGCTCGTCGAGCTCGCGCGTGAGCTTCACGAGGAGGTCCATGCCGATCGCCTGCTCGTCGCAGCGCGTTCGGATGGGACCCCGCAAGGCATCGTCGTTGCTCGCGAGCAGGCGCGCGCGATTCGATTCGTCGCGAATGAAGCCGAGACAACGATTGGTGATCGCTCGATACAGATAAGGAAGGTCGGGCTCATCACCCCGGGCGAGAAGATCGACGAAGAGCGCGTGAACGAGATCCTGGGCGTCTTCGCGCCGCTGGAGGATGCGCTCGGCCTTGCGGATGAGCGCACGGCCGTGGCGCTGGTAGGCGTCCATGGAATCACCGGCACGTGCCCCCGCGCACCATGGAGACGTTGCACGACGGGCCGCCGTCGAAGTCGGCCGGGCAGCTCACGCCTTGCGAAGAGCTGCTCGATCGGAGGACGGCGCCTTCGCACACGCCGCTCGCGCAGTCGGCGCCGACGACGCACTCGGCCTTGGCGCCCTTCTTCCCCTTGCCGGGATCGCACTGGAGAGGCGCGCTCGGGAGGAAGAAGCCGCGAAGATCGTTCGACGCGCGCTCGCACTTGCCTTCGTCGGGGCAGGCGACGGGCGTGTTCCTGAGGATCCCGCCGTCGTTGGGGAGCTGCTCGCCGACCGGCGACTCCTGGCAGCACTCCGAGCAGATCCCGTCGCAGCAGACGCCGGAGACGCACTCGTCGCCGCCGCCCTGGAGCGAGCACGGCGTCCCGAGGGGGAGATTCTCCATCTCGACCGGAGGCGCCGTGCAGCCCGCGACGCCGCGGACGCGCATCTGCGCGAGGATCGCGGTGCCCGCGCCCTTCTTCGTGATCACGAAGCGGATGCCTTCGTACTTCAGCGGCGCCGTCACCTGGAGCTTCGCCTCGCGGAAGCCGGTCGCGGCGAGCGGCAGCTGGTGATCGATCGTCCCGTCGCGGTTGAAATCGAGGCCGACCGTGACCTGCGCCTCGGGCGCGACGTTCGCGATCGTGGTGAGCTCGAGGCAGCGCGGGCTGTTGCTCGTCTCCTGCGAGATCGCGGTCGGCGTGTCGACGAGCTCGACGCCGTAGTCTTTCGGGTGCCACGTGGCCGCGCGTCGGATCGATCCGCTCTCGAGCTTCCACGAGCAGAGCTGATCGCCGCACCACGTGCGGAACGTAGGATCGTCGATCACGTCGTCGCAGCCGGCGACGACGATCCCGCAGGCGAGGGCCACGAGCACGAAGAGCGCGCGGAGGATGTTCTTGGAAGCTCTCATTGTCCAAACCTGAAGCGAAGGCCGAGCTGCCCCGAGGGACCGCCGGCGTCGTGACGTTCACCGAGCGCGTTCGCGATCGTGGGCGCGTGGTCGTATCCGCCCTGGAGGTAGAACGCGAACGGGCCGCCCGTCGCGAGCAGGAGGCCGAGGGCGCCTCCGAGGGTGTACCCGATGTCGGTCTTCGAAGACGTCTCGCTCGCGTCGGTCCTGGTCGAGCCGGTCGTGAGCGTCGAGAAGCCGAGGGTGATGCCGCCGCCGACCTGGCCGTAGAGATCGAGGTACGTCGACCTCGGCTTCGCCACGCCCGCGAGCGTCGTGCTCGCGCGCACGAACATGGTGGCGCCGTAGGTGTCGAACGAGAACGTGTCGTCGCTGTCGCCGACACCGCGCTTGTACGTGTCGCCCGAGAGCGTCCCGAGCTGGAGGCCGACGGCGAGGTGAGGCAAGAGCCCGCGCGAGACGCCCAGCGTCGCGCGCATGCGCGGAGGCTCGAGCAGGCCGCGCGTGGCCTCGTAGCCGAACGTCTCGAGGCTGCGCGTGAACGCGTTCTCGACGCGGCTCATGAAGCCGAAGCCCGCCTCGATCGCCCACGGCTCGATCTCGCGCCGCTCCGAGGTGATCCCGGGGATCGCGTCGGGCCCTTCGCCCTTCACCGCGGAGACCGCCTTGACCGACTCGCAGCCTCCGAGATCGAGCGGCGTGACGCGCTCGTCGCTCAGCGAGAGGCGGCACTTGAGCACGCGGCCTGCGCGGATCGACGCGGCGTCGCGCACGATCGCTTCGTACGCGCCCGCGGCGAACGCGAGGCGGAGCGGCGCGCCCTTGGCTTTTTGCACCTCGGCGACGACGTTCCCGCTCGCCTTGTGCTGCACGAGCACGCGTCCGTCGAGCGCGCCGGGCAGCTCGAGCTGCGATCGCGCGTCGGCCGGGTACGTCACGGGCACGTCGCCTTGGCCCGCGAGATCGGTGTCGAGGGTCACGTGCTGTCCGCCGACCTGCGTCTGCGACGTCGACGCGAGCGTTCGCCGGTACGCGTAGCGATAGGCCTCGTCGAGCGAGACGCGCCCGTCGCCGTCGACGTCGGCGGCGCCGCGGAGCGCGACGATCAAGTGATGCGTGAAGTACGACGACTTGAGCTCGTCGGACTCTTGCGACAGCTCCTGCGCGGAGCTCGACGCCATGACGGCGATGCCCTTGGTGGTGAGGCGCGAGACGGAGTTGTAGGTGAAGTCGGCGGCGGGCTCGACGCCCTTCACGCGGGCGAACGTCCCCGACTGACACGCGTCGAGCACGACGAGGGTGAGCGTGCTCGGGATCGTACGGAGCTTCTCGCGCAGCGTCGCGACGGCGAGCTCTTCGCTGCCGAGGCTGAAGGCGTTCGCGCGCGCGTGACCGGAGTAATAGAAGACGAGGATCGCCTCTTCGCCCTTGGCCTGATGGGCGCGGAGCTTCGCGGCGACGTCGTCGACCGCGGCGAGCACGCTCGCGCTGTCGGGCCTCACGAGCACGCGGAGATCGGCGTTGCCGTACCGGCCGAGCTGGCGGAGGACGTCGGCCATCTTTCGCGCGTCGTCTTCGGCGTAGCGGAGGGGCTGCTGGCCCGCCCCGCCGACGTTCGTTCCCACCATGATTCCATAGGCATACGGATGCGGGACGGTCGGGACGCTGGTCGCGGCTTCCTCGGCCGCGGCCGGGCCCGCGAGCGCCAGCGCGGCGCAGATCGTCGAAAGTCGTAGGGTTTTGGGCAAGAAGGTCATGTCGAGGTCGTCTCTGCCCGGTTAACACGTGAGCGGGGCCGCGTGGGAAGCGCGTCTTGACAAATTTCCGAGCGTTCGCCATAACCCGGCGCCCCGCTTCACATAGGTGCTTGGAAACGGCTCGGTTTCTCGCGAGCGGCCCTACGAGAGCGGAAAAGGAAGAAGGCACCTCATGCCGAAGATGAAAACCAACAAAACCGCGGCGAAGCGGTTCCGCGTGTCGGGGAAGGGCCGTGTTCGGCGCCCCAAGGCCGGCGGCAATCACGGCCTGATCAACAAGTCGCGCAAGCGCCTCCGTCGTCTGCGCAACAACGACATGATCTCGAACACGCACGAGAAGAAGATCAAGCGTCTTCTCCCCTACGACTGAACGGAGAAGAACGATGCCCCGCGCAAAACGTGGTTTCAAGGCTCGCCGCCGCCGCAATCGAATCCTGAAGCACGCCTCCGGCTTCCACAGCGCCCGCTCGCGCCTCTACGCGTACGCGAAAGAGGTCGTGATGAAGGCCTGGGTGTACGCGTACGCCCACCGCCGCCGTCGCAAGCGTGACTTCCGCCGTCTCTGGATCGCGCGCATCAACGCTGCGGCGCGCACCAACGGCACGTCGTACTCGCGTCTGATGCACGCCCTCAAGGGCGCGGGCATCGGTCTCGATCGCAAGGTCCTCTCGGATCTCGCGATCGTCGATCCGGCCGCGTTCTCGAAGGTCGTCCAGACGTCCGGCGCGAAGGCCTGAAGCGCCCAGCGCTCTGCGCTCACTTGCGTCAGCGCAAGTGAGCGCACGCGGTCGTTGCACGGCTGACGGTCGGCGTGCTTGCGACTCACTTGCGTCAGCGCAAGTGAGCGCACGCGGTCGTTGCACGGCCGAGGGTCGGCGTGCTCGCGAGTCACTTGCGCCAGCCAGCGCAAGTGACGTGTCGTCGGTTGCACGGCTGACGGTCAGCGCTCGGGCAGCGGGATGAATTCGAGATCGTCGCCCGGGATCTTCCCGAAGCGCTGGTTTCGCCAGTCGTCCTTCGCGCGCTCGATGCGCTCGGCCGAGCTCGAGACGAAGTTCCACCAGACGTTGCGCGTGCCTTCGAGCTTCGCGCCGCCGATGATCATCACGCGCGTCGCTTCGCTCGAGGCGATGCTCACCTTCGCGCCCGGGCGCAGCACGATGAGCGTGCCGGCGCGGAACGAACGCTCGTCGCAGCCGACGCTGCCCTCGACGACGTAGATCGCGCGCTGCTCGTGCTCGTCGTCGATCGCGACGCGCGCGCCCGCTTCGAGCGAGCCGTGCACGTAGAGCGTCGGCGAAAGCACCGAGACGGGCGAGCGCTCGCCGTAGGCGGTGCCCGCGATCACGTCGAGCACCGCGCCGTCGCGCGCGATCCGCGGGATCGTCGACGAGGGATGGTGCTCGAAGCGCGGCTCGGTCTCTTCTTGCTCGACGGGGAGCGCGACCCAGCTCTGGATGCCGTGGATGCGGATGCCGTCGCGGCGCGCCTCGGGGCTGCTGCGCTCGGAGTGCGCGATGCCGCGGCCGGCGATCATCCAGTTCACGTCGCCGGGGCGGATGGCCTGCATCGATCCGAGCGTGTCGCGGTGATCGATGGCGCCGTCGAAGAGATACGTGATCGTGGCGAGCCCGATGTGCGGATGAGGGCGCACGTCGAAGCCGACGCCCGGCGCGATCTCGGCAGGCCCCATGTGATCGAAGAAGATGAACGGCCCCACGAGGCGGCGGCGCACCGACGGCAGGACGCGCCGCACGGAGAAGCCGCCGAGATCGCGCGGGCGCGCATCGACGAGGAGCTCGATCGACGCCGACTCGGCGTCGACGCACTCGGGCTCGTTCGCGGGCAGCGTGCCGCTCACGTCGCGTCCTCGAGCGGCGCGGTCTCGATGACGACGTCGGTGGTCGTCATCAGCTTGTGCACGGGGCACTTGGCGACCGCGGCGTAGATCTTCGCGCGCTCTTCGGCGGTCATCGGACCGTGGAACGCGAGCTTCACCTTCAAGACGTACTTGCCCGCGCGCTCCTCCGCGTCGTCACGCTCGACCTGCGCCTCGACGCGCTCGAGCGCGATGCCCTTGTGCTTCGCGTACCAGGTCGCCGTCAGCGTCTTGCACGCGACGAGCGCGGCGTCGAAGTAATCGTGGGCGCCCGGCGCGGAGTCGGTGCTGCCCGCCTTCTCGTCGACGTCGGCGCGGAGCGTGTGCTCGCGGATCGTGAGGGTCTGAGGAAACTGCCCGGGCGTCTCGGTCTTCGCGATGATCATCGTCGACTTCCTCTACGAGGAGGAGGCCGAGGGGTCAATCGCCTCTACTGTCGCGGGTTGGAGACGCCGACCGAGCCGAGCACCGCGGCCGATCCCTCCACCGACACGCGCGCGTTCGCCGCGGCGTCGCCGATGGTCGCGCCGATGGGGATCAAGCAGGCCGCCGCGGTCGCGCTCAGGTTGCCCTGGAGCGCCGCCGAGAGCGCGCCGCCGCCGGACTGCGCGAGCTCCGTCACGAGGTTCACGAACGCCTGACCGCGCGCCTGGAGCACGACGATGAGCGGAGGGAGCTTCGCCTCGAGCACCTGGATCGCGCGCGCGACGTCGGGATCGACGGCGACGCCCGCACGGACCAAGACCGCGGGAGGCCGGCAGCTCGCGCGCGCCGTCGCGCTCGCCTGGCAGTTCGCCTTGCAGCTCGCTTGTACGTCGCAGCCGCCTTCGAGCGTGCCGCCTCGGCAACGAAGCGGCTCGTACTCGCCCGAGCACCTGCCGTCACACGTGACCGATCCGCTCGCCTCTGCGCGGCACGCGGCGTCGCATTGCCCCTTGCACGATCCCTGACAGCGCACGCCCGGTGGCGTCGCCGCGCACGCGCCCTGACACGTGCCGACGCAGTTGCCCTGCGCGTCGAACGCCTGGCCGGTGGCGCTGCCCTCCGCGGTGCACGTCCCGTCGCAGCGCCCGTTGCAGCGCACGCCGCCTTGGGCGACGCACTCGCCCTGACACGCGCCGGTGCACGATCCCTCGCAGTAGACGGACGCCCCGACGTCGGCGCTGCACTCTCCCCGGCAGACGATCTCGAGCTTGCCGCCGCGACACACGGGAGGATTCACCCTGACGTCGCACCGTCCGTCGGCTCGACACGCGGCCGCGCAGCGCGCCTGCGCCTGCACCGAGACCTCGCACACGGGCGGCTGGAACAAGACCTCGAGTCGTGCGCGCGCGGTCACGCGCGCTTGAATCTGCCCGACCGCGAGCCGGCACAGCTCCGCGGTGCGCTCGCGATCGGGACGGTCCGACGCCGCGGTGACGTCGGCCTCCGGCGCGCCGAGCTCGACGGCGATGTCGCGGCAGGCGGCCTGCACGTCGAGCATCGCGTTCGACGCCGTCGCCGCGAGATCGGACGACGCTTGCGCGAACGCGAGGAACTCGCCGCGCGCCTCGCCGCGCAGCCCGAAGTCGACGGCGGACAGATCCGCCCCGACCTTGAACTGCGTGCAGCACACGACCGACAGCGGATTTTCGTTGCACGAAGGGAGGGCGCCGAGCGTCAGCCCCACGGCGAGCATCGTCATCGAGCCACGTGCGGTCATCTTGTGCTCCTCCGTCGAGTCGTCGAAGACGAAGACGGAGGAGCAAGAAGCGCGCGAAGCGGTCAGCGAGGGCGGATCGTGATCACGGCGGGGCGCGCCGCGGGCACGTCGCGGAGGCGCACGAGGCCGGGCGCCTCTTCGATCGCGCATCCGCCGCAGTCGACGGTGACGCCGCTCGGGTAGACGCGCGCAGGTACGACGATCTCGGTGGGCGCTTCGATCGTCGCGTCGGGCTCGAACGTCACCGTGGCGGTCTTCGATCCTGCGTCGAACGCATACGAGAGCAGGTGACCCGCGACGCGCTCGGGATAAGGACGCACGAGGACGTCGAGGAGGATCTTCTTCTCCGAGCCGTCGGGGTTGAGCATCGCGTACCCCTCGTCGCGGTCGTGCGCCCAGTACGCGGTCGACGCCGCGGCCATGCCCGCCGCGTCGTAAGCCGCCGTCATGTACTCGACGATGCCGGGCTTGTCGACGTGCCCGCCGTACTCGCCGAGGAAGAGGCCGGCGCCGAGCGCGTTCGCTTCTTCGCGCAGATCGGCGACCTTGAAGAGGAACGGATCGCGATGGCTCGGATCGAAGCCGTCGCCCGACTCGGCCGCGGGATCGTAGGCGTGAGGCGAGTACACGACGCCCTCGATCGTCGGCTTGGGCAGGTTCATCGCGAGGCCGAGATTTCGCGCCGAGCTCGGCTCCATGAAGAAGAGCCAGCCCTTCGCCTCCGCTCGCACGGCAGCGACGACCTCGTCGTAGAACGGCGCGAGGCGATCGCGCTCGAAGGCGTCGGGCGGGTGCGAGCCCCAGTGCGGCTCGTTGAGCGCGTCGAAGCCGAGCACGTTGTCGAACTTCACGAGTCGCTGCGCGATGCGCCGCCAGCCTTCGACGAGGCGGTGGCGGATGTCGGTGTTCGTCCAGAGCCCGTCGAAGCAGGCCATCACGTTCGCGTCGAGGTAACCCCAGAACCACGGGGTCGCCGGCTTGAACGCGGCGTATCGTGACTCGTCGCAGGCCCAGCGCGGCGCGCCGTTGCCTCCGAGGAACCCCTCGCCGAAGAGATCTTGATGCATGTCGAGCACGACGAAGACGCCGGCGTCGCGCGCCCAGCCCATGCGCTTCTCGAGCTCGTCGAGGTACGCGTCGTCGAAGGTGCCTCGCGTGGGCTCGAGCGCCGTCCACGACACGAGGAAGCGAAGCACGTTCATGCCCCACTCCTTGCGGATGCGCGTGTACTCGTCGGGGCCGAACGAAGAGAGATACGGCTTCACCTTGTGCGCGCCGGCGAGGTTCACGCCGCGCAGGATCACCGTGCGCCCGTTCGGATCTCGGATCGCGTTGCCGTCGACGTGCCAGGTCGTGGGCCTCGGCGGCTTCTCGGCCGGGGGCACAGGATCTTCGGACGTCGAAGAGCAGCCGCCGAACAGACCGGCGCAACCGACGACGCAGCCCAAGAGAAGCGCGCGCACGGCTAGTGCCTAGCACTCGGCGGGAGCTTGTCGTCTTACCAGCGTCTTACGCCGGACGATTCTGGTCAAAGCGCGCGCATGAAGGCCACCAGATCCGCCTTTTCGCGCTCGTTCAGGCGCGTCTCCAGGACGAGGTTGAAGAACTCGACGGTGTCGTCGAGGGTCAAGAGGCGGCCGTCGTGCAGGTACGGCGGCGACTCCTTGATCCCGCGGAGGGGGAACGTCTTGATCGGTCCGTCGGCGGTGGCCATCCGTCCGTTGATCATGCGCGGCTTGAAGAAGCGCTCCGCGCGCAGGTTGTGCATCGAGTTGTCGGTGTAATACGGCGCGGGATGGCAGGTCCCGCACTGCGCCTTGCCGAAGAAGAGCGCCTGCCCGCGGAGCTCGGCGTCCGAGGCCTTCTTCGGATCGAGCTTGCCGTCGACCTTGAGCTTGGGCGCGGGGGGAAAGTCGAAGAGCTTCTGCATCTCCGCCATGAAGTGAACCTGACTTCCCCGCTCGAGGACGTTCACGCCCTTCTTGGTGGCGATGACGGGATCGCCGTCGAAGTACGCGGCGCGCTGCTCGAACTCGGTGAAGTCTTCGACGCTGCTGAGCGCGCGCTGCGAGCCGAAGGTCCTCTGGATGTTCACGCCGCGGAGGCTCGGCGTGTCGATGCGATGGCGAAACGCCTGCGGGCGGATGTCGCCGACGAGATGCGTGCCGCCGTTGGTGTGTCCGTTCGCGTGGCACTCGAGGCAGCTCACGCCGCGGCTCGCCGCTTCGGAGCGGCGGTCTTCGGTCTGGTTGAACTGCTGCTGGGGGAACGGCGTCACGAGGAGCCGCATCCCTTCGAGCTGCTTCGGGTTCAGGATGCCGTTGAAGAGCTCGTAGAAGTTCGCGATCGTGACGAGCCGTCCGCGCGAGACGTCCCCGAGGTCGGGTCGCGTCGTGAGGAAGATCGGCGCCGGAAATTCGGCGAGGAAGTGATCGGGGAGATCGAAGTCGAGATCGAAGCGCGTCAGGTCGCGCCCCTCTTGGCGCTTGATCTCGTCGATGTGGAACTTGGGGAAGAGCATCCCGCCTTCGGGCTGGTTGGGATGCGGGAGCGCCATGAAGCCTTTGGGGAAGACGTCCTTGTCCCTCACCTCCGTGGGGCTCATCGCCCCGAGCGCGTCCCACGTCATGCCCTTGGGGAGCCTCGCGCGCACGCCTTCCTGGATCGGCTTGCCCCGGAACATCGTCACGCCTCTGGCGGGGCGATTCGCGAGGTCGTATCGCTCGGCGAGCAGATCCATCTGCCGCTTCATGATCTTCGGCTTCTCGGCCCTCATCCGCGCCATCGTCGCGGCGAAGCTCTCCTTGATGTCGACGGGGAGGTAGCTGCTCGTCTTCTCTCCCGGCTCTCCGGGCGCCGGCTCGGCGTCGCCGGGCGCCGGCGGTCTGATGCCGAGCGGCTCCATCGCAGGCTCGTTGCCCGCCGCAGTGATCGAGGTCGGCGACCTCGCCGGCTGTCCGCATGCGGCAAAAGCACCAGACGCGATCGCGGCGAGCATGAGGTAGCTGGACTTCATCGCCCGCGCGGCTGCACCGCGCGTGCCGTGCGCCGCGCGCCCCGAGCCGTGGAGATGACTTCGCGCTCCGAGCGACCTTCTGTGGCCCGCGCGCTCGAGCGCGAGGCGATTCGTCACGCGCTATTCGAGCGCGAAGACGACGGGCACCGCGGCGCCGCCGCGGCTGAGCGTCACCGGAATGCTCCTTCGATCGGTCAAGACGAGCGCGAGGTAGTTGCGCACGATCCCGTTGCCGCACGCCTCGACCGATCGCTCTCCGATCTTCTCGAAGACGTCGCCGGGCTGAATGCCCGCGCGATCGGCGGCGCCGCGGGGATCGACCGCGGTGACGCGGCGAGAGAACGGATGATCGTCGGCCATCGTCAGGCCGAGCGCGCGCACGTCGAGCGAGGGCTTGCCGCGCGCGTCGAGGCCCCACACCGTCACGATCTTCTCGCCGAGCTCGGCGGGCATGCGTGCGACGCCGCCGCGGTACGCGCCCTCGCCGCTGCACCACATGTAGAGCGGCGAAGCAGGAACGTCGGCCAGCGTGATCTCGCCGGCCTCGTTCGAGAACGTGACGCCGGGCACGACCACCGGGCTGCGGGTGTCGCCGAGATCGGGCGCGGCCTGACAACGCATCCCCGGGAGCGGCTTGCCCGTGACGAAGTCGAGGATCTTCGCGCGGATCGTCCGCTGGCTCGACGCGACCAGATCGAGCTCCACGATCTCGGCGCCCTTCACCTCGACCGTAGCTTGCGCGGCGGCCTCGGGCGTGGAGGCCGCGACGTGGTAGCGACCGCGCGACAGACCCTGGATGACGAAGCGCCCGCCGGCGATCGTCGCGGGGTGGAAGTCCCAGTCGTAGCCGGCGACGCTCCACGCCATGATCGTCGGCGTCTTGGTGAACCCCGAGAGCGCGCCTTGGATCGTTCCGACCTCGGGCAGCACGAGGCGCACGAGGCCCGCGGGCAGCGCGATCGGCTTCGCTTCGGCTTCGCTGCCCGACGGAGCGAGCGCCTTCACCGCGTAGGGACCGGCGCCCAGGCCGCGCACGACGAAGGAACCGTCGTTGCTCGTCGACGTGGTCGCGAGCGTGTCGGAGTGCCGCTCCGGTCGGGTCACGATCACGCGCGCGTCGCGCACCGGCCCGCCGCTCCCGTCGACGACCGTCCCCGTGAGCTCTTTGTCCTGCACCTTGACCACGAGGAGCAAAGGCAGCGGCGTGCCGCGCTCCGGGACCACGAGGCTCGCGAACGCGCTCCTCGGCTCGAGCTCGAAGCCGGAGCGCGTGACGCGCACGCGGTAGGTCGCGGGACCGCGCAGAGGACCGCCGC
>JAHBWD010000088.1 GCA_019637175.1 Labilithrix sp. | reverse complement strand
GCGCGGATCCATCCCTCGGCGAGGATGAACGCATCGGGGCGGCCGGGGCTGCCGAGCGCGATCTCTGCCGGCCGGAGCGGCCCGGGGAAGAGCGCCTTCGCCTCGCACGCGGCGAGCGCGCGCGAGAGATCGCGGATCTTCCCGAGCGCCGTCAGACCGTCGAGCCGCTCGCCTCTCCCGAGGGCATCGACCGTCTTCGACGGCACACGCCGGAGCGCGAAAGGGCCCTCTTCGTCTTCACCCCATCCCGCGGAGAAGCCGCCGACCCCGACGTCGCCGAACGCGTCGAGGCGACGGACGAGCGCTTCATCGGTCCGTTCGAACCGCCACAGCTCCGCCGTGGCTCCGGTGTCCAGGGCGCAGGCGAAGCGGCGCGCGCGGCCGACCACGCCGAGCTCCGCGCCAGCAGCCGGCGCGCTCGTCATCGCCGGCGGAGGCGGCCGCTTGCGCTCGTCGGTCACGACGCACCTGCCTTTGATCCCCGCGGGTACATGGGGAGCGACTGTCTTGATCCCCATGCGTACATGGGGGCGGCTCGTCTTGATCCCCATGAGTACATGGGGGCCGCTTGTCTTGATCCCCATGAGTACATGGGGGCGGCTCGTCTTGATCCCCATGCGTACATGGGGCCGGCTTGTCTTGATCCCCATGAGTACATGGGGCCCTTGTCTTGATCCCCATGAGTACATGGGGCCCCTCAGCGCTTCGATCCCGACGTGCTCTCCGGGCCGATGCCGCTCGCGCCGCGCGCGTCCGTGCTTGCGGTCGCTGCGGGTGGCGTGTCGCTCGCCGTCTTCAGGCGAACGAGGTACGTGGTCATCCCCGCGACGAGCGACAGCGCGACGATCGCGATCACCGCGAGCCACGTCGGCACCTCGCGCGCCTTGCTCGCGTTGGCCTCGACGAGCGCGATCGTGTCGGTGCGCGGGCGCTCCTTCTTCGGGGGCTCGCTTCCGTGGCGCGCGCCGTCGCTCGAGTGCTTCGTGCCCTCGCTCGTGCCGGACGATCGGTCCTCCGCCGGGCGCTCCGGAGCGTTTGCCATCCGCGGCGTCGGGGGCGGCGCGCTGATCCGCGGCTCTCGACCGGGCGACGAGGTGCGCGACCGCGACGAACGCGTCGACGTGCTCGCGGCCGATCCTCCGGCGGCGCGGAAGAGCGAGAGCCGCTCGGTCACCTCGCGCGCCGACGACGGCCGGTCCTCCGCCTTCTTCTGGAGCATCGCGAAGAGCAAGTCCTCGACGCCGCGCGGGAGTCCGCGCCGGACCTCCTCGTCGAGCGCCGGCGCCGCGGCGGTGCACTGGAGGTTGAGCAGCTCGCGCGGCGACGGGCTCGAGAACGGCGGCTCGCCCGCGATCATCTCGTAGAAGATGAGGCCGAGCGAGTAGAGGTCGCTCCGCGCGTCGATCGTGCGCGCGTCGATCTGCTCGGGGCTCATGTACTGGAGCGTCCCGATGCTCTGCGTGTTCGTGCCGTGCATGCCCTCGAGGACCTTCGCGATCCCGAAGTCCATCACCTTGAGGCCCGTCGGCGGCGCGTTCTCCGGGTCGCCCTCCGGGGCGGTGAGCATCACGTTCTCGGGCTTCAGGTCCCGATGCACGATCGGCGGCTCCTGCTCGTGCGCCACCGCGAGGGCCTCGGCGATCTTGACGACGTGCTCGAGCGCTTCGGCCCACGGCAAGGGGCCGCGCCGCGTGAGCTCCTGGCGGAGCGTGCGACCGCTCAGGTACTCGAGCACCATGACGAGCTGCCCCTCCGCCTCCATCGACGCGAGGCTGCGGACGAGGTTCGGATGCTCGAGGTGCGCGAGGATCTGCATCTCGTTGAGGAAGAGCCTCCGGCCGTCTTCGTGACGGGTGAGCTCGGGCCGCAGCACCTTCAGGGCGACGCGCCGCTTGGAGAGGCGCTCCTCGGCCTCGTAGACCTTGCCCATCCCACCCTCGCCGATGAGGCGCTTGACGAGGTATTCGCCGATCCGATCCATCGAAGAAGGCTCCATTGCGAGGGCGATGTCGCTGATGCGATCACCCTGCCAAAACGGTTCTACGGACGACGAGTTGCGTCGATCTCTTCCGTGGCCACGGAGCGTACCGCACGTCGGACACGAGTCGGGCGCTGCGGATTCCGACCGCGCGGCGACCATGGAAGGTCGTGTGGGTACGTCGTGCTTCGACCGGTAGGCGCGCGTGGCCATGACAGGCTTTCTCTTGACGCGCGAGCACCCTCGAAGTTTCCGCGCACCCGCCGACAACGCCCGGCCGGCCGCTTCCTTACGCCCTCGCGCCGCCTACTGAACCACCTTGAAGTCGTAGATGAACGCGCCGCTCTCGAGGAGGCCGAGGCGACCACGCGCCGGAGGGAATCGCCATTTGCCGACGGCCGCCTCGATGCAGCCGCAGAGCGCCGGCTCGCCGCGGCTCTTCGGGCGGAAGGAGCACTGGGCCGAGCCCATCACGCCGGTCTTCTCCGGGTGCACCGTGAGCGAGACGTTGCCCGACATCGCCGGATCGAGCGCGAGCCCTTCGCGCAGGCACCGCTGGAGCTCGGGCTGGCGCTTCCGCGCGACGTCCATGATCTCGCCCTGCGACCAGAACGGCTGCGTGCCGATCACGCCCGCGACGATGATCTGCCCCGAGACGGCGCGGCCGCCGGCCGATGAGCTCGCGATCGGGATCGGCGGAGGATCGTCGGTCTCCGCGATCGCCGGCGCCTCGGGCGGCGCCGTCTTCGCGCGCTTGACGACGACGATCGCGCCGATCGCGAGCCCGACCGCAGCGACGAACAGGCCGATCGCCCCCACCAGATAGCCGATCATGTTCGCCCCCGACCGCGTGCGCGCGGTGAGCGCGTGCGGCTGCGTCGTCTGCGAGAAGATCGGCGCGGGTGGAGGCGGCGTCAGCGCCGGCACCGGCGGCGCGGGAGGCATGTTCGAAGGGAAGAGCGGCATCGCGAGCGGCGCGGTGGAGGGCGCGACCCTCAGCGCCGTGCGGAAGGCGCTCGAGAGCTCGCGCGCGTCGGCGAAGCGATCGTCGGCGCGCGGCCGCATCGCCCGGAAGAGCACGCGCTCGAGCTCGGGCGGAAGATCGGGGCGCTTCGCGGCGATGCCGAGGCGCGCGCCGTCGTCGAGCACCGATCGGAACACCGAGAGGATCCCCGCGGTCGCCCCCGCGAGCGGATACTCGAGCAGGCACGCCTCGGCGATCGTCATGCCGAGCGCGAACACGTCGGTGCGCGGACCGGTCGTTCCGTACGCCGCGTCCCACTGCTCGGGCGCGCCGTAGAGCGGCGTGAACCCGGTCTTTCCCGATCGCACGTCTTGGCCGTAGGCGTCGGCGCGCGCGGTCCCGAAGTCGAGCACCTTCGGCGCGACCCGGCCGCTCTCGACGACGAGCATCATGTTCGCCGGCTTGAGATCGCGGTGGCAGATGCCGCGCTCGTGCGCGAACGCGACCGCCTCGAGGATCGGACCGAAGACGCCCACGATCTCGTCGCGCGTGAAATGGCGGAAGGCCTTGGCCCGCGTCGCGATCTCGCCGTCGAGCGGCATGCCCGAGAGGAGCTCGAGCACGGCGTACGGGATCTGCCCTTCGGGGACGACGCCCGCGTCGTAGAGGCGCACGATCGCCGGGTGGCCGAGGCCGAAGAGGATCCGCGCCTCGCGGAGGAAGCCCTCGGCGCCCTCGGCCTGCGCCTGCGGCGTGCTGCCGAACGGCTTGAGGCACTTGATCGCGATGGGCACGTTGAGCACGAGGTGCGTCCCCGCGTAGACGACGCCGAAGCCACCCTCGCCGAGCACGCGCTCGACGCGGAATTTGTCGGCGATGGTCCGACCGCACAGGTTGAAGACGTCACGCGCCGACATGGATCACTCGAGGACCGTGCGGCCCGGCGCGCGCGCGACGGCGACGATGTCTTGCATGTCGAACGCGAGCGAGGGCGGCAGATCGACGTCTTCGAAGAGGCGCGCCTCGCGGATCTCGAGCGGGTTCTTCGGCGGCTTCACCGGCGGCTCGACGACGCACTCGACGCCGATCGTCACGGCGTGAAAGCGCGGATCGCGATCGGGCCGCGACCACGCGCCGAGCACGCGAACGAGCTCGACGGCGGTGACGCCGGCTTCTTCTTCGAGCTCGCGATCGAGCGCGACCCGGAGCGTCTCGCCCCACTCGAGCGTGCCGCCGGGCAGACACCACGTCCCGGTATCGGCGCGGCGGATGAGCAGCCAGCGGCCGTCGCGCGTGCGCGCCGCCGCGGCGACGCCGACGACGGGCCGCTTGAGCAGGTGACGCGTCATCTCGTGGATGATCCCGTACGCGGCCTTCGGCAGCCAGGAGAGGAGCACGCCCGAATCGTAGCGGATGTGGTAGACCGCGAGGCCATGAAGCTCGTCACGTTCAAGGTCGGCGGAGAGCAGCGTCCCGGGGTGCTCGCGGGCGACGACTTCGACACCGTCGTCGACGTCGCCGCCGCGGTCGAGTGGCTCGGCCGCCCCGCGCTGCGCTCGATCCTCGCGATCGTCGAGGCGGGCGAGGCCGGGCTCGCGTCGGTCCGCGAGGTGCTGGCCGCGCACGCCGAGAAGAAGCTCCCGGCGGCGGCCGGCGGCCGCCCGACGACGCTGCCGCTCGCCAGTGTGAGCTTGCTCGCGCCGATCCCGCGGCCGCCGTCGATGCGCGACGGCTACGCCTTCCGCCAGCACGTGGAGACGGCGCGACGAAACCGCGGGCTCGAGATGATCCCCGAGTTCGATCAGTTCCCCGTCTTCTACTTCACGAATCACCAGGCCGTGATCGGCCCGGGCCCGCTCCGCGTGCGATCGAAGCACCTCGATCGCCTCGACTTCGAGCTCGAAGCAGCGATCGTCGTCGGGCGCGAGGCGCGCGATCTCGACGCGAAGGACGCCGACGCCGTCATCTTCGGCATGACGATCATGAACGACTTCTCCGCGCGCGCCCTCCAGATGGACGAGATGAAGCTCTCGCTCGGCCCCGCGAAGGGAAAAGACTTCGCGACCGGCCTCGGGCCGTGGCTCGTCACGATGGACGAGCTGTCGGCCGCGACGAACGCGTCGCCGAACGGGAGCCACTTCGACCTCGGCATGCGCGCGTTCGTCAACGGCGTTCAGGTCTCGCAAGGCAACGTGAAGGACATGACCTGGACGTTCGCGCAGATCCTCGAGCGCGCGAGCTACGGCGTCTCGCTCTACCCGGGCGACGTCATCGGATCGGGCACGTGCGGCACCGGCTGCTTCCTCGAGCTCAACGGATCGAAGATCACGAACGACCAGTGGCTCGCGCCCGGCGACGTCGTGGCGCTCGAGATCGATCGGCTCGGCCGCCTCGAGAACACCGTCGTGGCGGACGGCTCCTGATCCGCGATCCGATCAGCTCGCTCGCGAGAAGAACGCGAGGGCGTGCTTCATCGCCCAGCCGTTGATCCAGCTCGCCTCGTCGAAGCCGGACACCCAGCCGAGGTGACCGCCGTGCCGGCTGAGCGTCGCCGTCACCGCGGGCGACGCGCCTTCGAGCCAGGGGCGAACGGTGTCGCCCGGCACCATCGGATCGTCGTCGGCGTGGAGCACGAGCGAGGGGACGCCGATCTTCGGCAGCCACGGGCCGGCGCTCGCCGCGGCGTAGTACTCGTCGACGTCGTCGAAGCCGTGCATCGGCACGATGATCGTCCCGTCGTAGTGGCGGAACGAGCTCATGCGCTTGACGTCCTCGGGGCGGTAGTGCGCGCGGTCGGGGTGCTGGCGCGCGAACTCGCGCGCGCCGTTCGAGAGGCCGCGGAGGACGTGGAAGCGATACGGAACGCGCCTGAGCGAGTCCATCCACCGCGCGACCTTCGTGTAGTCGAGCGGCGCCGACACGCTGACGATCGCGCGGAGCGCCGCGGGCGCGTCGCCGCCGAGCTGGCCGGCGAGCTTCAGCGCCATGCTGCCGCCGCCGGAGAAGCCGAGGATCGCGACGCCGGAGACGCGCGGATCGGCCGCGAGGTGATCGACGACGACGCGGAGATCGGAGGAGAGCCCCGCGTGATAGAGCGTCGGCGCGTCGGGGATGCTCTGGCCGGCGCCCCGGAGATCGAGCCTGACGACGTGGTGGCCCGCGCGATGGAGCGCGACCGCGGCGCGCACGACGTAGCGCGACTCGCTCGATCCGCCGATGCCGTGCACCACGACGACCGCGAGGCGCCGCTCACCGCCGAGCCACCACGCGCGGGCGTGCAGCCTGTGCCTCGGAGACAGCGGGATGCGCAGCGCCTCGGTCGCGATCCCCGCGTGCGAGGCCGGCGGAGCGAAGAGCGGCACGGCCGCGCCCACCGTCTGGAGGTGCGGGCTGCGCAGCCAGCGAGGGATGAGGAGCTCGTGCCGCATCGGCGCCTACGTAGCAGACAACGCGCAAGTCGCGTGCCGGCCAGGGCCCACGAAAGACGACTATGCGCCTTTTCTTCGGTGAAAGTGACTGCTAGTAACTCATCTGTGAGTTACGCAATGTCCTCCACGCGCCCTTCGCCGACGCTCCGCCGCTTCACCGTGATCCCTCGCCTTCCGCCGGCGCTCGACCGCCTGCGTGAGCTGGCGCAAAACCTCTCCTGGGCGTGGTCTCCGCTCGCGCGCGAGCTGTTCGTGCGGATCGATCCGCCCCTCCACGAGGCGGTCTCCGGCAACCCGATCGAGCTGCTCGCGCGCGTCAAGCAGTCGCGCCTCGACGAGCTCGCGGCCGACGACGCGTTCCTCAGCCACCAAGCCGCGGCGCACGCCGCGCTCATGGCCTATCTGTCGCAGAAGACCTGGTTCGAGAAGTCCTTCCCCGAGGCGGGCGACGCGCGCATCGCGTACTTCTCGATGGAGTACGGGCTCCACGAGTCGCTGCCGATCTATTCCGGCGGTCTCGGCGTGCTCGCGGGCGATCACCTCAAGTCGGCGAGCGATCTCGGCCTGCCGCTCGTCGGCGTCGGCCTCGCGTACGCGGAGGGCTACTTCCGGCAGACGCTCGCGGGCGACGGCTGGCAGGGCGAACGCTACCCGATGACCGACTGGAACAAGCTGCCGGTCTCGCCCGTGACGACCTCGAGCGGCGAGCGCCTCGTCATCCACGTGCAGTACCCGGATCGCGTCGTGCACGCGCAGATCTGGCGCGTGCAGGTCGGGCGCGTGCCCTTGTTCTTGCTCGACGCGAACCTCGAAGAGAACACGCCGGCCGATCGCGCGATCACCGGCGCGCTCTACGGCGGCGACCAGGAGCTCCGCGTGCGCCAGGAGATCATGCTGGGCATCGGCGGCGTTCACGCGCTCGAGGCGATCGGGCTCCGGCCCACCGTCTGTCACATGAACGAAGGTCACTCGGCCTTCCTCGCGCTCGAGCGCATCGCGCGCTTGATGCGCGAGCGCGGCGCGAGCTTCGCGGTCGCGAGCGAGGCGACGAGCGCGGGCAACGTCTTCACGACGCACACGCCGGTGCCCGCGGGCAACGACGCGTTCGATCCCGAGCTCGTGCGGCGCTACCTCGAGCCCTACCGCGCCGCGCTGGGCATCGACGAGCAGCAGCTCCTCGATCTCGGCAAGACCGAGACCGCCGAGCCCGGCGCGCCGTTCTCGATGCCGGTCTTCGCCTTCCGCACCGCCGATCACAAGAACGGCGTGAGCGCGCTGCACGGCGAGGTCTCGCGCCGGATGTGGAACGCGCTCTGGCCGCACGTGCCGGAGCACGAGGTGCCGATCGACGCGATCACCAACGGCGTACACGTCCCGACGTGGATCAGCGGAGAGATGAGCGCGCTGCTCACGCGTTACCTCGGGCCGCGCTGGGCGGAGGCGACCGATGACCGCGACCTCTGGGCGCGCGTGCACGAGATCCCCGACGCCGAGCTCTGGCAGGCGCACGAGCACCGCCGCCACCGCCTCGTCACGCTCGCGCGCCAGTGGCGCCGCGAGCGCGCCGCGCACGAGACGCTCTCCTTCCCCGAAGAGGTGCTCGATCCGCGCGCGCTCACGATCGGCTTCGCGCGCCGCTTCGCGACGTACAAGCGCGCGACGCTCCTCTTCACCGACGTCGCCCGCGTCACGCGCCTGCTCGGCGACGCCGAACGCCCCGTGCAGCTCGTCTTCGCAGGCAAGGCGCATCCGCAAGACAAAGGCGGAAAGGAGCTCATCCGCGGGATCGTCCACGCGAGCCGGCAGGCGGGCCTGCGCGGACGCGTCGTCTTCCTGGAAGACTACGAGATGCGCATCGCGCGCGCTCTCGTCTCGGGAGTCGACGTGTGGCTCAACACGCCGCGACGCCCACACGAGGCGAGCGGCACGAGCGGCATGAAGGCCGCCGCGAACGGCGCGCTCAACCTGAGCGTGCTCGACGGCTGGTGGGCGGAGGCGTACGCGAAGCACGGCGCCCGCGTCGGCTGGGCGATCGGCCGCGGCGAGGAGTACGAAGACGGAGAAGGCGACGCGATCGAGGCCGGGCTCCTGTACGACGTGCTCGAGCGCGAGGTCGTTCCGCTCTTCTTCGATCGCGACGCGTCGGGCCTGCCGCGGCGCTGGATCGAGAAGATGAAGCACGCGATGGCGTCACTCGTGCCCGAGTTCAACACCGCGCGAATGGTCAAGTCGTACGCGTCGCGCTTCTACGCTCCGGCCATCGATCGCGCCGCGCGGATGACGGCGAACGATCTCGCCGGCGCCAAGGATCTCGCGCGGTGGAAGCAGCGAATCCACGCGGCGTGGCCGGAGATCGAGATCGCCGGCGTCACGGCGCGGACCGCGACGGTCGTGCGCGTCGGCGATCCAGTCGAGGTCGAGGCAATCGTCGACCTCGGCGCGCTCGAGCCCGGCGACGTCGCGGTGGAGCTCTATCACGGGCCCACGCTCGGCGGTCACGCGCTCCCGCGTGGCGCGCTCGCGCCGATGCGCGTGGAGCGGCGAAACGCGGACGGGACGTACACGTTCGTCGGCCACATTCCGACAGAGGAGAGCGGCTCGCACGCGTTCGCCGCCCGCGTGATGCCGTGGAATGAGGCCCTTCGTCACACGTCCGACACCTCGCTGGTGCGCTGGGCCTAGGCGAGCTAGATCACGCGCCGATGATCTCGAGGGCCCTCGCAGCGGCGCTCGCGCTGGCGCTCGTCGGTTGCCTGGGCGCGCGCCCCGCCGACACCGCCGGCGATCGGCGCGGCGGGCGCCGCCCGGGCGCGCAGAGAGGCTCCGCCTCGTCCGGCTCGATCGACGATCGCGTACCTCAGCCGCCGGAGCGCACCCCGGAGAAGGTCGCGCCCAGCGCGTCGCCGAGCCGCGTCGTCGTGAAGGCCGCCTCGCGCGCGCTCGCGGCGAGCACGACGACGCTCTACTACGGCGACGTCGACGACGACGGCGTCTTCGCCGTCAAGAAGGACGGCGAGCCGACACGCATCGCGCGCCGCGCGCCCGTCGCCGGCGGCCTCGCGCTCGACAACGACATGGTCGCCTGGATCGCGAGCCCGGGTGACGTCGTGCTGCGAGCGCCGCTCCAGGGCGGGCAGCCCTCGGTGCTCCGCGACAAGGGGATCTTCGCCGCCGTCGCGGCGCAGGGAGGCGACGTCTTCATCGCCGAGGCCGTCGCCGCCGGCGGAGCGATCACGCGCATCACGAACGCGACCACCACGCGCACCGCGACCTTCGACGGTCCGCCGCGCGGGCTCGCCGCGGATCATGCGCAGGTCTACGTCGCGACGCCGACGCACCTCTACAAGACGCCCCGCGATCGCGGAGAGCTCACCACGCTCGCGTCGGGCACCGCGTTCGAACGCCTCCAGATCGACGCCTTCAACGCTTACCTCGTGGCCGCCGAGCGCGGCGTTCGCGTGCTCGTGTCCGTGCCGAAGGGCGGCGGCCCGATGACGACGCTCGCCCGCGACGTTCGCGACGCGCCGATCGCCGTGCTCGGCGGAGAGATCTACTACTTCGACGCTTCCCAGCCGCAGCTCCGCGCGATCAAGGTGGCAGGCGGCGAGCCCCGCATCGTCGCCGAGAGCCCCGCGCTCGCGCGGCCGGCGGCCCTCGCGACCGACGGGCGCGAGGCCTTCGTCGCGACGGGCGAGGGCCCCACCGCCGCGATCCTCGCGTTCGCGCTACGCTGAGGCGAGCCTCACGGCGCGCACGCGGGATCGTAGACGTACACGGAAGGCGCCGCCGGCGCGGCCGGATCCACCGCGAGGACGTAGCCGATGCCGTTCGAGCCCGCGGCCGCGAGTTGGCTGACCGGCAGCGTGATGGGGACGCCGCGTCGAGGCACCGCGCCGTCCTTCACCAGACCGAGCGGCGCGCGCGTGACGAAGCTCACGTCCGTCTGGAGCGTCGGGTTCGCCGGCGACGCGGTGGTGACCATCGCCGTGTTCGCGTCGAGCATCGCGACCGGCCCGATCGTCGGCGTGCCCGCGGGCGCGCCGGCGTACAGCTCGACGTCGACGCCGGCCGCGGGATCGAAGGCGCCGGTGCCGTTCGGTGTGAGGAAGTACGACCTCACCGCGCGGATCACCGCCGGCGGCGCCGGCGGCGCGGCCGTGAGCGAGACGTAGCTCCAGAAGACGGCGCCGTCGGCGCTCTGGGCGAGGTACTGGCCCACGCCGGGAGACGCAGGCGCCGCCGTCGCGATCGGCACGTCGGGCGCCGTCATCGGCGTCGCCGTTCCCGCGCCGTTGACGAAGCCGAACACGGCGGCGCCGGCGCCGTTGATCTGACCCATGACGAGCCGCGTGCCGCTCACCGCGAGGGGCGTCGAGCCGGCCGTGAACGAGATCGGCGTCGAGGTGAGCGTGAGCGGCTCGACGAGCGGCGGCTCGAGCGGCACCGCCGGGTACGACGAGGCCACGTTGAGATCGACGAGCAGCGCGGTGTCGTTTTGCCGCGGAAAGAGCGTGAGCGGATCGGTCGACGGCCGGTTGAGCGTCGCGAGCACCGTCGTCACCGGGATCGTCGCGGCGAACGGATCGGGCGGAACGTCGGCCCACGCGATCGGGACGCGCGACGACGTGCCCGCGCCCGTCGGCTGGCCGAGGAAGTACACGCGGCTCCCGCTCGCCATGATCTGCACGGGCGCGAAGCCGAGGCCCGTGATCGGGACCGTGAAGGGCGTCGGGCTCTGGGGATCGGCGGCGCCGAACGCGAGGACGCCGTTGGACGTGCCGACGAAGACGAACGGATAGACCGCGGTGAAGCAGCGCGTGAGCGCGCCGCCACAACCGATCGCCGCGCCGACGGGGAACACCGCGGCGCGGTACTTGTAAGGCTTCGGCGCGGCGCAGGTCGTGGGCCCCGCCTCGCCTCCGCACGCGGCCGACGTGCACGCCGGCTCGCGGCAGACGTGGAAGACGCACGCTTGGCGGGGCACGTCGCACTTGGCGAGGAGGCAGCCCCCGGATCCCTTGCAGTCTTCGTCCTTCGAGCAGATACCGCCCTCGGGGTTGAGCGGCGGCGGCGCGCCGTCGTTTCCGTCGGGCGCGGCGTTGTCGAAGGCGCCGGTGTCGTCGGCGCCGCCATCGAGACCGCTCCCGATCAACGACTCGTCGAGGCCCAGCGAGCAGCTCGCGATGCCCATCGCGACGCCGCCGCCGAGGGCGGCGACGAGCGCGAGGCGGGTGGTCGCCCTCATGCGTTGCTTCATCTAGAACGTCCCCGTGACGACGCCGCCGCCGGGAGCCGGCCCGACGCGCACGCCTCGTTCGCCGTCTTTGTCCGGCCACACGACGAGCGCGACGCCTCCGGCGAGGCAGAGCAAGCTCGTCACCAACGTCACGTTCGTCCACGTCTGGAGCGACGAGGCGTGATCGAACGACTCCCGCGTCGGCCCGGCGTCGTACGCGACCTTCGCGTCGTTGGCGTTGACGCCGAGGACGACGGTCGCGATGAGCGTGGCCACGCCGACGCTGCCGACGCCGACGCCGACGACGCGACGCGTGATCCAGTACGGAGGCGGCGTCTCGACGACGACCGGGGGCGGAGGCGGTGGCTCCGGCTCCGGCTCCGGCTCCGGCTTCGGCGCGACCTTCGTCTCGTCCTTGAGCTCGAGGTTCGTCACCTTCCCGGCGTCGAGGCTCACGTCGCGACGCTCGATCGGTCGCCCCGGCGCGCGAATGCTGAGCGCGTGGACGCCCGGAGAGCCGTGGAGTCGCGCCGGCGTGGGCACCTCGGTGAACGTGTCGAGCTGCACCTTCCAGCCCTCGGGGGCGGAGACGGCGAGCGTGCCCAGCGTCTTCTCGAGCTGCGTGACGCGATCCTTCGCCAGCCCGGCTTGCTTCGGATCGAGGCCGCCCACCTCGAGCGAGCGGCCGTAGGCGTCCGCGGCGCGCTCGGGGCGCGAGGCGTTGTCCCACGCGAGACCCGCCGTGTAGAGCGCGACGGCGCTCGTGCGGAACGAAGCGGCCGCTTCGAAGTGGAGCGCCGCCTCCGAGTATCGCTTCTGCTGGAACGCCTGCGTCCCTTGCTGGTACTGCGTGCGAGCTTCGGTCGCCGAGTCGACCGTCGGGGGCACGTCGTCTGCGCGCGAAGCCGGCGCAAAGAACAGCGTCCCGAGGCCGAGGATCACGGCGAGCGTCCGCGCGTATCGCCTCATGGCCTCAGGATAGAGCCAAAGACGGCAAGGTTACCAACACGGTCGGCGTCAGTACGGGTTCGCGGGGAGCGGATCGCTTCCCCTGCCCGTCGACTGCGGTCGGGGCTTGACGACCGGTCGATCCGGATTCGCGGGCGCGGCCTCGACCTTCGCGGGCTGCACCGGCTTCGCCTCGGGCTTGGGCGCGGGCGCCTCCGGGGTCTCCGGCGCGACGTCGATCGCCGCGGCGGTGTCGACCGGGGGCGGCGAACCTGCGCCGGAGGGCGCGAGGGAGAGATCCATCGGCGAGGTGGTGAAGAAGTCGATCTGCACGGTCGTGTCGGCGCGATCCGTCGCGCGCACCACGACGGTCGCCGTCTTGCCCATCGCGGGACGCGGGACCTTCCGCGCGTCGGGCGCGAGCTCGACGCCGTCGACCGAGAGCCGCGCGTCAGGCGGCGTCAGGTGGAACTCGATGTCGCCGGCGGCGACGGCGACCGGGACGGGCGTCGCGACGCCCGCGCTCGGCGGCGTGCTTGGCGCGCTCGACTCGGCGACGGGCGCCGCATGGCGAGATCGCCAGACGAAGAAGCCTCCCCCTCCGATGAGCGCCGCGAGGAGCACGCCGACGCCGATCGCGACGGCGTACTGCCCCGCGCCCGCGGGCTGCGGATCGGTCGCGGGCGCCGTATCGAACGGGGCCGGCGCGTGGCTCGGCGGAACGTCGAACGGTCCGGGCATCTGGCTCGCCGGCACGCCGACCGGCGGCGGCGCGGGGGAGAACATCGGAGACGCCATGACCGCGTCGGGCGGCTGCGACGAGACCGGCGGCATCGAGAACGGATGCAGCGACGCCGTCTGCGGCGCCGCGGGCACGCCCGAGAGCTCCTGCATCGAGACCGTCGGCGGCATGAGCGCGGTCTGCGCGAGCGGATACGCGGGCGGAGGGGGCGGCGTGCCGGCCCCCGGATACGAAGCGCCCGGGTGCGACACCGGCGTGTGCCCGTGATGATGCGCGTACGGCGACGCCTGCGGGATCGTCGTGGAGCTCGTCGGCATCGCGCCGGGCGCGCTCGGCAGCGCGGGGATGCCTCCCATCTGCGGCGTCTGCGGCGGCAGCCCTTCGTGCGCCTGGGGGGGCGGCGGCCGATCCATCTGCATCGTCGTGAAGAGCGGGCGCGCCGCGTGAGCGCCCGAGGGCTTGACGCCCGATCGGTGCGCGTCGCGATTCGAGGGCGTCATCGCGCCCATGCCCGGCGGCTCGATCCAGCCTCCGCCGTCGCCCGCGGTCGATGCCTGGCGGATCCGCTCCTTGCGCCGCTCGATCAGCTCGCCGATGCGCGCGCGAACGACCTGCGCGACGTTCGACTGCGTGACGAGCTGGCCGCGCGCGACGTACTCCTCGAGCGCGAAGCGCATGCGCTCGGCCGTCGGGAAGCGGAGAATCGCCTGCGGCGAGAGCGCGCGCTGCACGATCCGCTCGAGCTCCGGCGGGTAGCCGCGCAAGAGCGACGAGGGCGCCGGGTACTCGCCCTTCAAGACGGCGTGCATCACCTGGTGATCGCCGTCTCCGCGGAACGGCCGCTGCCCGGTCGTCGCTTCGTAGAGCACGCAGCCGAGCGAGAAGACGTCGCTCCGCCGATCGATCGCGCCGCCGGTCACTTGCTCCGGCGCCATGTACGCGATCTTGCCCTTGAGCTGGCCGGCGCTCGTGGCCTCGTGAAGCTGCCCGAGCGCCTTGGCGACGCCGAAGTCGGCGACCTTCGCGGTGCCGTCCGCCGTGAGGAGGATGTTGTGGGGAGACAGATCGCGATGGACGACGCCGAGCGCGCGGCCGTCGTCGTCGGTGAGCTCGTGCGCGGCGTGCAGGCCGGCGCAGGCGTCGGCCACCACGCGGGCGACGACGCGGGGATCGAGCGGCTCGGTCTTGCCCGACGCGCGCAGAACGCGGGCGAGCGAGTCGCCGCTCACCCACTCCATCGCGAGGTAGAGCGTCTTCTTCTCTTCGCCGAGCTCGTAGATCTCGCAGACGTTCGGGTGATGGACGCCGGACGCGATGCGCGCCTCGTCGAGGAACATGCGCTCGAACTCGGGCTCCTCGGCGAGGTGCGGGAGGATCGTCTTGATGGCGACGAGCTTCTGGAAGCCCCGCTGGCCGTGGAGGCGCGCGGCCCAGACGCGCGCCATGCCGCCGCGCGCGATCGGGACGAGCAGCTCGTAGCGGCCGAGCCGCGTGCCCGGCTGGAGAGAGCCGAAATCGGACGGCTCGTCGACCAGCTCTTCGGAGGGCAGGACGTCGGCCATCGCCGGAATTGTACACGACGCGGGCATCCCGAGCCGCCTTCTCCGAAAACCCGTGAGAGGATGCGGCCGTGACGGACGGGGCGCCCCGGCAAGGGGAACGAGGAGCCGGCTGGGGGGTGGCCGTCGCGGCCACCTTGGGGATGAGTGTAAGTTACATCGACCGCCAGACCCTGGCGGCGATCGCGCCCGCGGTGCGCTCCGCGCTCGACATCGACCACGCGCAATTCGGCTGGCTCGTGAGCGCGTTCTCGATGGCGTACCTGGTCGGAGCGCCGGCGGCGGGTGTGGTCGTCGACCGCCTCGGCGCGCGCCGCGGCTTCGCGCTCGCGGTCGTCGTGTGGTCGATCGTGGCCGGCGCGCACGCGCTCGTGACGTCGTTCGCCACGCTCTTCGCGCTGCGCATCCTCCTCGGCGCGGCCGAGGCGCCTTCGTTCCCCGCGGCGGCGCAGGCGATCCGGCGCGCGCTCCCCGGCGCGAGCCGCCCGACCGCGTACGGGCTTCTCTTCACGGGCAGCTACCTCGGCGCGATGGTCGCCGCGCCGCTCGCGCTCGCCCTCGAGGGACGCTACGGCTTCCGGATCGCGTTCGCCGGCACGGCGATCGTCGGTACGGCGTGGATCCCGTTCTGGCTCTTCATGACGCGACGGATGGACGCGCCCGAGCCGGAGCGTCCGCGCCCCGCCGAGGCGCCGTCGACGCGATGGATCGACGTGGCCAAGAGCCCGCCGGTGCTGCGCGCCGTCGTCGCGGTCATCGGCTCGGCGCCCGGGCTGATGTTCGTCCTCAACTGGTCGTCGCAGTACCTCGTCGAGCACTGGCACCTCGAGCGCACGTCGATCTCGGGCTACCTCGTGGTGCCCGCCTTGATGTTCGACGTCGGCGCCGTCGGCTTCGGCTGGGTGCTGAGCCGCCGCGAGACGCGGACCCACCGCGACATCCTCGCGATCTCGGCGGCGCTCGCCGCCTCGCTCGCCCTCGCGCCGCTCGCGCCCTCGCCCGCGATCGCGGTCGTCATCTTCGGCGCGGCGGCCTGCGGCGGCGGCGGCATCTACGTGAGCGTGACGGCCGACATGCTCGGCCGCGTGCCGCTCGATCGCACGTCGAGCGCCGGCGGCATGACCGCCGCAGCGCAGTCGCTGGCGCACATCGTCGCGAGCCCGCTCGTCGGCTACGCGATCGATCGCACGCACGGCTTCGGCCTCGTGCTCGTGATCCTCGGCCTCGTCTCGATCCCGACGACGATCGCGTTCGCGTTTTGGCCGTCGCTGCGCGGCAAGTAGCGGAGTAGATTTCTCGCCATGCGACTGCTCCACACGATGCTCCGCGCGTCCGATCTCGAGGCCTCGAAGCGCTTCTACTGCGAGGCGCTCGGCATGAAGCTCCTTCGCGAGAAGGAGTACCCCGAGGGCAAGTTCACCCTCGCCTTCCTCGGTTACGGCGACGAGAGCGACCACACGGTGATCGAGCTCACGTACAACTGGGGCAAGACCGACTACACGATCGGCGACGCGTTCGGTCACCTCGCGGTGGGCACCGACGACATCAGGGCGGCGTGCGACCGCGTGCGCGCGCTCGGCTACAAGGTCACGCGCGAGCCCGGCCCGATGAAGCACGGAACGACGGTGATCGCGTTCGTCGAAGATCCGACCGGCTACAAGATCGAGCTCATCGAGCGCGCGTAGCGTTTGAATCGCTCGCATTCGCGCGGTGGTCTTCTATGCTCCCGCCATGGGCGCCCTTCCTCACGTCGAGAGCAACGGATCCGGACAGCGAACGATCACGAGCTGGGCGCCCGCGACCGGCGAGCGGCTCGGCGAGGTGCGCGTCTCGAGCAAAGACGACGTTCGATCCGCGGTCGCCCGCGCGAAGAAGGCGCAGGCCGCGTGGGGCGTGCTCCCCGTCGCCGAGCGCTGCGAGCGCCTCTATCGCCTGCGCGACGCGCTCGTCGAGCGCGCCGAGGAGATCATCGACGTCGTGAGCCGAGAGTGCGGCAAGCCGCAGCCCGACGCCTTGACCGAGGTCACGGTGACGGCCGACATCCTCACCTACTACTGCAAGAACGCGCCGAGCATCCTCGCGCCGCGCGACATCGGCCTGCACCTGCTCAAGCACAAGAAGAGCACCGTCCACTACGTGCCGCGCGGCGTCGTCGGCGTGATCGCCCCGTGGAACTTCCCCTTCCTCATCCCCATGGGTGACGTCGCCGCCGCGCTCGTGGCGGGCAACGCCGTCGTGCTCAAGCCGAGCGAGGTGACGCCGCTCACGATGCAGAAAACGAAGGAGATCTTCGACGCGACCGGACTGCCCGAGGATCTCTTCACGGTGGTGTACGGACACGGCGACGTCGGCGCCGCGCTCATCGAGGGCGGCATCCAGAAGCTCGTGTTCACGGGCGCGGTCGAGACGGGCAAGCGCGTCGCCGCGGCGTGCGGCGCCAACCTCGTACCGTGCGTGATGGAGCTCGGGGGCAAGGCTCCGCTCATCGCCTGCGCCGACTGCGACGTCGAGCGGACGGCGCGCGCGATCGTCTACGGCGGCTTCGTCAACGCCGGGCAGGTCTGCATCTCGGTCGAGCGCGTCTACGCGCACGAGCAGGTGCACGATCAGATCGTCGCGCGCGTGCGCGACCTCACGCGCGAGCTCCGTCAAGGCGATCCGCAGGGCACGGAGACGGTCGACGTCGGCGCGATCATCTTTCCGAAGCAGATCGAGATCGCCGAGAAGCACATCGCCGACGCGGTCGCGAAGGGCGCCGAGGTCTTGACCGGGGGCAAGGCCAAGCCCGGCCCGGGGCAGTTCTTCGAGCCGACGATCCTCACCGGGTGCGATCACACGATGAGCGTGATGACCGAAGAGATCTTCGGCCCCGTCGTTCCGATCCAGAAGGTCGCGTCGGAAGACGAGGCGGTTCGCCTCGCGAACGACTCGCACCTCGGGCTCAACGCCTACGTCTTCACGAAGAACCGCGAGAAGGGCAGGCGCCTCGCGCAGCGGGTCGAGGCCGGCAGCGTGGTCGTCAACGACGTGCTCGTGAACTACGCCGCCACGGAGACGCCGTTCGGCGGGATCAAGCAGAGCGGCTTCGGGCGCATCCACGGCGACGACGCCCTGCGCGACATGTGCGACGCGCGCCACGTGCTGAGCGGCCGCGTGCCCGAAGCGTCGAGTGATCCGCTCTGGTTCCCCTACTCGAGCAAGGCCTACCGCTGGCAGGTGCGTCTGCTCCGCGCGCTCTTCTCGCGCGGGAGCATCGTCGAGCGCATCGGCAAGATTTTCTGACTATCGCCGCAAGAGCTCGCGCGCCCTTCGCGCCTCGAGGGCGAACGCGAAGCACTCGAGGGCGTCGCGCATCGTGACCGCTTCGCGGTGGCGCGCGGCGCGGACGGCGGTGCGAAACTGGAGGTAACGCGCGCCTTCGAGGCCGAGCATCAGCGCCACGACGGCGGGATCGCGCGGCGCGTCGAGGGTGCCCACGAGGCCCGCCGCCGACGCGAGGACGCGCGTCACGAGGACGTCGCACGCGAGGATCGCGTTGACCGCGTCGCGCGCGGCCATCATCGCCTCGGCCTGCCGCACGCCCTCGCGGTCGGCCTCCGGCCAGAGCTCGGCGAGCGAGAACGACGGGCTGCTGCGCGGCGCGCTCGAAGCGCTCGCCGTCGACCCGGTCGTCGACCCGGCGGCCGGCGCGCTCGGTCCGGCCGGCTCGGCGAAGGTGAACCGCGTGAAGGCGCCCGATCCCTGGGTGTCGGCGCGAACCTCGGGCGGACGCGGCGACTCCTTGCGCGGAGCGTCGTCGGGCACCACGTGCGAGATCTTGGTCGGTGCTTCGACGTTCGAGCGGCCGCCGTTCTCCGCGTGATCCACGCCACCGGCGGCGCGGCCTTCCATTTCGCGGAGCGCGCGCGCGATGCCCTCCTCGGGGAGCTCCGCCGTCTCCGCGTTCGGATCGATCGACGCCTCGATGTGCACCTTCGGATCGCTCTCGTAGCTCTTGAGCACGAGCCGCGTGATCCGCTCGAGGCCCTCGAACACGCCCTCGCCCTTGGTGGCGACCGTGCCGAGCGAGGGCGCGTGCAGCTTGTTGAAGCGCCGATCGAGATCTTCGATCGACACGAGCTCGCTGAGATCGCGCTTGTTCCAGTGGAAGGTGTGCGGCACCTCCTCGAGCGATCGATTGTGCTCGGCGAGGTTCGCGTGGAGATCGTCGAGCGACTCCTGGTTCGTCTCGAGGCGGCCCGTCTGCGAGTCGGCGACGAACACGATCGCGTCGGCCCCCGAGAGCACGAGCTTCCGCGTCGCGGCGTAATAGACCTGACCGGGCACGGTGAAGAGCTGGAGGCGCACGGCCATCCCGCGGACGCGCGGCACGCGGATCGGCAGGAAGTCGAAGTAGAGCGTGCGGTCGGTCGGCGTCGCGAGCGACACCATCTTTCCGCGGTGCTCCGGCTTGGTCGCCGCGTGGATGTACTGAAGCGTGGTCGTCTTGCCGCCGAGGCCCGGCCCGTAGAAGACCAGCTTGAAGACGAGCTCCCGCGTGTGCGGGTTCACCGACGCCATCGGCTCCGATGATATCGCCTTTATCTCGCGGTGGCGCGGGTGTATCGAACAATCGTGCGGGGCTTCGTCGACCTCCATTGCCATTGGATCGCGGGCATCGACGACGGCGCGCGGACCGTCGACGCGAGCCTGGCGATGCTCCGCGGGCTCAAGCGTGCGGGGTTCGACACGGTGATGGCGACGCCCCACATGCGCCCGGGGATGTTCGACAACGACCGCGCCGCGCTCGAAGCGGCGTTCGAGGCCATGCGACCGCACCTCGCCGATCCGGAGCTGCCGGCGGTGCACCTCGCGAGCGAGCACTTCTTCGACGAGATCGTCTTCGACCGGCTCTTGCGCGGCGAAGGCCTCCCCTACCCGGCGCTCGGCGACGGCAAGCCGCGGCGGCGCGGCGTGCTCGTCGAGGTCTCGCCGCAGGCGTTTCCTCCGCGGCTCGAGCGACGCTTCTTCGATCTCTCGCGCGCGGGGCTTCGGCCGGTGCTCGCCCACCCGGAGCGCTACCAGCCGGTCTGGAAGGACGACGCGTGCCTCGATCCGCTCATCGACGCGGGGGCGTGCCTCTTGCTCGACGTCTGCGCGCTCGTCGGCAAGTACGGGCGCGCGGCGCAGCGCGCCGCGGAGAAGCTCCTCGACGACGACGCCTACGAAGCGGCGTGCTCCGACGCCCACCGCCCGGAAGACGCCGAGGTCGTCGCCGACGCGGTCGAGGTCCTCGGCGAACGGATGGGCCGCGAGGAGGCCGAGCGCCTCCTCCGGGCCGGTCCTCGCGGAATTCTCGGCCTTTCTGAATGATTTCGGGCCGCCTTTCACCTCTACTCTGAGGCCTCGGGCCTCGGAAAATGGTAGGGGACAGCTCCCATGCGCGACCAGATCGCCGTTCTCGGGCTCGGCTACGTCGGACTCCCCGTCGCGCTCGCGTTCGCGCGCAAGTTCCCCGGCACGGTGGGCTTCGACATCGACGACGCGAAGGTGCGTGAGCTCGCCCGCGGCTTCGACCGCAACGGCGAGGTGGCGAAGGACGTGCTCGAGGGCACCTCGCTGAAGGTCACGAGCGCGATCGACGAGCTCGCGAAGGCGACGTTCTACGTCGTCGCCGTCCCCACGCCGGTCGACGAGAACAACGTGCCGGATCTCCGCCCCGTCGTGCGCGCGTCGGAGACCGTGGCGAAGGTCCTGAAGAAGGGCGACGTCGTCGTGTACGAGTCGACGGTCTATCCCGGCGTCACCGAGGACATCTGCGGCCCGGTGCTCGCGAAGGCCTCCGGCCTCGTGCAAGGCAAGGACTTCAAGCTCGGCTACTCGCCCGAGCGCATCAACCCGGGCGACAAGGAGCACACGCTCGAGCGCATCACCAAGGTCGTCTCGGGCGAAGACGCCGACACGCTCGAGCGCGTCGCGGCCGCCTACGGCGCGGTGGTCGACGCGGGCGTGCATCGCGCGCCCTCGATCAAGGTCGCCGAGGCCGCCAAGGTCATCGAGAACACGCAGCGCGACATCAACATCGCGCTCATGAACGAGCTGTCGATGATCTTCGACCGCATGGGCATCCGCTCGTCGGACGTGCTCGCGGCCGCGGGCACCAAGTGGAACTTCCTCCGCTTCCGGCCCGGGCTCGTGGGCGGCCACTGCATCGGCGTCGATCCGTACTACCTCACGACGAAGGCGCAGCAGCTCGGCTACCAGCCCGAGGTGATCCTCGCCGGCCGCCGCGTGAACGACAACATGGGCCGCTACGTCGCGCAGCGCCTCGTGAAGCTGCTCGTCAACGCGAACGTGCCCGTGCGCGGCGCGCGCGTCGGCGTGCTCGGCCTCACGTTCAAGGAAGACGTGAGCGACATCCGCAACAGCAAGGTGCCCGACATCCTCCGCGAGCTCGCCGAGTTCGGCATCCACGCGCTCGTGCACGATCCGCACGCGAGCCCCGAGGAGACGCTGCACGAGTACGGCTTCAAGCTCTCGTCGCTCGAAGAGCTCCGCGCGCTCGACGCGCTCGTCGTCGCCGTCGCGCACGAGGAGTACGTCGCGCTCGGCGATCGGCTCTTCGAGAACGTCCGCGACGGCGGCGTGCTCATCGACGTGAAGAGCGTCTTCGATCCCGCGCGGGTCGAGCCGCGCCTCCGGTACTGGAGCCTCTGAAGCGGGTCGCCGGGCCTCCGTCCAACCGGGGCCCGGCCCGTGCTATAGAGCGATGCTCTCTTCTTCTCCCGCCGCCGCCGGCGCGCCCGCGGCGCCCTCCACGATGTCTGCGAACTCCCCGGAACAGAAGAGTTTTTTGCGACGCCACGGAGCCAAGCTCGTGGCCTCGGCCGTCATCACGGCCGGCATCGTTTACACCCTTCAGAAGGGTGGCCTGACACTGGTGCCAGAGGGGGGCGACTTCGCCCACGTCAACTGGTGGTCGGTCCCCGTCTACGTCGTGACCCTGATCGGGATGAGCTACTTCCGCGCCGTTCGATGGAGGTTCCTCCTCCGATCGTTCGCCGACGTGCCGCGCCGCCGCGTCCTCGCCGTCTCGTGGATCGGGTTCGCGGCGATCCTGCTCATGCCCTTCCGCATCGGCGAGATCGTCCGCCCGTACATGCTGCGCGAGAAGGGCAAGATCTCCATGTCGTCGGCCACCGGCACGGTGATGGCCGAGCGCGTGGTCGACGGCCTCTATCTCAGCATCGTGCTCGCGCTCGCGCTGATCTTCGTCCCGACGATCCAGCCGCTGCCCGAGAAGGTCGTCGGCCTGCCGATCAGCGTGCAGCAGGTGCGCGCGAGCGGCTTCGTGATGCTCGGGATCTTCACGACCGCGTTCGTCACGATCGCCGTCTTCTATTTCGCGCGCGCGTGGGCGCACAAGATGACGCTCGCCGTCTTCGGCCTCGTCTCGAAGCGCCTCGCCGAGAAGCTCGCGGGGATCGCCGAGAAGCTCGCCGCGGGCCTCCATTTCCTCGGCCGCGGCCGCGACGCCGGCGGCTTCCTCGCGGAGACGACGGCGTACTGGTTCCTCAACGCGCTCGGGATGTGGATCCTCGCGTGGGGCTGCGGCGTCGCGCACGCCGACGGCTCGCCCATCACGTTCCCCGAGGCGTGCGCGCTGATGGGCATGCTCGGGTGCACGATCCTGATCCCGGGACCGCCGGGCCTGCTCGGCGTCTTCCAGGCGGGCATCTACGCCGGGATGACGATGTACTTCCCGACGAGCGTGGTGACCGGCGCCGGAGCGGCCTTCGTCTTCCTGCTCTACGCCATTCAGCTCGTCTGGACGATCCTGAGCGGCGGGTTCTTCCTCGGCGACAAGAGCCTCCGCACGGCGCTCACGCACACGCCCGGGCTCGGCGGCGAGAGCGAACCGCCCCCGTCGATGCTCGAGTCGCGCCGGCCGCCTTCGATCGACGCCGCCGCGAACGGCTGAAAACTTGGCCCGACGAGGCCGCGCGGCGTAGCCACGAAGCATGGCTCGCTGGCTCCGCCCGGCTCTCGCGACGACCCTGGTCGCCTCCGCCTTCACGGCGCTCATGGTGCTCGTCCCCGCCTCCCCCGCGAGCGCGAAGAGCGCCTACGACTCGGCGTACGGCTTCGAGCGGACGTGGAACGCCGGCCTGCGCCTCGTGCGCGTCGATCTCGCGCTCAAGGTGACGGAGAAAGACGACGCGAACGGCTACCTCCTGTTCGACTACAAGTCGCCCGAGAGCGGCCAGAAGGCCGTGCCCGGATCGATGGAGTTCATCCGGGGCAAAGACGGCGCGGTGCGCGTCGTCGTGCAGATCCCGCAGATGCCCGGCTATCACGAGCAGGTCGTCGTCGACTCGCTCTCGCGCAAGCTGCGAAACGAGTACGGCGAGCCGCCGAAGCGCCCGCCGCCCGCGGCCCCGAAGGACGCCGGGCCCGAAGGCGACGGCGGCACCTGACGCTTCGACTCAGGATCCCGTGAGCGAGGACGGCGCGGTGTTCTCGACGGGCGACTTGCCCGGCGCCGCCGCCCCCGATCCGGAGGGCGACGTGCCCGCCGCCGGCGCGTCCGCGCAGCAGCGGAAGCCGATCTGATAGAACGCGAAGAGCTCGTAGTGCGCCGTCGTCATCGGGCGGCAGCGATCGCGCACCGGCCCCCAGTAGCCGCCCTTGAGGCCGCTCTTGTACGGCATGCCGCTCTCGTTGACGACCCACTCGTCGACGTTGCCCGTCATGTCGAACGCGCCGTACGGGCTGACGCACGACTCGCGCGATCCGCTGACCTCGCCCTGCCAGAGGCGGGCGACCTCGGCGTCGCGCGTGAGCGGGTTGGCCATCGCCGCTTCGTTCACCGCCGGGTGCGGCTTGTCGATGTTGCACGCCTCGGAGTTGCGCTCGTGGCCGTACGGATACGGCAGGCGCTCCTGGCCTTCGCAGGCGAGCGTCCACTCGCTGTCGCCGCAGAGGCGCTTGCCCTGCGCCTTGCACGCGTCGCCGGCCTCGTACCACGTCTTCATGACGACCGGCTTCTCGCCGGCCTTGTTCGGGTACTCGTAGCGATCGATGCAGAAGTGCTTCTTGACGGTCTTCGTCTGGCACTTCCCCGTCGGCGCGAACTCGGAGCAGCGCCGCGGGATCGTCGTCTCCGGATCCATCCAGCGGATGCACTTCTGCTCGACCGCGGGGCAGTAGTCGCCCTCGACCTCGACCATCCCTTCGGCGCAGCCTCCGGTCGTCGCGAGATCCGGCGTCGCGACGCCCTTGAGGCCGGCGTTCGCGGGCACGGCGGTCGCGGCCGCGACCTCGGCGGGCGCAGGCGCCGGCAGCGCCGGCGCGGCGTCGCGCGGCGCTTCGGGCGCCCCCGCCGCGACGCGCTCGCCCGACGGCGCCACCAAGAAGAGGAGCGTCCCACCCACGAAGAGGATTGAACCGAGCTGCGCGCGCTTCATGTCCCGTCTCCCGCCTCGATGTCGAAGCAAGCTCCTGGCCAACGTCTCTCGTGAGTCTCGGGCGCGACGACGGCGGAACCTCGCCCTGTTTTCGGCAAGACGAGTCCGCATGGCGCCGAGCCTCGCGAGGCCGCGGAACCTGCATCGAACCCCGCTCGTGATCGTACAAAGTCCGATCCGCAGGGGTCACATTTCCTGACTTCGCGTCCTGTCGGACACCGAGAATTCCGGGGCCGGATGTTGTCTGTGGCGAAACATCCGGCGTGGGGTCTCTGACACACGCGTCACGGACATGGCGCAGAGACGGCGGCGAGCTTCGCGCGATCGCGCGTTCGCTTCGCGTATCGCGCGAGGCGCTACCTCCGTTCAGCGTCAGCGCGGCGACACAGGATCGGAGCGGGTCCATCGGCGATCGGCGACCCACCAGGCTCGAGATCCGCGGGGTCGATCCCGACGCCGATGGCGCAGCCGAACGCACAAGCGGCGACGGGTCGAACGGGCTGGCCGCGCGCCGCGCAGACGCGGACGATTCCGTCCACGCAGGACGTCCCTTCCTCGCCGCAGATCTCGACGCGCGCCACGTCGGCGGGAAGGAGCGCGCGCAAGACCGGGATCTCCGGGCGACAAAGTTGCGCGCGCGCGACTTCGGGCGTCGCGACGATCTCGAGCCCGCTCCTCACGCACCCGGCGGCGCAACGCCCGATCGACTCCCAGGGGCACACGCACCTTCCCCGCTCGGTCTCGCGACAAGGATGAGGCAGGTGCGCCGCGAGCGAGCTCTCGAGCCGACCCTCCACGCATCGGGCGAGCCCGTCTCCGCAGTCGGTGCCCTCGAGCAGCGCGCTCGCGGCGTCGCGCGCCGCGGATCCACCCGGGCCCTCGCCCCCGGAAGAGGGGGAGCTTCCCTGCTGAGCGAGCCACGAACCAGCGCATCCGCGCTCGCATCCCGAGAGCGCGAGCGCGAGCAACGCGATCAACGAGAGCAGCGCGTGCCGTCGCCACTGCAAGGGAGCCACTGCCCTCGAGCGTAGTCTGGATCCGCGCGGCACCAGCACTTGCTCGCCCGGCCGTCGCAGCGCGCGCACGAAGTGCCTTGAAAATAGGGCGTTCGTTCGCTCGCTGGCGCGGCACCCTTGATGCAGCGCGGGTGATCGTGGGTCAGGCTTCGGGGGACACGTGTCTCGTCCAGCAGTCCCTCGACGACGAGGCTGACGAGGGATCCGTCCATCGATCGGGCCCGCGCCCCGTCGCGATGTCGGCGCCCGAGCCGCAGGAGGAGATCGACTACGTCGCCTTCGCGTCGGAGACCGGGTCGCTCTCGAAGATGGCGCTCGTCAAGCGGCGCACGGCGCGCCTCGTCGGCAGCTACACCCTCGGCGCGCAGATCGGCGCCGGCGGGATGGCCACGGTCCACCTCGGACGGCGCAGCGGCCCCGGAGGCTTCAGCCGCACGGTGGCGATCAAGCGCCTCCACGGCGTGCTCGCGAAGAGCCCCGAGCTCGTCCAGCGCTTCGTCGACGAGGCGCGCATCGCTTCGCGCGTGCGTCACGGCAACGTGGTGCAGACGCTCGACGTCGTGACGCTCGACGACGACCTCACGGGCGACCGCGAGGTGCTGCTCGTCCTCGAGTACGTGCACGGCGAGTCGCTCGCGCGGCTCCGCCGCTGCGCGAGCGCCGCGGGCGAGGCGATCCCGCCGCGCGTCGCCGCGGGCATCGTCGTCGGCGTGCTCCGCGGCCTTCACGCCGCGCACGAAGCGACGAGCGCCGACGGCTCGCCGCTCGACGTCGTCCATCGCGACGTCTCTCCGCAGAACGTCATCGTCGGCGCCGACGGGATCCCGCGCGTCATCGACTTCGGCATCGCCAAGGCCGCCGGACGCGTGCACGAGTCGCTCACGCGCGACTTGAAGGGCAAGCTCGCGTACATGGCGCCGGAGCAGCTCTCGGGCGCGAGGGTCGACCGCCGCGCGGATCTCTTCGCGGCGGGCGTCGTCTTGTGGGAGGCGCTCGCCGGCGAGCGCCTGTTCCGCGCCGAAGACGCGATGACGACGATGGAGGCGATCTACAACCTCACGCCCCCGCCGCTCGCGGAGCGACCGGGGATGCGACCCGAGATCGACGCGGTGCTCGCCAAGGCGCTCGCGAAGGATCCGCGCGAGCGCTACGAGAGCGCGCAGGCGATGGCGCGCGCGATCGAGCGCGCGCTCCCGGCCGCGTCGGATCGCGAGATCGGCGCGTGGGTCGAGGCCGTGGGCGCGGATCGTCTCGCCGAGCTCTCCGCGCTCGTCGCGGCGTTCGAGCGCGACGTCGCGAGCGGTCCGCGGCTCGTCGCGAGCCGCGAGGAGGAGCCGGTGACGATGCGACGCGACGCGCTCGTGCCTCCTCCCCTCGCGCTCTCCGACGTGATCGCCGAAGAAGCCGCGACGCTCCGGGTCGCGCCGGACGAGGCCGAGACGCCGCTGAAGGCGCCGCGCCTCGGCCGCGACGCGCTCGACACCGTCGACGACGACGACCTCCCGAAGACGCCGCCGCACGTGCCGACGCCGTTCGCGATGGCGCTGCCGATCTCGACCACCGCGGCGATGCCGGGCGCGCCCATCCCGCGCGTTCACCAGTCAGGCATCACCCGCGTCTCGCCCGCCGAGCAGAAGCTTCGCGATCGGCCGCGCGCGTGGACGCCGATCCCGATGCCGGAGCCTCCTCGGCGCGCGGCGCCGTCGCTCGTGCGGATCGCGCTCCTCGTCGTGGTGCCGCCGCTCATCGTGCTCGCGGGCGTCCTCGCGAACGGATCGTCCGCGCCGAGCAAGGCCGCAGCCGGCAAGGCGCCGGCCGCGAGCACCAGCGCGCCGCCGGCCCACGATCCCGTCGTCGCCCCTCCGGTCGCGCCGGTCGCGCCGCCGCAAGCTCCCGCGGTCGTCGCGTCGTCGCCGCCCGCGACGCCCACGCCGGTCGCCTCGGCGAAGCCTGCACGCGCGCCGATCAAGCTCGCGCCGCATCGGCGCTCCGCGCCGCGCCCGGTGCCGCGCCGCGCGGACTGACGGCGCTCTCGGTCGGGCAAGTCCCAATCACCCGGATGCGCGCGCGGCGAGGTCCGTCGGCGGATGATCCCGTCTCTTTTCGTGATCCGAACGCGCGCGTGCCGCCATCACCAACGGGAGGAGCGACGATGAAGCGGAGGTCTTGGTGCTCGCTCGTCGCGTCGTTCATGATCGTGGCGTGTGGCGGCCGCGTGTCCCTCGGCGAGATCGCAGGCGACGGCGGCGATGATCGGGATGTGGGCGACGGAGGGCCCTGCTCCGCGAAGGCCGCTTGCGGTCCGGAGACGGGCGTGGCGGCGATCGCGTGCATCGACGGGCAGATCGGAATGGATTGCTGGTGGACGGGAGCGGCGTGCATCTGGTTGCCACTGTGCGCGCCGCCGCCACCGTGCTTCATCGACGACTCCCTCAATCCCGAATACAAGAAGTGCGCGACGTCGGCCGACTGCGTGACCACCGAGTACAAGGTCGACTGCTGCGGCAGGCTCCACGTCGCAGGAGTCAGCGCGCGCCGGAGCAGCAATGGCTGCGCGGCGCGACGCGCGGCCGATCTCCCCGAGTGCGGCAACTGTCCGGCGAAGGCGAGCATCGCCGACGACGGGACGACCGCCCCGTCCGTGGGCGCGCAGGCCGCGGTAGCCTGCGACGCCGGGCTCTGCCAGACGTCGTTCACGGGCGACTAGGACCGCGGATCGCCGAGAGCCAAGCGCGTTAAAAAAGTCGCGGGCGCCGGCCGTGGAGGCTCGCGACGCCCGCGATAAGTGTGTGCGTGGAGGAATCAGCTCTCGATGAAGCTCTTGAGCTGCTTCGAGCGCGACGGGTGGCGGAGCTTGCGCAGCGCCTTCGCCTCGATCTGACGGATGCGCTCGCGCGTGACCTCGAAGTCCTGACCGACCTCTTCGAGGGTGTGGTCGGACTTCTCGCCGATGCCGAAGCGCATGCGGAGGACCTTCTCCTCGCGCGGCGTCAGCGTCTTCAGGACCTTACGCGTCTGCTCGGCGAGGTTCATGTTGATGACCGCCTCGGCCGGGCTCACC
>JAHBWD010000087.1 GCA_019637175.1 Labilithrix sp. | reverse complement strand
AGGGCGACGGCGCGGGCGCCGCGACGGGTGCCGGCTCGAGCGTCGAGCCGCACGACGTGCAGTACCTCAGGTTCGGCCCGTTCGGCGTGTCGCAGACCCGACATCGTCGGGGCGCCCCAAGCGACACGGCGGGCGCGGCCGCGGGCGACGAGAGCAGACCGGCGGCGGGCGACGGCCCGGCGCCGAGCGACGTCGCGAGGCGCGAAGAAGCCTGCGGTGGCGGGGGCTCTTGTGCACCGTCTCCTCCCAGGCCGATCGGCGGCGTGGGCGGGGCGATGCGAGGGCCCAGGCGCTGACCGCACTCCTGGCAGAACGTCAGGTGCGGCGGGTTCTCGCGTCCGCACGTCGTACAGGTCATGACGCTCCACCGATGGGACATCACGGCCGCGCGACCGTCAAGCCCAGGTCGTCAGCGCCGCGCCTGTTTTTCCCGTTATCGCTCAGTTCGTCGTCTGGCCGGCCTTGACGGCCGTGAAGATGGGCTCCCGGTGCTCGAGCAGGAGGTCGAGGCCGACGAGCTGCGAGACGCCCGCGTCGCGGACCGCCCCCGACGAATCGTTGAAGCTCTGGAAGTAGAGGAGGCGATACGCGAGGCCCACGCCGACCACCGTCGTCCTCGTCACCTGGGCTTCGACGCCCACGCCGAGGAAGCCGGCGGGGCCCCACGTGTCGACCCCCCACTCGTTGCCGTAGCCGGCGATGCCGAGCCCGGCGCTCGCGTAAGGCTCGGCGACGCGGCCCGACACGAAGTAGTAGCGAGCCTCGCCGCGGACCTGCTGGAGGATGGCGAGGCGCAGCAGCTTGTTCGGGTCTTGCTTCGACAGCTCGTAGGCGCCGCCGAGGTAGAGCGCTCCCGTCCCGCGCCAGCCGGCGCGGACGGCGATCCCCCCGCCCGGTCCGAGGATGCACGGCACGGTGACGTTGTCGCAGATTGGTCCCGCGGCGCTGACGACGTTCGCCGTGAACGCGACGCCGTATTGGAGGTAGACGACGTTGGTCGGAGGCGGGAGCGCCTTCTCGAGGTCGACGAGCGGCTTCGCCGGCTCGGTCATCGGCGGCCCCTCCTCGAGAGGCGTCGCCTGGGATCGCGCGACGCGGCTCGTCGAGACGACGAGCGCGAGCACCGACGCGGACGCGAACGCGAGGCAGCGCGCGGACACGAGGCAAGAGCATAGCGCGCCGGAACGATCGCCGTGGCGTGGAAACCAAGAAAGCAAGAAAGCAAAAAAGCGGACAAGGCCGACGTTGACACGGCACGATGGCTTTGCGTATTCGTGGGACCGCTCATGTTGTCCGCCGCGACGCGGCGGGTGTGGCTCTCGGAGAAGGACATGGAGATCGTTCTCGACAAGCGTGCGGTTCGGCAGATTCGACTCTCGGCGCAAGACGCGATCGAAGAGGGTGACACCGAGACGCTGCGCGAGGACATCCTCGAGGCCTTCACCGAGGAGCAGGTCGAAGAGATCGAGCGGCGCCTCGACAACGGCGACTTCTACGAGTTCTTGACCGAGATGCTCGACGAGTGGTCGGGCGACGACGTCGACGAGCTCTTCGAGCTGCTCGACGCTCAGCTCGGCGACATCGGCGTCGACGTGAAGTTCGAGAAGAAGCCCGCGGCGGCGGCCGAAGAGGCCGACGACGAGGAAGAGTCCGTCGAAGAGTTCGACGAAGAAGAAGACGATGAAGATCTCGACGACGAAGACGACGACGAGGTCGACGAAGAAGAAGAAGCCGACGACGAGTAGTCGTCACTTCTCTCGCGTGATGTAGGCGTGGCACGTCGCCGGCGCCTTGCTCTTCTCGGGGCGCTTGATCGCGGGGCAGCGCTCGGTCGCGCACGGCACGTAGCGTGAGTCGGGGAACGTGCTCGTGAGGGTCTTCAGGCGATCGCACGCGGTGCTCGCGTCGCCGTCCTTGCGCCAGAGATCGGCCTCGCGCCAGAGCGCGTCGTCGCGCATCGTCGACGTCGTGAAGTCGCTGTAGACGCGGTGGAGCGTCTCGCGGGCCTTCGCCCGATCGGCGAGCTTGTGCTCGTAGATCTCCGCGATGTGGAGGATCGCGGGCAGGTAGCGCGGCCGCTCGTAGCTGCCCATCATCGACGACGTCTCGCGCTGCGCGAGGAGGCGCTCGAGGATCGCGATGGCCTGCTCGAGGTGGCCGAGCTTCTCTTCCATCGCGCTCGCGCGAAAGAGCGCGTCGTCGTTGAACGCGCCGAACGGGTAGGGCCACTTCGCCGCGGTCTCGAGGTACGCGTCGCGCGCCGCTTCGGTGCGGCCGAGCTCGTCGAGGCGCCGCGCGCGCTCGTAGGAGACCGTCTCCTCGATCTTCGTGTCCTTGAAGCGCGGCGCGAGCCGCTCGAGGTGGGCGAGGGCCGCCTCGGCGCCGGCCGTCTCGTCGTCGTTCTTGATGACGCGGCGGATCGCGACCTGGGCGACGCCGCTGTCGGGAAAGTCGACCGCCACTTGCTCGAGCTCGCGGAGGCCGGCCGCGCGATCGGCGGTCATCGCGAGCTCGGCGGCCTTGAAGGCGGCCTGCGCGGAGTACGCGTTCGGCGGCTTGGCGGCGCCGATCGCGCGCAGCTCGGCGGCGGCGCGCGCGACGTCGCCGGCGCGCGCGCGCGTGAGGGCGGACTCGTAGCGCGCGTAGATCGCGTCGCGCGGGACCTTCGCCGATTTCGAGGCCTCGTCGAACTTGTTCGCCGCCTCCTCGAAGCGGCCCGCGTGGTGGGCGCGCCGTGCTTCGGCGAGCGAGCGCGCGTACTCCGCGCCGCGGGTGGGGCCTCCGCAGCCGGCGAGCGCGAGCGCGAGCAGCGCGTAGGCGACCTTCATCCTCGGATCCTCGCGGCGGCGCGCCCGAGGATCTCGGCGGCCTCGGCGACCTCTGCGGTCGTCACGTCGAGGTGGGTCACCGCGCGCATGCGCCTCGGCCCCGACGGATTGACGAGCAGGCCGAGCTCGCGCGCGGCCGTCGCAACGTCGGCCGCGGGGACGTCGAGGTCGACGTTGACGATGTTCGTCTCGACGCGCGCGAGATCGACGCGCGCGCCGGCGACGGTCGACATCCGCTCGGCGAAGAGCTTGGCGTTCGCGTGATCGGTCGCGAGCCGCGCGCGATGGTTCTCGAGCGCGTGGAGCGCGCCGGCGGCGAGGATCCCCGACTGCCTCATGCCGCCGCCCCACATCTTGCGGAGGCGGCGCGCGCGCTCGACGAGCTCGCGAGACCCGCAGAGCGCGCTCCCGACCGGCGCGCCGAGGCCCTTCGAGAAGCAGACGCTCGCGGTGTCGAACGGCGCGGCGAGATCCTTCACCGAGAGGCCCGTCGCCGCGCTCGCGTTCCAGATCCGCGCGCCGTCGAGGTGCACCGCGAGGCCCTTGGCGCGCGCGCGCTCCGCGACGGCGATCGCGTCGCGCTGGGGAAAGACGCGGCCGCCCGCGCGGTTGTGCGTGTTCTCCACGCAGACGAGGCTCGTCCGCGGCGACCAGTAGGCGGGCGCCTGCATGCGCTCTTCCATCTGGTCGGCGTCGAAGAGCCCGCCCGATCCCGCGATCGCGAACTGCACGCCGGAGAGCGCCGCGCCCGCGCCGCTCTCGTAGAAGACGACGTGCGCGCCTTCGCCCACGATGACCTCGTCGCCCGGGCGCGTGTGGAGCGCGATCGCGAGCTGGTTGCCCATCGTGCCCGAGGTGACGAAGAGCGCGGCCTCCTTGCCCGTCAGCTCCGCCACGGCCGCCTCGAGGGCGTGGACGCTGGGGTCGTCGCCGAACACGTCGTCGCCGACGGGGGCGCTCATCATCGCCTCGCGCATCGCGGGCGTGGGCCGGGTGATCGTGTCGCTGCGAAGGTCGATCATGGGAAGCGGGGATTACTCTACCCTCTAGGCCTCCTCACCAGATCAGGCGCGAAGCGGGTTGCGCACCCTCGAAGCTCGTGCTAACTGGTTCAACCACTGGACGACTGAATGAAAAAACTACTTCCTCCGACACCCGAAGCCGATCCGACCGAGACGCTCGCCGTCCTCGGGCCCGTCGCGCGATCGAGCGTCGTCGACGCCGTGGCCGACCGGCTGCGGAACGAGATCCTCGCCGGCCGCCTCGCCGCCGGATCTCGGCTCCCCTCCGAGCGGGAGCTGTCCCTCGCCCTGGGCGTGAATCGCCTGACCTTGCGCGCCGCCCTCGCGCGCCTCGAGGCGATGGGCCTCGTCACGACGCGCCACGGCTCGGGCACCGAGGTCGCGGCCTGGCGCGAGCGCGCCGGCCTCGAGGCGCTCCCGATGGTGATGGGCTCGCTCGATCCCGACGAGCCCGCCTGGCAGGATCTCCTCACGTCGATGCTCGAGGTGCGCCGCGTCCTCGCGACCGAGGCGGTCGCCCTCGCGTCGCTCCGCCACACCGACGACGACGTCGCTGCGATGCGGGCGATCGCCGCGGAACAGGGCGCGCGCCTCCACGACGTGCTCGCTTACGCCCGCGGCGATCTCGCGTTCCAGCGCGCGGTCGTGCGCGCCGCGCGCAGCGTGGGCTTCGAGCTCTTGCTCAACTCGTTCGGGCGCTTCCCCGAAGAGCACCCGGCGCTCGTCGCGACGCTCTACGATCGTCGCGAGGAGTCGGTCGGCTTCTACGGGGCGATCATCGATCTCGTTCGCGCCGGCGATCCCGACGCGGCGCGCACCACGCTGCGCGCCGCGTTCACCGCGATGGATGAGGAGTGGCTCACCCGCCACGGCCACCGCAAGCGCGACGCTTCGACGCGCGCGGAAAAGGCCAAGGCCCCGCCCGCGGCGCCGCCCAAGAAGGGCGCGCCCACGAAGAAGACCCCCGCGACGCCCGGCGGCAAACCGCCGGGCAACGCGCGATCGAGGAAGTAGCTCCAGCCAAAGCGAGGTGATCGTGATGATGCCGCGTCTCCGTACGTTCGAGCTTGCATGGACCGACGCGACCTTCGACGCGATTCACCCCGCGGAGAGCCCGCTGCCGCACGGCATCGGAGACATGAAGCCGTCGCGCTTCCTCGACGACGTCATCCGGACGGTGCCGTTCGAGCAGTCGTTCGGGCTCCGCTTCACGCTGTGGGTCGTCGCGCTCTCGCCGCTCTTCACGATCATGAAGCTCGGCACCATCGCCTCGATCGCGCCGCGCGATCGCGTGCGCGTGCTCGAGCGCCTCGTCGCGAGCCCGATCTACCTCGTGCGCCAGCTCGTGCAGGGCCTCAAGGCGGTGGCGTCGCTGCTCTACGGGCAGTCGCCGGCGATCCGCGAAGCCCTCACGATCTCGCGCGCAGCTCACCCGAGCGGCCTCGTCGCCCTCGGTCGAAAGAAGCTCGAAGCCAACCACGAAGGGGGCCGCGATGACCACGCCGCTGCATGACGTCCGCCACGCCGACGAGGATCTCCCGGAGGGCGCCGTCGTCGACGGCGACGCGATCGACGATGCGATCTCCGACGTCTTCGACGTCGTGATCGTCGGCTCCGGCGCGGCCGGCGCGGTCGCCGCGCACACCTTCGTCGAGGCGGGCCTCTCCGTCGGCATCGTCGAGGAGGGGCCGTGGGTGAAGACGCGCGATCTCTCGCCCGACGTCCACACCGTCTTCTCGCGCGCGCTCCGCGCCGCGGGCATGCAGATCCTCCACGGGCGCGCGTTCATGCCGATGCTCCAGGGCCGCTGCGTCGGCGGCAGCACGCTCGTGAATTCGGCGATCGCATGGCGGATCCCCGAAGACGTCGTGGGCGAGTGGTCGTCGCGCTTCGGCCTCGGCGACGACGGCAAAGACGACGACGCGATCACGATGCGCGATCTCGAGCCGTGCTTCGACGCGCTCGAGCGCGATCTCAACGTGCGCGAGGTCGACGACGCCGTCCTCGGAGAGAACAACCGCCTCTTCGTCGATCAGGCGAGGCGGAGCGGCTACGTCGCCGCGCCGATGAAGCGCTACGACCGCGGATGCAAGGGCTCGGGCTTCTGCATCACCGGGTGCCCCAACGCCGCCAAGCAGGGCATGAGCGTGACGTACGTGCCGTGGGCCCTCCGCCGCGGCGCGCGCATCTTCACGTCGTGCCGCGTCGAGCGCGTCGAGATGAAGGGCGCGCGCGCGACGGGCGTCCGCGCGCGATCGGCGAGCGGGCACGACGTCGTCGTGCGCGCGCGCCACGCGGTGGTCGTCGCGGCGAGCACCGTGCAGACGCCGAACCTCCTCCGGCGGAGCGGCGTGCGCGCGAAGGCGCTCGGGCGCCACTTCCAGGCCCACCCGGGCCTCGCGGTGAGCGGCCTGTTCGATCGGCCGATCCAGATGTCGCACGGCGCGACGCAGGGCGGTGAGAGCCTGCACTTCCGGAAGACCGAGCGCTTCAAGATGGAGACGATCTCGCTGCCGCCCGATCTCGCGGGCGCGCGCATCCCCGGCGTGGGCGCCGAGCTCGCAGAGCGCCTCGCGCAGCTCTCGCACGTCGCCGTGTGGGCCGCGCAGGTGCGCGCCGAGGCGGAGGGCGTCGTGACGCCCGCGTGGGTGGGCGGCGATCGCGTGCGCTACTCGATGACGAAGAACGACGTCGGCGTCGCGCGCAAGGCCGCGGCGACGATCGCGCGGATGCTCTTCGACGCGGGCGCGCGCGAGGTGTGGCCGTCGATCTACGGCCTCCCGACGGTGCTCCGCTCGAAGGACGACGTGCGCCTCATCGAGGAGGGGCCGCTCGACTCGCAGTGCTACGGCTTCATCGCGACGCACCTCTTCGGCGCCGCGCGGATGGGCCCCGATCCGAAGACGTCGGTGGTCGGCCGCGACTTCGGCGTGCACGGCGCCGAGGGGCTCTACGTCGTCGATTCGAGCGTCTTCCCCACGAACCTCGGCGTGAACCCGCAGCACACCATCATGGCGATGAGCCGCCTCGCGGCGCTCCGGCTCGGAAGAGTCTTGACGTCACGGCGGGTCGCGGCCTAGATGACGTGCTTCCGCGCCACCTTAGCTCAGCGGCAGAGCAACGGTTTCGTAAACCGTAGGTCTCGAGTTCAATCCTCGAAGGTGGCTCCGTTTTGAAGGCCTGAGGCCGAGAGGTACGGTTTACGAAACCGTTGCTCCGCCGAGCGCCAATCTCGTAAGGGCGCGCATCGACGGACGATCTCGCGCCGCCTTACTTTCGTTGGCGAGGATCGCGGGCGGAGCGCCGGCGGCTTCCTTGTGGGGACGTCGCGCTGGACTTATCCTCGCAGGGATGTCCGCCCCGTCGACGACGAACATCCCGCTCCCCCAGGTGGGCGACGTCATCGACGGGACTTACCAGATCCTGCGGGTAATCGGGCAGGGCGGCATGGGCGTGGTGTACGCCGCCAGGCACCTCGTGCTCGAGACCGACGTCGCCGTGAAGGTGATGCTCGCCGATACGGGCAACGACGAGGCGCACCGCCGCTTCGTCAACGAGGGCAAGTTGGCGGCGAAGATCCGTAGCGAGCACGTCGTCGCGGTCACGAACGCCGGCGTCATGAAAGGCTTCGGATACGCCTACATCGTCTTGGAGCTGCTCGACGGCTGCGATCTCGCGCAAGTCCTCGAGCGGGAGATCCGGCTCGCGCCTCACGTCGCCGTCGGGTACGTGCTCGAGGCGCTCGAGGGCGTTCGCCAGGCGCACGCGCAGGGCATCGTCCATCGCGATCTGAAGCCGTCGAACCTCTTCCTCGCGAAGCAGCCCGGCGGACGCACGGTCGTGAAGATCCTCGACTTCGGAATCTCCAAGTCGCAGGCGGCGGCCACGCTCGGGCAGACGCCGGGCGCGCTCACGTCGACGAAGGCGATGCTCGGCTCGCCGCTCTACATGTCGCCGGAGCAGCTTCGAAGCTCGAAGAGCGTCGACGCACGCACCGACATCTGGGCGATCGGGATCATCCTCTACGAGCTCGTCACGGGGGCGCTCCCGTTCGGCGGCGAGAACCTCGGCGAGCTCTTCGCCGCGATCCTCGAGAACGACGTGCCGCCGGTGCGCGCGCGCGCGCCCGAGGTCCCGCCGGGGCTCGAGGCCGTCATCCTCCGCTGCCTCCAGCGCAAGCCGGAGAATCGCTTTCAGACTGTGGCCGATCTCGAGCGCGAGCTCGCGCCCTTCGCCGCGCCGTCGCCGCCGGCGCACGGCGTGCCTGGGACCGTGATGCTCGCTCCAGGACAGGCGCGCGCGGTGCAGCCCGCGATGATGAGCGCGGGGCCGGGCGCGATCACCGCGAACCACCCCGGGGGGCCGGCGTTCGGCGCGACGACGGGGAGCGGCGCCAACATCCCCGTGGTCAAGGGTACGACGCCGCTCGGCGCGGTCACGCCTCAGCCGCACGCGACTGGGCCGTGGCAGCCGCCACCCGAGGTGCCGACGTCGAAGGTCGGCCTGATCGTCGGCGCCTTTGCTGTGCTCGCGATCCTCGGCTTGGGCATCGGCGGCTACGCGTTCGCCAAGTCGAGGGCGGCCAAGGATCCAATCCCCGTTCCTTCGGCCGTCGAGAGCGCGCCGCCTCCGCCGGCGAGCGTGACGGCGGCGACGACGACGAGCGCCGAGCCCGAAGCGGCGCCGGTCACGCCCGTCACTTCCGCGTCGACGGCGCCTTCGTCATCGGCGACCTCGACGGCGGGCGTGGGCGCGATCGCGGCCAAGCCTCGCGGCAAGGCCGAGCCCGTCCCGCCGAAGCCCGAGGTGAAGGTCGAGACGCCGCCGAAGCCCGAGGTGAAGGTCGATCCGCCGAAGCAGGGCCAGCCTCCGCCCAAGTCGACGAGCGCTCTGCAACCCACCCGCTGAGCGTGTTAACGTCGGCGGCGATGCGACGATCCCTTGCCAAGCCCCTCGCCACGTTCGCCTTGGCGGTCGCCCTGACGGCGCCCAGCGCCGCGCGCGCGACCGACACGTCGACCGCCGAGCACCTCTTCTCCGAAGGTCTCGCGGCGATGAAGCGCGAAGACTTCAAGGCCGCGTGCGACGCGTTCGGGGGGAGCAACGAGGCCGATCCTTCCCCCGGGACGCAGATCAACCTCGCGCTCTGCAACGAGAAGCAAGGCAAGCTCGCGAGCGCGTGGGGCTGGTACCGCACGGCCGCGGGTCTCGCCGATCAGCGCGGCCAGCGAGAGCGCGCCGAGCTTGCGCGCGTGGAGGCTTCGAAGCTCGAGCCCAGGCTGCAGAAGCTCGTGATCAACATGAAGGCGCCGGCGGAGGGAATGACGGTCACCCGCAACGGCGCCGCGGTCCCCGCCGCCGTCGTCGGTAAGGACGTCCCGGTCGATCCCGGCGAGCACACCATCGAGGTCATGGCGAAGGGCAAGAAGCCGTGGAAGCAGACCGTCATGGTCGTCGCGAAGACGCCGCCGGGCGCGCCCGTCGCGGTCGACGTGCCTCTGCTCGAGAACGCGCAGGAAGAGGCGGCCCCGCTCGCGCTGACGCCGCCGCCGCCCGTGGAAGGTGGCGGAGGCGGAACGCAGCGCACCGTCGGCCTCGTGCTCGGCGGCTCGGGGATCGTCGCCGGCGTCGTCGCCGGCGTCTATGCGGCGTTCACGCTCTCGGAAGAGAAGGAGCGCCAAGACCAGCAGGCCAAGGCGCTCGCGGAGACGGATCCGGGGCGGCGCAAGGCGTTCCAGGACTCGGCCGACGATCACGAGTCGAAGGGCAAGACGAACCAGGTCGCGGCGATCATCTTCGGGGCCACCGGCGCCGCGCTGCTCGGCGTCGGCATCATCTTGCTCGTCACCGCGCCGAGCTCGAAGTCAGCGGCCGCCGACAAGACCTACATCGTGCCGATCATCGGTCACGGCACCGGCGGGATCGGCCTCGGCGGCACGTTCTGATCGGATCATCTCGATCGATCTCCATGCGTGTCGAGGCGCCTCGGCGAGCTCGCGGAAGCCGAGACGTCGATAGAACGACATCGCGTCGCGCGTGGTGAGGCGCACGTGGCGCGCGCCGCGTACGCCCGGGTGATCGAGCAGCAGGGTCATGAGCGTCGAGCCGAGCCCGCGGCTCCGAAGCGCTGCGTCGACGACGACGTCGTAGATCCACGCGCACTTCCCGTCGGAGACTGCGCGCGCGAACGCGACGATCCGGCCGCGATCGTCGCGGGCGCTCACGACCGCGGTCGAGCCCAGGATCGACGCGCGAATCGTCTCCGTCGAGATACCCTCGAGCCAGTAGAGACGCGCGAGGAGATCGACCGCTTCGTCGATGCGCCCTTCGCCGACGCCGACGTGCAGCGTGACGCCGCTGCTCGTCTCGAGGAACGACGGCGCCGGCAGCTCGGGGAACCGATCGCGAAGGAGCGCGATCGCGCGTACGTCGCCGGGCGCGCCGCGCCTCCAGAGCTGCTCGAGGATCCTCACCCGCTCCTCGGGCGATCGGTTCTGACCGAGCTTCGCCTTGCACGTGACGCGGTCGAGGCGCACCTGCGCGACGAACAGGCCCGCGACGGCCTTGCGGTAGAGCGGATGATCCGCCGCGATCGGGACGTGGCCTCCCTCGGGCTGGTACTTCGCCATGAGCGCGGACAGGATCGCCGCCTTGCGATCGACGTCCGCCACCTCCTCGAGGACGCCGTGCGCCTGCGCGGCCACGTAGTACGTCGTCGCGGGGCACGCGCGCCGCGGATCGAGGAAGTAGCTCGGGATCGAGACGACCGTCTCCTCCGCCGAGACGACGACGGCGCGCCCGACGCCTTCCATCTTCTCTCCCGCGGGGGCGCCGTGGAACGCGACGACGTCGTCGACGACGACGCCGTTGAAGGTCCTCAGGATGGGCTCTCCCGACGCCGAGACCATCGCCAGATGGATGGCCGGCGCACGCCCGAGGAGCGCGCGGCCCTCGTCGTCGCCGGCGCGGTAGATCGCCTTGCGCATGGGCTGAAGATGCCGCCGAGCTGGTACCTGGAGAAGGTCCAGTTTCGTCATTTGTGCTAGACCAGATCCCGTGAGCTCGTGGACCTTGGCGATCGATCTCGCGGGCGAAGAGGCGGGGCCCGTCTTCCTGCGGATCGCGCGCGCGGTCGCGGCCGACATCCGCCGCGGCCGCCTCCGCGCCGGCGACGCGCTGCCGGGGACGCGCAGCCTCGCCGGAGCGCTCGGCGTCCACCGCAACACCGTGCTCGCGGCGTATCGCGAGCTCGTCGCCGAGGGATGGATCACGAGCGAAGAGGCGCGCGGCACCTTCGTCTCCGCGCACATCCCCGACGTCGCGCCGCGGCGCTTCTCCGCGCAGGCCGCGGCCCCACGCGGGATCGCGCCGCGCGTCGGCTTCGATCTCGTCGATCGCCTCCGCACCGGGCCGCTTCCGCCCGCGCTCGGCGTCGTGCCCGGCGCTCGCGGCTCGATGTCGCTCGGCGGCGGGATCCCTGACGTGCGCCTCGTGCCCGCCGCCGAGCTCGCGCGCGCGATCCGGCGCGTGCTCAAGCGACGCACGCTCGAGGTGCTCTCGTACGGCGAGCCCGAGGGGCCGGCGCCGCTCCGCAGCGCGCTCGCGAGCATGGTCGCGGCGACGCGCGGCGTCCCGGCCCGCCCGGAGAACGTCCTCGTCACCCGCGGCAGCCAGATGGGGATCGATCTCGCCGCGCGCGCGCTCATCGCGCCGGGAGACGTCGTCGCGATCGAGGCGCTCGGCTATCGGCCCGCGTGGGAGGCGCTGCGCGCGAGCGGCGCCCGCCTCGTGCCGATCCCGGTCGACGCGCACGGCGTCGACGTCGAGGCGCTCGCTCGACTCTGCGCGTCCGAGCGCGTGAGGGGCGTCTACGTCACCCCGCATCACCAGTTCCCCTCGACGGTGACGCTCGCGCCCGCGCGACGCCTCCGCCTGCTCGACGTGGCGCGCGAGCATCGGCTCTTCGTCCTCGAAGACGACTACGATCACGAGTTCCACTACCAAGGCCGCCCCGTGCTCCCGCTCGCGAGCGCCGACGTCCACGGCGTCGTCGTCTACCTCGGAACGCTCTCCAAGGTGCTCGCGCCCGGGATGCGCATCGGGTTCTTGGTGGCGCCGGCGCCCTTCGTGCAGAAGCTCGCGGTGATCCGCCGCCTCGTCGATCGACAGGGCGATCACCTGCTCGAACATGCCATCGCCGATCTCCTCGAGGAGGGCGAGGTGCAGCGGCACATCCGGCGCGCGAAGCGGATCTACGCCGAGCGGCGCGAGCGCCTCGCGGGTCTGCTCGAGGCGCGCTTCTCCAGCGTGCTCTCGTTCCGGCTCCCGAGCGGCGGCACCGCGATCTGGACGCGCGTCGCGCCCGAGATCTCGCCCGACGCCTGGGCGACGCGCGCGGCCGGCGTCGGCCTCGTGCTCCAGCCGGCGAAGCAGTTCGCCTTCGACGGCAAGAGCCGGCCGTTCCTCCGCATCGGCTTCGCCCAGCACGACGAGCGCGAGGTGAAGGAGGCGGTGCGCCGGATGGAGCTGTCGCTGGGAGCGCTCAGCGCGAAATCGCCGGCACGTACTGCGCGAGCGTCTCCTGCTCGGCGCAGCAGTCCTTGAACTTCTTCGCGCTGCCGCACACGCACGGCTCGTTGCGTCCGATCTTCTTCGGCGGTGTGCGGGCGACGCTCTGCGCGTCGGGGTACTTGCGAGGCCGCTTGCGGAGCCCGATCGCGGCGGCCTCCTCGATGCGCCGCACGACCTCCTCGAGGTTCGCGCTCCGATCGTCGCTGAACCAGGCGCGCGCGCGCTCTTCGAGGGCGCGTCCCTTGGCGTAGTAGCGCTCGGGGTGGTGCTGGCGATCGATGTGCGCCACCGCGCGAAATCCGGGGATCGGCGGGATGAGCGCGTTGCCGCCGACGAAGCAGTACGTGCCGACGTCGCGCGCCGTTCGAAGGTCCCAGTCGAGGCCGAACATGCGCCGCGCGATCATCCACACGCCGGCCCACGCGCGCGCCTCGCCGAAGTTGAAGGTCTCGAGGAAGGCCTCTTCGTCCTTCTCCGCCACGTCCTGGGGCACGCCGTAAGGGAGGCCGAAGAGGATCCCGTAGTTCGCCTTGCTCACGTCTCCGCACACCGCGTGGATGCACTCGTGCACGAGGCTGCCGAGCAGGCGCCGGTGGATGCACTCGCCGAAGCGCACGGCGACGCCGCGGTAGGTCGGATCGTTCTTCTGCTGGGCCTGTCGCCAGAGGAGATCTCCGTGCACCTCGTAGATCGGGACGTAGCCCCACCCGCGGAGCGCGTCGTCGAGCTTGTAGACGGCGTTGATCCCGACGATGCGCTCGGCCGCCGGGAGGTTCGCGAAGCAGTCGCACGGACAGACGCGATGGGTCGTGACGGCGGTGGCGACGTCGAGCATGCGAGGGCGATTCTACCGTTCGAAGCGGCGGAGCCGTAGCGAGCTGAGCACGACGCTGACGCTCGAGAGCGCCATCGCCACCGAGGCGAGGACCGGCGGCATCCGCAGGCCGAGCACCGGCACGAGCGCGCCGGCGGCGACGGGGACGAGCACGAGGTTGTAGGCAAACGCCCACGCGAGGTTCTGCCTCACGACGCGCATCGTGCGTCGCGCGAGCGCGAGCGTGAGCGGGAGATCCGCGAGGCCGCCCTGCATGAGCGTGACGTCGGCGGCGTCGGCCGCGGCGTCGGCGCCGCTGCCGAGGGCGATGCCCACGTGCGCGCGCGCGAGCGCGGGCGCATCGTTGACGCCGTCGCCGCACATCGCCACGCGCCGGCCGTCGCGCTCGAGGGCGACGAGCGCGTCGAGCTTGCCCTCGGGCCCGAGCGCGGCGCGGACGTCGTCGGTGCCGATCTGCGCGCCGACCGCGCGCGCGATGGCTTCGCGATCGCCGCTCAAGACGACGACGGAGAGGCCCATGGCGCGGAGGCGATCGACGACGTCTCTCGACTCCTCGCGCAGTCGATCGGCGACCTTCCCGTGGCCGCGGAGCGCGCCGTCGACGGCGACGCCGAACGCCGCGTCGGGCGCGCCCTCCGGAGGCATCGCGATCTCCTGCTCGGCGAGCCACGCGATCGCGCCGACGCGCACGTCGTGACCGTCGACCGTCGCGCGGACGCCTGCGCCCGTCTCCTCCGCGAACGCGGCCGGCTCGGGGATCGCGAGCTCGAGATCCTCGGCGGCGCGGACGATCGCGCGGCCGACGACGTGCGCGCTCCCGCGCTCGACGCCCGCGGCGAGGCGGAGGATCGCGCGCTCGTCGAGGCCGTCGTTCGCGGCGAGCGTGACGAAGTCGACGACCGCGGGCTCGCCTTCGGTGAGCGTGCCCGTCTTGTCGAGCGCCACCGTGTCGACGCTCGCGGCGCGCTCGAGCGCGTCGCCCGAGCGCACGAGGACGCCGAGCTGCGCCGCGCGCCCGATCGCGGTCGCGAGCGCGGTCGGCGTCGCGAGCCCGAGCGCGCAGGGACACGAGACGACGACGACGGTGACGAACGTCGTGATCGCGTGGACGGCGCGCGGCTCCGGGCCGAAGACGGCCCACGCGATCGCGGCCGCGAGCGCGACGCCGACGATCGCCGGCGCGAACACGGCGGCCACGCGATCGGCGAGGTGCTGCACCGGCGCGCGCGTTCCTTGCGCCTTCGCGACGAGCGCGCCGATGCGCGCGAGCTGCGTGCCCTCGCCCGTCTGCGTCGCGCGGACGTGGAGCATGCCGCCGGACGCGAGCGTCCCGGCGTGGATCGCGTCGCCGGCGACCTTGTCGACGAGGCGGCTCTCTCCGGAGAGCATCGCCTCGTCGATCTTCGAAGCGCCGCTCGTGACGACGCCGTCGGCCGGCGCGCGCGCGCCCGACTTCAACACGAACGTGTCGCCGGCGGCGATCGCGCTCGCGGGGACGCGCGCTTCGGCGCCGTCGCGCAGCACGATCGCGGTCGCGGGGACGAGCGCGAGGAGGCCGTCGAGCGCCGCGGTCGTCTTCGCGCGCGCGCGCGCCTCGAGCGCGCGTCCGAGGAGGATGAACGCGAGGATGAAGCTCGCGGCCTCGAAGTGGACCTCGGGGAGCTTGCCGTCGGCCACGAACGCGCTCGGGAACGCGGTCGCCGCCGCCGAGTAAACGAAGGCGACGCCGCTGCCGAGCGCGACGAGCGTGTTCATGTCTGCCGTGCGATGGCGCAACGCAGACCACGCGCGAACGTAGAACGAGCGCGCGATCCACATGACGCCGAGCGTCGAGGCCATGAGCGCCCACCGGAGCCACGGCGGCCCCGCCGGGACGAACGACGGCGAGACGCCGTGCGCGGAGGCCATCGCCGGCATCGAGATCAGCATCTGGAGCGCGGCGACGCCGAGCGCCGCGACGGCGTCGCGCGCGAGCTTCTTTTGCTCGCGCTCCGCGGCTGCGGTGGCGGCGAGCGCCGTCTTCTGCGAGAGGATCTGCTCGGCGGTGGCGGTCGGCTCGAAGCCCGCGTCGAGGATCGCCGCGAGGGCGGCGGGGAGATCCTTGGCGGCGTCGCCGAGCGTCACGGTCGCCGAGCGCGTCGCGAAGCTCACGTTCGCCTCGACCACGCCGGGCGTCTTCGAAAGGACGCGCGCGATGCGGGAAGCGCAGCCGTTGCACGTCATCCCCGAGACCGGGATCTGCAAGCTTGGCGAGGGAGTCATGCCGGCGATTCCTCCATCATTCCACGATCCTCGCAAAGAATCGAAACCGCCTTCGCCCGCTCCGCGTAGAGTATCGCGACCGTGAGGAGGCAGGGATGAACGTGCTCACCGTGGCGGCCGTCGCCGTCGCCGTAACATTCGCCGTGTCCGGGTGCGAAGAGAAGAAGACGACGCCGCTCGCCGCCGCGGCGAGCTCGCTCGCGCCGTCGACGGCGTCGCCCGCGAGCAAGACGATGAAGTTCGCGATCGATCCGAAGAGCACGACGTCGATCGACATGCCCGCGCCGAAGGAGCACATCAAGGCGGGCACCGACGGCGCGGCCGGCACGCTGGAGGTCGACGTCGCGAACCTCGCCAACACGCGCGGCGAGGTGAAGGCGGATCTGACGACGCTCGCGACCAAGACCTTCGGCGACGGAGACAAGGACAAGAAGCAGACGGATCACGCCCGCACGTGGCTCGAGGTCGCCGACGGCGAAGAGGGGAAGCTGCCGGACGAGCTGAAGGCTCAGCACCGCTACGCGGTGTACGCCATCCGTTCCGTCGACAACCTGAGCGCCGCCGATCTCTCGAAGGTCCCGGCGACCAAAGACGGCGCCGACGAAGTGCGATCGGTGACCGCGACCGTTCACGGTGAGCTCTTGATCCACGGGCACAAGGTCGACAAAGACGCCGAGGTCGAGGTGCAGTTCCGCTACCCCGCGGGCGGCGCGGCCGACAAGCCGAAGTCGCTCTCGATCAAGAGCAAGACGCCGCTTCGCGCGACGCTCGCGGAGCACGACGTCAAGCCGCGCGACGGGTTCGGCAAGATCGCGAAGGGCGCGTTCAACCTGCTCGGGACGAAGGTGGCCGACACCGCCGACATCAGCCTCGATCTCCGCGCCACCCCGCAGTCGTGATAGGGTTTCGCCGTCTCGGAGTTCATAACAAGGAGTGAGTGGGATGCGACCGAATCTGTCTGTCGAAAGCATTGCCGGGGCGCTCGCCGTCCTCGGGACCGGCGTTGTCATGGCGGCCTGCGGCGCGGATTTGCCGAAGCCCCCTGTCGACGTCAACGCCGTCAACCCGGCCGGTGAGGCCGCTCCCGCGGAGAAGGCGGGCGAGGGTCACTGCGGCGCGGGCAAAGACCACAAGGCCGGTGAGGCCGCGTGCGGCGGCGACAAGAAGCCGGCCGAGGCCGCGCCCGCGGCCGAGGCGAAGCCCGCCGAGCCGGAGGCGAAGCCGGCGGACGCGAAGCCCGCGGACGCGAAGCCCGCCGACGCGAAGCCGGCGGAGGCGGGCAAGAAGCCCGCGTCGAAGCCGGGAACGCCCGCAGGCGGCAAGAAGGGCGGCGCCGCGAGCTGCGGCGCCGGCACGTGCAGCGCGAAGAAGTGAAGTCGTGAAGGCAGAAGGCCGCGGTTCGTCCGCGGCCTTCCGCTTTTTGTGCCCTCGGCGGGCGGTGCTAAGGAGCGTGCCGTGGGACCCGTGACGGGCGTCGGCCTCGGGCTGCGCTGGGACTTCATCGACGAGCTGCTCGCGAGGAAGCCGCACCTCGACTTCCTCGAGATCTCGCCCGAGAACTACATGGGCCGAGGCGGCCACTACGACGAGGCGCTCGATCGAGCCGCCGCGGAGTGGCCGCTCGTGACCCACGGGCTCACGATGAGCTTCGGCGGCGTCGATCCGCTCCGCGACGACTACCTCGCTGGGCTGCGCGCGTTCCTCGATCGGGTCAAGAGCCCCTGGCACTCCGATCACCTGTGCTTCAGCACGCACGGCGGCGTCGTGCTCCACGATCTGCTCCCCATCCCGTTCAAGAAGGAGGAGGTCGCGCGCGTCGCGGATCGGATCAAGCGCGCGCGAGACGCGGTCGGTCGCCCCGTGGCGATCGAGAACGTGAGCTTCTATCTGCACCCCGGAAAGCGCGAGATGACGGAGGCCGAGTTCATCGCGCGCGTGTGCGACGCGGCCGACTGCGGGCTCATGCTCGACGTCAACAACGCGTGGGTGAACGCCACGAACTTCGGCTTCGACGTCGACGCGTGGATGCGCACCGTCCCGCTCGATCGCGTCGTGCAGATGCACGTCGCCGGTCACGACTGGTACACGGAGGGCGACTGGAACTCCGCGCCGCGTCCTGCCGACCTCCACGACAAGGAGGGCCGCGTCATCGTCGACACGCACGGCTCCGACTGCTGCGACGAGGTCCTCGCGCTGCTCGAGCGCGTGCTGCGGAAGACCGGGCCGGTGCCGGTGCTCCTCGAGCGCGATCAGGCGATCCCGCCGCTCGACGATTTGCTCGCCGAGGTCGCGCGCGTCAAGACGATCTGGGAGCGCGCGACCGGCGCGCGAGGGCCGGCGTGAGCGTCGCGCGGCTGCACGCGATGATCGCCGAGGCTTGCTTCGGCGCCTCGGCCGACGCGTTCGCCGATCTGCGCGCCTACCTCGCGCGTCACGGCGTCGCCGAGGAAGACGCCGAAGCGATCCTCGCGTCGCCGCGCAGGCTCGGGCTGTATCGCCAGCTCGTTCGTCACAACGTGGTGAACGTCGTCGCCGTCATGCTCGAGCGCACGCGTGCGCGGCTCGAGCGCGCCGCGCCCGGCGCGTTCGAGCGCACGGTCACCGCGTTCCTCGCGTCCGAGGGGCCGCGCACGCCGCACCTCCGCGACGTGCCCCGCGAGCTGCTCACCTGGGCGGCGCCTCGCTGGCGCGCCGATCCCGCGCTGCCCGCGTGGATCGCCGACCACGCCGAGCTCGAGCTCGCCGACTTCACGATCGGTGTCGCTCCGCGCCCGCTCGCACCTCCTCCGCTCGCCGAGGTCAGCGCCGACAGGCCGCTCGTCTTCGCCGATCCGCGGATGATCGTCCGTCTCGCGTGGGCGCTCCACGAGCTGCCGCACGATCTCGAAGCCGCGCCCGAGCCGCGCGACACCCACCTGCTCGTCTACCGCGATGCGGAGCACGCGACGCGCTACCTCGATCTCACGCCGCTCGCCGCCGCGATCCTCGAGCGCCTCTTCGCCGGTCGTCCGCTCGGCGACGCCATCACCGAAGCCTGTCGATCGAGCGAACATCCGCTCGACGACGCGGTCCTCGCCGGCGCTGCTCGCCTGCTCGCGACGCTCGGCGAGCGAGGCATCCTCCTCGGCGCTCGCGGCGACGCCTAGCTACTCGGCCTTCTCGGCGCCGGGCTCTCGCTGCGAGTAGGCCTCGTGGAGCTTCACGGGCTTGGCCGCCTTGTTCCTCATCCGGATGTTGATCGCCTCCACGAACATCGAGAAGGCCATCGCGAAGTAGATGTAGCCCTTCGGGATGTGGTGATCGAGGCCCTCGATCACGAGCGTGAACCCGATGAGGAGCAAGAAGCTCAGCGCCAAGACCTTGATCGTCGGGTGACGCTCGACGAAATCGCTGATCGAGCCCGACGCGACGATCATGACGCCGGTCGCGACGAGCACGGCGGCGACCATGATGGGGAGCTTGTCGACCGTTCCGACCGCGGTGATGACCGAGTCGAGCGAGAAGACGACGTCGAGCAGCAGGATCTGGATGATGACGCTGGTGAACGACGCGCGGACCTTGGCCGAGGCGTGACCCTCTTCGCCCTCGATCTTCTGATGGATCTCGCGCGTGCTCTTGAAGATCAGGAACACGCCGCCGACGACGAGGATGAGATCGCGGCCGCTCACCTCGTGGTCGCCGAACCAGAACAGCGGCGCGGTGAGGCGGACCATCCACGACAGCGACATGAGGAGCAGGATGCGCGTGATGATCGCGAGGCTGAGGCCCGTGAGGCGCGCCTTGCGCTGCTCGTGCGCCGGCAGCTTGCCCGCGAGGATCGAGATGAAGATGACGTTGTCGATCCCGAGCACGATCTCGAGCAGGAGCAGCGTCGCGAACGCGAGCCAGGCCTTGGGATCGGCGAGCAGTTCCATGGCGGACGATTATCGGCGGGCGACGAGGAGCGTGTTGGACAATCCGCGCGCCCCGCAAGGGGCGCGTTCGACGTCGAATCCCAAGGCCGCGAGCGGGCGCGCGATTTCGTCGAAGGGGCGGGGGCGGATGCGCGCGCCGCGGTTCCAGCCGAGGCTCGTCGTCACCCACTCCCAGCTCCGCGTCACGACGCTGGACGCGCCGGCGTCCGGATCCAGGTCGCGGACGAAGACGCGCCGTCGCGCGGCTTTCGCCGCGCGCGCGAGCAGGTCGTCTTGCTCCTCGGGGGTGAGGTAATGGAGGATGTCGACGAGAAAGACGGTGTCCACCTCGGGCAAGCTGGCCTCGCCGACGTCGCCGAGCGCGAAGCGCACGTCGGGCAAGCCCTCGGCGGCGGCCGCGGCGATCGCGATTTTCTCCTCGTCCCAGTCGATGCCGACGACGCTGTCGGCGGCGCCGGCCGCATGGAGGAGGAGAGGGAGCTGCGCGCGCCCGCAGCCGACGTCGAGGACGTGACCGAAGCCCTCGCGGGCGTGCTCGTCGTGAATGACGCGGGCGATCGGATCCATCCACAGCTTCGTGCGCACGTAGATGCGTACGCCGCGATCGCGATAGCGCGCCGTGACCTGCCGGGCCACGCTCTCGAACGAGGACCCTTCGCGCGACGGCGAAGCGCTTCGAGGGTATGCGGGTGCGCGCGTGGTGGTCAGATCCTCAGGAAACCCCGAGTGCGCGCCGGAGGGAAGCGCATTGTGGGCAAGCATGATACGGTTCACACGTGATGCGCCGCGCGCTCGCGATGACGTGGAGAACGAGGCGCAGCCTCCGGCGGCTCGTCGCCGGCGTGCTCGTCGTCCTCGTCGCGCTCGGCGCCGCCATGCCCGCGTGGGCGCGGCTCGTCGCGGGGCCCGCCGAGCACGCGTGCCACTGCGAGACGCGCGGGGGTCACGCCCACTGCGCGTGCCCGCTCTGCTTCCCGGAGCTCCGCGAGGTCGAGACGTTCGGCGCGCCCTCCGTGTCGGGAAAGTGCGGGACCGACGATCCCGGCTGGCGCGCCCACGCGAACCCCGCCGTCATCGCGTCCGATTTCGTCCTCGCGGCGTCGCTCGCGCACCTCACGGTGCCCGACGCGCCGATCCTGCCGCCGCCTCTCTGGTCCGAGCCTCCCGAGCCTCCGCCTCCTCGATCCGCGCTCTCTCGAACGACCGTTTGAAGTAGCCGGTTCTTTCATCCCGGGAGAGCTCGATCATGAGAAGAGTTTGTTTGCTGCCGCGCGCCGCGCGGCGGTGGCAGGCGTTCACGCCTGTCGTCGCCGCCTGCGCGCTCGTCTTCCTCACCGCGTGCAGCGCGGGCGAGGAGACTCACGTACCCACGCTCACGGAGGGGACCGTCCGCGTCATGACGCGCGAGCAGCAGCTCGTCGACGTCTCGACGACCGAGCCGATCAAGCTCGGCAAGAACGATCTCCTCGTCACGTTCCCGCCGCCTCTGGCCGCCGAGCTCGTCCGCGCGTCGGCGCTCATGCCCGCGCACGGGCACGGGTCGAAGCCGCCGACGATCGAGCGAACCGAAGAGGGCTACCGGGTTCGCGACCTCGTCTTCTACATGTCCGGTCGATGGGAAGTTCGCTTCGGAATTCGCGCCGGCGAGCGTGAAGACGAGGCGCTCCTCACCGTCGACGTTCCGTAAATGCAGCGAGCGCCGCGCGTCATCGCGGCGCTGGCCGCGACGGCGGTCTTCGCGATCGGCCCGCGGGCGCAAGCCTGCGGGTCGTGTCGCGGGCCCGGCGGCGCCGGCTCGGCGCTCACCGCGCCGTGGCAGAAGTGGGGCGTCTCGCTCACGCAGACGATGCGGCTCGGTCACGGCATCTTCGACGCGGACAGCGCCTACCGGCCCTTCCGCGCCGACAGTCACGACAGCGTCCTCGAGCTCGGCGCGGCGGCCGCCTACCGGCCGATCGACGCGATCGAGCTCGGCGCGACGACCGCGTACGGCAACGTGCTCGTGGGTGGACCTTCGTTTCGTTCGAGCCGCGTGGCGCTCGGCGATCTCGGGCTCCGCGCGCGCTGGGAGGTGCTCGACGAGCCCGCCATCGATCTGCCGAGCGGACCGCGCCGTCCCTCGCTCGGTCTCACGCTCTCGCTGCGGCTCCCGACGGGCACGGTCGATCGCGCGAGCGACGGCGGAACCAGCGGTCCCTCACCCGGCACGGTCGGCTCGACCGCGACGAGTCAGGGCCTCGGCACGACCGAGGTCGCGCTCGCCGTCGACGTGCGCAAGACGTTCGCGCAAAAGTGGCAGATCGGCGGCGTCGGCGAGGCGGCATGGCGCGCGCCGGACGACTCCATCGGCCTGCGTCGCGCGCTCGGCCCGCGCGGCCTCTTGCGCGCGATGTTCATCTACTTCGTGGGCGACGTCACGTTGGGCACGTTCCTCGATCTCGCGGGCGAGACCGATGTCTCGTATGGAGGTCGCACGTCGCCTTCGAGCTCGCAGCGCACGATCTCCCTCGGCGCGAGCGCGTCGCTCAAGACGGACGTGGGCTTCCGCTCGGGGCTCGCGCTGACGTTTCAGCCGCCGATCGACGGCTTCTCGACGAACGCCGTAGCCGCGACCGGGCTGACGACGTTCATCGCGTTCACCAAGTAGCGATCACTTCTTGCCCGCGGGCTTCGCGCTCGCGACGGGCTTGGTGGCCGCCGCGGGCTTCGCCGTGGCGGCCGGCTTCGTGACGACGCCGGGCTTGAGACCGGCCTTCGCGACGGGCGCGCTGGCCGGGGCCTCGGGCGCCGCGCTCGCCGACGCCGAGGCTTCGGCGGCTGCGCTCGCACCTTCGAGGAGCGCGGTGCGCTTGACGCTCAGCTCGTAGCTGAAGCCGCCCTTGAAGTGCGCGACGTCGCCCGGGATGCTGTCTTTGATGTTGATCGTGTACGTGCCCGGCTGAAGATCGACGGTGGCGCGCTCGCGTTGATCGGCGACGAGCACCTTGCCCGACGCGTCCTTCACGCTGATCGCGGCGATGACGGGGATCTTCTTGCCGCGCGGCGGCCCGCCGGAGATCTGGAACGTGCCCGCCTTGGTGACGGTGAGCGGAACGTCGCTGCCGTCGTCGTTGTAGATCTTGCCGCTGCAGTATTCGTTGGGCTTCGACTCGTCGAGGATGTTGCACGCGCCTTCGCCCGCCTTCGTGGGCTCGGGCGGATCGGCGAAGATCGCGAGGCCGACGCCGGGGAAGAAGAAGAGGCCGCCTGCGACGAAGCCGATGATCGCGTTGCGCTTGGTCGCGCCGAGGAGCGCCGCGCGCCCTTTGCGCGAGGCGAGCATCTTCCCCAGCATGCCGTCGGGCTTGCGGATGTGACCGTTCGTGAGCTGCCCCATCACGAACAAGCCGCCCATCGGGGGCACGATCTTCTCGACCACCTTGACGGCGCGCCCGTGCTTGTCGCCGCTCGCGGGGGGAACCTGCGCGCGGAACTGCCCGAAGACGACGTCGCCGTAGGAGACGTTCTGCGATTGCTCGAAGCTCTTGTCGAGCCCGACGTCCATTCCTTGCGTCGGATCGACCGCGACGGGGCCGGACCCGTCGTCGACGAAGAACACGGCGCCGGACTTGACGGTCTGGATCGTGTCCTTGCCCGTCTCCCTCTTGGAGCCGTTCTCGGTGAGCACGTGCCGCTCCCACTCCTGCACGACCTCGATCTCGAAGTAGATGCACGGCTGCCCGGAGCACGGCGCCATCGCCGGCTGCTGCGCTTGGATGTTTCCCTCGCAGCTCACGATGCCCTTCGCGTCGGCGGCCGCGGGGTTCTGCGCGATCTCGCCCGTCCTGCGGAACGGTGCCGCGAGGATCTTCTTGCCCTTGAGGTGCTGCAGGAGGCCGATCAACAGGCCGATCAACGCGAGCGGAACGAGGACGAAGCCGAGATATTGCACGTGGTACCCCCCCAAGTGGACGGAGCGGACGGAGCGACGGAGTGGACGGAGGCTACATCATCGGCGGGCGGCCCGGGGGGCCGCCCCGTGAACCACGTGCTATTTGTTCGAAACCACTCGTACGATCGGCACGTACTCCCCCCGAGGAGCCTCTCGTTCATGCAACCCGCCGCTCTCTTCACCGTCGCCGCGCTCGCGCTCGCCCTCTCCGGCTGCAGCTCCGAGGATCCCGGAGCGAGCAGCGGAGGCGGCAGGCAGACGGCGTGCGAGAAGGACACGCGCAAGGACATCTACGTCGCCGGTCTCTCCAAGCAGAACGCCGGGCTCTCGGTGAAGCTCGTCGAGTCGACGCCTGCGCCGCCCGCGAAGCTCACCAACGCGATGACGTTTCAGGTGCTCGACGGCGCGGGCAAGCCGCTCGACGGCGCGACCGTCTCGGTCGTTCCGTTCATGCCCGACCACGGGCACGGCAGCCAGGTCGCGCCCGTCGTCACGCCCAAGGGCAACGGGACCTACGAGGTCGCGAACATCTACCTCGCGATGGCGGGCCTCTGGCGGATCACCGTCTCGGTGCAGACGCCGGGCGGCGCCCCGCAGGAGATCGCCTTTCAGTTCTGCGTCGACGGCTGACGCGCGTCAGTCGGTGCAGCGGAAGCCGCGGTCGTTCGTCCACTCCTTGACCGTGCCTCCGAGCTCGAAGGTCGGGATTCGATCGAGGATCTTCGGATCGAGATCGCCGGTGGCGACGAGATCGTCGAGCAGATCGAAGTCGACCGGGCGCATGCGCACGCGCATCGTCACGCGATCGGGCACCGGCTGGGGCAGCGAGTAGGTCCGCGTCACCGCGTGGTAGAAGGCCGGATCGGTCGGGTCGGCGGTCACCGCGGGCGGGAGCAGCTCCGACTCGTAGCGCGCCGCTCGCCAGAACATGTGCACCTCCTTGCCGGCGGCGTCGAAGACCTTGTCGCGGAGGAGCCACAGGTTCGGATCGGGCAGCGCGGCGACCGCCTTCTTCTCCTCGACGACGCCGCTCGAGAACACCACCGCGTCGCCGCGATAGGCGATGAGCTCGACCCATGCGCGCCGATCCTGCGCCGCGCCGCTCGGGAAGCTGTGGCCGGCGAACGCGTTGTCGAGCGTGACCTCGGCGACGAGGCCCGCCGCCGGCGTCTGCTTCACGCAGAGCTTCGCGAGGAGCGTGGCGTCGAGCAGCCGCTGCACCGCCGCGCGCTGGCCGTCTTCGTCGGTGAACGGCGTGAGCGCCACGTCGACCGCGGCCATCGTGTGATCGTGCACGCGCCGCCGAGGCGCGCCTTCGACCCTCGCGGCGACGCCCTCGCGTCCCTCCATGTGGCACTTGCCGCAGGAGAGCTGACCGGGCTTCGCATAGAGCGACGCGTTCCACTCGGAGAACGTCCGCTCGATGTGCGCGCCCGCCGGCGTCACGACGTCGTGGCACGCGCCGCACATCGACGACGACGGCAAGACCTCGCGATCGTGGAGCTCCGAGTACGCCGAGCGATGCGGGCTCTTGGCGGGGTCGGCGATCCCGCCGCGAACGACGCCGTCGGTGGCGAGGCGCAAGGGGTTGTTGTGCGTTCCCTCGACCGCGGAGGCCGCGTGACAGAACGCGCACGTCACGCCGCGCATGAACGAGGGCAGCTCACCGAGGTTGAGGCCGTCGACCGTCTTGCCCGCGCGCACCGCGAGCGGCGCGTGGCAGCTCACGCAGAACGATCCCGCCTGGCCGTTGGTCTCGCGCTGCATGCGCTTGTTCATCGCGATGAAGACCGGATCCTCGCCGGCGTACGCGTGCATGCTCCCCGACCACTCGCGGAACTGGTCGGCGTGGCATGGCAGGCAGTTGTTGGGATCGAGCAGCGCGTCTCCCGTGAGGGTCGGCTCGTCGGGCGTCGTGCTCGTGCACGACGCGAGCGCGATCGCGCCGGCGAGCGCGGGCACGAAGAGCGCGGCGAGCGTGCGCGTCATCGCTTCGCTCCCGCCGCGATCCACTGCACTATCGCGCACTGCTCGCCGGGATCGAGCGAGCGATCGGGGGGCATGCGGATCCGCGCGTCGGTCGCGGCGAGTCGATAGACGAGCGGGCTGCAGCTCGCGTCCGAAGGCCGCACGCTGCGCGTGGCGCCGACGATGCTCGCGTACGCTTCGTCGGCGTCGTCGAAGTTGATGCCGCCCTTCTTCGCGGTCGACGCGTGACAATCCGCGCCGCCCTCGGCGCAGGTCGCCTTGAACGTTCGCTTGAACACCTCGTCGTACGTCGGCGTATAGAGCGGGGTGCAGCCCGCGTAGGTCGCGGCTGGCACGCAGTCGGCGGGCGCGCCGGCTTCGATCGGCGCTCCCGCCTCGGGGGCAGGGGATCCGCTGCGCTCGCCGCCGCTACAAGAAGAGGAGAGCGACGCCGAAGCCAAGACGAGATAGGGCGCGAGCCTGGGCATTCGTCCCCTCTTTCTTGCACGGCACCGAGCCCGGGCCAAGCTCGTGCGCGTGTCGGCGGCCCCCGACACGCGGCCTCATAATTTCACCGCGCGGCTTCCACCCACGGGAAATGGCCTTCGTCGCTTCTCTCGTCGTGGCTTGCGCCGTGTGCGGCGCCGCGGAAAAGTCGCTCCCCTCGAACGGGAGCGAGATCGCCTTCGAAGGTCGCAAGCGCGCGACCGTCGAGATGCGCGGCGCCTCGTTCTCCACGGCGTCGCGCGATCTCGATCTCGTGGAGCTGCGCGCGCAGCCCGGGCTCTCGGTCGCGGTCGGCAAGAGCTCGATGGTGGGCGCTGACGTGCCGATCCTCCATCGCTCGCTCACGCTGCGCGCGGGCGAGGCGCGATCCGCGACGACGCTCGGCGACGTCGATCTCCACCTGTCTCACACCGGCTGGCGCAGCGCCCCGTCGACGACGAGCAGCCGCTTCATGGTCTCCGTGGGCGCGAAGCTCCCGACCGCGCCCCTCGAGCTCGATCCCGCGGGCGAGCAGGTGCACCCCGATCTCCAGCCGGGGTGTGGATCGGTCGCGCCTTATCTCGGCGCGACGCACGCGTGGAGCTCGTCGCTCTGGTCGGCGTGGGTGTCGGGATCATTCCTCATGCCGGTCTCGGTGCGCACCGGCGCTCACCCCGGCAGCTCGCTCCGCGGCTCGCTCACCTTGCAGCTCCAGCCGACGCGCGCGTTCGCGACGCGCGCGTCGGTGCTCGGGCGCTTCGACGCGAGGGGCGCGATCGACGACGAGGTCGTCGCGCGATCGGGCGGCGCGTCGATGCACCTCGCGTCGGAGCTCGTCTTCAGCCCGACGACGGACGTCGTCATCGGCGCGGGCGCGTCGTTCCCGGTCGTGCAGGAGATGCGCGGCTACCGAGGCACGAGCCCGATCGTGCTCGCGAGCCTCGGCGTCGACTTCTGAGCGGCTCAGCGAGCCGACAGGACGGAGAGTCGCTGGAACAGCGCCTCGGGCGTGTGCTTCACGACCGGCATGATCGCGCGCCAGAACGACGGGACGTACGCCTCCGGCACGCCCGCGTCGACCGCGCGGACGATGCCGCGCGCGACTTCGGCGGGCTTGCCGAAGAGCGCGTGCTTCGCGTGGTCGCGCGTCATCGGCGTGTCGACCGGGCCGAGCTTCAGCGTCGTCACGCTCACGCCCGCGCCGTAGAGCCGCGAGCGAAGGCCTTGCAGGTACACGTTGAGCGCGCCCTTCGCCGCGCCGTAGGTGTAGTTGCGCGGCCGCCCGCGCTCGGCCGCCACCGACGTGATGACGCCGATCCGCCCGTGACGCGCGGCCTCCATCCGGTTGGCGAGCGGCACGAGGAGCGCGACGACGCTCAGGAGATTCGCGCGGAACGTCCGCTCGGCGTCCTCGAACGAGCGCTCGGTGGCGAGCTGATCGCCGAGGTCGCCGTGCGCGATGATCGCCGTGTCGACGCCGCCGAGCGCGTCGAAGGCGCCCTGCACGACCGCTTCGTTCTCGTCGAGCTCTGCGAAGTCGGCGCGCCGCGTCGTCACGAACGTGCCGCCGCATCGACGCGCGACCTCGTCGAGCTTTCGTTCGTTGCGGCCGACGAGGCAGAGCCGATCCCCGCGTTGCGCGTGGATGCGAGCCACCTCGCTCGCGATCGCAGACGTGGCTCCGAGGACGAGGACGTGTTTCATGAGCGCACTATATAGGGCGGCGTCGGACCGACGACGCCCTCAAAAGCCGATCCTGCGCATCACGAAGCGCGGGAGCCAGCGGATCACGAGCATCACGAGCGCCCAGATGCCGGGCGTGTACACGACCGGCGCGCGCCGATCCATCGCGCGGACGACGTCGGAGGCGACCTGCTCGGGCTCTCCGGCGAACGGCGGCGGCTCGAGCCCCGCGGTCATGCCCGTCTTCACGAAGCCCGGCTTGACGCACGTGACGGAGAGGCCGGCGTGATGGAACTTGTGATCGAGCGCCTCGAGATAGGCGGCGAGGCCGGCCTTGCTGGATCCGTAGATCACGACGGGCTTTCGACCGCGGTCGCCCGCGACGGACGAGAACACGACGAGGCGTCCGCCGCCGCGCGCGAGGAGGCGCTTGCGCGCGTGCTCGCAGAAGGCGACGGTGTTTGCGTAGTTCACGGTGACGAGTCGTCGCGCGAGCTCGGTGTCCGCCTCGAGCGCCTCTTGCGAGGCGAACATCGCCGCGGTCACGACGACCGTGTCGAAGTCTCCGAGCGCCGCGTCGGCCGCGTCGAGCGCCGCCGCGAACCCTTCGGGCTTCTCGAGATCGCACACGACGTGGCCGATCTCGGCGCGCTTCGGGTGCCGCTCGCGCAGATCCGCTGCGCTCTGCGCGAGATCGCCGGCGTCGAGCCCCATGAGGAAGACCGCGTCGCCGCGCTCCGCGAGCCGGCGCGCGACCGCGCGACCCATTCCGCTGGTCCCTCCGAAGACGATCGCCTTCATGCCGTGTCGCCCAAGAGGCGGACCGACTGCGCGCTGCGGAGGCGGCGCTTCGGGTCCCACGCGTCGCGGAGCTCGACGAACCTCGGCAGGCGCGGCTCCATCGCGCGAAAGTGCTCCGCGCGC
>JAHBWD010000086.1 GCA_019637175.1 Labilithrix sp. | reverse complement strand
CGAGGCCGCAGACCTCGAGGAGCTGCTCGGTGGCCTCCTCGACGGTCTGGAACCGCTCCGAGGCTTCGGGCGCCCCGAAAGGGGCGCCGCGCTGCCGGCGACCATCGCGACCTACTTCACGAAGACCATCATCGTGTCCGCAGCCCGGACGTAGGCTGTCATGTCCCAGCACGCCCGGTAAGATTCGAACCTACGACATTCGGCTTCGAAGAACGGATGGATCGTGGGTTTCGTCGTGGGATCTTGGGCGTCGTGACAACACTGTGACCACCACGTCCCAACCACGCCGCCTGCGCCTGCGTGGCGACCTCCTGGACGACGCTCTCGGCGAGGTGTTCATCTGATCGGCGCGGGAGGAAAAACGTGCACTTCGGTTACAAGACGGCGCACGGAATCACCGTGCTCGAGGGACTCGAGGCCGTCCGGCACCGGCCGACGATGTACATCGGTGCGGAAGAACCTGGGCGCTCACTTCGCGCGCGACTGCTCGAATGGGTTGTGGACGGCGTGGCGCACGACACGCCGACGCCGGACGAGGTGCGCGTTCTTGTCTGGCGTGACGGGGCGATCACGGTTGCCTACGACGGCGCGCCGATTCCGATCGAACCATTCGCTCGGCCCGTCGATGGCGTCGCGCATCCTGTGTTCTACCAGTTCTTCCTGTACCTCTTCGCGCGCGGCGACCCCTTCCAGCGCACGCTGTCCTTTGGCTCTGTGTTGAATGCGCTCTCCGATAGGCTCGTTGTCTCGACGATGCACGGTGACGATCGCTACCGTGCCGTCTTCTCGCAGGGGTTGATCGTGTCATTGCTGGCTCGCACGTCGTGCGAAAGGCCGCTCGGAACAACGTGGCTCACGTTCCTGCCGGACGCGACGCTCATCACCGGCGACGCCCTCACGCGCGATGACGCAGCGCAGGTCGCCGAGCGGGTCATGCAGGGGGCGGCTGGCGTGAGGGTGTCCGTCGACGACAGGACCTCCGAGGAAGCCGACTGGTACTAGGGCGCGGAGACGACGATGATCGACGAGGAGCAGGCACGGCAGCTCGCACAGGCGGCGATCACGTTCGACGACGTCGCGCTCGGCGTAGCGCGCGAGATCGAGCAGGGCTGGTTCTTCCGATGGGCGACGCCTCGCATCGGTTGCAACGGGGTGATCGTGAACAAGAAGACCGGGCGCCTGTTCCACCTGGGCTCTGCGTTCCCGGTTGAACGCGATCTCGCTCTCTATGACCGCGGGTACCAGTTCAAGACGTACGACCTTGTCATCACGGCGACCACGACCTCGACGCAACGCGACGGGCGGTTGGACGCCTTCCGCTCCAGGTGGTCGAGCGGAAGTACGAGCACGGGCAGGTGTGGCGGATCCCGAAGACGACGACCGACCTCCAGCGTTGGTCACGCCTCGACAAGTTGCCGTGCCTCTTCCCCGCCGTGCGCCGCTACTTCGCTCTGGAAGTCCTCGAAGAGGCTCGACGTGAGGGCTGGTTCGATTTCGAGGCGCTGAGTACCGGCCACCGCGTGAGGAGCAGCCCTGAGGTGACCGCGATCATGTGTGTCCTCCTTCTTCCAGGATGACCGCGTTTACCTCTCGGTACGTCGGATGGAGATGATCCCGCTCTCCCTTCCCCTCACCATCCGAAGAAAAGGCAGACGGGTACCATACGAGAAGGGGACGTGACGCAACCACGCCACCCGGACGCGGAGCGCCGTGCGCATTCCGCGAGCGGGACGACGATGCTGAGGTGAACGCGGTTACCAGGCGTTCGGATCGACGCGACACCCGTGGCGTCGTCGACACGTGGGACGCCTTGGACACGCGACAAGGAAGCCCCAGCCGCCATCCTTCGTCAGGTAGTCGCCGCCGCGTCGCTCAGGATCGAAGGGCTCGAACTTGTTCTTCACGCCGCAGCGCTTGCTCAGCTCGCGCCACCTTCGCTCCGCGCGCCGTGCGTCGAACGCGTCGGCGTTCTCATGGACATGAAGCAGCGCGTGGAAGTGTGGGGCGCCGCGGCCCTGGAGCTCCATCCCGACGGCGAGTGTGATGTGGCTCTCTCGGTCCCGCGCAAGATCGCGCGCCCACTCCTTGAACAACGACAGCGCGAACGTCGCGCTCACCACGTCCCTGAACGTGATCGTGAGCCACCAGTCCCACGGACGATACGACTGCACGAGATCGCCATCGCTCTGACCTCGCTCGCGTTCCCACGTCGCGCAGTGGACGGGGAACAGCTCGGCGAACTCGCTGCACGTCAGATTGCGCCCGCTCGTGCGGTGCGCCTTCGGCTTGTCGGTGGACGCGGTCTTGCCCGCGCTGCGGTCGACACGGCGACCGCGCGTTGCTACATCGAACATGGTTGTGCCTCCGTCGCGCGCCGCTCCGGGGACGATTGGTCCCGCTCCCGGTCGGCGCGTGATGTGTTTCAGCGCCTGGACTTCGAGACTGCGGGAGCGTTCAGGGACGTGTCCGCCGAGGTATCGGCCAGGACCTCTAGGGCGATCCCGATCGCGTCGACGGCCTTGCTGGTCGCGAACGGATCCCCTCGCTCGATCGCGCTCAGCGCGTCGAGGAGGGTTGTCACGCCGATCGACGTAAGTACTGGCACGCCCGGTAAGATTCGAACTTACGACATTCGGCTTCGAAGGCCGACGCTCTATCCAGCTGAGCTACGGGCGCGTACGTGTAGAGGGCACCCTCTCTACCATGCCCGCGCGAGCGATGCTCGATGCTCCTCGTCGCGGCGTCCGGTCCGGTGGGCGGATTCGGCCATGACCGGGCGGTCACAGCCACGCGTCGCGGCGTTCACGAATTGCCAGGACCCTACGGGGAGAGCCCATCCTTGCGCGATTGCGAGAGGGCTCGACTCCCTGGTACGACGGTTGCTTAGGGCACCGTTCGCGGGAGGTTTCTCGATGTCTCGAATCGTGCTTCGCATGGCGTCCGCTCTGACTGCAGCCGTGGTCCTCACGACCGCGACGGCTCCGCGCGCGTTCGCGCAATCGAGCCAGATGCCTCCCTCGCAGCCGCCGCCCGCGTCGGCGGTCGCGCCGAACGGTGAGTACGTCGCGCCCCTCGCGCAGCAAACGCAGCAAGTCTACGTCCCGCAGAGCGTCGCCCTCTCCGGCCCGCGCGTCATCAAAGACTACGACGAAGGCGATCCGATCCCGCCCGGCTATCACCCCGACACGCAGATCCGTAAGGGGCTCGTCATCGGCGGATCGATCACGTTCGGCACGATGTACATCCTCTCCGTCCTCACGGGCGCGGCGATGAACGACTCGAAGTCGCTGACCAAGACCGACGGCAGCTACCTCTTCATCCCCGTCGCCGGGCCGTTCTTGCAGATGACGCGCACCAGCACGTCGCTCGGCAACACCGTGCTGGCCATCGACGGCATCGCCCAGGCCGCAGGCGCCGTGATGCTCATCGTGGGGCTCACGTCGCCGAAGACGGTCCTCATCCGCAACGACCTCGCCGAGATCCGCGTCACGCCCGTCCGCCTCGGACAGGACGGCAACGGCCTCGGCCTCGTCGGGACGTTCTAGTCTTCGAGGCCGGTCGCGCGCTTCACGAGGCCCTTCACCTTCTCCGCGGTGAGGCCGGCAGCCTTCCCGATCGCCTTGAGCACCTCGGCCTCCGACTTCTCGACGCCGTTGGTCGCGCGCGCGACGAACGCGGCCACGAGCAGCCCCGCTTCCGACTGGCCGAGGCTCTTGAGCAGCTCGCCGACCTGCGTCGCTCGCGCTTCGGCGCCGTCTTTGTCCGCGCGCGCCTGACACGCGTCGAGCAACGTCTCGGTCTCCCACTCGATGACGGCGCCCTGGCTGAGCAGCTCGACCGCTTTGGTCAGCGTCGCGCGCTCCGTCGCGTCGACCTCACCGTCGGCGCGCGCGGCCAGGTAGCCGGCCTCGACCGCGGCGGCGAAGACCTCGCTCTGGCGGGGAACGTTGAGCTCTTGGCGGATCTCGTCGGCGTAGTCTTCGAGGGTCTGTTTCTTCGTCGCCATGACCCGCAGCATACGCGAAACCGTGTACAACAACCGCTGGATGCGGCGCCGGTCTCGAGGCTCCGGGTGGGTCGGTCCGACCCTGCTGATCGGGGCGATTGCGGCCTTCGCGCCCCGCGTCGCCCGCGCGGGCGACGAGTCGCTCGACCTCGGGGGCACGGCGATCGAGCTCCGCCGCGTGCCCAAGGGCACGTACACCCGCGGCGCGATCGCGGGCGATGCGCTCCACGAAAAAGACGAAGAGCCCGCGCACGCGGTCACGCTCACGAAAGACTTCTGGATCGGGAAGTATCCCGTCACCCGCGCGCAGTTCCAGAAGTTCGTCGCTGATACGCGATACCTGACCGAGGCGGAGAAGGCGCAAGCCGGCGCTCCGGCTCCGCCCGCCGGCGCCGAGGGCAAGCCGCCGAAGAAGGAGGGAAGCTGGAGAAACCCCGGCTTTCTCCAGGCCGAAGATCATCCGGTCGTCATGATCGCGTACAACGACGCGGTCGCGTTCGCGACCTGGGCGTCACGCAAGACGACGCGACGCGTTCGCCTCCCGACCGAGGCGGAGTGGGAGCACGCCGCGCGCGGCGGAGCCGCCACGCCGTGGCCCGGCGCCGCGAGCGAGGCCGACGCGGCGGCGTTCGGATGGTTCAAGGGCGCCGGCTACGGAACGCACCCGGTCGGTCAGAAGAAGGCGAACCCGCTCGGCATCTTCGATCTCTCCGGGCACGTGTTCGAATGGTGCCGCGACGTCTACGCGCCGTATCGCGAAGGCGCGGCCGTCGATCCCGAGGTGACGAGCGGCGATCCGGAGAAGCGTGTCCTCCGCGGCGGATCGTGGAACAAAGAGCCGAAGCGCGGCCGCGTCTCCGCGCGGCACCGCGCGACGCCTGCCGGGCGCACGATCGAGTTTGGGTTCCGCGTCGTCGTCGCGATCGACGAGGGCGTCGCGCCCGGCCTCGCGACGCCCTCGACCGATTTCGCCGCAGCAGGACCGCTCGGTCTCACGCCCGACGCGTCGGCGCCGGTCTCCGGCCCGCTCGCCGACGGCGAGCCGCTGCAACTCGACGGCATGGCGCCGAGCTCGGAGGCGTTCTCGTGGGGCCTGCTCATCGGATCGCCCATCGCGGCGGCCGCGGCCGCGATCGCGTGGATGCTCTTGCGCGGAAAGCGGAGCGCGCGGCTCGCGCGTCGACGCCTCGCGCGGCGCGACGCCCCCGCGCCGGTGCGTCCTGCGCCGAGGGTCGCGCCCGAGGCGCCGAAGCTCACGCCTACGCCTGCCGCGGCAGCGCCGAGCCCGTCTCCCTCGGCGATCATCACGCGTCCCGTCGCCGACGGATTCTTCCTCATCGCGCCGCACCTGCCTCGCGGGACGCGCGTTCGCTACGAGCAGATCATCGACGGAGCCCCGACGATTCGCGACGTCGTCATCGACGCGCCGGAGACGTTCGTGCTCACGGGCTCTCCGCCGCGGTCGGCGATCAAGATCCTCGAGGTGCTCCCGGCGGACATGCCGCGCGTCATCGTCGAGAGCGCGCCGGAGATCGAGCTCGAGCCCATCGAGCCGCCCGTGTCGCAGCCGCCTCCGCTGCCGACGCGCTCGAAGCCGCCGCCGGTCCCGCGCGCGGCCGACTCGACGTCGCCGATGGCGACGCTCAAGATGTTGCCGGCCTCGGCCGCGGCGTCTTCGGCGAACGTTCCCGCGGCGCCGACCTCTTCCACCTCGCCGCCTTCGTCGTCCGAGCCTGCGTCGGCGAAGTCGGAGCGATCGCCGAAGCCTCCGGCGCCGCTCGCGGTGCCTCCGGCGCCGCTGTCGGACCCGGTCGGCCCGCCGTCGCCGTTCTCGTCGCCAGGGCCGCTCGCGCCGAGCCCGCCGTCGTCGTCGAAGATTCCGCCGAGCCCGCCTTCGTCTTCGTCGTCGTCAAAGTCGGTTCCGCCGATGCCGCCGTCGTCGTCGAAGATTCCGCCGAGCCCGCCGTCCTCGAAGGAATCGGTCGCGTCGTCGCCGCCGGCGCCCGTTCCTGCACCTGCGCCGTCGGCGCCGATCGGACCGCCGTCGCCGTTCTCGTCGCCTGCGGTGGCGCCTGCGCCGCCGTCGTCGAACCCGATCCCGCCGCCCGCTCCTTCGTCGGAGCGCGTCGGTCCCCCGTCACGCCCGCCGGCTGAAGAAGTAAAGCCGGCGCCCGAGAAGCCGGAGCCCGAGAAGCCCGCAACGAACGACGAGCCCGCGAAGAGCGGATCGGAAGAGAAGGCCGAGGAGACGAAGCCGGAAGAGAGCGAAGCGAAGAAGGACGACGCGCCCGCGGCCGCGACGGAGGACGTGAAGCCCGAAGCGCCGGACGAGAAGGACGAGAAGAAAGACGACGAAGCGAGCGACGAGAAGAAGGACGCCAAGGCCGACGGCGGATCGATCGAGTAGGATGCTCCTCATGGCCGCGCGGGCCCGCGCCTCGTTCGCCTTCCTGCTCGTCTCGCTGCTGCTGTCGTGGGCGCCGGCCGCGCGCGCGCAAGACGCCGCCGCCCTGAAGAGCCAAGGCGACGCGTTCATGGACGCCGAGCGCTACGCCGAGGCCGCGCAGACGTACGCGAAGGCCTACGCGGCCTCCTCCGATCCCGCGCTGCTCTACAACGAAGGGCGCGCCCTCGAGGCGCTCGGCGAGTACCCCGAAGCGATCAAGCGCCTCGAGCAGTTCCGCTCGCTCGCCACGCCCGCGCTTCGCGCGCGCGCGACGGGGCTCGAAGAGCACATCGAAGCCCTCAAGGGACGCGTCTCCACGCTCGTGGTCATCTCGAACGTTCGCGGCGCGCAGCTGCTCGTGCGCTCGAAGAACGAAGGGAAGCTCGAGCCCACCCTCGAGATCTCCGTGCGCTCCGGCCCCGCGACGATCGAGGTCACGGCCGACGGTCACGAGCCGTACAAGCAAGACGTCGTCCTCGCGCCGCGCAAGACCACGACGCTCGACGTTCGCCTCCGGGAGAAGAACGTCCACGGCCTCCTCGTGGTGACCGCGAAGCCGGAGGGCAGCGACGTCATCGTCGACGGCAAGGGCTTCGGCCGCACGCCGCTCGAAGCGCGCCTCGCGCCCGGCAGCCACTCCGTCGTGATCAGCAAGAGCGGCCACGAAGACGAGCGGCTCGACGTCGTCTTGCAGAGCGGCGAGCGCAAGGAGCTCGATCTGACGCTCGCGGAGCGGAGCGCCATCACCTCCCGCTGGTGGTTCTGGACCGGCATCGCCGCGATCGTCGCGGGGGCCGCGATCGTCACCACCGTCGCGCTTACGAGCGGAACGGAGACGAAGCCGCCGCTCGGCGGCGAGCACTTCTCTCCCGGTCAGATCCCGACGGGCTTCAGGTTCTGAGATTCAGTTGCAGTTGCCGCAGAGGTTGAGCGGCGTGCAGCTCGATGGATCTCCCGAAGGGCACTGGCAGCCCACGCCGCCGCACGTCAGGTTCCCGCACGAGTTCCTCGGGTTGGGGCCCGGGCCGCGACGGCAGTGCACCGCCGCGGCGGCGCCGGTCGGCTCCGCGCGCACGTCGTTGCACGCGCGGTTCGCCTGATCGGCGCCGTTGCACTCGATCGTGCACTCTCCCCCGACGCACGTGACCGCCGAGCCGCGACACGCGCGCGGTCCGTTGCACGCGATGCTGCACGTTCCCGCGCCCGAGCACGCGGGCCCCTCGGTGCAGGCGTTCGCGGCGCACGTCGTCTTGCACGTCGCTCCGCTGCACGAGACCTTGCCGCAGGCGTCGGCCCCGCTGCACGTCACGTCACACGAGAGGCCGGGCGGGCACGTGACGTCGCCGCACTTCGTGCCGCCCTCGCACTTGATCACACACACGTCGGCGACGCAGCTGCCCGCCGGCGACACCGCCTTGCATCTCTCTTCGCACGTCGGCGGCGCGGCGTCGGCCGCGTCGACGCCCGCGTCGGGCTCGGGGCAGCTCGGCGGGCAGCCCACGACCGGAACGCAAGCGCCGGCCTTGCACGTCTCGCCGGGCTTGCAGTCTTTCTGCTTGCCCTTGCAGATCGCGTCCATCACGACGTTCTCGGTGACCGTCTCGTGGCGTCGATAGCGGGTGCTCACCGCGGCGACCACGCAGTCGGGCGCGTCTGCGCTGCGGCAGCTCTCGGCGTTGGTGTTGATGCCCATCACGACCTGGAAGCGAACCTCGGCGTCGGTCGGCGACCGGGGCACGAGGACGAAGCGCCCGACCCGCTTCGTCGCCGGATCGCAGTGCGTCGACGTGGCCGAGACGCCGAGCGAGTAGTCGTCGAGAGTGTTCACCCTGACGACCGTGCTCCCGACGCCCGTGCAGTCGTTCGTCGACACCTCGACGACGATCTGGGTGGGTTCTTCCACCGATCCGCAGTGAAACGAGACCCCGCCGGTCGCGACGATCGCGACGGCGAGGGCTCTTCTGGCCCGCGCGCTCGTCACCGATTCTCCGTCGATAGTATGATGCCCCGGCATGAAGGGGCCAGCCGCACGGAACGCACGCATCGCGTGGGCCCTCGCCGCGGTCGTCTCGCTCTCTTCCGTGACGTCGATCCCGCGCACCGCGGCCGCGCAGCCTCGCCCGCGGCCTTCGCCGGCGCCGCCCGACAACGCCGCGCAGGCCGCGCAGCTCAAGAAGCAGGGCGACGCCCACATGGACGCGGAGCGCTACGCCGAGGCCGCGCAGACGTACGCCCGCGCCTACGCGCTCACCTCCGACCCCGCGCTCCTCTACAACGAAGGGCGCGCGCTCGAGGCGCTCGGCGAGTATCCCGACGCGATCAAGCGTCTCGAGCAGTTTCGAAGCAGCGCGAGCCCGGCGCTCCTCGCGCGCACGACGGGCCTCGACGAGCTCATCACCGATCTCAGAGGGCGCGTCTCGACGCTCGCGGTCACGGCGAACGTCTCCGGCGCGCAGCTCCTCGTGCGGTCGAAGGTCGTCTCGCGCCTCGAGCCGAGCGCGGAGGTGTCGGTGCGCGCGGGCCCGGCGACGATCGAGGTGACCGCCGAGGGCTACGAGCCCTTCACGAAGGAGATCGATCTGCGCCCGCGCGAAACGACGAAGCTCGACGTGCACCTCGAGGAGAGGCAAACGCTCGTGATCGTCGCGGTTCGCTCGCAGCCGACCGACAGCGACGTGTTCATCGACGGCATCGGGTCGGGCCGCTCGCCCGTGGAGGCGCGCGTCACTTCGGGCACGCACGTCGTGACGGTGAGCCGCCGAGGCTACGACGACGAGCGCGTCGAGGTGACGATCGGCAAGGGTGAGCGCCGCGACCTCGACGTCACGCTCAAGGAAAAGTCCGGCGTCACCTCGCGATGGTGGTTCTGGACGGGGCTCGGCGTCATCGTCGCCGGCGGCGCGGCGGTCGCGATCCTCGCCGCCACGGGCAGCCGCACGCGAGATCCGTTGCCGGGAGACTTCACGGGCGGTCCCATCCCCGCCGGCTTCCGCTTCTGACGCCTAGCGGCAGTTCTGATTGCAGTTGCCGTTGCAGACCGACGGCTCGCCCAGCGGGCAGTTGCACGGGTTCGCGGCGCCGTTGCAGTTGATCGCGCCGCAGTCGTTGTCGTCGCCGCAAGAGACGGTGCCGCCGGTGCTCATCGTGGTGTTGCCGCACGCGCGCTGGGCCTGGTTTCCGCCGGTGCACGAGAGCGTGCACGTCGTCGCGGCGCACGCCATCGCCTCGCACGCGCCGACGCCGGTGCAGGTGAAGCTGCACCGCGGGTTCGCGGCGGTGCAGGAGCTCGCGTTGCACGCGCCGAGGCCGCTGCAGTTGAACCTGCACTCGAGCCCGGGCGGGCAAACCTTGTTGTTGCACTTGACGGCCGTGCTGCACGTGAAGGCGCAGCTCCCGTCGAGCTGACACGCTCCTCCGAGCGCGACGCACGTCGAGCTCAGACACGGGTCGACCACCACGTCGGGCGCGGCGTCGGCGTCGACCCCCGCGTCTCCCGCGGGAGCACCGTCGGATCCGGCGTCGAGGCACGTGCCGCTGGCCGCGCAGTCGCCGGGAGCGGGCTCCACGACGGCCGACGTGCAGACGCCGTTCTCGCACGTCTCGTTCGCCCCCGCGCACGTCTTGCCGAGGCAGGCGCCGCTCATGAGCACGTCGAGCCTGACGGTCTCGTTGGGAATGAAGCGCGTGATCCGCTTCGCGAAGATGCAGTCGGGGTCGTCGAACTTGCAGAGGTCGCCCTGCTTGCCCTTGATGCCGGTGGCGACCAAGAACTTCGTCGGCGCGTCGGGCGCGCCCTCGGGCACGAGGACGAACGTCCCGATGACCTTCGTGGCGAGCGGGCAGCCCTCCTTGCTCGCGGTCGCGGCGACGGAGAGATCGTCGGTCGTCTTCACGCGCACGTAGGTGCTGTGGATCGTCGCGCACTCGCCGTCGCTCGCCCGCACGGTGACGACGATCTGCGTGGGCTCGCGGACGCTGCAATGCACGAGCGCCGCCGCTCCTGCGAGCAGCGCCCCGACGAGCACCCGCCTGGCGAGGCCGAACCTCACCCGTTCATCATAGCGCTCGCGTCAAAGCTTGCCGACGATCGCTTCGGCGCGAAGTTTCCAAACGACTCCGATGGCTTCCACGAAGATCTTGCGGCTCATCTTGGAGGCGCCGGCGGTGCGATCGACGAACACGATCGGGACCTCCTTCACGCGCATCCCCTTGCGGATCGCGCGGTAGGTCATCTCGATCTGGAACGAGTAGCCGTTCGAGTGGATCGTATCGATGTCGATGGCCTCGAGCGCGCGGCGCGTGAACGCCTTGTAGCCGCTCGTGAGGTCGCGCACCTGGAGCCCGAGGATCGTGCGCGAGTAGAGCGAGCCGCCCTTCGAGATCACGTGACGACCGACGCCCCAACCCTCGACGCCGCCGCCCGGGATGTTGCGCGAGCCGATCACCACGTCGGCGCCGTCGTCGAGCGCGCGCACGAAGTCGGGCAGGTAGCGCACGTCGTGCGACAGATCCGCGTCCATCTCGAAGAAGCGGTCGTAGCCTTCGCCGAGGCCCTTCTGGAACGCCTGGATGTAGGCGGTGCCGAGACCCAGCTTGCCCGCGCGGTGCATGACGCGGACGTGATCGTCCTTGGCCGCCATCGCGTCGGCCATGTCGCCGGTGCCGTCGGGCGAGTTGTCGTCGACGATCATGAGATCGGCCTCGGGGAAGGCCGAACGCACCGCCTCGACGAAGCGCGGCAGGTTGTCTTTCTCGTTGTAAGTCGGGGTGACGATGAGGGTTCTGGGCATGGCTCGAGCGGTGGGCTAAGGGCCCCGCGTATACCACTTTTCCCGCCGGGAGAACGGAGACCTCGACCGATCCGGGCGTTCGGGTCGGGGGCCCGGCCGGGCCCGTTCGGGTTTAGAATCGACTCGTGGCCCTGAAATCCACACGTCCGCCCGCTTCGACGAGCAGCGAGCCGGACTTTGCTCCCCCCCGCCGGCAGAGCTCGCGCGAGCTCGATCTGCGGGTCGTCCAGCTCGAGCACAAGCTGGCCCAGCTCGAGGAGGAGCTGGCACGGGAGCGCAGGATCGGGGTCGCGCTCCGCGAGGTGGGCCTCGCCCTCGGAACCACTCTGGATCTCGACCAGCTCCTCGAGCTCATCCTCCAGAAGATCAACGACGCGATCGAGGCCGACCGCGCGACGCTCTACCTGCTCGACGATCGGAAGGGCGAGCTCGTCTCGCGCATCGTGCAAGGCGACGAGGTGCGCGCGATACGTCTCAAGGTCGGTCAGGGCATCGCCGGGCACGTCGCGCAGACGAGCAAGGCGCTCTTGGTCAACGATCCCTACGAGGATCCGCGGTTCAACCCCGAGTGGGACATGACCTCGGGCTATCGCACGCGCTCGATCCTCGCTGTGCCGATGAAGAACCATCTGGGGCGCACCATCGGCGTCATCCAGGTGCTCAACAAGAAATCGGGGCAGTTCTCCGACCACGACGCCGTCGTCCTCGCCGCGCTCGCGACGCAGGCGGCGATCTCGATCGACAACTCGAGGCTCTTCCTCTCGGTCACGCAGAAGAACACCGAGCTGCTCGAGATCAAGGAGCAGCTCGAGCACCGCGTGCGCGATCTCAAGCTCTTGTTCGATCTCGAGAGCGCGATGGGCCGCGCGACCTCGCTCGACGAGCTCTTCACCGGCGTCCTCAGCGAGGCGCTGCGCACGAGCGAGGCGCTCGCGGGCGCGTTCGCGCTGAAGGAGCCCTCGTCGACGCAGGAGACGGGCGTCGCGCACCTCTACGTGATGAAGAGCGGCGATCCGAAGTTGATCCGCACGCCCGTGCGCGCCGACGACGGCTTCACCGGCGCGGCGATGGCCGAAGGCGAGGTCGTCTTCACGAACGACGCGCAAGGCCACCCGAGCTACGACCCTGCGCTCGACGAGATCCTCGGGCAGGCGTGCCGCGCCTGCATCGCCGTGCCGCTCGAGGGTGAAGACGGCGAGGCGATGGGCGCGATCGCGCTCTACAACAAGACGCGCGGCCCAGGCTTCTCGGAGGAGGATCGGGCGCTCCTCCTGCTCATCGCGGCCAACGCGTCGACCGCGATCCAGCTCCAGCTCTCGCGCGAGGCGCGCGAGCGCGAGGAGCGCCTCACCACGATCGGGCGGCTGCTCTCGGGCGTGATCCACGACCTCAAGACACCGCTCACGGTCATCAGCGGCTACGTGCAGCTGATGCAGCAAGCCGACAAGCGCGAGGTGCGCGAAGAGTACGCCGACCTCGCGCTCAAGCAGTTCGATCACATCGGCGCGATGCAGCGCGACGTGCTCGAGTTCGCGCGCGGCGAGAAGAACGTGCTCGTGCGCAAGGTGTACCTGGCGAAGTTCTTCGGCGACGTGCGCGAGCAGCTCCAGCTCCAGCTCGCGCGCCTCGGCGTGGAGCTCGTGATCGAGCTCGCCGACAAGGGCACCGCGCGCTTCGACGAGGGGAAGATCCTGCGCGTCATCCACAACCTGGCGCGCAACGCCGCCGAGGCGATGGCCGACAAGGGCGGCAAGTTCACCATCAAGACGAGCCGCACCAAAGAGCGCGACGGCGAGGAGTCGCTCGTCATCACGTTCATGGACAACGGTCCAGGCATCCCCAAGGAGATCGAGCATCGCCTCTTCCAGTCGTTCGTCACGAGCGGCAAGAAGGGCGGCACGGGGCTCGGGCTCGCCATCACGAAGCGCATCGCCGAAGAGCACGGCGGGAGCATCAGCGCTCACTCGTCGAGCCGGGGAGCGACCTTCAAGCTGAAGCTGCCCCAGCCGCACGTCGAGGCGTGACGAGATGAAGCGACTCCACGCGGTGGTGGCCACGGGCGCGATCACCGCGCTGTCGGCGGTGGGGCACGCGCAGTCGCCGCTCCAAGACGAGTCGCTCCCGCCGTGGGTCGACGCCGGCGACGTGCCCGTGCCCGCGTGGGCGAAGTCGGTCGCGCCGAACAAGACCGACGCGGCGTTCTACGCCGAGCCGGGCAAGCTCGAGGCGCGCCGCGGCAGCGCGCAGCTCGGCGCGAAGCTCCCGCTGTTCGGCACGAAGCGCGCGAGCGGATGTCAGGGTCGCTGGCTCAACGTCGGGCCGCTCGCGTGGATCTGCTCCGACGTCGCCGACTACTCGGGCGACGAGCCGGGCGCCGCTTCGCTCGGGACGCGGCCGTGGTCGGAGACCGTGGGCAACGTCGATCTCGTGCGCCCTGCGCGGCCGGGCGCGCGTCCCCTGCCGCCCCTCGAGCCGACGTCGGCGAACGACGACGGGCTCCCGTATCGCTACTACTTCGCGGGGGCCGACGGCGCCTACGGCTTCTCGAGCCTCGCGCGCGCGCTCGACGACGCGCCCGATCAAGAGCTCGAGAAGGGCTTCGCCGTCGCGATCCTCGAGGAGAAGACGGCGCACGGCGAGTCGTGGGGCCGAACGAAGAAGGGGCGATGGATCGCGATGCGCGAGCTCGTCCCCGCGCGCTCGTTCACGTTCCGCGGCGAGATCCTCGAAGGCGGGAAGGTCGACGTCGGGTGGGTCACCGTCGATCGCGCGGCGATCTACGCGACCGAGAAGGGCGGCGCGCCGAGCGGCAGCCGCGTTCGCTTCGAGAAGGTGAAGATCCTCGAAGAGAAGGGCGCCGCGCCGAACGTCATGGTGCGCGTCGACGGCGGCTGGATGAAGGCGCGCGATCTCTCACGCGCGCGCGAAGCGCCGCCGCCGTCCGAAGCGGGGCCGCTCGAGCGATGGATCGACGTCGATCTCGCGCAGCAGACGCTCGTCGCCTACGAGGGAACCAAGGCCGTGTTCGCGACGCTGGTGTCGACGGGCAAGGGCCCGCCGAAGACGGAGTTCGCGACGAACCCGGGCGTCCATCGCGTGTGGGTCAAGATCTTCACCACGAAGATGGACAACCTCGCGAAGGAAGACGTCGAGAAGCACTACGCGCTCGAAGACGTGCCGTGGGTGCAGTTCTTCGACAAGGCGATCGCGCTCCACGGCGTCTTCTGGCACCGCGATCTCGGCCACATCCACAGCCACGGCTGCGTCAACCTCGCGCCGCTCGACGCGCGATGGCTCTTCGCCTTCACCGGCCCGCACTTGCCCGTCGGCTGGACCGCGGTCTACCCGACGAAGCTCGAGCCGGGCACCGTGGTGCGGGTTCGGTAGATCGGGCTCAGTTGAACGTTCCGACGACCGGCGAGAAGGCGCCCTGCGTGATCTCGCCGAAGTCGAAGAGCGCGTGGAAGAAATTGCAGCGCGGCGACACGAGCTCGGTCTTGACGCACAGTTCGTGGATCTCTTCGAGGTCTTCGAGGCTCAGCTCGCTCGCCGGCGTCGGCTTCAGCGCGAGCGAGACGAAGGCGTCCGGGATGGTCGGGTGGCGCGCCTCCTGACCGTGGCAGGTGGCGCACGTCGTGCGATCGTTGCCCTGGAGCACCTTCTTGAACGCCGCGTCCGGCGCGAGCGCGACGGTGACGGGCATCGCGATCTCGCCCTTGATGGTGGTCGTCGTCCCGGTCCATTCGCCGAACTCGAGGACGGTGCTGCCTTGTCCTTCGGGCACGGCGGCGACGACGAGCTTCGGCAGCATGAAGAAGATCCGCGGTGCGCCTCGGCCGCCGGCGGGCTGCGCGCTCCCCATGTTGAGCGTCGCGACGACCGCGAGCGGCCGCGGCAGCGTCGCGACGAAGCACGCGGCGTCGCCGCCCTTGCCGGAGATGGCGTTCAGGCGCGTGATCGCGTCGGCGATCGATCCGAGATCGCCCTTCGACGCTGCGCATCTCTGCAGGCTCTCGTTCGCGGCGTGCGGTCCGGCGTCCTTCGGTCCGGCGTCCTTCGTCGGAGCCGCGGTCGACGTCGGCGCGGTCGTCGGCTGGGCGCTCGGCGCGGGCGGGTCTTCACCCCGCGGAGAGCTGCAAGCTGCGACGATCAGGAGCCCGAGCGCTCTCCGCATGTTCGAGATGAAGCATGGACCGACCCGCGGCGAATGCACGCGCAACCTTTGCGTGCTTCGGGGTCTCCGTACGGGTGCGGTAGCATGGGCGCAAGCGCGTTCATCTCGATTCCGTCGGGTGACGGTCGCCCGTCTCTCAGGCTGCGCGCGCGTCGACGAACTCCGGGTGGCGTTCCAGCGGCTCGATCGCGTCGTCGATCCACGCTGGGAGGGGACCGTAGATCTTTCGCAGCTGCCCGGCTTGCGTCCGGGCGCACAGAGCCGCTTCCTGGTCGTCGACGGAGTTGTCGTAGACGTAGACGCGGTCGGCGAGCTTGATGGCTGACGACAGATTGGCCATCGAACGAACGTAGCGGCTCACGATCTTGTCAATCGGAACCGTGTGCCCGCCCGCCATGACGCGCCCGGCGACGCGCGCGGCGTTGATGCGCGGATCCGTCGTCCCGATGAAGAAGACGCGGATGAAATAGCCGCTCGCCTTCGCGCGCGCGACGAAGTCGATCTTGCCTGGCGACGAGAGGACCGTTTCGAACGCGATTCCCGCGCGCGCTGCGAGGAGCTCCTCACGGCGCGCGTCCGTCCAACGGGCCGCACTCAAGATCGCCTCCGGCGAATTCCAGTCCCCGAAGCGATCTCGCGCGACCTCGTCGGGGTTGAGGTACTCGACCCCCTCGCTCCAGCGCTCCTCGCGAAGTCGAGTCGTGACCGTCGTCTTCCCCGCGCCGTTGGGCCCGGCGATGACGAGCAGCGCCGGCCTCATGTCGGAGCTCGGCCCTGCGCGAGCCGCGACTCGAGCGCGGCGAGGGCGTCTGCCCGCGCCTTCGCGATCTTCTCGCGAAGCTCGCGCTGGGATTGTCGATGAGCCTCACGGACACCCGCGAACGCGCGGGCGCTCAAGCCGATGAGCTGCTCGTCCGAGGGCTCGAAGTCGGGATCCGCGAGGTTGATGGCGGGCCTCACGCCGAGAAGACTAGCTCCGCGGCGCGGCAGCCGCCACACCACGCGACCCGCGCGACGTCGTCGCGAACGTCGTCCGTCCGCGCCACTGCTCGGCGATCGCAGACGCCGCCGCGATTTGGCGGTAGGCTGCCGCCCGTGATTTCCGTCGTCTCGGCTGTGCGGGATCTCGGCCGCCTTCGAGAGATCACGAGCGTGCTCGTGCGGCACGGCTTCGGTGAGGTCGTCGCGCGCGCGGGCTTCGGTCGCAAGCCGCGCAAGGGCACGGCGAGCGATCCGCCGCCGTCGGCGGGAGGCGAAGGCGCGCCCGAGATCTCGACCGAGGAGCTCGCCAAGGGCGAAGAAGAGAAGACGCGCACGACGACCGCGGAGCGCGTTCGCCTCGTCCTTCAGGATCTCGGACCGTCGTTCATCAAGCTCGGTCAGATCGCGTCGACGCGCGGCGATCTCCTGCCCCCCGAGGTCATCGCCGAGCTCAAGAAGCTCCAAGACGACGTGCCGCCCGTGCCGTTCGACGAGATCAAGAAGGTGATCGAGTCGAGCCTCGGCGCGCCCATCGAGAAGGTGTTCGTCTCCTTCGAAGAGAAGCCGCTCGCGACCGCGTCGATCGGACAGGTCCACCGCGCGGTGCTCTCGACGCCCGAAGGCGACGAGGAGGTCGTGGTCAAGGTGCAGCGCCCCAACGTGGGCGACACCGTGCTCCGCGATCTCGAGCTGCTCCACATGATGGCGGCGGCGATCGAGCGCGCGATGCCGGAGACGCGCCTCTACTCGCCGGTCGGCCTCGTGCAGCAGTTCGATCGCTCGATCACCGCCGAGCTCAACTTCATGATCGAGGGCGAGAACGGCGAGCGCTTCGCCAAGAACTTCGAGGGAACGCCGCAGGGCGAGATCGCGCGCTTTCCGAAGGTCTACAAGCAAGCCTCGAGCAAGCACGTGCTCGCCCTCGAGTTCTTCGACGGGCGCAAGATCGACAAGGCGCTCGAGGCGGGCATCGACGGCAAGATCGTCGCGAAGAACGCCGTCGGGGTCGTCATCAAGATGATCTTCGAAGACGGCTTCTTCCACGCCGATCCGCACCCCGGCAACGTCATCATCATGGGCAAGGAGCAGCCCGTGATCGGGCTCATCGATCTGGGCATGGTCGGGCGCCTGAGCCCCGAGCTGCGCGATCGCACGATCGATCTCATGGTCGCGGCCGTGCGCAAAGACGCGTACGGCGTCGCCGACGCGCTCTACGCGATCGGCCGGCCCACGCAGAAGATCGACATGCGCGAGTACCGCGCGGAGGTCGCGGTGCTCGCCGAGAAGTACCTCGGCAAGCCGCTCAAGGAGATCGATCTCTCGGCGATGCTCCGCGACCTCGTGCAGGGCGCGATGAAGTTCCACGTCGAGATCCCGACCGACTTCATGCTCGTGGGCAAAGCGCTGATGACCCTCGAAGGGATCGGCAAGCAGCTCGATCCCGATCTCGACGTCTTCGGCGAGGCGCAGCCCTACTTCGTGCGCCTCCTCAAGCAGCGCTACTCGCCGCAGAGGATCGGCAACGAGCTCATTCGCGGCGTCGAGCAGCTCTCCCGCGCGGGCTACGACGTGCCGCTGCAAGCGCGCGAGGTGCTCGAAGATCTCCGCCTCGGCCGACTCGTCGTGAAGACGGCCGATCCGGGTCTGCCCGAGGCCACCGATCGCCTCGGGCGTCGCATCTTCTCCGGGCTCGTCGTCGCGGCTTCGACCGTCGGCGGAGCGCTCGTCTTCCCTCAGAGCGTCTCCGCGGGCGGCGCGCTCTTCGGCGTCGCCGGCGCGGTGCTCGTGCTCCACGTCTTGCGCGACGGCCGCCGCGCGAACAAAGATGCCTGATCACGGCACGCGCTTCGCGACCCAATAGCGGTTTCGAATCAGCTCGATGCTCTCGCCCGACGCGTCGGGCACGAAGTGCACGAAGTGATCGTAGTAGCCGTTCTCGGTGCGCACATCGAGGAGCTCGAAGCCGCGGCCGTGATCGGGCGTCAGCTCGCGGCCGCTGATCGACAACCCGGAGATGTCGGCGAAGAGCTTGCCGTCGACCTGCCGGATCACGACGTCTTTGAGCACCCGCGGCTCGTGGTACGTCCCGACGAAGCGGGCGTACTCGGTGGAATCGACGCCGCGTTGCGGCGTTCGCGCGCCGTCGGGGAGCCCCGCGAGCTTCACGGCATGCACGAAGCTCTTGTCGAAGTAGGCGTCGTTGGCGTTGCCGAGCGCGACGAAGGCGAGCTCCTGCGCGGGCACGATCTGCATGATCCCCGCGTAGCCGCGGCCCGAGCCCTCGTGCCCGATGATCTCGAGCGGATGATACGTGCCGTCGACCAGCAGGCCGTCGCTCACCTGGAGGCCGATGCCGTAGTCGAGCCGGTGATAGAGATCAGCGACCCAAGGTTGATCGCTGTCGCCGCTCGGCGTCTTCATCGCGCGGAGCGTCGCGTCGGCGACGACGCGCGCGTCGCCCTGCAAAAGGAACCGCGCGACCTTCATGACGTCGTCGGCCGAGGCGTGACACGCCGAGCCGCCGCCGTGCGCGTAGTTGATCGGAGACCAATCGACGGTCGGATCGATGACGCGCACCTCGCCCTTGCCGTTCGTGTAGTCGCCGTCGGCCAAGATCTCTTCGGGCGTGCAGAGCACGCGGCTCATCCCGAGCGGCGCGAGCACGGACTCGCGGACGATCGTGCGGAGCGGCTTGCCGCTCGCGCGCTCGATCATGTGACCGGCGACGGCGTAGCCGACGTTCGTGTAGTTGTAGGTCCGATCGGGCGGCGTCATGAAGTAGAACGTCGACTGGAAGACCGGGCTCGCGATCCATCGGCCGAGCATGCCGTCGTCGGCCGGCGCCGCGCTCGCGTCGCTCGCGACGCCGTCGTAGAGCCCGGACCGATGCGTGAGCAGGTGGCGCAGCGTGAGCGCCGCGGTCTCCGGCGGTGAGCCGGCGACGGTGAAGCCCGGCACGCGATCGACGACCTTGGTGTCGAGCGAGAGCTCGCCCTTCTCGATCAGCCTCATCGCGGTGAGCGCGGTCCACGTCTTCGCCATCGACGACACGCGAAAGAGCGTCGTCGTCTGGATCGGCGCTTCGGAGTCCGGACGCGTGCCGAATCCCTTCGCGAGGACGATCTTGCCGCGGTGCGCGACGATGACCGCGGCGCCCGGCGCGCCGAGCGCGACGCGCTCGGCCTCGATCGTCGCCTCGAGCGGCGAGAAGTCGATCTCGGGCCGCGTTTCCTCGGGCGGCGGCGCGGGCGCCGGCGCGTAAGGCGATGTCGGGTCTTCGGCGGCGCTACAGCCGAGGACGAGCAAGACGAAGCTCGAGGCGGTCGCATACCCTGTCTTCATGGCGGGTAGTCGCCGCTCGACGAGGATGTGAAGGTCGGCCGTCGAAAAAAGTGCGACGCTAGGGGGGAAGAGGCCTGCGCTTGACGGGGATCGAGCAAGACGGCGAACACGAAGAGGGTGAGCCCGAAGACGGCGAGCGCTCGGACGACGCGTGGCTCCGCGCCGTGGCGCACGTCCCCGCGGTCGCCCCCGACGCGTCGCTGGGCGAGACCCTCGGTCGATACCGGCTCGTGCGCCTCCTCGGGCGTGGCGGCATGGGCGTCGTCTACCTCGCAGACGACGAGCGGCTCGGCCGCTCCGTCGCGCTCAAGGTGCTGCCCGCCGACGCCGTTGGAAACGCCGAGCGGCGGCGACGCTTCGTGCGCGAGGCGAAGCTCGCCGCGTCGTTGTCGCACCCGAACATCGCGACGGTGCACGACGCAGGCGAGATCGATCAGCGGATGTTCATCGCGATCGAGTACGTCGAAGGCGAGACGCTCCGCGACAGGCTCGCGTCGGGGCCGCTCGCTCCCGCCGAGATCGTCCGCATCGGGAGCGCCGTCGCCAGAGGCCTCGCGAAGGCGCACGACGCGGGGATCATCCATCGCGACATCAAGCCGGAGAACGTGATGCTCGCGGCCGACGCGGTGAAGATCCTCGACTTCGGGACCGCGAAGACGCTCTCGGGCGCGCTCGCGACGCCGGGCGACGGCGCCGCGACGACCGAGACCGCCGACGGTCGCATCCTCGGAACGCCGGCGTACATGTCGCCCGAGCAAGCCAAGGGGCGGCCCGTCGATCGGCGCACCGACGTGTTCTCGCTCGGCGTGACGCTCTACGAGATGGCGACGGGTCGTCGGGCCTTCGAAGGAGAGACGACGCTCGAGGTGCTGATCGCGATCGATCGCGACGATCCGCCGCGCGCTTCCACGCAGAACCGCGCCGTGCCGCCCGCGCTCGAGCGCGTGATCCATCGCTGCCTGCGGAAGGATCCGGCGCAGCGCTACGCTTCGGCGGGCGAGCTCGGCGAGGATCTCGAGCGCGCGTCACCGGCGCGCGCGAGCGAGACGTGGAAGCGCTTCGCGATCTTGGCCGTCGCGATCGCCGGCGTCGCGGGCGCGCTCCGGATCGCGCGCGCGCCGGCATCGCCGGAGCGAGCCGATCCAGCTCCCGCCGCCTCCGCCGGCGTCGATCCTGCTCCTCCGGCGGCGACGCACGTGGCGGAGCCGCTGCCGGCGGCTCCGTCGCCGTCGCCTTCTCCCTCCGCGAGCTCCGCGAGGCGGATCGCGCCCTTCGGGCCGCGAGCGAGCGCGTCTGCCGTCGCGCCGCCGTCTTCGAGCAGCGCGGTGTCGCCTCCCGCCGTCGGGCCGCTCGAGGAGCCGAAGTGAATCGCGTCGCGAGCGGCGTGATCCTCGTCGCCCTGATCGCCGGCTGCCGTCAGCTCGTCGGCATCGGCGACCGCGAGGTCGCCGTCGCCGACGACGCCGGGATCGACGCGGCCCCCGCGGTCTGGCGCGACGCTCCCTGCGGCGACTGCGTCGAGCGCGCGTGCGCCGCCGAGCTCGCCGCGTGCGCGAACGATCCCGCGTGCGCCAAGGCGCAAGCGTGCTTCGCGCGCTGCGATCCGGTCGACGAGAAGTGTCGCAGCGCGTGTCGCCTCGACGAGCTCGCCGGCCTCACCACGGAGATGGCGGCGCTCCAGTCGTGTCAAACGCAGCGTTGCTCGAGCGCGTGCCGCTTCGCGTGCGGTGGGTACGTCGCCTCGTCGGCGTCGTGCGCCTCGTGCTTCGCCGCGCAGTGCTGCGACGCCGCGCGCGCATGCAACGAGAGCGCAGGCTGCCTCACGCGCCGCTTCTGCCGGCAGCGCTGCGTCGACGATCAGGTGTGCCGGAGCGGCTGCAACTTCTCCGACGGCATGCAAGAAGACGACGCGCTTCGCGGATGTCAGAGCAAGCTTTGCCCCGCGGAGTGCACGCCGTGGTCGTGCGTCGGCGCTTCGCCGCCGTTCGTCACGGTCTCCTCGATCAAGGTGACGCTCCGCGTGCTGACGCCGACGCAGACGTTCGGCGTCGTCGGCGGCCTGCGCGTACGGCGCTGCGAAGCGACCGACACGACGTGCGCGTTCCCCGCCGGCGAAGGCTTCACGAGCCAGGAGACGGGCGCCGTCGAGCTCGACGTCCCGCTCACGAACGGCGCCTGGGCCGGCTACTTCGAGATCACCGACCCGGCCGGCACGTGGGTCGACGAGATCGTGACGCCGCACCCTCCGCTCGGCGCCGACGCGAGGCTCGACGTTCGCGGCGTGAGCAAGTCGCTCCGCGACAGCTACGCGAGAGCGGTCGGCGCGTCGCTGCGTGACGATCGCGGCCTCGTCCTCGTCCACGCGCTCGACTGCGCGCGCGCCGACGCCGCGGGCTTGCGCTTCGCGCTCTCGTCAGGCACCGACGGCGAGACCGTCGAGTTCTATCTGCGCGACGTCGTCGCCGTTCGCGCCGCCGACGGCACGTCGATGACGCAGCAAGGGCAGGCCTACGGCGGCTTCTTCGACGTCAAGCCGGGGAGCGTGATCCTGACGGGCACCTCGCAGCGCGTTCCTCCGCTCGCGGTCTTCGATCGATCGATCCAGATCCACGCCGGCAAGATCACGTACGTCGATTACTCGCCGGCGCGATGATCGTCAGAACGCGCCGCCGACGGCGAGGCCGCCTACGCCCGGTCCAGCGAGCGGCGACACGCGCAGCGCGCTGCGCGTGCGCGTGCGCGGAGCGGTGAGGAGGAGCGTCGCGCCGATCGCGCCGGACACGACGCCGATCGCGAACGAGATCGTCGCGACGTCTGCCGCTCGCTTCGCGTCTTCGTTCGCCGCGACGGCGCCCGCGGTGCAGCTCCCGCCCGGACAGCCCTCGTCGCTCTCGTTCTTCTTCGCGATCGCGCGGAGTCCGAAGTACGCGCCGAGCCCGACGCCGGCGGCGCCGAGGCCGACGAGCGACCACGCGACGATCGTTCGACCCGTGCGCGGGCTCTCCCGCACCTCTGGCGTCGGCGGCGGGCTCTCCGCCGTCGGAGGCGCCTCCGGGGCGGTGATCGTCAACGTCTTCTCGTCGCCCGCCGCCTCGACCGTGACGCGCTCGATCGTGATCGCGCCGCCGGCGAGCGTCACCTCCACCACGTGCTCGCCGGGATCGACGGGGATCGGCGATCCCCAGGCCACGCGCGGCACGTCGCTGCCGTCGCGCCGCACGCGCGTCGCACTGGGCGGCACGACGACGACGAGGCGCGAGATCTTCGGCTCGAGCGCGTTCATCTTCTCGCGCGCGAGATCGATGCGGTCGGCGCGTCCGTCGCGCCGCGCGAGCGCCAGCGCGTCGGAGTATTCGGCCCACGCGGTGGCCGTCTTGCCCTCGGCCTCGTGACAGACGGCGAGGTTCAAGAGCGTGCCGCCGCCCGGGTCGAGGCGCTGGCTCTCGTCGAACTTCACGCACGCCTCGGCGAAGCTGCCCGCCTCCATCAGCTCGCGCGCCTGACGGAAGAGCGAGAGGGCGAGCGCCTTGTCTTCCTTGGTGGGCTCCGCGCGCGCGCCGGCCGCGACGAAAATGATCGCGGCGATCCCGAGTCCGATCATCGGAGGACGAAACGGTCTCCCCACCCGCGCCATTCTACGCCGCCGCCACAAAACGAAAACGCCCGCACCTGGTGGCGCGGGCGTTTCGAGCCTTCGAGAGGCGGTGGGCTCAGCCCGCGGGGTTCGCGAAGCCCTGGAGGAAGAACGCGATGACGAACGCGAGGAGCACGAGCGACTCGATCAGCGCGAGACCGAGGATCATCGGCGTCTGGATGCGGGCGGCGGCGCCCGGGTTGCGCGAGATGCCCTCGAGCGCGGCGCCGGCGGCGCGGCCCTGGCCCATCGCGCCACCGAGCACGCCGAGACCGATCGCGAAGCCTGCGCCGATGGCCGCTCCCGTCTTCACGTCGAACTTGTTGGCGCCCATCTTTCCGACCTCCTGCGCGAACGCAGCAAGCGGGACCAGGAAAGCGGCTACGAACGCGAGAGCCGCGGGGGCAAGCTTACGGGTGCTCATCGGAACTCCTTGTTGGGTGCGGCTCTTAGTCGGTTTCGAGCCGGCTGGCTAGTAGGTTCGATTTTCTCTCAGGCTCGCCGCCTCACGCGTGGTCGTGGGCGTGCTCGCCCTCGGCGTGGCCGTGACCGTGATCGTCACCGTGAACCTCGGTGGCGAGCGTGATGTAGATCGAGGTCAAGAGGCAGAAGACCAGCACCTGGACGATGGCGACCAGCGTGCCGAGCATCATGATCGGGATGGGGAGGAACAAGCTGAACACGCCCAGCGCGATCGACAGCAGGAGGTGGTCGACCGCGATGTTGAGCATCAATCGGATGCTCAGCGTGATGGGGCGGATGATGAAGGTGGAGATGAACTCGATGACGAAGATCAGGATGTTGATAGGGAGCATTCCCCATCCCATCCAGGGGCCGGCGAGGTGCGTGATGAAGCCGAAGCCTTGCTCCTTGAGCCCGTAGTAGGTGAACGCGCCGAGCACGACGAGCGCGCAGCCGGCGGTGATGTTCCACGTCGCCGTCGGCGGAAGGAACCCCGGGATCATCCCGAGCACGTTCGAGAACAGGATGAAGACGGCGGCGGTTCCCACGATGGGGAAGTACCGCTTGGCCCGCGTCGGGCCCATCATGTCTTTCATCATCCCGTAGAAGTAGCCGACGAAGATCTCGAAGAACGTGCGGAGCGTGAGCTTGTCGTCGGGGATGACGGACTTCTGGTAGTCGGCGACCTGCGCCTTCGCGCGGAAGGCGAGCCCGATCGCGAGAACGAGCACGAGGAGGCTCGCGACGAGCGGCTCGGCGCCGTGGGCATCGACGGGGCGCCCCGCGAGGAACGTCGTCCCGAAGTTGTGCATGTTCAGCCCGAGAGCGGGGAACAGCTCGATGAGGTAGCTGAGGTACGAAGTGTGCTCGGGCATCGTCGGGCGGACGCTCAATAACACGGATGGTGGGCGAAAAAAGGGCGAAAAATCGGCCGGCTGAGCGGTCGCCGGGCCGGAAAATCTTGCGTCCTTTTCAGCGGCGCCGGCGTGGGGCCATGCTCGAGATCACGCTGCTCGCGGCGATCCCGAGGGGCAGGACCCCGTAGCCGACCACGAGGGGAATAGGGTCGACCAGCCCGCGGGTCAAAAGGAGCCAGATGCCCCCGAAGAGGATGAGGATCTTCACGACCGCGAAGCCGCCCCACGCGGCGCCGCCTCGGCGGCCTTCGGCGGCGTGCTCGCGGTCGGTGCGCGGCGCGTCGTCGTCGCCTTCGGGGTCCTCGTCGTCGCGCGGGCGAAGGAGCGCGCGGATGATCGCGCGCATCGTCACGAGGTTCGCGACGGCGATCGTCGCGCCGACCGCGACCGAGAGCGCGGTGCGCGCGTCGTAGATCGCGAAGGCCGCGATCGTGAGAAGGAGGCCGATCGCGCCGCCGGCGAGGGCCGCGACGGTCGCGGTGTCTTGCTCGCGATCGTCAGGGCTTGGGCTCGTCATCCTCGTCCTCGTCGCGGCGCGGGGCGGCCCAGGGATCTTCGCCGCGCTCGAGCTTCTCTTGCAGCTCGATGTCGCGCTGCATCGTCTTGGCCGCCTTGAAGAGCGCCCGGAAGCCGGCATAGCAGCCCAAGAGGAAGCCCACGAAGGCGATCCAGTGGGTGCCGAAGTGCTTGTCGAGCCAGAGCCCGCCGTAATAGCCGATGGCCATCGAAAGGAGCAGCTCGAAGCCGAGCGCCCCGTAACGACCGAAAGCCTTCATTCCCTTCATGGAACCAACCATGTGACCCGAACCTCTGGCCTTCTGACACCGGACCCGAAGGTCGTCAACGGCGGCGAGCGCTCAACCTCGGCGCTATCCGGGGCCGGGCGTCACCCCCTATCATGGGCACGACGCTTCACCTCCGGGAGTCCCATGGCCCGCTCTTCGACTGTCTTCGCCGCCAGCACGATGTGTCTCCTCGGCGCGGTGCGCCTCGCGTACGCACAGCCGCCGCCCGCGCCGCAGCCGCCGCCGGGCCACTACCAGCCACCGCCGGGGCAATATCAACCGCCTCCTCCCGGTTACGGTCCGCCCGGGCAATACCAGCCGCCGCCTCCCGGTTACGGTCCTCCGCCTGGGCAGTATCAGCCTCCGCCGCCAGGCTACGGTCCTCCGCCTGGGCAGTATCAGCCTCCGCCTCCCGGTTACGGTCCTCCGCCTGGGCAGTATCAGCCTCCGCCGCCAGGCTACGGTCCTCCGCCTGGGCAGTACCCGCCGCCGGGCTACGGCCAGCCGTACTATCCGCAGCAGCCTCCGCCACCGCCTCCGCAGCGCCCGCCGCCGATGGAAGAGCCGGAGCCGCCGACGCACGCGCCGAAGTTCTCGCTCTGGGTGGGTCCGCGCCTCAGCTACATGGGCTTCGGGTTCGGCTTCTACACGAACGACGACCGTAAGGCCGAGACGACGGGCAACCTCGTCGGCAACGGCATGGCGCTCCAGCTCGATGTCGGCGCGCGCATCTCGCATCGGTACATCCCGCACATCTTCTGGGAGCACGGTTTTCTCCCCGCCGGTCATCGTTTCAACGGTGAGAGCGGCGCGGGCGCGTCGACCGACTACTACGGCATCGGCTTCCGCTATCTCGGCGGCGACGTCGACTCGGTCGCGTTCCTCACCGACATCGCGATCGGCCGGCGCGTCGTCACGCTGCGCAACAACGGCGAGACGTACACGATGTACGGCCTCGAGATCTTCAAGCTCGGTCTAGGCGCCGAGATCCGCGCGATGACGCTCTTCACGATCGAGCCGGTGTTCAGCATCTCCGGCGGATCCCTCAACGACACCGAAGGCACGGTGACGTTCGCGCCCGGCCAGGGCGACGGCGTGCAGCAGCCGCCCTACCGCGGCGGCCGCACGATCGACGCCTCGCGTCCCTATGTGATGCTCAGCTTCGGCGTCGGCGTGCACTTCGACGTCTTCGGCAAGTAGCTCGCTCAGCCCGTGACCTTTCGCGTCGCGACGTCGCGCTCGGCGAGCACCTTCTCGAGCACGAGACGGAGCTTTTCGAACGCGCGGCCGCGGTGCGAGATCTCGTTCTTCTCCGCTTCGCCGAGCTCGGCCATCGTCTTCTCTTTGCCGTCGACGAGGAAGAGCGGGTCGTAGCCGAAGCCGCCCGATCCGCGCGGCGTGCGCGTGATGTTGCCTTCGCACGTGCCCTCGACCACGAAGGGCTCGCCGTCTCTCACGAACGGATCGACGAGCGCGAGCACGCAGCGAAAGCGCGCCTTGTACGACGGCGAGCCGGTGCGCGCGCCGGTGGCGTCGACGTCGAGCGAGTCGAGCGCGGCGAGGAGGGCGGCGTTGTTCTCCGCGTCGGTCGCGCGCTCGCCGGCGAAGCGCGCCGAGCGCACGCCGGGCGCGCCGCCGAGCGCGTCGACCTCGAGGCCCGAGTCGTCGGCGATCGTCAGCATCATCGTGTGCGCCGAGACTTCTTTCGCCTTCTTGATCGCGTTGGCTTCGAAGGTGTCGCCGTCTTCCACGACGTTGATCTCCTTCTTCGAGACCTCCTGGATCGACAGCACCTGGACGTCGAGCCCGGAGAGCAGCGCCCGCAGCTCGTCGAGCTTGCCGCGGTTGTGCGTCGCGACGACGAGCGCGTGGCTCACGAGCCTTTCCTCGCCGGGATCGTGAGCGCGCCGAGATCGACGCCGGCGCCGCCGAGCGCCTTCTCCTGGAGGTGCGTGAGCTCTTCGATGCCGCCGAGCGCGAGATCCATCATGCGAATGACGTCTTTGCGCGGGACGGGCTCGCCTTCGGCGGTGCCCTGCACCTCGATGATCTGCCCCGAGCGCGTGGCGACGAGGTTGAGATCGACCTCGGCCTTCGAGTCTTCGGCGTACACGAGATCGAGCGCGAGCTCGCTCCGGAGGTAGCCGACGCTGATCGCGGCGACGGGCTCGCGGACGACGGGTTTGTCGAGCTTGCCCGCGGCGCGGAGCTTCTGGAGGGCGACGCAGAGCGCGACGAAGCCCGCGGTGATCGACGCGGTGCGCGTTCCCCCGTCGGCCTCGAGGACGTCGCAGTCGATCGAGATCTGCCGCTCGCCGAGCGCGACGAGATCGACGGCGGCGCGGAGGCCGCGCCCGACGAGGCGCTGGATCTCCTGCGTGCGCCCGCTCGGCGCCTTGCCGCGCCCGTCGCGCCCCTCGCGGCGCACGGGGTTCGATCGCGGGTGCATCTGGTACTCCGCCGTGACCCATCCCTTGCCTTTGCCCTCCATCCACGCGGGCACCTTCTCGTCGACCGACGCGGTCGCGAGCACCACGGTGGATCCCGCGCGATAGAGGACGGAGCCCTCCGCCATGCGGTGGAAGCCAACCGTCATCTCGACGGGACGAAGCGCATTGAGAGCGCGGCCATCAGGGCGAGCCGACATGGGGCTTGTGTTACCAGGTTTTGTCGGCCCTGGCGCCCTTGACGAACGCACGGGGCGACGTCACTCTCCTCGCACTCGAAGGGAGGTGGACCATGCGACCGATTGTTCTCCACGGCCTCCGTAGCCCCTTCGCGGCGCTCTGAACGAGAACGAACAGGCGCGCGCGAAGCGTCCGTTCTCTCGTGTATGGAGCCGTGTTCCCAATGAAGCGTGACAAAGAAGGTGCCGGCCATCGGCACCATCGTGTGGAAGTGTCCATTCTGGAGGAGCTTCGCGCGATCCTCCGCGACGACGTCTCGGATCCGGAGCTCTACGGAGCCCGCATCTCGGCCGTCGTTCTCTCTCCGGATTACCGGAGCGCGCGCGTGCACTTCGTCGTCCCGCTCGGCCGAAGCCGAGCCGCCTGCGAGCGCGCGTTCGAGCGCGCCGCGCCGTTTCTCCGTGGGCGCCTCAGCGAGGCGCTCGAGCTCAAACGCACGCCCGACTTGCGCTTCGTCTTCGAAGCCGAGGCCGATCTCGGCGACGAGCCGTAGCTCATGCCGCGATCCATCTACGAACCGGCGCGCGGCCAGCGCGTCCCGGTCCACGTGTGGGCGCGCGACGCGTCCGAACAGACGATCCGCCAGCTGACGTACCTCGCGTCGCGACCGTACGTGACGCGTCACGTCGCGGCGATGGCGGACGCGCACGTCGCGCACGGTGTGGCGGTCGGGACCGTCTTCGCCACGCGCGACACCCTCGTACCGCGCGCGCTCGGCGGCGATCTCGGCTGCGGGATCTCGGCGACGCGCCTCGACCTCGACGCCGCTTCGCTCGATCGCGCGACGCTCGAGACGCTGATCGCGCGGCTCGGTCGCGCCGTGCCCGCGGGCGACGCCGTGCATCGGGGCAGGGGCGTCGACGTCCCCGACGCCCTCATGGGCGCGCCGCTGAGCACGCACGCGCTCCTCCGCACGCGCGACGCGCTCTCGAAGAAGCACCTCGCGACGCTCGGGGGAGGCAATCACTTCCTCGAGATCGATCGCGACGCCGACGGCGGCGCGTGGCTCCTCGTCCACTCGGGATCGCGAGGTCTCGGCGCGGCGA
>JAHBWD010000085.1 GCA_019637175.1 Labilithrix sp. | reverse complement strand
TTCGCGCTGCTCGACAAGATCGCGCAGAGCGACATCAACGTGCTCATCGAGGGCGAGAGCGGCACGGGCAAAGAGCTCGTCGCCACCGAGATCATGCAGCGCAGCGGGCGAGCGGAGAAGCCGTTCGTCGTCGTCGACTGCGGCGCCATCAGCCCGAACCTCGTCGAGAGCGAGCTGTTCGGTCACGTCCGCGGCGCGTTCACCGGCGCCGATCGCGATCGAACCGGCGCGTTCGAAGCCGCCGACGGCGGCACCGTCTTCCTCGACGAGATCGGCGAGCTGCCCCTCGAGCTGCAGCCGAAGCTCCTCCGCGCCCTCGAGGCGCGCGAGATCCGGCGCGTCGGCGAGACCAAGCCGCGGCGCGTGAACGTCCGCGTCATCTCCGCGACCAATCGCGATCTCGAGCGCGAGGTCAACAAAGGGCGCTTCCGCGAGGACCTCTACTTCCGCCTCGCCGTGATCAGCGCGCGCGTGCCGCCGCTGCGCGAGCGCCTCGACGATCTGCTCATCCTCATTCGCACGTTCCTCTCGCAGCTCGGCGTGCCCGAAGAAGAGCGGCTCTTCCCCGCGGCCGTGCTCGGCGAGATGTCGAAGCACGACTGGCCCGGCAACGTGCGCGAGCTGCGCAACTACGTCGAGCGGAGCGTCGTGCTCCAGTCGGCGAACCTCACGCTCCGGCGCGGCGCCGGCGGCGTCGCGGCGGCGCAAGGGCCCGTCAACGGGATCGATCTCTCCGTTCCGTTCCGCCTCGCCAAGGACGCCGTCATCGACTCGTTCGAGCGCTCGTACCTCTCGCAGCTCCTCGAAGCCGCGGGCGGGAACATGAGCAAGGCGGCGCGCATGGCGGGCATGGATCGCATGTACCTGCATCGACTCGTGCAGAAGCACGGGCTCCGCGGCGGGCGCGGCGACTCGATCAAGCCGTCACCGTTTGGCGCGACGCACGGCGATCGAAAGGACTAGCGAGAGATCTTCCTTGCCGAGCTCGCCCGTCACGACGAGCGCGACGAGGTAAGCGATCATCACGCCCGCGGCGACGACGGGCGTGAGCAGCTTCGAGAACACCGGCATCACGCCGCCGAGCGCGAACGCGCCGGCGGCGCATCCGCCGACGCGCACGGCCGTCTTCCACGGGACGAACGCGCCCGCGGCGCTCCGGACCGTGACGACGCCGACGACGAGCGCGAGCGCGAGCGCGCCCGTCGTCGCGGCGGCGGTCGCGCGGAGCTGCGCTTCGCCGAACTCGGCCGAAGGGATCACGACGGAGCAGCTCGCCGCGAGGAGCGCGAGCGCCACCGCGGTGATCGCCATCGCCGTGCGCTCGCGCCCGAGGCTGACGAGGATCGTCGTCGACAGCCCGAGGACGGCGAAGCACGCCTGCCCGAGCGCGAGCACGCGGAGCGAGGCCGCGCCGCGCGCGGCGACCTCGGCGCCGTACGCGAACTTGATGAGCGAGCCGGGCATCGCGAGCACGATCGTGAGCAGGAGACCGCACACGATCGCGCCGATGCGGCAGCCGCGGCGCACGAGATCGGCGACGCGCGCGTCGCCTTCCTCGGCCCTCGCGCGCGCGAGCATGGGAAAGAGGATCTGCGTGACGCTGAAGAGCAGCTGATAGGGAAGGAACGCGAAGAGCTGGCACGCGCGATAGACCGCCACCCACTCGTTGGCGGTCTTCGTCGGATCGGCGACGCCGCTCGTCGCGGCCGACAGAGAGAGGTAGCGACCCAAGAGGAAGATGTCGGCCTGCATGAGGCCGTTGGTGAAGAGCTGCGCGACCATCACCGGGACGATCAGCGCGATGTAGGCCTTGGCGACGGGGACACCGGCGGGCCGCTCCCCCGAGAGCTTTCGGCCCGTGCCCGTCCACCGGAGCGCGAGGCTGAAGACGCCGATCGACGCGAGCACCGCGCCGACGGTGGCGCCGAGCACGCCCGGCGACGTGCCGAGCGACGCGGCGAGCGCGCCGGCGTGCCGCGCGAAGACGTAGCCGACGCCGAGGAGGCCTCCGGTGCGGAGCGTCGCGGCGACGATGTCGAGCGTGGCCTGACGCGTGAAGAGACCGCGGCCGTTGAGGTAGCCCACGAGCGGCGCGTACACGCCGTAGATCCCGAGCACGCCCGTCATCACGAGGAGCGGCGCGAGGACGTCAGGCGCGTGCTGGAAGAAGGCGACGAGCGGCGCGGCGATCGCGAGCAGCGCGGCGGCGCCGAGCGCGAGCACGCCGTGCACGCCGAGCGTCGCGCGCAGCGCCTCGCGCTCGTTCTGCCCCGCGCCGGCGACGGTGCGGCTCACGCCCTGCGTCGAGCTCGAGATGACGACGTTGTTGAAGACGTTCGAGACCGCGAGCACGCGCGAGAGCGCGCCGTAGTCGGCGAGCCCGATCGCGCGCGGCAGGAGCGCCTGCTGCACGAGGCCGGTGCCGATGAAGAACACCTTGGCGAAGAGGACCGCGAGGCCTCCTCGTCCTGCACGTCGCGCCTGATCCGGTGCTTCTTCTTCCGTCATTCGTCAGCGTGCGGCGCGGAGCGCGATGGGCTCGCGCGGTAGATCGATCGTGCGCCCGACCGGTCGCAGGTTACACGTCGGCGGGCCTCCGGTGGGCGAAGGCTCGCGCTCGAAGACGTGGATCGGGAAGCCGCTCGCGCCGCGCCGTCGATCGCCGACGAAGAGCAGGTCGCCCCGCCACGCGAGGCCCCAGAGGTCGTAGTCCGCCGTCGGCCCGAAGACGGGCGCCGCCGCGCTCGCGAACACCTTGCCGCTGTCGGGATCGAACGTCACGACCGACGTGGGGTTCAGGTCCATCTGCGGTCCGGCGACGATCGCGGCGCCGCATCCGTCGGTGACGGCGGTCTGCACGACGCTGCCGCCGAGCTCACGCTCGGGCACGAGCAGGCGCGTCGTGCCGGTTCGAGGGTCGAAGCGCTCGATCCCCGCGAGCGGCTCGTCAGCGCGATTGAAGTTGCCCGGCTCGGCGAGGAAGAGCGCGCCGTCGTGCTCCGTCATCGGGTTGATGGGGTTCCGCCCCGCGAGCTCGATCCGCGCCTCGATCGCGCGCGTGGCGACGTCGATCCGCAGCATCGCCGAGGGTCGCGAGGATCGAAGCGCCGGCGTGCTCGTGTCGTCGAGGATCTCGAGGGCGACGAACGCCTTGGGGACGCCGCCGACCTCGACGATCCGGATCGAGTCGGCTTGAGGGTTGCCGTCTTCGGGATCGAAGCTCGAAATATCGATCCGGTCGACGATCGCGTTGTCGCGCAGCACGAGGATCTCGGGCCGGTTGTAGAGCACGACGAAGAGCGAGCCGTCGGGCGCCGCGGCCACGTCGTGTGGGTTCCCGTACTTTCGGTCTTGTTCGTGGACGCTGTACTTCGCGGTGGGACGGCCGCACACAGGATCGAGCTCGAAGACGAGCTCCTTGTCGCGCGCGAGGAAGAACGTGCGCCCTCCGCCGCTCGTGAGCTGGGGATCGCTCCCGAGATCGACGCCGGACGTGTGAGGTCCCGCCTCGCAGCGCGGCGCGCCGCAGACCATGCTCGAGACGAAGTCGCTCGCCGCGACGATGAGCTCGACGCCGTCGCAGCTCACGGCGGGCGCCGGCGCGGTCGACGAGCACGCCGCGATCGCCGCGATCGCGGCGACGGCGAGGCAGGCGGACGACACCGGCGCGGATCTCACCGGTGCAGTGAATCGAGAAGGGGCCGAAGGGTCAAGCCCTTCACTCGAGGTGCTTCGGATCGAGCAGCTGCCCGTTCGGGGCGAGGCCCGCCTTCTTCCAGCGCTCTTCGTTCGAAAGGTTCGGCTCGAAGGGCGGGGGCGTCGTGTCGCGTACCACCATCTCGCTCTTGGTTCCGTCGCCCAGCCGGAGCGGTCGCACCTCGATGGTGAGCTTCTTGTTCGCGTCCTCGCGCGGCACCACCATCTCGAGGACGGTCGACGTCGCGCCCGGCGTGACCGTGCCCTCCTTCACCCGCGCGCGGACGAAGTTGGCGAGCTCCTCCGGCGTGAGGAGCGAGCGCACCAAGACCGATTTCTCGAAGCGCGCCTCGACCCTCGCTTGTCGAGGCAGCGGCAGGCCGAACGCGCGCTCCTTGCCCTCGACCTGCTCGTTCGGAGACAGCCGATCGGAGGGCCGGTCGTTCTTCGGCGGCTCCTTGGGCTTGCAGGAAGCGCAAGCGAGCGCGACGAAGGCCAGCGCGATCAGTCGACGACGAAGGCCCATGCGTCGATGTTAGCCGACGTCTTCGGAATGGGGCGGGTGAGCGGGTTGGTGAGCTCGGTTCGGAACGCCTGGGGCGTACCGGTCGCGCTCGCCGAGCGCGCCGTGGTCGCGCCGAAGCTCAACGTGAAGCTCGTCGCCGACGCGCCCGTCGTCGCCGGATCGATGCCGCCGGTGGCGGTCGAGCAGGGCAGGGTCGCGCGGACGGTCACGCCCGGGATGATCGCGCCGGCGAGCGACGGATAGAGGCCCACCGGGCTCTCTCGCGCGACGAGCGGAACGCTGCAGGCGCCGGTGAGCGCGTCGACCGAGCCGATCGGACACCATCGGGGCAGACCGCCGCCGTTGGCGGCGCCGTTCGGGGTGTTGAAGTCCATGCCCCAGAGCAGGGGAGCGCCGCCGTTCGTGCACGATCCCGCCGCGGGCACCTGCGGGCTGTAGGTCGCGAAGTAGAGCGTGCGGTCGAAGACCACCATCGGTCCGGTCACGCGGGTCGCGCCCGGGAGACCTTCGTCGACGAAGTCGCGATACCACTTGACCTGCGAGCGGCCGAGCGTGTTGATCGCCGGCGAGCGCTCCTCGAGGATCGAGAAGACGTAGTTGCGGTCGTTCGGGTTGGCGGAGACGTTCTCCTGGTCGCCCGTCGCCGCGTTCACGATGATCGCGCCCGCGGGATCGACCGAGAGGACCGGCGGGATCTGGATCGGCTGGCTCTGCGCCGCCGTGGGGAGGCTCGGGAGATCGCGGCTGATGAGGTCTTGGAAGAGCGTGACCTTCCAGTTCGCGGGGTTCGGCGAGCTCACGTCGATGCGCCAGATCGTGCCGTCGGCGTCGCCGACGAACACCTTCTGCGCCGTCGAGCCGACCGCGTCGGGATAGACCTGCGGCTTGCCGATCACCGGCGAGTCGAACGGGCTGTCGATCGTGAGCGGCCAGATGCGCTGCGGGACGTCCTGCTGGCGGCGCCCGAAGTGGCGGATGATCTCGCCGGTGTCGGCGCGCACGATGGTGACGCCGCGTCCCGGGACCGGACCGGTCGTGCACGGCGTCGCGCCGCCGGTGCCCCACTGGCGCACTTGCGGGCGCGAGCGGAAGCCGGCGTCGCTCGCGTCGTACTCGGTGGGGAGGAACGCGGTGGGCGCGCCGCCGTTCACCGCGCGGTTGCAGTAGGCATTCCTCACCGGCGGGCCGTCGACGCCGCCGGGGAGGATCGCGACGCCGATCTGACGCGCGCCGGCGCCGTCGGGATCGACCTGGAGCGTCGTGATCGCGGGCACGCCGCTCTCGCGTCCGAAGAGGGCGACGAGCTGCGTGCCGTCGCGCGCGGTGCGCGTCGGCTTGCCCGGGTCGCCGGGGCCGTTCGTCGGGATGTCGGTGAGCTGCCAGAGGAACTGCGGCCCGGGGGCGTTGGCCGCGACCTGGTTGAACGCCGTGGCAGGCGTGAACGCGCCGCCGCCGTGGCACGCGGAAGGAGCGGCGTCGACGCCGCCGCAGTCGACGTCGGTGACGTTGAGCGCGTAGTAGCCGCCGCCGCCCGCGCCGAAGCCGCTCACGAGCGTCGTGTGGTACTTGTTCGCCGCGCCGAAGTCGGCGTCGCTCGTTCGCCGCTCCCACACGATGTCTTGCACCGTCGGCGTGCTGTCGAGGAGGATCTGCTGGCCCGTCGGGTAGTTGCCGGCGAGCTTCGGCAGGACGGCGGGCGGGATGAACGCCCACATCTCGTAGCGGCCCGTGGCGTCGAACGGAGGAGAGGCGGGCGCGGCCGCGGCGAGCGACTTGAAGGCGTGGAGGACGCCGTCGGTCGTGTTGACGAACAACGTGGGGCGGCGCTTGCTGCGCGCCTGCGCGTGCGCGCGATAAGCCTCCTCGCGGAGGAACTCGGTGGGCGCGCCCACGAGCGTCGGCGAGGAGCGGTAGACCGCGCCGAGGGCGGAGCACTGCGGAACGCAGACTTCGCCGGGGATGACGCACGAGCCCGGAGAGAGCGTGCTGCACCCGTTGCCGCCGATCGAGCAGAAGCCGGCGCCGAAGCCGCCGCCGCCGGGGCAGCGGACGTTGAACTCGTACGACGGACTGCCTCGGTTGATCGAGGTGTTCGTCGCGGTCGCGAACCCCCAGATGACGTCGCGGCAGTCGTTCTTGAGCAGGCCGGGGATGATCTGCGTGATCGTCGGCGAGCCGGGGACGGGGGCGCGCGAGCGCTTGCAGGTGTTGTTGTCGATGTCCATCGCCTCCGCCCAGTCGGCGGTCGCGGCGAGCGTCATGTCGACGCCGAAGACCTCCTGGCCGACGAAGTCGGGGATGCCGTCGGCGTAGCCTGGCGTCGCCGCGCTCGTCCACGGGCGCATCGTGCGCATGGAGTCGACGCTGTTGCCGGTCCCGGGCGAGGCCGCCGGCGTGACCTGTCCCTTCACGGTGACGAAGAGCCGCTCGCCCGCGACCGCCTGCGCTGCGGTGTTCTCCGCGTACGAGTCGCCGGCTGACACGCTCTGCGCCTGCGGCGTGGGGGTCGCGCCGCTGCACGTGGAGCGTGTGCGATCGATCTCGCCCGACCAGACCTTCTGCGCGTTGGGGATGAACGACGCGGTGAAGTCTGCGGTCATGTTGGTCGACGAGAAGCTGATCACCGGCGCATAGCCCGGGAGCGTGCGCGTCGTCGCCGCCTTCGCGACGCCGCCGAGGATGCGGCCGAACGAGAGGACGAGGTCGGCCTGCGTCTCGGCGAAGAACGGGCCGATGTCGTGGGCCGGGCCCGATCCGAAGTACGCGATCTCGTTGAGCTGGCAGCACGCCTCGGCGGTCGAGCCCTTCGCCGGCGGCATGCCCGGTCCGGTCGTGCACGCGGTGCGCATCGCGAGCGGCGTGCCGCCGACGCCGGCGTACCAGGACTTGCAGTTGTTGCTCGGCGGGGTCGTGGTCGGGTTGTACGCCGCCGGGAAGCCGTCGTTCGTCGGGCCGCCCGTCGCGCCGTTGACCGAGAAGCCGATCACGAACGTCTTCACGTGGCGGTTGCCGAGCGCCATCGCCATTTGATCGGCGACCTGCGCCGCGCGGTTGGGATAGGGGCAGATGCCCACCGGAGGGCCCGCGCCTTCGCACGCCGGGCGCAGATCCATGTTCGGCGCGCCGTCGGTGAGGAGGATGACGTACTGCTCGCGGCACGTCGAGTTGACGTAGGGATCCGCGTAACCCGGCTGCGTTCCGAGCGGACCGTACGCGTTGTACCAGAGGTAGTCGCGCGCATCCTCCATCATGCCGTCGATGGGCGTCGCGCCGTACGGGCGCGTGCCGAGGAGCACCTTCTGGATCTCTTCGTTCGTCCGCTGGAGATCGAAGATGGTGCCGTTCGGATCGGGGAAGAAGACCATGCGGCCTTCCCACGGCGGCGCCGCGACGTGACGGGCGCCGACCTCGAAGGGCTCGCTGCCGGTGGTGCATCCCGCCGGCAGGCCCATGGCGAGCGTGAGCGGGTTGGACGGGCTCTTCACGTACGACCACTGGCCGTCGAACGGATTGATCGTGTCGACGGTCGACGCGACGGGCGGATTCGCGGCAGGGGTGACGCCGACGCCCGGGCGCGGATCGTTGTCGAACGTCATGAGGCCGAAGCGGATGTAGTCGCGCGTCGCGTCGAGCTGACCGTCGTTGGCCTGGTCGAAGATGCAGGAGTTCGGCGCGCCGATCGTGATCGGCGCGTTCGCGGTGTACTGCGAGGTCAGGTACTGGTTCCTGACCGCCTCGAACGCGTCCGGCGGGAACGATCGCGCCTCGGTGTACGGCGGGGTGTTGATCGCGCGGCCGTCGGGCCCGATGCCGGCGCCCGGCGCGGCGCCCGGCAGGCGATAAGGCGCGAGCGCGCACGCGTCTTGAGGAAGCGCCGGCGCGCCTGCGAGCGGACGGTGATACGGGAGGAAGTAGTTGGCGTCGTACGGCTCGGGCCCACCGGAACCGCCGATGCGGAACTCGTTGATGAAGGCGGGGCTGTTGCGCTGGACCTCCGCGCAGCTGAAGTGCGGCTGGAGGTTGCCCGTCAGCGCCTGGAGGAGCATGCCCCAGCGGTTCGGGTTCGACGGCGTACCGGGGACGCACGCGTTCTGGGGAACGCCCGTGGGGAACGTGAACGACGGCGGGTTGTCGGGGTTGCGGTTGTCGCTCGGAAGCGAGTTGTCGGGCATGCGCTCCATCGATCCCGACGTGTCGACGAGGAGCAGAACGTTCGGGATCGGGCGGTTGACCGTACCGGCGATCTGCGCGCGCGCGTCGCTCGCCAGCGACACGAGCACGACGGGCACGACCCCCAGCGCCGCCAGGCGGGCGAAGAATCCGATGCGCGAAGGGTTGCACGTCCGCATGGGTTCTCTCCTCAGTAGGTCGCGGGGCTTCCCGCGAACGGCCCTGCCATCACGCGACCTCGCGCCATGGCGACGCTCTCGGGCGGCTCGTCCCAGCGCCGCCGGAGCTCGACGAAGACCGTCACGGTGATCTGCGTGTACTTGAACGCGCTGTTGCCTGGGATCTGCCAGTCGATTGGGTTCGACGCCTCCACCTTGACGAACGGCTGGAGGTCGACCTTGCCGAAGCTGCCCGGGACTTCGGGCGACGCGACGACGTCGTAAGGCACGAAGACGGGGGCGACGTAAGGGTTGATGGGGGCCGCGCGGGCGGCGAAGTCGTTGCGCGGCGTCGGGTGCGAGGGCCCGTCCCACTGGAGGCGCACGCACTGCGCGCCCGGCGGGACGCTCGCGGGGCTCGGCACCGGGTGGGGCAACGCCGTGCGGCAGTTGGTCGGGGCGAGCGGCGTCGCCAAGTTGTTCGGCGTGCGCTTGCCGTCGAGCGCCATGTCGGCCACGAGGCCCGGGGCCGCGCGCGGGTTGAAGGTCTCGGCCGTCATCATGAGGGCGTGCTCGCCCGCCTTCTGCGCCTGGAGCGCCTCGCGCATGTGGCCCGCCGACTTCACGTCGGCGGCCGTCGCGCTGAGCCCGTAGACGCCCATCACCGCGAGGAGCCCCAGCGTGACGGCGACGATGAAGATCGCCGCGCCGCCGCTCCGGCGCCGCGCGAGCGCTCTCCGTCGCGCGAGGACGCGCATGTGCCGGCGGCGATCCATCAGTACGTCATCCCCAGCTGGTTCATGAGCGTGACCTCGGAGACGATCGTTCGCGATCGCGCGAACCGGGTGCAGTCGTTGATCGACGCGTTCTCGGTGCAGTAGCGGGTGATGTAAGGCTGCCCGGGCACGGGGAGAACCTGGAGAGGCGCGCGGCGATCGGGGAGGGCCGCGCGCGTGGCCACGCGGAAGCGCACCGCGCGCACCCGCTGCGGCCCAGGCCCGCCGACGATCGTGGTCGACGGCGTCTGCGTCCACGTGTCGACGGGCCCGCCGCCCGGGTCGGTGTCCATGTCGAAGACGCGGACGTTGTTGGGCGCGGGGACCGCGGGGTCGTCGACGACGAGGCCGAACTTCAGATCGTAGGCGTACTCGGCGACGATCTCGCGGACGCCCGGCGCAGGCAGCGCAGCGCCGTTCGCGTCGAGCATCTCGCGATAGAGGTTGAACTTGTTCCCCGCCGGGTCGATGTCGGGATCCACCGGGTCGAGCGCCGCGTCGAGGTTCGGGCCGATGTAGTAGCGAACGCGGTGCACGGGGGAGACGGTGAAGTTGTCGCCGCGCGCCCCCCCGCAGTCGCCCGCGCCTCCCGCGGCCGCCCCGTTGGCGGGGATCGCGTTTCCCGTGGGCGCATCCGCGAAGTGGATCTGCGCCCGCGTTCCGGCCACGGTGACGTTGCACACCTCCGCGTAGTGCTGGCAGCCGACCTTGTCGACGATGCGCGCGAGGTAGTTCACGCCGGCGATGGGCATGAAGGCGGCCTGCACGGCCGCGAGGGGAGGCATCGACGGATCGAGCAGGCGCCGCACCGACGCGTCGAACGCGGGGTCGAGGTCGATCCTCACGCCGCCGCACGTGCCGGCGTCCATCCACGTTCCGAAGTAGTTGTCGTCGCTCGTGAGGTTGCCCGTGATGATGATCGCGTCGGGGTTGAGCTGGTTGTTCGTGGCGAGGTTGTTCGGTCCCTCGCTGCCCGCGGGCGGGATGAGCGCGCTGGCCGCGCGCGACCCGCCGACGCGGACGCGGATCCCCGCGAGGTCGATCGTCGACGCGTAACGCGAGCCGGTGTTCGTGCCGATGTCGTTGCCGACGCGCTGGCCGTAAGGCGCCCGGGGGAAGCCGGGCGGCGGCACGTTGGCGAGGGCGAGGGTGATGTTGCCCGTCGACATGTACGAGATGCGCGTCAGATCCTGGCGGATGCGCTCGGCCGCCGATCGGACGCTCGCCTCGACCTGGGAGATGCGCGCCTGCTCGTGGAACGTCGTCGTCGCCGCCTTCGCGAGGCCGACGACGGCGATGGCGATGATGAGCCCCGCCACGAGCGAGACCATCAGCTCGACGAGCGTGAACCCGCGCCTGTGCGTCCGGCGCCTCATCGCAGCATGTTCTCCCGGATCGTCGTGGTCGCGTAGACCATGTGATAGAACTGGCTCGCGTCGAGCGCGTCGGGATCGTGCGGGAGCGACGTGCAGTCGCCGATGGGCGCCAGCTCGAGGCGCGACCACATGATGCGGACCTCCGCACGCAGGAGCGGCGCCGTTTGCAAGATGGGCGCGACGCCCGGGTTCGCGATCCAGTTGAGCCGGTACTGCGCGCAGTAGATCGCCTGGTTGTCGTGGGGCGCGGGCTGCGGCAGGTCGCGCCCGAAGAGATCGAAGGCGGGGCTGCTTCCCGCCTGCGCGCCCGCGCCGGGCATCGGCGGCGTGCAGAAGTTCACCGAGCAGCCGGTCACGAACTGGAGCCACTGCGTCTGGTTCAGGTTCGAGGTCAGCGGCGAGTAGGTGTTCGGCTCCGTCCAGCGGACGGAGTCGCGATGGAGGCGGGCGACCCACTCGTTCGCGAGGTTGTTGGCGATGTCGAAGCGACGCGCGTCTTCACCACCTTGCACCGTCACCCGCTGCATGCCGATGACGCCGGCGGCGCCGATCGCGAAGAGCGTGAGCGCGCTCAACACCTCGACGGCGGTATAGCCACGGCTCTTCGATCGTCGCTTCATTGGGATCGGATCCGGGGGGCAGCGGTGCTTGCGTTGATCACGCGGCGGCTCAGGCCGGCTTGCGCGCCGCCGACCCTGCGCGTCACGATGACCTCGAAGAAATCGTTGAACGGCGGCCGCGCGAGCATGTCGCCGATCGCGCCGCTGGCGTCGCCGCCGATCCCGAGGAAGGTGGTGCCCGAGGGTTGGATGCACATCGCGAACGCCGGCGTGTCGGCGTTGTACGCGCGGAAGGTGGCGCGGATGTCGGCGTCGACGTTGATGCCGATGGTGTCGAGATCGAGCCCGTCGACGAAGCGCGCGGTGTTGTTGACCGTGCCGGGAGCCCACGCCGCCACCGGCGCCCACTGCCCGCCGGCGACCGTCTGCGGCGGCTTCTTGCAGCTCGGGACCTGCACCGGCCCGCCCGAAGCCGCGGGCGTGTTGTCGAGCGCCTCGAAGAGGAGGACGCGGCCGCGGACGCCGCTCGGCTCCGCGACGAGGAGGTGAGCCGCCCCGCGGCCGGCGGCGCGTGTTCGCGCGCGGTGCGCCATCTGCTGGATGCGACGCGCGTAGTCGAAGGCCGCGCGGTCGTCGCGCGCGGTGCGCATCGACGGGGTGGCGATGAGCGCCAGGATCGAGATGAGGACGACGACGACCATCAGCTCGACGAGGGTGAAGCCCGCGGCGAGGCGGCGCGCGAGCGAACGCCGACGTAGCGCAGTAGCGCCGCTCTCCCCACGAAAGCGCACCCACGGAGCTCGCACGCCGTGCTTACGAGCAAGCGCCGTGCCCCCTTCGGTGGTCGGGCCACAACCCAAGCACCGCGGGAATTCCGCGTCGGCGCGCGCGTTGCCGTTCGTCATCGGCCTCCTCCCAAGCAATCCTTTGCGAGGCTACGAAAAAAAGTTCGAGCGCGCGATCTTGTGGGGAGCGAGCGTGCCTCCGAGGTATGACACGCGCCATGACGTTCTTCCGCTCCCACGCCGGACTCCTCGTCGCCTCGACGCTCGCGCTCGTCGCCTGCAACAAGGAAGAGAAGAGGGGCGATCCGCCGCCGCCGCCGCCGCCCGCGTCGGTCGCGAAGGCGGGGGCCTGCGCGAGCGGAGGCGGCGAGCTGACCGACGCGATCTCGGCGCCCTTCTTCAGTAAGTCTGTCTCGGGCTACTGCGTCGATCCGCAGGGCGAGGTGAAGACCTACGGAGAGAAGGGAAAGCTCTCCATGGATGAGGTCTGCACGACCGCGTTCGACGGCGAGTGCGAGGTCTACAAGCGCTTCGGCCTCAAGCGCGTCGTGTCACTTCATTATGTGGACGGCGCGGGCACCGGCGGCAGCGTCGAGGTGAACCTCTCGCAGTTCGCCGATCCGGCGGGCGCCTACGGGATGTACACGCTCCGCGTCGTCGCGGGCGATCCGGCCGAGCCCTCGACGCCCAAGCCCCTCGCCGCGGGCGGCGCGGGCGCGATCGGCACGGGTCGCGCTTATGTATGGAGAGGGCAGCACCTCGCGGAGCTTCAATACGTGAACGAGCAGGAGTCGCCCGAGCAGCTCGCCAAGTCGAGCGACGCGATCCTCACCGCCGTCGGCAAGGATCTCGGTCAGAAGCTCCCGGGCGCGCAGGCGCTCCCGCCCGCCGCGCAGGCGCTGCCGGAGGCGCAGCGCATCCCGAACGGGATCGTCTTCCAGCCGAAAGACGTGCTCGGCTGGACGGGCGTCGGCCCGGCGGCGATGGGCTTCTACAAGGACGGCGATCGCCGCTGGCGCGTGCTCTCGATCGTGAAGGACGACGTCGACCAGGCGAAGGACGCGTTCAAGACGATGAAGTCGAAGCCGGGCACGCTCCCGGTGCCGGCGATGGGCGACGAGGCCGCGCACGTCGAGGTCGGCGGCGCGGGCGGGCCGAAGGTCGAGCTGCTCGTCGCGCGCAAGGGAAGCGCGATCTGGGCGGTGGGCGACGAGGAGTACGCGCTCCGCGCCGCGAGCGGAGGCGACGCGACGCAGAAGGCGCGTCTCACGAAGGACGAAGCGATCGCGAAGCTCAAGCCTCTTCTTGCGGGCGCGGGCGCAGCGGCTCCGTCGTCGGCTCCTTCGGGCGCTTCTTCGGCTTCGGCGCCGAAGAAGTAGATCGCTTCGAAGAAGGCCCCGTGTAGAGCGCCTCGCGCTCGAAGCAGGCGGCCTCGACGCGGCGGTTCTTCCTCACGATGGCGCTCGCGGCGATGAAGCGCGCCGTCACGGGATCGTGATAGCCGCTCGCGTCGGGCAGCTCGGCGCCGCCTTCGCGGTGAAAGCGAACCACGCGGCGCATGAAGTGATCGCGCGCCCACTTCCCGACGAGCGACGCGAGGCCGATGATGAGGTGCGTGTCGTCGCCGTCGCGGACGAACGCCATGCGCCCGACGCCGGGGAGCTGGTACTCGCTTCGCGCGCGCCCTTCGACGATCGTCGTGTGGAGCCGGCCGGAGAGCGGACCGAATCGCGCGGGGTAGAAGTCGAAGCCGCCGACCTTGCCGCAGAGCGCGTGGACCTCGCCGCCGGCGGCGTCGCGCGCGTCGAGCGTGAGCCGCTCCATCGTGTGGAGGTCGAGGTCGAAGCGCGAGAGGCCGCGGGCGACGCCTTCGTTGAGGCGGCGCGTACAGAGCACCGCGACGCGCGTGCGCACGATGCGCACGCCCTTGGCCTCGAGGCGCTCGAGGTCTTGCGCGCACGTGCGCACGGCCTTGTCGTCGGCGACGAACGCTTCGCCGTCGTGGGCCCAGCAGAGATCGACGTGATGCGAAGGGCAGAGCGCGCGGAGCGTGCCCTCGGCGTCGAGGCCGATCGCGGCGATGAGCTCCGCCGGGGTGGTCGCGGTCACGCCGGCGCGCGCCGCGATGGCGCGCGCCCACGCCTCGCCGAGCGCGCTGTCGTCGAAGCCGACGAGCTTCTTCGAATCGCCGATGCGCTTGGCGATCGCGCGGCCGGCTTGCGAGGGCCGCGAAGCGACGAGCTTCGCGCCCGCGTCGGAAGAGGCCTCGGCGAGGACGCTCGTGACGATGAGCGGACCGAGCCGCGGGCCCATGCCGTTTTCGTCGATGCCTACGAAATGGCGCACGCAATTTCGCTAACGGAGTCGGCGGCTCACCGCAATGGCCGACGAGGCGTGAGTGCGTGAGTGAAGGAAGCGAGAGAGAAGCGTCTCGGGGAATCTTGTGGAAAACCGGAGAAAACCAAGCGCTGCCGTACTTCACCCTACCTTCGGGCGTTGACCAAGCCGGGAGCGATGTTTAAGGTGCTCCGCCCTCGATAAACGCGGATAGGCTCCTGAGCTTCGGTTCAAACGTCGATGGTCGGGATTGCCGGAGGCAGTCGATGAACAAGGTCCAGCTCAAGAAGTTCAAGACACTCCTCACCGAGAAGCGAGACGAGATCGTCAAGAAAGCCAAGCAGACGCTCGAGGAAGACATGGCCCTCGACGCGAACGATCTGCCGGACGAGATGGACCTCGCGTCGAGCGAATATCTCCAATCGTTCACCTTCCGCCTGCGCGGCCGCGAGAAGGTCTTCCTCGACAAGATCGAGAAGGCGCTCCGCAAGATCGAAGACGGCAGCTTCGGCGTCTGCGAAGAGTGCAGCGAAGAGATCTCGATCAAGCGCCTCGAAGCGCGTCCGGAGACGACGCTCTGCATCCGCTGCAAAGAGGATCAGGAGCGCATGGAGAAAGACTACACGTAGAGGTTCGGCCGTCGCGGGGGGCGTCAGCGGGCTTCGTCTTGTCTTCGCCCCTTGGGGCCCCCCTGACCTCTCGAGCCTTTGACGCCTTCATGGGCTCGGTCGAGGACCTCGCGGAGGTAGTGGCCCGTGTAGGAGCCTTCGGTCTTCACGATCGTCTCGGGGGTGCCCTCGGCGACGATCTGGCCGCCCTTGTCGCCGCCCTCGGGGCCGAGGTCGATGACCCAGTCGGCGCAGGCGACGACGTCGAGGTTGTGCTCGATCACCACGACCGTGTTGCCCTGATCGCGTAGCTCGAGGATCGCGCCGAGCAAGATCTCGATGTCGGCGAAGTGGAGGCCGGTCGTCGGCTCGTCGAGGACGTAGAGCGTGCGGCCCGTCGCCTTGCGCGCGAGCTCGCGCGCGAGCTTCACGCGCTGCGCTTCGCCGCCGGAGAGCGTCGTCGCCGGCTGCCCGAGCGTGAGGTAACCGAGGCCGACGCGGCGGAGCGCGTCGAGGCGGTCGCGCACCCGAGGGATCGCCTCGAAGAGCTCGAGCGCCTGCTCGACGGTCACGTTCAGCGCCTCCGCGACCGAGAGGCCGCGGTACTTCACCTCGAGCGTCTCGCGGTTGTAACGCTTGCCACCGCAGGTGTCGCAGGTCACGAAGATGTCGGGCAAGAAGTGCATCTCGACGCGGAGCACGCCGTCGCCCTGGCAGGCCTCGCAGCGGCCGCCCTTCACGTTGAAGGAGAAGCGGCCCGCCTTGTAGCCGCGCGCGCGCGCCTCGGGCAGCCCGGCGTAGAGCTCGCGCAAGAGCGCGAAGACGCCGGTGTACGTCGCCGGGTTCGAGCGCGGCGTTCGCCCGATCGGTGCTTGATCGATCGAGATGACCTTGTCGACGTTGTCGAGGCCCTCGACCGCGTCGCACTCGCCGATCGGGGCCGTGGCCGAATAGAGCTTGGCGCGCGCGGCGGGCAGCAACGTGTCGACGACGAGGCTCGACTTGCCGCTGCCGGAGACGCCGGTGAAGCACGTGAAGAGGCCGGTGGGCACCGCCACCGTGACGTTCTTCAGGTTGTGCGCGCGCGCGCCGCGGATCTTCACCGCGCCGGTGCTCTTCGTCTTGCGCGACTTCGGCACGGGCAGCTGCCGTTCGCCCGAGAGCCACGGCCCGGTGATCGACGCCGGGTTCTTCATCAGCTCGGCGGGAGCGCCTTCGGCGACGACGTTGCCGCCGTGGACGCCCGCGCCCGGCCCCATGTCGACGACGTGATCGGCGGCGAGGATCGCCTCGCGATCGTGCTCGACCACGAAGACGGTGTTGCCGAGATCGCGCAGGCGCGCCTGCGCGTCGATGAGGCGCGCGTTGTCGCGCGCGTGCAGGCCGACCGACGGCTCGTCGAGCACGTAGAGCACGCCCACGAGCGCGGCGCCGATCTGCGTCGCGAGCCGGATACGCTGGCCCTCGCCGCTCGAGAGCGTCTGCGCGCTCCGGTCGAGCGAGAGGTAGTCGAGACCGACGTCGATCAAGAAGCCGAGGCGCGCCGTCACCGCGCGGAGGAGCGGCTCGGCGACCGCGCGATCGCGCGAGCTGAGCTGCGTCGCGGGGCCTTCGGCGGACGCGCCCGCGAGGAACGCGCGGAGCTTCTCGAGCGGCATCCGCCCCAGCTCGGCGATGTCGCGATCGCCGAGCTTGATCGCGAGGGCTTCGGGGCGAAGGCGACGCCCCTTGCACGCGGAGCACGTACGCGTCACGAGGAAGCGGCCGAGCTCGTCGTCGCCGATCGCGCCTTCGTCTTCGTCCGGATCGTCGCTCTCGTCGAGCGGCAGAGACGCGTCTTGCGCCTCGAGGCGCGCTTCGAGGCGCGGCACGATGCCGACGTACTTCTTGCTGCCCTTCGCCGGCTTGCTCGCGGGCTTCTTGGCTTTCGCGCGCGCTTCCTCGCCAAAGAGGACGGCGCGCTTCGTCTCCTCCGGCAGCTTCGACCACGACGTGTCGGGATCGACACCGAGGGCGGCGGCCGCGCGGCTCAGCTCGGTCGCGAGCGCGACGGATCCGCGCCGGCCCCACGCGAGCACGACGCCCTCGCGCAAGGTGCGCTGCGGATCGCCGATGACGCGCTCGGGATCGACGACCGTGCGCGCGCCGAGGCCGTCGCACGCGGGGCAAGCGCCGTGCGGACCGTTGAACGAGAACATGCGCGGCTCGATGGGCGGCAGGGAGATCCCGCAGTCGACGCAGGCGAAGCGCTCGGAGAGCCAGAACGGCTCTTCGCCTTCGACCGCGACGAGGAGCCGGCCTTCGCCGATCTTGAGCGCGAGCTCGACGCTGTCGGTCAAGCGGCCCTTCACGCCCTCCTTGAGCACGATGCGATCGACGACGACGTCGAGGTCGTGCGGCTTGCTGCGATCGAGCTCGATCGGATCGCCGAGGTCGACGACGGCGCCGTCGACGCGCGCGCGCACGAAGCCGTCGCGACGGAGGCGCTCGAGCTCGAGCTTGAGCTCGCCCTTTCGCGCGCGCGCGATGGGCGCGAGCACGCTGAAGCGCGCGCCTTCGGGGAGCGCGAGGACGCGATCGACGATCTGCTGCACAGTCTGCGCTTCGATGCGCTTGCCGCAGCTCGGGCAGTGAGGGATGCCGACGCGCGCGAAGAGCAGGCGGAGGTAGTCGGCGATTTCGGTGACGGTGCCGACGGTGGACCGCGGCGACTTCGAGAGCGGGCGCTGCTCGATCGCGATCGCGGGCGAGAGGCCGTCGATGCGATCGACGTCGGGCTTGGCGAGCTGCTCGAGGAACTGACGCGCGTACGCGCTGAGCGACTCGACGTAGCGGCGCTGACCTTCCGCGTAGATCGTGTCGAACGCGAGCGACGACTTACCTGAACCGCTGGGCCCGGTGAACACGACGAGCTTCCCGCGCGGGAGCGAGATGCTCACGTTGCGCAGGTTGTGCTGCCGGGCGCCGGCGACGACCAGGCGGTCCATGGAACGAAGGCGTTAGCACGGGCGAACGAGGATTCGAAGGGATACTGACCCTATGTGGATAGCGCGCGCGTGAAGTCGGCGATGAGGTCGGACGCCGATTCGAGGCCGCAGCTCACGCGCAGGAGACCGCCGGAAATCCCAGCGAGCTTCCGTGCTTCCGGAGGCATCGTCGAGTGCGTCGTCGAGGCGGGATGGACGACGAGCGTGCGCACGTCGCCGAGGCTCACGGCGTGCGTGGCGCATCGCAAGGCCTCGAGAACCTTCCGGCCTTTCGCGATCGTCTCCGCTTCGTCGCCGCCGTCTCCGTCTGCGGCGAGCTCGAACGAGAGGAGCGCGCCGTAGGCGTGCATCTGCGCGTTCGCGAGGGCGTGCCCGGCGTGCGAAGAGAGCGACGGGTGGTGCACGACGGCCACGCGCGGATCGGCGGCGAGGTGCGCGGCGAGCTCGGCGGCCGTCGCGCACGCGCGCTCCTGCCTGAGCGCGAACGTGCGCAGCCCTCGCTCGACGAGCCACGCGGAGAGCGGCGAGAGGACGCCGCCGAAGCCCTTCACGATGACGTCGCGCGCGCGATCGACGAGCTCGCGCGATCCGAGGACGGCGCCGCCGATCACGTCGCCGTGACCCCCGATGCCCTTCGTCATCGAGTGCACGACGAGGTCGGCGCCGAGCGCGAGCGGCGTCTGGGCGAACGGCGTCGCGAACGTGCCGTCGACGATCACACGAAGACCGCGCGCGCGCGCGAGCGCGACGACGGCGCCGATGTCGACGACGCCGAGCGTCGGGTTCGAAGGCGTCTCCACGTAGAGGATCCGCGTGCGCTCGCCGATCGCCTCGGCGTACGCCTCGGGCGTTCCCTCGACGAAGGTGGTGGTGATGCCGAGCTTCGGCAGGCGCTCGCGGAGCAGGCGCGCGCTCTCGGCGTACATCGAGCGCGGCGCGACGACGTGATCGCCGGCTTCGCAGGTCGCGAGGATCACACCCGCGATCGCCGCCATGCCGCTCGCGGTCGCGCAAGCCGCTTCGGCGCCCTCGACGCGCGCGAGCTTCGCTTCGAGCGCGGCGACCGTCGGGTTGCCCCATCGACCGTAGATCCACGCGTCTTCCTCGCCGCGGAACGCGCGCGCGGCTTGCTCGGCGCTCGCGAAGCCGAACGCGCTCGAGAGCACGATCGGCGTGTCGAGCGCGCCCTCGGGGTGCGCCTCTTCGCCGCCGTGGACGCAGATCGTGGCGATCGCGTCGGCGCGTCGCCGGAGGTGGTCGCGGTACGAGAGCGACGTGTCGATCATCCGCCGCGAGCCTACGTCGTCTTGCTCGGCGCGTCGCGAGCGAACGTGACGAGGAGGCCGCCGCCGATGACGAGCGCCATCCCGGCGATCGCGGCGCCGCTCGGGCGCTCGTGGAGGACCGCGGCGCCGAGCAGCGCGCTCGCGACGACCGCGAGGTAGCCCATGCCGCTCACGCGCGCCGCGCGACCGAGGGTGTACGCGCGCGTGAGCGCGATCTGACCGAACCCCGCGCAGACGCCGGCGCCGATCATGAACCCCACGTCGCGAGGCGCGGGCATGCGGAGGTCGAAGAGCGCGCAGATTGCGAGCACGAGCGCGGCGAAGAGAGAGTACTGGAACGAGATCGCTTCGGCGCTCTCGGTCTGGCCGACCTTGCGGAGCATCATCATCGCGATCGACGCGCTGAAGGCGGCGAAGACCGACATCGCGGCGGTGACGCCGGCGCTCGGTCCGTGCACGCCCGGCACCGCGTCGGCGAAGGCGAAGCTCGGGTGCACGATCAACGCGACGCCGCCGAGCGAGACGAGGATGGCGAGCGCGACGGCCGCGCTCGTTCGTTCACGCAGGACGACGGGCGCGAGGATCGCGAGGAAGACCGGCGTGAGGTTGAGGAGCGTGACGGTGTCGCCGAGCGGCAGCGTGCGCGAGGAGAGCGCATAGAAGGTCGACATCATCGCCGTCGTCCCGAAGACGCTTCTCCACAGGACGGCGCGGGTGTCGTGGGCGCGCAGCGACGCGCCGCGGGCACGGGCGACCACGAGCGCGACCATGGCGCCGATGAACGCGCGCACGGCGCCCACCGTGAGCCAGGAGGCCGAGGCGGTGGCCAACCGCGCGAAGAAATTCATGAGCGCGAAGAGCACCGCGCTCGTGGCCATGTAGCCGAGCGCGGCGCTGCCGGGCGCGGGGGGCCTGCCGAAGGTGGCCGGAGGTGAGCTTCGCGACAGGCCCATCACCGTACTCGGGACGCGCCTGACCGGCGAGGTCTGGCAGCGTCCCGTTCACGGCTGAAGAGGCCGGGCGCCTGGAGTCGTTGTGATACCCTCTTCAGGCGATGCTGAAGGTCGAGTGCGAGTCATGCAAAGCGCCTTATCAGGTCGATGAACGGCGCGTTCCGCCGACCGGGCTCAAGATGCGATGCCCGAAGTGCGGACACACGTTCCTCGTCACCGATCCGTCGAAGGGCGCAGCGTCTGCTTCACCGGGTGCGCCGTCGTCTCAGCAGCCGAAGATGAAGCAGACGATGGTCGGCGTCGGCGTCGGGCCGATCGCCGGCGCGAAGCCGCCCGTGCCGGCGCCGAAGCCCGCCGCCCCGCCCGAAGACATGGCGCTGCCGGCGGTCAAGCCCGCCGCTCCCAGGGGCGCGCCGCCGCCGAGGTCCGCGCCGATCGCCGCGGCCAAGCCCGCGCCTCCTCCTCCTGCTGCGCTGCCGGGCCTCGACGATCTCGATCTTCCCGCGCTCGCGAGCGACGCGGGTCTGCCCGCGCCCGTGCACCGTCCTCCGGCGGCGAAGGCGCCGCCGCCGTTCAGCTTCGAGGTCGATCTGCCGGGGGCCGCACCGCCCTCTTCGGGCGGCTTCGGCAGCGTCGATCTGCCCGCGCCCAAGATGGGCGGCTTCGGCGATCTGCCGAGCCCGAAGGGCGGCGCGGATCTGCCGAGCGCGAAGGGCGGCTTCGGCTCCCTCGATCTTCCGCAAGCGAAGGGCTTCGGCGATCTGCCGGCGGCGAAGGGCGGCTTCGGCGACTTGCCGATGTTGCAGAACGATCTTCCGCTCGTCGGCGGAAATCTACCGATGCCTTCGGGCAACCAGAACCTGCCGGTGGCCGCGGGCAACCTGCCGATGCCGCGAGGCGGAGGCTTCGGCGAGATCGATCTGCCTTCGACGCAGAACGATCTGCCGAACGCGATGGGCGCGAACGCGCACATGCCGATGCCGGTCGGCGACGAGCGCCTCCTGCCGAATCGTGGAGGTCCGCCTCCGATGGCCTTCGGCGAGCTCGATCTCCCGCTCGTCGCCGGGCTCGGCGGCGCGCCGCCTCCCGCGGCGGGCCCCGCGTCGAGCCCGCCCATGGGCGGCGGTGGAATGAGCTTCGGCGAGCTCGATCTACCCGCCGATCCGGCGGGCGCTCCGCCTCCGCGCTCGGTGCCGGGCGCTGCCGCGCCGGGCGGAATGGCGTTCGGCGAGGTCGATCTCGGAGGCGACTCGAACGCCCCGGTGATGGGGCCCCCTCCGGCGACGAGCGCCGGCACGTTCGCCTTCCAGGAAGCGTCGCTCGACGCGGGCGCGGGCGCGACCGGGCCCGCCGTCGGAACGCGCGAGCGCCCGTACGTCGCGGATCGACCTTCGTCGAAGATGCCGAAGATCATCGGCGCGCTCGTCGCGTTCCTCGTGGTCGGCGGCGCCGCGCTCCAGTTCACGCCCTACGGCGCTTTCGGCTACATCTACTTCAGCGACAAGCTCAACTCCGGCGACTACGCGAAGAAGGCGCAGGTGGGCGCGGACGCCGCGCGCACGAAGCTCGCGCTCGACACCTACGCGTCGAGCCAGCAGGCGGCCGACGAGCTCGCGGATCTGCGCAAGAAGTCGTCACGATCCCGTCCGCTCTCGGCGTACGCGGCGTACGTCGAGTACGCCAACCAGGTTCGCTTCGGCGCCGACCCGGCGCGCGTCGCGCGGGCGAAGACGTTCTTGATCGACATCCCCGAAGGCACCGACGCCCCGTACGTGAAAGCCGCGCTGGCGGCGCAGGAGGCGGCGGCGGGCGACTACGCGAAGGCGAAGACGCAGCTCGCGATCGCCGTGGCAAAGGAGCCGAAAGACGGCATCCAGCTCGATCTCGCGATCCTCCGCGGGGAGATCGCGCTGGCCGAGCGCGACACCGCGACGGCGCTCACCGCGTTCTCCGAGGCGGTCAAGCTCGCGCCGAGCGCGCGCTCGCACTTCGGGCTCGCGCGCACGCACTACATGATGAAGAACCTCGCGAAGGCCAAGCAGTCGATCGACGCGACGCTCGCGGCCTCGCCGACGCACGCGGGTGGTCGCACGCTCCGCGCGCTCGTCAGCTTCGAGCTCCAGCGCGACGACGCTGTGGCGATGAAGGAGCTCAACGCCGTCCTCGACGAGACGGCGCGCAAGACGGAAGGACCGAACGAGATTTCGACGGCCTACGCCGCGAAGGGCTGGATCATGCTCGCGCGCGATCGCGCGGGTGAGGCGCGGACGGCCTTCGACGAGGCGGTCAAGATCGATCCGCGCAACGTGACCGCGCTCGTCGGTCAGGGCGAGGTCCTCTACGCCGACAGCCGTTACACCGAGGCGCTCACGCGCTTCGAAGAGGCGGTGCAGAAGGATCCGCTCGGCATTCCTCCGATGGTCGGCGCGGCGAAGACGAAGATCGCGCTCGAGCGCCTCGCCGACGCGAAGGCGCAGCTCACCGCCGCGCGCGCGCGGGCGCCCAAGGAGATGCTCATCGCGCTCTGGCTCGCGAAGGCGGAGCAGGCGCTCGGCAACCGCCAGGTTGCGGAGAAGCTGTACAGCGACGCGGTCGATCTCGCCGATCCGCAGAACGCGGACGCGATCCAGGCCTACGCCGCGTACGCGTCGTTCCTCGCCTCCCAAGGCAAGACGTCGGAGGCCCAGGCGAAGCTCGATCAGGCGCGCGCGAAGCTGCCCGACACCGCGGCGCTCCAGCGCGCCTTCGGCGAGGTCGCCGCGGCGCAGGGGCACTACGACGAAGCGATCGGGCACTACGAGTCGGCGCTCCAGAAGAACCCGAACGATCTCGGGACGCAGTTCCGCCTCGGCCAGACCTACCGCAACATGAACCGCCTCGAGCAGGCGGCGAAGGTCTTCGACAACGTCGCCGCCGTCGACAAGGAGTACCCGGGCATCGCGCTCGAGCGCGGGCTCCTCTTCGAGAAGTCGGGCGACGTGCAGAAGGCCCTCGAGCAGTTCCAGAGCGCATACGAGAAGGCCCCGAAAGACGTCGACCTCATGCTCCGCGTCGCCGCGGCGTACGTCTCGGTCGGCAAGGTCGATCAGGCGCTGCCGCTCCTCGACAAGGTGCGGAGCCAGCGGCCGAACAGCGCCGAAGCGAGCCACTACACCGGGCGCGCGTACTTGAAGCAAGGCGGCCTCGAGGCGGCGTCCGCGATGCGCTACCTCAAGCGGGCCGTCGAGCTCGATCCGAACCGCGCGGAGTACCACCTCTACGTGGCGTGGGCCGCCAACGAGGCGAACCCCGCGCAGCTCGGCGTCGCGCGCACGCACGTCGACAAGGCGCTCACGCTCGATCGCAACCTCGCCGACGGCTACTGGCAGCGCGGGATCGTCTCGCTCCGCGAGGGCGCCGTGAACGACGCGATGAAAGATCTCAGGCGCGCGCTGGAGCTCAAGCCGAGCCGCTACGAGGCGCACGCGACGCTCGCCGAGTGCCTCGAGCAGAAGAACGACGTCGCGACGGCGATGAGCGAGTGGTCGAAGGCGATCGCCGGCGACGACAAGGTCCCGATGTGGCGCTACAGGTACGGCCGCATCCTCCTCGACAAGGGCAACGCGGGCGAGGCCTGGCGTCACCTCTCGTTCGCCGTCGAGCAAGGCAAGGCGGCGCAGCCGCGACCGGGCTGGGTCGGCAAGGCCGCGTTCGAGGCCGGCGAGGCCGGCCGCAAGACCGGGCAGAAGCAGCAGGCGATCGAGTTCTACAACCTGTACATGGAGCTCACGACGCCGAGCGATCCCGATCGCCGCGACGCACTCCGCGCGCTCAAGGAGCTCGGCGCTCCGTACGAGCACTGAGCATACTCACGAGTCGGGGGCGATCTCGTCCCACAGATCGCACGCCTTCGCGCGGAGCCCGTGCGCGATCTCGGGCGACGAGCGCAGGACGACGTAGGGATCGGTCGCGAGGTCGTAGCGCGGCCAGCGCGCGTCGCCGGGATCGCCCGTGGCGGCGAAGCGCCCGATCGTCGCGACGAGCGCCTCGGCGAAGGCGAGATCCTCCGGCGTCGGCGTGACGCTGCGGAAGGTCCGAAAGACGTAGTCGACATCGAGGCCGTGCGCGGCGCCGTAGGCGGCGCCCGCGCCCGCGGTCGGGACCTGGGAGAACAAGTAGCGGAAGACGGGCGCGCGCTGCCCGCGCACCGCGGCGCGGGCGGCGCGCCGCGTGGGGCAGTGCATCGCGTGGTCGCTCACGATCGCGACGAGCGCGTCGCGCCCGCTCGCGTAGCTCGCGAAGGGGTAGAGCGGAAGGAGCGCGTTCGCGGCGCGCGCGCCGAACCATCGGGTGACGATCTCGCGCAGCTCGGCCTCGGTTTCGACGGGCTTGGCGAGCATGAGATCGATGACCGATTGGTACTCGTCGCGCGTCGTGCCGAGGATCATCGGCACCTCGTTGTGCTTGCCACGGGACATCGTCGTCTCGGGGTGATCGGGCAGCACCCAGCCGTCGATCGTCTCGTAGTAGTCGGCCGGCACCTCGCTCGCGACGAGAGACGCGCCGGGGAGTCGCGCCACGTCGCGGGCCGATTGGCTCCGGAGGCAAGCGGCCACGTCGGCGGCGCCCTCGCACCCGAGGTGCCGCTCGACCGACGCGTTCGTGCTCGCGACCACGCCCGGCGCGAGGATGTGGCAGGCGAGGCTCAGCATCATCGCGCGCGAGAAGAGGCCCTTCGCGAGCGGTGAGCCCACGAGCGCGCAGGTGTTGCTCGCCCCCGCAGATTGGCCGAACACGAGGACGCGCGCGGGATCGCCGCCGAAGGCGGCCACGTTGCGCTGCACCCACTGGAGCGCGGCGATCGCGTCGAGGACGGCGTAGTTGCCCGTCGAGCCGTGTTCGTTCTCTCGCGCGAACGCGGGATGCGCGAGGAAGCCGAACGCGCCGAGCCGGTAGTTGATCGTGATCACGACGGCGCGGGCGCCCTCGGCGAGCTGGCGTGCGTCGTAGGAGGGCTCGGTCGCGGAGCCGATGACGTTGTCGCCGCCGTGCATCCAGAAGAGGACCGGGAGGGGCTCGCTCGTCGCGGCGCGCGGCGCCCAGACGTTGAGGTAGAGGCAATCTTCGCTCCCGATCGTGCGAACGCCTCTCGGATCGAGCTGCGTGCACGCCGAGGAGAAGGAGCCGCCGTCGCGCACGCCCTGCCACGGCGTGACCGGCGCGGGCGGCCGCCAACGGAGCTCGCCGACGGGCGGCGCGGCGAAGGGAATCGCCTTGAACACGCGCGTCTCGCCGTCGACGCTGCCGCGCACGTCACCCTCGGCGGTGGTGACCACGTTCGGATCGCGCGGCCGCGCGGGAGCGGGCTCGCTCGGCGCGACGAGATCGGGGCCCGCGCCGCTGCATCCGATCCACGCGCCGAGGAAGCCGAGGAAGAGGAGACCGAGGGGACGCATGCCGAGACTCATTCGCAAGCCTCGTGCCTCGGAGATGCGCGGGCTTTCTCCTGCGTGTGTCAGTGCGCGCACGCTCCGTCGTCAATCCCCGAGCGCGTCGGCCATGGCGGCGAACTGCTCGACCGAGAGCGTCTCTCCCCGGGCCCCGAGCGAGATGCCGGTGGACTCCGCGGCGCGCGCGATCGCGTCGGGGGCGGCGACCTTCGACCACGCGTTCCTGAGCGTCTTGCGGCGCGCGCCGAACGCGCCCTTCACGAGGGCGCGAAACGTCTCGGTCTCCTCGGCGCGTGGCGGTCGCTCGGGCTCGAGCAAGATGACGGCGCTCGTGACGTCGGGCGGAGGATGGAACGATCCCGGCGACACGTTGAAGAGCTTCTTCGCGCGAAAGGCTGCGCGTACGAAGACCGTGAGCGCGCCGTACGCCTTCGAGCCAGGCTCGGCGGCGAGGCGCTCGGCGACCTCGAGCTGCACCATGAACACGACGCGATCGAGATCGCCCGCGTGCGTCACTGCGCTCTGCAGGAGCCTCCCCGTGATCTGATACGGGAGATTTCCACACAGCACGCGCGTTCCCTCGGGCGTCGTCGCGCCGAGGAGAGCGCGCGGATCGGCGGTCTGTGCGTCGCCTTCGACGACCGTGACGCGTCCCTCGGGGAGATCGGCGAGCTCCTCGCGGAGCACGGGGACGAGATCGCGATCGCGCTCGACGGCGACCACCGACGCCGCGCGCGCCGCGAGCGCGCGCGTGAGGGCGCCCGTTCCCGCGCCGAGCTCGACGACGCGCGCGCGCCCGACCTCGGCGTCGGGGACGCACGCCGCCGCGATCGCCTCGACGGTGCTCGGCGACACGAGGAAGTTCTGGCCGAAGCTCTTCTTCGGCGCGAGGCCGGCGCGCCGGAGCGCCGCGCGAGCGTCGCTCATCGCCGATCCGTACGCGGTGGATCGACCGCGGTGTCGCGGAGGTCGTGGCCTCCGGGCTCGGTGCGCGCGCCCGCCGGCGACGGGGCCCGGTCGTCTGCGGCTGGGCGTGGGCCCGCAGGCTCGGCCTTCGCCGGCGTGTTCGCCATCGGCAGCGTGACGTTCGGCATGATCGCCTGGCCGGCGATCGGCGGCGCCTCCGGCGGGGGCGCTTCCAGCGGCGGAAGGACGGGGAGCGGCGGCGCGGGGAGCGCAGCGTCGACGCCGTGTCGGGCCGCCTGCACCGGGCGCGCGCGCACGCCGAGCGATCGCATCGCCCGCTCGGCGCGCGACTGCGACGCGCGCACGCGGATGCGAACCGCCTCGCGCACGACGTCTTCGACCGACGCGGGACCGGCGTGCGACGGCGCCGCGAGGCTCGGCTCGAACGACGGCATCGTCCAGCGGATCTCCACGTGGCGCGCGCGGAGCTTGCGCACGGCCGCCTCGACCTTGCTCTCCGGCGGCGGCGGCGGCGCCCACACGTGGACGATGCTCGGCCGCTTCTTCTTCTCTCGCGCGATCTTCTCGAGGATCGCGGAGCACTGCACGTCTGCCTTCTCGCGCTCGCCGTCGACGCGAGGCGCGACCTCGACGCCGAACGACGCGAGATAGTGACGGAAGCGCTGCTCGCGCGGCGAGGCCGAGTGCGGGAGCCGCGGCGCGAACGGCGCGCGAACGCGCATCGCCTCGGCGCGCTGCGAGAGCGCGTCGAAATTGCCGCGGGGCACGTCGGCGAGGCCTCGCGGATCGAGCGGCCGGAGGTGCTCGGCCACGCGCTGCGCGAGCTCGGCCTCGTCGAGCTCGCATCGATCGGAGTCGACCATGCTCGCGGCGCTCGCGAGCGCGGCGACGATCTTCGAGGCCTGCGTCGGTCCGGCGCCGGGCGCGAGCCACGTGCGAATGCGCGAGGCGAAGACGACGATGCCGACGCGGTCGCCCTTCGCGAGGTGGCGCGCGGCGACGCCTCCCAGCTCGTCGACGGCCGCGTCGAGCGGCGCCGTTCCGAGCTCGCCCGCCCAGAGCTCCACGGACGCGTCGATCAGCAGCCACGCCACGTCGCGCTCTTCGCGCTCCATCTCGCGGACGAGGAGCTGGCCTCGCCGCGCGCTCGCCTTCCACGCGATGCGCTTGAACGGATCGCCCGGCACGTGCTCGCGGAGCTCTTTCAAGTGCTCGCCTTCGCCCGCGAGCGGCGCCGGCCGGCCCGCCTCGGCGACGCGTCGGGCGCGCCCGCCGCGCGCGGTCTGCAGCATCGCGAAGAGCGGCTTCGGCATCACCTCGACGCCGTGAGGGTTCGCGAACATGAGCGGCACTTCGTAGAGGCCTTCGCCCCCGAGCGGCGTGCCGCGAACCTCGAGCGCGATGCCGTGCACGCCCCAGCGCCCGACGCGCTTCGGTCGCACGTGGATCTCGAAGCGCACCTTCGACGCCGCGGGCAGATCCAACGTCGAGGGATGGATGCTCACGTCGAGCATGCTCGACGCGACGGGCCGGAGGTTCACGCCGCGCGCGTCGTCGAAGCCGCGGTTGCGCAGCTCGGCCTCGAGGACGATCTCCTCGCCGCGCGTCGCCTTGGTGACGCGCCTCGTCGTGCCCCACACCATCTCGAAGCCCGAGGCGCGGATGCGCGTGACCGTGGAGAGCGCGAGCGCGCGCCCGAGCGTGACCGCGAGCAGCATCGCGCCGCCGAACGCAACCGCCGCGCTGACCTTCGCCGCGACGCCGACGGCGACCATCGCCGCACCTGCGAGGGCGACCTGGAACGTGGCGCGCGTCGGGTGAAGCTGCACGGCGCCCCGCTACACGGCGCGGAAGCCGCGGCGGTAGCCGACCTTGGAGAGCGCTTCTTCGATGATCTGCTCGCGCACGCGGCTGTCGCCCTCCACGTCGGCGATGAGCACGAGGCGGTGCGCGAGCACCGCGACGGCGACCGCGCGAATGTCTTCGGGCACGAGATACGCGCGCCCCGCGAGCACGGCGTGCGCCTTGCCCGCCTGCACGAGGCCGAGCGTCGCGCGCGGGCTCGCGCCGAGCGCGACCTTCGGATGCGCGCGCGTGTACGTGGTGAGCGAGACGGCGTAGTCGTGGAGATCGTCGTCGACGTGCACGCGCCCGCAGATCGCCTGGATCGCGACCACGTCTTGCGCGCTGAGCACGGCGCGGATCGCGGGCGGCTCGACGCCGTGCGTGCGGAGCATCGCCGACTCTTCGCGAGCGTTCGGATAGCCCATCACGACGCGCACGAGGAAGCGGTCGATCTGCGCCTCGGGCAGGGGATACGTCCCCTCGAGATCGATCGGGTTCTGCGTCGCGAGGACGAGGAACGGCGGCGGCAGCTCGAAGCGATCGCCTTCGATCGTGACCTGTCGCTCCTGCATCGCCTCGAGGAGCGCCGACTGCGTCTTGGCCGGCGCGCGGTTGATCTCGTCGGCGAGCACGACGTTCGCGAAGATCGGCCCCGCGCGGAGGCTGAAGGTTCCGTCGCGCGGCGAGAGCACGTACGTGCCCGTGATGTCGGCGGGGAGCAGATCGGGCGTGAACTGAACCCGTCCGTATTTCGCACCCACCACCCGCGCGAGGGACTCGGCGGCAAGCGTCTTCGCCAATCCGGGGACCCCTTCGATCAGCAGATGTCCGCCGGCGAGCAGGGCCAGCATCATCCGGTCAATGAATCGGTCCTGCCCAACGAGCGTCTTTGCCAACTCGTCGCGAACGCGCTGCAGTATTGCCGAGGCAGTCGTTGGAGTCGTGGACTGTGGCACGAAATGTTCTCCCAAACCAACCACGATGGTTCCCGATCGCTCACCGCCGAACATCGCGCTTGCCCGATGCCTTGCGCGCGGAAAATCGGCGCGACCGACACTCAATGGGCGCGCCCTGCTTCTAAGCTCGTAAAGCCTGGCAGCATTGTAACGCGAGGACGCAGCCATGACACCCGTCGAGGGACCGAGTCCGCGGGAATCTCCGCCACGAACGTTCTCGAGCTCTCCTGGAGCCTTTGGCCGTGACGGATGTATCATGTTGAGGTATACTTTTACATGGCTCGTGACGGCGGAGAGTGGTCTTGAAAACCACCGGGCGATGCCTCGATTCGCGCGCCACGATCGGCCCTTGCGAGGGATAGTCCAGTCCATCCACTCTTGCTCGGCGGGAGGGAACCTTGGCGAAGTACAAAGGACGCAACTTCGTTGCCAACCTGATGGCAAGCGTGCTCATCATCGGCTGGGGATTGGTGGGATGTCTCTTCCTCCTGATGGTGATGTCCCCCAACGACTACAAGGGATTGACGACCGCCATCCTTCTGTTCGGCGCGATTGCCTTGATACCCCTATCCGGCATGCGGCGATCGTCCGACGCTCAAGGATTTGCCATGGTTCCTTTCCTCCTAGCCCTGCTTCGGCGAAAGGGAAGGAGTCGCATGGCGACCCGTTCGACCTCCACCTTCGAGAGGAGATATTGGAAACGCCAACGCAATTCCTTCATGCCGGAACCGTTTGGCCA
>JAHBWD010000084.1 GCA_019637175.1 Labilithrix sp. | reverse complement strand
CCGCAGATCGCCGAGGCCGAGGGCACGCATCGCGCGATCTGCCTCGCCGAGATGGCGGGCGCGCCGGTGTACATGGTGCACCTCTCGGCCGAGCGCGCGCTCAAGCAGGTCGTCGAGGCGCGCGACCGCGGTCTGCCGACGTACGCGGAGACGTGTCCGCAGTACCTCTTCTTGTCGCAAGACGATCTCGCGCGCCCCGACTTCGAGGGCGCCAAGTACGTGTGCACGCCGCCGCTCCGTCCTTCGCACATGCAGGAGGACCTCTGGCGCGGGCTCCGGACGCACGATCTCCAGGTCGTGTCGACCGATCACTGCCCGTTCTGCCAGAAGGGCCAGAAGGAGCTCGGCAAGGACAACTTCGCCAAGATCCCGAACGGCATGCCCGGCGTCGAGACGCGCCTCTACCTCCTCTGGGACGGCGGCGTCCGCAAGGGGCGCATCAGCATGAACCGCTTCGTCGAGATCACGGCGACCGCGCCTGCGAAGATCTTCGGCCTCTATCCGCGCAAGGGCACGATCGCCGTCGGCGCCGACGCCGATCTGGTCGTGTGGGACGGCGAGAAGCGCCACGTCCTCTCCGACAAGACGCTCCACATGCGGTGCGACTACACGCCGTACGAAGGCCGCGAGGTGGTCGGCGCGCCGACGCACGTCCTCTCGCGCGGCAGGGTGATCGTCGAGAACGGCACTTACATCGGAAAGAAGGGCGACGGCCGCTTCGTCAAGCGCGGCACGTTCAACCTGCAGTAGCGGCGCCGGCGCGCGGATCCGTTTTCGACGCTTGTAGCGCCCACGAAGCTGTGGTTGTTGCTGCATGCACGCCGCAACGCGGACCCGCGTCCGATGCAAACGCCCCTCGCTTTTCCTCCTCCGCCGCCGGTCCCTCGGCTCGGCGCCCATGGAAAGCTCGCCGGCTATGCGTTCGTGAAGCGCCTCGGCGTGAGCGCGACGAAGGAGGTCGTGCTCGCCGTCGCGCGCGGGCCGCGATCGTTCGAGCGCACGGTGGTCTTGAAGCGGTTGTTGCCCGGCGTGCGCGGACCGAACGAAGAAGAGGGGAGCGCGAGCCTCGCGCGTGAGGCGCTCGCGTACGCGCGCCTCGCGCACCCGGCGATCGTGCGCCTGTTCGACTTCGTCGAGGAGGCGGGGCAGCTCACGTTGGTGCTCGAGCACGTCGACGGCCTCTCGCTCGCGCGCGTCGTGAGCGGGCTCCGCGCGCACGGCGCGGATCTCGACGACACGTGCATCGCGTACGTCGGCTACCGGATCTTCCTCGCGCTCGCGGCGGCGCACGCGGCGCGCGATCCGATGACGCGCGAGCTCGCGCCCGTCGTCCATCGCGACGTCTCGCCGGGCAACGTGCTCGTTCCGTGGGACGGCTACGTGAAGCTCGGCGACTTCGACGTGGCGCGCCTCGCCGGCGTCGCGGGCGACACGAAGCCGGGCGTCGTGAAGGGCACCGTCGGCTACCTCGCGCCCGAGCAAGTTCGCGGCGAGCCCGTGAGCGTGCGCACCGACGTGTACGCGGCGTGCCTCGTCTTGCGCGAGCTCTACTTGCGCGAGCCGGTCTTCGCGCGCGGATCGCGGAGCGAGCTCGATCTGCTCTCCGCGATGGCCGCGCCCGCGCTCGTTCCGCTCGCGGCGCTTCGTTCCGGGATCCCGATCCACGTCGCCGACGCGCTCGATCGCGGCATGACGCCGGATCCCGATCGGCGGAGCGTGAGGGCCGAGGAGATGGCCGCGGTGATGCGGAGCGTGATCGACGTCGAAGCCGCGCGCGAACGGCTCGTCGAGGTGATCGCGAAACTTCGCCGCGCTCCGGAGGCGGGGCAACGCGCGACGCTGCCGGCGGCGCCGTCGCTCTTCGACGAGAGCGCGCCCTCGCTCGAGACGGATCCCGACACCTCGTCGTTCTCGCAGCAGGCGGTCACCCCTCGCTCGCCGCCCACGAGCATGGTCGTTCCGCGGGCGACGCCCACGCCCGAGGCGACGGCGCCGATGCGTCCGCCGAGCGCGTATCCGCCGGCCGACTACTCGCGTCACACGCCGCTCCCCGCGCCGCGCATCATCGGCGGGCCCGGCGCTTCCGTGCTCGCGCCGCCTCCGCCGCCGTCGCGAGGGAGCTTCGCGTCGCGCACGAGCTCGGCGCTCATCGTCGAGACGCCGAACGCGATGACGACGGCGCTGCCCAATCCCGTCTACGCTCCCGCCCGTCCGCGCCGCCGCTCGACGCTCATCTTCGCGTGCGCCGCCGCCGCGGTCCTCGCCGGCGGCGTCATCGGCGGCCTCCTCGGCCTCCGCGATCGCGCGCCGAGCCTCGCCCTCCGCTCCACGACCGACCTCGCCGCTCCGTCGTCTTCGCCGTCCCTCGCTCCCGCTCCCGCTCCCGCTCCCGCTCCGTCTCTCGCCCCCGCGCCCGCTCCCTCTCTCGCTCCCGCTCCCGCTCCCGCTCCCTCTCTCGCTCCCGCTCCGTCCACCGGCCGCCTCCTCACGCCGCCGTCCGCGTCGGGCCACCGCATCTTCGTCGACGGCCGCGTCGTCGGCTCCGGGGGCGCGCCCCTCACGGTCCGCTGCGGCAAGCGCGACGTCCGCGTCGGCAGCGCCGGCCGCCTCCGGAAGGTCGACGTCCCTTGCGGCGGCGATCTCGAAGTCACCCGCTAACTCTCCGGCAGAGCTTGGTCGGCAAAGGGTGTGCCGCGGTCGGCCGCCGCAGGATTGAAACAAAATACGGGTGCAGTACGTCCTTCTCGGCGTTACTCCGTATAAGACAGAGCGCCCCGAAGGCGCGTACCCGGGAGAGTCGAGATGGCGCAGCGTTACGTTAGGCCGACGGTTGCCGGGTGGCTCACGCCCACGCTGATCGCGCCGTGGATCTCGGTGTACACCGCGGTCACCGCGATCGCGTTCCTCGGCATCGACCACGGGCTCTTCGGCAAGGCGCTCGGCTGGGTCGTCGGCATGCTCGTCGGGAGCGTCTGGGCGTTCGTCTTCTGCGGGCTGCTGGTCTTCGTCGATCTCGCGCTCCTCGGCGTGAAGGTCCGCACGCTGCCCGCCGGCAAGCGCGGTTGGGGCACGGCGCTCCTCTCGCCGCTCCTCGTGTTCGCCTCGTACGCGGCGGTGCCTCCCTACAAGTTCTACCCCGCGGGCCCGTGGGCGATCGCCGCCGCGATCCTCGTCCCGATGATCGTCGTCGCGATCGGCGTGCGACTCTTCGGCGGTCAGAAGCCCCCTCGCTGAATTAGACTGCGCCCGTGCCGGGCGCCACGACTGCGAGAAAGGCCCGCGCGTTCGTCGCGGGCCTTTCGCTTTTCTGCGCCGCCTCGTTCTGCGCGCCCGCTCGCGCCGACGGGCCGCTCGGGGGCCCCGGTGAACGGATCGGGACGAGCGACTACACGATCGATCTGTTCCAAGGTCCCACGCTCGCGTCGTCGCGCGTGACCGCGATGGGCGGCTCGTACAGCGCGATCGCCGAAGGCGCCGAAGGGATCCCGTTCAACGCCGGCGCGGCTTCGCAGCGGCAGCCCTACTCGACGACGCACTTCGACTACGACCTCACCGCAGGCGTCACGTTTCCTTCGTCGGTGCGGAACACGGACTTCGACAACAACGGGCGCGTCGGCTTCGACTACGACAACTTCATCTTCGCGACCGTCGGCGGCATGATCCAGCTGGGCCGCTGGGGCTTCGGCACCGCGGTCTCGCTCCAGAACTACAGCCTCGGCGCGCTCGGCGGCGGCGAGCAGACGGCCTCCTCGATCCAGAGCTTCACGACCCGCATCTTCAAGGTCGACGCCGTGCTCTCGTACGGCTTCCTCGATCAGCAGCTCCACGTCGGCGGCGGGCTTCGCGGCGCCATCTTCACGGCCGTCGACACGTCGGTCTTCGAGCGGCTGCTCTTCGGGACGTACGGCGCCGGCGCCCAGGGCAGCGTGCTCTGGACGCCGCATGGTCTTCCCATTCGCGTCGGCGGGACGATCCGCTCGCCGATCCTCGCGTCGCTCGAGGTGGCGCCCAACGTCGACGACGACGGCGCCGACCGGGTCATCGGCGTCCCGCCGAACGCGTTCTATCTTCCGCGCGGCGGCGCGCTCCCGTGGGAGCTCGAGTGGGGCATCGCGGCGCAGATCGGCAAGCGTCCGCTCAACGTGCCCTTCGTCGACGAGGACGCGATGCACGGAGAAGAGGTCGAAGACGAGCGACGCATGCAGCCCGGCGATCGCCACGAGCCTCCGCGCCTCGAGCCCGCCTACAAGGCCGCGCGCCGGCTGCTCAAGAGCCGCTACGCCGGCCTCGCGCGTCGCAAGCTCCTCGTCTCGTTCTCCGCGCTCGTGACGGGACCGACCGAGGGCGCCGTCGGCATCGAGTCGATGCTCACGCAGTACGTGGATCGCTCGGGCAAGACCGGGACCTTGACGTTGCGCGCCGGCGCGGAGGCGGAGGTGATCCCCAACCGGCTCCAGCTCCGCGCGGGCTCGTACCTCGAGCCGACGCGCTTCCGCGATCTCCAGTTCGCCGAGGTCGTGCCCGGCCCCGAGAGGACCTCGATCATGCGCAGCCGCGACCCGCGCTCACGGCTCCACGGCACCGCGGGCTTCGAGGTTCGCGTCCTCGAGTGGAGCGTCTTCGGCCTCTTCGCAGACGACACGTCGTTCCGGATCAGCGGCGCGATCGACGCCTCGCGCCAGTACTTCGGTTGGAGCCTCGGCGCGGGCATCTGGCACTGAAGCGCGCGCGAACGGTGATCGAAACGATCGCCGTGAACGAGGATCATGAGGGGATGTCGGAGGATGAAGGTCGGGTCGTGATCACCCCCGCGCTGGCGCGTTTTCCTCGACGAATGCGCGCGTTGGCGTGCGGCACCTACGTTGCAATCGCTTTCGCGCATGAAGACCATCTGGCGTCTGGGCTCTCTCGTGATGTGCGGCCTCGCTCTCACCGTCTGGGCGTGCGGAGGCGAGGGACCAGGGGTGAGCGAGAGCAACGTCGAGGGCGGCGAGCTCGAGATCCTCTTCCCTCGCATGTACTCTGCACATGACGGCGAGCGCGAGTACAAGGTCCCCGCCGTCGTCGAGGGCGTGAAGAAGGTCCGCTGGAGCGCCTCCGATACGTCGATGGTCGATCTCGAGACGCAGGCCGACGGCAGCGTCATGATCACGACGCGCAAGCCCGGCACCGTCACCATCATCGCCAAGAGCGGCAACCTCGAGGGGCGCGCCGAGCTGACGATCACCGCGGCGAAGGACGGCGAGTGGAAGGCGGGCGACGAGCGCTACAACAACGGCGTCGTCCTCAAGCGTGGAGGCGGGCGCGACGGCGGCGGCGGCTGGGAGGCCGGCGCGAACGATCCGGCGCGCAAGCAGGCCGCGTGCACCAACTGCCACGGCCACGCCGGCAGCGAGGGCGACGTCGAGCACACGCCGATGCAGACCGCCGGCTTCAGCGACGACGAGCTCGTCGCGATCTTCACCAAGGGCCAGAAGCCTTCGGGCGTCGGGCAGCGCATCATGAAGCTCGAACGCTGGCAGCGGATCCACCAGTGGGAGATGGACGAGTTCGCCGTGAAGGGCCTCGTCGTCTACCTGCGATCGCTCGAGCCGAAGTCGCAAGGCACCGTCGACTGGGGCGGCCGAGGCGGCGGCGGCGGTGGCGGCGGTGGCGGCGGCGGTGGCGGTGGAAAGGGCGGCCGCGACGGCGGCCGAGGTGGATCGGAGTCGCAATGAAGCGCGCGGGGCTGCTCGCGATCGCGGGCGCCTTGGTCTTCGCGTGCGATCGGTCCGAGGAGGCGGTCGCGCCGGCGGAGAGCGACGTCGTCGCGGGGTGCGAGCCGAGCGACGGCGCGCCGTCCGATCTCCGGTGCACGGGCCTCTACGCCGACTTCGCGAGCAAGACGCTCTCGCCGCGCGCGCGCCCCTTCGCGCCCGCGGTCGCGTTCTGGAGCGACGGCGCAGACAAGCAGCGCTTCATCGATCTGCCCGACGGCGCGCCGATCGACACGACGTCGATGGATGAGTGGCGCTTCCCGGTCGGCACGAAGGTGTGGAAGGAGTTCCGCGTCTCCGGCACGCTCGTCGAGACGCGCTTCTTCCACAAGGTGCGCGACGACCGGTGGGTCCACGCGGCGTACGTGTGGTCACCCGACGGGTCGAGCGCCACGAAGAGCGACGGCGTCGACGTCGACGTCGGCGGCGTGAAGTACCACGTGCCGAAGAGCAGCGAGTGCAGCGACTGTCACAAGGGCAAGAAGGACAAGCTCCTCGGCTTCGAAGCGATCTCGCTCGGCCAGCCCGGCGCGAGCGGCCTCACGCTCGCCGCGCTCGCCGCCGAAGGCCGCCTCTCCGCGCCGCCGGCGACGACGAGCGTCGCGATCGCCGACGACGGAACGAAGCGCGCGCCCGCGCTCGCGTGGCTCCACGTCAACTGCGGGACGAGCTGTCACACCGGCACGACGCTCGGCACCGCGTACGGCACCGGCCTCCGCCTCAAGATCGGCTTCGAAGAGATCGCGACGAAGCCGCCGGCGACGTGGGACATCGTGACCTCGACCGTGGGCGTCGCGGTGAAGTCGCCGAAGTGGTCGGGCGAGACGCGCATCGTGGCGGGCGACGCGTCGTCGAGCCTGCTCTTGCGGCTGCTCGCGCAGCGCGGCGGCGAGCAGATGCCGCCGATCGCCACGAAGCTCGTCGACGACGCCGGCAAGAGCGCGGTCGAGGTCTGGATCGCGGCGATGACGCCGGCGGCCGTCGAGCTCCCGCCGCCCGAACCGCCCGCCGAGCCTCCGGCGGATCCTCCGCCGGAGCCGCCGGGCGACGACTCGTAGACGCGACGTCTCGCGTCGCGGGCAGCCGCTGAGGCGGTCGTGCACCTTGCGCGCGAGCGGGCGCTGCGTCACGCTCCATACGGCATCCAGACGAGGCGAGGCACCGGGCCGTCGACCCTCGACCAACTCCCGCCGCGAGGCGGGCTCGGTGGTAAGGCCGGACGATGAGGAAATGATGAAAGAACCGCGGACGACCTTCGTGCGTCGGAGGATCGCGTCGTTGCCGTTCACGACGAAGAATCGCCGATACGTCCACGAGCTGCTCCGCCTCGAGACGCTCGTCGCTCGCGGAGCGCCGGGATCGTTCGTCGAGGCGATGTGGCTCGAGCACCTCACCTCGAGTCACCGGCTCGAGTACCACGCGATCCTCCGCGAGCTCGCTCCCGAGGGGTACGCGAGAGCGCTGCGCGAGGAGGCGAGGACGGCGCGCGAGGACCGGCGCCTCCTCGCGGAGGAGGCGGAGGACGAGCGGCGGCAGCGGACGAGCGATCGCGCGCTGTGGACGCGGTGTGGAGGCCGGCCGAAGTGAGCCGGCCTCAGCCGAGATCGACGTCGAGCGGAAGCCCGCCGGCGTCGCCGAGCTTCGCGGCGTGCTGGAGCACCGCGCGGCTGTCGAGGACGCTGAGCGTCTGCATCTCGAGCGCGCCGATTCGATCCTCGGGGGTGAAGAGCGAGTCGGTGCGCTCCATCGAGAGCTTCTCCGGCGCGTACGTCGCCGCCTCGGCCTCGGTCGCGAGGATCGAGTAGTCGTCGCCGCGACGCAGCTCGAGCTCGACGCTGCCGGTCACGTGCGCGGCGACGCCGGACACGAGCGCGTGCTTCAAGAGGCGCGCCTCCGGATCGTACCAGCGGCCTTCGTAGAGCAGGCGTCCGAGTCGCCGCCCCAGCGCGGCGTACTGATCGAGCGTGTTCTCGTTGTGGATCGCGCTGAGCAAGCGCTCGTAGGCGACGTGCAAGAGCGCCATGCCCGGCGCCTCGTAGATGCCGCGGCTCTTGGCCTCGATGACGCGGTTCTCGATCTGATCGCTGATCCCGAGCCCGTGCCGGCCGCCGATCGCGTTCGCCTCGAGCATCGCTTCGGTGAGCGAGCTCGCCTTCTTGCCGCCGATCGAGACGGGCACGCCCCGCTCGAACGCGACGCGCACGCGCTCGGGCGCGATCGCGACGTCGCTCTTCCACGACGCCACGCCCATGATCGGATCGACGATCGAGATCCCGCGATCGAGCAGCTCGAGATCTTTGGCCTCGTGCGTCGCGCCGAGCATGTTGCTGTCGGTGCTGTACGCCTTCTCCGCTTTCATGGAGTAGGGGAGGCCCACGTTCTCGAGGTACGCGCACATCTCCGCGCGCCCGCCGAGCTCGCCGACGAACGCCGCGTCGAGCCACGGCTTGTAGACGCGCATCGAGGGCTGCACGAGCAGGCCGTAGCGATAGAAGCGCTGGATGTCGTTGCCCTTGTGGGTGCTGCCGTCGCCGAAGATGCCGACGCCGTCTTCGCGCATCGCGCGCGCGATCGCCGTTCCCGTCACCGCGCGGCCGAGCGGCGTGGTGTTGAAGTACTTGCGCCCCGCCGTGCTCAGGTGGAACGCGCCGCACTGGAGCGCGATGACGCCTTCGCGCGCGATCGCTTCGCGGCAGTCCAAGAGGCGCGCCCCGACTGCGCCGTGACGAAGCGCTTCCTTCGGGACGTCGCGCACGTCCTTCTCGTCGGGCTGCGCCAGATCCGCGGTGTACGCGTGGACCTTCAGGCCGCGACGCGTGAGCCAGGCGACGGCGGTGCGCGTGTCGAGACCACCGGAGAACGCGACGGCGACCGACTCGCCCTTTTCGGGGAGGCTTCGAAAGATTCGGGGCATGGGAGAGCTACTAAGCACGTCGCGCTCCCTCTGGCGAGAGACTATGCTTCGCGAAAGTCGCCATGCTGGATCTGCCGACGCCCTCACCCCTCCCCGCCAACGAGCCCATCCTCTCGTATGCGCCCGGCTCGGCCGAGCGCGCGAAGCTGAAGGAGGCGCTCGCCGCGATGGTCAAAGAGCAGCCCGACGTGCCGCACGTCGTCGCGGGCAAGGAGTCTCGGGAGGGCGCGGTCTACGAGGTGCGCGCGCCGCACGATCACGGGCTCTTGCTGGCGAAGTGTCACGACGGCGGCGCCGAGGTCGCGGTGCGCGCGATCGACGCCGCGCTCGCGGCCGCGCCCGCCTGGGCGGCGACGCCGTTCGAGGAGCGCGCGCGCGTCTTCCTTCGCGCCGCCGAGCTGCTCGCGGGCCCGTGGCGTCAGGTGATCAACGCCGCCACGATGCTCGGCCAGAGCAAGACGGCGTACCAGGCGGAGATCGACTCGGCCTGCGAGCTCATCGACTTCCTCCGGTTCAACGTCGCGTTCGCGTCGCGCCTCGCGATCGAGCAGCCGATCTCGCCGCCGGGCTTCTCGAACGCGCTCGAGCTCCGTCCGCTCGAGGGCTTCATCCTCGCGATCACGCCGTTCAACTTCACCGCGATCGCGGGCAACCTCCCGACCTCGTGCGCGCTCATGGGCAACGTCGTCGTGTGGAAGCCCGCGGAGAACCAGAGCCTCGCGGCCCATCACACGATGAAGCTCTTGGAGGCCGCGGGCCTGCCGCCCGGGGTCATCAACCTCGTCTACGGCGACGGCGCGAAGGTCGCCGACGTGTGCCTTCGCCACCGCGATCTCGCGGGCGTTCACTTCACGGGCTCGACGAAGGTGTTCCAGTCGATCTGGCGCACCGTCGGAGAGAACATCGCGAGCTACAAGAGCTACCCGCGCGTCGTGGGGGAGACGGGCGGCAAAGACTTCGTCTTCGCGCACCCGAGCGCGGAGATCGACGCGCTCGCCGTCGCGCTCGTGCGCGGCGCCTACGAGTTCCAGGGGCAGAAGTGCTCCGCCGCGTCGCGCGCGTACGTCCCGAGATCGCTCTGGCCGAAGGTGCGCGATCTCGTCGTCGACCACATCAAGCAGATCAAGATGGGCGACGTCACCGACTTCCGGAACTTCATGGGCGCCGTCATCAACGAGCGCGCGTGGACGCGCCTTTCGGCCTGGCACGACCGCCTGAAGAGCGATCCGGCCGTGAAGGTGCTCGCCGACGAAGGCTGGTCGCGCCAGCGTGGTTGGTTCTGCGGCCCGACGCTCGTCGAGGTGGAGGGCTCGCACCCCGTCCTCGCCGAAGAGCTCTTCGGCCCCGTGCTCGCCGTGAACGTCTACGACGATCAGAAGCCGTCGGGTGTCGACGACGCGCTCGCCCTCGTCGATCGCACGAGCCCCTACGGGCTCACCGGCGCGGTCTTCGCGCGCGATCGCGCCGCCGTGTCGCACGCGGTGAAGCGCCTGCGCCAGGCCGCGGGCAACATGTACGTCAACGACAAGCCGACCGGCGCGGTCGTCGCGCAGCAGCCCTTCGGCGGCGGCCGGGCGTCGGGAACGAACGACAAGGCGGGCAGCGCCTACAACCTCCTCCGCTGGGCGTCGCCGCGCGTCGTGAAGGAGACGTTCGTGCCGCCGCTCTCGGTCGGGTACCCGTTCATGGGCGCCGAGTAGTCTCGCCGCGCGCGTTGCGGTATGCCTTTCTCGATGCGCCGCAGCGTCTTTGCTTTGCCCGTCGTCGCGCTCGGCCTCGGCGCGATCCTCGCCTCGCCGATCTCGTGCTCGAGCGACGAGACGAAAGATCCCGTGGGTGCTCCCGACGCCGCGCCGGTGGCCTTCACGTCGTATCGAGGCGCAGGCTGCCTCTACGACGTCGCGCCGCCCGAGCGGCACGCGTTCACCGATCTGTCGCTCGACGATCCGTCGTCGGCGGGGAGCGCGCCGGTGCGCGTGCGTCTCGGGCTCGGCGGCGACACCGTCCACGGCGCGCCGGGCTACGCCGATCCGTCGCGCAGCGCGGTCGTCACCTGGGAGACGCCCGAGAGCGTTCGCGCGGCGCGCCTTCGCCTCGGCGACGGCCCGGACGCGCTCGGCGAGGTGCACACGGGCTACTCGTGGACGACGCCGACGCCCGAGGGCGGCTTCGGCAACAACGAGCCGCCGACGTCGATGCACGAGGTGCACCTCTGCGGCCTCGAGCCCGGTCGCACGTACTACTACCAGGTCGGCGGCGGCAGCCCCGAGGTGTGGAGCGCGACGCAGTCGTTCACCACGGTGCCCGCGAGCGGCGCGATCACGGTCGGCATCCTCGGCGACGCGCGCGATCACGTCGACGTGTGGCAGACGGTGCAGCGCCGCATGCGCGATCGCGCGGTGAACCTCCAGGTCACGACGGGCGATCTCGTGGCGTTCGGAACGCAGCAGTCGCTCTACGACGAGTGGCTCGGCGCGATCTGGAAGGATCCCGCGGATCCGAGCCGGTTCATCACGCTCGGCCAGCAGATGATGGTCATGGTCGCGGGCAACCACGAGAACGAGGCCGCGCGGTTCTTCGGCGCGTTCTCGGTGCCCGGCACCGGGCCGTACGCGGAGTCGTATTCGTCGTTCGACGTCGGCAGCGCGCACGTCGTGCAGTTCGACGATCAGGCGATCGCGCTCCTGACCGAAGGCGAGCAAGCCAAGGCCATGCTGAAGTGGCTCGACGAAGATCTCGCGCGCGCCGACGCCAACCGTGCGAGCGTGCCCTTCGTCGTCGTCGTGCACCATCGCGGCGTCTTCACGACCTCGCGGCACGCCGACGACGGCGACGTGCTCGATCTGCGAAAGCTCGTCGTACCGATCTACGACGCGCGTCACGTCGATCTGGTCATCAACGGCCACGACCACGCCTTCGAGCGATCCAAGCCGCTCCGCGCCGGCCCCGATCCGCGAGGCGCTCCGGCCGTCGTCGCGGCGGGCGAGGGAACGGTCTACGTCGTCAACGCGGGCGCCGGCGCGCCTGCGTACGGCGTCTCCGACGCGCCCTTCATCGAGACGTCGGCGACCTACGGCAAGGGAACACCCTACGACGGACTCTACGGCGTCCTCACGCTCGAGCCGCGCAAGCTGAGCATGGTGTCGTACGCGCTCAGCGCGTCGGGCAACGACGTGGTGCTCGACACGTTCGAGATCGCGAAGTAGCGCGCCCCGTCACCGGAGAAGGGCGAGCGCCCGTTTGGGCCGCTCGCCCTTCGTCGCGAGCTCGCCGCCGCACGCAGGTGATCCGCGCTCGAGATCGCGGCAGATCTGCGGCCGTCGCTCGTAGATCGCGCAGAGGAAGGCGCCGCGCGCGGGATCGATCTCGAGCGCGATGCACTTGTGCAGATCTTCGCCCGCGGGCGCCAGGCGCATGAACGCCTCGTTGCCGATCCACGTCACGAGGCGATCGGCGTCTTCGCCGAGGCGCTCGTGATCGTCGCCGGTCACGCGCGCGTGGCGCGGCGACTCGGAGAAGCAGCACGTACCGCAACCGGTGCACGCTTCGGGGATTGGCATCGACCGGATCAGACCTTAGCGCGCTCGAAGGTCGCCGGCGTGGGCATGCCGCTCGGTTCGCGCGCCCGCGTGGCGCTCTCGTGGTAAGGTCGACCTTGCCGTGGCCGAGGACCGAACCCGCTCCGTCGTCCCGCGCGTCGCGGACGCGACGGCCGGTCTCCGCTTGATCGTTTTCTGCGCGGGGCAGGTCGCCTCGCACGCGCTCCCGCGCTCCGGCGAGATCGTCATCGGCCGAGGCGACGACGCGCACGTGCGCATCGATCACGCGACCGTCTCGCGCAAGCACGCGACGTTGCACCTCGGCGCGCAGGTGTCGATCGTCGATCACGGGAGCTTCAACGGTACGAGCATCGGCGGTAAGAAGCTCACGCCCCACGTGATGGTGCCGCTCGGGCTCTCGACGATCGCCGAGCTCGGCGAGACGATGGCGGTGGTGCAGGTCGAGGGCGCGGAGCCCGTGACCGCCTCGCGCAGCCTCGGTCCGACGTCGGCGCCGCCGCCCGACGTCTCGCCCGTGATGCAGCACCTCTACCGACTCGTGGAGCAGGTCGCGCAGAGCAACATCACCGTCGTCGTCCGCGGCGAGACGGGCGCAGGCAAGGAGATCATCGGCGAAGAGATCCACAAGCGCTCGGCGCGCGCTGCCGGTCCGCTCGTGAAGCTCAACTGCGCGGCGCTCCCGGAGCAGCTCTTGGAGGGAGAGCTCTTCGGCTACGAGCGCGGCGCGTTCACCGGCGCCGTCCAGGCGAAGGCGGGCCTCATCGAGGCGGCCGACGCGGGCACGTTCTTCCTCGACGAGGTCGGCGAGCTTCCGCTGGCGACGCAGGCCAAGCTGCTGCGCGTCGTCGAGAGCCGCGAGGTGATGCGCCTCGGCAGCCTGCGGCCGAAGTCGGTCGACGTTCGCTTCGTCGCCGCGACCCACCGCGATCTCGATCAGATGGTCGCGCACCAGCAGTTCCGCCAAGATCTCTACTATCGGCTCGCCGGCGTCACGGTGATCGTGCCGCCGCTGCGCGATCGCGTGGAGGAGATCCCGCGCCTCGCGAACGAGTTCGTCGCGCGCTTCTGTCGCGAGGCGCGCCGCCCCCAGCTGCCGATCTCCGACGCGGCGATGGGCGTGCTCAAGTCGTATCCCTGGCCAGGCAACGTGCGCGAGCTCCGCAACGTCATCGAGCGCGCCGTGGTCTTCTGCAAGACGGTGGCGATCGCGCCCGACCACCTCGGGCTTCCGCTCGATCGCCTCTCGCGTCCGCCCGGCGCGCCGAGCCGGCCGATGCCCGCCGCGCCCGCGGCGGCGCCGCCGTTCGAGGCGACCGCGTTCGACCCCGCGCGCATCTCCGGCGTGCCCAGCACGCAGCCCACGCAAGTCGTCGCGCCCGGCACGATCGCGTTCGGATCCGCGACCTCGCTCCCCGACGAGATGGACGCGCTCGAGCGGCAGCGCATCCTCGACGCCCTCGCGCAGTGCGGCGGCAACCAGACGCAAGCCGCCGAGATGCTCGGCATCTCGCGGCGCACGCTCCTTCGCCGGCTCGACTCGTACGCCGTGCCGCGGCCGCGCAAGTAGCGCGCGCGCCCCAGGACGCGCGTCTTCGCGCGCGCTAAAGTCGCCGGTCACATGGCTCGAGCGAATCTCCTCTTGCGCCTCCTCCGGAGCAGCGCGCTTCCCTGGTCCGTCCTCCTCGTCGTCTTTTTCACCACGTGCCGGCCGAAGGCGCAGCCCGCCGAAGACGCGCGCGCGCCCTCGGGCACGACCAGCGCGAGCGCGACGCCGCCGCCGCTCGCCCCCACCGCGCGCATCGAAGACGAGCGGAACACGATCGGCGTCTTCCGCGCGGCGGCCAAGTCGACGGTCTTCGTCACGCAGACGCGCGTGGTCGAAGACTTCTTCGCCGGCACGCTCCAGGAGGTCCCCGCCGGATCCGGCTCGGGGTTCGTGTGGGACGATCAGGGCCACGTCGTCACGAACTTCCACGTCATCGACGGCGCGCGATCGGTCACGGTGACCTTCCACGATCAGCAGACCTTCGAAGCGAAGATCGTCGGCCTCGAGCCGCGCAAAGACATCGCCGTCCTCAAGGTCGAGGTGCCGCCGAGCCTGCTCGCGCCGATCCACCTCGCGAAGGGCGGGCAGCTCGAGGTCGGGCAGAAGGCGATCGCGATCGGAAATCCGTTCGGGCTCGACCACACGCTCACCACGGGTGTCATCAGCGCGCTCGGCCGTCAGGTCCAGGGCGCGGGCGGCGTTTCCATCCGCGACATGATCCAGACGGACGCGGCGATCAACCCCGGCAACTCCGGCGGGCCGCTGCTCGACTCCGCCGGTCAGCTCATCGGGATGAACACGATGATCTTCAGCAAGTCGGGCGCGTCTGCGGGCATCGGCTTCGCCGTCCCGGGCGCGACCATTTCGCGCATCGTCCCCCAGATCATCAAGACCGGCCGCGCCGAGCAGGTCGGCGTCGGCTTCGTCGCCGATCCGCAGCAGCAGCTCGAGCGGCGCCTCGGGCTCGAAGGCGTGATCGTCGTGCAGATCCCGCAAGGAACGCCGGCGGCCGCGGTCGGCCTGCGCGGTTTGTCGCGAACGCGCCGCGGGATCGCGCTCGGCGATGTCGTCGTCGGCGTCGACGGCGTCCGAGTGTCGCGCTTCGACGATCTGTACACCGCGCTCGATGCGCACAAGCCCGACGACGTGGTCAAGCTCACCGTGCTGCGCGGCGACGCCTCGGTCACGTTGACGGTGAAGCTCGCCGTGCTCGCGCATCCGGGTCTCATCTGAGAGCCGGCGTCGGAGAGCCGGCGCGCTATACTCCGCGCGCATGAAGGCCAAGCGTCTCGGCTTGCTCGCGCTCTTGCTCGCGCTGGTGGTGCTCGTCGCCTGCAACAAGGAGACGCCGAAGTCCGAAGGCGGCGCCGCGGGCAAGCGCCTCAAGATCGCCGTCATCCCGAAGGGCACGACGCACGAGTTCTGGAAGAGCGTCCACGCCGGCGCGGTCAAGGCGGCCAAGGAGGTCGACGTCGACGTCGTCTGGAAAGGCCCGCTCGCGGAAGACGACCTCAAGGCGCAGATCGACGTGGTCAACACGTTCGTCGCGCAGGGCGTGAGCGGCATCGTGCTCGCGCCGCTCAACGACGCGGGCCTGCGCGGTCCCGTCAGGGCGGCGACGCAGGCGAAGATCCCGGTCGTCGTGTTCGACTCCGATCTCCAGGGCGACGAGCACGTGAGCTTCGTCGCGACCGACAACGTCGCCGCGGGCAAGATCGCGGGCGACCACCTCGCGAAGCTCCTCGACGACAAAGGGAGCGTCGTCGTCTTGCGCTACCAGGAGGGCTCGGCGAGCACGCAGAACCGAGAGAAGGGGTTCCTCGACGCGATCAAAGGCCACCCGGAGATCAAAGTCCTCAGCGACAACCAGTACGGCGGCGCGACGACGGAGAGCTCGTTCGCGAAGGGCGAGAGCCTCCTCTTGGCGCAGAAGGCGCAAACGGGCGCGGTCGGCGGGATCTTCACGCCCAACGAGTCGACGACGTTCGGGATGCTCCTCGCGCTTCGCAAGTCCGGCCTCGCCAAGAAGATGAAGTTCATCGGCTTCGACGCCTCGGAGAAGCTGATCGGCGCGCTCGAGCAAGGCGACATCGACGGGCTCGTCGTGCAAAACCCGTTCAACATGGGCTACCTCGCGGTGAAGACGATGGCCGATCACCTCCGCGGCAAGACGGTCGAAAAGCGCATCGACACGGGCGCGCGCCTCGTCACGAAGGAGAACCTCGACGATCCGGCGATCAAGGAGATCATCAAGCCGGATCTCAAGAAGTGGCTGGGAGAGTGACGATCCTCTCGTTCGAAGGCATCCAGAAGAAGTTCGGCCCCGTGACGGTGCTCCGCGGGGTGGCGTTCGACGTGAACGCCGGCGAGGTCCACGCGCTGCTCGGCGAGAACGGCGCGGGCAAGAGCACGCTCATGCGCATCTTGCTCGGCATCGAGCACGCCGACGATGGGACGATGAGGCTCGACGGCGCGCTCTACCGCCCGCACGACGCGGGCGAAGCGCGCCGCGCCGGCGTCGTCATGGTGCCGCAGGAGCGCACGCTCTGCCCGCACCTGTCGGTGGCGGAGAACATCGTCCTCGGGATCGAGCCGCACGGTCCGCTCGGCCTCGTGCGCCGCGACGAGGCGCGCGAGACGGCGGAGCGCGCGCTCGCGCAGGTGACCGATCACGTCTCGCTCGAGGCGCGCGCGGGCAGCCTCAGCGTCGCCGATCAGCAGCTCGTCGAGATCGCGCGCGCGCTCGCGCAGGCGGGCGGCGCGGCCAAGATCCTCGTGCTCGACGAGCCGACGTCGAGCCTCGGGAAGTCCGACGCCGAGCGGCTCTTCGCGCGCGTGCGCGCGCTCAAGGCGCCGAAGGAAGACGGGCCGGGCCTCGCGATCATCCTGGTGACGCATTTCTTGGCCGACGTGAAGGCGGAGGCCGATCGCTACACGGTGCTCCGCGACGGCAAGGTGCAGGGCGCCGGCGATCCGCGCGAGACCGACGCGAAGACGATCGTCCACGAGATGCTCGGCCGCGAGCTCGAGACGGCGCTGGAGGAGCTCGACGCCGAGAAGGAGAGCGACGGTGAAGAGGAGGCGCCGATCGCGCTGGAGGTCGACGGCGTCGCCGGCGATCCGCTCCCTCGCGCGGCGAGCTTCGTCTTGCGCCGCGGCGAGATCCTCGGGATCGCCGGCCTCGTCGGATCGGGGCGCACGGAGCTGCTCCGCGCGGTCGCCGGGCTCGATCCCGTCGTGCGCGGGAAGGTCGACGTGAAGGTGGCGCGCGGCGTCGGTCTGCTCAGCGAGGATCGCGGCGGAGAAGGGCTGATGCTGGCGCGCGCGATCGCCGACAACGTGACGCTCTCGCGCTCGGGCCCGCTCTTCGTGCGTCCCGAAGAGGCGCGCGCCGAAGGGGCGCGATGGATCGCGGAGCTCGCCATCCGCGCGAGCGGCCCCGAGCAGCGCACCGGCGATCTCTCCGGCGGCAACCAGCAAAAGGTGCAGATTGCACGCCTCTTGCGGGAGGACTACGACGTGCTCCTGGTCGACGAGCCGACGCGAGGCATCGACGTGGCGAGCAAGGCGCAGGTGCTCGATCTCTTTCGCGATCTCGCGAAGAAGGGCAAGGCGATCGTCCTCGTGTCGAGCCAGCTCGACGAGCTCGTGACGACGTGCGATCGCATCGCCGTCCTCCGTCGTGGCGAGCTCGGCGCGGCGAAGCCCGCGCGCGAGTGGGACGAACAGTCGCTCCTCTTGGAGGCCGCGTCGTGAGCGCCGTGGTCGATCTGCTCACGAAGAAGCGCCCTCCGTGGGTCGGGCCGCTGCTCGCGCTGCTCGTCGTGTACGCGGTCTTCGCGGCGCTCTCGCCCGACACGTTCCTCCGCTCGCAGAACCTCCTCGCGATGGCGCGCCAGACGGTCGTGGTCGCGATCTGCGCGCTGGGGATGACGATGATCATCATCACCGGCGGCATCGATCTGTCGACCGGATCGGTCGTCGCCCTCACGACGGTGATCATCGCCAAGCTCCTGAAGGGCGGGGCGAGCCCGGCGACGGCGGTGATCTGCGCGCTCGCCGTCGCGACGAGCGTGGGCGCGCTCGTGGGCACGTTCGTGGGGCGGCTCCGCCTCATGCCCTTCGTCGTCACGCTGGGCACGATGAGCGTGCTCCGCGGCGTGGCCAAGGGCGTCGCCGACGAGCAGAAGATCGACTGCGATCCGAAGGGCCTCGAGCGTCTGCTCGAGGCGTCGCTGACGTCGCCCGGGATCTGGATCGCGGTCGCGCTCTCCGTGCTCGTCGCGTGCGTCCTGCGCTACACGCGCTTCGGCCGCCACGTCTTCGCCGTCGGCAGCAACGAGGCCACGGCGCGCCTCGTCGGGATCGACGCGGGCAGGGTGAAGATCGCCGTCTACTCCATCTCGACGCTGCTCGCGGGGATCGCGGGCGTGATGGAGCTCTCCACGCTCACCGTGGGCGATCCGACCGACTCGGTGGGCCTCGAGCTCGAGGTCATCGCCGCGGTCGTCATCGGCGGCGCGCCGCTCACGGGCGGGGAGGGGAGCATCTTCGGGACGGTGCTCGGCGCGTGCCTCATGACGGTCATCAAGGCGGGCGCGGTGCACCTCGGCATGCCGAGCTGGATCCAGCAGATCGCGACGGGCGTCATCATCGTCGTCGCCGTCGCGCTGGATCGCGCGAGGCACCGCGCGAAGCGAACGTGATTGACGCGCGGCGCGGCGCGAGGCGATCCTCGCGCCTCCGCTCATGAGGCTCCGCACGTTCAGCACAGGGATGGGTCTCGTCGTCACGAGCGCGCTCGCCGCGGTCGCCTTCGGGGTCGCGTGCTCCGACGATCCCGCGGCCAAGCCGGCCGACGGCGGCGGCGCCGACGGCGCGGCCGACGCGAGCGGCGGTGACGACGCGGGGAGCGGCCGCTGCGATCCGAAGAAGCCGTTCGGCGCGCCCGTCCGCGTCCCCGCGCCCGTCGACTCGAACGTCCTCGACTTCGACGCGCGGCTGTCGCCCGACGAGCTCACGATGGTCTTCGCCTCCGGCCGGCCGACGCCCACGGGAGGCCGTCAGATCTTCATGGCGACGCGCGCCGACACCGAAGGCGAGTTCGGCGACGTCGTCGAGCTCGCGCCCTTGAGCCGCGACGACCTCGCGTCGCCGAGCCTCTCGGCCGACGAGCTCGAGATCGTGATCTCGCAGGCGCGCGCCCTCGATCCCGAGGAGCACGACGTGCTGCTCTCGGTCCGCGGCGATCTCGCGGCCGAGTTCGACGTCCCGCGCGCGGTCGGCGCGCTCGCGAGCGACGCGGGCCTCGAGCGCTGGCCGTTCATGCTCGCGAGCGCCAAGGCGATCTATCTCTCCGTGAGCCCGCGCGGCGCGTCGACCTCGTACGACATCCATCGCGCCGCGCGATCGGGCGCGACCGTCTCGGCGCCGGCGATCGTCGAGAGCCTCAGCTCGCCGGGCGACGACGTGTCGGTCTTCGTGAGCGAAGACGAGCTCACCGCGTACTTCGCGAGCGATCGCGCCTCGCCTCGCCAGTTCGACATCTACGTCGGGCGGCGCGCGAGCACGTCGGCGCCCTTCACCGTCGCGCCGGTGACGGAGCTGAACACGGCGGAGAGCGAGCGTCCGAGCTTCGTGACCGCGGACGATTGCGTGATGTACCTCTCGCGCACCGCGGGCGCCTTCGAGCAGGACGGGGAGGCGATTTACCGCGCCGTCCGCCCGAAATGATCGCGTAGCCTCCTCGGCCGAGAGAAGGAGAACATCCCCATGCGCTTGAAGGACAAGGTCGCCCTCGTCACCGGAGCGAGCCGCGGCATCGGCCGCGCGAGCTCCATCGCCCTCGCGAAGGAAGGCGCCGTGATCGTCGCGGCGGCGCGCAACGAGGGCGATCTCGCGTCGCTCGCGAAAGAGATCGGCGGCAAGACGAAGACGGTCGCCTGCGACGTCACGAAGTCCTCCGACGTCGCCGCCTGCGTGAAGCAGACGATCGAGGCGTTCGGGCGCATCGACATCCTGATCAACAACGCCGGCATCGGCGGCTACCGGCCGTTCCTCGACTGGACCGAGGAAGACTACGACCGGATCATGGACACGAACGCGAAGTCGACGTGGCTCTTCTGCAAGGAGGTGATCCCTCACATGCTGAAGCAGAAGGGCGGCAACATCGTGAACGTCTCGAGCGTCGCCGGCCTCCAGGGCTACCCCAGCGAGGGGATCTACTGCATGTCGAAGTTCGCCCAGGTGGCGCTCGCGCAGTCGCTCGATCGCGAGTTCTACCAGCAGAACATCAAGGTGAGCCTCGTGTGCCCGGGCGGCGTCGAGACCCACTTCGCGATCGGCGACGGTCGAACGGAAGGCGGCGCCAACATGAAGGGCTTCTCCACCGCCGAAGACGTCGCCGAGGCCGTCCTCCTCGCCGTGCTCCCTCGCGATCGCTCGCGCATCGTCAACGTCATCATGCGCCCGATGAACGAGATGACCTGACGGCCTTCGACGAAGGGAGTCGAAGCGGTCTTGAAAGAGAGGCGCGGAGACGCCTGAAGCTCGCCTTCAGCGCCACCGCGCCTCTCCTTCAAATCTCTCTCTCTTCGAGGACCCGAGCCAACTAGCGAGACGAGGCGCGCGCCTTGGCGGCGATCAGGGTGTTCTCGAGGAGGCACGCGATCGTCATCGGGCCCACGCCGCCCGGCACGGGCGTGATCGCGCCCGCGCGCGCCTTGGCCTCTTCGAACGCGACGTCGCCGACGAGGCGCGTCTTGCCCGGCTGACCGGGCACGTCGACGCGGTTGATGCCGACGTCGATGACGATCGCGCCCTCTTTGATCCAGTCGCCGCGGACCATCTCGGCCCTGCCGACCGCGGCGACGAGGACGTCGGCCTCGCGGCAGAGGGCCGGCAGATCCTTGGTGCGCGAGTGCGCGATCGTCACGGTGGCGTGCTCGGCGAGGAGGAGCTGCGCCATCGGCTTGCCGACGATGTTCGAGCGACCGACGACGACGGCGCGCGCGCCCGTGAGCTTCTTTTCGCCGAGCGCGAGCGCGAGGAGCTTCATCGATCCGCGCGGCGTGCAGGGCACGAGGCCTGGGCGCCCCGACGCGAGCAGGCCCGCGTTCATCGGGTGGAAGCCGTCGACGTCCTTCGCCGCCGACACGAGATCGAGCGCGCGCTGCTCGTCGATGTGCTTCGGCAAGGGGAGCTGCACGAGGATGCCGTCGACGGCGGGATCGGCGTTGAGCTTCGCGAGCAGCTCGAAGAGCGCCGCCTCCGACGTATCGGCCGGCAGCGCGTGGAGCTTGCCGCGCATGCCGACCTCGTTCGAGGCCTTCTCCTTGTTGCGCGTGTAGACCTGGCTCGCCGGATCTTCGCCCACGAGGACGACGTCGAGCCCGGGCGCGCGCCCGTGCTCCTTCACGAAGGCGGCGACGCCCTCTTTGACCTCCGCGCGGACGGTCTCGGCAAGCTTCTTCCCATCGAGGATCGTGGCGCTCATCGGCGAGCTACCTTAGAGAATCTGCCCGCTCACGTCAGCTTGAACACGCGGGCGAGGATGCGGTCGAGGTGGTCGAGATCCTCGTAAGGGATCACGACCTCGCCCTTGTTGCCCTTGTCGTTCACGCTCACCTTGGTGCCCGCCGTGCGCGTGAGGCGGAGCTCGAGATCGCGCAGCGACGCCGACTTGCCCGCCTTGCCGCTCTTTCCATTCTTGCCGGCCGCGCTCTTGGCCTTCGCGCCGCGCACGAGCGCCTCGGCGGCGCGCACGCTGAGCTGACCGCGCACGACCTTCTCCGCGAGCTCCTCGATCTTCGCCGGATCGGGCGCGCCGAGGAGGGCGCGGGCGTGGCCCTCGGTGAGCTCGCCCGTGATGACGCGCGCGCGCACGCTGGGCGGAAGCTTGAGCAGGCGGAGCGAGTTCGCGACGGTCGTGCGATCCTTGCCGAGGCGCTGCGCGAGCGTCTCTTGCGTGTACGCGTGCTCCTTGACCAGCCGATCGAGCGCCTCCGCGAGCTCGACCGGGTTCAGATCTTCGCGCTGCACGTTCTCGATGAGCGCGAGCTCGAACGCCGCCTTCGGCGTCACGTCTTTGACGACGACGAGGACCTCCTTGAGGCCGGCCTTCTGCGAGGCGCGCCAGCGGCGCTCGCCGGCGATGATCTCGAACTTGTCTTGCCCCGGGACGCGGCGCACGACGATCGGCTCGAGCAGGCCGTGCTCGCGGATCGACGCGGCGAGCTCCTCGAGCTTGTCTTTCGCGAAGTGCTGACGCGGCTGGCCCTTCTGCGGCGCGAGCTTCTCGATCGCGCACGAGAAGACGCTCTTGTCGCCGTACGCCGGCGCGGCCGAAGGCGCCGCGGGCAAAAGCGCGTCGAGCCCCCGACCGAGCGCGCGCCTCTTGTCGCTCATGTCGCGCGCGCCCTCGCGACGCTCGCCGCGCGCGCCTTGCCCTTGCCCGTCTTCGCCGCGCCGTGCCTGAGGAGCAGCTCGCGGGCGAGCGCGAGGTAGCCCTGCGCGCCCTTCGAAGAGACGTCGTAGAGGATCGCCGGCTTGCCGTGCGAGGGCGCCTCCGAGAGGCGCACGTTGCGCGGGATCACGCTCTCGAAGACGAAGAAGTGCTTCTTCACCTCGTCGGCGACCTGGTGCGCGAGGTTGTTGCGCGGATCGAACATCGTGAGCACGACGCCCTCGACCTCGAGATCGGGGTTCATCCCGTTCTTGACGCGATCGATCGTCGCCATCAGGTGCGTGAGCCCTTCGAGCGCGTAGTACTCGCACTGGAGCGGAACGAGCACGGCGTCGGCCGCGGCGAGCGCGTTGACCGTGAGCAGGCCGAGCGAAGGCGGGCAGTCGATGAAGACGTGATCGAACCGCGCGAGCACGGGCGCGAGGCCCTCCTTGAGCTTCAGCGCGCGCTTCGGATCGTCGACGAGCTCGAGCTCGGCGGCGACGAGATCTTGCGTGGCCGGCGCGACGGCGAGGCCGCGCACGTCGGTCTCGACGATCACGTCGTCGATCGGCGTCGCGCCGATGAGCACGTCGTAGATCGTTCGCTCGCGCGTTCCCGGCCGGACGCCGCAGCCAGAGCTCGCGTTGCCCTGCGGATCCATGTCGACGAGCAGCGTCCGCTTCTCGGCGGCGGCGACGCTCGCGGCGAGGTTCACCGCCGTCGTCGTCTTGCCGACGCCGCCCTTCTGATTGACCACGCAGGTCACGCGCGAACGCCGATCAGCTCCCATGCGCAGGCTCATCTCTAGACCCGTCATGGAAATGCGTCGCGGTTTTTTGACGCTAAACACAAGCGTAGTATGGTGTGTCCAGATGTAGGCAAACGTAGGTCTACATCGAAGACCGACGAGAGACGAGAGAAGAGGAGAGCCCCGATGAAGGACCGCCTGGCCCAAGCGCTCGCGCCGGTCGACGACGCCAGCGTCGACCGCATCATGGCCAGCCTCTTCTTTCGCCCGCGCAGGACGGCCCCGCCGACGGGTCGAGCGCCGGTCATCAGGCTCGACGAGCGGCGTGCGCTCGTGAACGAGGTTCGTGGTTCTTGCTTTTGAGAGCGGAGGGTTTCGCGATGGGCGTTCCGAAGAGCTACCGGAGCATGGAGGAGTTCGAGCGTGAGGCGATCAGGCCCGACATGAAGTGCGGCTTCTCGCTCGACGATCTCATGCAAGACACGGCTTTCGAATCATCCGACTTGCTCTTCGACGACACCGTCGACGAGTACGATCCGGATCAAGAAGACGACGATGACTGATCTTTGAACGAGCTTGTCCCTTCCCGGGGACGAAGAAGAAGAGCAGTAAAGAGAAGCGCAGTAACGGCCCTCGGAGGACGCCTCTCCTCCGGGGGCTTTCTCTTTGGCGTGATACGCTCTCTCACGTGGCTGCCGTGGCCATGCCGACGCCCGGCGCCGTGCTCGCCGGAAAGTATCGCCTCGTGCGCCAGCTCGGCGCCGGCGGAATGGGCGTCGTGTACGAGGCCGACCACGTTCGGCTCCGCCAGCCGTTCGCCGTCAAGATCCTCCAGCCCCACCTCGCGTCCGAGCGCGAGCTGGTCGGTCGCTTCGAGCGTGAGGCGCGCGCCGCCGCGCTCCTGCGGAGCCCGCACGTCGTCAAGGTGTTCGACGTCGACGTGACGCCCGACGGCTTGACCTACATGGTCATGGAGCTGCTCGAAGGTCGAGACCTCGCGGCGGTCGCGCGTAGCGGCGAGATCGCGCTCGCGCCGCTCGTCGACTGGGTGACGCAGGTGTGCGGTGCCGTGCAGGAGGCGCACGACAACGGGATCATCCACCGCGATCTCAAGCCGGCGAACATCTTCGTCACGAAGATCGAGACGGGCGACACGATCGCGAAGGTGCTCGACTTCGGGATCTCGAAGATCGACGCGGCGTCCACCGGCCTACAGACCAACCGCGCGGCGGGCGCGCTCGGCACGCCGGCGTACATGGCGCCGGAGCAGATCCGCAACCGGCGGATCGACGGACGCGCCGATCTGTTCGCGCTCGGCGTCGTCCTCTATCGCTTGCTCGGCGGTCGCTGGCCGTGGAGCGGCGAGGGGGAGCAGAGGTACATGGCGTCGGTGCTCGCCGATCCGGCGGTCCCCTTCGAGCGCGTGCGCCCCGATCTGCCGCACGAGCTCGCGAGCGCGATCATGAGGGCGCTCGAGAAGCAGCCCGCGGATCGCTTCGCGTCGGCGACCGACATGATGAACGCGCTCATGCCCTTCGGCACGGGCCGCGCGCCGCACGTGCCGTCGGGCGCGCAGGCGGCCGCGCCGCTTCGGATCGCGTCGATCCCGCCGCCGAGGGGTTCGGGCCCGGTGGCGATCGTGATCCCGGCGACGCCCGACGCCGTCGCCGACGAAGCGGGGAACCTCGAGACCGTCCGCGATCAGCCGCGGATCATCGCGCCCACGCCGGTGACGCCGCCGTCGCCGCCGCCGGTCGTCCACGCGCAGATGCGCGCGCGGCGCGCCCCGTGGCTGATCCCGGTCGCCGGCCTCGCGTGCGCGCTCGTCGGCTTCGGATCGTACACGGCGCTTCGACCTCGCGCGTCGAGCGCGCCGGCGCCGTCGGCGTCCGTCGCGCGCGCGCCCGAGCCCGCCGCTTCGTCGTCGGGCGAGTCGATCGGGTCGTCGATCGAGGCGCGACCCGCGCCGACGGGCGTCCCCGCCGAGCCCGCGCCGACGTCAGTGAAGCGTAAGCCGCGGCCCGCGCCCGCGCCTTCGGCGAGCGCGCCTGAGCCGCCTCCGGGGCTGCCGGGTCACCTGTAGCGGGCGTCTCAGTCGTCGCTGCCCTTGCGCGGGCGGACGAACTGGTACGACTCGAGCCGCTTGATGAGCGTCGTCCGCGAGATCCCGAGCATGCGCGCGGCGCGGCTCTGGTTGTTGCCGCACTTCTCCATCGCCTCGAGGATGCGCGTTCGCTCGAGCTCGGCGAACTCGTCGCGCATGGGCGTCGCGCTCGCCGGCCTCGCGGCCTCGACCCGCGGCGCCGATGGAAGCGCAGGCGGCTCGGGCGCGAGCGCGGTGCCGCGGAAGAGCAGGTGGTCGACGCCGATGGTGCCACCTTGCGCGAGCAGCGCGGCGCGCTCGACCACGTTCTTCAGCTCGCGGATGTTGCCCGGCCACCGATAGGAAGCGAGCTCGCGCACCGCCGCGTCGCCGAACGCCGAGCGCGCCCCGGTGCGCTCGAGGAAGTACGTCGCGAGCGGCAGCACGTCGTCGGGCCGCTTGCGGAGCGGCGGCAGCGCGACGCCGACGCCGTTCAGGCGGAAGTACAGATCCGTGCGGAACTGCCCGAGCGACGAGAGCGCCTCGAGATCGCGGTTGGTCGCCGACACGAAGCGCACGTCGACGCGCTTCGACTTCACGCTCCCGATGCGCAAGACCTCGCCGCTCTCGAGCACCCGAAGGAGCTTCGCCTGGGTGACGAGCGGCATCTCTCCGATCTCGTCGAGGAAGACGGTGCCGCCGTCGGCCGATTCGAAGAGCCCGGGCTTGGCCTGCATCGCCCCGGTGAACGCGCCGCGCTCGTAGCCGAAGAGCTCGGCCTCGAGGAGGTTCTCCGGGAGCGCGGCGCAGTTGAGGCGCAAGAACGGCGCGCTCGCGCGCGGCGATCGCGCGTGGATCGTCTCGGCGTAGACGTCCTTGCCGACGCCCGTCTCGCCGAGGACGAGGACGCTCAGCTTGCTCGGCGCGATGACGTCGATGAGATCGTAGAGGCGGCGCATCGTCGCGTCGCGCAGCACCGGCGTAGGCGACGCGCCCGATCCCGCGGACGGCGCCGCGGGCGGCGCGACGGTGACCTTGCGCGCGCCTGCCTCGGGCTGCACGAACGCGACGACGTCGCCGATCTCGACGACGGTCCCGAAGGGCAGGGGAGCGCGCTCGCCGGGGGCGAGCACGCGCCCCATCACCTTCGTGCCGTTCGTGCTCCCGAGATCTTCGATCTCCGGAGGCGAGCCGCCGACGACGCGCGCGTGACGTCGCGAGACCGAGTCGTCGGCGATGACGATCGACGCGGGGGCTTCGCGGCCGACGACGTGCTCGCCGCTCGAAGGCAGCGCGACGGGCGCGACGGCGGCGTCGCTCGGCTTCGCGAACACGAGGACGTAGCCGGCGTGCGGATCTTCGCGGAGCCCTGCCGCGCGGCGTGTCGCGTCGTCACCGGTCACGAAACGGAGCTTAGCGTCTCTCGTGGGCACGTGGACGAGGATGCGCGCGTTCACCTCAGAACCTCCCGACGACGGAGAGGCTCGCGGCGTCCTTCGTCGCGCTCGGCACGACGTGCGTGGTCGCCGCGGGCCACAACATCCACGTCACGATCGCCGCGCCGCCGAGCACGCCGCCGGTCACGAGCATCCCCGTCCCGAGCGCCGAGCTCCGCTGCGCGGCGCTGCGCGCGTCCTCGTAGTCGTCGCACAGCGTCCCCGAGCGCTTGCACGACAGATCGTCGCTCCGCATCGCGAGGTGCAACCGATCGGCCTCTTGCTGGTCGGTCCGCGCGAGCAGCGTGAACGCGACCCCGCCCGCGATCATCGCGGCGCCCGCTCCTGCGAGCACCGCCACGGTGGTCGTTCGCCCGCTCTCCGCCTTCATGGGCGCGTCGACGTTCGTGCGGACGACGGGCGTCGGGCTCACGTCGACGCTCATGCTCACGTTCATGGTCGCCTTCACGTCCGTGGCCCTGCCTGCGATCGCCTCCACCGCGAACGTCGTCTCGCGCCCCGCCGCCTTCACGACGATCGCGTGCATGCCCGGCATCACGTCCACGACGGCGCTCCCGTCGCCGATCGGCCGTCCGTCGACGAGCACGCTCGCCCCTTCGTCCGCGCGGATCGAGAGGCGCGCCGTCGCGCCCTCGAGCTCGGGAAGCACCTCCTCCTCGGCGATCTTCACGCGATCCGGCCGCGCCTCGGGGCTCGCGACGTAGGCGCGGAAGTGGGCGAGGGCCGCGACGTTCTCCCCGAGCCGTCGCTCGGTCGACGCGAGGTTCCACAGGATGTCGACGCTCGGCACGAGGGCGTACGCGGCGCCGAACGATCGGCGCGCGCTCGCGAGCTCGCCGCGGCGCACGGCCGCGAGCCCGCTCTCGAACCATCGCTGCGCGGCCTCGACGTCGCCGGTCTCTGCCGCGTTGGTCGATCGGGCCAGCGCGAGGCCGCTCGCGAGCACGAGCGCGAAGGCGAGGCGCCTCACGGCGCCACCCGGAACGACGGCTCGAAGTCCGCGAGCAGCGCGTCGAACGACGCCGCGTCGAGCGCGACCGAAGGCGCCGGCTTCGGTCGCGCCTTCGGGGCTCGCGTCCGCTTGGGGGGCGCCGCGGCGGGCTCCGCCTTCGACCGCATCGCACCGCTGCGCACCACCTTCGCGTCCGCCGGCGCCCGCGGCGCGAGCGCGACCGCCGCGCGCGGCCGATCGCTCGCGAGCGCCCGCCCTTCGCGGACGACGTGCCCGAGGGCGGCGCCGAGCACGAGGCAGACGACGCAGACGATCGTCGCCGGGCTGCGTTTGTCGCGCGATCCGACGATCGGCACGATGGGCGCCTCACCCGATCGCGCGAACGACGTGGCGTCGATCAGCGTGTCCTCGTCGCCGGAGGTGAACGAGCCGAAGCAAGATCCCAAGGGCAGAGTCGGCGGCGAGCCGCTCAGGGCCGGCGAATGACGGGGCATGCATGCCCGTCAAGCAGTCCGTATGCCGCGCGCGCAGGCTGTCTTCTGCCCGCTTCGCGCGTCCCTCCCGCGGCGGTCCGTACAGCCCCTGTACAGTTCGTCGGGCCTCCGCACAGACGCTGGACAGCCCTCGCGGCCCTTGACCCCCCCTGTGGGGAAAGTAATGTCAGCGGCCCCCATGCAAGTCAGCGTCCAGCGAATCTCGCCTGTCGTGATGGAGCTTTCGATCGAGGTGCCCCAGGCCCAGGTCAAAGCCGAAATGGACAAGGCCTATCTGAACCTCGGCAAACGCGCCCACGTCAAAGGCTTCCGCCCCGGCAAGGCCCCGCGTGACGTCCTCACGCGCCTCTTCGGACCGCAGGTCCAGAACGACGTCGCGAACGCGATCGTCAACGACGTGCTCCCGAAGGCCCTCACCGAGCAGAACCTCACGCCCGTGAGCCAGCCCGCGGTCGAGGCCAAGTCGGTCGATCCGAAGCAGGCGTTCTCGTTCACCGCGCGCTTCGAGGTCCAGCCGGAGATCGAGGCCGTCAAGTACGAAGGCTTCGAGCTCTTCCGCCCGAAGGTCGAGGTCGAAGACAAGCTCGTCGACGAGCAGATCGAGCTGCTCCGCCAGCGTCACGCCGCGCTCAAGGCGCCCGAGCCCGCGCGCCCCGCGCAGAAGGGCGACGTGCTCTCGATCGACTTCACCCTGTCGGTCGACGGCAAAGACGTGAAAGACGGCGGCGGTCAGGGCGTGCAGATCGAGCTCGGCGCCGGCCAGGCGCTGCCCGAGATCGACGAGGCGCTCATGGGCAAGAGCGTCGGCGACAAGGCGACGGCCGATCACACGTTCCCCGAGAGCCACCCGCGCGAAGACTTCCGCGGCAAGAAGGGAACGTTCGCGATCACCTTGAGCGATCTCAAGGAGCGCGTCCTGCCGAACGTCGACGACGACTTCGCCAAGGACGTCGGGCAAGACACGCTGGTCGCGCTCCGCGCCGACATCCACACGAAGCTCGAGAAGGCAGTGAAGGATCGCTCCGAGACCTCCCTCGCCGAGCAGATCGTCCAGAAGCTCAACGAGGAGAACGCGTGCGACGTTCCGCCGTCGCTCGTCGAGCAGCAGAGCCGCATCATGGAGCAGGAGGTCTTGATGAGCGCGCGCCGGATGGGCCAGCGCATCACGCAGGATCAGGCCAAGACGCTCATGGCGGCGATCCGCGCCGACGCGGAGAAGAAGGTGCGCGCGGGCCTGCTCATGGCCGCGATCGCCAAGAAGAACGATTTCAAGGTCACCCCTGACGACATCGAGAAGGGCCTGGTCGAGCTCGCCGAGGAGACGGGGAAGAACGTCGCCAAGCTGCGCGTCGAGTATCGCGAGGCGTCGAAGCGCGACATCCTGGTCGGCATGATCCTCGAAGACAAGATCCTGGACTTCATCGAAACGAAGTCCAAGATCGTCGACGGCGATCCGCCGGCACCGAAGACGGAAGAAGCGGCATCCAAGCCCAAGAGCGAAGAAGAGAAGAAGGAAGGCTGAGCCCCATGAAGACGCCCGAGAACCGCAAGCAGGCGATGTCGGTCCTGGAGTCAGTCGTCCGGGATCCGGCGCGCGCGAGCGTGCTCATCCCCAACGTCGTGGAGACGACGCACCGAGGCGAGCGCGGCTGGTCGATCTTCGACCGCCTGCTGAAAGACCGCATCGTGTTTCTCTACGACGAGATCCACGACATGCTGGCCAACGTCATCATCGCTCAGTTCCTGTTCCTGGAGAGCGAGGATCCCGACAAGGAGATCATGCTCTACATCAACAGCCCCGGCGGCGTGGTGACGAGCGGCCTCGCGATCCATGACACCATGCAGTACGTCCGCTGCGACGTGTCGACCACGTGCCTCGGCATGGCGGCCTCGATGGCGGCCGTCCTCCTCGCCGCAGGCACGAAGGGGCGGCGCAACGCGCTGCCGAACGCGCGCGTCATGATTCACCAGCCGATGGGCGGCGCGCGTGGTCAGGCGTCTGACATCGAGATCCAGGCGCGCGAGATCCGGCACCTCAAGGACGTGCTGACCGACATCCTCACGAACGCGACCGGCAAGTCCAAGGAGCAGATCCACAAGGACATCGACCGCGACTTCTACCTCGGCGCCGCCGCGGCGAAGGAGTACGGCCTGGTCGACAACGTGATGCTTCCTCCCAAGAAGCGGAGCGACGGCACCAAGGAGAAGTGACACCTCTGCCCCACAAGCTTGCGGCAGACGTGGTAGGGGCATAAGCTTTCCGGATAGATCGCGGACTAGGAGAGAAGAGGGACCGTGGAGCGCCGGCGCGACGATCACAACTCTGGCAACCTCAGCTGCTCCTTCTGCGGCAAGTCTCAGAAGGAAGTGAAGAAGCTCATCGCAGGGCCCACGGTCTACATCTGCGACGAGTGCATCGGCCTCTGCAACGACATCATCGCGGAGGAGGTGGAGAAGGACGAGCCCTACGCGGGCACCGCCCCCATCCCCAAGCCGTCGGAGATCAAAGCGATCCTCGACGACTACGTGATCGGCCAGGAGCGCGCGAAGAAGAACCTCGCGGTCGCCGTTCACAACCACTACAAGCGCATCGATTCGCGCGTGACCTCCGACGAGGTCGAGCTCTCGAAGTCGAACATCCTGCTCCTCGGCCCCACGGGCAGCGGCAAGACGCTCCTCGCGCAGACGCTCGCGAAGATCCTCCACGTTCCCTTCGCGATCGCCGACGCGACGACGCTCACCGAGGCGGGCTACGTCGGTGAGGACGTCGAGAACATCATCGTCCAGCTCCTCCAGAACGCCGACCACGACGTCGAGCGCGCGCAGCGCGGCATCGTCTACATCGACGAGATCGACAAGATCAGCCGCAAGAGCGACAACCCCAGCATCACGCGCGACGTCTCGGGCGAGGGCGTGCAGCAGGCGCTCCTCAAGATCATCGAGGGAACGATCGCGAACGTGCCCCCCAAGGGCGGCCGCAAGCACCCGCAGCAAGATTTCCTCCAGGTCGACACGCAGAACATCCTCTTCATCTGCGGCGGCGCCTTCGTCGGCCTCGATCAGATCGTCCAGCGACGCATCGGCCAGCAGACGCTCGGCTTCGGCGCCGACATCAAGAGCAAGAAAGACTTCAAGCTCGGCGAGCTGCTCTCGCAGGTGCAGCCCGAGGATCTCCTGAAGTTCGGCCTCATCCCCGAGTTCATC
>JAHBWD010000083.1 GCA_019637175.1 Labilithrix sp. | reverse complement strand
CGCGCCGCCGCAAGCCGCGCCGATGCCGCCGCGCCCCGCGCCGGCGCACGCCGCGCCGGCTCCGGCCGCGCCCGCCGCGATCGGCGCGAGCGTCAACGGCCACCTCGCCGGCAAGCTCGGCGAGCTCGGTCTCACGCCGCAGCAGGCCGACGCGGTGCTCGCTCTCTCGCGCGACGTCGTCGAGCGCGTGGTCTGGGAGGTCGTTCCCCAGCTCGCCGAGACGATGATCAAGGAAGAGATCCAGCGCCTGATGAAGGAATAGCCCGCGGCGCTCGGGGCCGACCGTCTTCGTTGAGAAGGGGATGCAGGCGGGCGAAGGATTTCGCGGCACGAAGCGATTCGTGGTCGAGGGATGCCTCGGTGCGGGCGGCATGGGCGTCGTCCATCGGGCGCGCGATCTCGAGCGCGGCGAGGTCGTCGCGCTGAAGACGATGTCGCGCGTCGATCCCGAGACGCTCCTTCGCTTCAAGAAGGAGTTCCGCTCGCTCGCCGACATCAGTCACCCGAACGTCGTCCAGCTCTACGAGCTCTTCAGCGAAGGCGATCAGTGGTTCTTCACGATGGAGCTCGTCGACGGCGTCGATCTACTCACGTGGGGCCAGTCGTCGATGACGATGCCGCCGCCGGCGGCGATCCCGGGCGACGCCGACGACTACGCGCCGACGATGCTCGCCGACGGGCAAGCGTTTCCGCGGTTCGATTCGCTCCGGCCCCAGCCGATGACCGGCCCTCCGCAGCAGATGCCGCGACGATTTCCGGTGCGCGACGTCGCGCGTCTGCGCGACGCGTTCCGCCAGCTCGCGCGCGGGCTCATCGCGATCCACAACGCGGGCAAGCTCCATCGCGACGTCAAGCCGCCCAACGTGATCGTCACGCGCTCGGGCCGCGTCGTGCTGCTCGACTTCGGCGTCGCCTCCGACTTCGCCGGGCGCGGCGGCCACGGCGTCGACGAGTCGATGGCGGGCACGCCCGCGTACATGGCGCCGGAGCAAGCGTCGCTGCGGCGCGCGACGCCGGCCTCCGACTGGTACGCGATGGGCGTCGTGCTCTACGAGGCGCTCACGACGCGGCTGCCGTTCGAAGGCTCGGCGCCTTCGATCCTCTTCCAGAAGCAGCGAGGCGCGCCGCCGCCTCCGTCGAAGCACCTCGAAGGCGTGCCACCCGATCTCGAGCGCCTCGCGATGGCGCTGCTCAACCCCGATCCGCGCGTGCGACCGACGGGCGAAGAGATCCTCGCAGAGCTCGAGGGCGAACGCGTCGCGGCGCTCTCCACGCCGGTGGAGGCGGCGTTCGTCGGGCGGCACGATCAGCTCCGCGCGCTCCACGACGCGTTCGAGGCGAGCGCGGGAGGGCGCGTCGTCGTGATGTTGCACGGGCCGTCGGGGATGGGGAAGAGCGCGCTCGCGTCGCGCTTCCTCGGCGAGCTGTCGGCCAAGCAAGACGCGCTCGTGCTGAGCGGCCGCTGCTACGAGCGTGAGGCCGTGCCCTTCAAGGCGGTCGACTCCGTGGTCGACGAGCTCCGTCACTGGCTCTCGCGGCTGCCGCGAGAAGACGCGGCGGCGTTCCTCCCGCACGATCTCGGCGCGCTCGTCCGCGTCTTCCCCGTGCTCGGGCACCTCCACGTCGACAGCCTCTATCCGCCGTCGCCCAGCATGATGCCTCCGGCGACGGAGCGCGCCGAGCGCGCCGAGCGCGCCGAGCGCGACGGCGCCACCGGTCACGAGCTCCGCCGCCGCGCGTTCGTCGCGTTCCGCGAGCTGCTCACGAACATCGCGCGCGCTTATCGCCTCGTCGTCCACATCGACGATCTCCAGTGGTGCGACGCCGACAGCGTGCAGCTGCTCGAGTCGCTCTTCGGCGGATCGAAGGCGCCTTGGCTCTTGCTCTGCACGCACCGGAGCGAAGACGCGGCGTCGTGCGCGCCCCTCGCGGATCTGCGCAAGGCGATCGCGAAGCTCGGCGACGAGTGCAAGGCCCGTGAGATCGACCTGCGCGAGCTCTCACGCAGCGAGAGTGACGAGCTCGCGCGCGCGCTCGTCGACGCCGACGATCCCGGCGTCCGCGACATGGTCACCGCCGAGGCCTGCGGCAACCCGCTCTTCCTCGCCGAGCTCGCGCGCTGGGCGAACGAGCGCGTCGGCTCGACCGACGACGCGGGCCACCTCTCGCTCGAGCACGTCATCCTCGATCGCGTCGCGCGGCTCACGCCCGAGGCTCGCCTCTTGCTCGAGACGCTGAGCGTCGCGGGCGGACCCATCGCGCAGTCGGTCGCCGCGCGGGCCGCCGCGCTCGAGACGCTGCGCACCCCGGCGCTCGCGCTCCGCAGCGCCCGCATGGTGGTGACGCGCGGCCTCGGCAACGACGATCCGATCGAGATCGCGCACGCGCGCATCCGCGACACGATCAAGAAGAGCCTCGCGGAGGATCGCAGAAAGGCGTGCCACGCGGGCATCGCGCGCGCGCTCGCCGCCCACGACACGCGCGCCGATCTCGACGTCGTGTTCGAGCACTTCCTCGCCGCGGGCGATCTCGAGAGCGCCAAGAGCTCCGTGCTCGTGGCCGCCGAGGCCGCGGAGGAGTCGCTCGCCTTCTTGCGCGCGGCCGCGCTCTACCGCCACGCGATCCGCTTGCGCGCGGGCGCGCTCGGCGCGCTGCATCGCAAGCTCGGCGACGCGTTCGCGAACGCCGAGCGCCTGGGCGACGCCGCCGACGCTTACCTCGCGGGGGCGGCGCACGCGAGCGCGAACGAAGCGCTCGAGCTCCGCATCCTCGCCGCCGAAGACTACCTGAAGAGCGGGCGCGACGAGCGCGGCCTCTCCGTGCTCGTCCCCGTCCTCGAGGAGGTCGACCTCCCCTACCCTCGATCGCAGAAGCGCGCGCTCGCGTCGATCTTGTGGCACGAGGCGAAGCTCCGCACCGCGCCGCTCCGGCGCCGGCTCCGCTCGCCGCAGAGCCTGCGGGGGCGCGATCTCGTCCGCATCGACGTCGCGTACGCCGCGTCGACCGGGCTCTCGATGAGCGACCCGATGCGCGGCGCCGACTACGCGTCGCGCGGGCTCTGGCTCGCGCTCGAGGCCGGCGAGCCCGTGCGCACCTGCCGGGCGCTCGCCGTCGCGGCGGGCAACACCGCGGCGCGCGGAGAGGGCGGCCGAAAGCGCGCCGAGGAGCTCGCGCGCGCCGCGCAGCGCATCGCGCAAGAGATCGACGAACCGCGCACGCGCGCGCTCGCTCACCTCGCCGCCGGCATCGTGCACTTCCTGCTCGGCGAGTGGCGCGGCGCGATCTCGGAGCTCGGCCTCGCCGACGGGAGCCTGCGCGAGAGCTGCCGCGCCGTCGCGTGGGAGCTCGCCACGACGCAGAGCTGGTCGCTCAACGCGCTCATCCTCGTGGGCGATCTCCAGACCGCCTCCGTTCGCGCCCCGGGCCTGCTCGACGAGGCGCGCGGCCGCGAGGATCGCTTCGCCACGATGCATCTTGTGTATTCTACATGCATTAGCCGCCTCGCCGCCGACGACGTCGCCGGGGCGCTCGAGATCGCGAGCGTCGGGCGCGCCGGCGATCCCGGCGTGCTCACGGCCGGCCAGTGGGCCGCGCTGCTCTCGGCCTGCTCGGTCGACCGCTACCGCGGCGACGCCGCGGCCGCGTGGCAGCGCACGCGCGCCGAGTCGAAGGTGCTCGAGAAGTCGATGCTCTGGCAGTCGGCCACCGTGCGCACGTTCTCGTGCTACGAGCGCGGCCTCTCCGCGATCGCCGCCGCCGCCGCGGGCCACGATCGCCGCGCCGCCCTCCGCGCGGCCGAGGGCTGGGCGCGCGCGCTCGGCCGCGAGAGGCTGAAGTTCGCGCCCGCGCTCGGGCACCTCATCCAAGCCGGCGCCTCCGCGGCGCGCGGCAATCGAGGCGACGCGCTGCGCGCGCTCGACGCCGCGATCCCCGCGCTCGAGACCGCGGATCTCGGGTACCTCTCGGCGTGCGCGCGCCATCGCAAGGGCGAGCTGCTCGGCGGCGACGCGGGCAAGCGCATCGTCGAGCAGAGCAGCGCGTTCTTCTCTCAGCAGGGCATCGTGCGCCCCGAACGTTGCCTCGCGATGAGCGCGCCGGGGTTTCCGTCGTGAAACTGACCGCGCTCCAGCGGCACGTGGCCTTCTTCGATCCCGAGGGCACGGGCGTCGTCAAGATCGGACAGACGTGGCGCGGGCTCGGCCGCCTCGGCGTCGCGCTCCACTTGCGCCTCGTGCTCACGCCGATCATCAACGTGTTCCTCGGCTACCTCACGCAGGGCAAGCCCTCGCTCTCGATCCATGTCGAGACGATCGCCGAGGGCAAGCACCCCTTCGACACCGGCGCGTTCGGCGACGACGGCGAGATCGACGTCGCCGCGCTCGACGCGCTCGGCGCGATCGCGACGAAAGACGGCGGCAAGGCGATCACCGCGCGCGAGATGCGCGCGCTGATCCTCGCGCGCGGCAACCGGCGCGCGCACATGGGCAGGGTCGCCGGCGCGCTCGGGAGCTGGTTCTCCGACAAGGAGGTGAAGCTCTTCTTCTGCATCGCCGCCGACGCGACGAAGCAGGAAGACGGCCGCGAGGTCCCTGCGGTCACGATGCGGCAGCTGCGCCGTTTGTACGAGGGGACGCTGTTCCACGCGCTCGCGCGCCGCCGGCGGATGAAGCTTCGGGCGACCTGACGATCGGCGCGGCGAAGCAAGCGTCGCCACTCTGTGGTAATTCCGACGCATGACCGCTGAAAGCTCGGGCCAAGCGCCGGCCCTCGACAAGGCCTACGAGCCTCGCGAGGTCGAGGAGCGCTGGTATTCATTCTGGGAAAAAGAAGGCGTCTTCGAGGCGACCGACGACCCGAACGACACGCGGCCGACCTACGTAATCCCGCTCCCGCCCCCGAACGTCACCGGCTCGCTCCACATGGGCCACGCGCTCATGGCGACGCTCGAAGACGTGCTCACGCGCTGGGAGCGCATGCGCGGCAAGAACACGCTCTGGCAGCCGGGCATCGATCATGCGGGCATCGCGACGCAGACGGTGGTCGAGCGCCAGCTCGCGCGCGAGAGCAAGACGCGGCACGACCTCGGCCGCGAGAAGTTCGTCGAGCGCGTCTGGCAGTGGAAGGCCGAGAGCGGCGGAACGATCACGAAGCAGATGCGCGTCCTCGGCGCTTCGCCCGACTGGCGACGCACCAAGTTCACGATGGATGACGACATGGGCCGCGCCGTCACCGAGGCGTTCGTGCGCCTCTACGAAGACGGGCTCATCTATCGCGCGACACGGCTCATCAACTGGTGCCCCGAGTGCCGCACCGCGCTCTCCGATCTCGAGGTCGAGAACGAAGACGGCGCGAACGGCGAGCTCTTCCAGTTCGCCTACAAGGTCGAGGGCTCGGACGAGGAGATCGTCGTCGCCACGACGCGCCCCGAGACGATGCTGGGCGACACCGCGGTCGCCGTTCATCCGGACGATCCGCGCTACAAGCACCTCCACGGCAAGAAGCTGGTCCACCCGTTCGTCGACCGATCGATCCCGATCATCACCGACGCCATTCTGGTCGATCCCAAGTTCGGCACCGGCGCGGTGAAGGTGACGCCGGCGCACGACTTCAACGACTTCGCGACGGGCAAGCGGCACGGCCTCGAGGAGATCAACATCCTCGAGCTCGACGGGACGCTCAACGACAACGCCGGCTCGTTCAAGGGCATGGATCGCAAGCGCGGGCGCAGCGCCGTCAAGAAGGCCCTCGACGAGAAGGGCCTCGCGCGCGGAACGAAGCCCCACATTCTCTCGCTGCCGCGGTGCCAGCGCTCCGGCGGCATCGTCGAGCCGATGATCTCGACGCAGTGGTTCACGAAGATGAAAGACATGGCCGACGAGGCCATCAACGCGGTGCGCGACGGACGCACGAAGATCATCCCCGAGGAGTGGCAGAAGACGTACGACCACTTCCTCGAGAACATCCAAGACTGGTGCATCTCGCGCCAGCTCTGGTGGGGTCACCAGATCCCGGCGTGGCACGGACCGAACGGCGAGGTGAAGGTCGCGCGCACGCGCCCGCCCGAGTGCGGCGAGGGGTGGGAGCAAGACGCCGACGTCCTCGACACGTGGTTCTCGAGCGCGCTCTGGCCGTTCTCGACCCTCGGGTGGCCGGAGAGAACGAACGCGCTGAAGAAATTCTACCCCGCGAGCGATCTCGAGACGGGCTACGACATCCTCTTCTTCTGGGTCGCCCGCATGATGATGTTCGGGCTCTACTTCATGAAGGACGTGCCGTTCCGGCGCGTGCTCCTGCACGGCCTCGTCGTCGACGAGACGGGCGAGAAGATGAGCAAGGTGAAGGGCAACGTGATCGATCCGCTGGACTTGATCTACGGAACGACGTTCGCCGAGATGGTGAAGAAGACGCTGCCGGGCGCGCCCGAGGCCGAGGCGCTCGCGAAGTTCAAGAAGGCGTATCCGTCGGCCGCGGGCATGGGCACGGGCTTCCCCGCCTTCGGCGCCGACGCGCTCCGCTTCACGCTCTCGACCTTCGCGCCTTCGAACAAGCGCATCGCGCTCGCGCCGAAGCGCATCGAGGGCTACCGGCACTTCGCGAACAAGGTGTGGAACGCGAGCCGCCTCGTGCTCTCCCACCTCGAAGGCGCCGAAGGCCAGAGCGCGCTCACCGGAGAGGCGCCCTCGCCGAAGGCCTTCTTCAACCGGTGGATCACCGCGCAGCTCGCCAAGACGATCGCGATCTGCAACGCCGGCTACGGCGCGTTCCGCATCGACGAGGCGGCCAACGAGACGTACCGCTTCTTCTGGAACGACTTCTGCGATTGGTACCTCGAGGTCACCAAGCCCGTCTTGCGCAACGCCGACGGCACGCGCGCGGAGACGGAAGAAGCGAACGAGACCCGGCACACGATGGCGCACGTGCTCGAGACGACGCTGCGCCTCTTGCATCCGCTCATGCCCTACATCACCGAGGAGCTGTGGCAGCGGTCGCCGCGACCCGCGAGCCGGCGCCGCACGATCGCGTTCGGCCCTTATCCGAGCGACGGCGACGCGACCGCCGACGAGGCGGTCCTCCGAGACATGGATCTCTTCAAGGCGGTCGTCGGCGCGGCGCGCACGATCCGCAGCGAGCACGGCGTCGACCGCAAGGCCGACGCGCCGATCGCGATCCGATCCGACAGCGACACGGTGCACGCGTTCGTGAAGGCGCAGATGAAGGCGCTCTCGTTCCTCGCCGGCAGCGCGTCGCCCATCGTCGAGAAGATGGGCGGCCCGCGCGTCGCGGGGAGCACCGTGAGCGTCGTGCCGAGCCCGCACGGTCCCATCGAGGTCGTCGTGGGCCTGAAGGGGCTCGTCACCAAGACCGACGAGATCGCGCGCATCGAGCGCGAGAAGAAGCGCATCTCGAAGGATCTCGAGAGCATCGAGAAGAAAATGAGCTCGAAGAACTTCTTGGAGCGCGCTCCGAAGGAAGTCATCGACGAGACGAACGCGCAGAAGAAGCAGCTCCTCGACGCGCTCGCGCGCCTCGAAGAAGCGCGTCGCCTCGCCGACGAGCTCTGATCGCCTCGGCGTGCGTTCGCGCACGCGGGCGGAGGATCGCGACGGAAACGCCGGCGGTGGGCCATGGTACGCTTGGCACATCGCCTGCGTGCAGGCGCTGCCGTCCATGCGCCGAACCTTCGCCGCGTTCTCGCTCTCTGCGCTCGCAGGCGCCGCGCTGCTCGGCGCGTGCGGCTTGGTCGAAGAGCCGACCGATCTCCCCGCGGCGAGCGACGGCGCCGCGCCGCGCCGCGAGGCGGCGCCCAGCGAAGACGCGGGGACGCCTCCGCTGCGCGAGGTGACGACGCCGGAGATCGTCGATCTCGGAAGCGTCGGCGCGGGGCACGAAGTGACCTTCGCGGTGCCGGCCGGCGCGCTCGGCTTCAACATCGTCGTCGAGGGCACGGGCGCCGACTTCGGCGGGATCGAACGGATCACGAGCCCCTCCGGCGAGATCGTCCACGACGCCTACACGCCGAAGGGCGGCTCGCACGCGACGAGCAGCGCCGCGTCGAGCTTCGGGCCGGTGATCTCCGCGTCGGTGCCGCAGAGCGAAGCGAAGGCGGCGAACACGCCCGAGCCGGGCACGTGGACCGTGCGCTTCGGTCACACGGGCGCGGCGCCGCCGATCGACGCCGGCGACGACGACGGCGGCGTCGGCCCCGCGACGCTGAAAGCGTCGGTCCGCATCCAGATGGGGAGCGTCCAGGGCGGCGCGTTCATCGGCGGGCGGCTCGATCTGCGCGTCTACGTCCCAGGCGGCCTGCGGCTCGACGGCCGCAGGCTGAGCGCCGTCGACGCCGAGACCGACGAGGCCGTCGAGCGACGGATCGCCACCTTCTTCGCCGCGCTCGCGCAGCAGGTCGGCATCGAGCGCGGCGAGGTCACGTTCCACGCGGCGGCGCCGCTGCTCGCCTTCATCGACAGCGAGCAGTCGCTCCTCGAGGGCTTCGCGGTCTCCTCGAGCCGGCCCGACGAGCAAGCGCTCCACCTCCTCCTCACGAACGCCATCGACTTCGGCGACGGCTTCGGCGCGTGGGGCATCGCGCCCGCGATCCCCGGCGCGGCGACGCGCACGGGCACCGTCTCGTCGGGCATCATCCTCGCGATCGGCGACACGCCCGCCGTCGGCGACGGCCTGACGGTGCTCCACGAAGCGGGCCACTTCTTCGGGCTCAACCACACGACCGAGCTCTACGGGGGCTACGCCGATCCTCTCGCCGACACGCCGAAGTGCAACGGGATCTCGATCGACGATCCCGGCACGTGGAACGACTGCCCCGATCGCTACAACATCATGTTCCCCGCGTTCTACGGCTTCGCCGGCACGCAGGCGGAGGTCTCCGAGGCGCAGAGGAAGATCTTCCGCGGCTCGCCGATCTACAAGGCGTACAAGACGCCCGCCGACGGCACGATGGCGTCGCGCCGCGAGGCCCTCGCGCGCCCCGGCGATCGGATCACGCTCACGAAGTCCGGGCGCGCGCTCACGCCGGTCGAAGCGTGGCTTTCGTCGGCGCTCTGCGCGCACCCGTCTCACGCGAAGCTCGATCCGAACGGGTACGCGGCGACGCACGGGCGCGCGCAGACGATCGCCGCGCTCGAGGACGCGGCGCGCGCGGAGGATCTCCCGCAGATCATCCGGCGGCGCGCGCGGGCGGCCCTGCGCGCGATCGCGGCGCGCGAAGCGCCTCACTAAGCTCTCGAATTCGCTGCGTATTCGACAGCGCTCGCCACGGGCCACGTGCGCGCGGTCGATTTCGTGACAAAGCGGGAGCTCTTCGACCGAGTCCGGTGATGACTTCTTCGCTCCGTCCCTTCGCGACCTTCGCGACCTTCGCGTGCTCCCTGGGCCTCGCCTCGTCCGCGCTCGTCGCGTGCGGCGGCTATCTCGACGTGGGCAACACCGATCAGGGCGCGAGCGTGCGCGCCGTCGCGGCGCGCGCGCCGGCCGTCGTCGCGCTCGGCACCGGCCACGGCTGCGCGATCCTCGAAGACCACACCGTCGCGTGCTGGGGCTTCAACTCGAACGGACAGACGGGCGTGAAGCCCGATCCCGCGCTCGCGGACGCGCCGAGCGGTCAATCGGTGCGCACGCCGGCGATCGTGCCCGGGCTCGCCGACGTCGTGCAGATCAGCGCGGGCTGGCAGTCGACGTACGCGCTGCGCAAGGACGGCAAGGTCTTCGGCTGGGGCGCCACGCGATGGACGCCGGGCAACAGCTACGAGGGCGGCGAAGACGGCCACGTCCCGAAGGAAGTGCCCGGCGTCTCCGACATCGTGAAGGTCGGAGACGGCGGCGGGCCCGTGTGCGCGCTCCGCAAGGACGGGCGCGTCGTCTGCTGGGGCCGCAACACCTACAAGAGCGTGGGCCCTTCTTCGCTGCCCGACGACGCTTCGCCGCCGGCCTCGCTGAACGACGTCCTGCCGCCGACGATCGTCGAGGGCATCACCGACGCGATCGACATCACGGTCGGCGACAGCATGTCGTGCGCGCGGCACCGCGACCTCGGCGTCTCGTGCTGGGGCCGCGTCCAGCTCGTCGCCGATCGGTGGACGCCCGACGATCACGTGCCGGTGCGCATTCCCGGCGTGCGCGACGCCGTCCAGGTCGCCGTCGCGCAGGGCGCGGCGATCGCTCTCCTGAAGGACGGCACGGTCGTCGGCTGGGGCGACAGCGGAGACCAAGGTCTCCTCTTCCACATCCACGGGCCGCGCGATCCGCGCGTGACGAGCTACGACGACGGCGTTCCGCCGGCGCCGTTCCCCGATCTGAACGGCGTCGTGGCGATCGACGGGCAGTACCACACGATGTGCGCGCTGAAGGGCGACGGCGCGCTCGCCTGCTGGGGCCGCAACGACGTCGGCGAGCTCGGGCAGGGTCGAACCACGACGCCGCTGCTCGATCCCCAGCCGATCGCCGGCGTCGTCGCCGAGCAGATCGCCGTGGGCACGTGGAACACGTGCGCGGTGCGCCCCGAGGGCGATCTCGTCTGCTGGGGCGGCGGATCGAGCGACGCGCTCGGCACCGGCCGCGACGAGCTCTACGCCGCCAAGCCCGACGCGCCGGTGCGCCTGCCGAAGGCCCTCGCGCGGCCCGGCGACGCCGTGCCCTGAGCGTTCACGCCTTCACGCGACGGCGCGCACGTACCAGGCGACCGTCATCGTCGCGACCTCGGTGCCCGCGTCGTCGGTGAGCGCGACCTCGACGTCGAAGCTGGCCTTGCCGTCTCGCGCGAGGCGCGCGGCGATCTCGTCGACCGACTCGGCGACGCCCGCGATCGCGCGGATGCGCCCGCGCGCGGGGCGCCGATACGCGATCGACGCCGTCTTCGTCACCGGCATCGCGCCGCCGAAGGCGCCCGCGCAGTGGCGCGCGATCGCGATCCCCGACGCCGCCTCGCCGAGCGTGAAGAGCGCGCCCGCGTGGACGGTGCCCACGTGGTTGTGAAGCGCGCCGTCGTCGCGGAGCGCGAGCGCCTCGCCGTCGGCCGAGACGCCGACGAGGGAGTTGAACGGGAGCGAGGTCACGAAGTCGGCCGCCGGATCGGACATGGTGTTCTCCTTCGAAGCAGGGTTCATCTCTCGTCGTCTCTCGCGGAGGGAGACGCGCTCGAGCGCTCGATGACGGCGTTGAGGAAGCGCATCACGACCTCCATCTCCTTCGGGTCGAAGCCTTCGGTGAGCTCCGCGGTGAGCCTTCGCGTCAGCGCGCTCGAACGGGCTCGCACGTCATCGCCTCGCGCGGTCACGTGGAGGACGCTCGCGCGCCCGTCGTTCTCGTCCGGCTCGCGCCGCAGGACGCGATCGCGCTCCATCCGCGCCACGAGGCCGGTCACCGCGGACTTGTTGAGGTCGAGCAGATCGGCGAGCTGCGTGAGCGAGCAGCCGGGGTGCTTGGCCACGTGGTGGAGCGCCGCGAGCTGCGACGCCGAGACGCCGAGCTCCGCGTACGTCTGCGCGTTGCCGTAGCTCGTCAGCGCCCGGTGCGCGCGAAACATCAGGAGAAAGAGCCGGCGCTCCATTTGGTTCACCAATGTACCAATATAGTTCACGCATGTACTTTGTCGAGCGGGAGCGCGGCCGCGCCTCGAGAGGAGAAACCGCTCGGCAGCCGAACTTTTTTGAGCCGATTTCGCCTGCACGGTCGAGGTCTTCGGGCCCGGAAGCGGATGCTCCACGTGGGCCCAGGATCATGCTAAAGCGGCTTGCCTTGAGCGAGACGAAGACGCCCGACGACCTCGAAGAAGAGGCGCCGAAAGCCCCGAGCATCGACGCGCGTACGCACGGGGACGAGGGCGACAGCGCCGATCCGCCCGATTCGGCTGACGAAAACGGATCCGAGAGCGACGCGCCCAAGGCGAAGCCCGAGGGCGAGGACGCCGAGAAGAAAGACAAAGACGACGAGGAAGAGGAGAAAGAGCCCGACCTCCTCCCGCGGGGAAATCCGCTCCGCCGTCGGTCGGTCGGGATCATCCTCGCCGGCGCCGTCCCGGCGTTCCTCCTCATGGCCCGGAACGGCCAGGCCACCTGGGGCGTCCCCCTCGGCTTGATCTTCGTCGCCGTCGCCGCGTTCGGCGTGATGGACCTGCTCGGCACGTTCGACGACGGCGACGAGCACGTCGCGGGGCGCACGCGCCTCGGCGAGCTCGGCCCGACGTTCGTCGTCGCCGCGGTCGCGTTCCTCGTCTTCGCCGGCACCCTCGCGCTCGCGCAGGCCGCCGTCGGCCCGTGGTGGGTGGGCTCGCTGACGACGACCGCGTCGTTCATCGGCCTCGTCGCCGCGGTCTTCCGCCTCGGCCAGAAGCTCGGACCGTGGAAGCTCGACGAGCTGGGGCTCGAGCGCCCCCTCCATCAGCGTCACGGCTTCTGGGTCCTCGCGATCGGCGCGATCCTCTACTTCCCCGCGATGGGGCTCCAGTCCCTGTGGGATCCGTGGGAGACGCACTACGGCGAGGTCGCGCGCGAGGTGCTCGCGCGCGACGACTGGATCTCGCTCTGGTGGGCGCAAGACGGCTGGTTCTGGTCGAAGCCGATCCTCAACTTCTGGATCCAGTCGCTCGCGATGGCGTCGCTCGGCACGCACTTCCGCGCCGATCAGATGCTCATCGGCGCCGACGGCCTCGCGAGCGCGCACCCCGAGTGGGCCGTCCGCACCCCGAACGTCCTGATGACGCTCGTGGCGATGTACCTGCTCTACAAGGGCGTCGCGAAGGTGTTCGGCCGGCGCGCGGGTCTCCTCGGCGCGATCGTCCTCGCGACGATGCCCGACTGGTTCTTCATCGCCCACCAAACGATGACGGACATGCCGTTCGTCGCCGCGATGACCGGCGCGATGGGCCTGCTCCTCAACGGCCTCAACACCAGCGAAGAAGAGCGCGTGCGGGTCTACGAGATCACGCTCGCGTCGCGCAAGATCCGCGTCTCGCTCTGGCACCTCGTCTTCGGCATCGTGCTCATGTGCGCGCTGCCGCAGATCTTGTACTTGCTCTCGCGCAACATCGAGCTCGTCGTCTTCGGCGACGGCCCGAAGGGGTTCCGCATCCACTGGGACGAGTTCAAGAGCGGCTCGGCGCAGAACTGCGGCCTGCCCGGCAACGAAGCGTGCGTCATGCACAACCCCGCGTCGGTGCCGAAGTCGGTCGGCGCCCGGCCCGAGGGGATCTGGCCCAACATCGTGCGCTTCTTCGGCGGCGTCGAGCCGTCGCTCCAGGCGCTCGGCTGGAGCGTGGTGCTCGGCGGCGCGCTCTACTTGAACTGGGGCGAGCGGCGCGTGCGCCGGCTCCTCTACATCGGCGCGTGGCTCTGCGCGGCGATCGCCACGATGGCCAAGGGCCCCGCCGGCTTCGGCCTCCCGGTCATCTGCGCGTCGGCCTACGTCGCGACGAAGCGCCGGTGGAGCGAGTTCCTCCGCTTCGAGATGATGACGGGCCTGCTCGTGATCTTGGCGGTCGCGATCCCCTGGTACGTCGCGATGTACGTCCGGCACGGATCGCCGTTCACCGATCGGCTCATCTTCCACGACATGTTCAACCGCGCCTTCAGCCACGTGCACGACACGAACGAGGGCGACGACACGGGCATCCGCTACTACCTCTGGCAGCTCGGCTACGCGCTCTTCCCCTGGACGGGCCTCGCGCCGCTCGGCCTCTTGTGGGGCTTCCGGCGGAGCGACTCGGCGCTCTCGAAGAGCGGCGGCAAGAGCGAGACGGCGGTGGGCGACGCCTCGGTCATGCTCGTGATGTGGTTCGTCTTCGCCTTCGCGCTCTTCACCTTCATGGGCACGAAGTTCCACCACTACATCTTCCCCGCCGTCCCGCCGGTCGCGATGCTGCTCGGCGTGGTGCTCGACGACATCCTCGGCGACGAGCGCGAGCCGGTCGTGAAGCGCGAGCGCGTCCCGATCTACGTGATCGGCCTCGGCCTGGCGTCCGCGCTCGGCGTCTGGGGCGCCTCGCTCGCGTGGCCTGGATCGCTCTTCGGCACCGCGGTCAAGGAGGCCGGGCAAGGGCAGCTCGGCAAGGCCGCGGGGATCGGCGTGGCCGCCGTGGTCGCCATGCTCGCCTTGCGACGCGTCCTCGGCGCGCGCGGCGAGAGCGCGGCCGCCGCCGAAACGGAAGAGGGGCAGCGCCGATCGCACGAGCAGCTCATGATCGCGGGCGCGGGCCTGCTCGCGGCGTTCGTCGTCGCGCTCGTCGGCCGCGATCTCGTCATCAAGCCCGACGGGTCCGATCAGCCGGGCGCGATCCGCCTGCTCCAGCTCTTCACCTACAACTACCGGCGCGTCTGGCCCGACTCGCTCGACTTCAGCGCGGCGCTCGGCGGCTTCACCGTGGTCGGTGCGGTGCTCGCGTTCGCCTTCGCGTTCGCGAAGCTCCGCCGCCACGCGGTCTATGCGTTCTGCGCGTTCGCGTTCGTCTGGGCGGTCTGGGGCCTCGACGTCTACATGGTCAAGACGTCGCCGCACTGGGGCCAGCACGAGGTCATGGAGGCGTACTACCGCGACCGCAAGAGCCCGGACGAGCAGCTCGTCGCCTACCAGATGAACTGGAAGGGCGAGAACTTCTACACGGGCAACCGCGTCCCTGCGTTCGTCTCCTCGGGCGCGAACTTCCAGACGTGGCTCAAGAAGGAGCGCGACCGGGGGGTGAAGGTCATGTACTTCGTCACCGAGCACAGTCGCACCGGGGGTCTGCGCAGCGAGGTCGGCGCCAAGAGCTACAAGGAGATCACCGACCGCGTCCTCTGCAACAAGTTCATCGTCGTCCGCGTGGAGCTCTGAGGAGGCCCGTCGATTGCGGGAGGGATCCCGCAGTTGCCCCACGTGCTCGCACGTGGGCGACTGTCCGGCCGCGTCCGACGAAACGGCGGCCCGCGACGCGCCGATCGTCGATATCCGTGTAAGGATACGGTGATGCCGAGCCGCTCGGGCGTGCGCGCCTCCATCGGGGCGACCGGAACGTTGAGCCACGTTCCGCTCTCGCTGGCGCTCGTGCACGTCCGCAACAAACGCCTCTCGGGCGTCCTCGAGCTGACGGCGACGGGTCGATGCGGATGGGCGGCGTTCTGGCGCGGCCAAGCGGTCTCGGTCATGACGACGCCGCCGGTCGCGCGCTGCGCGACGGTCGTTTACGAGCTCGGCCTCATCGACGCGAAGACGCTCGACGCGACGACCACCGCCGCGGCGCTCGCGCAGCGGCCGCCGATGGATCTCCTCGTCGAGCGCGGCGCGATCACGCCCGCGCAGCGCGATCTCGTGCTCATGGAGCAGGTGCGGCGACGCATCTTGAACCTCTTCACCCTTCCCCTCTCGACGGTGTTCACGTTCCGCGAGGGTCGACCGAGCATGAGCGAGCCCTCCATCGTCGTCGATCTGCTCGCGCCCGTGTGGCGCGGCCTCCGCGACTTTCCTCCGACCGCGCGGGTCGACGAAGCGCTCGCCCACGTCGGCGACCGACCGCTCCGCTTCGCGCGTCGCGAACCGGCCACGCGCGAGCCCGACTTCGCGGTGATCGAGCGCGGCGAGCTGTCGAGCGCGGAGGCCGATCTCTACGAGCAGCTCGCGCGACGCCCGATGACGCTCGGCGCGCTGCGCGCCCACTCGCGGCTGTCGACGAGGCACGTCGATCTCGTCGTCTACTTCCTGCTCATCACCCGCTACGTCGAGGTCGTCGGCGCGGAGCGTCCCGTCGTCCCGAGCAGCGACATGTGGATCGCGCCGCCTCACGCGCGGAGCGCCGGCGAGGCGTTCGTTCCCAACATCGCCGTCGGACCCGAGCTGATGGGCGTCGCCGCGATCCGGCGCCGCGCGGAGAGCCTCACGACGGAGAGCCCGTGCGCGGCGCTCGGGCTCGACGAAGGCGCTTCCACCGAAGCGGTGCGCGCCGCCTACTTCCGACTCGCGAAGCTCTGGCATCCCGACCGACTCCCGCACACGCTCGAGGCCGCGCGCCCGGAGGTGGAGCGCATCTATGCGCACATGACGGCCGCGCACCGATGGCTCACCGATCCCGAGGCGCGACCGGCATCGCGCCGGAGCCGTTAGGTAGGTAGGATCGGCGCATGGCGGATGCCTCCGATCGACGACCCGCGCCGTCGGCGACCGGCACCATCGCCGATCGACCGCTCGCGCACCTGCTCGTCTACGCGCGGAACAAGCGCCTGACGGGGAAGCTGGAGCTGCACGCGCCCGACGGACGCAACGGCACGATCGATCTCTGGCGCGGGCGCATCACGGCGACGCGCACGTCGCCGGCGGTCGCGTACTTCGGCGCGGTGGCCTACGAGCTCGGGTGCATCGACACGCCGACGCTCGACGCGACCTTGCTCGAGGTCGCCAAGCAGAAGCGCCTCCACGGCGAGATCCTCGTCGAGCGCGGCGATCTGACGACGACGCAACGCGATCTGATCCTCGCCGAGCAGACCTGCCGCAAGGTCCACGCGCTCTTCGCGTATCCACCGGAGGCGAGCTTCGCGTTCTACGAATCGGTGCCGGTCGCGGCCGAGCCGCCGCTCACGCTCGATCCGATCGCGCCCGTGTGGCGCGGCCTCCGCGATCATCCGCCGACCGAGAGCGTCAAGGAGATCATCGCGCGCTACGCGTCGGCGAACCTCCGCATGGTCAACGAGGGCCCGGTCGGTCGCGCGGGTCTGACCACCGACGAGATGGAGCTGTGCGACGCGATGGCGTTCAAGGCGATGACGATCGCGCAGATGCGCGCGGCCTCGTCGCTCCCTTCCGCGCGCCTCGAGCTGCTCGTCTATCTGCTCGTGATCACCAAGTGCGTCGAGGCGCAGGCGCCGGCCTCTTCGCCGTCGATCCCCGCCGCCCCCGAGTCGAGGCCTCTCCCTGCGCCGCCCTCGTCGCGACCGGAGACGCCGCGGCCCCTCGCATCGGGCTCGCAGCCGCGCATGCCGGTGATGCCGCGATCGGTCCTGACGCCCGGCGCTCCGCTGCCGCGCACGATCTCGAGCCCTGCGATGGCCGCCGCGGGATCGGGCGAGATGCGCACCGTCTCGATGTCGTTCAAGGTTCCTTCGCGTCCGAGCTTCCCCGCCGCGGCGCCCGTCGCCGCGAGCATCGGCGCGACGTTCGGGCCGGCGGAGGTCGGCCCCGTGGGGATCGCCGAGCGCGCGGCGCGCGCCTCCGGCGACGCGCTCTTCGAGTCGCTCGGGCTCGCCGACGGCGCCTCGGTCGAGGCCGTTCGCGCGGCGTTCTTCCGCCTGACCAAGCTCTGGCACCCGGACAAGCTCCCCGCCGATCTCGAGCCCTTCCGCGTGGAGTGCACGAAGATCTTCGATCAGATGGTGCGGGCGCACCAAGTGCTCACCGATCCGGAGCAGCGCAAGGCGCACCTCGATCGGCGCGCGGCGGAGAAAGAGCCTCGACCGCGCAAGGACGTCATGCGCGACATCGACACCGCGCTCATGAAGCGCGACTTCGCGTTCATCGAGGAGCACGCCAGGGCCCTCGTCGAAGCCGACGGCGACGACGCCGAAGCCGAGGCGCTCGTCGCGTGGGCGATCACGTCGGCGGGAGAGGCTCCCGAAGACGTCCTGCGCGAGGCGCTCCCGGCGCTCGATCGCGCGGTGAACACGGATCGCTACTGCGAGCGCGCGTATTACTACCGCGGCGTCTTCCACAAGCGGCTCGGCAACAGCGGCGGCGCGTTCCGCGATTTTTCGCGCGTCGTGCAGCTCAACCCGAAGCACATCGACGCGCAGCGCGAGGTGCGCCTCTTCGAGATGCGCGCGCGCAAGGGTTCGGGCGAGCACTCCCTCGACGCGCTGAAGAAGCAGAAGAAGAAGTAAGCGTTCACGGCGCCGCGCGCGGGCCGCCCAGGTCGACGTCGAACCAGCTCTCGGGCGCCGGGCTCAGCGGATCGTCGCCGACGTCGTTTCGATACGCGCTCACGCCGACGACGTGGCTCCATCGCCCCATCTGGAGCTGGAGGCCCTCGACGCCGCGCCGCGAGTCGCGCACGGCGTCCGGGAGCGTGAACGCGAAGACCTTCGGCTCGCGACCGACGGCGGCGGTGACGGCGGGCCCGAGCGCGTCGCCGTGATGATCGAGGAGGGAGACCGAGACCTCGGACGCGGCGCTCCCGGTTCGAACGACGACGCGCGCGCCGTCATGGCACTTGAAGAGGCGCGCCGCGATCGCCGGATCGGGGCGCTGCGGCGCCATGAAGCCGAGCCAGCCCGCGCGCTTGTTGCGCGCGTCGATCTTGCGCGCCGCTTCGTCGTCGAGGCGACGCTCGGTCGGCGCGAAGGTCTCGTAGGTCTTGGCGATCGGACCGACCATCGCGCGCGTCTCGCCTCCGGTGTCGACGACGAAGACGCCGAGCGCGGCCTTCTCCACGCCGAGGTAGCGCACCTCGCCGGGGTTCGTGAGCGTGAAGTAGTCGGCGACGAGATCCACCCCGCGCTGCGCGCCGATCTCGCGATCGGGGAACAAGTCGAAGTACCAGCCGGTATACTTCGGCGGCTCGCCCGAGTCGCCGTAGCCGCCGACCGGCGTGTACTCCGCGACCATTCCCAACCATCTCCGCTGCGGCTCGGAGAGCGGCGCGCCCGCGAGCTCGGTGATCGCGATCGATCGAAGCATGCCGAGGATGTCCTCGACGCGACGGAGGTAAGCCGTCTGCGCCGGCACCGCGGCGCGCGCGGCGCGCGCCCACGCGAGCAGCCCGTCGTAGACCGCGACCGCGGGCTCGACCCACCCGTCGGGGATCTCGCAGCCGTAGGCGTCGTAGCCCTGACCGGCGAGGAGCACGAACGTGTGACGGATCTGGGCGTAGACGGCGAGCGCCGAGCTCATGCGCATGTCGGCGAAGGCGTCGGTCTTCATGAACGAAGGCGCGACGCCGTCGGGTCGATCGGCGAGGTGGAGCGCAGCGCCGAGCCACGCGCCGTAGACGTCACGAGCGCCGCGGGTCGCGGCGGCGACGTCCGCGCGGCTTTGGTCGAGCGCCGCGGCGAGCGACGGGTGCTTCGCCAGATCGCCCGCGAGGTACGTCTTGGCGCGATCGTGACCGAGCACGTACGCGACGTCGGCGCCGCCGAGCTTCGTTCGCCCCGGCACGGCGTCGTGCACGAGGCGCGTGAGCGGCGCGGTGTCGGGCGCGATGCGCGGACCGAAGAGCGTCAGGATCACCGGCAGCTCGTCGGCGCCCTCGGGCATGAAGTGGATCCGCGCCGTTCTCCGGAAGCCTTCGCCGATCGCGTCTTTGAGCTTCGAAGGCGCGTCGGGATCCCGCAGGCCGATCTTCGCCTTCGCCGCGAGCGCGAGCAGATCGGGCACCGACACGTCTTCACGCCTGCCCGCGAACGTCGCGTACGCGTCCTCGAACACCTTCAGCTCGGCGAGCAGGCCGGCGCGCGCGACGAGATCGGCGAGCGCCAACGCGTCGCGCGCCTCGCGAGGCGTCTCCGAGGGATCGGGCGCGACGCCCGGCTCCGAGCTCCGGCACGAGCGCGACACGAGGTTGAGCTCGAAGCGCGACAGCCACATCATCGCGGGGAAGTAGTCGTGCAGGGTGAGGATCTCGTCCTTGCCGCCGAAGCTCTCGCCGAAGGAGCTCTCGGCGTAGTGCCCGCGCGGAACGAACTGCGAGAAGTCGATCATGCGCTCGCGCCCCATCACCGAGATCGTCTCGAGGCCGGAGGCGGTCCTCGCGTGCTGGACGATCGCGGCGGCGGTCATCGCGGTCGCGGGATCGCGCGGTCGGCCTTCCTTCGAGGGGTGGAGCAGCGCGTGCGCCACCGAGAGGTAGAGATCGAGATCGTCGGCCGTCTCGGCGTCGTAGCGCCCGCGCGAGGCAGCGAGCGTCGCGCGGAGGCGATCGATCATCTTCACGAGCTTCGGCCCGAGCTTCGTCATCTCGAGCTGACCGAGCAACGTCTGCGATCCCTGGAAGACGGCGTTGAAGATGGCGTCGACGCCGACGTAGACGGGGAGCTGCTGCTGGAAGACGTCGTGGAACGCGACTGCGTACGACGCGTAGCCCAAGCGATCGAGCACGACGAAGCCGTTCTCGTTCAAGAGCGCGGTCTCGGCCTCGTCGAGGTGGAGGTGGCTGTCGACGCGATCCATGAAGCGAGGCGGCGTGCGCTTGTCCCACGGCGCGCTCGCTGCGCTCGGCGCGCGAACGGCGCGGCGGCTCGCGGCTTCGGCGCGCGCGATGTTGCCCGTGGCGACGAAGCACGCGTCCGCGCCGGCAGGCGGCTCGGTGACGACGTCGCAGAAGTAGTCGGTGCCGCACGTCCCCGACGCGCGCGCGTAGGGAGCGACGCCGGGCCTCGCCGCGGCGCGCGCGGCGACGGGCATCATGCACACCTCTCGGCGCGTGAGCGCGTCGAGGCCGCCGCGGTCCACCTCGAGCGCGTCGCCCGCATCGCCTGCGTCGCGCGGCGAGGCGACGACGACGCCCGGCGCGACGCTCGACGCCGGCTTGGTCGGGGCGCTCGACGCTCGCGCGCACCCGACGGCGGAGATCACGGCGACGAGGATCCAAGAGCTCTTCCGCATGTCCGTCTCATCGTGCGCGCGCGCGGAACTGTGACGCAACGCTCAAGGCAGGCCGAACAGCGCCCGGCTCGCCTGGCCGAGCGCGACGCTCGCGGCGTTCGCGAGGAGCGAGAACGCGATCGCCCGCCCGGGCCTCACGCCGCAGATCTTCACGAAGAACGCGGCCTCGACGAGCCAGGCGAAGAGCTCGGAGACGATCGCGCAAGGCAGGTAGGCGATCTCGAAGCGCGCGGCGAGCGGCGGAAAGACGAACCAGACGAACGGGTGCGTGACGGCGCTCGCGGCGAGCGCCTTGCCCCAGCCGACGCCGAGCGCCGCGCGGTAGAGGGGGGCCTCCACGATCTGCGTGAAGAGCAGCGCCCGCGCCCACGCGAGCAGATACGCGGTCGTGAGCATCGCCGCGACTCTACTCCTTTCGCTCCTTCGCGAGCGCGAGCGTGTCAAGCGGAAACTGAATCGCCATTCAGTTTCGCCTTGACGCATCGCACCAAGGGCCCCACGATGACGAGTCGACACCTTATTAAGGAGCGCGCCCCGTGACGAAGCCGATCCAGACGATCAACCGCTACAAGGCCGACCTCCGCGAGTTCTCGTTCCTTCTCTTCGAGCAGTTCCGCCTCGCCGATCTTCTCGGGCAGGCGCCTTACGAGGGCTGGGGCACCGAGGAAGTGAAGAGCGCGATCAGCGAGTGTTATCGCTTCGCGCGCGAGGTGCTCGGCCCGCTCAACGTCGTCGGCGACATGCAGGGCTGCAAGCTCGAGAACGGCAACGTCATCACGCCGCAGGGGTTCAAAGACGCGTGGAATCGTCTCTACGAGGCAGGCTGGAAGGCGATGGGCGTCCCCGCCGATCTCGGCGGCGCGGCCGCGCCGCGCTCGCTCCAGGTGCTGATCGAGGAGATCCTCTCGGGCGCGAACACCGCGTTCAACATGTACCCGGGCCTCGCTTACGGCGCGGCGGAGGTCATCGAGCACTTCGGCACGCCCGACCAGAAGAAGCGCTTCTGCGAGCCGATGTTCGGCGGCAAGTGGGGCGGCACGATGTGCCTGACGGAGCCGCACGCCGGCACCGACGTCGGATCGGCGAAGACGACCGCGACGCGCAACGCCGACGGCAGCTACAGCATCCGCGGCACCAAGATCTTCATCTCCGGCGGCGATCACGATCTCGCGGAGAACGTCATCCACCTCGTGCTCGCGCGCGTCGACGGCGCGCCTGCGGGCACGAAGGGCCTCACGCTGTTCATCGTCCCGAAGATGAAGATCGGCGCCGACGGATCGGCCGCCGGCCCCAACGACGTCACCGTCGGCGCGCTCGAGCACAAGATGGGCATCAACGGCTCGGCGACGTGCGTCCTGAACTTCGGCGACACCGGCACCTGCATCGGCTGGCCGGTCGGCGGCGAAGAGAAGCTCAATCAGGGCATGCCGCAGATGTTCAAGATGATGAACGGCGCGCGCATCGCCGTCGGCGTGCAGGGCGTGTCCGTCGCCTCCGCCGCGTACCTCAACGCGCTCGACTACGCCAAGGAGCGCAAGCAGGGCTCGAGCATCACCCACTGGAAAGACGCGACGGCGCCGCGCGTGCCGATCATCGAGCACGCCGACGTGCGCCGCATGCTGCTCCACATGAAGGCGGTCACCGAGGGCATCCGCGCGCTCGCGGTGAAGCTCACGATGCACCAGGATCAGGTCTACGCCTGCGCGGGCAAAGACGAAGCGAAGGTCGCCTACCATCAAGGTCAGGTCGATCTCCTCGTGCCCCTCGTGAAGGCGTACGGATCGGATCAGGCCTTCCGCGTGTGCGAGATGGCGATCCAGACCTACGGCGGCGCGGGCTATACGCGCGACTATCCGGTCGAGCAGTATTGCCGCGACGCGAAGATCTTCAGCATCTACGAAGGCACGAACCACATCCAGGCGATGGACCTCGTGGGCCGCAAGCTCGGTCAGGCCGGCGGCGCGAACCTCCAGGCGTTCCTCGGCGACATCGCGAAGTTCGTGGCGGCCAACGCGGGCCACGCGACGCTCGGCGGCGCGGTGAAGAAGCTCGGCGCCGCGCAAGAGGCGGTCGCGGGCACGGCGATGCGCCTGCTCATGTGGTTCCAGGCGGGGCAGCTCACGCTCGTTCCGCTGTCCGCGAACCGCTTCCTCGAGATGATGAGCGAGCTCACCGTCGCGTGGCTCCTCCTCGACGGCGCGCTCATCGCCGAAGAGGCGAAGGGCAAGGTGCAGGAGGGCCACCCCGATCAGGCCTTCTACGCGGGCAAGGTTCAGGCGGCATTGTACTATGCACGCAACATCCTCCCCGGCGTCGAGCACAAGGCAGAGCTCCTCGCCGAGGAAGACAAGTCGCCGCTCGAGATCTCCGACGCGGCGTTCGCCACCGTCTGATCTTCAATTCGAGGGGCACGCGAGCTTGGCCGCGCGCTTGCGCGCGGCCGCCGCAGTGACCGAAGACGTCGCCGCGCCCCACCGGCGGAGGACGACGCCGTAGGCCTTGCACGCCGCCCCGATCTCGCCCTGCGCCTCGAGCGCCTGGCCGAGCCAGAGGTGCGCCTGCGTGTGGACGAACGGCTCTTCGACGGCGTCGCAGCGCAGCGTCGCGGCCTGCAGCGGCGCGATCGCGTCCGTGAATCGACCGCCGAGCAAGAGCGCGCGCCCGGTGAGCGCGTCGACGCCGCTCTCGACGGCCGGCTGGCTGCCGAGCGGCGGCATGCGCGCGAGCGCCTCGCGCGCAGCGGCCTCGGTGCCGGCGAGCATCGCGTCGCCGAGCGCCCATCGCGACGCCGGCGACAGATCGGTCACGGGCCCCCACGATCGCCAGGCCGCCAGCTCGCGCTCGCGATCGACCGCGGAGAGCTGCGGCCGCGCCGCGACGAGCCGCGGTTCGAAGTGACGCGCAGGCCCGACGGACTGCGCGATGATCGGAGACCGCGACCACACGGCGATCCTCCCCGCGAGCTCGGCGGCGAGTCGCGTCGCGCCCTTCGCGTCGCCGGTCTCGGCAAGGAGATCGAGCTGGCGCACGCCCCAAGCGGCGTGCGGGAGGAGATCGCGCTGCGGATCGACGATCCGCTTCGCGGCGGCGAGCTCTTCGGCGGCGCCCGCGAAGTCACCGAAGAGCGCGGCGATGTTCGCGCGCTGGTAAGGGCTGATGTAAGCCTGCTCCGGCGCCAGGTTCGCCCAGTAGGGCTGGAGCACCTCGGTGACGAGCACGCGGGTCGCGCCCTGCCCCGCGAGCGCAGACGCGAAGAACACGCGCGGCCAGACGACGTTGGGGTACGCGGCGGCGGCCGCGCGCGCGCTCGCTTCGACGCTCGCGCAATCGCCGAGTCGAAGATCGATCTTGATGCGCTCGAACACGCAGTCGAGCGCGGCGGGCGCCGCCGCCTTGCACGCCTCGAGCGCTCGCTGCGCGCCGGCGATGTCGCCCTGACGGTGGAGGAGGCGGGCGACGACCTGATGTGCGTCGGCGTATCCAGGATCGATCGTGCGCGCCCGCTCCGCGCGCGCGAGCGACCGATCGTCGAGCAGGATCACCGCCGTCTGGAGCTGGATCTCGGCGTCGCCGGGGAATCGTTCGGCCAGCTCGCCGTAGCGCGCGCGCCGCGCGGCGAAGTCGGGCGGATCGCGCGCGATGACGGGCTCCTGAGCGTCGACGATCGCGCGCTCGCGCTCGCCGAGGCGCGCGCGCAGCGATCGCGCCCGTTGAAACGCCTCGCGCCCCTCGCTCGGAGAGTGCCCCGCCGTGAGGATCGCGAGACGGAGGTAGGCCTCGGCGCACTCGGGGTCGGCCTTGGTCGCCGCGCGATAGTGCGGCTCGGCGACGCTCCACCCGATGCCGTGCTGCGCTCGCAGCCCCGCGCGAAGCTCGGTCGACGCCGCGGCGTTACAGGCGGGCGGCGGCAGATCGAGGATGCCGACGCCGGCCTTCGCCGACGCGCTCACGGAGGCGCTCGGCGACGCGCTCGCGATCGACGGCGCGTCCGGCCCGCGCTGCGTCCAGTACGCGCCCGCGATCGTGCCGGCGATGACGACCGCCGCGAGCGTCGCGCGCAGCGCGAACGATCCCCGCTTCGGCGGCGGCGCGATCGGCGCTCGTCGCGAGCTCGGCATGTGCGCGTCGAGCGTCTGGTGCTCCGCGTCAGGGGCCTCCGCGGCGCTCTCCGCTGTGTCTTTCGCGATCTCGACGCGCTCGAGCGCCTCGAGGACCTCGCGCGCGCTCGCGAAGCGATCCGCCGCCCGCTTCTCGAGGCAGCGGAGCACGACGGTCTCGAGCGCCGCGGGGATCGCGCCGACGCGCGACGACGGCGCCGCCGGCTCGTCGCGGAGGACGGCGGCGACGACCTCCGCGGCCGTACCGCCCTTGAACGGGCGCTCCTTCGCGATCATCTCGTAGAGCAGCACGCCGAACGCGAAGACGTCGGCGCGCTCGTCCAGCGCGACGTCGCCGGTGACCTGCTCGGGCGCCATGTAGGCCGGCGTCCCCAGCATGTCGCCCTCCTGCGTGAGCCGCGAGACGGTGTCTTCGTCGCCCGACGCGGATTCGCGCGACTTCGCGAGACCGAAGTCGAGGATCTTCACCTCGCCGCGCGCGGTGATCATCACGTTGTCGGGCTTGATGTCGCGGTGCACGATCCGCTTCTCGTGCGCGCGAGAGAGGCCCGCGGCGATCTCCTTCGCGATGCGGAGCGACTCGCGCAGATCCGGCGGATCGATCCGGAGCCGCCGTCGCAGCGTCATCCCTTCGACGAGCTCCATCGCGACGTAGATCGCGCCTGCGTCGTCGCCCACCTCGAAGATCGTCGCGATGTTCGCGTGGGCGACGGCAGCGGCGGCGCGCGCTTCGCGGAGCAGGCGCTTCTTCGCCTCCTCGTCGGTCACGACGTCATGGCGCAGCACCTTCACGGCGACGACACGCTGGAGACGCTCGTCTTCGGCGCGGTAAACGACGCCCATGCCGCCCTCGCCGAGCTTCTCGATGAGCCGGAAGTGCCCGAGGACCTTCGGCGCGTCCATCTAGAACGACTGCGCCATTCGCGGCGCCATCGCCGCGCTCATCTCGCGCGTCATCTCCTCGCAGCGCTTCATGAAGATCAACCAGAGGATCGCGGCGACGGGGAACGGCACGATGAGCTGACACGCGCACGCGGCGATCGCGAGGCTCTTCGGCGCGGGCCGGCTCGTCGGGTAGCTCACGCGGAGGCGATCGAGCGCGTCGCAGAGGCCGCAGTTCGCGACGAACATCCAGTAGTAGTGGAAGTAAGGGATCAGCATCATGAGCGCGACCTGGCTCGGCGTGAGCCAGTTTCGCCAGTGGCGCGTGTAGCGCTGATCCCACGGGAGCCAGTTCCACGCGTTGTAGATCCACACGAGGCCCGCGCCGATCTGCACGTAGAGCAGGAAGACGACCGTGAAGAGCCCCGCGAGGCCGACGCCGAACAGCGTGCCGTCGGGCTCGTTCGTGCCCGATCGGTCAGCCGCGATGAGCGCGGCCGTCCACCCACCGACCGCGGTGACGAAGCCGAGCATCATGATCGCCACGACGACCGTGTAAACTACACGCGTCGTCGACGCGATCGGGCCGAAGGCGCCCTGCGGGCTCCGCGCGCGATACGGATCCTGAGGCGAGGCGGGAAATGGCTGAGCCGGCTGCATCGTTTTGCTTCCGTATCGAGAAGGTACGGTATCTTTCGGCCCATGCGAAGAGTGGCCTGGGCTCTCATCGGCGCGAGCGCGATCTCGGCGCTCGCCTTCGCGTGCAAGGGCGGGATGGCGAAGATCGAGGCCGTCCGCGACGCGTTGGAGAAAGACGACGCCGCGGCGATCAAGAGCGCGATCGACGGCTACCCCGCGTGCCCCGACGCGCCCCCCGTCGCGCTCTCGCCGAAGCAGCCATCGCCCCGCGACACGGGCTGCCTCGCCGACATCGCGAACGCGCTCGGATCGAAGAAGGGCTTCGCGCCCTCGCCCCCCGATCAAGCGGCGGCGACCACCGCGGCGATCGTGATCTTGCGAGACGGTCGCGGCGACTACCTCGCACACTCGGAGGCGTGGATCGGATCGCTCAAGGCGGGCAAGGGCACCGGCGTCGACGCGCTCCGCCTCGCGGTCGCGCACAAGATGGCCGAGGCGGCGCCCAAGGTCGGACGGCGGATCGACGACGAGAAGGACGCGCGCGCGGCGCTCGCGGCGGTCGCCGGGGCGATCCCGGGCGCGTGCCCGACCTACTGGCTCCTCGGGAGCGGCGCGGAGGCGGCGAAGATCCCCGCGGAGCTCTCGGCGGAGCACGCGACGTGCGTGCATCGCGATCTCGCGCGCCGCGAGGGGCCGGGCGCGAGCTACGGCGATGGCACGTTCCGCGCGCTCGAGGGATCGCTCGCGCTCTGGCGCGAGACGGAGCGCGCGCTGCGGCTCGGGCTCACGCAGGCCTCGCCGTCGACGAAGGCCGCCGTCGAGGCGAAGCTCAAGGCGATCGAGGGCGCGACGCAGGCGATCGCGACGAAGAAGATGGCGTCGGCGCAGACGTCGGAGGCGCTCACGTTCATGGGCGAGGTGCACGCCGACGCGGGCATCATGCTGTGGAAGGACGCGGGCGCCAAAGACGCCGCGGCCGAAGGCGGCGCCGACGCGGGCAAGTGAGCGCGCGCGCTCAGCGGGGGCGCACGGCGACGTAGAGACCGTACGACACGTCGTTCGTCTCGCGTCCGCTCGAGAAGTAGAGGCGGCATCCGTCGGCGCTGAGCCACCCGGCGAACTCGATGTTCGGCGAGTTGACCTCGGCGATCGGCGTGGGCGTCGAGAACGGCGCCGACGTCGACGTGCGCTTCGCGATGAAGAGATCGGTCGCGCCCTTCCCTCCCGGTCGATCCGACGCGAACACGACGGTCAGCCCGTCTTCGCTCGGGTGGGGCTGGTAGTCGTCGAACGGCGAGCTGAGCTCGGCGACGATCTGCGGCGGGCCGAACGCGCCGCCGTCGCCCTTCGCGACGTACATGTCGTAGCCCGCGTCGAGCCCGCGATCGGACGCGAACCAGAGCTCGCCCGCGGATTGACGATAGTAAGCGTGCGCCTCGGGCGCGGCGGTGTTGACGTCGGGTCCCACGACGGGCGACGCGTCGCCGAAGTCGCTCGATCGATTCGCGCGCGCGGCGACGTAGAGATCGGCGGTGCCCGCGCGGTTCGAGTGGAAGAACATCAAGAGGTCGTCGGCGCTCACGGACGGATCGTGATCGCTCGCGGGCGAGCTCTGAGGCAGCGTCACGACGGCGCCGAACGGATCCTCCCTCGACGTTCGCACGGCCTTCGCGATGTCGGCGAAGCTCGCGCCGGTCGGGATCGTGAAATAGATCGTGAGCTCGTCGGGCGACAGGCGCGGCGTCGCCGCCGAGGCGTCGGGATCGAAGCCCGCCAGGCGCGCGGGCGCGCCGAACGGCTTCGCGAGATCGCACGGAGGCGGAGCCGCGTCGCGCGGGCCCGCGTCGCCGCCTTCTTCGGCGGCGCCTTCGGGCAAGACGCCGCGCGGCGGGAGACCGACGTCGGCGTCCGAGGCTGCGTCGTCACCGCATTGGAGGAAGAGGAGCGCTGCGATCGGCGGAAGGATCAAGAGCGCTCCCCGCCGACGCACCATGAAGGAGAGTGTAGCTCAGGAAGGCGCTTCACGCGGCGGGCGCGTGCCCATCGACGCGAGCCCGACGAGGACGACGCCGGCGACGACCGCGACGTCGGCCACGTTGAAGACGGGCCACCGCGACACGTGGATGAAGTCGACGACGTAGCCGCGCGCGATCCGATCGACGAGGTTGCCGAGCGCGCCCGCGACGACGAGCCCGAAGCCGGCGTGATGCGCGATCGACGCGCGCTTGCGCGTGGCGATCCACGCGACGACGACGCCGGCGAACGCGAGCGACGCGAGCGCGACGAGGGCGCCCGTCGACGCCGCTCCGCGCGCGACGCCGAGCGTCCGCAAGAGGCTGAACGCGGTGTCGTCGTTCGCGGCGTACCGGAGCTCGACGATCCCGTCGATGAGCGGCACGGTGCGCCCTTGCGACAGCGACGCGTGCGCCGCGATCTTGGTGGCGTGGTCGCAGCCGAAGAGGCCCACGGCGAGGAGCAGAACCGCAGCCCGAAGCGGAAAATTGCGCTCGCCCATCGCGATTTCAGACCGCGAGCAGCGGCGTTTCATTCCCGGTCCTTGACGCGGCCCGGCGCGATGAGTTACCTGGGAAGTCCATTCCAGCTTAGCTCAGTCGGTAGAGCAGGCGGCTGTTAACCGCCGGGTCGCTGGTTCGAGTCCAGCAGCTGGAGCCATCTAGTCGTTCTTCAGAGAAAGAACGAACGCGCGTCGAAGCCCCGGTCATCGCGACGTGCCCGGGGCTTCTCTCCACGCGATGCATCGCGACGAGTGCCGACTCATCGACCAAAGCGATCGTCGGAGAAGTAGCAAGGCTCGCCCTTCGGGTGCGTTCCGCATTCCCAGCGCCCCATGTGAACGCGGCCCGCGGCGTCGAACCCCGAACAGATCTGATCCGGCGGTGCACGCGACGACTCCGGCGCATAGCAATAGTCGCACTTGACGAGGCCCTTTAGCGCGTCCGCCCTCCCTCGGTGGATTTCGTAGAACGTGCACTCATCCCTGGGATGTGCGTCCGCGATCGGGATCGGCCCGTCCTTGCCCGGAGGACACCGGCCCTTCTCTGGGGGCACACTGCAGAACGTGGACGCGAGTCCGATGCTGTAGCGGGAGCGATCGCAGACGCACCGGGGCTCGTTCTTGTGGCTGCACAGCGTGGAACGGCAGTCCTTGCCGTCCTTGCCGGGGAGCTTACCGGTGAACACGCAGTAGCAGTCGTCGCTCTCCGGCGCGGCGGAAGGAGCGGCCGGCTCCGCGAGCTCCGCAAAGGCGGGGCTAGGCATCCGTGACGGCCCGGGTGCCGGAGCGACGCTGCCGGCAGCTTGGGGGAGCCCGATCGGCGCGAGATCCGGATCGACGTTCTTGGGCTTGGCACGCGGCCACGCCGTGATCGCGACGACCCCGAGCAGGATGGCGACGAGCGTGACGAGCACGCTTCGGAGCATCGTGTCCGGCTTCTCCGACGCCGGGCTCGGCAGCGCGGTGATCGGCGCGTGAGCGTGCACGTGCTCGCGGCGCGTGGTGGGCAGGACCACGTCGGCCGGCTTGAGTCCGTGCACGAGCCACGGGCGAAGCGCGTCGAGCATGGCTTCGGCGCTGGGAAAGCGGGTGGCGCGGTCTTTGGCGAGCGCGCGACCGACGACGCGCGCGAGATCGACGGGCACTCCCGGGCTCACCACCGCGAGGTCCAAGGGCTCGTCGCGCAGGATCTCGGCCGCCAGCTCCGCACCTCCTGGGGAGCGCCAGGGCCTCCGGCCGGCGATCATCTCGAAGAGACAAGCGCCGACCGCATGAATGTCGCTGCGAGCGTCCGTCTCTCCGTCGCGCAGCTGCTCGGGCGCCATGTATGCCGGCGTGCCCTGCACCGAACCGGTCGTCGTCTTCGCGATCGCGCCGCGCACGAGCTTCGCGATCCCGAAGTCGAGGAGCTTCACGAAGTCGTGCCCGACCGGCGTGCGCACGAGGAAAGTGTTCGCCGGCTTCACGTCGCGGTGAATGATTCCCGCCGCATGAGCGGCGCCGAGGCCGACCAGCATCTGCGCCGCGATCGCGATCGCGCGCTCGATCGGCAGCTGCCTCGTGCGACGGAGCGCGGCCGCCAGGACTTCACCCTCCAGCAGCTCCATGACGAGGTAAGGCGGCTCGTCGGTGGATCCGGCGAAGAAATCGAGCACCGTGACCACGTTGGGGCAGCGGAGGTTCGCGGTGGCGAGAGCTTCTTGCTGAAAGCGCTGCACCGAGCGCGGATCGACCTCCTGGAGGACCTTGAGCGCGACGCTACGCCGAAGGTCGAGCTGCTCCGCCTCGTAGACGACGCCCATACCGCCGTGGCCGAGCATGCGCGCGACTCGATAGCGGCCGCCGAGCGTGCGACCGACGAGATCGTCATGCCCCGGCCCCATCTCTCGATGCTACGTCAGCGCGACGCCTCGAAGAACCGGATCTCCGGCTCCACGGAGAAGTATCCGCCGCACCGACGAGCGCGAGCCTCTCTCCGACGGAGTCAGGGCTTCCTCGCCGCTCTGTGCGCGGCCGCGAGCGCCGCTGCGAGGCACGCAGTCGGGTCGCATCCATCGGGAGCCGGTTTCAACCGTCTCCACGAACCGAAGACGTCGCGAGCAGACGCTTGTGACGGCGCGCGAGTGGGCGTAGCACGAAACCATGGATCGCCCGGCGTTCAGCGTTCGCTTGCGGCTCCTCTCCGCTGGTGAAGGCGGAAGGCACAGCCCCATTCGGAGCAACTATCGTCCGACGTTCGACATCGCCAACACGTTGGGCGGACAGCCGATGCTGAACGACGGGCGCCTCATGCTCGCTGTCGAGGAGCTCGCGCCAGGCGCGGAGTGCCTCGCGACGCTCGAACCTCTTCGCCCGGAGTATTGGGACGGCGTGCGCGTCGGCACCGCGGTTCCCATCACGGAGGGCACGCGCATCGTCGGTTACGCGACCGTGACGGAGCGCGTATGGCCGGCAGCGTTTACCCCCGCCACCGCTACGTTCGTCCGCGCCGCGTACGACCTCTGTCAGTTCGTCACGAAGGCGGGGGCACTCGCACTTCGGGAACGACTCCACCGTGCACGCGCGGTCCTCCTCCCCCTCTACGCGGCAGCGACGGAGCTACCCCGTAGCGAAACGGGCACCGAGAGTGTCGCTCCGAGCTTTCCCGTGCCGGAGACCTGGCCGGGCTTCGCCGAGCACGACGACTACTGGGAGGTCTTCAATCCGTACGAGCACGCCAAGCCAGTCGCCGGCTGGCTGTCTGACGACGTGCTCGACGTCTACCGCGACGTCCGCAGTGGCCTCTGGTTCTGGGAGAAGAACGCGATCGCCGACGCGGTCTGGGAGTGGCGTTTCTCGTTCGAGTCGCATTGGGGAGACCACGCCATCGATGCATTGCGAGCGCTACATCGCGCGTGCGGTCGAGCGGTGCCAGAGAACAGCGGAAGCGCTCCCTTCCGCTGAGCGTGTCAGCCGTTCCGCGCAGGCGATCGCCAGTGATTCGTTGGGCTCCTACGAA
>JAHBWD010000082.1 GCA_019637175.1 Labilithrix sp. | reverse complement strand
GCCGCGCGCGCTGTTCCGATGGGCAGGAACATGCGCTTCGGCCAGCCGTCGTCCGTGACCGCGATGAAGTCGTATCTCGTGTAGAAGCGCTCGGCGTCCTCGTCCTTCGCGTCGACGATGATCCCCAGGCAGCCGACGATGCTCGACGCATCAACGATGCGGCGCAGGGCATCCATCAGCAGCGTCTCGCCGAGCCGTCGTCCTTGGGCGCGATGGTCGATGGCGAGTCGGCCGATCAGCGCGACGGGCATCGGGTACTTCGGGAGCCTCTTCTCCAGCACCTGCGCGACCTGCCCCGCGTCGGCGACGGCCATGCTCAGGGTGTAGAAGCCGAGCACGATGGGAAGCGTGGTCGGATCACCCGCCCCTCGACGCAGAACGTAAGCGCGACTGATCCCGGCGGCGTCGTTCGCCACGGCGTGCCGCGCGAGGTAGTCGTCGAGCGCGTGCTTGCCGCACGAGAAGCCTGACCTCGCGTCGGCGGGTTCGATCGATGTCGTCGCGTAAGGGGACTCGGCCTCGCTCATCTCGCGCGGCGCTTGGCGGCCGCCCGCAGGCGCGGGCTCGGCTGCGGCGCGGCCTCAACCAGGGCCTTCATCTTCGCGAGCGCTTCGGACGGGAGCTCGAGCTTCTCAGGCCTCTGCGCCCACTCGAGCGCTGCGAGCGTCGGCGTCGCGATCTCACACGCGGGCTGCGACGACGTCGGATCGAGCATGACTAGCCGTCGGCCCCGACGTACCTCGAGCACGGCCTTGAGGAAGAGAGCGAGCGCCTCGTCCACGATCTGGCTGCGGCTGAGCCCGAGCTCATCCGCGAGCTGCACGATCGCGTCGCCTCGCGTATCGGGGACGGTTGCTTCAAGCCGCATGGGAACCTCTGTCCCTCAATAGTGAGGGATATTTGCGGGATGTCAACCTCTGCACGAGGAAGGACTGCTCATGCACTCTGAACCGAATGACGGATCTCGACACCAGTCGAGCGCTGGCGGACGGCTCTCCGCTGTCCGCGCGGGAGCTCACCTCGTCGCGTCCCGCTACGCGCCTTCGAGCGCGTCGATCAGCGCCGCGTGCGCGCGAGCGAAGGCCTCGCCGCGGGCGCGCATCGCCATGGCGAGCGCCGCCGGCAGATCGAGCGCTTCACCGCGCGCGCGGCGCTCTTCGTAGAGCGCGCGGAAGCCCGCCGGCAAGCGCAAGCGCCAGTTGGCGTCGTCGACGACGCCGGGGCGGTTGTAGATCTCGCGCTCGCCGAACAGATCCGCGAAGAAGACGAGCACGTGCGCCGCCGGGCCGACGAAGAGATCGGCGAACATCGCGCGACGGAGCTTGCGCGCGTCGTCGGCGAGATCGCGGGCGAGCGCCTCGCGACCGCTCGGATCCGGCGAGAGCCGCGCGGCGAGGTACGCGGCGCGCGCGCCGATCGCGCCCTCGCGCTCCCATCGCTCGAGCACCCGCGAGAGCGGCTCGGTGTCGTGGTTGCCGATCATGATCCAATCGCGCGGCTCGGCGTTCTCGCTGCGATAGACGTCGCGCGGGTCGTCCATCTTCGCCTTCTGCGTCACGCGGAAGCGGCCGAGGCCGCGACGCCCGAGGACGCGGCGCAAAGGCTCGGGGCACGTGCTCAGCACCTCGCACACGACGTCGCTCGCCGCGCGGCCGGAGGTCGTCGCCGCGTCGGTCACGATGTCGAGCGTGCGCGCGTAGGCGTCGACCTGCGCCTCGTCGAGATCGCGGACGCGCGCGTCGTCGTACGGCGCGGCGGCGCGGTCGATCTGATCGGGCCGCGCGATGGCCAGGCCGGCGAGCGCCGGGTGCCCATCCTCGTTCGGTGATTCGAAGAGGCGCGCGCCGCGCTGCACCGCGCGCAGATCGTCGCCCGTCTCCGCCTGATAGACCCACGGGCACACGAGCCCGTGCGGATGATCGACGCGCAACGCGTCGAGCTCGGCGAAGAGCTTCGTCACGCGCGCGCGCACGAACGCCTCCGTCGCCGCGCGCTTGCGCGGATCGAGCACCGGATAGCCCCAGGGCTGACCCTCGGGGTTCGTCCGGCTCGGCGGCGCGCCCATGAGGTAGCCGGGGAGGAAGAGCGCGCCGCGCGCCCAGCGATCGCGGAGCGAGAGGCCCACTTGCAGATCGCCGTAGAGGCGGAGCCCGAGCGCGCGCGTGCGATCGCGCAAGGCCGCGTGCTGGACGTGGAGCACCCACTGGCCGAAGACGTACGCGTGCCTCACGTCGCGGAAGCGATGCTCCACCTCGGCGATCCGCGCGTCGCTCGGCGCGCGATCGGCCTCGGGCCACCTGCGCCAGTCGTCGTGGCCGTGCTCGGCGAGGAACGTCTCGAAGCGCGCGTCGTGGACGAGCCACGCCGCGTCGCGCTCGAACGCCGCGAGCTCCTCCGCGATCGGCGTGACCGCGGGATCGCCCGCGCGGAGCCGCTTGCGGAGCTTCTGCGCGGCCGTGGCGACCCCTTCGTGCTGCACCTTGAACGCGTGCGCGTAGTCGGGCGCCCCCGGCGATCGCGCGACGATGGCCGCGAGATCGTCGCGCGAGAGCAGCCCCGCGAAGCGCGCGTCGCCGAGCTCGGCGAGCGCGACCGAGAGCACGCTCTTCGAGAAGACCGAGCCGTCGTACGGAGACGGGTTCCCGATCGAGGTCTCGCCTTGCGGTCCGAGCAGGATCCCGTCGAAGCCCATCTCGCCCGCGAGCTCGAGCAGCGCCGCGCCGCCGCGCGCGTACGGCGATCCGCGCCCGGTGTCTTCGCCCTCGGCGCTCGGGAAGCTCGCGTCGTGGATCGAGAGCACGAGCTGTTCGATCCCGAGCGCACGAAGCGCGTCTTGCACGAGGTTTCGAGACGACACGCGAGCCCCCATCCGAGCACGCCCCGCGGCGCTCGTCGAGGTGAGAGAAGGCGCGCCGCGAGGCGCGCGAGCGAGATGGCTCGGAACTCGCATCGAGCAAGCGCGAGGATCTCGTGGGTACGCCGGTCGACAGCACGCGCGTGCTCATCGAAGGGATCTCGCCCGAGGTCGACGGCGGCCGTTACGCCGTGAAACGTGTGATCGGAGACCGCGTCGTCGTCGAGTGCGATCTCGTCGCCGACGGTCACGACGCGATCGCCGGCCGCGTCGTGTTCCGCCGCGCAGGTGACTCGCTGTGGCAGCGTGCGCCGCTCGAGCCGCTGGAGAACGATCGCTGGCGAAGCTCGTTCGTCGTCGACGCCGTGGGGCGCTGGGAGTACGCGGTCGAGGCCTGGATCGACCGCCGCGAGACGTTGCGCCGCGCGATCGTGAAGAAGCGCGAAGCGGGACAGGACGTGAGCGTCGAGCTCGTCATGGCCGAGCGCCTCGACGCGACGAAGCGCGAGCTCGATCGCGTGAGCCGATCGGCGGTCTTGTCGCTCGTGGTCGATCCGCTCCGAGCGCGATTCAGCGCGTGGTACGAGCTCTTCCCTCGATCGTGGGGCCCGCCGGAAGAGCACGGCACCTTCCGCGACGTCGAAGAGAAGCTCGACTACGTCGCCCGCATGGGCTTCGACGTCCTCTACTTTCCGCCGATTCACCCCGTCGGTCGCTCGTTCCGCAAAGGCCCGAACAACACGCTCACGGCGAGGCCGGGCGATCCCGGCAGCCCGTGGGCGATCGGCGACGAGAGCGGCGGCCACACCGCGGTGCATCGCGCGCTCGGGACGCTCGAAGATCTTCGCCGCCTCACCAGAGCCGCGCGAGCGAAGGGCCTCGAGATCGCGCTCGACGTCGCGTTCCAGGCCTCGCCCGATCATCCGTGGGTGCGGCAGCACCCCGACTGGTTCTTTCGCCGGCCCGACGGCACGATCCAGTACGCCGAGAACCCGCCGAAGAAGTACCAAGACGTCTACCCCTTCGATTTCGAGTGCGAAGACTGGCGCTCGCTCTGGAGCGAGCTCCGCGACGTCTTCTTCTTCTGGCTCGATCAGGGCGTCCGCATCTTCCGCGTCGACAACCCGCACACGAAGTCGCTGCGCTTCTGGGAGTGGTGCATCACCGAGGTGAAGGCGAAGCACCCGGAGACGATCTTCCTCTCCGAGGCGTTCACGCGGCCCAAGGTGATGTTCGCGCTCTCGAAGGCGGGCTTCACGCAGTCGTACACGTACTTCACGTGGCGGACCACGAAGCAGGAGCTCGAGACGTACGTTCGCGAGCTCGCGCGGAGCCCGCTCCGAGACCACTTTCGACCGAACTTCTGGCCGAACACGCCCGACATCCTCCCCGAGCACCTCCAAGAAGGCGAGAGGGCCACGTTCCTCCTTCGCCTCGCGCTCGCGGCGACGCTCTCGAGCAACTACGGCATCTACGGCCCGTCGTTCGAGCTGATGGAGCACGTCGCGCGGCCGGGCGCGGAGGAGTACCTCGACAGCGAGAAGTTCCAGCTCCGCGCGTGGAACCTCGACGATCCCCGATCGCTCCGCGACGAGATCGCCGCGATCAACCGCGCGCGCCGCGACAACCCCGCGCTCCAGCAGAGCGAGGCGATCTCGTTCCACCGCGCCGACGACGACGCGCTCTTCGCCTACAGCAAGCGCGCCGAAGACAACGTCGTCCTCGTCGTCGCCAACGTGGATCCGCGGCATCGGCGCGCCGGTCGCGTGCACCTCGATCCGGAGGCCGTCGACGCGAGGGAAGGGGAGAGCGTCGAGCTGCACGACGTCCTCTCGGGGGAGCGATCGACCTCTGCGACGGCGTCGGTCTACGTGGAGCTCGATCCTGCCGTTCGGCCCTATGCGATCTTCGTCGTGCGGCGGAGCCCTCGAGCACGCAGGGTTCGCTCGGAGCGCGACTTCGAGTACTTCCTATGAACGCACCCGTGCCGACCGAATCCGTGCTCGAGGTCCCTTCGCGATGGGACGCCCTCTTCGACGCGCCGTCGCGCGCCGCGCTCGAGCGCGCGCTCCCGGCGTGGATCGCGGCGCGGCGTTGGTTCCGGAGCAAGAGCAAGCGCGTCGAGAGCGCGCACGTCGTCGCCGCGTTCTCGATGCCGTTCCACGCCGACGGTTCGTGCGACCCGCGCGCGTCGCACGCCACGGCGCGCGTCGCGCTGGTCGACGTGGTGCTCGACGACGAGGCGCGCGAGACGTACGTCCTGCCGCTCGCGTTCGTCTGCGGTGAACGAGCCGCGCGTTTTCAGGCGGCGCGCCCTCACGCGATCGTGATGCCGCTGCGTGTGAAGGGCGGCGAGACTGGGCTCGTCGTCGACGCCCTCGCGCTCGAGGGTTTCCTCGGCGAGCTGCTCGTCGCCATCCAACGCGGCGCGACGTTCGAAGACGCGGGCGCCGCGCTTCGGTTCGCGGCGCTCGGCGTGCTCGAGACGGCGGGCGAGACGGCGAGCCTGGTCGATCGCGAGCAGACGAACACGAGCGTGATCTTCGGCGAGCGCTTCGTCGGGAAGATCGTGCGCAAGATCGAGCCGGGCGAGAGCCCTGCGCTCGAGGTCGGGCGCTTCCTCACCGGCGTCGGCTACGCGCACGCGCCCGCGCTCGCCGGGTTCATCGAGGTCGAGCGGCCGGGCGCGCCGGCGTCCACCCTCGGTCTGCTCCACGTCCTCGTGCCGAACCGCGGCGACGCGTGGGAGCACGCGCTCGGATCGCTCGCGCAGTTCCTCGTCGCGCCTTCGGCGGAGAGGATCGACGTGTACGCGACGCTCGCCGAGAAGCTCGGGCGTCGCGTGGGCGAGATGCACGTCGCGCTCACCTCGCGCGTCGACGTCGCGGGGTTCGTGCCCGAGCCCCTCGACGCCGAGACGCGCGCGTCGATCGCGAAGGCCGTCAGGATCGAGCTCGGTCGCGTGCTCGAGGCGCTCGGCGCGCGCTCGGCTTCGCTGTCCGATCGCGCGCGCGCGGCGCTCGCCGACGTGCGCGCCAACGTGAAGCGGCTCGAAGACCGCCTCGCAGAGGTCGCCAGCCTCGCCGACGCGGGCGTCGTCTCGCGCGTGCACGGCGATCTGCACCTCGGGCAGGTCCTCTTCACGGGCGACGACTTCGCGCTCGTCGACTTCGAGGGCGAGCCGGCGCGAACGATGGAGGAGCGCAAGGCCAAGCGGTCGCCGCTCGTCGACGTCGCGGGGATGATTCGATCGTTCCACTATGCTTCTTCCTCCGCGCTCAGGGCGCATCCCGTCTCGTCGCCGCCTGCGCCGGCGGCGACGGCCTCGCCCGCCGAGCTGACCGCGTGGGCGACGCGGTGGCAGCGCGACGCCTCCGCCGCGTTCCTGCGCGGGTGGCGCGCGGCGGTGATCGACACGATCGTCATGCCTGCGAACCCCGCCGCGACGACCGTGCTGCTCGATCTGTTCCTCGTCGAGAAGGCCATCTACGAAGCCCACTACGAGCTCGACAACCGGCCCGACTGGATCGACATCCCGCTCGAGGGGCTCAGCGAGCTTCTCACCTGAGGCCGCTGGTCTCGTTCGTGCAGCGCGGGTGTCGTGGCGACCCGCTTCTCGATGGCGCGCACGTTCGTGCTCGCCGATCTCATCACGCTCGGCAACGCGTTCTGCGGCATGGGCGCCGTGCTCGCGAGCATGAGCTACGTCGCGACGTACGACCGGCGCGCGATCGCGATCGCGCTCGTCTTCTTGCTGCTCGCGCTCGTGTGTGACGCGCTCGACGGCGCCGTCGCGCGCCTCCGGCACGAGTCTTCGCCCCTCGGCGCGGATCTCGACTCGCTCGCCGACATCGTGTCGTTCGGCGTCGCGCCCGCGACGCTCGGCTTCGCGCTCGGGCTGCGCGGCGGGTGGGATGCCCTCGCGCTCTCGTACTTCGTCGCCTGCGGCATCGCGCGGCTCGCCCGCTACAACGTCACCGCGGCGGAGCTCGCCGACGAGAACGGGAAGGTCAGGTACTACGAAGGCGCGCCGATACCGACGAGCCTCGTGATGGTCGTCGTCCTCGGGATCGCGTTCATGCGAGGAGACGTCGGCGACGCGATGTGGCTCGGCTCGATGAAGCTCGGACCTTTCGTGGTCCATCCGCTCGTCTCGATGTACGTCGTCAGCGGCTCGTTGATGGTGAGCACGTTCCGCGTCCCGAAGCCTTAGGGTGGTATCCTCGGTCGCGTCGACCGATGGTCCTCCCGGCGGAAGATCTCGAGGCGCGTCGCGCTTCGCTCGAACGAGAGCTCGGCGAGCCGATCACGCTCGACGGTCTGACGGCGTCGTTCCGGATTTTTCAGCGGAAGCGCGGGCACAGGCACTCGACCGACGATCTCTTGACGGCGTGGTACGCGCTCGAGAAGGCGGGCGCGCCGTCGCGCGCGCTCGATCTCGGGACCGGGATCGGATCGGTGGGGCTCATCGTCTTGTCGGCGATGCCGCCCGAGGGGCGCCTCACGTGCATCGAGGCACAAGCCGTGAGCCATCGCTTCCTCCTCGAGAACGTGCGCGCCAACGAGGTCGGCGATCGCGTCGACGCGCGTCACGGCGATCTGCGCGAGCTCGCGCTGGCCGAGAAGTTTCCGCTCGTGACCGGGAGCCCGCCGTATTTCGACGTCGCCGCGGGGATCGTGCCCGAAGACTCGCAGAAGGCGCACGCGCGCTTCGAGCTCCGCGGCGACGTGCGCGACTACGCCCGCGTCGCCCGCGCGCACCTCGAGTCCGACGGCCTCTTCGTCTTCTGCTTCCCGTGGGCGCAGAAGGCGCGCGCGCTCGCGGCCGCGCGCGCCGAGAGCTTCAGCGTCGTCAGCCGTCGAGACGTCGTGCCGCGCGTCGGCCTGACGCCGCTCTTCTCACTCTTCGCGTGCCGCCTCGGCGAACATGACGAGGTGGAGGAGCCTCCGTTCGTCGTGCGTCACGAAGACGGCACGCACACAGCCGACATGCACCGCGTACGCGCGCGCCTTGGATGGGAGAACCGATGATGACGATGGACATGCCCGCGCGGCTCCGGCCGATCGAGCTCGACGTGAAGGGGCCGGAGCTCCTCCGCGATCCGCTCTTGAACAAGGGGACGGCGTTCTCCGATCAGGAGCGCGACGCCTTCGGGCTCCACGGCCTCTTGCCGCCCCACCTCGGGACGCTCGAGGCCCAGATCGATCGTCGCCTCAAGGCGTTCCGCGCCTTCGCGACGCCCTTCGAGAAGTACGTCTTCTTGCGCGGGCTCCAGGATCACAACGAGACGCTCTTCTACGCGCTGCTCGGCGCGCACCTCGAGGAGATGCTGCCCGTCGTGTACACGCCCACGGTGGGCGAAGGTTGCGAGCGCTTCAGCGACGTGTGGAACACGCCGCGAGGCCTGTTCATCAGCTGGCCGCATCGCCATCGCATCGAGCAGATCCTCTCCGATCCGCGCCTCGATCCCACCGAGGTCATCGTCGTCAGCGACGGCGAGCGGATCCTCGGCCTCGGCGATCAAGGCGCCGGCGGCATGGGCATCCCCATCGGCAAGCTCTCGCTCTACACCGCGTGCGCGGGGCTTCACCCGGCGACCACGCTCCCGATCCTGCTCGACGTCGGCACCGACAACCAGGCGCGGCTCGCCGATCCGCTCTACCTCGGGTGGCGTCACGAGCGCGTGCGCGGGCAAGACTACGACGACTTCGTCGAGGCGTTCGTCGCCGCGGTCGAGAAGCGGTGGCCCAACGTGCTCTTGCAGTGGGAAGACTTCGCGCGCGCGAACGCCGGGCGCCTCATCGAGCGCTACCGCGACCGGCTCTGCACGTTCAACGACGACATCCAAGGGACCGCGGCGGTGGCCGCGGGGACCCTCCTCGCGGCGATCCAGGCCACGGGCGGATCGATCGCCGATCAGCGGATCGTGATCGCGGGCGCGGGGACGGCGGGGATCGGCATCGCTTCGCTCCTCGAGCGCTTGATGATCGCGAGCGGGCTCGGCGCCGAGGAAGCGCGCAGCCGCTTCTACGCGGTCGATCGCGCGGGCCTGCTCGTCGACGACATGCCCGAGCTCCTCGATTTCCAGCGGCCGTTCGCGCAGCCGCGCGCGCGCGTCGCCGGCTTCGCGCGCGCGAGCGAAGATCGGATCGATCTGCTCGACGTGGTGAACAACGTGAAACCGACGACGCTGATCGGCGTCACGGGTCACGCGGGCGCGTTCACCGAGCCCGTCGTGCGCGCGATGGCCGAGGGCGTCGCCCGCCCGGTGATCTTTCCGCTCTCGAACCCGACGGCGCGGAGCGAGGCGGCGCCTCAGGATCTGCTCGACTGGACCGACGGCCGTGCGGTCGTCGGGACCGGCAGCCCCTTTCCGCCGGTGACGCACGCCGGGCGAACGTTCAAGACCGACCAGACGAACAACTCGTACGTCTTCCCCGGCGTCGGCCTCGGCGTCCTCGCCGTCGGCGCGCGCCGCGTGACCGATCGCTTGTTCGAGGTCGCCGCGCGGACGCTCGCGGAGGTCTCTCCGGCGAAGACCGATCCGTCGCGCACGTTGCTCCCGCCGGTGACCGAGCTGCGCACGGTCGCGGTGCTCGTGGCGCGCGCGGTCGCGCGGGCCGCGCGCGACGAAGGTCTCTGCGAGGCCTACACCGACGTGCAGATCGACGCGCGGATCGATCTCAAGATGTGGCGCCCGAGGTACATGCCGTACCGCTACGTCACTCGCAGTAGAACACGTTGACGAGGATCGACTCGACGTTGGCCGTGCGCTCGTCGGCGCCGGCGTCGCCCTGTCGCTTCGCGAAGAAGGTCACGCCGAAGTCGGGCTGCATGACGTCGTTCGCCGTCACGTCGTCGCCCCAGGTGTCTTCCTCGAAGTAGCCGTAGTGATGGGTGCCGACGATCGTGTCGGGCCACGGCGTCGACATGAACTTCGGCCGCGAGCTCGGGCGCTCGCCGGCGTAGACGAGCCCGATGAGGCCGTCGACGACGCCCGCCTGCGGCGCCTGCCGCTTGAGCTGGACGACGATGCCCGTGATGCGCGCGCTCGTCGGCACGCGGAAGCCGAAGTCGGTGATGCGGATCTCTTCGGTCTCTTCGCCCTCGCCGAGCGTGGCGCTCGCGAACATTTCGTCGACCGCGCGCGCGTTCTCCGGGGTCGCCCACGGCTTGCCGCCGGTGACGTTCGGGCGCGAGCGGCTCACCGCGACCGTTCCCTGCTTCGGCCCCGCCTGCTTGATGCAGCCGCCGTCGCTGAATTTGCCGCCGTCGTTCTCCGGGAGCGCGCCGGCGTCGCCGTTCGCGGCGGCGTCGTCCGAGGCGCCTGGCGACGTCTCGTCGCTCCCGCACCCCGCGAGGAGCGCGCAAGCGGCGCAGGTGACGACGGCTGCGCCGAGGGCGGCGCGCTTCAGGACGATCGAAAGTCTCACCTCGTTCAGTGTACGTCGGATTGAGTCGCGCGCGAGGCCGAGACGGGGTAGATCGGCGCCGCCATGCATCTGAAGCAACTGCAAAACGGCAGTCTGGCTTTACCCGCCAAGCCGCGCCTCCGCGGCGTGTCGCATCAGATTGCATTTTTCGTCGCCGTCGTGGCCACGATCGCGCTCGTGTACCGGGCGAGCTCGCGCGCCAGCGCGAACGCGGCGCTCGTCTTCGGCTCCACGCTGGTGCTCTTGTTCGGCACGAGCGCGCTCTACCATCGCGTCGATTGGACGCCCGCGGCGCGCCAGCGGATGCGCCGCCTCGATCACGCGGCCATCTTCATGCTCATCGGCGGCGGGTACACGCCGCTCTTCGCGCTCGTGCCCTCGGAGGCGGGCGGCCACGGCGCGCTCGCGGCGATCTGGATCGGCGCGGGCGTCGGCATCGTCAAGTCGCTCGCGTGGCCTCACGCGCCCAAGTGGTTGACGGCGCTGCTCTGCGTGATCCTCGGTTGGATGGTCATCGGTCAGGTGATGGACCGCGCGCACGTGGTGGGCACGAGCTGCATCGGCTTCCTCGTCGCGAGCGGCGTCACCTACAGCCTCGGCGCGCTGGTCTACGCGTTGAAGCGCCCCGATCCGTTCCCGCGCGTCTTCGGCTACCACGAGATCTTCCACGTGCTCGTCATCCTCGCGAGCGCGTGTGTCTTCGCGCACGTCGTGCTCGTGATGCGCGCCGTGGCCTGAGGCGTGCAACACGCCGGCGCGTGATCGCGTCGAACCGCAGGAGTTCTCTCGCGCGGCGTGTCGTCGTTGCCGTGAGTGTGGCGCTTTTGTCGCTCGTGGCGATGTACGCGATCGCGGTCAACGTCTTTCTCTCGACGTCGCTCTTCGAGCGAACGGTCAACGCGACGCCCGACAGCGTCTTCATCCAGTACGAGCGCGCATGGTCGATCTTGCCCGGGCGCGTTCACACGAAGAAGCTGTGGATCCGGGGCAAAGACAGTCAGGTCGAGTGGGCGCTCGAGCTCGACGACTGCACCTTCGACGTCTCGTTCCTCGATCTCGCGACGAAGAAGAAGTTTCACGTCACGCGCGTCGACGCCGAGGGGATCGCCTTCCGCCTCCGGCGCAGGATCCCGTCGCCCGCGGCGACGGCCGAGTACGTCGCGGCGCTGCCTCCGATCCCGGGCTTCGCGCCGATCCCGGTTCGTCCGGCGGAGGCGCCCGATCTGCGCGAGCGCTGGGACGACGCGCACTGGCGCCTCTGGACGATCCACCTCGAGAACGTCGACGCGCGGGCGTGGCGCGAGATCTGGGTCGACACCCTCCGGATTGAAGGACGAAACAGGCTGGGTGGGAGCTTCTACCTGAAGCCCCTCCGCGAGGTGATCGTCGGGCCCGTCGACGTCGAGGCGCAGGAGACGCGCGTCGGCGTCGGCGGGCGCTCGCTCGTCGAGCGCGTCGAGGGCACGGCCCGGATCGCGATGAGGCGGTTCGATCCGCGCGTCGTCGACGATGCGGGGCTCGTTCGAAGCATCGAGCTCGCGACCGATCTTCGCGGCGAGGTGCCCGATCTCGCGCACCTGCCGCGGTCGATGAGGCCGCTCGAGGTGTCGGGGCCGGTCCACGTCGGGCGCCTCGCGCTCCGGATCGACGCGGGGACGCTGCGCGAGGGGACCGACGTCGCGCTCCAGCTGCCCGCGTTCGGCGTGGTCGTCCGCGATCATCGCGTCCGCGCGGCGCTCGAGGCGCGAGCGCGCGCGCGGCGAGACGACGGAGGGCTCGCGCTCGCGTTCGAGATCGGCGCGCGCGGGCTCGTCGCCGCCGCGCCTGGAGGGCCGGCGATCCTGCGCGCCGGCGAGGCGAGCGTCGCCGGACGAACATCGACCGATCTCTTCGACCTGCTCGGCGATCTGCGCGCGAGGGCCGCCGTTCGCGACGCGGAGACGGATCTGCGCGCCGGCGGCTTGCGCGCGCGGGGCCATCCGACGATCGAGGCGTCGTTCGAGGTGAACGGGGAGCGGGCGCGAGGCACGCTCGACGTGCGTGACGATCGGCTGCATCTCTCGTTCCGCGACGTCGACGCCGCGACCGCGCTCGCCGCTCACGCCAGCGTTCGCGATTGGGCGTGGCGGAAGGACGATCTCGCGGTCGACGACGCCCGCGTGGATCTCCGCGATCTGCGCGCGAACGTGCGCGGGCGCGGCGCGGGCGTCGCGATCTCTCGGATCGGCGTCCGGGCGCCTCACGTGGCGCTCGCCGATCCGCTCGCGCGCCTCGACGTCGCCGTCTCCGTGGCCGGCGCCGCGGTGCATGACGCCGCTCCCTTGAACGCGCTGCTCGCGAAGGAAGGTGGCGCCCAGATCGTCGCGAACGACGGCGCGCTCGACGCCGAGATCCGCGCGAGTGTCGTCGATCGCGTCGCGCGCGGAACGTTGCGAGCCCACGCGCGCGCGGTCGGCGTCGGCGGGCAGGCGCTGCGCGTCCTCGGCGAGATCGACGTGGCGGCGTCCGTCGATCGGTGGAGCTTCGACGATCGTCGCGTGACCTTCGCTTCACGCGTGATCGTCGCCGATCTCGAGGCTCGGTTCGACGCGCGAGGCGCGCCGGCCGCGACGGCCAAACGGGTCGAGCTCACCGCGCGGATCGACGATCTCGACACGCGGAGCCCGTCGCTGCGCGCCGGCGACTACGAGCTGCGCGTCTCGGGCGCGAGGCTCGACGACGCGAGGCGGCTCGACGCGCTGCTCCCTCCGGAGACGTTCCTGGCGATCGAGTCGGGCCGCGCCGAGGGCTCCGCGGAGCTCGCGATCTCGTCGCGCCGCCGCGTGGCGCGCGGATCGGTCGCGATCGCGCTCCGCGACGCGGGGCTTCGGTTCCACGAGACGCGCCTCTCCGGCGACTTCGACGTGACGACGAAGCTCTCGGGGTTCGATCCGGATCGCGAGACGCTCGATCTGCGCGGCTCGCGGATCGCGTTGCGCAACGTCGCGGCGTCGACCGAGGCCTCGCTGAAGACGGCGGCGTGGCACGGCGAGGTCGATCTCCTGAAGGCCGATCTCCGAATCGGCGATCCGCCGGCGATCGACGCGTTCGTCCAGCTCCACGCGCGCGACGCGTCGCCGATCCTCGCGCTCGTGTTGCGCGACATGCCGGAGACTTTCGGCGATCTGCTGCGCGCGCCGGAGCTCGCGGGTCAAGCGCGCTTCACCGTCGACGGCGGGCGCTTCGCGGTGCGCGACGCCCACGCGCGTGGAGGAGACACGACGATCCGGGGCAGCTACGCCGTCGCCGGCGAACGCCGACACGGCGCGTGCCTCGTCGCGAAGGGACCGCTCGCGGTCGGGCTCGCGGTCGACGATCGGGGCACGACGCTGCGCTTCTGGAGGCTCGAGACCTGGCTGCGCGAGCAGGGCGCCGCGGTGATCGGCCTGTTCGAATCGAACGGCGTCAGCCCGCCTCGAGCGCCCGCACCCGGCGCTCGAAGTCGATGATCGCGCGCTCGCCGAGCTTCTGTCCGCCGAAGCGCGCGTCGATGTAGACGCTCGTGAGCGTGAAGACCTCGCCGGCGATCGGATGACCGCTCCGCACGAGGCCCTCGGCGTGGGCGAGGGGAGGGACGGCGGGATCCCGCGCGAGCCCGCGCCGGCTGAGCACACGCTCGAGCGTCGCGTAGAGCGCCGCGGCTCGTCGCGTCGAAGCGGTGAGCGGCGCGGCGACGTCGCGCACGATCGCGAGCGACCGCGCGCGCCGGCCTCCGCGCGCCGCGGCGAAGAGCAGTCCGACGACGAGGACGAACGCGACGATGACGACGATCTCGCGTCGCGCGGCGGCCCAAGCCTCGGCGCGCCGATCGAACCCGACGACGCTCGTGGCCCAGCGCGCGGCCGCGGCGTCGGCGAGATCGCGCGTCAGCGCGAAGATCCCGCGTGACGGAGGATCGCCTGCGGGCGTGGGATCGAAGGTGCGCCAGCCGTCGACGTAGCCTTCGACCCACGCGTGCGCGTCGCCCTGGCGCACGGCGTAGAAGCCCCCGAATCGGTTGTACGTCCCTCCGACGAAGCCCAGAACGACGCGTGAAGGAACGCCGACCGCGCGGAGCATGATCGCCATGGTCGAGGCGAAGAGCTCGCAGTGACCGCGCCGGCTTTCGAAGAGAAAGTGATCGATCGGCTGCGTCCGGCCGCGCGAGGGTGACGCGAGATCGTAGGCGAAGGTCGTCTTCAGCCGTCGCTCGATGACGCGCGCCTTGGCCTCCGCGCCGTCGACGCCGGCCGTCCACGCGCGGGCGAGATCGCGGATGCGCTCCGCGTTCGCGGGGAGCGCGAGGTGACGGGCGCGATCTTCCGGCCCGAGCGCGCCGCGAACGATCGCGCCTGGCGGAACGTGGACGACGCGGGGCTCGAAGCCGGTCTGGTCGATCGCGATCGCGAGGCCTGCGGGCGGGGCGGCGCCGTCGCCCGCCGGTCGTGCGCGGTGGAACGACACGCCGTCGGTTCGTTCGAGCGTCGTCGCGCGGAAGCGGAGCGGCAGGAGCGGCGGCGGCGACGCGAGCCCGTCGACGCGAAAGCGGAACGCGACGCTCGGATCCGGCCGGAGCGCGCCGCGCTGCGAGAGATCGACGTCGTCGGTGAAGCGGACGAGCCCGGCGTGGAGATCGAGATCGAAGACGCGCGCGTGCGTCGCGAGGCGCGGCGCGAAGAGGAAGAAGCCGGCGACGAGGCCGGCGATGGGCAGCGCGAGGCTGCCCATCGCGCCGAGGAAGCCGCGCCCGATGACGCGGCGGCTGCGGAGGATCCGGGGCACGTCGACCGGATGGCCCGCGCGATCGCGCGCTCCTTGATGGTAGTTCGTCTCGACCTCGCGTCGGAGGTGCGAGAGCACGAGCGTCGCCGGGAGGAAGACGACGCCCCCGGCGAACGCCATCGCGAACGCGGCGCCGCCGCCGAAGGCGGTCGCGGCGAGGAAGTGGAGGAGCGCGAGCGTGAGGACGGCGAGATCGTGAGAGGCGCCGCGGCGCGTCGCGAGGGCGACGAGCTGGATCCCGACGAGCAGCTCGACGACGGCGTCGATCGGCGTTCGCCCTGCGATGATCCGCGCGCCCTCGACGGCGAAGAGCGCGATCGTCAGCATCGCGCCCGCGTGGATCTTTGCCGCCCGCGCGGCCCACGCCTCGGGCCGCGCGATCGCCGCGGCGAGCCCGATCAGCACGACGCCGAGCGTCGGATCGGGCAGCGGCGCCGCTCCGAGCAGCGCGATCACGCCGAGCGCCGCGACGACGCTCGTGAGAATCCGGTGAGCGATCCCGAACGTCATTCGCCCTCCGGATTTTGTAGCTCATCGCTGGCGTGCGGAGAAGCGAGCCGCCGGCGTCAACCGGCGGCTCCGGACCCTCCTCAGCTCGCTCGACCGGGCCGGTACGCGAGCTTGTAGAGGGTGGCGACGATCCGATCGAGCGCGTCGACCTCGCGCGCGACCGACGCGGCGTCGAGGTACCCCGCGGCGCCCGCGATGCGGAGGCCGAGGATCGCTTCGCGTCCGCTGTTCATGGCGCTTTCGAGGCGCACGGTGCGATTGCCTCCTCGCGCTCCGAGTCCTTCCCCGGCGTTGAGCCCTACGGAGCTCACGGCGCGTTTCAGTTGCCTGGCGAGATCGGGATCGTGCCGCGCGACGACGCGACAGACTTCGTGAACCGTTCCGACCGCGCTGACGATGTCGACGAGGATTCGCAATTGCATATCGGCTCCTTGAGGTTGAGCGCCGGGCGCCTCGGCCCGGCTTCGCCGCCCTCCGCGCAGGTCGCGTGACGCCGGCCCATTCCTCACCTCGGCCGCTCTTCACCGGCCACCCATCACCACGCTCGTGCTCCCCTCACGCTTCGCCGGCCGGCGGCGCGCGACGTGCGCGCCAAGGTGAAGCCGGGCCGAGGCGCCCGGCGCCCCCTCTCGAGCCCGCAACCCGAACCGGAAACCGGATCCGGAAACCGGATCCGGATCCGGAACCCGATCCCGGATCCGGATCATGCTATTGACCCCTCGATGCGCCGCACGCTTCTCTCCCTCTGCGCCGCCTTCACCCTACTCGCGCCCCCGGCCTCCGCCGACCCCCTAATCAAGAGCGAGCTCGCCGACGACGCCTCCCTCTCGCGCGCGATACGTGAACACTACACGAAATACGAATATCGCGTCCCGATGCGCGACGGCGCTCGCCTCTTCACAGTCGCGTACGTCCCCAAAGACACGTCGCGCACGTACCCGATCATGTTCCACCGCACGCCGTACAGCGTGCAGCCCTACGGCGTCGACAACTACCCGACGGAGAAGAACCCCCGCGTCCTCCGCCGCTTCGCGCCGTCGTCGGCCTTCGTGCGCGAGGGCTACATCTTCCTGCACCAAGACGTGCGCGGCCGAATGATGTCCGAAGGCACGTTCGTCGACGTCCGCCCGCACGCCGCGAAGAAGGGCGACATCGACGAGAGCACCGACGCCTGGGACACGATCGACTGGGCGATCAAGAACCTCCCGTCGAACAACGGCCGCGTCGGATCGTGGGGCATCTCGTATCCGGGCTTCTACGCCGCGCAGACGGCCGTCGACGCGCACCCTGCGCTCAAGGCGGTGTCTCCTCAGGCGCCCGTCACCGACTGGTTCATGGGCGACGACTTCCACCACAACGGCGCCTTCTTCCTCGCCGACGCGTTCGACTTCGAGTGGAGCTTCGGCAAGGCGCGCCCGCAGCCGACGAAGAGAGCGACGTGGGGCCACGAGCACGACGTCGCCGACATCTACGACTTCTTCCTGGCGATGGGCCCTTTGTCGAACGCGAACGCGCCGCGCTACCTCGACGGCAAGATCGCGTTCTGGAACGACATGATGTCTCACCCGACGCGCGACGACTTCTGGAAGGCGCGCGACCCGAGGCCTCACTACAAGAACGTGAAGCCTGCGGTGCTCACGGTCGGCGGCTGGTTCGACTCCGAGGACTGCTTCGGCGCGCTCGAGACGTACCGCGCCTTCGAGCGCCAGAGCCCGGGCGCGGAGAACATGCTCGTGATGGGCCCGTGGCGTCACGGCGGCTGGGCGCGGAGCGACGGCGATCGCCACGGCGACGTCACGTTCGGGCAGAAGACGTCGATCCACTATCGAGATCAGATCGAGCTGCCGTTCTTCCAGCGGCACCTGAAAGGCGACAAGCCTTCGGCGCCGCCCGCGGAGGCCTTCGTCTTCGAGACCGGCACGAACGTGTGGCAGCGCTACGCCGCGTGGCCGCCGCGCGAAGCGAAGAAGGCTTCGCTGGTCTTCCAGCCGGGCGGGAGGCTCGGCGTCGCCCCCGTCGTCGCCGCGGACGCGGGTGAGGGCTTCGACGCGTACGTGAGCGATCCGCAGAAGCCGGTGCCTTATCGCGGCAAGATCGGCCCCGAGATCGACGCCGATTACATGAGCGACGATCAGCGCTTCGCGGCGCGGCGCACCGACGTGCTCGTGTTCCAGACGCCGGAGCTCGACGCCGACGTCTCGCTCGCCGGTCCGCTCGAGGCCAAGCTCTGGGTCTCGACGACCGGCACGGACGCCGACTTCATCGTGAAGCTCGTCGACGTCTATCCGGCCGACTACGCCGATCCCGATCCGCTGCCCAACGCGCCGCCCACGCAGGTGCGCATGGCCGGCTATCAGCAGCTCGTTCGCGGCGAGGTGATGCGCGGGAAGTTCCGTAACAGCTTCGAGAAGCCCGAGCCCTTCGTGCCCGGCGAGCCGGCGCTCGTGCGCTTCACGCTACCCGACGTGGCGCACACCTTCCGCACGGGGCATCGGATCATGGTGCAGGTGCAGAGCAGTTGGTTTCCGCTCGTCGATCGGAACCCGCAGACGTTCACCGACATCTATCGAGCGACGGCCGCCGACTTCCGCGCGGCGATGCACCGCGTCTACCGGCAGCCCGACAAGACCTCGTCGCTCGAGGTCACGCTCGTTCGCGGCGTCCTACCCCGCTGAGCGCTCGCTCGGCGACGTGCTATCTTAGATAGCAACATGAAGCGGCAACGACATCGTGGGCCGACCGAGACTTTCTCCGTCTCCGTCGATCGTGCGACGAAGCGGATGCTGAAGGCCGAGGCCGACCGCAACTACCACGGGAACGTGTCGGCGCTCGTCGCCGCCATGGCGAGGGAGCTCGACCGCCGTGCGGCTGCGGGTGAGGTCCTGGAGTGGTTCGGCGTCGAGCCGATGTCCGCGGCCGAGGCGGAGGACTTCGAGGCCCAGGTCGCCCGAGAGCTGAAGGCCACGACGAAGCCGAAGGCGGCCGCGCGTCCGAGGGCCCGCCGGCGGGCTGCGTGATCGTGCGCTACGTCTTCGATACGGGGGCCCTCATCGCAGCCGAAAGAGGACAGCAGCGCGCGCTCAGGTTCCTCGATCTCGTGCGCCTCGGGCGGGCGGTGATCGCGGTGCCGATGCCCGTCATCCTCGAGTGGTGGCGCGGACGAAACGACGTCAGGGAGAGGATTCTGCGGGCCGTCTCGATCGAGCCGCTGTCGCTACCGATCGCCAAGGCCGCGGGCGAGGCGCTCGCCGAGCTGAGGAGCGTCGATGCGCGGCGGTCCATCGACGCGGCGGTCATGGCGACCGCCGCATTGCGCGGGGGCACCGTGCTCACGCAGGACGTCGAAGATCTCGAGTTGCTCGGCGTTCACTTCCCGTCGGTCCGCGTGCTCGGCGTCTGAGTCGGACGCCGCAGCGCGCGCGCCGTCACTTCTTCTGCGGCGAGGTGCTCGTCGGCGCGTCGGAGCCGAGCAGCGAGGGATCGCCCTCGGCGAGCTGTCGAACGAGCTCGTCGTAGAGGTAGTCGAAGCGATCGCGGACCTCTTGAGGGACGCGCTTCTCGTACGTCTGGATCGACATCGAGATGTCTTGGTTGAGGCGCTTCCAGAGATCCTTGGCGGCGCGCCCGGCCTTCACTTCTTCCTCGTGATAGAGCTTGATCTCGCTCACGGCGACGCGCGCGAAGCGGCGCGCGGACGCGTGCTTCGGATCGGACTTCTCGAGCTCGGCGGTCTCGCCCGAGGGGGCGGGTCGACCGGCGAGCGCCGTCGCCACGGGCGCAGCAGCAGCCGCGGGCGTAGGTGCAGGTGCAGGTGCAGGCTCGGGCGGAGGCGCGACGGGCTTGGCCGCGGGCGCGGGCGGGCCCGACTGCGCGGGGATCTTCGGGCTCGAGTCGAGATCGGCGAGCGAGAGATCGAACTCGTCCTTCGGCGCCGCCTTGGCCGGCTCGGCAGGCTTCGGCGCCGGAGCAGGCTTCGGCGCAGGCGCGGGCGCCGGCTTCGAGACGGCGGGCGCCGGCTTCGGCGGCGTCGTCACGACGGGCTTCGCGGGCTCGACCTTCGCGGCGGGCGGCGCCGCCTTCGCAGCCGGTCCGATCGGAGGCGCGACCGGTTTCTTCAGCGGCGGCGGGGCTGCACGCTGCGCGGGCTGCGAGAGCGGCTCGGCGACCTTCACCGACGCAGAAGAGACGAAGCTCTCGCTCACCGGCGTCTTGATCGGCTCGGCCGCTTTCGGGAGCGCCGGCGCGGGGATGGTGACGGCAGCAGGCTTCGGCTCGGGCTTCGGCTCGGGGCGCTCCGGCTCGGGCGGACCTTCGAGCTCTTCGACCTTCTTCGGGGCCTCCACCTTCGGAGCTTCGGCCTTCGGAGCTTCGGCCTTCGTAGGCTTCGGCGCCTCCGCCTTGGGCTCCTCCTTCGGCGGCTCTTTCGCCTCGTTGGATTCCTTGGCCTCGACCTTCGGCTCTGCCTTCGCTTCGGCCTTCGGTGGCTCCGACTTGGCGTCGACCTTCGCGGGCTCGGCTTCCTTCTCCGGCTCCTTCGCCTCCTTTGCCTTCGCGGCTGCGGGCTTCGGGCTCGGCTCCGGTTCCTTGCGCGCGGGCTTCGCGGTCTCCTTGCTTGCCGTAGGCTCTTCGTCGTCCCGTCGCGACATCCACAGGAAGATGGCGACCAGGATCACGGCGATGACCGCGATGAGGATCTGCGTGTTGTTCATATCCCGAACCGCAGAGTACGAGACTGAGGCCCCTCTTGGCGCTTTTCCAGCAGTCGCGATCACGTCGAGGCACAAAATCCCCGGAAAACGGGCAGAATGGCTCAGCTGCCGGGAGGCTCCGATGTCGACAGTCCCGTTCGTTCCGCGTCCGGCCTCGTGGATGAGCGCCGTCTTCCTCTACCTCTTCATGGGCCTCTTGGGCGGGTTCGTCGCTTCGGTCTTGCCCCGGCTCATCGAGATCGGCGAGGAGTCGCCGCGCCTCGCCGCGCTCGGCTACCTCGCGCTCTGGACGTCGCCGATCCCCCTCGTCGCGATCCTCCATCACGGCGTCCACGCGTTCCTCGATCACGCCGATCGCGACACCACGGTCGCGCGCGGCCTCCTCCCGGGCGTCTCGTCGCTCTGGGCGGGCGTCTACGCGTGGCTCGTCATCTTCTTCGCGACCACGTTCATGATCTTCGTCTGGATGATCGTCTCTCCTCCCGAAGACTCGAGCGTCATGGGCCTCGCGCGCGCCTTCACCTGGCCGTTCGGCGAAGGCGTGCGCGCCGGCGTCCACACGCTCGGCTGGGTCGTGGTCGCGGCGCTGCTCTACGATCTCGATCGCGCGGTCAAAGCGCGCGCGGCGCGCGAGTGATGAACGAGACGCTCGCCGAGCTGGTGAAGCTCCTCGCGCTCGAGAAGATCGAGGAGGATCTCTTTCGCGGGCAGAGCCAGGATCTCGGCTGGGGCACCGTGTACGGCGGTCAGGTGCTCGGCCAGGCGCTCTCCGCGGCGGTGCAGACGGTCCCTTCGGAGCGGCACGTCCACTCGCTGCACTCGTACTTCCTTCGCCCGGGCGACGTCACCAAGCCGATCGTCTACGAGGTCGACCGCATCCGCGACGGCACGTCGTTCACCACGCGTCGCGTCGTCGCGGTGCAGAGCGGCAAGGCGATCTTCAACCTCGCGGCGTCGTTCCAGATCGAAGAGCCCGGCTTCGAGCACTTCGACGAAGCCCCGTGGGCGCCGCCGCCCGAGTCGCTGAAGACCGAGCAGGAGCGCGCGAGCGCGATGGCCGACAAGATCCCGCCGCCGCTCTTGCAGCGCGCGCTCGCCGAGCGCCCGTTCGAGCACCGCCCGATCGAGCCGGAGGAAGATCCGTTCCGTCCGACCAAGCGCCCGCCGGAGCGCATGGTCTGGTTTCGAACCGTCGATCGATTGCCCGACGATCCCGCGCTCCACCGCTACTTGCTCGCCTACGCCTCGGATCATTCGCTCATCACGACGGCGCTCCTGCCCCACGGCGTCTCGTGGCTCACGCCGGGGATGCAGGTCGCGAGCCTCGATCACGTGATGTGGTTTCATCAGCCGTTTCGCGTCGACGAGTGGCTCCTCTACGTGCTCGAGAGCCAGGCGGCGCACGGCGCGCGCGGGCTCGCCAGAGGCCGCGTGTTCGCGCGTGACGGGAGGCTCGTGGCGTCGGTCACCCAGGAGGGGCTGATCCGCATGCGAAAGTGATCTGCGGCGCGCGTGCGGCCCACGGAGGACTGGACTCGCGAGCGCAACGGTGCGAAACGACGGCCGAAGCCGTCATGAAGAACCGATTTCTCCGTGCTGCGCTCCTCGGCGCGCTGGTCCTCACCGCCTGCGCCTCGTCCGATCGGAAGAAGAAGGAGGAGGCCGTCGCGCCTCCCGTCGCCGATCCGGTCCGCGCGTTCGTCGCGCATCGCGACGCGCGCCTCGGAGCGCCGAGCTTCGTCTGGCTCTCGAAGCAAGACGGCGTTCGATTCGAGAGCGCGGCCGAAGCGGCCTCGGTCACGCTGCACGGCCTCGTCCCGACCTTCGGCCTCTCGCCCGCCGCCCTCTCCGCGGTGAGCGCGCCCGAGCTCCATGACATGCGTCAGGCGGGCGCGGTGATCGCGCGCTACAAGCAGCGCGTCTTCGACGTCGACGTGTTCCGCGCGAGCCTCGCGATCTCGATGAACGCCGCGTTCGAGCCGGTCTCCGCGTCGGGGCTGCTCGCGAAGTCGCTCGCCGGCGCCGATCGTCCCTTCACGCGCGATCGCCGCACGGCCCTCGCCGACGCGTACGCGGCGATGGTCGGCGACACGACGAGCTTCACCGCGATCGACGTCCACGACGACTACGAGCTCTTCACCTCGCCCGTGCTCGGCATGCCCGCGCGCGTGAAGAAGGTCTTCTATCCCTACGCCGACGGCGTCGAGCCCGCCTACTACGTCGAGATCGAGCTCGCGCGAGGGGCCCCACGTACGCGTGGGGGACTGCCGGCGCCGGCGTGGTCGTTCGTCGTCTCCGCGACCGACGGGCGCGTCCTCTTCGCGAACGATCTCGTCAAGCACGACGCGTTCACCTATCGCGTCTACGCGAGCGCCGAGACGCAGCTCCCGTTCGACGGCCCGCAAGGCAACGGCTACGCGCCTCACCCGACCGGCCTCGTCGACGGGATGAAGCCGGTCTTCGGGTCGACCGAGCTCGTCACGCTCCAGAACTTCCCCTTCTCGAAGAACGATCCGTGGCTTCCTCCGGGCGCGACCACGACCTCGGGCAACAACGTCCGCGCCTACGCCGATCTCCTCGCGCCCGACGGCATCGGCGGCGACGCGTTCCCCGCGCCCACGAGCGAGTCGACCTGGGATTACCAGTACGACACGTCGCAATCGCCCGGCGCGACCCCGACGTCCACGTCTGCCGCCGCGGTGCACCTCTTCTACGTCACGAACTTCCTCCACGACTGGTACTACGACGCCGGCTACGACGAGAAGTCGGGCAACCACCAGACGGAGAACTTCGGGCGCGGCGGCACTGGCCGCGATCCGCTGCGCGCCGAGGCGCAAGACTACGGCGGGCGCAACAACGCCGACGCGACGGTCCCCTCCGACGGCGCGTCGCCGCGCATCCAGATGTACGTCTTCTCCGGACCGAGCGCGGCGAACCTCACGGTCACCGCGCCGGCGAACATCGCCGGCGTGAAGGCGGTCGGGCTCGCCGGCTTCGGCAACGATCAGTTCGACGTCGCCGGGAGCGTCGCCCTCGCGGTCGACGACTCGGGCGACGCCGACGCGTGCGAGCCGCTCGCGACGAACGTGAGCGGCAAGATCGTCCTCGCGCATCGCGGCACGTGCTCGTTCGTGCAGAAGGCGCAGAACGTCCAGGCCGCCGGCGGCATCGGCGTCATCATCGCGAACGTCGCGTCGTCGGCGCAGCCGACGATCCCGCCGTTCATGGGCGGCACGTCGGGCGCGATCTCGATCCCGATCCTCTCGCTCGCGCTCGCCGACGGCGTCGCGCTCCAAGCGGCTATCCCCGCGGGCGCGACCGTCACGATGCACCGCCAGCTCCAGACCGATCTCGACGGATCGCTCGACACGTCGATCGTGGCGCACGAGTGGGGCCACGTGCTCTCGTCGCGTCTCGTCGGCGACGGCAACGGCCTCACCACGAACCAGGCCGGCGGCCTCGGTGAAGGCTGGGGCGACTTCACGGCGCTCCTCTTGATGGCGCGTCAAGACGATCTGCTCGTGCCCGTCGGCGCGAACTGGAACGGGGCGTACTCGAAAGGCGCCTACGCGACGCTGGGCCAGGGCTCCGACTACTACTTCGGCATCCGCCGCGTGCCCTACTCGGTCGATCAGACGAAGGATCCGCTGACGTTCAAGCACATCGCGAACGGCACGCCGCTCCCGTCGAACGTCCCCATCAGCTTCGGCGAAGACGGCAGCTTCAACGCCGAGGTCCACTCGACGGGCGAGGTGTGGGCGACGATGCTCTGGGAGTGCTACGTCGCCCTCCTGCGCGACCCGCGGCACACGTTCGCGCAGGCGCAAGAGAAGATGAAGCGATACCTCGTCGCTTCGCTCAAGCTCACGCCGCCGGATCCGACGCTGCTCGAGGGGCGCGACGCGCTGCTCGCGGCCGCCTTCGCGGTCGACGAGAAGGACTTCCGCGCGTTCTGGGAGGCGTTCGGCCGCCGCGGCGCCGGCGTGGGCGCCGAGGGGCCGCCGAAAGACAGCACTTCGAACCAGGGCGTGAAGGAGAGCTACTTCGTCGGCAACGACGTGCAGATCGCCGACGCCAAGATCGTCGACGACGTCATCAGCTGCGATCACGACGGCATCATGGATGACGGCGAGATCGGCACGATCACGATGACCGTGCGCAACGCCGGCCCGGGCGCGCTCGCCGAGCCCACGGCGAAGCTCTCGTCGTCGATGGGAGCCGTCGCCTTCCCCGACGGCGACAGCGTCAAGCTCGCGCCGCTCAAACCGTTCGAGACGACGAAGGTGACGGTGCTCGCGCAGATCAAAGCGGGCGAGGCGACCAAGCCCTTCACCATCGACGTCGCGGTGAGCGATCCCAGCTTCGGTGAGGGGCGGGTGCAGAAGATCGGCGTCGAGACGCGCTACAACGCCGACGAGGAGGCCGAGTCGTCGACGATCGATCGCGTCGACACCACGAAGACCTCGTGGTCGGTCTCGACCGACGACACGACGAGCGTCACGAAGCGCTGGTCGCGCGTGACGTCGGGCTTCGACGGCAAGTGGGTGATCCCCAACAACACCGAGGCCGCCGAGCATCGCCTCACGTCGCCGAAGTTCACGATCGAGGGAACGACCTTCGAGCTCTCGTTCAAGCACCGGCACTCGTTCCGCTTCTCGACGCGCCGCATGGCCGACATCGACGGCGGCGTCGTCGAGGTGAGCACCGACGGCAGGACGTGGAAGGACATCAGCACCTTCGGCGCCGTCGACTACAACACGACGCTCTCCACGACCGGCCGCGGCGACAACCCGCTCAAGGGTCGCAAGGCGTACGGCAACAGGAGCAAGGGCTACCCCGACGCGTGGATCACGTCGCGCATCGCGGTCGATCTGAAGGAGCACCCCGAAGCGGTCCAGATCCGCTTCCTCGTGGGCACGGGCACCGGCTTCACCGGCGCGCCCGGATGGGAGATCGACGAGATCGCGCTCGACGGCATCACGAGCAAGCCGTTCTGGGGCTTCGTGCCCCACGCCGACTACTGCGACGAGCGGGGTCCCGTCGTCTCTGCGGGCGAGGGCAAGACGGTCAAGCCGAAGTCGCTCGTCGTCCTCCAGGGCAGCGGCAGCCATCCGGAGGGCCTGCCGATCACGTTCGTGTGGTCGCAGGAGACCGGCCCGCTCGTGACCATGAAGGACGACGGGTCGGGGCGGCTCGAGCTCGACGCGCCCGACGTGCTCGAGCCGGTCACGCTCCGGTTCGCGCTCCGTGCGCACGACGGCGCGCTGCTCAGCCCGGCTTCGCGCGTCGAGGTCGCGGTGACCGCGCCCGATCCGACCGATCTCTCGGCGAGCGGCGCCGCTTGTGGGTGCAAGACCGCCGGCGCGCCGTCGCCCGCAACGCCCGCCGCCGCCGGCCTCGGCGCCCTCGCGCTCCTCGCGCTCCGCCGCAGGCGCCGGTAGCGCTTTCGGTTACCCTCGATCCGTGGCGCCGCCGCGCTCCGATCGCTGGTTCGTCTACCTCGCGCGGTGCGCCGACGGCTCGCTCTACACCGGCATCGCCCGCGACGTCGCGCAGCGCATCGCGCAGCACGACGCGGGAAAGGGTGCAAAATACACGCGTGGCCGCGGCCCCCTCGCGCTCTGCGCCGTCCGCGGCTGCGCGTCCAAGGGCGAGGCGCTCCGCCTCGAGCTCGCGGTCAAGCGCCTGCCGCGCGTCGACAAGGAGCGCCTCACGTCGACGCGGCGTCTCGGCGCGTTCGCTCGGCGGCAACGGGGCGAGGGTTAGCGAAGCGCCCCGCGGAGCGGCGGAGGTTCATCACGAGCAAGACCGAGACCCAAGTACGGAAGGGGCGCCAACGCTCGCCGATGCGCGCCGCTTCCGCTTCCGACGGCGTCGCGTCGAGACCGTAGGCCTCGGCGATCGCTCGGAGGACGCGCGGCTCGGACAGCGGCAGCTCGTCGACGGTACCCGCGCCGCGGACGAGGATGTGCTCGGCGGTCCATCGGCCGACGCCGCGGATGGCGCGTAGATCGGCGAGCGCCTCCGAGGGAGCCATCGCGCGGAGCCGCGCGACGTCGAGCCTTCCGTCGAGGGCGGCGGCCGCGACGGCGTGAAGGCGCGCGAGCTTCTCCGACGAGACGCCGGGCAGCGCTTCGACCGCGAGCAGCCGCCGCGGGGGAGGGCAGGGGAAGAGCGTCCGACCGAAGCCCTCCGCGAGCGTGCCCGTCGCCGCCGCGAGCCGCTGCTTCACCCGCGCGGCGACGGTCATCGGAGCTCGCTGCGCGAGCACACCCCAGACCGCCGCTTCGTAGGCCGACGGAAAGCAGACCGGCCGAAAGCCGGGAGCCTCGGCGAGGAGCCTCCTCACCACGGGCGCGTCGACGCGCGGCAGCGCCGAGCCGTCGTGATCGAGCGAGAGGATGCGGGCGACCTGCCGGCGGATCGCGTCGACGTCGGCAGCGCCGCTCGACTCTCCTTCCACGACGAGACCTCGCTGTCGGAGCGCGACCGTCACCGGCACGAACGCCTCGTCGAGGAATCCCATCACCAAGCGCCCGTCCTCGAGCCGGCCGGCGCTCCCGGCCGCCGGCGTGAACCCACACGCGAACTTCGCCGAAGCTTCGAGCGAGAACGCTTCGCCCCTCCTCAGCGGGATCGTGAACCCGGTCATCCTGTTCCCTCCATCGTCCATCCTGGCGCGCCGTCGTGTCAGCTGAATGTCAGGTTTGTCGGCGGCGGGCGGTGGTACGCTGGAGCGGATGGACGTCGTGGCGCTGCTCACGCTCGGCACGTCCGTGGAGGCGGAGGCGGCCGTCCTCGCCCCCGATCTCGGGATCACCGTCTACGAGACGGCGCTCCTCCTCCGCGTGGCGTCGCCGATCCCGCTCCTGCGGACCGACGATCGCGCGCGCGCGCTCGACCTCGTGGCGAAGCTACGCGCGCGCGGTCACGACGCCATCGCGTGCGACGGCGCGACCGTCGCGGCCAGCGGGTCGATGACGCGGGTGCGATCGTTTCGCCTCGAGGCGGGCGCGCTCGTGAACGCCGACGCCGAGGGAAAGACCTCGCGCCTCCCGTGGGACGAGATCATGGCGCTCGTGCGGGCCGTGCACCGCACGCGCTCGGAGCGGATCGAGAAGTCCGTGCAGACGAAGGTGAGCTTCGGGCGGGCCGCCCTCTCCGGCGGCCTCGGCGCGATCAAGACGACGACGAAGGAGACGAAGCACACGACCGACGATCGCGAGAACGTGCTCTACGTCTTTCGCCGCTTCGGCGCTCCGTGGCTCATCGAGCAGTCGAGCGCGCGCTACGAAGGCCTGGGCTCCGATCTGCGGCCGTCGCAGACCGAGAACTTCACGACGCTCGTGCGACGCCTCCGCGAGAGCGCGCCGCACGCGCCGTTCGACGAGCGCCTGATGATCCCGCGCGGGTCGAGCGAGACGATGCGCGCGTCGGCGACGGGCCACCAGCAGAGCACCGCCGGGGCCGTCGACCTGCTCGCGCACCTCGTCGCGATGGCGATCACGCGATCGCTCTCGCCGTTTCGCTGATCTACTTCTTCGCGACCTTCGTGAACTTGAGCGTCATGCGATCGCTCTCGCCGATCGCGAGGTACTTGTCGCGGTCCTTGTCGCCGAGCTTGAGCGTCGGCGGGAGCGTCCAGACGCCCTCGGCGTAGTCTCTCGTGTCTTTCGGGTTCGCGTTGATCTCCGACTTGGCCGCGAGCTTGAAGCCCGCCGCCTCGATCTTCTCGATGACCCACTTCTCGGGGAGGTAGCCCTTCTTCGCGCTCTCTTCGGGCTTGGCGTCGGCGCTGGCGCGGTGCTGCTCGATGCCGAGCACGCCGCCGGGCTTGAGCGCCTTGTGCATCTCGGCGAGCCACTCGTCGAGCTTGCCCGCGTTGACCATGCCGTGCATCCCGCGGAACAGGAGGACGAGATCGACCGCGCCCTCGCGATCGATCTTCGGCGCCTTGCCGTCGACCAGGATCGTCTCGACCTTCGCGCTGAGCTCGGGGGCGCTGTCGAGGAACAGCTTGAAGCGCTGCCCGTAGAACGTGCTCCGCTGCTCGGGATCGCCGTTCGGGTCGGTGTTGGTGACGAGCAGCTTGCCCTTCTTCGCGAGCGCCGGCGCGAGCAGCGTCGTGTACCAGCCTTCGCCCGGACCGTACTCGAGGACGGTCATCGTCGGCTTGAAGCCGAACAGCTCCAGCGTCTCGACCGGGTGCCGGTGCTTGTCGCGCGCGACGTCGGACGGCTTGCGATACTTCGCGTCGACGGCGGCCTGCACGGCGGCCTTGCCCGTCGGGAACGTCTTGTCGGCGAGCGCCTTGGCGGCCGCCTTGAGCTCGGGCGTCCAGCGCGCGAGGTCGGCCTTGTGATCGGCCTCCATCTTCGCGCGATCTTCGGAGAGCTGGCGGAGCGCCTCGGCCTTCTTCTTCTCTTCGCCGGTGAGCTCGGGCTTGGGCGGATCGGCCGCCTTCGCTTCGGCGGTGGACGGCGTGGCGAGGACCGTCGTCTGCGTGGGGCTCTGGGCATCCGGCGGCGGATCCGACGCGCACGATGCGATCGAAAGCAGCAGGAGCGAGGCGAGGGGCGAGGCGAGCTTCATGCCCGCTCACTTACCGCGCTCGCTCCTCTGCGACAAGCGCACTCGAACGCGCCGATCAGCGCGCGGTGATCTGCTTGCAGCTCTTGTCGATCTCGACCCGCTTGGTCGACGCGTTGACCTGCACGCTCGCGACGCCGTTCTCCTTGTCGTCGATGATCCAGACGGTGAGCGAGCCGTCGGCCTTGCGCGGCGCGGTCGTCGTCGTGTTGCTGCCGATCGACGACTTGGTGCCGCTGCCGAACTTCGGCTTCTCGCCGTAGAAGACCGGCGTCGTCTTCGCGCAGTCGCTGTGGATCTCGACCGTGGTCGGAACCGGCGCGCTCGCGGGCTCGGCGGCCTTCGGCGCGGGCGCCGACGTGGTCGACGTCGAGCTCGCCGGATCGCTCGCGCCCGGCAGCCCCGGCGCCGACGGCACCGACGGCACCTCGGGGACCTTCGGCATCTCGGGCAGGCCGCTGCACGCGGCGACGACGGGAAGAGCAAGGAGGCAAAGGATGGGGGAAAGTTTCATGCCCATCCTCTACGCGTGCGATGCGCGAACCTTCCCCGCTAGGGATCCGTTCCGTCGGCGCAGCAGCGGAAGCCGGTCGAGTAGTCGTGGTAGTCGTACGCGTGCGCGATCGTTCGATACGCGCAGCCGTCGCCGTGCTGCGACGTGTCGAGCCAGTAGCCTCCCTGGAACGTGCCGTTCGGATCCGCCGTCCACTCGTGGAGGTTGCCGACCATGTCGTAGGCGCCCCAGTCGTTCTTGCACTCGGCGTAGGCGCCCGTCTTCGCGACCGTGCCTTCGAGCTGGTTGAGGCGCGGATCGTTGAGCTCGGCTCTCCCCCAGCCTCGCTTCATCGTGTCGGCGTGGAAGGTGAGCATCGGCGCGGTGCCGTGGTCGTGGCACTTGTCGGCGATCTTCTGCGGACCGTACGGATACGCGAAGCCTTCGCTCCCGCCGCACGCCGCGCGCCACTCGACGGGGTGGCAGAGCCGCTTCTTCGCGGCCTTGCACGCGGCGTCGGCTTGCTTCGCGCTGATGTACGCCTGAGGCACGACGCCGTTCACGCTGCGCGCGACGAAGACGCTCCCCTCGGTCGAGACCGGCGGGTGATAGGGCGAAGCCGGCCGCGTCGTTCCGTCGGCGAGGCGCTCGACGAGCGAGCCTTCGTAGCGGTCGACGCAGAAGCGGTCGCCCACGTTCACCATGTCCGGCGGGCAGCGCATGCCGGGACGCGCGGACGCGAGCGCGCCTTCCTCGACCGCGTGCGGCCGCGGCGGCGCGTAGCTCGCGATCGCGAGCTCGATCGACCCTTTGTTGGAAGCCGGCACCTGTCGCTTCTTGCCCGCGAACGCCGGCTCGAGCGCGCGCAGCGCCGCGGTGACCTGCGCGCGCGACTCGGGCGAGACGCTCTCCGGCGGCGCGGCGACGGCCGGCACGACGAGGCCCACGCCGATCGCGACGACGGCGACGCGGGCGACGCGGGCGACGCGGGCGAGACGCATTCTCTCTGGCTAGCACGGCGCCCGCCCGCGGCCCAAGTCGCGGCGACCGAGCCGGTCGCGGTCGATTTCGGGCAACTCGAGCGCCGCGCCGGCCGAACGAGCTGTCGCACACATGACGGCCGCGCGGTGTTATGAGGGGTTCGTCCTGCCGATGTCGTTCGAACAAGAGCTGCGCTCGCGCTTCGGGCTCGACGCGTTCCATCCGTGGCAGCGCGAGGCCGTCGACGCCGTGCTCGGCGAGCCCGGTCGAGCGCTCGTCGTGGCGCCGACCGGCGGCGGCAAATCGCTGACGTATCAGTTTCCCGCCGCGATCCTCGAGGGCACGACGCTCGTCATCTCGCCGCTCGTCGCGTTGATGGAAGATCAGGTGCGTTCGCTCACGGCGCGCGGGGTCGCCGCGACCTACCTCGCGTCGACGCTCGATCGCGCCGATCGCGACGCGCGCGAATCGGCGATGCTGCGCGGCGAGTTCAAGCTCGTCTACGTCGCGCCCGAGCGGCTCGGCTCCGACGTCTTCGTGCGCCTCTTGTCGCGCTGCCGGATCTCGCTCGTCGCGATCGACGAAGCGCACTGCATCGCGCAGTGGGGCCACGACTTCCGACCCGACTACCTCCGCATCGGCGCGCTGCTCGAGCGCCTCTCGCCGCCGCGCGTCCTCGCCTGCACGGCGACGGCGACGCCCGCGGTGCGCCGCGAGATCAAAGAACGGCTCGGCCTCGGCACGCCCGAGGCGCCGTGCCGCGAGGTGCTCCGAGGTTTCGCGCGGCCGAACCTCCACCTCGCGGCGCAGACCGTCGACGGAAAGAAGGAAGCGCGCGCCGCGCTGCTCGAGGGCCTCGAGGCGGCGCTCGGCGCGCGCGGCCGCGGCCAGCCGGCGTCGGGCGGCGCGATCGTCTACGCGGCGACGCGCAAGTCGACCGAGGACGTGGCCGATCTGTTGACCGATCGCGGGTGGAGGGCCGCCGCGTACCACGCGGGCATGTCCGGCGAGGCGCGCACGCGCGTCGCCGATCGATTCGCGTCGCGCGCGATCGACGTCGTGGTCGCGACCAACGCCTTCGGCATGGGCATCGATCGCCCCGACATCCGCGCCGTGATCCACGTGCAGCCGCCGGCGTCGATCGAGGCGTACTACCAGGAGGTCGGCCGCGCGGGGCGCGACGGGCGCGAGGCCTCGGGGCTGCTCTTGTGCTCCGGCGCCGACATCTCGCTCCGCCGGCGCCTCACGGAGCTCGGGAGCGACGGCGCGGCGGCGGATCCCGCGCTCGCCGCGCGCGCGTGGGGGCTCTTCCGCGAGCTCCTCCGCTACCTCGACGCGCGCACGTGCCGCCACGACTTCGTCTTGCGCTATTTCGGCGACGAGCAGGAGACGCTCGGCGGCTGCGGCCACTGCGACGTCTGTCTCGCGCTCGACGGCGCTTCGCCCGAGGAGGTCGACGGCGCCGCGAGCGCGCGCGACGAAGAGACGACGCTCTTCGTGAAGAAGGCGCTCTCGGCGGTCGCGCGTGCGCAGAGGCGCGCCGGCCTCGTCGCGATCGCCGACATGCTCCGCGGCGTCGACTCGGAGAAGACGCGCAAGTTCGGGTTCACGAGCCTCACCACCTTCGGCCTCATGCGCGAGCGCTCGTCGGACTGGATCATGGCGCTGCTCCGCGCGCTGCTCGCGGCCGGATGGATCGATCTCACGCCGACCGAGCACCCGGTCCCGTTCCTGACGCGCGCCGGCGCCGACGTGATGAAGGGCGCCGCGCCCGCGCGCATCATCCTCCCGCCCGACGCCGCACCGAAGGAGCGTCGCTCGCGCGCGCGATCGCGCGCGAGCGCTTCACGCGAGCCCATCTCGCTCGACGCGGCCACGCAGCCCGTCTTCGAGAAGCTCCGCGCGCACCGCGCGGAGGTCGCGCGATCGCGCGGCGTGCCGCCTTACGTCGTGGCGCTCGACCGCACGCTCGTCGAGATGGCGCGCGCGAGGCCCGAGACCACCGATCAGCTCCTCATGCTCCACGGCATGGGCCCGGCGCGCGCGGAGCAGTACGGCGCGGGCTTTCTCCGGGTGATCGCCGACGCCTGACCGCGTGCGCGATGCAGACCGATCGGTAGACACGCTCCCGCGTCTCCATCGCGACACGGCGCGGTGCTTCGCGCGACGGGGCGCCCGTTTTCTCCTACGGTTTCAGCAGGGCGGTGGGGCGTCCCAGAGAGGGTGACGAGGTCGACATGCGTCGTGTCTTGCCTTGGGGTTGCACGCTCGCGTTGGGGCTGTCGGGGCTCGCTTACGGCTGCGCGACGAGCGGCGGCGCGGCGGGCTTCGAAGATCCGGGCGCGGCAGCAGAGGGGGATGGATCGGTCGGCGTCTCGCCCGACGGCGGGAGCGGCGGCGACGACGGGGCGACGCGCCAGCCGTGCGTCCACAACGACGACTGCACGGGCCCCAACCTCTGTCAGGCGAACAACGGCCTCGCGTGCATGGGCGGCTTCTGCGTGCCGACCGGCAAGCCGATGAACTGCGACGACGGCATCCTCTGCACGAACGACTCGTGCGACGTCAACCAGAACAAGTGCGTGCACATGCCGAACGACTCGGCGTGCCCCGCGCAGTCGTACTGCGATCCGAAGCTCAACTGCGTGCAGTCGCTCCCGTGCACGCCGGGCGATCAGGTCTGCGATCGGCTCAACATCGACGCTTGCACCGGCACGTGGGATTGCGACGCCGCGCGCAAGCTCTGCGTCCGCGGCCCGAAGCCGTGCGACGATCGCCCCAACGCCAACACGAGCTGCGTGGCGTCGTCGATGAGCACGTCGTGCACGTGGACGTGCAAGGCGGGCTACGCCGACACGAACGGCGATCTCAGCACGCCGCCGCCCGCGGTCTCCAACGGCTGCGAGTGCACGGTGACGAACCCCGTCGATCGCCCCGATCTCCTGTTCGGCGACAGCAACTGCGACGGGATCGACGGCGACGTCACCAAGGCGATCTTCGTCGACGCCGTCGCCGGCAGCGACGGCAACGCCGGCACGATGGCGGCGCCGAAGCAGACGGTCGCCGCGGGCATCATCGCCGCGAACGCGGCGGTCCCGAAGAAGGACGTCTACATCTCGAAGGGCACGTACGGCGAGATGCTCAACGTGCCCTCGGGCGTGAGCCTCTTCGGTGGATACGACGCGGCCGCGGGCTGGTCGCGCGCGAGCACCAACACGACGACGCTCGCGAGCCCTACCAACGTCGGCCTCGTGATCGCGAACATCACCGTGCCGACGGAGGTGCAGCTCCTCAAGATCACGTCGCAGAGCACGGCGGTCGTCGGCGCGAACAACGACGGAATGAGCAGCTATGGCATCCGCGTCAGCAACTCGTCGGGCGGCGTGACGATCCGCGGATGCGACATCACCGCCGGCAGCGGCGCGGCCGCGGGCGTCGGCGCGAAGGGATCGACCGGCGCGAGCGGCGCGAAGGGCGCCGACGGCAACGGCACGAACCGCG
>JAHBWD010000081.1 GCA_019637175.1 Labilithrix sp. | reverse complement strand
CCGTGCGCGGCGAGTTGGCGTGGACCACGAGGGTGACCTTCGTGATGCCCTCGCTCTTCAGCTGCGCCTCCTTGAAGAAGCGCAGCGCGTGAAAGCCGTGGAAGTGCGCGCTGACGGCCGCGCCCTTGTACTTGTGCTCCGTGTCCCACGCGCCGAGCTTGTCCGTCGAGTACGGTCGAAGCTCGAACTTTCGCGCGAACTGCACGTACTGCAGCGTCTCCACCGACGGAGACATCTGGCTCTTCAGCGAATAGGAGCCGAAGAGGCTGCGCTCGACGTCGATCGTCTTCTTGTCTCGCTGGTCGCCGAGCAGGTGAAAGCGCGCACCCGCCGACGTGTCCCAGAGCGACGACGCGCGCTCGTGGGTGGCGAGCACCGCCCCGGAGAGCGCGTCGACGAGCACCTCCGGCGCGATGCATCGAGGCGATTCCGTCGCCGCGCGGACGCGATGAGCGAGCGCCGCGGGGGCTCCTTCTTGGGCGTGAACGCCCACTTCGACGGACAGGAGCTCCGGAGGTTCGTCCAGTGGACCGCACGTCGCGACCAGGTGATCGATCGCGGTCCGGATCGCCGCTTCGCGGGAGATGCGCGCGGTCGGCGAGACGCCGGCGAGGTCGGCGCGGAAGCCGGGTTGCATCCAGTAGGCGCCGCCGTTCGCGACGAAGTGCGCGGTCGTCGCCACGTCGAAGACCGGAAGCTCGGTGCCCGGCAAGACGTGCTCGAAACGAAGATGGGTCGCTCCGTCGTCGTCGACCGTCGTGTCGACGAGCCTCAGCTCGTCGCGCTTGCCGGTCCCGTGAAGCTCGCTCCGATACCGCTCGAAGAACGCCCTCGCCTTCTCCTCGGGGCTGCCCTCCCCGATCGCGACGGGCTCGACCGGCGCGAGGAAGCGGACCTCGAGGCTCCGTGGATCGGTGTAGACCACCCACTTCGTCCCGGTGTCGGTCTCCAGCCGGGCGGGCAGATCCGCGGGCGCCTCCGGATCGCTCGAGCACGCAACCACCGTCGCGCAGGCGGCGACCAGGAGTGAGAGGAGGAGGCGGCTCCCGAGGCGGGGTTTCATCACCCCCCCTTCGGCCGCTCGCCCGAGAGAGTTGCTCGAAAAGTGAGACCTCGCGCCCCGCTCCGACAGGGCGCCCGAGCGTCACGTCGCTCGCCTTCTGATCAGAGGCCGAACGATCGCAGCTTCTTGTGGAGACCCTCGCGCGTGATGCCGAGGTTCTTCGCCGCCGCCGTCTTGTTGTTCTGGTGCTCGCGCAGCGCCTCGATGAGGAGCCAGCGCTCGACCTGGTCCATCATCTCTTTCAGCGTGCCCTTCGTGGGGCGAACGCGCTCGATCATGCCCTCGACCTGACGCACGCGCGGCGAGAGCATGTCGGGCGTCACGAAGCCGCCCGCGTCGATCTGGATGCAGAGGCGCTGAATCTCGTTCTGGAGCTCGCGGACGTTGCCGGGCCAGTCGTAGCTTTGGAGCAGCTCCATCGTCTGCTGCGAGAAGCCGCCGGCGGGCTTGCCGAACTCGGTCGCGAAGCGGTGGAGGAAGTGCTCGGCGATGAGCGCCACGTCCTCGCGGCGCTCGCGAAGGGGCGGCACGCGGAGAGGAAAGACCTTGAGGCGGTAGTAGAGATCTTCGCGGAAGCGGCCCTCGGCCACCTCTTTCTCGAGGTTGCGGTTGGTCGCCGCGACGATGCGGACGTTGACCTTGCGCTCGGCGGTCGCGCCGATCGGGCGGACCTCGCCCTCCTGGAGCACGCGGAGGAGCTTGCTCTGGAGCGAGAGCGGCATCTCCGTGACCTCGTCGAGGAACAGCGTGCCGCCGTCGGCGATCTCGAAGAGGCCCTTCTTGTCTTCGTGCGCGCCGGTGAACGATCCCTTGCGGTGGCCGAACAGCTCGCTCTCGAGGAGCGTCTCCGGCATCGCCGCGCAGTTCTGCCCGACGAAGAGGCGGTCTCGCCGGTTCGAACGGTAGTGCACGCTCGCGGCGACGAGCTCTTTGCCCACGCCCGTCTCGCCCTCGATGAGGACGGTGACGCGTGTGTTGACGACCTTCTCGAGCTGCTGGAGAAGCTGCTTCATCGGCGCGCTCTGCCCGATGATCTCGGGGCCGCCCGAGGCGCGGCCGCCGCCGCGGCGCTCTTGCTCCTTGCTCTTGAGGAACGTGTTCTCCTTCTTGAGGCGTTCTTCGGCGGCGCGCAGGCGCTTCACGAGGCGCGCGTTGGCGACGGCGAGCGAGGCGTTGTGCGCGAGCACCGCCATGATCTCGAGGTCGCCGCTCGTGAGGACGCCGGTGGCCGCGCGGTTGTCGACCTGGATGACGCCGAGGATCTCCTCGCCGCGCCAGAGCGGGATGCCGAGGGTCGACCGGATCTGCGCGCCCATGAGCGACTCGCTCTGGCCGACCTCGCGCGGCGCGTCGGCGGCGACGACCGCGGCGCGCTCGGTCACGACCTTGCGGAAGACGCTGCGCGTGATGGGGATGGGTCCGCTCGGCGGCGCGCTCCGCTCGCCGTCGGCCTCGCCTCCGCGCAAGCGCGTGAGCACGGGCACGTAGCCCGCGGCGCCTTGCGGCCGCGCGCCCTCTTCGTCGTCGTCGCGGAGCACGATCGTGACGTGCGTGGCGAGAGGCACGAGCGCGAAGCTCGACTCGCAGATCGCGACGAGGACCTCGGCGAGATCTTGCGCCGAGCCGATCAGCTTCTGCGCTTCGTAGAGCGCGCGCAGGCGATGGTCGTCTTTCTCGACGATCGTCGCCTGGGGAACGAGCTCCTCGATCTTCTTCATGGCGAAGACGCGCGCGTCGTCGCCGTCGTCTTTCACCGTCACCGTGATCTGGACGATGCGATCCTGCGAGCCGAGCTCGATGACGTCGCCGTCTTCGAGCGAGGCCTCGCGCCCCTGGCTGTCGTCGAGGGCGATGCGATCGCCTCGCCGTAGGATCGCGGTGCCGTTCGTCGAGCGCTGATCGACGAGCACGTGCTTGTCGCCGGAGTAGACGATCTTGGCGTGCTCGCTCGAGACGTGCGTGTCCGGCACGACGAGGTCGTTGCCCTCGGCGCGCCCGATGCGCACGACGTCCGTCGTGGGCTCGAGCGCGGCGCCGGCGCTCTCTCCTCGCGTGACGTCGAGCCTGATCACGGCACGCGCGACCTCAGCTTCAGTGCGATCTTGAAGACCTCGTCGGTGGCGGCGTTGACGCCCGCGGCCTTGTCGCTCTCGACGATCTTCTCGAGCTTGTCGGCCGTGGGCGCGTCGCCCTGCGGCGAGAGGTGATCGATCGCCTCGACCATCGCGAGCCGGAGCGAGCCGTCCTTCACCTTCTCGACCTTCGCCACGAGCGCGTTCTTCGTCTCGGCGTTGCCGTAGATGCCGGCCATCCACGCGGCCTTCACGTGGCCCATCTTCGCCGCCGGCGGCGTCGACGGGACGGGCGCGTCGAGGAACGTGACGTAGCAGGCCGCGTCCTGCTTGCACTGCGTGAGCACCTTCTCGGCGCTCGCGAACATGTCCTTCTCGACGGCCTTGCCGGGGATCTTCGCGACCTGATCGCCGACCGCCTTCGCGTTCTGCGTCGTCATCAGCTTGATCGCCGCCTGGAGCGCCGCGGGGGGCATCGCGTCGGCCGCTTCGCCCTTGGCCGCGGCGGTCTCCTTGAGGAGCCACTCGGTGAGCGACGGATCGAAGAAGTTCGCGGCCGCCTGCGCGATGATCGCGTGGCCGTTGCCGCCGCCGAGGAGCGGGATCGCCGCGTTCGGCGGGACCTTCGCGTACGCGTCGAGGTACGCCTTCACCGACTTTGCGTCGCTCGGGAAGTGCGTGAGATCGGTCGCGAGGATCGTGCGGTTCGAATCGTTGTCGGCCGCGGCGAGCGCCTCGAGGATCGCCTCGCGGCCCGCGGGACGCGAGATGTACGCGATCGGCTCGGCGATGCGCGGGATGTACGCCTTCTCGGGGTAGCCCGACGCGAGCGTCGCGAAATCGGGATCGGTGCCCTTGAGCGCGGAGATGAGGACCGGCTCGGCTTCCTTCGGCATCTTCGTGAGCGCGAGGCGCACCGGGAAGATGAGGTCGCCCTTCGTCGGCGTCATCAGCACCTTCACGAGCGCTTTGACGGCGCCGGTGAACTTGAGCTCGCCGACGAGGCGCGCCGCGGTGGCCTGCCAGAACTGGATCTGGTCCATGCCTTGCGCGGGATCCTTCGGATCGGTGACGGGAGCGTTCAGCTTCTCGACCGCCTTCGGACCGTACGAAGGATGCTTCACCGCGAGGACGGCGCCCTGGAGATCCTTGACCAGGTTGATCGACTTGTTGTTCTTCGACGGCTGGAACTTGGCGAACACCTCCCAGAGCGCGTCGACGAGCGCCTGATCGGTCGCCTGGTTCTGCGCGGCGAGGCGCGACGTGCCCTGCGAGGCGTACTTCACGTCGTCGTCGTTCTTGCCGGGCTCGAAGTCTTTGAATGCCTTCGCGTACGCGGTGGCCGCGCGCGGATCGGCCATGTCGCCGAGGAGCTTGATGAGATCCTTGCGCGTCTTCTCGTCGAGACCGCCGGCGATGTACGCCTTGGTGAGCGGCTCGACCGCGTCGTCGAGGAGCTTCTTGACCTTCTCGTCTTCGCGCTTGTTCGCGCCGGTCGCGCCCGACATCGCGTCGTTGAAGAACTGGTCGAGGCGCTTGATCGCCGGCGTACGCTGCGCCGGATCGTCGAGGCGCTTCACCCATGTCTTGGGATCGTTCTCGTCGGCGCACGACGTTACGCACGTCAGCGCGAGGACGGACAGCAAGCGAAGGACGTTCGCCGAGAGCTTCATCATGCGTTCTCCGGTCGGAAGTGAAAAAATCCCCGGTTTTTCCGAGGCCCGACGGTAGTCGCGGGACCGTTGGGGTGTCAACGGCCGTTCTCACCTCCATGAACCGGAAGCCACGGCCGCGCTCGGGCGCGCGCGGATCTTCAGCCGATGATCATCGCTTCGCTCAGGAGCTTTCCCTCCTTGAAGCGGCGCAGGTTCCAGCGCTCGAACATCGGCAGCGCGGTGGCGTTCACGATGTGCTCGGCGATCAGCTTCCCCATCACGGGCGCCATCATGAAGCCGTGTCCCATGAAGCCCGACGCTTGATAGAAGTGCTCGACCTGATCGACGCCGCCGACGATCGGGTTCGCGTCCGGCGTGATGTCGTAGCAGCCGGCCCACTGCCGGAGCACCTTGACCTTGCCGAGGATCGGGCACGTCCTCGTGAGCGCGTGCGCGTAGAGCCCGAGGAAGGCGAACGAGCTGTCGTGGTTGAGGCCGTGGGGCACGCGCTCCTGCCCGATGCCGCCGACGATCTCTCCGCGCGTCGACTGGCTGAAATACAGGCCGTTCGTGAGATCGGCGACGAGCGGCTTGAGCCAGGGCTTGAGCGGCTCGGTCGAGCAGATCTCGTGGCGATGCGGGACGTTCGGCAGCTCGACGCCGACGAGCTTCGCGATCTCGGGCGACCACGCGCCGGCGGCGTTGACCACTTTGTTCGTCCGGATGACGTGATCGGCGCCGCCCTTGCGGACGCGAACGGCCTCGATCGCCTCGCCGCTCGCCGAGAGATCGATCCCGACGACGTCGGTGAACGTCGAGACCTCGACGCCGAGCTTCTGCGCGGCGCGGGCGAAGCCCCACACGAAGGGCCACGGGAAGACGACGCCGTCGTCGGCGTTGTAGGTCGCGGCGACGACGCCGTCGACGTCGAGCTCGGGGACGATCTTCTGCGCCTCGCGCGGCGTGAGCAACCGCGTCGCCAGGCCGCACTCGCGCTGGAGCTTCTCGCTCTCCTCGAGCGCGCGGCGGCGCTCTTCGGTGCGCGCGAGGAAGAGGTAGCCGCCCTGACGGAGCCAGACGTTGATCTTGAACTCGTGGGCGAAGTCACGGCACATGCGGATGCTCTCCTGCATGAGCCGCACGTTGGCTTCGCTCGACCACTGCGCGCGGATGCCTCCGCCGTTGCGGCCGCTCGCGCCGCCGCAGAGGTAGCTCTTGTCGATGACGGTGACGTCGGTGACGCCGAGGCGCGCGAGGTGGTAGGCGATCGAGAGGCCCATGATGCCCGCGCCGATCACGACGATCTCGGCGCGGTCTCTCACGAGGCGAACCTCCGCAAGGCCTCGGCGTGGAGGCGCGGGCTCGCGGCGAGCGTGCCCTCGCCTTGGGCGACGGCGCTCCGGTAGTCGAAGGGCTTGCCCGTACCGTCGGTGTAGACGCCGCCGGCGGCGCGCACGATCGCGTCGGGCGCGCACGCGTCCCAGAGCTTCACGAGGCCGCGCGAGGGGTGCGCGTAGATCTCGATCTCGCCCGACGCGATCATGACGCCCTTGATCCCGGAGCTGCCGATGGGCACGAGCTCCTTGCAGCCGAGCGTCTGGAGCCGCGTGTCGACGCTCTTGCTCCGGTGGAACCGCGAGACGGCGCAGCGGCAGGCGGAGAGATCGGTCGCCGAAGAGGCGCGGAGCGGCGTGCGCGCGCCGTCTTCGTCGAGCACGAACGCGCCGAGGCCCTCGGCGGCGACGTACGTGCGGCGCCGGTTCTGGAACGTGGGGCAGAGGACGACGCCGACGGTGGCGCGGCCTTCCTCGGCGAGCCCGATCATCACGCAGAACTCTCCGTTCTTCGCGATGAAGTCGCGCGTGCCGTCGACCGGATCGACGAAGAGCGCGGCGCGCTCGCCCTCGAAGCCGGCGAAGGCGACGGGATCGCTCTCCTCGGCGACGACGGGGATGCCCGGCAGATCGCGGGCGAGGCGCGCGAGGATGAGCGCGTTGGCCTCCTTGTCGGCTCGCGTGACGGGATCGCCCGGGGCCTTCATCTCGGCGCCGACGTCGTCTTCGCCGTAGATGCGCATGACGACCTCCGCGGCTTCGCGTGCGGCGACGACGAGCTTCTCGAGCACCTCGGCGCGATCGATCACGAGGAAGAATCCTTTTCTTCGCAAAGGACGCCACGAGCGGATCCCGCTCGCGGTTCGAGGAGACTCGAGGCGTGTCTTCGGCGCGAAGCGCCGTTCGCCGAAGGCGAATCACGCCGGACGCACGGCACCTGGGAGGGGAGGCTCGTCGGCGGAGCCGACGAGGGGAGCGCCAGCTCCCTCATGACGAGATGCCGACCTTCTCGAGCGCGCGCGGGAGCTGGCGCAGATCGTCGTCGGAGAGATAGCGCGGCCCGCCGCCCGTCTCGCGCACGAGCTGCTCGAGCTGCTCGACCGTGCGCGCGCCGAGCACGGCGGCCGAGACGAGGTGATTCGCGAGGACGAAGCGCACCGCGGCGCCGCGGAGCGTGTGGACGTCGCCCTTCACGAGGAAGCGGACGGCGTCGAGCTGATCGATCCGATGCTCGAGCTCCATGCGCGTCCAGCGATCGTTGCGGTGGTCGCCTTCGGGGAAGGTGTGCTCCTTCGACCACATGCCCGCGAGGAGGCCGTAGGCGAGGACGCTGCGCGCGAGCACGCCGCAGCCCGCGACCATGACGTCGCCCGAGATGCGGTGGAGATCGATCCCGTGCGTGAGGTTGTAGGCGAGCTCGATCACCTCGGCGCCCTTGTCGACGGCGGCGCGCGCGACGTCTTCGTCGCCCGCCGCGACGCCCCAGTGACGGATCTTCCCCTCCTTCTTCAGCGCGAGCATCGTCTCGACGGCCTCGCCGCCGTAGATCGCGTCGGGCGTCGGGTGGTGGAGGAGCAGGACGGGGAGCGCCTCGACCGCGAGGCGCTTGCACGAGGTCTCGACGCGCTTCCTGAGGTAGTCGGCCTCGAACGTCTTGCGCGTGGGATCGGTCGTGCGGTCGACGCCGTTCTTGGTCACGACGACGAGATCGGGATGCTCCTTGAGGAGCTTGCCGACGAGGACCTCCATCCTGCCGCCGCCGTACGCGTCGGCGGTGTCGATGAGCGTGAAGCCCATCTCGATCGCGCGGCGCAGCACCTTCTCGGCGTCGGCCTCTTCGAGCGCGCCGTAGGCTTCACCGCCGAGGCCCCACGTTCCGATCGCGAGCTCGGAGACGACGAGCCCGGTCTTGCCAAGCGGGCGTTTTCGCACGGCCCTTTCTTATCACGCGGGCGTCGCCACGCGCGACCGCTGTAGCGCGTTGCCGCAGGGGGATGTGCGCCTTGACGTGAGGCGCGAAAGGCGCGAAGGAAGGCCGCGCTCGCGCAGCGGTCTCGCTGCGCATCGCCGAGAAAGCTCCACGGAGGCGTTCACATGCGTAAGATCTCGTTCGGACTGATTGGGCTCGGGCTCGTGCTGGTCGCGTGCGGCGGCGAAGACATGCTGCCGGCGCCGAACGCGCCGACGCCGCCGGTCGTCGAGACGCCTGCGCCCGCGCCGGAGGCGCCCAAGGCCGAGGCGCCGAAGCCGCAGCCGACGCTCGCGGAGCTCCAGCAGAAGAACGGCCGCGCCATGGGCGAGGCGATGAACGCGCACGACGCGAAGAAGCTCGCGAGCTTCTACGCCGAGAACGCGGTCGTGAAGATGGCGGGCATGCCCGACGTCACCGGTCGCGAAGCGATCGCGGCGAGCTGGCAGAAGATGTTCGACGCGATGGGCGGCTTCAAGACGGCCGTGAGCCGCCTCTGGGTGAAGGGCGACGTCGTCGTCGTCGAGTGGGGATTCAACGCCACGCACTCGGGCGACATGATGGGCGTCAAGGCCACCGAGAAGCCGGTCGGCGCGATGGGCGTCGAGGTCATGTGGTTCACGCCCGACGGCCTCGTGAAGGAGTCGCACGTCTACCACGACAGCGGCACGATCATGTCGCAGATCGGCGTGTCGAAGCAGAAGGCGCGCCCGATCCCGAGCCTCGCGGCGCAGCCGCAGGTGTTCGCGTCGACGGGCAGCCCCGACGAAGCGAAGAACGTCGACGCGGCGAGCAAGATGTCGGCGGCCTTCGAGAAGAAGAACGAGGCCGACTTCGTCGGCGCGTCGGCCGACGACATCACGTGGGACGACATGACCCAGCCGGAGACGATGAAGGGCAAGGCGGCGGGCAAGAAGTACTTCGCCGAGATGACGAAGGCGTTCCCCGACGCGAAGGCCACGCACTCGAACGTGTGGGGCATCGGCGACTACGTGATCGCCGAGGAGACGTTCAGCGGCACGCACAAGGGCGCGCTCTTCGGCATCCAGCCGACGAAGAAGTCCGTCAACATGCACGGCCTCACCATCATGCAGTTCAAGGACGGCAAGGTGATCAAGGGTTGGAGCTACGGCAACGGCGCCGAGATGATGTCGCAGCTCGGCCAGCTCCCGGCGGCTCCGGCGGCGAAGGACGCCAAGCCCGCCGCGGCGCCGACGAAGAAGTGATCGAAGCGCGCTAAGCGCTCTTCTTCTCGAGCGCGTCGACGCGCGTCTCGAGGCGATCGAGGCGCCGTCGATCCGTTCGATCCTCGCGCACGGCGTCGCGGACCTCGCGCGCGGCGGTCACGGCGGCGAGGAGCTCCGTCGAGATTCGAACCTCAGGGCTCGACGAGCCACCAGTGGAACGAGGTGAACGTGGCGCCGTCGGCGATGATCTCGAACGGCGTGTTCTCCGACGCGGCCGAGGCCGGCACGTCGGCCTCGATCTCGGTCCACGGGCCGGCCTCGAGCGTGAGCGCGGCGATCTCGCGGCCCGCGGCGTGGACGTGCAAGACGGTCGAGCCCGAAGCGCGGACGCGGCCGATGAGCCGCGCGCCGCGGCTCCCGGTGACGCGCGCGACGAACCGGTCGCGCGTGCGCTTCGTGCGGCCGCCGTCGACGACGATGCTGCCGTCGGGCGCGTTGCTCTCTTCGGCCTCCTGCTCGCCTTCGCGCGCGCCGAGGAGCTGATATGCGTGCGCCGCTTCGCTCTCGAGATCGGCGACGTCGACGTCGTCGAGGATCGCGCCGTGCCGCGTCCACGGCGCGTCTCCGGTGCCGAGGTGATCCCAGCGCGCTTCGTAGGCGCGCATCGTCTGTCCGCCGAGGATCGACGAGTCGGTCACCACGGCCTCTTGCAGCGTGCGCCCGAGCACCGGATCGCAGCTCATCCACTCGGGGTAGACGATGAAGTGCGTCGGCAGCGACGCCGGTGACGTCTTGCGCATCCTCTCGTAGTGCTCGAGGCGCGAAGCCGCGCCGGCGACCCAGTGGCGGCCTTCGCTCGGCGTCGTGAGGCCGACCACGTCGAACGTCCGCCGGTTGCCGAAGTATGCGATCGCGCCCGTGTCATTGACGCCGATGCGCGCGTCGCGCGGGAGGTTCGCGTCGGCCCAGCGCCCGAGCGTCGCCTGCTGGCGATCGATCCCGCTCGCCGACTGCGCGACGTCGTCGATCACCCAGTCGAGGCGCACGACGAGCGCGCCGGCGAACGCGCCCGCGATGAGCGTCGTCGCGGCCGCCGCGCTCCTTCCGGAGACGCGGCCGCCGAGCGCCCCGAGCGCGCGCGCGAGGCACGCGAGGCCGACGAACCAGCCCGTCGCGAACGGCCAGAGGTAGCGCAGGCGATTCCACAAGAAGGTGACGTAGAGACAAGGCACGAACATCGCGAGCGCGATCGCGAGGATCGCGAGCGTGCGGAACGATCGACGCGTGACCTGTCCGCGCCAGGCGAGCGCGGCGAGGCCCGCGAACGCGAACGGCGCGGAGCCCTTGGGCAGGAACTCGGCCGACCAGACCTCCCCGTTGAGGATCGTGCCCACGAGGAGGCGCGCGTTGCCGAACGCGGCGTCGGAGACGACGAGATAAGGGCTGTAGGCGAGCAGCTTGACCTGCGCCGTGCTCGAGGTCGCGTGTCCCGTCAGCGCGAGGAGCAAGAGCTGAGGCGTCGCCGCCGCGCCGAGGAAGTAGAGCGCCTCGGCGCGCGAGGAAGCGCGCGGCGCGCGAGGATGGATCGCCACGGCGAGCGCGAGCGCGAGCGACGCGATCGCGCCCTCGGGGCGCATGAGCGGCGCCGCCGCGGCGAGCGCGATCATCACCACGAGCTCGCGACGCGTTCGCTTCGACGGCTCCTCCGTCCACTCGCTCGCGCGTCGCATCGCGTGCGCGAGCAGCCACGCGAAGGGCACGACCTCCATGCCGCTCGCCGCGCTCCACACGAAGCCGCCGAACGCGAGCGTCATCGCGCCCGCGCCGGTCGCCGCCGCGCGGCCCGCGAGCGGTCGCGCCAGCGCGTACGCCTCGTAGGCGAGCGCGCCGAGGGCGACGAACGCGATCGTCCACGCGACCCACATGATCGCGGTGCCTCGGAACCCGATCGCGTAGGGCAGGGCGAGGAGCGCGGGCCACAGGAAGCTCGTCGCGCCCGACGAGATCGGCTCGCCCGCCTGGTAGCGGAACGGGTGGCCCTCGGCGATCGCGCGCGCGTACTGGAAATGGATGTAGGCGTCGTCGAGCGTCGGCCCCGGATGTCCGACCTTCGCGACGACGGCGCGGATCGACGCGCGCGCCACGATCGCCGTCCCGAGCGCCAGCGGGAGCCACGGCGCGAAGCGTCGCGCGAGATCTCGAGCGCGTGCCGCTGACCAGGGCGCCGTCACGCGCGTGGAGGGTAACAGACCTTGACCGGTGCCGCGCCCACGTCTATCCGGCCCTCGTGCCGCTGAGCCCGTACGCGAACGCGCCGCGCTTGCCCCCGTCGGAGCGCGCCGATGCGCCGATCGACGTCCGTGCGCTCGTGAAGGGCGCGCCGCTCGAGCTCGAGATCGGCCCGGGGCCGAAGGCGGGGTTCCTCGTCGAGCGCGCGGTCGCGGCGCCCGAGGCGGGGCTCATCGGGCTCGAGATCCGGCGGAAGTGGGCGACGGTGGGCGACGGCAGGCTCGCGAAGCAAGGTCACGCCGCGCGGGCGCGCGTGTTCTGTGAAGACGCCAAGAGCGTGCTGCCGCGTCTCTCTCCCGCCGGCGCGTTCGCGCGCGTCTTCCTGCACTTTCCCGACCCGTGGTGGAAGAAGCGCCACCACAAACGCCTCGTCATGGGCGACCTGTTCCTCGCCGAAGCGGCGCGGCTGCTCGCGATCGGAGGCGAGCTCTTCGTGCAGACCGACGTCGACGAGCGCGCGGATCTCTACGCGCGCGCCGTCGGCTCGTGCGAAGCGTTCGAGCCCGCGGGCGACGCTCCAGGCTCGCCGCGCCTCACGGAGAACCCCTACGGCGCGCGGAGCCCGCGGGAGCATCGCGCGATCGCCGACGGGTTGCCGGTCTACCGGATGCGCTGGCGGCGGAGGTGACTCTTGTCACCTGCGTGGCGCATCGCCCGGCCCGTCGAGGTCGCGCGATCGTCTGTCGGTCGCGAGCTCGAGCTCGATCGACGCGCGCTTCGTCTCCGAAGGCGGCGCCACGGCGTCCGGGCGAAACATCCGTTCCTCGATCGATCGCCGCAGGCACTCGACCGCTTCCGCGGCCGTCTTGCCTTCGCCTGCGGCGTCGGACTCGACACACTCGGCGATGAAGCCGTGCGCGTCCTTGATGAGTCGATAGGTGAACTTCATGACGTGGAGGGGCGCTCCGGCTTCGCGGGGACGGGCATCTCGGGCAACACCGGCCGCTTCGGATCGGTGCCCGAGCCCGGCCCTTCGGGGCCTTCGTGGATGGGCTGCGTCGGAATCGGGGCGTGAATCGGATGCGACTTGGGATCCGGTTGCACCGGCTTCGGATGGGGCGGATGCGGTCGTCCTGGCTGGGACTGCGGCGGATTGGACATGAGCGTACGCACTGCACGCGCGATGCCGCGAAGGCGCGCGGATGGGCGTGGATGGGTGGATGAGCGGATGCGGCACGCGCTTCGCAACGCCTGGAGGTGACACGCGAAGCGGCTCACTCCATCCATCGAGAGGTATCGTCATGCTCTACTGGGCAGCAGTCTTCTTCATCGTCGCCCTCATCTCCGCCGTGTTGGGCTTCAGCGGTCTCGCTTCCGGGGCTGCAGGCATCGCGAAGATCCTCTTCTTCGTGTTCCTCGTCCTCGGCGCGCTGTCGCTCGTGTTCGGTCGCCGCGTGCCGGCGTGATCCCATGCGACTCAGCGCTGTCTTGACCCGGGACGACCTCGCGTCGCTCATCGAGTCGATGACGCCGCTGCGGATCGAGCTCAAGGCTCGCCCGCGGCGCTACGTCTTGCTCGGACCGCCTTCGCTCGTCGAGCTCGTTCCGAACGCGGGGCTTCGCGTACGGGGCAGCGCGCGCTTCACCTGGAACGTCGCCGGCGTCGCGGTGCCGGTCACGCTCCGCGCGTGGCAGGCCTTGCTCGCGCCGTCGGTCGCGGTGCGTGACGGCGCGCACGTGCTCGTGCTCGAACCGGCGCTCGAGGCGCTCGACTTCGAGCGCTTGCCTGCGTTCGTCGATCAGCGCATCGCCCAGGCGATCAACGACGGGATCGCCAAGCAGCGCGAGCGTCTCATGTGGAACTTCACCCGCACGCTCTCGTACGCGCACGCGCTCCCGGAGGCGCTCTCCCCGACCAGCCGCTTCGAGCTGCGGCCGGCGGGCGGCACGGTGATCGTCACCGCGTCCGAGGTGCGCCTCACGGTCGACTTTCGAGCTCGCGTGCTCCGTCCTCGACGACTGGAAGATCCGCTGACGCTCGAGGCCCCTCCTTCGCGCGCGGCGACGCGCTGACGCCGTCGTCGCGCCGCGCCGCGCGGCATTCGCGCAGCTCGCAGCTCACGCGCGTCAGCGTCGCGCCGAGGAACACGACGAGGCTCGACAGGTAGATCCACGTCGCGAGCGCGAGAACGCCGCCGACGACGCCGTACGCGGAGTAGCTCGTGAGCTTCGTGAGGTAGAGCACGAAGATCGACTTCAGGATCGTGAGCATCGCCGTCGTGAGCACCGCGCCCCCGAAGACGTCGCGGAGCGGCGGCCGTGATCGCGGCACGAGGTGGAACACCATGGTGAAGACGCCCGAGAGGAGCGCGATCGAGACCGCGAGCTCCGCGGTCTGGAGCAGCGCCGGCGTCAGCTTCGTCTCCGCGTGCGCCGCGATCCAGCCGAGCACGAAGCTGATGACGAGCGAAGCCAGCAGCGTGAGGCCGACCAGACCGACGAGCGCGAAGCCGCTGAGGCGCTCCTCGACGTACTTGAGGACGCTGTCGGCGAACCCTCCGCCTTGGCGCGGCGGCACCCTCCAGATCGCGTTGAGCGTGTGGTCGAGCTCGACGAACGCGCCGCTCGCGCTGAAGAGCAGCGTCGCGACGGCGACGAACGCCGACGTTCCGCGCGCCGCGCGATGCTCCTGCATCGCCGTGAGCGTCTGATCGATCAGCGCGCGCGTCGAGGGCGCGCCCGCCGCGACACCGGCGATTCGATCCTGGGTCGCGCCGCCTTCGCCGACGATGAAGCCGACGACCGTGACGGTCAAGAGCACCAACGGGAAGATGGCGAACGTCGCGTAGAACGAGAACGCGGCGGCGAGGCGGAAGCCCTCGATCTCGCCCCAGCGCTCGCCCGTCTTGGCGAACAGCTCGACCCGATTGCGAACGTGTTCTCTCCACCGAGTCGTCATGTCGCTCCTCTTCGAGAATTCCACGCACGGCGCGGCGGCACTCCGCAGCGGCAAAGACAAGTGCGGAGTTTGCAACGCTCGTTCCCGTGACCAACGGCTCGAGCGTGCGTTTCCGCGTGATGACGTACAACGTTCACCGTTGCGTGGGCGCCGGAGGCGTGGACTCGGTCGCCGACATCGCCGCGCTCTGCGCCGACGCCGACGCCGACCTCATCGCGCTCCAGGAGCTGGATGCGCCGGAGACCGAGGAGACCGACGGTCCGCACCACGCGCGCGATCTCGCGTCGCGGCTCGGCATGCGGCTGCTCTTCTGTCGGACGTTCCGCCGCGGCGTCGGCTATTACGGTCACGCGCTGCTCGCGCGCGGCGAGCTCGAGCTCGAGAAGGTGACGACGTTCGCGTCGCCGCACGCGACGGTCGAGCCTCGCGGGGCGATCTGGGCGCGAGCCAAGCTCGAAGCGGGCGCCACGATCGACGTCATCAGCACGCACCTCGGGGTGCGTCGCGGTGAGCGGAGCGCGCAGTCCCTCGAGCTCTTGGGCGACGGCTGGCTCGGGAGCGCCGCGCTGCGCGGCCTGCGCCGCTCGCGGGTCGTCTTGTGCGGCGATCTGAACGCCGTCCCGAACGCGACGACCTACCGTCGCTTCTCGTCGTCGCTGCGCGACGCGCAGCGCGAGATCGCCGGCCACCGCGCACGCGCGACGTTCCCCGCGCGCCTGCCGGTGCTCCGCCTCGATCACGTGTTCGTGGGGCGCGGCGTCACGGTCTGCGGCGCCGCGGTGCCGTGGAACGCGCGCTCGCGCCGCGCCTCGGATCACCTGCCGCTGATCGTCGACCTCGCGATCTGACCCGCTCGCGCGTCAGTGCTCGGGCTCGCTCAGGCGCTCTTGGAAGTCGGACACGAAGTCGCGCGAGATGCGCTTGATCTCCGGCCCGAGCGTCTCGCTCAGCAGCGTGCCCACGCCCGCGATGACGAGCAAACGCGCGAGCCTCGAGCCCACGAGGACGCCGACGCCGAAGCCGAACGCGCCCGCCGCGATCGGAACGAGGTACGGCCTCTCGCGGAACGAGAGCTCCGCGCGCTCGCGCACGTCGTCGACGATGTCTTTGACATGGTCGACTCGCTCGCGGAGCTGCGAGCGCTCGTGCCTCATCTCGCCCTTCTGCGCGTCCTCACGAACCTCGTGGTGCATGGCGTTCTCCTTGGCTGCCGGCGTGCGGCCCGGAGAGCTGCGTCTCCGAGCCGCGCGCGCGACGGCTCAGGAGCCGCCGCGACGCCTCTTGCGTGCAACCGCCGCGCCTACGGCGCCGGCGAGGATGACGCCCGGAAGAACGGGGGGCGCGTGCGCCGGCTCGGGCGAGGTCGAGCACGCCGAGGCGCTCACGGATGCCTCACCCTTGCATTCATTGCCGCTGCACGACCCGCTCGCGCTCGCGTCGACCTTGATGTTCAGGATCGCGTTGAGCGCGGCGATGCAGTTCTCGAGGTTGTTGCCGGTGTCGACGAACTGTCCGTCGCAGAAGAGCGCGCCCTTCGGATCCTGGCAGCGCGCCTCGCATCCTCCTTTGAGGTCTGCCTGGCACGAGGCCTGAAACTCGCCGCGACATTGGATCTGACACTTGGCGCTCGCCTTCGCCTCGCAGCGACCCTTGCACGACGCGGAGCACTTGCCCTCGCAGCTCGCCGACGGCGGCTGCCCGGTACACTGCGCGCTGCACTTCGCGTCGCAGTTGGCCTGACACGAAGCCTTGCAGCTCCCGCTGGCGCTGCCGCCGCCCGCCTGACCGGCGCACTCGGCGTCGCAGTCGGCCCCGCACGATCCGGAGCACTGCGCGCTGCAGTCGTACGAGCCGGGGTTGGCCGTGCACTGGCCGTTGCACTCGGCGGAGCACGAGGTGTTGCACTCGGCGTCGATGGTGGCGGTGCATTGCCCGTCGCACTTCGCCGTCGCCTTGCCCTGGCAAGCGGCGGTGAAGCTCACGGGCTCGCACTTGGCGGTGCACGCGGCCTCGACCTCGACCTTGCATTGGGCGCTGGCCTTGACGTTGATGTTGCCGCACGCCTCGACGCCGGCAGATGCGACCCGCGGGAGCAGGATCACGGCGGGCGCGATCGTCAAAAAAGCGAGTACGGAGCGACGGAACATGGGAAGGACCCTCCTCGGCCGGCACGAAGCCGGGCGCGCGTTGAGCGTATCCCAACGGACGAGGCAGGGCGCCCTTCGCTTCAAAAGTGCGACAAGGCGGAGCTTCGCAGCGGAGCTTTTGCCCAGGGCCGCCGTATACCGCCGGCCGTGGCGCTTCGCCCCGAACGACGCTCCCGTGCCCAGCGCCCGCGATCGGTCGAACCCCCGACCCTATCCCAACGTCCCGACGCGGGCGGCTGGGCCCTCCACGCTCGCGAGGCACGCTCCTCGCACATTCACTCCGTAGCGCGGGAGTGCCTCATATGCCCGGACGCGTGAAGTCAGCGGGGGTCGCGGCTACGGCCGTCAGTGAAAAGTCGAACGCATCGATGCCCGTCCCGGGGGACGTGATCGCGGGCAAATACGCCGTCGAGGCTGTCGTCGGACGGGGAGGGATGAGCGTCGTCTACCGGGCGACGCACCTCGAGCTCGACCAACGGGTCGCGATCAAGGTCCTCGCCGCCGCGGCTCTGCTGCTGCCGGAGTACGTCGTCCGCTTGAAGCGGGAGGCGCGCGCGGTCTCGCACATTCGAAGCGAGCACGTGGTTCGCGTCCACGACATCGGCGAGCTCCCGGGCGCGGGCGTGCCCTACCTCGTGATGGAGTACGTCTCCGGCCTCGATCTCGCGGCGCTGCTCGCGCGCAGAGGGCCGCTGCCGATCGACATCGCGACTGAGTGTATTATGCAAGCATGTGAGGCGCTGGCCGAGGCGCACGCGCTCGGCATCGTGCATCGCGACCTCAAGCCGGCGAACCTCTTCTTGACCCAGGCCGTCGACGGCTCGCCGTGCGTCAAGGTGCTCGACTTCGGCATCTCGCGCATGGCGCCGCGTCATGGCCTCACGTCGCTCACCGATCCGGGCACCGTCCTCGGGACGCCGAGCTACATGGCGCCCGAGCGGATGGAGGCCTCGGACAAAGTCGACGCGCGCGCGGACATCTGGTCGCTCGGCGCGATCCTGTTCGAGCTCCTCGTGGGCAAGCCTCCGTACACCGGCGAGTCGCTGCCCCAGCTCTTTCTCAAGATCATGCGATCGCGTCCGCCGCGCGCGTCGTCGCTTCGCCGCGGGCTGCCCCCCGAGATCGACACGATCATCGGTCGCTGCCTCGCCGTGGATCCCGCGAATCGCTGGCAGAGCGTCGCGGATCTCGGCTGGGCGCTCGCCGCGCTCGACCCCGCGCGCGGGCGCGAGGCCGCCGCGCGCATCACGCGCGTGCTCGAGCGGGCGGCCTCCGACCTCGCGGCCACGAGCTTCACCGGTCTGCCTGCGGTGACCGTCGGCGACGGCGCCCCGCGGCCGCGAGCGGTCAAGAAGCACGTCGCGGCCGCGGTCGCCAGCACGTGCGTCCTCGGCGCCGCGGGCATCTTCGGCGTGACCTCGTCGCGTCACCCCAGCGACGCGATCGCGCCCAGTCACGAGATCGTCCCCGTCGCGCCCACGGTCGAGCCGGTGCGTCTCGCGCCCGAACCGACCGCGCTCGCGATACCTCGCGCGACGCGACCCGCGATGGCCGACGACGTCGCGGCCGTCGCGCCTGCGCTCGCTGCCACGGCGTCGCTACCGCCGCCCAAGCCTCGGCCGCGGATCGCCGTCGCGCCGGACGCTCCCATCGTCTCGCAGCCGAGCGATCCCTCGCCGGAGGCGATCGAGCCACCCTTGCAGGAGCCGAATCCCCCGGAGGAGCCGGACTGATTTAGACTCCCCGCGTGCCAAGGGCAGGCCTTCAACTCATCGTGCGCGCGGCGCTCCTCGCCGCGGCGACGATGACGGCGGCCGCCCAGGCGCGGGCCGACGACGATCCCGCGGCAGAGGCGGAGCCGATCGTTCCGCCGCGCCTCCTCGGGGCGCTCGCGCCGATCTACCCGGAAGGCGCCGAGGGCGACGCGTTCGTGATGGTCGCGGTCACGGTCGGCGTCGACGGCAGCGTTCGTACGGCGCGCGTGCTCGAGGGCGTCGAGCCGTTCGCGAGCCGCGCGATCGAGACGCTCTCGGTCGCGCGCTTCGCGCCGGCCACGCGCGGCGGCGCGCCGATCGCGGCGACGGTTCGCTTCCGCGTCGACTTCCACAAGATCGCCGCGCCGCCGCCCGAGGCGCCGCCGGCCGAACCGCCGGCCGAACCGCCGCCGGACGAGCCCGCGCGCCCCGGCGAGGCTTCTCCACCGGAGGCGCCGAGCGAGGTGCTCGTCCGCGGGGGAAGGGCCGCGATCGGCGTCGGCGTCGCCGACTCGATCGTGCGCGCCGAGGTGAGGCAGCTCCCCGGCGCGTTCGGCGATCCCTTTCGCGCGATCGACACCGCGCCGGGCTTCACGCCGGTCGTCTCCGGCATCCCCTACTACTACGTGCGCGGCGCGCCGCCGGGGAACGTCGGCTACTACTTCGACGGCGTTCGCGTTCCGTATCTCTTCCACTTCGGCCTCGGCCCGGCCGTCATCCATCCCGCGCTCGTCGCGCGGACCGACGTCTACAAAGGCGGATATCCCGCGGCGTTCGGGCGCTGGGCGGGCGGCGTCATCGACTCGGAGGCGATGCCTCCCTCGGATCGCCTCCACGGCGAAGCGCTCGTTCGCGTCATCGACGCCGGCGCGCTCGTCGAGGCGCCCTTCGCGGGCGGGCGAGGCTCGGCGCTCGTCTCCGGCCGCTACGCGTACACGTCGGGCCTCTTCTCGCTGCTCGATTCGAAGACGTCGCTCGACTATCGCGACTATCAGACGCGCGTCTCCTACGCGCTCGGCGATCGTGACGTCATCTCCGTGCTCGGGTTCGGCGCCTACGATCACGCGCAGCAGCGCACGCTGCCCGATCGCGACACGCTCGACGCCGCCAGCGGAAACGGACCGCGCCCCGAAACGGTCAAGGAGATCGAGGTCGTCCTCTTCTCGTCGGAGTTCCATCGCGCCGATCTCCGATGGGATCACGTCTTCCGCGGGGGAGGGCGCATGCGCGTGGGCGGCACGCTCGGCTTCGATCGAACGCGCATCGAGGCGCGCCGCGCGGCCGAAGACGTCATGACCGCGGCGCGCTTGGACCTCGTGCAGCCGATCTCGCCCGCGGTGCTCCTCCGCGCCGGCGCCGACGTCGTGGTCGACAGCTACGCCGCGAGCAACCTCCCGCGCTTCGCCGACGACGATCCCGTCGTCGAGCGGCAGCGTCGCATCTTCGCGGGGCGCACCGACTTCGCGACCGGCGCGCGCGCCGACGCCGTGCTCTCGCTCGGGCGCGTCGAGGTGACGCCCGGGTTGCGCTTCGACATGTACGGCTCCGATCGGGCGCGCGGCACCGGCATCGATCCGCGCGTCGCCGCGCGCTTCTTCGTCACCGACAAGTTCCGAATCCTCCACGCGTACGGGCTCGCGACGCAGCCGCCGGCGCCGCCCATCGCGCTGCCGGGCATGACGATCGCGCGCCTCGAGGGCGGCCTCCAGCGATCGGCGCAGACCGCCGCCGGCTTCGAGGTCGACGCTCCGCTCGACGTGACGCTCGGCGCGACCGCGTTCCACAACGCCTTCTACGATCTGAACGATGCGCTGGGCACGTCGCGGGTGGAGATCATCGAGATCGAGCAGAGCGACACGCTCATCTCGAAGAGCCGCGGATCGGCGTTCGGTCTCGAGCTGGCGGCGCGGCGAAAGCTGAGCAAGCGGCTCGGCGGCCTCGTCGCGTACACCCTGTCGCGATCGATTCGTCAGGCCGACGGTCGTTCGTTCCTCTCGGCGTACGATCGGCCTCACGTGCTCAACGTCGCGCTCTCCTACGATCTCGGGCGGAGCTGGCGGGCCGGAGGCCGCTTCGTCTACTACAGCGGCGTTCCGGTGACGCCCGAAGAGCCGGCGCACGCGGCGCAGATCCTCGGTCAGCCTCCGGCGCGCACGCCCGCGTTCGCGCGGCTCGATCTGCGCATCGAGAAGCGATGGACGATCGGGGAGCGCGGCTGGTTCTCGATCATGGTCGAGGCGCTGAACGCGACGCTCTCGAGCGAGGTCACCGGCTATCGATGCGGCAGGCAGCTCGTGCTCCCGGGCATCACGCGCCCCGAGCCGACCTGCATCGCGCGCGAGTTCGGCCCCGTGACGATCCCGAGCCTCGGCCTGGAGGGAGGTTTCTGATGCCGCTGCGCGCGCTCCGTCGCTCGCTCCTCGCGCCGGTGCTCGCGTGCGCCGCCGGCTGCGTCCCCGCCGACGAGGCGCTGCCGCTCGGCGGCGTCGAGTTCACCGTCATCGGCCCGCGCACGTCGACGCGCGTCATCCCGAAGGAAGAGCTCGAAGACGGCTGGGAGATCACGGTCGACCGCTTCGTCGTCTCGTTCAAGACGATGACGATCGTGAACGAGTCCGACAGCGAGCAGTGCTCGTATCGAGGCAAGGGGCAGACGGCCAACGAGGTCTTCGACGCGGCGGGCGAGGGCTACCTCGTGCAGTCGTTCAACGGCTTCAAGCCGGGCGACTGCCCCGACGTCGGCATGCGGCTCGGGCCGCCCGACGATCGAACCACGCTCGGCGTCGGCGCGAGCGTCGACGATCTCCACGCGCTCGTGCTCGGCCGAGGCGGGCCCGCGCACGCGCTCCTCGAGGCGACCGCGAGGCGCCGCGATCCGGCGGGCGAGGAGCGCACGCTGCGCCTCTCGCTCCGCTTCGACACGGCGCAGACCGGCGCGAGCTTCGGCGGATGTCGCGACGCCGTCCGCGGCGCGCGGATCCATCCGGAGGCGCGATATCCCGTGACGGTGTCGTTCTCCGCGAGGCCGTTCTTCCGGACCTCGTTCTCGCCGACCGCGCGCTTGCGCTTCGATCCCTACACCTACGCCGACGCGGCGGGCGACGACGACGGCGTGGTGACGATGGCGGAGCTCGATGCGATTCCGGCCTTCTACGCGATGCCACCAGGCGCGACGCGATCGACGATGGGCGCGTACGTCCGTGAACAGTTCCGCTCGACCGTCGCGTACGGGCGCGGCGGTCTCTGCTTCGGGCTCGAGCCCGGCTTCGAACGCCGCGAGTGAGAATGTCGAGACAGACGAGGCCGCTTGTGATGACGTGGGGGCCATGAGCTCGGTCAAAGGCCTCTCCGTTCTGGTTCCGGTCGTCGTCCTCGTCGCGGCGAGCGCGCTGCTCGTCGGTTGCCCGGACACGCCGAGTCCGCAGGTTCCCGGCCCGCCTCCGACGGCGGCTCCGCCCGGCCCGGGCCCCGGCGGTCCGCCCGTCTCTCAGCCGTCGCCCGCGCCGCCGCCCGGCGGCGGGTGGTGATCGTCACGCTCGTCTGACGGCGCTACGGAGTGCCGAGAGCGCGCGCATCGCCGCCCTCGGTACGAGCTCGGCGTTCTCGAGATCGTCGGTCGGCCCGCTCCACGCGAGCGTGGCCACGCCGTCGTCGACGACCAGCGCCGGCGAGAGCGGCTCGAGGAGGGTGATCGCGTCGCGCAGCTCCGCGGTGAGGAGCGCGACGTTCGTCGTGGCGCCGGCTAGATGGAACCGAGCGTCGAGCTCGGCGTCGCCGGTCTCGAGCTCGCGCACGAGACGGAGCGCTCTGCCCACGGCGTGATGCGCGCGTCGGCGTTTGATCTCGAGCCTCGCGAGCGCGTGGGGAACGCTCGTGCGAAGATCACAGTGCTGCCACACCAGCCAGGGACCGTCCTGGCTGGGCAGCGCGAGCACCCGGAGCACGAACGGAACGGACGCGACGCGGAAGCGCGAGACGTAGCCGCGATCGCCCCAGCGCACGAGCAACGCGCCGGGCGCCACGTCGGCGAGAGCGGCCGCGAGACACTTGCGGAGCCGGAGGAGGCCGCGCTCTTCGATGAGCCACGGCTGCGGCATCTTCGGGCGCGGAGGATCGCCGACCTCGTCGGGGCACGCGCGGAGCGAAGGCGCCAGGCGCGTGGCCTCGTCGTACGCGGCGAGGATCGCGTCGAGCGCCGCCTCTGCCGCGGAGAGCGCTTCGAGCGAGCCTTCGCCCGCGCGCGCGCGAGGGCGCAGCTCCTCGATCGTCCGGCGAAGCGCGGGCGGCAGGAGAGAGAAGAGCAGCGGCGACATCGCGCGCTCCCGATCGTCGAGCGCGCTCCGCTTGAGAGCGACCTGGCCGGCGAGACCGGCGAGCGGATCGCGGTAGTGGCTCACTGCATGGAATCCTAGGGCCTCCGTCTGCGACGGCCCAGTCGCGGCGGCGCGGCGCGTGGTTTGCACCGCTCGCGGCGCATCATGCGCTTCGGCTCGCTTCTTCTCTTCGCCTCGAGCTTGGCTCTGGCGTTCACCGCGTGCAGTCCGGCGGCCTCCGAGCGCCCCGAGCGAGCCGCGCTGGCGGCTCAGGCGATCACCAGCAACGAGGCCAAGATCCTCGAGCTCAGGTTCTCGGCCGAGCTCGTGGCGTTGTCGAACACCGAGGCGAGGAAGGCGATCCTCTCGCAGCTCGTGTATGCGCAAGGGATCTTCGTCACCGCGCACAACGGCAACGGTCAGGTCGGTCAGGTCGTGCTCTCGAACGTCGTGGAGACCGAAGAGGGCCGCGCGAAGCGGATCCGCTACGACGCGGCGCTGCCCGTGGCGTTCCCCAAGGATCTCGAGACACCCGAGCGCTACGCGCTCGCGCTGCCGCGCGACGTGCGCCTGCTCGCCGCGTTCAACCGGAAGTACGACGGCACGTGCGGCAAGAACCAGTACGGGCAGGAGAACTTCTGGCTCGACTACGACCCTGGCGCCGCGGGTTGCCGCATCGACGACGAAGACGTCGTCCGCGCGAGCGCCGCCGTCGCGCCGTACGCCAAGGCGAGCACCGACAAGTACCCCGAGTACGATCTCCTATGGGCCGACGATCGCCTCGACGTCATCGCGCTCTTCGCGCTCATCGAGGGCGCCGAGCCCGACGACTACGGCTACACCGAGCGCGACGCGTTCCTGAGGCGCGCGAAGGAGCGCCTCACCGACGGGGCCATCGCGAACCGACAGCCCACGCGCTCGTTCCTCTCCGACGCGAGCGTGACGGGCACCGTCGAGGTGGGCGGCCGGCAGAAGCCGGTGAGCATCGACGTCCTCCTCGTGCCCGACTTGCAGCGCATCGGCCCCGACTTCGATCAGCGCTTCGATCCGATCTCGGAGAAGGCCGATCTCATCCTCTACAACGGGCACGCCGGCCTGGGAGAGAACGTCAACGTCCTCGCGCGCAAGGGCAAGGTCGCCCGCGAGAAGTATCAGCTCGTTCTCCTCAACGGCTGTCAGAGCTTCGCGCACATCGATCGCACGCTGAACGAGCGTCGCACGGCGGTCAACGGCGCCGATCGCGATCCAGCCGGCACGATGTACATGGACGTCGTCGGCAACGCCCTCATCGGCTACGCGAACAACCTCGCCGCGATGTCGTTCACGCTGCTCGACGCCGCGGTCGAGGCCGACACGCCGCGATCGTATCGCAGCATCCTCGCCGCGATGCCCGCGAACCAGCTCGTCGTCGCGTTCGGCGAAGACGACAACCGCTTCGCGCCGCCGCCGCTCCCGGCGCGCTTTCGCGCGCTCGAGTACAGCCCGGCGTTCTCGCGCTGAGCGCCGAGCTTCGAAACGATCACCCCGCGGGCGGCGCCGCCTCGGCGAGCACCGTGGGGATGAGCTCGGAGACCGTCGGGTGGATGGGCACCGTGCGCTGGAGCGTCGTCGCCGTCGCGCCGGCGTACATCACGTCGAGGATCCCGTGGACGGCCTCGTCGCCTTCCGTCCCGAGGATCGCGGCGCCGAGGATCTTCTTCGTCTCGGCGTCGACGATGATCTTCATGAAGCCTTGCGTTTCGCCCTTCTCGATCGCGCGGCCGACGCGCGACATCGGGCGTCGCCCGACGAGCAGGGGACGCCCGCGTGAGGCCGCCTCGGTCTCGGTGAGGCCCGCGCGGCCGAGCGGCGGATCGATGTAGAGTGCATACGCCACGATCCGGTCGCTGAGCCTCCGGCGATCGCCGTCGAGCAAGTTCGCGGCGACGATCTCGTAGTCGTTGTACGCGGTGTGGGTGAACGCGCCGCGGCCGTTGCAGTCGCCGAGCGCCCAGACGCCGTCGACGTTCGTGCGGAGCTCGTCGTCGACGACGACGTAGCCGTGCGCGTCGACCTTCACGCCCGCGCGATCGAGGCCCAGATCCTCGGTGTTCGGCTGGCGCCCGACCGCGAGCAGCACGTGCGAGCCGGCGATCGCGGGATCGCCGCGCGCGCAGTCGACGCCCACCGAGACGCCGCCCTCCGCGGGCGCGAGCGAGATGCACTTCGCGTCGAGACGAAACGCGACGCCCTCGCGCTCGAGGATCTCCCGGATCGCCGCCGACACCTCGGGGTCTTCGCGGGAGACGAGGCGCGGACCCATCTCCACGACGGTGACCTCGCTCCCGAAGCGCCGATACATCTGGGCGTACTCGAGGCCGACGTAGCTCCCGCCCACGACGACGAGGTGCCGCGGCACCTCGTCGAGCGCGAGGATCGTCGTGTTCGTGAGGTACGAGACGCGATCGAGCCCGCGCAGCGGCGGGACGCGCGCGCGGCCGCCGACGTTGATGAAGATGCGCTCCGCCGAAAGCTCGTCGTCGCCGACGCGAACCGTATGCGCCGACGTGAAGCGCGCGTGATCGCGGAAGACCGTGCAGCGATCCATCTTCTCGAGCCACGACTCGATGCCCGTCCGCGATCGCGACGAGACGGCGTCGGCGCGCGCCTTGACGCGCTTCATGTCGACGCTCACCGCGCCCTCGACGACGACGCCCCAATCGGACGCGTGTCGCGCGACGTGCGCCGCCCGCGCGCTCGCGACGAGCGTCTTCGTCGGCATGCACCCGGTGTTGACGCAGGTGCCGCCGAAGAGCTTTCGCTCGATCACCGCGACGCTCATGCCGGCGGAGGTCAGTCGGCTCGCGAGCGACGGGCCCGCCTGGCCCGCGCCGATGACGATCGCGTCGAAGCGCTTCATGCTCTTCGACTACGGGCGGCTCACCGCGCGGTCAACGGTCGTGCGCCTACGCGATGCGATCGGGATGCCGCAGCCATGCGCGCGTCGTCGGATGCGAGCCGAGCTGCGCAGCGGGCGGCGGCGGAAAGGCGCGCACCGTCGACGGCGAGCGCCGCGTCACCGGATCGATCGCACCGATCGCATCGGGATCGTCGCCGGTGACCGGTCGGAGCCGCGAGAAGGGCACCGTCTCGTCGTCGATCACCACCGAGCGATGCTCGTCGCATCGGCGCATCGTCTCGACCTCGGACGCCGAGGGCACGTGGCTCGGCGCGTACGTATCGGGACCACCGGGGTGACCCGGCTTCGTCTCCACCTCGGAGTCGGCCGGGAGATCCGGGGTCGTCGGCCGATCGTCGCGCGATTCGAAGCGCTCGAGCGGGCCCGATCGAACGAGGACGATCCGCCCGTCGTCTTCGGTGCGCGCGAAGAGGAGGCGTGTGCCCGGCTTCGGATGATGCGCCAGCAAACCCTCGGCGTCGCGATCGAGCGACGCCACGTACTGCGCGCCGAGGCAGCGCTCCGCGATCGCCAGCATCTCCTCCGACACGCCGGCAGCCGGCGAAATCGCGCGACAAACGCCGCGGTCGTCGAGGCCGAAGACGCACGCTTCGGTATGGGCTGCGTAGGCGAAGTCCATACAGGCAGTGCTCTATGACCTCGCCCCTCCGCCCCCGCAACCCGAAAGCGCGCGGAAGCGCTGCCAGCTAGAGCGTAAATTTGTAGCGCGCCGTTCCGTCGGCGGGAACGTTGACGGTGGCCGTCTGCGTCTTGCCCTCGGCGGTCGTGCACGTCACGCGGTGCGAGCCCGCCGAGAGCTCGATCCCGGCGACCGGCGTCGCTCCGCGCGGCGCGCCGTCGACCGTGACGTTGCACCACCCGCCGGAGGCGCCGACGTTGAGCTTTCCGCTGCCCGCCGGTTGCGGCGGTTGCGGCGCGGGGCCCGAAGGTCCCGTCGGCCTCACGACCGGAACGACGTGCTTCTCCGGCGCCTTCTCGAGCGCGACGTCGAGGCGCTTCGTTTCCATCGCGCTGCCGGTGAACGTGACCGTCTGATCGACGTAGCCCGGCGCGTTGACGACGAGCTTGTGCGAGACGCCCGACGTCACGCCCTCGATGCGCGGGCCGGAGACGCTCTTGCCGTCGAGCGTGAAGACCGGCGAGAGCCCCTCGGGGCTGACGCTCACCTCGACGACGACCGAGCCCTTCTTCAGCTCGAGGCGGACCTTCTGCGCCTCGCTGCCTTCGAGCTTCACGTCTTGCTTGGCGTGCTCGAAGCCGTCCATCGTCAGCTTCACGTCGAGCGCGACGCCGGTCGGGAGCTTGTCGATCGTCGCGGGCGTGACCTCGGCGCGCAGATCGCCGTTGATCCAGATCGAAGCGCCCGGAGGATCGCTCTCGACGACGATCGATCCCTTCACCGGCGCGGCCACGGGCACGCTCGCCTTCGTGTCGTCGTCGCCCTTCTTCTTCACGAGCATGTAGCCCGCGCCGCCGCCGACCGCGCCGAGGAGGATGACGCCGGCGGCGATGCCGAACACGAGCCCGCCCCTTCGGCCGTGGGCCTGGGCGCTCACGTCGGTGACCGTCCGCGCGGCGGCCGGCATGCTGTTCGTGCTCGTGACGCGCTGCCCGCTCGCGTCGACGTCGAGCTCGGAGGCCGAGGTCATCGCGTGCTGCATCTCGATGATGTCGGCGAGCTGCTTGCCCTGGAGCAGCGCTTCTTTCTGGGCCGCGAGCTTGTCTTCGAACAAGCTCTGCATGAACTGGTTGAGCGCGATGTGCGAGACCGCGATCTGATGGCGGCGGACGAACGCCTCGATGTCGGCCTGCATCTCGCGCGTGCTCTGGTAGCGCTGGCTCACGTCCTTCGCGAGCGCCTTCATCACGATGGGCTCGAGGTCCATCGGGTAGTCGGACCGCACGTCGCTCGGCCGCGGGTACTCGCGCTCGCAGATGAGACGCAGCGTTTCGTACTCGCTCTGCCCCTTGAAGAGGCGCTTGCCCGTCGTGAGCTCGAAGAGCATGACGCCGGTCGAGAACACGTCGCTGCGCGCGTCGATGTGCTCGCCGCGCGCCTGCTCCGGCGACATGTACGGGACCTTGCCCTTCAGCTTGCCGCTCTTGGTCGCCTCGCCGACGCGGCTGTCGCTCTTGGCGATCCCGAAGTCGACGATCTTGACGTCGCCCGTGAACGTGACGACGACGTTCTGCGGAGAGATGTCGCGATGGACGATGTTGAGCGCCGAGCCGTCGAGCTCGCTCTTCTCGTGGGCGTACGAGAGCCCGGCGCACATCCCGAGCACGATCGCGAGGGCGTGCTCGAGGGGGAACTCGAGCACGGCCTTCTTCTTCATCTGGCGCACGATCGAGCGAAGGTCTTCGCCGTGAACGTGCTCCATGGCGATGAAGTACTGGCCGTCGGTCTGACCGACGTCGAAGATCTGGACGATGTTCGGATGCGAGAGGGTCGCCGCGACGCGCGCCTCGTGGAGGAGCATCTCGATGAACGCGCGATCCTGGTTCATCGAGGGCAAGATGCGCTTGATGACGAGCAGCTTCTCGAACCCGGCGACGCTCTTCTGGATGGCGAGGAACAGCTCCGCCATGCCTCCGGTCGCGAGCTTGCGGATCAGCGTGTACTTGCCGAACCGCGACGGCATCCCGTCCATCTCGAAAGACGCTTCCCCCCCAGCCGGAGGCAGGATCGGGGGCGTCGACGGAGCCTGGGACATCCTGAAAAAACCCTAGTCCGGCCGTGCTGCTCGGTCAATCGACGCACCGGCGGCAAGCCTGTAGCCTAATGTACTCCTTGAAGCCGACTGCCTGGCTCTGTTCGCTCTTCGCCCTCGCCGCGGCGGCGTTTTCCACGCCGGCGATGGGCGCGGGCCCGATCTCCAAAGGACCTTGGGTCCAGCGCGTCACCTCCGGGTCGGCCGTCGTCCGCGTCGAGGTCGAACCTCCCGCGCCGGCGACCCTGGAGCTCGGCGTCTCGGCCGCGGGGACGTCGCTCGACGGTGGAAATCGCGTCCTCGAGAGCAAAGAGGTGAAGGCGCTCCACTCGTTCCTCGTCGAAGGCCTCGAGCCGGCGACGCGCTACCCGATCACGGTTCGATCGCACGGGGCGCCGAAGTACGGAGCGATCACGACGGCGCCGCGCGACGACAGCGGCGCGCCGTTTCGCTTCCTCGTCTACGGCGACAACCGGACCGACGACGCCGCGCACGCGGCCGTGGTGCGGGCGATGGTCTCTTCGGCGTCGGACTTCCTCGTGCACACGGGCGACTTCGTCTCCGACGGCGGATCGGCGTCGCAGTGGCAGACGTTCTTCGACATCGAGGCGCCGCTCACGCGCGAACGCTGCATCTTCTCCAGCGTCGGCAACCACGAGATCGTCGACGGCGCCGGCATCCACTACTTGCGCTACTTCGGGCCGACCGACCCGTCGACGCTGCCCGACGGCGGCGCGAAGGCGGTCACGCCCGAGCAGCTCAACGGGACGTTCCGCTGGTCGAACGCGCGCTTCTTCTTGGTCAACGGAATGGTCGACTACCGAACCGGCCCGAGCCGCGACTGGCTCGCGAGCGCGCTCACCGCGTCCGACGGCGAGGCCGGCCTCGTCTGGCGGATCGTGGTCGTTCATCACGGCCTCTGGTCGAGCGGCCCGCACGGAGAGAACCAGCTCCTGCACGACGCGGGGATCCCCGCGCTGCTCCGCGCGCACAAGGTCGACGTCGTCCTCTCGGGGCACGATCACATCTACGAGCGCGGCGCCGCCGACGGCATCCCGTACATCGTGTCGGGCGGCGGCGGCGCGCCGACGTACAAAGTGAAGAAGCCGCGCGAGTACTCGCGCCGCTTCGAGTCGGTGCGTCACTTCGTCGAGGCGTCGGCCAGCACCGCGGCGATTCAATTCGTCGCCACGCGACCCGACAGCTCGGTGATCGAGCGGTGCGCGCTCCGCAAGTCGGCGGGCTGGGACTGCGACGGCGAGACGTCGCTCGTCGCGAGCGCCTCCGCTTCGGGCGCCGCTCCCTCCTCCTCTAGTAGCAGCGCGCCTGGCCCCGCTCCCTCGCGGTGCGCCTGTCGCACAGTAGGCGCGGCCTCGACCTCGATCGGGGCCGGTCTCGGAGGCCTCGCAGGCGTCGTCCTCCTCTTGGCGCGCCGCCGCCGAAGCATGCGACACTGAAAAAATGCTCCGCGCCTCCGCGCCTCTCTTTCTCTCTCTGCTTCTCCTCGCGAGCCTCGCGGGTTGCAACACGTACCGCGAAGAGCTGCTTCGAACGCAGCACGCGTTCGAGATGAACCAGCACGAGCGCACGCTCGGTCTGCTGCGCGATCTCGAAGCGGACGTGCCTCGCCTCTCGACGCCGGAGCAAGCGCAGTACGCGTACCTGCGGGGGATGACCGACTACCGCATGAACCACCGCGACGACGCGCGTCACTGGCTCTCGATCGCGAAGGCATACGAAGACGTTCAGCCCGGGCTCTTGCCCACGGACTGGAAGGGACGGATGAAAGAGGCGCTCGACGAGATGAACGGCGTCGTCTACGACGACGGCCTGACGGCCCTCGCGACGTCGCGCAAGCCGGGCGAGCCTTCGTCGAAGTAGCCGCTCAGCGCCAGAGCGCGCTCAGCGGATCGTCGAGAGCCGATCTTTCATCGCGAGCCGCATCTTCTTGAGCTCGGCGCTGAGCGCCTGCTCTTGCGGTGTCGGGCGGGGACGGTGAGCGAGCTTCTTGAGCTGCGCCTCGAGCGTACGGGCCTGGGTCTCGAGTTCGAGTGCAGAGAGTCGCGACAGGTTCATGAGCCCTCCAAACTTGCGCTGCGTGGCACCCACGCATCGCCCTCACGAAACGAGGTTACGTGTTAGCAGTCCGGTCCATTCCCGCCAGAGTCGCCGGCGTCTCTTCGCGGTCACGTGCGGCCGCGCTCGAGCTGTTCGCCGGCGCGCTGCTGCTTTGTGGAAACAAGCGCGGATGTGGGAGGTCTATGCTCTCGAACATGACCTATCGCGGGGTTGTCGCGTGCGTGAGCTTCGTCGTCGTGGCGGGGTGTGGAACCGCGCCGCAACACGTCCCGCCTTCGTCTCCGATCGCGACGCAACGAGCGTCGAACCAGATCATCGGCACGCGCGCGGAAGGCACCGCGAAGGAGCTGCTCGCGAAGGGCGAGCGCGCGCTGCTCGCGCAGCGCTGGCAAGAGGCGGCCGACGCGTTCGAGGCGCTGCTCGCGGGCGATCCGTCTTCGGCGAACGATCCGCAGGTCCTCTACGATCTCGCGATCGCGTACGAAGGCCTCGGGCATCGCGAGAAGGCGCGCGAGCGATACCGCGAGATCGTTCGTCGCTTCCCGACGGACGCGAACGCGCGCAACGCCCTCGTTCGCGAAGCGTCGCTCGACGCTTACCTCGAAGACTGGTCGGCGCTCGGCGAGGTCGGCAAGACGATCCTCGCGCGCGCCGACGCCGATCCCGCGGAGAAGATGCTGGGCCTCGGGGCGCGCGGCCTCGCGCGCGTGCAAGCGGGCGACGACACCGGCGCGTCGCGCGACATCCACGACGGCTTGAACCTCATGGATGAGCATCGCTACGGCGCGACGGGTCAGCTCCCCGTCGCGGCGGCGATGATCAAGTACGCCGACGGCGAGCTTCGTCGCACGCGCTCGGAGAAGATCTCCCTCAACCCGCCGGGCCCCGACTTCCTACAGAAGCTCGAGACGCGATGCGCGCACTTGCTCGAGGCGCAGTCGGCGTACGCGGACGCGATCCGATCGGTCGACCCGCACTGGGCGGCGATGAGCGGATTTCGCGTCGGCGAGATGTACCGCAAGCTGCACACGGATCTGATGCTCATCCCGCCGACCGAGAAGGCGAAGACGGAGCACGACAAGCAGCTCTTCTACGGCATCATGCGCGTTCGCTACCGCGTGCTCCTCGAGAAGGGCCTCGAGATGATGAAGCGCACGCTCGCCCTCGGCGAGCGCACCGGCGCGGCGCCCGTGTGGATGAAGCGCGCCGAGGCGGCCAAGATCGAAATGGAGCGCGCGCTCGAGGAAGAGAAAGCGGTGATCGCGAAGTTCCCCTTCACGGAGGAGGAGCTCCAGAAGGCGCTCGAGATCATGAAGAAGAGGGCCGCCGACGACCAGGCGAAGGCGAACAAGAAGTAGCGATCAGCGCTCTTCTTCGCGCTCGCGGCCCTTCGGAGGAGGGAAGGGCGGCATCGCGTCTTCGTAGCGGACGGGGAAGGCGCCCTCGGCCTCGGGCTGCGGCGCTTCGACGGGTTCGGGCGCGGCGGTGCAGCCGAGCGCGAGCGCGAGCGTTCCACCGGCGACGGCGAACGCGTCGAACTGGAGCTTCGACGAGAGCTTCGCCGCGATCCCGGCGCCCACGGCGAACGCGGTGAACTTCGCGACGCGCACGAACGCCCAGCGCAGCTCGGTGCGCGTGCCCTTGCCGGTGCCGAGCGCGGCGCGGACGATGTTGCCCGCGAGATCGGTCGCGGGGCCCGTGAGGTGCGTGATGCGAATCTGGTTGTCGGTCGCGACGGCGACCGACGCGTTGACCATGCCCATCGCGGCGGCGAGCACGACGAGCAGCGTGAACGCGCGCGGGTTGACGTCGTCGCCTTCGCCGAACGGTCCGAACAAGCCGGTGCGCCCCGCGGTCGCGACGCCGAAGAGCACGAGCGACGCGAGCAGCACGGGGAGGGCGAACGCGAGCTTGGGTTTCGTCTTGGCGCTTTCCGCCACGACGATCGCGAGGATGCCGCCGCCGATGAACGCGGCGACGACCAAGAAGAAGCTGGTCGTGAACGCCGGCTCGGCGGCGATGTTCGTCACGTTGCCGGTGATGTGCGTGACGAAGTTCTTGCACGCGGCGAGGGCGCCGGCGTTGACGAACCCCGCAGAGAGCGTGAAGAGGACCCACCCAAGCACGTGGCGCGGTGCGAAGATGCGGCTCTCGCTCGAGAATGCTCCCATGGTTTCGATGGGATAAGGCGCTCTGCACGGCAACGCCATTCGGTAGTTTCGAACCGAGCGTTCGGCGGGAGGGGTGTTGCGCAACGAGACGTCTGCGATTGGGCACATCCTCGGCGACGACCGTCTGGTTTTGCCGACGGTGCGCGCCGGCTCGAGCGTCAGGGGCGCGCGGATCGCGAGGGAGGGCCGCGGCAGGGATCTTGCGAGCAAGACGAGGCGTGAACTATCAGCACCTCTTCTATTTCCGCACCGTGGCCGTGCTCGGTGGGATCACGCCGGCGGCGCAGCAGCTTCGCTTGACGCCTCCGACCCTGAGCGGCCAGGTGCGCACGCTCGAAGAGGCGTTCGGGGTCTCGCTCTTCGAGCGCACCGCGCGTGGGATGGTGCTCACCGACGCGGGCCGCATCGCGCTTCGATATGCGAACCAGATCTTCTCGCTCGGCGCCGAGCTCGAGAAGGCGGTCCAGACGCAGCGTGGTCAACGCGTGCGCGTCGGCGTCGAGACGTCGATCGTCGCGGCCACCGCGCGGCCGCTCCTCGCGCGCCTCGCGGGCTCCGCGACGCGCGTCGTGTGCACGTTCGGCTCGCATCACGAGCTCATCACCGCCCTGAAGGCGCTCGAGCTCGACCTCGTGCTCACGACCGCGCCGAGCCCCGAAGCGCTCGCGGCCGACGTCGTCTCGGAGCTCGTCGCCGAGACCGAGGTCGCGTTCTTCGCGAGCGTCGAGATGGCCGCCGCGCTCCGCACCGACTTTCCTCGATCGCTCGACGGTGCTTCGTTCATCGCGATGCCGAGGTCCGCGCTGCGTGAGTCGCTCGAGCGCTGGCTCGCTTCGGTGGGCGCGCGTCTCGCGATGAACATCGAGATCGGCGACGCGTCGGTCGCTGCGGCGCTCGCCGCCGACGGCGTCGGGATCATCGCGGCGCCGCTCTCGGCCTCGGTCGAGTTGCGCAAGCGCTACGACCTCGCGAGCATCGGCGTCGCCGAGGGCGTCGTCGCGCAGATCCACGCGGTCGGCTCCCAGAACGCGATCGACGAGCTCGCGCACGCCGTGAAAAGCGAGTGCGCGTAGGCGCATAGAGCGGTCGTCGAGCGGGGAGAGCCAGGGCAAAACCCGGCCCCTCTCTTGCTTGCAAGGCCGCCGGCTCTGGGCTACCTTCCGCGCCCCTGTCCTCCCAGGAAAGGTGTCTCTTTTTCCCGGGTGGACGTCGCGCTGGCGTAGCTCAATCGGTAGAGCACCTGTTTTGTAAACAGGCGGTTAGGGGTTCAAGTCCCCTCGCTAGCTCGAACACGACGAGGGCCGGCGCGAGAGAGGTCTTGAATTTGTGTCGTTGTTTCGGAGGGTTGCCCGAGTGGCCAAAGGGAGCAGACTGTAAATCTGCCGGCTATGCCTTCGTTGGTTCGAATCCAACACCCTCCACGGTCCTTTCCCCACGCTGAGGTTCTGTTTCACACGCGGGAGTAGCTCAGTTGGTAGAGCGTCAGCCTTCCAAGCTGAACGTCGCCGGTTCGAACCCGGTCTCCCGCTCTACGCGAGAAGAAGAAGAGAGAACGAGAGAAGACGAAGACAACGCCCACCTAGCTCAGTGGTAGAGCACTTCCTTGGTAAGGAAGAGGTCACGGGTTCAAGCCCCGTGGTGGGCTCAGTAGCAAGACCGCTCAGGAGACGAAAAGGCCATGGCCAAAGAGAAATTCCAGCGAACCAAGCCCCACGTGAACGTCGGCACGATCGGTCACATCGACCACGGCAAAACGACGCTGACGGCGGCGCTCGTGAAGGTGCAGTCGAAGAAGAGCCTGGCGAAGGCGATCAGCTACGCC
>JAHBWD010000080.1 GCA_019637175.1 Labilithrix sp. | reverse complement strand
CGCTTGGCGCGTCGACGTCGCGGGTCGGCCCGCTCTTCGGTAGGACCGCCCGTGCCGCGGCGCAGTTGCTTCGCCTCTGATCCGAAATGCTCATGCCCAACATCGATCACGAGACGGTCGACGGCTTCGGCGACGAATGGACGCGCTTCGATCAGACTGCGCTCTCCGACGACGAGCGCGCCACTGCGTTCGAGCAATACTTCGCGGTATTCCCATGGAGCGAGGTCGCAGACTCGGCCATCGGGTTCGACGCAGGATGCGGGAGCGGCCGCTGGGCTGCTCTCGTGGCGCCTCGCGTCGGCCGGCTGCACGCCGTGGATGCAAGCGCGGCGGCGCTGAACGTCGCGAAGCGCAACCTCGCTGGCGCATCGAACGTCGAGACCCACTGCGCGAGCATCGACGACTTGCCGTTCCCCGATAGCAGCATGGACTTCGGCTACAGCCTCGGCGTCCTTCACCACGTTCCGGACACCCGCGCGGCCATCGCATCGTGTGCGCGCAAGCTCAAGGCTGGTGCGCCGCTGCTTCTCTACCTGTACTACGCGTTCGACAACCGGCCGCGCTGGTTCCGGGCGGCGTGGCAAGTCAGCGACCTAGGCCGACGCGTGATCAGCCGAATGCCGTATGGCCTTCGCTTCGCGACGAGTCAGGTGCTCGCAGCCTCGGTCTACTGGCCGCTGGCGCGTACAGCGCGCGCGCTCGAGCGGCTCGGCGTGCCCGTCGAGAACATCCCGCTCTCCATCTATCGAGACCGCAGCTTCTACGGAATGCGCACGGACGCCCTGGATCGCTTCGGAACCCGACTCGAACAGCGTTTCACCCGTGACCAGGTCGCGTCGATGATGCAAGACGCCGGACTGGAACGGATTACGTTCAGCGAAGGCGCACCCTACTGGTGCGCCGTCGGCTACCGGGCCTGATGGCGTGCCAGAATGAGTGGCGAGCCGGTTGAACACTGGTATTATGCCGCGCCACGAAGGGCAAGAGGTCTTTGTCTCATGCGTTATCTCATCACGGGCGGGGCGGGTTTCATCGGCTCTCACCTCGCTGACGAGCTTCTGCGGCGAGGTCATGAGGTGTACGTCCTCGACGACCTCTCGACCGGTAGCATCGACAACATCAAGCATCTGAAATCAAACAGTAAATTTCATTACACAATCGACACGGTGTTGAACCGAGCGGTTACGGCCGAGCTCGTGGACACCGTGGATGTCGTCTACCACCTCGCCGCCGCAGTCGGCGTGAAGCTGATCGTCGAGAGCCCCGTTAGGACCATCGAGACGAACGTTCAGACGACCGAAGTCATCCTCTCGCTTGCCAACAAGAAGAAGCGCCCCACGTTCGTCGCCTCCACCAGCGAAGTCTACGGCATCTCGGAGAAGGTCCCGTTCCGTGAGGACGGCGAGCTCGTCATGGGCGCGACAACGAAGGGGCGCTGGTCATACGCCTGCTCGAAGGCGATCGACGAGTTCCTCGCCATTGCATACTGGAAGGAGCGCAAGCTCCCCACGGTCGTCGCGCGACTCTTCAACACCGTCGGCCCACGCCAGACCGGCCAATACGGAATGGTCGTCCCGAGCTTCGTCCGACAGGCGCTCTCTGGCGCTCCCATCACCGTCTTCGGCGATGGCAAGCAGACGAGGTGCTTCACGCACGTGAACGATGTCGTGCGAGCGCTCATCGCGCTGATGGATGAGCCGAAGGCCTACGGAAACGTCTACAACATCGGTTCGACGGCGGAGATCTCGATCCATGATCTCGCGAAGCAAGTGCGCGAGGTCACAGGCTCGAAATCGGAGATCGTCTTCGTTCCCTACGAAAAAGCGTACGAGGAGGGCTTCGAGGACATGCCGCGGCGCGTGCCCGACACCTCGAAGATCAAGAACCTGATCGGATGGGAGCCGAGCCTCGGTCTGCCACAGGTCCTCTCGGAGGTGCAGGAGTACTACCGCCGCACGGCGTAGCGGATGGACCTTCTGCTCGCCTACGGCTGGAGTCTCGCGATCGCGTTCGGCACGTCGGTCGCGTGCACGCTCGCGGTACGCACGCTGGCAAGGCGTCGTGGTTGGGTCGCCAAGCCCCGACCCGACCGGTGGCACCGCAAGCCCACGGCGCTCTTCGGAGGTGTGGGCATCTACGGGGGCTTCCTGGCCGCATACCTGATTCGCCGCCCCATCGCCGGGATGAACGGTGACGCGATCCTCGTCGCCTGCGCGTCGGGCATGTTTGCGCTCGGCCTGGTCGACGACAAGGTCCAGCTGAAGCCGTACGCGAAGCTCGTGGGTCAGATCATCTGCGCGACGACCCTCACGCTGATGGGCCTGCATCTCAACTGGCTCTCGAACCCGATCCTCGATCGAGGGCTGACGATCTTCTGGCTCGTCGGCGTGACGAACGCGCTCAACCTGCTCGACAACATCGACGGGGCGGCCGCCGGGATCGCCGCCATCTCCGGCGCGTTCTTGATTTACTTCTGTCACGCGGCCGGCCGCGCCGAGTCGGCCGCCCTAGCCGCGGCCCTCACCGGCGCCGCGCTCGGCTTCCTCGTGTTCAACTTCAACCCCGCGTCGATCTTCATGGGCGACTGCGGCTCTCTGTTCGTCGGCTTCTTCCTCGGCGGCTTGTCCCTCGTGAACAGCCAGGTAGGTGCACGGAGGAACATCGTAGCCGTGCTCGCGATCCCGGTATTGCTGTTGCTCCTCCCGATCGTCGACACGACGCTCGTCACCATCACGCGCCGCTTCCATGGGCGACCCATCTCACAAGGGGGACGTGATCACACCTCGCATCGGCTCGTCGCCATCGGCATGAGCGAGCGGCGAGCCACGATCACGCTCTGGCTCATCGCGTCCGCGTCCGGTGCACTCGCGGTGCTCGTGAAGAACGTCTCGACGTTCCTCGCGATCGGTCTGATTGCGTCGTTCGCGTTCGGCTTACTCTTCCTGATGATCTTCCTCGGTCGCGTGAAGGTCTACGAGCCCCTGCCCGAAGGAGGCGAGGCCGGTGGGCGCGCGCTGCTGCCGACGCTCGCCGACTTCAGCTACAAACTGCGCATCTTCGAGACGCTCAACGATTTCGCGTTGATCATCCTCTGCTACTACGGAGCGTTCCTGCTGCGCTTCGATTTCGACGGCGAGAGCGCGTTCTTTCCTCAGTTCGTGCGCTCGCTGCCCATCGTCATCGTTGCGCAGCTCACGGTCTTCCTCGCCATGGGCCTCTACCGAGGCGTCTGGCGCTACACCAGCGTCGACGACGTCGTGTTGATCGTGAAGACCACTTTGGTGGCCGTCGTCACCTCAACGCTCGCGGTGCTGTTCATCTTTCGATTCGAAGGCTTCTCACGCGCCGTCGTGGTCATCGACGGAGTGCTGCTCCTGCTCGCCGTCGCGGGTTCGCGCATTTCGTTCCGCCTCTTCCGCTCCTGGCTTTCGCGTCAGCGACCGAAGGATGCGGCGCGACGCGTCCTCATCTATGGAGCGGGAGACGGTGGCGAGCTCCTCCTCCGCGAGCTCCAGTCGAACCGTTCGCTCCAGCTCGTCCCCGTCGCCTTCCTCGACGACGATCCGCAGAAGATCGGGCGCGTTATCCACGGCATCCCGGTCCTCGGTACTTTCGACAGGATCGAGCAGGTCGCGACGTCGATGCAAGTTCAAGAGCTGGTGCTCTCGACGACGAAGGTGGACATGGATCGCTGGCAGCTCGTCGCGAGAGCCTGCAACGAGCACGGCATCGGCTGCCGACGCATGCGCATCGGGCTCGAGTAGGCAATGACGCGCGGACTCTGGGTCGTCGGGTTGCTTGGGACAGCGGCGCTGATGGCAGCCAACGAAGGCTGCGGCGAAGACCCGGCAGTCGTTGATCACGATCGCGACGCCGGGACGGACTCACGAACAGACAATCCTGTGGTCGATGCAGGCCCCGTGCACGCAGCATTCGGACTCGATACACGGCCCTCGAACGGCACGTGCATCGCGCCGGCGCGGCCGCCGACGTCTCGATCCGTGAGATTCCAGCGCGCTTACGCAAACGTCTCACTTCCGGGACTCATGGCGATGGCGCAGGCCCCCGGGGACAACTCAAGGTGGTTCGCGGGCCTTCGCGACGGAAAGATCGTAGCGTTCTCCGCAGCGAGCCCGCCTGCGAGTCCGACCATCGTCGCCGACCTCGCTCTGCTCAGTGGTATGCCCATGGCCTACGGGAGTGAGGGCGGCCTCCTCGACTTCGCGTTTCACCCGAAGTTCGCGCAGAACGGACAGCTCTACGTTTCTTGGACGACGGACGGAGGCCCGGCCGACCTCCGCTCCGTGGTGAGCCGCCTCACGAGCACCGACAACGGAGTCACGTTCTCGCAACATTCCACCATCCTGGGTCCGTTCGATCAGCCGGACGGAAACCACAACGGCGGGGGCGTGCAGTTCGGCCCGGACGGTTTCCTGTATCTCAGCTTCGGCGACGGCGGAGGCGGAAGCGACGCCTACAAGAACGGGCAGACCAGATCTGGCTTCTTCTCCAAGATTCTCCGAATCGACGTCGACTCCCCCCCTCCGCCGGGGGCCACGTACGCAATCCCTGAAGGCAATCCTTTCAAGAGCGGCGGCGGGGAGCCGGCAACCTTCGCGCGTGGTTTTCGCAATCCGTTCCGCTTCACGTTCGATCGCGGCTCGGGCGATCTGTGGGTTGGCGACGTCGGCGAAGCGCGATGGGAGGAGATCAACCACGTGCAGCTCGGTGGAAACTACGGCTGGCCGTGTCGCGAAGGCGCAACCGAGTTCTTCACGCCGCAGACGGATCCCGAGAGGTGCTCGTCTACGATGGGCCTCGTCGACCCGATCATCGCGATCGAACACTCGAGCACGAGCCCGAGTCGATCGGTCACGGGCGGCCTGGTCTATCGAGGCACGTCGATCCCAGGACTCGTTGGAACCTACGTGTTCGGAGACTTCATCACGCAAGAGCTGTTCGGGCTGTCCTTCGATCCGACGAGCGGCTCCCCCGTTACGTCCGTGTTGAATGCTGACGGTACGCCGGCGGCGTCGTGGGTGTCGTTCGCTCAGGATGCCGCCGGCGAGCTCTTCGCGATAGCACTCGAGGGTGAGGTCTACGCGATGGTGCCGGCCGGGCCACAACCCTCCAAGATCTTCCCCGACCGCCTATCGAAGACGGGATGCGTGGACGCCACCGATGCGAAGAAGCCGGCTCCAGGGCTCATTCCCTACGGCGTGAACGCGCAGCTATGGAGCGACGGCGCGAGCAAAGAGCGCTGGCTCGCCGTCCCCGACGGCAAGACGATCTCTGTGGCCGACGATGGCGACTTCGAACTGCCGGTTGGGAGCGTCGTCATGAAGACGTTCTCGGTCGCGGGAAAGCTCGTGGAGACGCGCCTACTCGTACGCCACGACGACGGCGACTGGGCAGGTTACGACTACGAGTGGAACGACGCGCAAACCGATGCGCTGTTGCTCGAAGCGAACAAGACGAAGAAGGTAGGTTCGGCGACCTGGTACTTCCCGAGCCGCGCCGACTGCGTGCGGTGCCACACCGCCGCGGCGAGGCGAACGCTCGGTCTCGAGCTCGGGCAGCTGAACGGCGACCTCACCTACACGAGCACCAACCGCATCGCCAACCAGCTCGCCACGCTCGACCATATCGGGATGTTCGATACGCCGCTCGGCACGCCGATCGCACAAATCGTCGCGTACCCGAATCCGCTTGGAACATCCCCGGTCGATGGCCGTGCCCGTGCCTATCTCCACGCGAACTGCTCTCAGTGCCACCGCCCCGGGAATCCGACGCGAAGCGACATGGACCTTCGCTTCTTCGTGCCGCTCCGTGACACGAACGCGTGCGCCACGGCGCCGAAGGTCGACGACCTCGGCGTCCCAGGCGCCAAGCTCCTCGATCCCGGCTCGCCAGGGAGCTCGGTGCTTTCGCTCCGTGTCCATGCGTTTGGCGCCGCGCGCATGCCACCACTCGCGACGAGCGTGATCGACGCGCAAGGTACGGCGTTGCTCGACGACTGGATTCGCTCCCTGGCGAGCTGCCCCTGACACACTCCACGTCGTTGCCGCGCGTAGAGCCGTCACGGACCGCCCGATGACGACGGCAGGCGGTCAGGCGCGAACGCACGTTCCATGGTCCGCGCCTTGACCTCGTTGACGCGTTCCTGCCATCGGACGTCGTCGGGATGCCTCCTTGCAAGCGTAGCGTACGCCTGGAGCGCCTCTCCATTCAGCCCCGCACGCATCGCGAGATCTCCGACGTGCTCGATGACGTCCTCGCGTTCGGGCGCAACCTCCACGACACGCCGGTACAGCGCAATCGCCTGATTGTGGTTGCCGCGGGACTCCTCCACTCCGGCCGCCCAAGAATAGAGCTCCGCGCACTCCGCGGCCCGCCCGCAGCCTCCGCGGACGAGGCGCTCGAGCACGCGCTCGGCGCGCCGCTTCTCACCACGCTCGAGGGCCAGAACGATCAGCTGGCGTTGACAATCGGCGCGATCAGCGACGGTATCCACGACGCGCTCGAGCTGATCGAGAGCGGCAGTGGTCTCACCGCGCTGCACCGTCAAACGCGCAACGAGGGTATGCGATGAACACCGCGTCGGCTCTCGCGCAACGACCTGCTTCGCGGCGGCGGTTCCTTCGGAGAGGCATGGTGCGCGATCAGCGCACCACGGATGATCGTGGCTCACGTCGCTCAGCACGGCCTCCGCGCGTCGCCGCACTGGTCCGAGCGCACTAGGCGCTCGGCGCTCGAGCTCGCGATCCAACGCGGCCGCTGTGGACGGCAAACGCTGCCGAACCGCGGTGACCAATGCCTCGAGCATCTCGACGCCCGCCGCCCCCGCGGGAACAAGCTCGAGCGCGCCGTCCACGTCGTCGATCAAGCGCACCGATTCCGCCATCACCTGAGCGCCGAGCCCAGCCAAATCGCTCTCGTACGCGAGCCTGTACTCGAGACGTGCTTGAGAGGGGTTCTTCGCAGCGAGGCTGCGCGCTAGCACGAGGTGGGCTCGCCCGAAGCCTGGATTTCTCTCGAGCGCGCGCGCCACCCACGGCACGACGCTCTCCTCACCGGTCTGCTGGGCGCGCACCGCGCCCATGAGCGGAAAGAACGACTCGCCCGGATGCCGCAGCATCGCATTCCTGATCGACGCGCGGAATGAGTCGCCGGGCAACATGGGATCGATCGCCATCGCGCCGACTGTTCGTCGCTCGTCCGCGAGAGAGTGCGAGAGATGGGGAAGCACCGACGCGATCACGCCAAGGGACAAGACTGGACATACGAGCGCTACGCGGCGAAGCGCCGTGGCCCGCGCACGTCTCGGGTCGTGCACACGCGACCGACCGCCGACCACGAGCGCGACACACACCGCCACGAGGGCGACGATGCCGGGTACCTCAAGATGAAAGTCAACGAGATCGCTGATGACCGCGGCGACTATCGCTGCCCACGGTCCGACTGGAGGACGCACGGCGCCGAGGACGACGTTCGGCCGTAGCGCCCACATGAGGGCACCAGCGCCCGCGACCGCGGCCGGCACTCCCCACTCAATCGTCCACTGAGCCACGATATTCTCAGGATGCGTGAACGTGAGGTAGCCCGTGCTCCGCCGAACCGCCGGGAACACTGTCTCGAACGCGCCACGCCCGTAACCGAACCATGATGAGGAAGGGACGAGGTCGAGCGTGTTGAGTGCGACCGCGAGCTTCCCGACGTCTCGATTCCCGAGCTCCTCGCGAGGAGCATCGGAGACGCCGAGCGCAAGCATCGCGCCTCCGACGAGCAGACACATCGCCAAGATCGCCATCTCGGCGCCGGCGCTACGAAAGCGACGCCTCACGTACATCGTGAGGCCGACGGTGAACGCCACGCCGAGGAAGAGCCCGCCCATACCGCCACGAGATCCCGCCCAGACGCTCGTTGCGACGAGCAGGAGCGCCGCGACCGTGGTCAAGGCTCGGGGCAGCGTGCGCCGCGTAAGGAGAGCCCCGATCGATACACACGCGCCGATGTTCAAGTACGCAGCAAGGTGGTTCGGGTTGAGAAGGGGGGCCCTTCGCCCCGGTGCGAACGCGTAGGCTTCGCGGGGTTCGTACAGGCCGAAGACTCTCTCCGCATGCATCGCGCCGTGCGCGAGCGCGCTCAGTACGAAGCACGTGGTCGATACGATCACGATCCGTTCGAGGAAACGCTCGCCCTTCTCGAGACTCATCACGCGCAGCGCAGCGAGGAACACGCAGACGTAGAAAACCCCGCGGGCAATCTCCACACGTGTCGCCACGGGCGCCACGCTGATCGGGTGCCATCGCGGGCCTGCCTCTCGCAGCGGCGACAGCGCTCGCTCCCAAATGTCCGCGTTCGCGGGCGCGAGCACGCGCACGACGTCGGCCGGCAACGGGATCGCTTGCAAGGTGGTCATTCCGAGGAGTATCGCGGCGGCGATGAGCACCCAAGCGGTCGCTCGCGACATCCGCTCGACGCACTCCAGCCAGAGCAGACCGCAAGCAAGGGCGGCAAGCGCCACCATCACAATCAGTACTTCCGCAAGCAGCGACCCGAGCGCGAGGGCGGACGCGGGGACCACGAACGCTAGCAGCCACTTGCCGGCGACCGTCGTCGAACGTTCTGCTCCGAACCTCATCGCAGGCACGATCATAGCCTGCTACTCGACCCGTGGCGTTTCGGAGCGCATGCGCCCCGACCTGGAGCGCCGGCCGCTCGCTGAGCTCGAACTTCGGTCGCGCGCTCACGCGCCCACGACGCCAGCAGCCACCTGGACGGCGCCGGCGCGGCGCGACGCTCCGTTCCAAAACGCATCGCGGACGCGATCATAGCGTGTTAAGTACGAACCATGGCTCCTCTGGAGCGCGCCGCGGCATTCGAGCGCGGGTGGATCTGCGCCGGCCGGGTGGAGGACGTGGTCGAGCCCGGCGACTTCATCAAGGTCCCGCTCACGCGCGCGGGCGTCGTCGTGGCGCGAGGAAACGACGGCCGCCTTCGCGGGTTCCACGCCGTGTGCACCCACCGGGGCGCGGCGTTCATCGACGCCGAGGCTGGCCGCGGCGCGCGGTTCCGCTGTCCGTATCACGGCTTCGAGTTCGAGCTCGACGGGAAGGCCTGCGCGGGCGTCGCGGATCTCATGCCGGTGCGGATCGACACCGCGATGGGGTTCGTCTTCCTCACGCTCGACGCAAACGCGCCTCCCCTCACGAGCGCTCTCGGCGAAGCGCCGCCGTGGCTGGCGCGAGCCGCGCTCGGCGAGCTGCGGCTCGTGCGGCGCATCGGGTACGACGTCGCCGCCGACTGGAAGCTCGTCATGGAGAACTTCCAGGAGTCGCTCCATTTCCCCACGGTCCATCCGTCGCTCGAGCGGCTCACGCCGTCCTCCCGCGCCGAGACGTGGCTCCCCGAGGGCGGCCCCTGGCTCGGTGGGGTCATGCCGATCGCGGAGGAGGCCGAGACCGTGTCGCGATCGGCGAGACGCAACGATCGGCCGTTCGTCGTGCCACCGGAGGATCGGCGCGTGGTGCACGACGCGCTCCGCTTTCCCAATCTCCTGACGAGCCTGCAGCCCGACTATCTGCTCACGTTCGTCGTCTTCCCGATCCGCGCCGATCTCACGCGCGTGTTCGCAGGGACCTACGTCGCGCGCTCTCACGTCGGGCCCGTCGACGACGTGACGTCGTTCTGGGACGAGGTCTACGACGAGGACCGGCGCGCCTGCGAGCGCCAGCAGCGCGGCGCCGAGTCTGTCGAGCACGCTCCCACGTTTACCGCGGTGGAGGAAGGCGTCGCAGCCTTCTCCAAGATGGTCGCCGACGCCCTCGTCGAGCCCGCCCAGACACCCGCGCCACCCGCGCCGCGCTCCCGCCTCTGCGGGATCTTCGGCCGCCCCTACGTCGATCTCTCGCCGTTCATCGACACCTCGTGCTTCCCCGAGCTCCACGCCGAGATCACGCGCGGCCTCGCCCTCGTCGAGACCTCGTACACCGGCGGCTCGCTGAAATGGATGGGCGTGTGCGCGCCGTGGATCGAGGGCGACGGCTACCGCGACGCGATGCACGCCATCCGAGCGATGACGCGCGACGAGCGCGACGAGCTCGTCGCCCTCGGCGATCACGATCCCGCGTCGATCGATCTCGACGATCCTGCGATCGCGTTCGGCGACGAGACCGATCGTCCGTTCAACAAAGCGCAGGCGCTCTTCCTCGAGCAGCGCCACGGCGTCTACTTCCCGTGGAAGGCTTGCTACCACCTGCTCGACAACGTTCGCTGGGAAGACAAGCACTCGGGCGAGGACAAAGACTTCTCCGAAGAAGCGCGCCGCGTCTTCCCGAAGACGATCGCGTTCCTCGAGTCGCTGCCGATGACGGAGATGGGCCGCGTCGTCGTCTTCGGTCTCCTCGCCAACGATCACGCGCCGCTGCATCGCGACAGCGAGCCGGGCAAGGCGCTGTCGATCGCGCAGTCGATCACCTTCGCGCCCGCGCCCGCCGCGCGCAAGAAGCGCTTCTACCTCGCGAGCCCCGACGGCGCGCACGAGACCGAGATCGACGCGCCGATCTACTGGTTCAACGACATGGACTGGCACGGCGTCCACGACGATCCGTTCTTCCGCTACTCCGTCCGCTGCGACGGCGTCTTCGAGCCTGCCTTCCTCGAGCGCCTCCGCCGAAGCCGCCGATAGCCGCCCTTTCGTGACGACGATCGCCGATGCCCCAGGGGCGGCGCCGAAGCCCCCGTGATACGCTTTCGTGGAGTCATGTCCGGCGGCGACCGACACGAAGCCGAACGCGCCGAGCTGGCGAGCGACTCCCGTCGCGATCCGCTCATCGGCAGCCTCGTCAACGGCAAGTATCGCGTCACGTCCGCGATCGCGCGCGGCGGCATGGGCCGCATCTACTATGCGACGCAGGTCCCGCTCGAGCGCCCCGTCGCGCTCAAGGTCGTGCAGGGCGACGGCGACAACGAGCACGAGTCGCAGTTCCTCAAGCGCTTCCTCCAGGAAGCGAGCATCCTCGCGAAGCTCCAGCACCCGAACGTCGTCACGCTCTACGACTACGGCAAGATCGAGGGCGCGCACGTCGAGCAGTACTTCATCGCGATGGAGTTCCTCGCGGGCGAGACGCTCACCCATCGCCTGAAGGTCCGCCAGCGCCTCCCGGTGGGCGAGGTGCTCATCCTCGCGCGACAGATCGTCCGCGGCCTCCGCGAGGCGCACAAGCGCGGGATCGTGCATCGCGATCTCAAGCCGTCGAACATCATCATCGTGCCCGAAGGCGACGGCAGCGAGATCGTCAAGCTCGTCGACTTCGGCATCGGCAAGATGATGGGTCGCCCCGAAGACGCGCAGGACCTCACGCAGGACGGCGTGTTCGTGGGCACGCCGCGCTACATGGCCCCCGAGCAGTTCGACGGGACGGCGTACCCCGCGAGCGACATCTACGCGCTCGGCACGATCATGTTCCAGGCGCTCGCCGGACGCCTGCCGTTCGAGGGCGCGAACATGGCCGAGCTGATGGTCGCGAAGCTCGCGCGGCCGGTGCCGCTCCTGCGCGAGGCCGCGCCCGGCGTCGAGGTCCCGGACAGCGTCGAGATGCTGGTCCATCGCCTGCTCTTCCGCGATCCCCACGAACGCCCGACGATGGATCAGCTCGCGCAGCTCTTGATGAGCTGCGAAGACGAGGTCTTCGGCAGCGCGCACAACCTGCGCCAAGGCCTCGGCAGCAGCGGCGGGAGCTGGCCGCGCGGATCGTTCGCGCCGACGTCTTCGTCGCCGCTTCTCCCCCACCCGGTCGACTCGCGCGTTCCGCCGACCGTGATCGCGGCGGTGCCCGCGCTGCCGCCGATCGCGCAGCTCACGCCGCGACCGATGGCGACGAGCGCGGCGCCTCCTCCCGCAGAGAAGAAGGCGTCGCGCGCGCCCCTCGCGGTGATGGCCGTGCTGCTCGTCGCGGGCGCCCTGGCCTTCGGGATCTACTGGGTGAAGGTCCGAGCCGCGAGCCCCGCGGCGGTCGCGTCGAGCACGCCGAGCGCGACGAGCGCGCCCTCCGAGAGCGCCGCGCCCGCGCCGACGGCGTTCAAGCTCACGATCGAGTCGGCGCCCTCCGGCGCCACGGTGATGGAAGGAGAGCGAACCCTCGGCACGACGCCGTTCGAGATCTCGATCGAGCGCGCGAGCGTCGCTTCGGGCCCGCGCACGTTCGCGATCTCGAAGGACGGCTTCGTCGCCTCGCACGTCGACCAAGGCGCCTCCGACGACAACGTGCACTCGATGGTCTCCCTTGCCCCCGACACCTCGTCGGCCGTAAAATCGCGTCCGCAGACGAAGCCGACGGCGACCGGAACGCCTCCGAGGCCGCCCGGCACTTCGACGTCGGACATCCGGCTCAAGCGTTAAGGACCGAGTGGAGATCAAGAGGGCGATCGCGATCGTGGCGATGGTGTCGCTGCTGCCGCTCTTGCCTCGGCAAGCGCGCGCAGACGACGTCGCCGACGAGGCGGATCACCTCTTCATGCTCGGCGCCGAGCGCTACCAGGACAAAGACTACAAAGCGGCGCTCCAGCACTTCTTGGCGTCGAACCGCCTCGTGCGAAACCGCAACGTGATGTTCAACATCGCGCGGACGTACGAGCACCTGCGCCAATTTCCCGACGCGTACCGCTACTTCCAGCGCTCGCTCGAGGGCGAGACCGATCCGGCGATCAAGCAGCGGATCAAGGAGTCGCTCCAGCGCATCGGCCCGAGCATCGCGCTGCTCGAGGTGAAGACCGATCCGCCGGGCGCGCTCATCTATCTCAATCGCAAAGACCTCGGCGATCGCGGCGCGGCGCCGCAGACGCTCGCGCTCACGCCGGGCACCTACACCGTCATCGCCGAGCTGCCCGGGTACGACGAAGCGACGTCGCCGCCGACCGAGGTGAAGGTCGGCACCGAGAAGACGATCTCGCTCAAGCTCACGCGCGTCGTCGGCATGGTGCGCGTCTCGGGCGCCGACGGCGCCGCGGTGCGCGTCGACGCCGAAGACTCGCCGGTGCTCTGCACCGCGCCGTGCGACGCGCCGGCGCCGCCCGGCCAGCGCACGCTGATCCTCACGAAGGAGGGCTTCCGCACCGGGCGCCTGACGGTGCAGGTGAAGGCCAACACGATCACGCCCCTCAAGGCGGCGCTCGAGGCAGAGACCGGATCGCTCGTCGTCAACGCCGACGAGCGCGACGCCGTCATCGAGATCGACGGCAGGACGCGCGGGTTCACGCCCTCGGTGCTCGAGGTGCCCGTCGGCGTCCACGACGTGCGCGTGACGCTCCGCGGGTTCCGCCCCGTGGAGAAGCGCGTCGAGATGCGCGCCAACGCGCAGACGCAGCTCGATCTCCAGCTCGTCAGCACCGACGCCGTCGAGGCCGCGTCGCGCGTCGCCGAGTCGGTCGAAGACGCGCCCGCGTCGGTCACGCTGATCCCCTCGCCCGAGCTCCGCGCGATGCGCTACCCCACCGTCGCCGAAGCGCTCCGCGGCGTTCGCGGCGTCTTCGTGTCCGACGATCGCGGCTACAAGAGCGTCGGCTTCCGCGGCTTCGGGCGCCCCGGCGACTACGGCAACCGCGTCCTCGTGCTCGTCGACGGGCACCCCACGAACGACAACTGGGTGTGGTCGTCGTACGTCGGCTACGACCTCCGCACCGACCTCGACGACGTCGACCGCATCGAGGTCGTGCGCGGCCCGGGATCGATCCTCTACGGCACCGGCGCGTTCTCCGGCGTCGTCAACCTCGTGACGAGCGGACGCGATACGCCCGACGGACGCGAGGTCGGCCTCTCGGTCGTCGAAGACGGCGTGGCGCGCGCGCGCGCGAAGATCACGCACCACTTCGCGAAGGACTTCGGGGTCTGGACCTCGGTCGCCGCGGGCCGCTCCGCGGGCCGCGACTTCTTCGTCCCCGAGTACGTCCCGAGCGGTCCGCCCACGATCGCGGGCAACGCGCGCGGCGTCGACGGGATGCACGTCGGCACGTGGACCGGCAAGGCCTTCTACAAGGCGCTCACCGCGCAGTGGTCGCTCAACCACCACGACAAGCAAATCCCGGGCGGACAGTTCGAGACGCTCTTCGGCGACGGCCGCACGCACCAGGCCGACACGCGCGCGTTCCTCGAGCTCAAGCTCGCGCCGGAGCTCGGCGAACAACTCGAGTCGCTGACGCGCGCGCACGCGAACCACTTCGCCTATCGCGGGCTCTTCGCGCGCGCGCCGATCGAAGGCGGCGTCGGCAAAGACAGCTACGACGGCACGTGGGTCGGCGTCGAGCAGCGCATCGCGTACAAGCCGGTGCCCGAAGTGCGCCTCACCGGCGGCGGCGAGGTGCAGGGTCACCTCCAGGCCCACCAGCGATCCTCGGACGAGACGAACGGTCGCTACTTCGACGACGAGCGCACGTTCACGCTCGTCGCCGGGTACCTCACGGCCGACTACGCGCCGACGCCGGCGCTCCGCGCGAACGCCGGCGCGCGCTTCGACTCGTACTCGACGTTCGGATCGTCGCTCAACCCGCGCGCGGCGATCGTGCTCAAGCCCTACGAGCAGGGCAACCTCAAGATCATGGGCGGCAAGGCGTTTCGCGCGCCGAGCCTCTACGAGCTCTACAACGTGTCGGGCGGCGGCCGGAAGGCCACCGAGGATCTCGAGCCGGAGAACCTCTACTCCGCCGAGATCGAGATGAGCCATCGCTTCTCGCGCAGCGTCGTCGCGTCGGTGGCGACGTACGCGAACTACATCGAGAACCTGATCGCGCTGCGCGACCTGCCCGACGCGACGCCGCAGGTGCCCTCGTACGCGTACCAGAACACCGGCGTGCCGGTCGGCACGTTCGGCGGCGAGATCGAGCTGCGCCGCGAGTGGAAGGAGGGCTGGATGATCGCGGCCTCTTATTCGTTCCAGAAGTCGAAGTACCTCCGCTCGAGCTCCTTCTCCGACTTCATCGGCTTCAAGCAGGCGCCGAACCTCCGTGACGTCCCGAACCAGCCGGAGCACATGGGATCGCTCAAGGGCGGCGTCCCGATCCTCGGGCGCGCGCTCCTGCTCATGAACCGCCTCACCGTCGAGGGGCCGCGCCCCGATCGCAACGATCAAGCGGGGCTCCCCGAGCAGCGACGAACGCCGCCGGCGGTCCTCTGGGACATCGTCTTCTCCGGCGGCGAGCCGAGGTGGGGCCTGACGTACGCGATCGGCGTCTACAACGCGTTCGACGCGCGCTGGGCGGTGCCGATCAGCAGCGAGTTCCGCCAGACGACGATGCCGCAGCTCGGTCGAAGCTTCCTCGCGACGGGGGCGCTCGCGTTCTGATGAGGCGCTCCCTCGTCCCGGTCGCCCTCGCGGCGCTCCTCGCGGGCGCCGCCGCCCTCGCCGTCTCGTGCATCTCGACCGACACGTACGTGTATACTGCACAGAAATACGACCCGGCGAGCGCCTGCCTCGAGGCCTACGCGCCGGTCGAGACGGTCGCGGGCGAAGGGGCGAGCGCCCTCTGCGCCCCGTCGTGCCTCGCGGTGGGCGCCGCTCTCTACGTCTCGACGATGTGTCCGCCGCTCCCCGCGATCGCGACCGAGGTCGCGGCCGACGCGAGCGACTGCATCGAGGCGCTCGCCGCGCCGTCGTGCGACGCGCCCGAACCCGGCGCCGACGCCTCGCAGGAAGACGACGCGAGCGACCCAGACGCCGAGCCCGTCGAGGGCGGCGACACCGACGCCGACGTCGACGCGACGATCGCAGACGCGGGCGACGCCGGCTAGCACGTCAGCCCGCGACGAGCACCGGCGCGCTGAGCGCGCGATCGTCCGTCGGGCCCACCTGCACGCGCGCATAGAGGCCCGCCGCCTCGCCCCCGAGGAGAAAGACGCCGTAGTTGACGGTCTCGCCGCGCGCGCCCTCTCTCGCGCGGAAGTAGCGCTGCGCGATCCATCGGCGCGGGCGCGCCTCGGCGAGCGACTTCCTCCAGACCTCCGGCGTGACGTGGCGGCCCACGACGACCTCGTCGCCTTCGGCGCCGTAGTCGCTCTTCAAGACCCAGTCGTCTCGCTGCGCCTCGAGCTGCTCTCGGTGAAACGCCTCGAGCCTTCGCGTGACCGGGACGTGCGCGCGGATCGTGTCTTGCGACTTGCGCGAGAAGCGATGGATCTGCTCCCACATGAAGGCCATCGCGCGTTTGTTCTGGGGAACGACCGCGCCGAACGGGTTGACCACCGCGCACGTGCCCGCGAGCATCGCCTTCAAAACCGCCTCGAGCGGAGCACGAGCGAGATCGGCTCGTCGAAGAGCGAGAGACCGCGCGCGGCGTCGTGCGTGAGGTTGTAAGGCGAGCCGAGCACGATGCTCCACCCGCGTGCCTCGAACGTCTTCTTGTAGAGGCGCACGAGCGAGAGATCCTCGGGCAGCTCCGTCGGATAGACGATCCCTGCGCGCTTCGGCGCGCCCTTCGAAACCGTCGCCGCGGCGAGCACCTCGGCGATCTCGGCGAAGCGGGTCGCGAGATCGCGGTTCGGATCGATCGTGCCCGCGCGCGCCGCGAGCGGCCCGAGGACGATCGCCTCGGCCTCGCCGGTCGGCGTGTCGCAGTTGAGCTCGGCGATCTGGAGCCCCTCGTCGGTGACGAACACGTCGGCGCGCGCGATCGCGTGCCAGAGCGGCTGCGACGCGAGCCACATCGCCTTCTGGTAGGGCGTGAGCCCGAAGAACGAGTCGCAGAGCTCGGGCTCGTCGGCGACCATCGAGCAGAGCTCGTCGTAGACCTCGGCCACGCGCTCGGCGACGCGGTACATCTCGCGCGCCTCGCCGGCGCCGACGATCACGGGCTCTTCGCGGAACCGCGGCTCGCCCGCGAGCCAGGGATCGGTGACGATCCCGCTCGCCGTGATCCGACGCGCGAACGCCTCATAGGTCGTCATGGGTCGTCTCGCGAGCGCCGCCGCTCACTACAGCACCGCGGCGGCCACCATGAACACGCCGAGCACCTGTCCGACGTCGAGCAGGTGCCGCGCCGCGTTGGCCTCGGCGAAGTCCTTGTCGACCGCCTCGTCGGGAGACGCGATCTTTCGACCGGCGCGGAAGAGCGCGAGCAAGACCAGCGTGGTGCCGATGGCGAAGCCGAAGGCATACCGCGGGGGAAGCTCCATGGCCCCGAAACTACTACTCTCTCGGCATGCTCGTCATCCGGAAGGCTACGCCCGAGGACGTCCCCACCGTGCTGCAGCTCGTGCGCGATCTCGCGACCTACGAAAAGGAGCCCCTCGCCGTGGTCGCCACCGAGGCCGACTTCCTGCGCGACGGCTTCGGCGACGCGCCCGTCTTCAAGGTGCTCGTCGCCGAGGAAAACGACGCGATCGTCGGCTTCGCCCTCTACTTCTTCACCTGGTCGACGTGGGTCGGCAAGAGCTGCCTCCACCTCGAGGATCTCTACGTGCGGCCGGAGAAGCGAGGCCTCGGCGCGGGCCTGCTCCTCATGCAGACGCTCGCGAAGGAGGCCGTCGAGCGAGGCTGCGCCCGCTTCGTCTGGCAGGTCATGGACTGGAACGCGCCGGCGATCGGCTTCTACGAGCGACTCGGGGCCAAGGTCATGAAGGAGTGGATCGCCGTGCGGCTCGACGGCGAGCCCCTCGGCGCCCTGGCGGGTGCCAAGCCCGCGAATCGATGCTAAGAACCGCGCGGCAGCATGGTTTGGCCCGACAAAAAAGCCGGCGGACTCGACGCCAGCGAGAAAACGAGCTTCGGCAAGGGAGTCTTCCGCAAGTGTGACGGCTGCGGCGAAACGCTGACGGCCGAGGCGCTCGAGGCCAATTTCGAGGTCTGTCCGCAGTGCGGCCGCCACCACAAGCTCGGCGTCCGCCGCTGGCGAGAGCTCCTCCTCGACGACGGCAAGCTCGACGAGTGGGACGCCCACCTCGCGCCCGCCGATCCGCTCGGCTTCACCGACGGCAAGGCCTACCCCGATCGGGTCAAGGGCTCGCAGAAGTCGACGCAGGCGACCGAGGCGATCGAAACGGGCCGGGCCGCGTCGAGGGCGTGCCGATCGCCTACGGCGCGTTCGTCTTCCGCTTCATGGGCGGCTCGATGGGCTCGGTCGTCGGCGAGAAGATCGCCCGCCTCTTCGAGCGCGGCGCGACGCAGCGCCTCCCCGTCGTGCTGCTCCAGGCCTCGGGCGGCGCGCGCATGCAAGAGGGCATCCTCAGCTTGATGCAGATGGCGAAGACGGTCGCCGCGCGCGAGCGCCTGCGCGACGCGGGCGTTCCGTTCATCAGCGTGCTCTTGCATCCGACGACCGGCGGCGTCGCGGCGAGCTTCGCCTTCCTCGGCGACGTGAACGTGGCCGAGCCCCAAGCGCTCGTCGGCTTCGCCGGCCCGCGCGTCATCGAGACGACGATCCGCCAGAAGCTGCCCGAAGGCTTCCAGCGGAGCGAGTTCTTGCTCGAGCACGGCATGATCGATCGGATCACGAGCCGCCTCGAGCTGCGCCGCGAGCTCGGGCTCCTCGTGCGCCACCTCGCGCCGAGGCCGTCCGCGCATGACGCCTGAGGGCGCGGGAGGCGACGACGCGCTCTCGGCGGCCCTCGAGCGCGCGACCCGCTCGGCGCTGACCCAGTCGCTCGAGGCGCTCTACGCGCGCGTGCCCCTCGGCATGCGCCTGGGGCTCGACGCGATGCGTGCAGCATGCACGCGTGCGCGCAACCCCGAGCAAGCGTTCGCCGTCGCGCACGTCGCGGGCACGAACGGCAAGGGCTCGACGTGCGCGATGATCGAGTCGATGGCCCGCGCCGCGGGCAGGAAGACGGGCCTCTACACGTCGCCTCATCTGTGCCGGTTCGCCGAGCGGATCCGGATCGACGGCGAGCCGCTCTCCGACGAGGCGCTCGGCGACGTCCTCGATCGCGCGCTCGCGATCGGCCCCGATCTCTCGTTCTTCGAAACCGCGACGCTCGCGGCCTTCCTCGCGTTCCGCGACCACGGGGTCGATCTCGCCGTCGTCGAGGTCGGCATCGGCGGGCGCCTCGACGCCACCAACGTCGTTCCTCCGCCGAAGGTCGCCGCGATCACGCGCGTCGCGCTCGATCACATGGATCGACTCGGCGGCACGCTCGAGGAGATCGCGCGCGAGAAGGCCGGGATCGCGAAGGAGGGCTCGACGTTCGTGCTCGGGCCGATGACGGAGAGCGTGCGCGCCGCGGCGCTCGAGGTCGCGCTCGCGGCCGGCGCGCTCCCGATCCTGCTCGGCGACGATCCCGACGCGGTCGCCGCGCCCGACGGCAAGCACGCGCCCTACCAGCAAGACAACGCGCGCATCGCGATGCGCGTCGCGCGCGAGCTCGCGATCCCCGAGGCCGCGCGGCGCGAGGGCCTCGCGCGCGCGACGTGGCCCGGCCGCTTCGAGGAGATCGAGAGCGAGGGACACAGGTTCATCCTCGACGGCGCGCACAACCCCGACGGCGCGCGCGCGCTGATCCAGGCGCTCTCGATCGACGAAGCGCCCGGCGCGGTCGTCTTCGGCGCCCTCGCCGACAAAGCGTGGCGCGAGATGCTCGACGTCCTCGCCGCGCTCCCCTGCCCTCGCATCTACGTCGCGCCGCGCGGTCGCGCGGCGACCGATCCCGCCGAGCTCGCGCGTCACGCGCCGGGCACGGTCGCGCCGTCCCTCGCGGAAGCGCTGCGCGAGGCGCGCGCTCGCGCGGAGGGCGGCCCGATCGTCGTCTGCGGATCGCTCTACCTCGTAGGACAGGCGCGCGCGGCGCTGCTCGGCTTGCCCGAAGATCCGCCCGTCGCGCTCTGAATTTTCGGCGTCGCGCTTGTCGACGCCCACCGCGCGTACGAAGCCTCGGAGCATGGACCTCGCCGGCTTCGTGTCTGCGCGCCAGGATGAGATCGTCAAGAAGTGGGCCGAGCGGGTCCACGGCACGCTCCACCCCGCCGTGCTGCCGCGGCTCGAGCTCGTCGACCACGTCCCGACGTTCCTCGCGGAGATCGTCGAAGCGCTCCAGCGCCACGAAGGCCCGGAGACGAGCGAGACCGCCGCGCGCCACGGCGTGCAGCGCTTCGCGCTGGGCTTCAGCCTCGGCGCCGTCGTGCGCGAGTACGGCGCGCTGCGCGACTGCATCGTCGAGGAGGCAGCCGCGGCCGGTGTGGTGATCACGACGGCGGCGCGCGAGACGCTGCTCGAGTGCACGTTCACCGGGATCGCCGAGGCCGTCACCGAGTACCAGAAGCAGCGCGACGCCGAGCTCCAGCGGCAGATGAACGAGCACTTCGCGTTCGTCGCCCACGAGCTGCGAAACCCGCTGAACGCGGCGCTCACCGCGACCACGCTCTTGAAGGACCGCGGAGAGCTCGACGTGCGCCTCGTCGCGTTCGCGCTGCGTGGGCTCGGGCGCATGCACGATCTCATCGATCGCACGCTCCGGATCGCGCGTATCGGCGCGGTCGTCGAGGCGCGCCTCGAGCCCACGACGATGCGCGCGCTGCTCGAGGCGGCGAAGGCCGACGCGAGCCCCGAGGCCGACACGAAGAGGGTCGATCTCCGCCTCCACGCGACGAACGACGACCACGTTTCGGTCGACGTACGCCTCCTCCACTCCGCGCTCACGAACCTGGTCCGCAACGCGGTGAAGTTCACGCCCCCCGGCGGCCACGTCGACATCCGCGGCTCCGTCGCCGAGCGCCGCGCGAAGATCGAGGTCGAAGACGGCTGCGGGGGCTGGCCCGAAGGCCGGATCGAGAAGGCCTTCGCCCCGTTCGTCCAGGTCGGCGACGATCGCAGCGGCTTCGGGCTGGGGCTCGCCATCGCGAAGCAGGCGGTCGACGCCCACGGCGGCGCGATCGGCGTGCGGAACCTCCCGGGCAAGGGCTGTGTGGTGTTCCTCGACGTCCCCGCCTGACGCCGCTGATCGCAGCCGACATGACGCTCGATCCGCCCGCGTCCTCTCGGTATCCTGCCGTCCTTTCTGGCGGAGGGGCGAATGCCGAGCTTCGACATCGTTTCGAAGGTCCAGTGGAATGAGGTCGACAACGCGCTGAACCAATCTCAAAAGGAGATCGGGCAGCGCTACGACTTCAAGGACACCGAGACGCTGGTCGAGAAGAACGAGGCGGGGATCTCCATCCGCGCGTCGAGCGAGGAGCGCGCCAAGGCCGCGCTCGGCGTCCTCCAGGAGAAGATGGTCAGGCGCAAGGTCAGCCTCAAGTTCCTCGACGTCGGCGACCCCGAGACGACGAGCAAGGGCGGCTCGAAGATCCTCGTCAAGGTGAAGGAGGGCATCGAGTCCGAGCCGGCGCGGAAGATCGTCACCGCGATCAAAGACGCGAAGCTCAAGGTGCAGGGCGCGATCCAAGACGCGCAGGTCCGCGTGACGGGGAAGAACAAAGACGATCTTCAGAAAGCGATCCAGCTCGTGCGAGGCCTCGACCTCGGCATCGAGCTCTCGTTCGTGAACTTCAGGGACTGAGGAGAGAAATGGCAGACGTCGCCGCAACGAAGAAGCACGGCTCGAAGGCCAAGCCGAAGATGAAAGCGAACGGCAAGATCAAGGTCGAGAAGGCCAAGGCCGACGGACCGGAGAGGGTCAAGGTCGAGGTCAAGCGCCAGCTCTTCGGCACCGACGGCATCCGCGGCATGGCCAACGAAGCGCCGATGACGCCGGAGCTCGCGCTCGCGCTCGGCAAGGCGGTCGCGTTCGTGGCCGGCCGGAACAAGGCGCACACGCCGCGCATCCTCATCGGCAAGGACACGCGTCTGTCGGGCTACATGATCGAGCAGGCGATCGCGGCCGGCATCTGCTCGATGGGCGCGCGCGTCATCCTGTGCGGCCCGCTGCCGACGCCGGCGGTCGCGCAGCTCACGGTGAGCATGCGCGCCGACGCGGGGATCGTGATCAGCGCGAGCCACAACCCGTACCAAGACAACGGCATCAAGATCTTCGGCGACGACGGCTTCAAGCTCGCCGACGAGATGGAGGCCGAGATCGAGCGCCTGATGGCCGACGCGTCGCTGCTCGGGCCGCGCCCGACGGGCCCGGGGATCGGCAAGGCCTCGCGGCTCGACGACGCCGGCGGCCGCTACGTCGTCTTCGCGAAGGCGACCTTCCCCCGCGGCCTCACGCTCGACAACGTGCGCGTCGTCGTCGACGCCGCCCACGGCGCCGCCTACAAGGTCGCGCCGATCGTCTTCAGCGAGCTCGGCGCGAACGTCACCTCGATCGGCGTCAAGCCCACGGGCACCAACATCAACAAAGACGCCGGAGCGCTCGCGCCCGACAACGTGCGCGCCGAGGTCGTCAAGCGCGGCGCGCAGATGGGCATCGCCCTCGACGGCGACGCCGATCGCCTGATCGTCATCGACGAGAAAGGGCAGATCGTCGACGGCGACGTCGTCATGGCGATGTGCGCGGGCCGCATGCTCGACGACGGGCAGCTCGCCAAGCGCACGCTGGTCGCCACGGTGATGAGCAACCTCGGGCTCGAGCGCGCGATCCAGAGGAAGGGCGGCAAGCTCGTTCGCACGCAGGTGGGCGACCGCTACGTCGTCGATGCGATGCGCAAGAACGGCTACAACCTCGGCGGCGAGCAGTCGGGGCACCTCATCTTCCTCGACCACGCGTCGACGGGCGACGGCATCGTCGCCGCGCTCCAGGTGCTCGCGATCGTGGTGCGCACGGGGCGCCCGCTCTCCGAGCTCGCGAAGGAGGCGATGGAGCGCGTGCCGCAGGTCCTCGAGAACGTCACGCTTCGCGCGCGTCAGCCGCTCGAGCAGATGCGCAACCTCTCGCTCGGCACGGCGAAGGTCAAAGACGCGCTCGGCGCCGACGGTCGCGTGCTCGTCCGCTGGAGCGGCACCGAGCCGAAGCTCCGCATCATGCTCGAGGGGCCCGACGAGACACGCCTTCGCACGTGGGCGCGTGATCTCGCGAACGCGGCGAAGAAGGACGTACCCTGAAGAATCGATGCATATACATCGATTCGCGATAAACTGAGCCGATGCGCCTCCGCGCGATCCAGGCAGCGATGACGCTCGCGCCGCTGGCGATCGTCACGGCGTGCGGCACCCTCCTCGGCGTCGAAGACGGCGAGCCCCTTCCGTCGCGGATCGACGGCGGCGAGGCGGCGGAGGGCGACGTCGACGCGAGCGCCGACGTCGCGAGCGGCGACGCAGACGCGGGTGCGGACGCCGCGCGCCACAAGGTCGTCTTCGTCACCGAGACGAGGCACACGGGCGCCTTCGGCGGCCGGGCCGGCGCCGACGCGATCTGCGATGACGAAGCGAAGCGCAACGACCTGGCCGGAACGTTCGTCGCCTACGTGCACGTCGGCGGCGGCGCCGTCGGACATCCGGCGCTGCGCCTCGCCGACGGCGGAGGCGCGAGCTGGATGCGCGTCGACGGACACCTCGCGTTCGAGGACAACCCGATGAACGTCGCGCCGAAGGCGGCCCTCGAGCTCACCGCCGACGGCGGCCTCGTGCCCGCGGGCGATCTCGTGTGGACCGGCATCTACAATGGCCCCGGCGGCTTTTGCGGGACGGTGAGCGACCCGTGGTCGATGACCGTCCTCGACGGCGCGTTCGGCGATCCCCACGCCGTCACCGCCGCGTGGCAACAGACGACCGGCCTTCGTCCGTGCACCACCGAGCATCGCCTCTACTGCTTCCAGCAGTGAAATGACGAAGGGCCGAAGGCTTCGCGCCCTCGGCCCCTCGCTCGTCATAGGCGTCGATTCAGTAGCGGTAGTGCTCGGGCTTGAACGGCCCCTCGACCGACACGCCGAGGTACTCCGCCTGCTCCTTCGTGAGCGTCGTGAGCTTCACGCCGAGCTTGCCGAGGTGGAGCGCGGCGACCTTCTCGTCGAGCTTCTTCGGCAGGGTGTAGACCTTCTTCTCGTACTTCGCCGAGTTCTGCCAGAGCTCGATCTGCGCGATCGTCTGGTTCGAGAACGACGAGCTCATCACGAACGACGGGTGGCCGTTGGCGCAGCCGAGGTTCACGAGGCGGCCGCGCGCGAGGAGCGTGAGGCGCTTGCCGTCGGGGAAGATGAACTGGTCGACCTGCGGCTTGACGTTCTCTTCCTTGATCTCGGGGTTCTTCTCGAGCCAGGCGACGTCGATCTCGCAGTCGAAGTGGCCGATGTTGCAGAGGATGGCCTGGTCCTTCATCGCCTTCATGTGCTCGGCGCGGACGATGCCCGAGCAGCCGGTCGCGGTGACGATGATGTCGGCCTGGGGGGCGCCCTCCTCCATCGTCGTGACCTCGTAGCCCTCCATCGCCGCCTGCAGCGCGCAGATCGGATCGATCTCGGTGACGAGGACGCGCGCGCCGAGGCCCTTGAGCGCCTGGCAGCAGCCCTTGCCGACGTCGCCGTAGCCCGCGACGACCGCGACCTTGCCCGCGAACATGACGCCGGTCGCGCGCTTGAGGCCGTCGCCGAGCGACTCGCGGCAGCCGTAGAGGTTGTCGAACTTCGACTTCGTGACCGAGTCGTTCACGTTCATCGCGGGGACCTTGAGGGTGCCCTTCTTCGCCATCTCGTAGAGGCGGTGAACGCCCGTGGTCGTCTCCTCCGAGAGGCCGCGGATCGGATCCGAGCCGGTGAACAGCTCCGGGTGCTTCTCGTGGGCGATGACCGTGAGATCGCCGCCGTCGTCGAGGATCATGTTCGGGCCCTTGCCGCCCTTGAAGGCCTTGAGCTGGGCCTCGATGCACTCCTCGTACTCCGGCTCGGTCATGCCCTTCCAGGCGAAGACCGGCACGCCCGTCTTCGCGATCGCGGCGGCGGCGTGATCCTGCGTCGAGAAGATGTTGCAGCTCGTCCAGGTGACCTCGGCGCCGAGCTCCGTGAGCGTCTCGATGAGCACGGCCGTCTGGATCGTCATGTGGAGGCAGCCCGCGATGCGCGCGCCCTTGAGCGGCTTCGACGCGCCGTACTCCTTGCGGAGCGCCATGAGGCCCGGCATCTCGCTCTCGGCGATCGCGATCTCCTTGCGGCCCCACTCGGCGAGCTTGATGTCCTTGACCTTGAAGTTTTCAGCCATGATCGTGACTCCTTCTCTCTACTTTCGTCGTGCAACGAGCACCTGCCAGGGCAGGTGGCTGTCTTTCCCGCCTCCGCAGAGCGCGGAGGGCAAGCGGAACACCTCGGGATCGCCGAGATCGGCCTCGCGGGCGAAGCGGCGGAGCTCGGCGGGATCGAAGCCGAGCCAGAGATCGGCCTCGTCGCGCATCGACTCGTCGTCGTGGCGCGCGTAGTCGATGATCAGGATCGCTCCGCCTGCGGCGGCCTCCCTTCGCCCAGCCGCAGACGGCTGGGCGCTTCCCTTGCGCGCGAGGAGCGCGAGCTGCCTCACGAGATCCACCGGGCGAGGCGCGTGATGCAAGAGGCGCGAAGCGATGACGACGTCGGCGCCGCCCTTCCCGACCTGCTCGCGCAGCTCGGGCGCGTCGAGCTCGCTCTTCAGCAGCGTGACGTTGGCGAAGCCGCGACGCGCGACGCGCGCGCGCGCCTTCTCGAGCTGGACGCCGGAGCGATCGACCGCGACGACGCGCTCGAACGAAGGCGCGAGCACGTCGAGCAGCCCGCCGTCGCCCGTGCCCGCGTCGACCGCGAGGCGCCGATCGGGGAGCAGGCGCGCGAGCGCGGCGAGGTACGCGCCCGTCGCGCCCGCGGGCTCGGGCGCTTCGCGAGCGCTCGCGCGATCCCGAGCGAAGAACTCGCGCGCGACCTCGTCGCGCTCGCGGAGCACCTCGCGGATGCGCGCGAGGCTGCCTTCGGCCTCGCAGAGGGATCGACCGCTCGCCAGCGCGTCGGCGATCACCGGATCGGCGGCGGCGGCCTCGGCGATGCGCACGAGCGCGCGGGTGCCTTCGCGGCGCACGAGCACGAGGCCCGCTTGCTTGAGGGGCGTCACGTGGCGCGAGACGTTCGGCTGGCTCTCGCCGAGCAGGCCCGCGAGCTCGCCGATGGCGAGCTCTTCTTCGGCCGCGAGCGCGAGCAGGCGCAGGCGCACCGGCTCGGCGAGCACACGGTAGAGCTCCCATCGGGGCTGCTGGGCGACCGCCGTATCCAACACCCCTTCTATATATACAGACATACGAATGAACGCAAGAAGGTGTAGGCACGCCTATTTTGCCGCCTTTTTCGTGTATGGTTGGGCCGTTCGTGACTCAGCCGATCGCCCCTCCCAACGCGCCCCCGCAGACGGACGGGCCGAGCGAACCTTCCGCCGCCGTCCGCCGCGCGGGCGCGAGGCTCTCTCCGCGTGCGGCCGCGCGCCTCCGGAGGTGGCTCGGGCGCGCGCTGCTCGTCGTTCCCACGCTGACGATCGTCGGGGTCGATCTCGCCAAGCGGCACCCGCGCCTGCTCGGCTTCGACGGACGCGACCTCCTCTTCTATGGGCTGAGCGTCGTGGTCGGCCTCGTCTTGTGGTCGAGCCTCGTCGCGGTCGCGACCCGTACGCGGGGCGCCGCGCGCTGGCCCGTCCGCGTCGCGCTCGTCGTCGTCGCGCTGCTCGCGGTCGGCGGGCAGATCTATACGTTCCAGCGCTACCAGGCGTACGTGAACCATCGCGCGGTGCTCGTGGGCACCTCGTTCCTCCCGAGCATCGGCCAGCAGCTCTGGTTCGATCGGTGGACGTTCGCGCGCGCGCTCCTTCCGTGCCTCGGGCTCGCGATCGCGATCCCCGCGTTCGGCGCCAGGCTCGCGCCCATGCGGAGCCGCAAGCGCGGTTGGCTCTGCCTCGATCTCGCGATCGTCGCGCTCTTGCTCGCCGCGTTCGTCTCGCCCGAGCGCGGCGCCGAGCAGGGGCAGCCCCCGGACGTGATGTACGTCTCGGCGATGGGCCAGCTCGCGCGCGCGCGCTGGGATCACAACGAGACCGTCGAGCGCGTGCACCCCGGGCCGCGCACGCCGGAGCCCGTGCCCAAGATCGTCGCGAAGCCGTCGCGACGGCGCAACGTGGTGATGGTGATCACCGAGTCCGTCCGCGCGCACTCGGTCTGTCAGGACTACGCCGAAGACTGCAAGTGGACGCCGTTCTCGAACGAGGCCGCCAAGGATCGGATCGCGCTCACGCAGATGCGTGCGCTCGACTCGACGACGGCGATCTCGCTCGCCGTCATGTGGAGCGGCCTCTTGCCCACGGAGAAGCGCGCGCTGCTCCACTCGCAGCCGCTCCTCTGGGAGTACACGCACGCGGCGGGGCTCGAGAGCGCGTACTACACCTCGCAGAACCTCCTGTTCGGCAACTCCGGCACGTGGCTCGAGGGCTCGCCGTGGACGCGCCACGTCAGCGCCACGATGATCGAGCCCGAGGCGACCTACGAGACGGGCGCCGACGACGGCAAGCTCGTCGATCGCGCGCTCGACGACATGCAGGCGCTCGCGGAGCCGTACCTCGCGGTCGTGCACCTGTCGAACACGCACTTCCCGTACAAGATCGATCCCGACGACATGCCCTTCACGCCGCAGGAAGAGGCGACCGGGCCCGGCTGGGAGAACGAGATCCTGAACCGCTATCAGGACTCGATCTACATGCAGGACAAGGCGCTCGGGCGCTTCCTCGAGGGCGTGCGCAAGCGGCCCGACGCCGATCGCACGGTCGTCGTGTACGTGTCGGATCACGGCGAGCAGATGCGGGAGAAGGGCGCGGTCGGTCACACGGGCACGCTCTACGACCCCGAGATCCGCATCCCCTTCTGGGTCTCGGCCCCACGGGGAACGCTCACCGAAGACGAAGAGGCGAGCCTGCGCTCGCTCCATACGACGCCGATCACGCACCTCGACGTCTTCCCCACCGTGATGGATCTGCTGGGGCTCTGGGACGCGCCGGAGATCGCGCAGCTCAAGGCGCGCGTGCCCGGTCACAGCCTGCTGCGCGGCGGCTCTCCGGTCGAGACCTCGGTCGTGATGACCAACTGCAGCGAGCTCTGGGCGTGCGCCTTCAAGAACTGGGGCGCCATCCGGGGCACGAAGAAGCTCATCGCCCACCAGGGCGATCGCGCGTGGAACTGCTTCGACGTCGCCGCCGATCCCAAGGAAGACAAGGCGCTCGACCCGTCCGCGTGCGGCGATCTCCTGCCGATGGTCGAGAAGACGATGGGCGGGCGGCCCTTCTGACGCCGGGATGCTACGATTCGGCGTGATGCGCCGGTGGCTACGGGTCGCGAACGGGCTCGCCCTCGCCGCGGCCTCGATGCTTGCAGGATGCACATTTCTCATCGACTTCGTCGACGTGCCTCCTCCGGAAGACGCAGGCGCCGACGCGGCGACGCTCCCCGCGGAGGAGGGCGGGCCGATCGACGCGGGCGTCGACTCCGGCAGCGACGCGCAGAACCGCGACGCCGAGCCCGCGTTCGTGAACGCGTGCAAGTCGAAGGTCGACGGCAGGTACTGCCCCGGCAACCAGATCGTGTGGCCGGGCGACAACCACGAGCTCATCACGTGCAGAGACGGCGGCGTCGCCGAGGTGCGCCCGTGCAGCGCAGGATCCGGATGCATCCGCATGCGCAACGGCTCGCCCGATCAATGCGACGAGTGCCCGGGCAAGCCCGCCGGGATCTACTGCGGCCGCGACATGCCCGGCTGGGCGGCGCAGAACGCCAACCTCAGGGTGCGGTGCCAGAACGGCGCCCAGATCGAGCTGTTCCTCTGCCCGAACGGCTGCACGTCGAACGGGGCCGCCTCGTCGTGTAAGTAGGGCATCAGGCGCCGAAAATCGTCCGCGATCCGCGCTGAACGTGCGACCATCACCGCATGGAAGGCGAAGGCCGCGGACCTTCACGCCCCGCCGCGGACGGCGCGAAACCCGCCCCGCCGCCGGGCGCGGCTTCGCGAGCGCCCGCCGACAGCAAGCCGCGCGAGATCCCTCGCGAAGACGCCCCGACCAGCAAGAACGACGCCGCGCGCAGCTCGTTCGTCTCCGTCGATCTCGAGGACGTCGAGGCGATCCCCGCGAGCACCGAAGACGTGACCGACGGCATCGAGGTCGACTTCGAAGACGGAGAGGCGGGATCGGTCGACAAGCTCCTCGCGATGACGGGAGAGAACTGGTCGATCGACGCGCAGCGCGAGACGCTGAAGGAAGCCGCGAAGGACAAAGAGAAGGCGGCCGAGGCGCAAGGCGACGCCAAGCCCGACGCGAAGCCCTCGCTCCACATTCCGACGCCGTGGGATCTGGGCTCGGAGAACCTCGAGAGCGAGGTCCCGCGGGTGCCGCCGCGCTCGCTGCCGCCGCCGCTGCCCGGCGCGACCGGATCGGGGCCGCCCCCCGTGCTTCCGCCGAGCTCGGCGCGCGCGAGCGTGCCGCCGCCGCCGTTGCCGGCGCGGAGCGGCTTCGCCGATCGCGAAGACACGGCGTCGTCGTTCCGACCACCGCCGCTGCCGTCGAACCGGCCCGGTCGATCGAAGCCCCCGCCCGACGACGCGAAGGCGGCGCCCGCGACGTCGACGTCGCCGTCGCGCCGGCCGCCGCCCTTGCCTCGCGATCAGACCGGAGGGAGCAAGGCGCCGCCGGTCTCCCCTCCCGCCGACGTCCGGCCGGCGCAGGTGCCCGCGCCTCTCACGTCGGCCGAGGGATCGGCGCTCGTCGAGCTGCTGAGCGCGCGCGCCGAGCGCCTCGAGTCGTCGGACGACACCGTGGGCCTCTCGCGCGTCCACGTCGAGCTCGCGATCGTCCACGAGACGATCGCCGAAGACGCGAAGGTCAACGGCGAGGCCGAGGCCGCGCTCAAGGTCGACGCCGACGGCGCGGCGGCGCACGCGATCCTCCGCCGGCGCTTGCACTCGCGCACGCAGCTCGTCCCGATGTTGCGTCACCTCGAGCGTGAGCTCGCGATCGCGTCGAGCGAGTCGGCCGCGGTCGAGCTGCTCGCCGAGCGCGCGCGCCTCCTCGAAGCCGGCGATCGCTCCGACGACGCGCGCGAGGCGTGGGAGCTCGCGCTCGGCCGCGCGCCTCACCACGCCGCCGCGCTGAAGGGGCTCGAGGCCGATCTCGTCCGCCGCGTCTCGGCGAACGACGAAGACGCGTGGGAAGATCTCGTCGCGCACCTCGGCCGGATGTCGGACGCCTTCGCCGCGCAGCCGAACCTCGCGGCGTGGCTCCACGTCGAGCGCGCGCGCATCCTCGAGCTTCGCCTCGGCCGCGTCGACGCCGCGCGCGGCGCGTACGAGCGCGCGATCCGCCTCGACGGGAGCGTCGGATCGGTGCGCGACGCGTTCACGATGCACGCCGCGGCGCACCACGACTCCGCGAGGCTCGCGGCGCTGCTCGCCGACGAGGCGAGGCTCGAACAGAGCTCGGCGCGCTGCGCCCGCCTCGAGCTCGACGCCGCGTGCATCACCCACACGCTGCTCGGCGACGAAGCGCGCGCCGTCGGGCTGCTCGAGCGCGCCGCCGCGCGCGCCCCGACGACGCCTTCGGTCGATCGGCGCGTGCTCGACGATCTGGTGCGCCTCTACGAAGCGTCGGCGCAGTGGCCCGAGGCCGCGCGATCGCGACGCGCGCGGCTCCGCTTCTTCACCGACGCGAGCGCCTTGGTCTACGAGCTGCGTCGCCTCTCGAGCATCGAAGAGCGCCTCGGCAACATGGAGAACGCGATCGGCGACATCGAGCGCGCGCTCGCGCTCGACGCCGAAGATCCGACGCTCGTCGAGGAGCTCGACCGTCTCCTCTCGGCCGCGGGGAAAGACGACGAGCGCATCGCGCTCTGGCACAACGAGGCGCAGCGCGCCGAAGACGGCACGAAGCGCGCGCGCGCTCTCGCCCGCGCGGCGCAGCTCGCGGAGAACCTCGGACGTCACGACGAGGCTCTCCGCCATCTGCGCGCGGCGTGGGTCGCGGCGCCCGGCGACTCGGAGATCCTCGATCAGCTCTCGCGCCTGATGTCGCCGGCGCCGACGGAGACGTTCGACCGCGAGGTGCGCGCGCTCATCGAGCTCTACGCCCAGGCGGCGCAGGCGACGCGCGACCCGGGGCGGCGCATCGCCTACCTCGAGAAGGTCGCGATGATCTGGGAGGAGCTCGTCGGCGATCCGCTGCGCGCCGCGCGCACCTACGAGGAGATCCTGCGCCTCGAGCCGGGCCGACGCGGCGCCGTCCTCGGCCTCGAGCGCACCGCGGGGCGCATCGGCGACGATCGCGCGCTCTCGAAGGCGCTCGCCGACGAGGCCAAGCTCGCCGAAGACGGCGTCGACGTCCTCGCGCTCCGCGTGCGATCGGCGCAGGTGCTCTCTCGCGTCGATCCGCCGCGCGCCGTCGCGCTCGTGCAAGAGGTCCTCGAGCAGGATCCGCAGCACGTCGCCGCGCGCACGCTCGAGACGCGCCTGCAGGAAGAGGCCGGGCGTTGGGAGCAAGCGGCGACGTCGCTGCGCGCGCGCATCGACATCGCCGTGACGACGCGCGACAAGATCGCGCTCTGGCTCGCGCTCGCGCACATCCAAGACGCGCGTCTGCGTTCGCCGAAGGACGCAGTCGAGTCGCTCCAGCAGGCGCGCCGCGTCGATCCGATCCACCCGGTCCCGCCGGAGGAGATCGCGCGCGTGCTCGAGGCCGCGGGCGACGCCCGCGCGCTCCGCGTCGCGATCGAGCAGCTCGCGACCGACGCCATCACGCCCCAGGAGCGCGCCCGCCACCTGACGCACGCCGGAGAGATCGACGAGCTGCGCCTCGACAACGACGTGAGCGCGGCGTCGCTCTACGCCCGCGCGCTCGCGGAGACGCCGGAAGACGAGATGATCGCCGATCGGCTCCTGCGCGTGCTCGCGCGACGCGTGGTCACGACCGCCGGCGCGCCCGGGCCGCGGATGCTCGGCACGCAGGCGTGGGACGATCTGATCGCGCAGCTCGCGCAGCGCGCGGAGAAGGCGGCGACCCCGGCGCAGGCGCAGGCGTTCTCCTTCCAGCTCGCCTCGCTGCTCGTGGCCTCGGACAAGGATCTCCCGCGCGCGACGCGCCTCCTCGAGACGATCGTCGAGGCCGATCCGCGTCACGTCGGCGCGCTCCGTCAGCTCGAGGCGATCGCGCGCAAAGGAACGGCGTACCCGCCACTCGCGCGCGCCCTCAAGGCGGCCCACGAAGGATTCACCGACGTGCGCGCGCGCCTCGGCGCACTCTGGGATCTCGCGGCGCTCGAGGCGTGGCGGCTGGGAACGGGCGAGTCCGTCGCGACGTATACGCGCATCCTCGAGCTCGATCCCACCGATCCCTCCGGCCTCGAGGCCGCCGTTCGTCTGACGTTGCCGTCGGCGCGCAAGGGCGATCCGGGGGCGCGTCGCGCGGCGATCGCGGCGCTCCGCTCGCTCTCCGCGCTCGCGCAAGACGAAGGCACGCGCCTCGCCACCGAGCTGCGCCTCGCGCTGCTCCTCGAGCAGCACGCGACGGAGACGGCCGATCGCGACTCGAGCCTCACGTCGGCGCGGGAGGCGCTCGAGCGCCTCCGCGAGGTGCTGTCGCTCGATCCGCTCAGCGTGAGCGCGGCGACCTCGCTCGCGCGCCTCGCGAACCGCCTCGGCGACGCGAGCGGCGCCGCCGCCGCCGCGATCTCGCTCGCGGATCTCTCGGTGCAGCCGAAGGTGCGCGCGAAGTACCTCGTCGACGCCGCCAATCTCCTGCTCAGCGACGCCCCCGACGAAGCGCTCGGACCGATGGGCGAGCGCACGGAGCGCGCGGCGCAGCTCCTCGAGAAGGCCCTCGACTCGGACCCGAGCTCGACGGTCGCCGCCACGCGCCTCTCCCAGGTGCGCACGACGCAGCACCGCGGCGAGCGCCTCGTCGACGTCTTCCGCAACGCGCTCGCCCGCACGAGCTCGAAGGACGCCGTGGTGCTGCTCGGCTCGGAGATCGCGCGCGTGGCGCGCGACGAGATCGGCGACGTCGGCGTCGCGATCGAGGCGATGCGCAAGGTGCGCGAAGCAGCGCCCGATCACGTGCCTTCGCTCCTGACGCTCTCCGAGCTCTTCATCGCCCAGCGCGCGTGGCCCGAGGCGGTGGAGACGCTCGAGGAGGTCGTCGCCCGCGGCAAGGAGGCCGGTCCGCGCATCACGGCGCTGTTCGCCCTCGCGAGCGTCTACGAGAAGATCCTCGCGCGCCCCGCGGACGCCGAGCGCGCGCTGCGCAAGGCGCTCTCGATCGAAGACGACAACCCGCGAGCGATCCGCGCGCTCATTCATCGCCTGGCGGCGAAGCAGAACGAGCCCGACGAGAGCGGGATGCCGCAGGCGAAGACGCCGGCGAAGCTCGAGATCGCGAGCCTGCTCGAGCGCCTCGCGCACGTGGAGAAGGATCGCCACGTCAAGTGCGACATCTTGATCGAGCTCGCCGACATCCGCGTCGGTCTGAAGGATCTCGCGCAGGCGGAGAAGGCGCTCGTCGACGCCGTGGCCAGCGCGCCCGATCACCCGCGCGCGTTCGCGCGCCTCGGGCGCTTCTTCCGCTCGGCGCAGGCGCCCGGCGGGATCGACGCGGTCTCCTACGCACGCGCGCTCGCCGCGGTGATCGGTCGAGGGCAGCAGCTCGGCAGCCAGGACGCGCGATGGTTCGCGACGCTCGGTCACATCGAGGTCGAGCAGCTCAATCGGCTGCGCGACGGCGTGCAGCACCTCTCGCGCGCGGTCCAGATGGACCCGAAGCTGCACGAGTCGCGCTTCGAGCTCGCGAAGGCGTACTCGCGTCTCGGCGCCCACGACGAGGCGTCGAAGACCGTGATGTCGATGCTCCATCCGACGTCGCAGCCGCTCGTCGCGATCTCGGATCCGGCGGCGGCGCTCGAGCTGCTCGAGCGCGCGCTCAACGCCGAGCGGCGCCAGGAAGAAGCGATCGTGGTGAGCGAGCTCCGGGCGATCGCGGGCGAGCTCGACGAGGGCCGTCACGGGTGGCTTCGCTCGCGCCGCCTCGCGGCGTTCGACGCGCACCACGTGGCGCTCGACCGCGCCACGCTCGTCGGCCACGTCGTTCCGCTCGAGGGGCGGCACCTGTTGCTCGACATCGCGCAGGCCGTCTCGGGCATCGAGTCGAAGCTCTTGCGCGCCGACATCAGCGAGATCGGCGTCACCTCGCGCGATCGCGTCGGCAAGCGAAGCGGCAACCCGACGCGCGCGCTCCTCGATCGCCTCGCGAAGTCGCTCGGTTTGACGGACATCGAGCTCGTCATCACGCCGAACGTGTCGCGCACGCGCGTCCTCGCGCAAGACGCGCTCTGGGTGGTGGTCCCGAAGGCGCTCACCGAGCTGCCCGAGCCGACGCAGCTCGCGTCGATCGGTCGCGCGCTCGCGCGCGTGGCGCTCAACGTGCCCTGGCTCGAGGAGCTGCCGCCGCCTCACATCGAGGCGATGCTCATCGCGGCGGCGCGCGCGGTGAACCCGGCGTACGGCAAGGACGACGTCGACGTCCTCTCGCTCAAGCTCGTTCTCCAGTACGAGCCGACCATCGTCAAAGAGATCTCGCGCAAGCAGAAGCAGAACCTCGAGAAGCTGATCCCGATGATGAACGCGCCGCAGGGCCGCCTCATCGGCATCGACGTCTTGATCGGCGCGCTCGCGCGCGCGGAGCTGCGGATCGCCTACCTGCTCACGGGCGACGTCCTCGCGACGATCGACGAGCTCCGCGGCCTCGACGGAGCCTTTCTCCAGGCGACGGAGGCGCCGGGCCGGCAGTCGCTCGGCGCGGTGCTCGATCACCCGTTCGCGGGCGACGTCGTGCGCTACGCGCTCACGCCCGAGGCGACGGCGCTGCGGCGGCGCGTCGGCGCCACATGGGCCGGCTGAATACAAGGGCGGGGCTGGGGAGCGGGAGGGCCTCCCGCCCGCTGGCTGCCTGACCGTGATCGCGGCGCCGCCCCGCGCCGTGACACGGGCGGCGCTGGGGAGCGGGAGGGCCTCCCGCCCGCTGGTCGCTGCCCAGCAACCTGCGAGGTGATCGCGGCGCCGCCCCCCCACTTCGTGGGGCCCCAGGCGGCGCTCTGCTGGCGCCTTCCAACCTGCAGCGTGATCGCTGCTCCAGCGCGGGCGGGAGACCCTCCCACTCCCCAGCGCCGCCGCTCACAAATGGATCCTCGAAGCCCGCACTGCGCGAATCACGTCGCTCATCCGAGGGCGGGCGGGAGACCCTCCCGCTCCCCATCCCCGACGCTCACAAATGGATCTTCGAACGCTCGCGCTTCGCGGATGCCCTCGCTCATGCGCCCCCCGACGCGTTCAGCGCCGCGGATGCACGACGCGATGGAGCGTCCCGATCACCTGATTGAACTTCCCCCGAATCTCCTCGGTCGGTTCCGCGATGAAGCCCCATCCGGCCGCGATGTTCAGCGCTTCCCACGCCTCCCGCGCCGACCCCAACGCGATCGAGTAGTGCGCCCCCCGCCGTCCTCCGCGCTGATCGCTCCCCTCCACGGTGTTCAGCCCCGCGCTCCCCAGCGCATCCCTGTACTGCGCCGCCAATCGCCGATCGCTCCGCTCGATCTCCCGCGCCGTCTCCGCCGTCATTCGAACCAGCTCTCGGATCACCAAGTGAATTCTCAGCATCTCGACTCTCTCTCCTCTCGTCCGCGAAGGGACGC
>JAHBWD010000008.1 GCA_019637175.1 Labilithrix sp. | reverse complement strand
CGCGGTCGCAGGCGCCGCGCCCGCGCCCGCGACGACGCAGAACCGCGAGCCGCTGCCGATGGGCGTCATCCACGTCGATCCCGCGCTCCGCGTCGTCCAGGTCGACGGTCAGTTCCGCCGCGTCAACAACGGCACCGTCGTCGTCTCGTGCGGACGCCACAAGCTGAAGGCGGGCATGAGCGAGTCGATCGTCGACGTCCCGTGTAACAACTAAGCCTTCAGCGTCGCCTTCGCCTTCTCGAGGTCGAGCTCTTTCTCCCAACGCGCGACGACGATCGTCGCCACCGCGTTGCCGATGATGTTCGTGAGCGCGCGCGCTTCGGACATGAAGCGATCGATGCCGAGCAAGAGCGTGATGCCCGCGACCGGCACGCTGCCGGTCGTGGACAGCGTCGCCGCGAGCGTGACGAAGCCGCTGCCCGTCACCCCGGCGGCGCCCTTCGACGTGAGCAAGAGCACGAGCAGCAAGCGGATCTCGTCGCCCGGCGAGAGCTGCACGTCGAGCGCCTGCGCCACGAAGAGCGCCGCCATCGTGAGATAGATCGCCGTGCCGTCGAGGTTGAACGAGTAGCCGGTGGGCACGACGAGCCGCACGACCGACGGCGAGCACCCGAGCGCCTCGAGCTTGCCCATCAGGCGCGGCAGCGCCGACTCGGACGACGACGTCCCGAGGACGATGACGAGCTCCTCCTTCAAGTACTTCAAGAGGCGGACGATCGAGAGCCCGAGCGAGCGCATCACGAGGCCGAGCACGACGAAGACGAAGAGGAGCGCGGTCGCGTAGAACGCGCCCATCATCTTCGCCAGGCTGCCGAGCGTGCCCACGCCGTACTTGCCGATGGTGAACGCCATCGCGCCGAACGCGCCGATCGGCGCCAGGCGCATCACGATGCCGACGACGGCGAAGACGGCGGTCGCGAATTGCTCGAGGAGCGTCACGACCGGCGCGCCACGCTCGCCGAGGCCGGCGAGCGCGGTGCCCATCAGCACCGCGAGCAGGAGGATCGCGAGGACGTCGCCCTGCACGAACGCGCCCACGAAGCTGTCGGGGATGATCGCGAGCACGTGCTCGACGAGCCCGTGAGGACGCGGCGCCGCGAGCGTCTTGTCGAGCGCGCCCGTGTCGATCTTGTCGACCGACGCGTGGATGCCCGCGCCGGGTTTGACGAGGTGCGCCATCACGAGGCCGATCACGAGCGCGATCGTCGTCATCAGCTCGAACCAGAGGACCGCCTTGCCGCCGACGCGCCCGACCTTCTTCAGATCTTTCATGCCGGCGATGCCGACCGTGACCGTCGTGAACACGATCGGGCCGATGAGCATCTTGATGAGCTTCACGAACCCGTCGCCGAGCGGCTTCATCGCGACGCCGATCTCGGGCCGGAGCCAGCCGAGGAGGACGCCCAGCGCGATCGCGGCCAGCACCTGCACGTAGAGGCTCGGCAGACGCGTCTTCGGCTTCACGCGCGTAGCCTACACCGGCCGGCCGCGATCGTTCATGGGCGCGGCGCTGCGCGTGAGCTATCGTCAAGACCATGAACGTTGGCAGCTTCTCCAAGCTCGCCCTCGCGTGCGTCATCGCATGCGCTGCGGGCACGATTTCTTGCAGCAAGGACGAACCCGCGGCGCCGGCGCCGGCGCCCGACGGCGGCGACGTCACGCCCGTCACCTACGACTTCTCCGCCATGCGCGACGTCCTCTTCGGCGGGGCGTGGAAGACCGAAGGCGTCGTCGTCATGCGCGACGGCAAGATCGTCTTCGAGCAGTACGCGGCGGGCTACGACGAGAACAAGCGCCACATCGCGTACTCGGTCTCGAAGAGCGTCGGCAGCGCGCTCGTCGGCATCGCGATCGCCGACGGCCTGCTGAAGCTCGAAGACAGCGTATGCAAGACGATGCCCGCGCCCGCGGGCGCGGATCCGGCGCTCTGCGACACGACGATCGAGCACGCCGTACGGATGTCGTCGGGCCTCAAGTGGGCCGAGGAGTACGAGAACGACCCGACCGAGTCGAACGTGCTCCGCATGCTCTACGGCGACGAAGCCGACATGGGCGAGTACGTCGCGCTCCAGCCGCGCGACGCGCCGGCGGGCCAGCGGTGGCAGTACTCGAGCGGCGACTCGAACCTCCTCGCGCGTGCGCTCCGCGGCGCGCTCGGCGGCAAGGACATGCGCGCGTGGGCGAAGGAGAAGCTCTTCGATCCGGCGGGGATGAAGAGCCCGTTCTTCGAGGTCGACCGCTCGGGGACGCTGCTCTTCTCCTCGGCTTGCTACATGTCGACCCGCGACATGGCGAAGTTCGGGCAGCTCTACCTCGACGACGGCATGGCCGGCGCGACGCGCGTGCTCCCTTCGAGCTGGGTGACGTACACGCACACCCCGGCGCCGCCGGTCGCGCAGCCGCGGCCGAACGCCGGCTCGTACGGCGCGGCCTTCTGGCTGAACGCGGCGAGCCCGACCGCGACGGCCGATACGTTCTCTTACTCGGCCGGTCCGGTCGACATGTACATGGCCGAAGGGCACTGGGGTCAGAAGATCTTCATCATCCCGTCGCGCAAGATGATCATCGCGCGCGTCGGCAACGATCGAACGCCGATCTTCGATCCGAATCCGATGATCGAGAAGGCCATCCTCGCGGACGACATGGCCCACAAGGGAGGTAACTGATGCGTCGCTTCATCTTCTCCGGTCTCCTCGTCGGGCTCGCGGTGGTGGGCGTCTCCGATCGCGCGCGCGCGAAGCCGGCCAACGTCTTTCAGATCCTCACCGGCTTCGGCGCGAAGGAGACGTGCTCGTGCGCGTTCGTCGTCGAGCAGAGCGACGACTACTGCCTCGCGTTCGGCAGCCAGGAGGGCTACGACCAGGTGATCACGATCGATCGCGCCGCCAAGACGGCGACGAGCTCCTTCGGAGGCAACGTCCGCACGGCGCGCTTCACCGAAGCGCAGGGCTGCCTCATCGACCCGCTCCCTTGATCTGACGAGGTCGAGGCGAGAGAGAGAAGAAGAGGAAGAGAGGCGCGGAGACGCGGAATTTTCTTTGTTCGGATGCCCGGCCGCGGCGTGTCGCTCCGCATTTTACGGGGCTCGGGTCGGCCGGGAGATCGCGACAAAAAATCTTCCGCGCCCCCGCGCCTCTCTTTTCAATCTTCTGGACTCAGTCGAGGAGGGCGAGGAGCTCGTCTTTCGTGATCCCGCCGGCTTGGTCGGCGTCGCCGAGGGCGACGTCGGCCAGGGCGCGCTTCTTCGCTTGGAGGGCGAAGATGCGCTCTTCGACCGTGTCCTTCGCGACCATGCGATAGACCATCACGGGGCGATCTTGGCCGATGCGGTGGGCGCGATCGGCGGCTTGATCTTCGACCGCGGGGTTCCACCACGGATCGAGGAGGAAGACGTGATCGGCGGCCGTCAGGTTGAGGCCGGTGCCGCCGGCCTTGAGCGAGACGAGCATGACGGGGGGGCCGCCGGCGCTCTGGAAGTCGCTCACGACGGCGCCGCGGTCGCGCGTCGAGCCGTCGAGGCGGGTGAAGCGGATCGACGCGCTCGCGAGGTGAGGCTCGACGAGATCGAGCAGGCTCGTCCACTGCGAGAAGACGAGCGCCTTGTGTCCGTCGGCGGTCGCCTCTTCGAGCGCCTCGAGCAGGCGCTCGACCTTCGACGACGACTCCGCGCTCTGGCCCGGCACGAGCGCGGGATGACAAGACGCCTGCCGCAGGCGCAAGAGCGCCTCGAGCGCGGCGAGGACGCCGCCTCCTTGTGCGAGCTTCGCCGTGAGCTCCTTCTTCGTGGCGACGCGCACCGCGTCGTAGACGTTGCGCTCGGCCTCGTCGAGCTCGACGTGAAGGACCTGCTCCGTGCGCGGCGGCAGCTCGGGCAGGACGTCGCGCTTCAGGCGGCGGAGCACGAACGGACGGATCTTCGCGCGTAGGCGCGGCCCCGCGTCGGCGGTGCCGTTCGCGATCGGCGTCGCGTAGCGCGTCTGGAAGTCGGATCGCACACCGAGCAGGCCGGGGTTTGCGAAGTGCATCACGCTCCACAGCTCTTCGAGCCGGTTCTCGACCGGCGTGCCGCTCAGCGCGACGCGGAACTTGCCGCGGAGCTGGAACGCCGCGCGCGCCGTCTGGCTCGTCTCGTTCTTGATCGCCTGCGCCTCGTCGAGGACGATCGCGTCCCACTCTTCCTTCGCCAAGAGCGAGACGTCGAGGCGGAGAACCGCGTACGTGGTGAGCGTGACGTCGGCCTCGCGATCGAGCTCGCGCTCGGTGCCGTGATAGATCGCCGTGCGGAGCGACGGGCGGAAGCGCGCGATCTCCGCCTGCCAGTTGTAGACGACGCTCTTCGGGCACACGACGAGGACTCTGCCCTTCACCGCGCAGAGCGTCTGGAGCGTCTTGCCGAGCCCCATGTCGTCGGCGAGCACGGCGCCGAGCTCGGCCTCGCGGAGGAACGAGAGCCACGAGACGCCGACGCGTTGATAGCTCCGCAGGCTCGCGTCGAGATCGCTCGGGAGCGGCGCCTCGGGGATGCCGGCGAAGTCGCGCGCCAGCGGCGCGAGCTTCTCGACGCCGAGCGGACGCGGAACGTCGAGCGCGTCGCACAGCGCGCCGAGATCCGGGAGCGCGGCGGGCGCGAGCTTCTTCGCGTCGTCGCGCGCGGCGAGCAGATCGGCGACGCGATGACCGTGCTTCGAGAGCCAGTCGATCGGAAGCGGCGCCCAACCGCCGCCCTCGAGGGGCACGAGATCGAGGCCGTCGGCCCACGCGCGGATCACGTTGGCCGCGTCGGCGTGCCGCTTCGCCTCCTCGCCCTCGCCGGCTCCGCCGTCTTCGTGCTCGAAGAGCACGTCGAACGCGCCGTCGTCGCCCATGACGAGGCGCGGCCGGAGCGGGCGGCCTTCGAAGACCTCGCTCTCTTCGCCGGAGCTCTTCTGCCACGCGCGGAGCTTCGCCGCGAAGCGCGTCGCCTCGGCGCCGTCGAAGTCGACGCGCCTGCCGGGCACGAGGTCGAGCTCCGCGCGGAGTCGCTGCACGAGGAGCCGCTCCTGATCGCGCTTGCGCACGGGCACCTGCTTGCCGAGCGCGATCACGTCGTCGCCGTCGACGCGCGCCATCGCCGGATCGCCGTAGACGAGCGTCGGCAGCACCGAGAGCGTGTGACCGTGCGGCGAGAGATCCATCGCGATGCGCGGTTGGACGTCGGCCGCGCGCTTCGGGAGCTTCTTCGTCTTCACGATCACGAAGAGCTTCTTCTCGATCTCGGGGATGACCTTCGTGACGAGCTCGGTCTCCTGCGCGCGGGGGAACGTGCGCGTGAGCGGGAGCTTCTCGAGGAACTCGCCGGTGGTCTCGGTCTCGGCGAGCGGGCGGAGCACGCCGCCGCAACGCGCGACGCCCATGGTGACGATCTCGTCGACCGACGGATCGCGCTCGATGCGAACGACGAAGCCGCCGCCGGGCGCGTCTTCGACGATCGCGCGAGGGAGCACGGGATCGGCCGAGACGACGACCTTCGCGCCGTCGAACGTGACCTCGGCGTCGGCGAGCGCGCCGAAGACGTCGCCGACGCGGGCGAGCGGCACGATGTCGCGCGCGGGCGCGCCGAGGATGCGATCGACGAGGAGATCGTCGTGGGTGGGCGTGAGGCCGGCGGGGACGCGCGCCTTCGCGAGACCGGAAGCGAGGGTCGCCCCGAGGCGCTCTTCGCGTCCGTCGGGATGAACGACGAAGCGCTCGAGGCCGAGCCTGCGCTCGCGCCGCGCGAAGCGATACACGAGGCGCGCGGGCTTCTCGGCGGCCTCTGCGCGACCGAGCTCACCCGACTGCGCGGCGATCGCGGCCGCCGCCACGTGCGCGCACGGGTCGACCTTGCCCCCGCAGTCGCACGACCACTCGAGATCCTCCAGGTACAGCGTGACCGTCGGCGCGATGGCGTGCCCCGGCGCTCGGACGCGCAGCGTCATTTCGCTCTCGCTCGCCTCGGCCGCGAGCGTCACCGCCTTTTCGCGAGCGAGCTTGACCCCTTGCGACCAGATCGCCGGGAGGCATGCCTTGCGCACGGCGTCGGTCATGTGTTGCATCGCGCATCGACTCTTTAGCAGAAAGGCGCCCGTCATTTCGTCGACGGCCGCCGTCAGCAATCGCACGACACCGAGAGTTTGCGCACGAGCCAGGGCCTGCTAGAGAGGTACGCGCCTTGCTAAGGCGCGCGCGGGGGGCGAGGAGGCACGAGTGACGCGAAACCTCTGCGTAGTCATGTTGGCCGCCGCTCCGATCCTCGCGAGCGGTTGCAGCTCCGGTGACGAAACGGTGTCCGCGCCGCCCGAGGTGGCTGCGCCCGCCGTCGCGCCGCCCCTCGCCGAGCAGGTCCGCGTCGAAGAGGTCGCCGTCTACCAAGGCGTCAAGTCGGTGCTCGTCGCCGGCGGCGAGATCCCGAAGAAGCTCAACGCGCCGGTGATCGCCGGGCGCCCCGCGTTCGTCCGCGTCCACGTCCGGCCGATCGGCAAGACGCGCCCGACGCTCTCCGGCGAGATGCGCGTCAAGCGCGCGGGCAAGGAAGATCTCGTCCTCCGCGACGTCGTCGGCAAGCGCGTCGTCCTCGAGCTCGACGAGGAGCACCTCTACGAGACGCTCAACTTCGAGATCCCGGCCGAAGACATGACGGCCGACGCGTCGTTCTCGCTGCGCGTCGGCACGTCGCTCGACGCGGCGGATCTGCTCACGTATCCGGCCGACGGCGGCGCGATGCCCTTCGGCGCGAAGACGACCTCGAACACGCTCCGCGTGAAGTTCGTCCCCATCAGCTACGAAGAAGAGGGCACGCCGCTCCTGCCCGAGCTCGAGAAGGATCTCGCCTTCTATCGCGACACCCTTTACTCGATGTACCCGGTCGCGACGGTCGACGCGTCGATCCGCGCGCCGTTCCGGTGGGGCGCAAAGGTGGAGCCCGACGGCGACGGCTGGGGCGAGCTGCTCCAGGGGCTCATGCAGCTTCGGCGCGCCGACAAGGCGCCACGCGACGTCTACTACATCGGCGTCTTCACGCCGAAGGCCACGCTCGACGAGTTCTGTCGCAACGGCGGCTGCGTCCTCGGGATCGCTCCGCAGGCGCAAGAGCGCGACGTCAACCTTCGCATCGCCCTCGTCCTCGGCTATCGCAACCGGGGCTCCGCGGGCACGCTCGCGCAGGAGCTCGCCCACGCGATGGGGCGCATGCACGCGCCGTGCGGCCGACCCGACGCCATCGATCCCGACTTCCCGTACGGCGGCGGCGGCATCGGCGTCTGGGGCTACGACCTCCTCACGAAGGAGTGGAAGAACCCGGGCGCGCGCCTCCGTGACTTCATGAGCTACTGCAGCCCCGTCTGGATCTCCGACTACACGTGGAGCGGGCTCTTCGAGCGCATGGATGTCTTGACGCAACAGCAGGCGGCCCTCGACGCCGCCAACGGCGGAAGCGGCGCGCCCGCGCCTGCCGCGCGCACGATGCAGACCTTCATGGTCGGTCGCGACGGCAAGGTGAGCGCCGGCGGATCCATCGAAGACCTCGAAGGGCCGCACGGCGGCGACACGCTGCCCGTGACCTACGAGTCGTCGTCGGGCGTCACGCTCTCGTCGACGCAAGGCTACGTCCGCAAGATCGCGGGCATCGGCGGAAGCATCGTCGTCGCGCCCGAGGCGCCTGCCGCGGCGGCGCGCGCGCGCGTCGGGCGCACCGTCACCGATCTTCGCTCGAAGCTCTCGATCGCTCCGCGCTGACGCTCTCGCGGTAGAGCGCGCCGAGGTGCTTCGCGATCCGGACGAGCTGTCCGGCGCGGACGCCGGCGCGGCCGCGCGCGAGCACCTCCGGAGCCTCGGCGCCGAGCGACGCGATGACCTGCTCCATCGATCCGACGCGGCCCTTGCCGAAGATGCGCGCGACCTGGCGCATCTCGAGGCGCTCGCGCGGGAGCTCGCCGCCCGCCGACGCGAAGATGCCGGGCGCGTACGGACCCCACGAGCAGATGACGTCGTCGTCGCGGACGAACGCGCTCCACTTCGCGAAGAGCTCCGCGAGCGAGCCGCCGCCGTCGAGATCGGCGCCCGACAGCCCGACGTGCGACGCGGTGCTCGGCGCGAGCGGGCTGCGCGGCGCCGCGATCGCGTCGAGCGTCTCGCCGGTGCCGACGCGATGCGCGACCCAGTGCACGAGCTCCTCGCGATGCGTGGTGCGGAGGGAGCGATCGCGATACGGCCACGCGTTCGCTTCGCCGGAGACGCACACGACCCGCTCCGGGTGCTCGGCGAGGATCGGAGGAACGCGCGGGCGGCGCGGCGGCCTCGGCCCCTTGCCGTGGCGCTCGCGCGCGCCGTGCACCGTGCTCGCGTAGTGGATCTGCGTGTCGACCATCGCGCGGAACGGCGCGAGCAGCGCGCGGAAGCGCTCGGGATCTCCTTCGAGCACGCCGAGCACGTGGACGAGCGCCTCGATCGTCGAGACGTACGCTTCGTCGGGCTCCTTGCGGATCCGGTACTCGCTCGGCGCCGGCGCCTTGAACGCGTAGCGCGGGAGCTTCGCGATCTCGGGGTTCACGCGCACGAGCTTCTGCGCCTGCCACCACGTGCCGTCGACGACGACGAGCGTCACGGGGCCCGGCGGAGGCGCCGAGAACACGTCGATCGCGTCGGGGCTCGGATAGAGCAGCGCCGCGGGTCGCGACGGATCCGAGAGCGCGCGCGCGAGCGCCGGCGAGTCGCGGAAGTGCACGCCGACGTGCAGCTCCGAGTTCGGCAGACACAAGCTCGCCATGCGCGCCGTGCCGATCGCGACGTAGCGCTCGCGCGTGTGCTGAAGCAGCACGATGCGCGTCTTGGTGTCGATCGACGTGAGGTGCGCGCAGTAGCAGACGCGCGCCGGCCGCCGGCAGCGCGCGCAGACGGCGCGCGGCTCCCACGCCTCGTGCGCCGTCATCGGGCCACCGCGCCGCTCCGCGGATCGTGCCGCTGGGCGCCTTCGGGGATCCCGCCCGTGACCTCGCCCGTCTCGACGTCGCCGCGTGACCAGAGCGTGCGCTCGACCATCGCGCGGAAAGGGAAGAGGAGCGCGCGCTCGATCTCTGCGCCGCGATCGCCTTCGAGGACGCGCAGCGCGCGCGCGATCGCCTCGAGCGTCGCGAGGCCGAACGGATGCGCCTCCGATCGGAGGCGATAGATCGAGGGCTCGGCCGCAGGCAGCGCCACGCACGGCGCGTCGCGCATGCCGGCGACGCGCGCGCGCACCTTCGAGGCCTGCCGCCAGTTGCCGTCGGGGACGACGAGCGCGACGGGCTCGTCGAGATCGCGCGCGAACGCGGCGATCGGGATCGCGTCTTCGTGGGGAAAGAGGAGGACGGGGCGAGCGAACGACAGCGGCGGGTCGGGCTTGCCTTCGTGCCCGCGCACGACGACCTCGCTGTTCGCGAGGCACTCGGTCGCGAGGCGGCCCGTGTTGGTCGGCTTTCGATCCTCGGCGCGATGGATCACGAGCACGACGCGCGTGCGGGTCTCGATCCGAGGGATGAGCGCGCACACGCAGAGGCTCGCGTGCATGCGGCAGCGGGCGCATCGGCTGGCGGCGTTGTTGCGGCGACTCATGACGGAAGACCCAGACGGGAGAAGGCGCGCGAGAGCTCTTCGGGCAGCGGCGCCTCGACCGCGATCCGTTCACCGGAGACCGGATGATCGAACGCGAGGCTCCGGGCGTGGAGGGCGAGGCGATGGAGATCGTAGGTGGCGCGGTAGTGGCGGTTGATGACGCCCGAACCATAGTTCACGTCGCCCACGAGCGGATGACCGATGTGCCTGAGGTGGCGCCTGATCTGGTGGAGGCGGCCGGTCTCGGGGATCGCCTCGACGAGGGAGCATCGATCGACGGGCGATCGCATGACGAGGCGATAGCGCGTCCGCGCGGGGACGCGCTCGCCGCCTTCGCGCTTCGGGATCGGGTGATCGACGAGGCCTTCGGCGGGAGGCTCGCCGCGCACGAGCGCGAGGTAGCGCTTGTCGATGCGCTCGCCGGCTTCGAAGGCGCGCGCGAGCAGGGCCGCGGCCTCGCGCGTGCGCGCGAAGAGGAGCGCGCCGCTCGTGCCGCGATCGAGGCGATGCACCGGGTGCACGCGCTGGCCGATCGCGTCGCGCACGCGGAAGAGCGCGACGTCGTCGTCGTCGTCCCAGCCGCGATGGACGAGCAGGCCCGAGGGTTTGTTCGCGACGACGACGTGGGCGTCGGCGAAGAGCAGCTCGATGAGGCTCACGCGTCCCTCCGATCGAGCTCGTTGTGGACGACCGCGATCGCGTCGTCGGCGTGGATGCTCGTCGGCCCGACGCGGATCGCGCGCGCGCCGAGGGCATCGAGCTTCGCGCGGGTGACGTCGTCGAAGCCGTCGTGACCTCCGACGAAGAGCGCGACGTCGCGCGTGAACGCGGGCAGCTCGCGTACGTCGCGGCCGCCCTCTTCGAGCACGAAGAGCTCGGCGTCGCCGACGTCGGCGATCACCGCGTCGATCCCCGCGGCCGCGAGGCACACGCCGGGGCGCACCTCGACGAAGGCGCCGCTCTCCTGATCGTGGGCGAGCGTCTTCTGCACGAGCGTGGCGAGGGCGCGCTCGTCGGGTCGCAAGAACTTCGCGGTCTCTCCGGCGATCTTGATGACGCGCGGCCCGGCCGGATGCGCATCGGCCTTGGCGCGCGCGCCGCCGAGGAGCACGAGGTACGCGATCGTGTCCCTCCGCACGCCGTGCGAGACGAGGAGCGCCGCGCGGAGACCGCGCAGCAAGACGTCGAGCCTGCCGCTCGTGCCCGCGATGTCGACGAGGGAGAAGTCTGCCGACGCCGTCGCGTGGCGGCCGACGAGGACGAAGCTCCGCTTCATCGCGCGGGCTCCGCCATCAAGAGGCGATTCTTCGGCGTGATCGCCTCGGGGATCTTCTGCGTGTAGACCGCGTAGCCGTGCGCGCGCAGGCGCGCGGCGCGCGTGACGTCGATCGCGAGCGGAGCGTCGACCCAGCCGTCGACGCCGCCGCGATCGCACGTCGCTTTCTCGTGACAGCAAGGCAAGACGACGACGCGCGCCGACGCCGCCATCGCGCGTGTGAGCACCTCGTCGGTGAGCGCGCCGCACGCGTGCGACGACACGACGACGTCGCCTGGCGCCAGCTCGACATCGCCGATCTCGCTCGCCGACAGCGTGACGCGCCCTGCGAGGCGCGGCCACGCGGCGGTCATCGCCTCGGCGATCTTGTGCGCGCTCGGAGGGATGCGTCGATCGACCGCGAGCGCGCTCTTCGACGTGTCGTCGAGCAGGAGCATGAGGTGCGCGACGAGCGCGTGCCCGCACGCGAGATCGACGACGCGCCCGCCGCGAAACCTCCGCCGCGCGCGCCGCGCGAGCTCCCACGACTCGTAGAGCTCCTTGCGCGGCAGGCAGTCGGCCGCGCAGACGGTGCGACCGATGCGATGAAACAGCGTGTCGCCGGTGAAGTGACGAGCTGCGCGCGGCGTCAGCTTCACCCGGCTCGATGGCGCGAAGCTCACGATGCCGCGAGCTTAGCGCGAATGCGGGTCAGTACGCTTGCCCGAGCGCCTTCGCGTTCGCGCGCTTGGCGGCGTTCGACGCGGTGATGGACGAGAGGATCATGAACGCGAGCCACGTGAGCGGCCACGTGACGAAGCCGACGAAGACGAAGCACAACACGACGTTGATCGCCGTGAGCGCCCAGTAGCCGAACATGAGGCCGAGGCCCGCGCCGAGGTTGCCGGCGTAGAGGTGCCCGATGCCGAACGTCTGCGCGAAGAAGCCACCGAGAAGCTCGAGCGCGACGGCGAGGCCGGGGTTCTTCGCGCCCGCCTGCGCCATCGGCATCGGCATCGGCATCGCCCCGGGATACTGGGGCACTCCATACCCCGGCGCGGGTGCGGCGTAGGCGCCGTAGCCGGTCTGCGGGGGAACGCCGTATCCGTTGGGCGAATAAGCTTGGTTCATCGTCAGGCCTCCTGGGTAGGACGAGCCTAGATACGCGCGCGGCGGCCGAACCTTCCGTGGTGACTTTGCCTACATAGGTGGTGAAGGTAGGCGGCCCCTCCTCTTTAAGGGAGCCCGTTGGCGGCGCGGACGACGGCGAACAGATCGCCGACCTCGTAGAAGTCGACGCCCACGAACGTCGGCGCGCGGCCGGCTTCGGTCGTGCACTGCTCGAGGCGCTTTCCGAGAACGGCGGCGACGTTCACCTCGCGCGCGTACGCGATGTCGCCGAACGGCTTCGAGAGCCAGTGGTTCATCAAGAAGAGCGGGCTCGTCGTCGCGCCGCGGTTCTTCTGGCAGGAGAACGTCGCCTGACTCTCGAACGCGTACGGCGTATCCCAGATGTTGCCTTCGAACGCGGGGTGCAGGTGCGCGGGCGCGCCGCCGCCGCGCTCGACGAAGACGACGAGCCGCTTGCCGCCGTCGATCATCTCGCGGAGCGTCGGCCACGGCGTGCCGGGCGCGTGGGTGTAGAGGTAGTCGGCGAGGCCGCTCGCGCGCAACACCTCGTCGGTGTCGGGATCGGCGACGTCGTTCTCGAAGATGACGCTGAGGACTTCGCCCGGGTTCTCGTCGAGGAAGCGCGTGAGCGCGCAGAGGCCGTCGAGGAGACGCGTCTTCCCGAGCGCGCACGGGCCGTGGCAAAGGTAGATCTGATCGACCGTCGTGACGCCCTCGATCTTCGAAGGCGCGTTCTGGCTCGACTCGACGTCATAGTACTTCGTGTCGAGCATCATCCCGCGGATGCCGTCGGCGAGCTGGCGCGCGAGCCCGTGCGTCTGGTTCGGCACCGACCACGACTCGTCGCTCGCCGACATCGCGTTGTGCGTCATGGGGACGACGACTTTGTCGTACGTGCGCTCGCAGAGCGCCGCCGCGCCGTTGCACGTCGTGACGGGCGCCGAATTCTTCGCGCCGCGGGCGCACGTCTGCGGGAGCGCCGACGCGGGCGCGTCGGCGCCGGCATCGTCGCTCGGCGTGCTCGGGCCGCTCGGCGCGCTCGACGAGCACGCGCACGCCACGAGGAAGATCGCGGCGCGCCTCATCCGACGCGGAACGACTCGGGGGTGATGCCGAAGCGCTTCATCCAGCGATGGATCTGCATCCGCGTCTTGCCCATCGTGCGCGCGACCTCGCTCACGTTGCCGTGCGTGCGCTGGAGCGCGGCTGTGAGCTCGCCGCGCAGGCGCTCTTCTTCCTCGGTGAGCGGGCGCGACGATCGGGCTTCCTCGGCCTTCTGCTCTTCGTCGACGGCCGGAACGATCGGAGCGGGGACGGGCTGATGCGGCCCGGTCGCGCGCAAGTGCGCCGGCGGCGCCGAACGCCGCGGGAGCTTCAGCGAGTCGCCCGCGTGCTCGACGCGGAGCAGATCCTCCGTCGCCGTCACGGCCGCGACCGAGAGGACGTGCTCGAGCTCGCGCACGTTCATCGGCCATCCGTGCGACACGAGCGCGGTCGCGAGATCGGGCGCGAGGCGCAGGTTTCGATCCGGCGCGAGGCGCGGCAAGAGATCGGCGACGAACAGACCGATGTCGGCGCGCCGCTCGCGGACCGGCGCCAGGCGATGCACGAACGCGGCGATGCGCGCGTAGAGATCCGGCCGGAAGGAGGGCGAGTCTTCGATCGGCTTGAGCGTCGCCGCGACGACGCGCAGGTCGACCGGCACCGGCTTCGTTCCTCCGACCGGGAGCACCTCGCGCTCTTGCAGCACGCGGAGGAGCGTCGCCTGCGCGCTCGGGGGCAGCTCGCCGATCTCGTCGAGGAAGAGCGTGCCGCCGTGCGCGGCACGAACGAGGCCCGGCTCGTCTTTCAGCGCGCCCGAGAAGGCGCCGCGGAGGTAGCCGAAGAGCTGGCTCTCGACCAGCGTGGGCGCGAGCGCGCCGCAGTTGATCGCGACGAACGGACCGGTGCGCGCCGAGATCGCGTGGATGGTGCGCGCGAGCACCTCCTTGCCCGCGCCGCTCTCGCCGAGGAGCAAGATCGGGAGCTTCGCCATCGCGATGCGAACGAGGCGGGGCATCTGCGCCTCGACCATCGGCACGAGCGTTCCGATGCCGCGCGGTCGCGACTTCAGCGCGGTGGAGTCGAGGAACGACTGCGCGCCCTCGGGCACCTCTTCCTCGGGGTGGACGTAGAGGACCGTCGCGCCGAGCGTCACGACGGTGGCTTGATCGATCGCGGCGCTCTCGACGCGCGCGCCGAACACGAACGAGCCGTTCGTCGACCCGAGATCTTCGAGGAGCCACCCGCCGTCTTCGCGGACGAGGCGCGCGTGCTTGCCCGACATGCGCGGATCCGGCACCTCGAGCGTCGCGACGCCGCTCGTGTCGACCGACCACGATCGCGCCGAGCCTCTCCCGACGCGCACCTCTTTGACGTTCGCGAGCGAAGCGCGGAGGCCTCCGGAGAGCGGCCGCTCGCCCTCGAGCACGACGTAGAGGACGGGGCTTCGCAGCGGCGGAGCGCCGGCCCCGAGATCGTCACGCTGGGTGTTCGTGAGCGTGCGTTCCATCGCGGACCGTGCGGCGGTCGACTATACCGCGCCTTCAGCCGCCGTGCTCCAGCATCGCGGAAGCGGCCTCGAAACGGCCGACTCCCCGGGAGACGAGGCGCGCTTCGGTCGTCGCCTTCATCGTGATCGGCGCGAGCCCGTCGTGCGTCGTCACGACCGTGCCCTCCTCGTGGACGGTCGCCGGCCAGCCCGAAGCGTCGAGCGCGATGTCGGTCGCGGAGCGGATCGCGATGCTCTTTCCGAGCGCCTGCGGAGGCACGAGGCCGCCTGGCGCGCGCACGAGCTCGTAGCGGAGCTTCGTCTTCTCGAGGCGGCCCGACGTTCGATCGTAGACCGCGACGTAGCGCCCCGCCTCGTCGCTCTCGAGCCGCTCCCAGCGCGCGTCGAACGCGCGGTCGGGCGCGACGATCTGGAGCGACGCCACGACGGCGTGGAGCTCGCGCCGCACCTCGTCGGGCGTGCGCTCGGCGAAGCGCACGCGGAGGACTTCGCCGTCGGTGCCGAACGCGATCGCGAACGGCGCCGAGAGCGCGTCGAGCGCTTCGCGGCCGTCGCGCGCGGGCATCTCGCTGCGCGTCGGATCGGAGAGCTCGGCCCTCACCGTGAAGCCGTCGCTCGAAGCCGCGACCACGACGAGCGAGAGCTTGCCGCCGATGCTCGTGCGCGCGACGGTGCGCCCGTCGGCGTTCGAGACGGCGCGCGACGCCGCGATCTCGTAGGTGAACGACGCGCCGACGTGGACGTCGCGTCCGCTCGGCGCGCTCGCCTTGGCGGGCGCGCGAACGTAGAAGCCGACGGCGGCGACGTAGACGAGCGCGGCGTTGAAGAGGAACGATGCGGTCTTGCTCGGCGGAGGCATCGCTCCACGTCAGTGCAACCGCGAGTCCATCGACGCATGCGCGTAACTCCACATGATTTCGCCGTACCTGTCCGGGTGTATCCGGAGACGTCTCGGCCCGCGGCGCGGTACGTCGCCGGTTCGGGTGACACGCGTCCCTCGTTACAGGAGGCCGCCGAGCGTCAGCATCGTCGGACCGGAGAAGCCGACGCCGACGCTGATCGAGCGGCCTCCGGGGCGCGTGAAGACGACGTCTCCTCGGAGCTGCATGCGCCGCACGCCGCTGCCGCCGGGACCGTTGTGCGGCAGGTAGAGCAACCCTGCGCTGCCCGTGAGGAAGATGTCGCGCCGCACGGGAACGGCGTAGACGGCGGCGGCGCCGATGCTGGACTCGAGCGGGCAGCCGGCGCGAGAGAACCCGAAGAGCGTGAGGCGCGGGACGAGCTGGATCGCGCTCGCGTACTGGCGCGCGTGCCCCGCGCTCGTCGCGGTCGCGGATCCCGCGCTCTCCACCGCATCGCACCCGGGCTCACGGACGATCGGCCGCGTCATGCTCACGAGCCCGACGCGGATCGGCTCGAGGATCGCCTCGGTGGCGCCGGGCGTTCCGCTGGCGTCACCCGGCGGACCGATCCAGCTCACGCGGGGCGGGCCGTACACCGGGCCCACCATGGGGAGCGCCTGCGCGCGCGCGGGCGCCGCGCCGCCGAGCGCGGCTCCGAACATCCAGGCGCCGACGAACCGTCGCATCATCGCCACACCTCTCCGTCAGAGGAGAGCTGCACGTCGCGCGCCAGACGTTCAGGCGCTCGCGGCGCGCGCGTTTTCGAGCAAGACGAGGATCCGATCGAGGCGATCGAGGATCTGCGCGTTCACACTGTCGGTCGCCTCGGGCTTCACGCCTTTGGGCCGGTCGAGCATTCGCGCCGCCATCGCCGGCCCGTACATCATGAGAACGCTGCCGATCGCCTTGCCCTTCGGCGTCACCGCGAGGATGTCGCAATACCCCACCGAGAGGTTCGTCGAGACGTACACGAGCGCGTCGTAGAAGCTCTTCACCTTGGGGTTGTGCCCCTGCTCCGCTTTGTAGAAGAGCCACGCGCCGCCGAGGACCGCCGAGATCACGGTCCCTTGAGGGTCTTCCTCGTAGCGCTCGCGCACGCCGGTCTTGAAGCGCTCGAGCGCGCTCCGCCCGAGATCGGGGGAGGTCGCCGCCGCGAGCGTGGCGAGCGCGAGGAGCGGGCGGGTGTTCATTCGATCGGGGAGGCTAGCACTTGCGTTACGCTCGTGGAGTCCCCACATGATCTTGGGGACGGGATCGACGCCGTATGTCCAACGTCCTCGAGATCGCCCTCTCGTTTCCGAGCATCGTCTACACGGTGCTCCTCGGGGTCTCGCTCGTCTACTGGCTCTTCGTGATGGTCGGCGCCGCGCACCTCGATCTGCTCGGCGACGGCGCGGCCGAAGGCGCGATCGACGGCGCGGTCAAAGGGGCGATCGAAGGCGCCGTCGACGGCGCCGTCAAAGGCGCGATGGAGGGCGCGGCCGACGGCCTCGACGGCCACGCCGGCGAGCACGGAGAAATCGGAGACCACGGAGGGCTCGCCGGGATGCTCGCGGCGCTCAAGCTCCGATCGGCGCCGGCGACCGTGGTGCTCAGCGTCCTCGTCTTGTTCTCGTGGCTCTTCAGCGTGCTCGGGATGCAGGCGGCAGCCGCGATTCTCCCGGGCGTGCCGCTCTTCGCGAAGATCGCGCTCTTCGTCGTCGCGCCGATCCTCGCGCTGCCCGTCACCTCGCTCGTCATCCGACCGATGGCGCGGCTCTTCGTCCACCACGACGTGACGGTGCGGCAGGATCTCGTCGGCAAGGTCTGCACGATCCGGACGGGCACGGTGACCGACAAGTTCGGCGAGGCCTCGCTCGAAGACGGCGGCGCCGGCCTCGTCGTGCGCGTCCGGATCGAGACCGGCGACGACGCCGAGAAGCTGAAACGAGGCGATCAGGCCGTCATCGTCGGCTACGACGACGAACGGCAGGAGTTCACGGTGGCGCCCCTCGCGATGGACGCCCTGCTCCGCGAGCGCGCCGTCGACGACGAGCGCTGATCATCCGCTCATGTAAACCCCCGCGTTCGAGGCCGTTCTTTCGGGCCTCCATTACGCGCGCGCCTGTGTGATGCTTCTCGGCCCTTCGCGACGGAGGTGGCGCGCGACGTCGGCGCGCCAGGGAGATGTGGGGTCATGCCTGAGTTCTTGGTTCCGGTTCTCATCACCGTGGGTGTCTTGTTCGTCGTCGCGCTCGGCGCGATGACGCTGTTCGCGCGGTTCTTCCGTCAGGTCGAGCAGGGGAGGGCGCTCATCGTCAATCGGCGCAAGGACGCCGACGTGTCGTTCACCGGCGCGACGGTGTGGCCGATCATCAACCGCGCGGAGGTGATGGACCTCAGCGTGAAGACGATCGACATCGATCGCCGCGGCAAAGAGGGCCTCATCTGCAACGACAACATCCGCGCAGACATCAACGTCACGTTCTTCGTGCGCGTGAACAAGACGCGCGACGACGTGCTCAAGGTCGCGCAGTCGATCGGCTGCGCGCGCGCGAGCGACCCCAAGACGCTCCAGGAGCTGTTCACGTCGAAGTTCGCCGAGGCGCTCAAGACCGTCGGCAAGCACTTCAACTTCGAGCAGCTCTACACGAAGCGCGACGACTTCAAGGACAAGATCATCGAGGTCATCGGCAAGGACCTCAACGGCTTCATCCTCGACGACGCCGCGATCGACTACCTCGAGCAGACGCCGCTCGAAGCGCTCGACAAAGACAACATCATGGACGCCGACGGCATCCGGAAGATCACCGAGATCACCGTGCAGCACAACGTCCAGACGAACGAGCTCCGCCAGAAGGAGCGCATGGAGATCGGCAGCCAGAACCTGAACTCCGACGAGGCGATCTTCCGGTTCGAGCAGCGCCGCGCCGAGGCCGAGGCGAAGAAGCAGAAGGAGATCGCCGTCGCGCAGGCGCGAGAGCAGAACGAGGCGGCGCGGATCGGATCCGACGAGCAGAAGAAGACGCTCCTCGTCCACCACAAGAACGAAGAGGAGGCGCTCGTCGCCTCCGAGGCGAAGCACCGCGGCGTGGCCGTCGCGCAGAAGAACCGCGAGCGAGAGGTCGCCGTGGAGACCGAGCGCGTCGAGAAGGCCCGCCAGCTCGAGGTCATCAACCGCGAGCGCGAGGTCGCGCTCGTCGGGATCTCGCGCGACAAAGAGGTCGAGCAGCAGAAGAAGGAGATCGCCGACGTCGTGCGCGCGCGCATCGCCGTCGACAAGACCGTCGCGGTCGAAGAGGAGACGATCAAGGACGTCCGCGCGATCGCCACGGCGAACCGCGATCGCGAGGCCCTCAAGATCAAGGCCGACGCCGAGGCGACGACCACGATGGTCAAGCAGGTGAAGGCCGCGGAGGCGGACGAAGAGGTCGCCAAGCACGCGGCGCGTCAGAAGACGATCACGGCGGAGGCGGAGCTCGACACCGCCGACAAGCTGGCGCGGGCGAAGATCCGCCTCGCCGAAGGCGTCCAGGCCGAGGCCGCGGCCGAGGGCCTCGCCAAGGCGCGCGTCAAGGAAGCCGACGCGGTCGCGACGGAGAAGCTCGGCATGGTCGAGGCGCGCGTCGCGCTCGAGAAGATGCAGTCGGTCGCGGTCGGCGAGGAGAAGCACGGCCTCGCGAAGGCGCGCGTGAAGCAGGCCGACGCCGACGCCGTGCAGAAGCTCGGTCTCGCCGAGGCGGCGGCGCTCCGCGAGAGGCTCGCGGCCGAGGCCTCCGGCGAAGAGCAGAAGGGCCTCGCGGGCGTGAAGGTGCGCGAAGCCGACGCGGCGGTCATCGAGAAGCGCGGCACCGCCGAGGCGACCGCGGTGCGCGAGCGCCTCGTGGCCGAGGCCGCGGGCATCGCCGAGAAGGCGGTGTCGATGAAGGCCCTCGACGAGGCGAGCCGCACGCACGAAGAGTTCCGGCTCCGCCTCGACAAGGAGAAGACGATCGAGCTCGAGACGATCCAGGCGAAGAAGGACGTCGCGTCCGCGCAGGCGCAGATCCTCGCGCAGGCGTTCTCCAACGCGAAGTTCAACATCGTCGGCGGCGACGGCGCGTTCTTCGATCGCTTCGTGAAGGCCGTCAGCGTCGGTCAGGCGATCGACGGCGTGATGGATTCGAGCGAGAACGTCAAGGGCCTCGTGCAGTCGGCGATGCGCCCGGACGACGAAGCCGTCCTCGGGCTCGTCGAGAAGCTCCTCGTCAACGACCCCGCGGCGCAGGCGCGGCTCTCGAAGATGCGCTCGGGCGTGACCGGCAACGGCGAATAGTCCTCGCCGGCACACATGACGCAGCAGACGCAGACGCCGCCTTCGCGGTCGCCGGGAGGGATGCCCCCCGGCGCGGGCGCGCCTCCGCCCGGAGGCAACGGCGAGGCCGCTTCGCTCGAAGGCGGCAGCTACGACGTGATCCGACGGCGGCTCCTCGAGCAGGCCGCCGAGCTCGCGGCGAAGGCCGAGGCGCTCAACGAGAAACGGAAGAAGGTCTTCGGCGGCGCCGAGCTCGCGCTCATCGCCAACGAGCGCGTGCGCACGGAGCACAACTGCGTCGCGCGCGATCTCGTCAGCGTCGCGGGGCACATGCTCTTCGGCTTCCAGGTCTTCATGGGCTTGAAGACGGAGACGAACGTCAGCGACGTGTTCGCCTTCTACAAGTTCGGCAAGGGCGAGAACGACGAGTGGGATCTCGCCCAGGTCCCCTTCGAAGGGCCCGGCGCGTTCCTCGCCGACGAGGGCTTCGTCAAGGAGATCCGCGAGACCTTCAAGTATTACTCCAAAGACGCGCGTCTCCTGCGCCTCAAGCGGACCGACACGCGTCTGCTCGCGCAGGTGCAGATCGGCGCGTCGATCGACGACGCGAAGACGGTCCGCTGGGCGATCGACGCCGTCGGAAGGCTCACGTACATGGACGCGCGCGGCGATCAGGAGGTGATCCCGCCGAAGCAACACGACTTCGAATGGACGCCGACGACCCGCGACGATCACGTGCCCGGGCCGCACCCCCACATCAACATCCTCGACACGGTCTTCGTCGAGACGGTCGGCGGCGACCTCACGATCAAGGTCGAGAACAACACCAAGGACGGCCGCGGCATCTATCGCGAGCCCGTCGACGACGCGAACCAGACGCTCGACGACGGCGACGTGTCGTGGGCCCAGGTCGGGCAGCTCATCCTCCTCAGGATCAAGCCGTTCCGCGAGCCGAGCTACCGCTACCTCGTGTACGACACCCGCGCGCGCCGCGTCGTGCGCATCGACGCCGTCGGGCAGGCTTGTCACGAGCTGCCCGAGGATCACGGGATCGTCTTCCCCGGCGGTTACTACCTCCAGAGCGGCGACTACAAGGTCTTCGAAGGCGACGACGAAACGCTCCACTTCGAGCGCATGATCAAGTCGCCGAACGGCGAAGACGTTCTGTACGTCTACCACCGTCGTGACGAAGGAGAGTACTTGCTCCTTCCGTACAACTTGATCCGCAAGGAGATCGCGAACCCGCTCCGCTGCCACGGCTACAGCCTCTTCTCCGACGGAACGATGGCGATCTTCCGCGCCGTCGCCGAGCCCACGCGCGTTCATCCCCTCCAGATCTGGCGCACGCCCTTCAGCACCGTCGAGCACGCCGCGGCCGCGCCGCGCGACGCGAGCTACCTCGGCAAGGTCGGCAACGCCGATCTCGTGCGCGGGATCTCCGACGCGCTGAGCCTGCGGCGGCTCGCGGGCGCGGATCATCCGACGCGCCTCACGTACGAGGATCTCGTCGCCTCGCTCGGCCGCGTCGTCGACGCGCACTACTGGCTCGGTCACGGCGAGGTCGGCGATCTGCTCTCGACGATCCACGCGATGAAGAAGACCGCCGGGCTCGTCCTCGACGAGTTCGACAAGGTCGAGGCGATCGCCAAGCGCGCGCTCGAGGCGCTCGAGGCGGCCACCGCGGCGCAGAAGGAGCTCTTCGTCCGGGTTCGCCCCGACGATCTCCACACCGTCGAAGACTACCTCCGCGCGCTCACGACGCTCCGCCACCAGCGCGGCCAGCTCATCACGCTGAAGGAGCTCCGCGGCGTCGACGTCCACGCGGTCGCCAAGCTCGAGGGAGATGTCGCCGGGCGCTTCGACGAGGTGAGCCAGGCGTGCGTCGACTTCTTCCTGAAGGAAGACGCCTTCAAGCCGCTCGTCGACCGGCTCGACGCCGTCGTCGTGAACGTCGAGAAGATCGACAAGGCCTCCGAGCTCGCGCCCTTCGGCGAAGAGCTCGACGTCGTGCAGCAGGGCCTCACGCTGCTCGCGGAGGTCGTCGGCGGCCTCAAGATCGACGACGCGACCGCGCGCACGCGGATCCTCGAGGGCGTCTCGACGGCGTTCTCCCAGCAAAACCGCGCGCGCGCCGTCTGGCAGGGCAGGAAGAAGGAGCTCTCCGTTCGCGAGGGCAAGGCGGAGTTCGGCGCGCAGTTCCGCCTCTTCGGCCAGGCGGTGACCGGCGCGCTCGCCCTCTGCGACACGCCGGAGGCGTGCGACGAGCAGCTCTCGAAGCTGCTCCTCGCGCTCGAGGAGCTCGAAGGCAAGTTCGGCGAGCTCGACGAGTTCACCGCCGATCTCGCGCAGAAGCGCGAAGAGGTGAACGACGCGATCGGCGCCAAGCGCCAGCAGCTCCTCGACGAACGGCAGCGTCGCGCGCAGAATTTGATGAACGCCGCCGAGCGCATCGTCTCCGGCGTCGTGCGTCGCGCGAAGACGTTCGCGAACGTCGACGAGCTCAACGCCTACTTCGCGTCCGACGCGATGGTGCTCAAGCTCGGCGATCTCGCGCAGCAGCTCCACGCGCTCGGCGACACCGTGCGCGCCGACGAGGTCCAGTCGAGGATGAAGACGGCGCGGCAAGACGCCCTCCGCGCCCTCCGCGACAAGACCGAGCTGTTCGACGGCGGCGGAGACGTCATCAAGCTCGGGCAGCACCGCTTCACCGTCGCGACGCAGCCGCTCGAGCTCGTGCTCGTTCCCAAGAACGACGTGATGACGCTCCACATCACCGGGACCGACTTCTTCGAGGCGATCGAAGATCCCGATCTGCTCGCGGCCCGCGATCTCTGGGATCAGTCGCTCGTGTCGGAGTCGAGCGACGTGTACCGCGGCGAATACCTCGCCGCGTGCATGCTCTTCGACGCCGAAGACGGCAAGAACGGGCTCAGCGTCGAGGGCCTGACCGAGGCGGCGCGCGACGAGGCGCGCCTGCTCGAGATCGTGCGCGCGTACGCGCAAGATCGTCTCGACGAGGGCTACGAGCGCGGCATCCACGATGCCGACGCCGCGAAGATCCTGGAGAAGCTCGTCGCGCTGCGGGGCTCGGCGGGGCTCCTCCGCTTCTCTCCCGACGCGCGCGCGCTCGCCTCGCTCTACTGGGCCGGGCTCGACGCCGACGCCAAGAAGGTGCTCCACGCGCGCGCGCGGAGCCTCGGGCGCTTGCGCGTCGAGACGGCGCACGCCTCGGCGCAAGCCGCGCTCGCGAGCGAGCTCGAGGCCGCCGTCGCGGCGCGCGCCGCCGAGCTCGGCCTCCCCGCGCCGCGCGGCGACGTCGCGACCGCGTCGCGCTACCTCGTCGAAGAGCTCGCGCAGGAGCGCGCGCGCTTCGTCGCGAGCGCGAGCGCCGACGCGCTCTGCCGAGGGCTCACGAAGTTCCTCGACGAGAACGGCAGCCGGCGCGCGTTCGACGACGAGATGCGCTCGCTCGAGGCGCACCTCGCCGAGCGCCTCGGCGTCGCGCTCGCGTACGTCAGCGCCTTCGTCGGCACGAAGAAGATCGAGCACGCGCGCCCGTTCGTGCGCGAGGCCGCCGTCATGATGGTCGTCGATCGTGGCATCGAGCGCGAGCCGAGCGCCGCGACCGTCGAGACGACCGTCGAGGGGCTCCTCGGGTCGCACGCGCGCATCCAGAACCGCACGATGAGACTCGCGATCGACGAGCTGCTCGGCCGGCTCGTTCCCTTCGTGAGCGAGGCGGCGTCGCGGTTCCGCGCGTTCCGCCAGCTCAAGGCGCACATCGTCGAGCGCGAGAAGAAGCGCCTGCGGATGAACGAGCTGTCGCCGCGCGTCCTCACGTCGTTCGTGCGAAACGGCCTCATCGACGAGGTGTACCTGCCGCTCATCGGCGCGAACCTCGCGAAGCAGATCGGATCGGTCGGCGAGAAGAAGCGCACCGATCTCATGGGCATGCTGCTGCTCGTCTCGCCGCCGGGCTACGGCAAGACGACGCTGATGGAATACGTCGCGAGCAAGCTCGGGCTCGTGTTCATGAAGGTGAACGGCCCCGCGATCGGCCACGAGGTGACGTCGCTCGATCCCGCCGACGCGAAGACGGCCACGGCGCGTCAAGAGGTCGAGAAGATCAACCTCGCGTTCGAGATGGGCAACAACGTGATGCTCTATCTCGACGACATCCAGCACACGAGCTCGGAGCTGCTCCAGAAGTTCATCTCGCTCTGCGACGGCCAGCGCAAGGTCGAGGGCGTGTGGAAGGGGCGCTCGCGCACGTACGATCTGCGCGGGAAGAAGTTCTGCGTCGTGATGGCGGGCAACCCGTACACCGAGACGGGGACGCGCTTCCAGATCCCCGACATGCTCGCCAACCGCGCCGACACGTACAACCTCGGCGACATCCTCGGCGGCGCCGAGGCGCTGTTCGCGTCGAGCTACCTCGAGAACGCGCTCACCTCGAACAGCGCGCTCGCGCCGCTCGCGACGCGCGAGCCGGCGGACGTGCAGAAGCTCGTGCGCATCGCGCGCGGCGAAGACATCCCGTTGACCGAGCTCTCGCACGGATACTCCGCCGCGGAGGTGGAGGAGATCGTCTCCGTGTTGAAGCGGCTCGTGAGCGTGCAGAAGGTGCTGCTCGCGGTGAACACGCAGTACATCCTCTCGGCGTCGCAAGACGACGCGTTCCGCACCGAGCCCGGCTTCAAGCTCCAGGGCAGCTACCGCAACATGAACAAGCTCGCCGAGAAGGTCGTCGCGGCGATGAACGACGAAGAGCTCGAGCGGCTCATCGACGATCACTACGCGAGCGAGTCGCAGACGCTCACGACCGGCGCGGAGCAGAACCTCCTCAAGCTCGCGGAGATCCGCGGGAAGATGACCGACGCGCAGAAGGCGCGCTGGAAGGAGATCAAGGACGCGTTCGTTCGCGCGCGGCGCTCGGGCGGCAAGACCGACGATCCGGTCGCGCGCGTGACCGGCGCGCTCGGCGGCGTCGACGAGCAGCTCCAGCGGATCCATGCGGCGATCGGAGAGGCCGCGGCGGCGAGCGCGGCGAGCGAAGAGGCGAAGAAGAAGGGCGGCGCCGACGACATCGGCGTGCACCTCGCGAGGCTCGAGGAGGCGCTCCGCGCGATGAAGCCGCCGAAGGTCGAGCTGCGCGTCGACGACGGCACGTCGGCCGCCGCGGTCGCCGTGGTGAACGTCGTGCGCGAGCACGCGAAGACGGTCGAGCGCGTCGTCGCGTCGCTCTCGGAGCTCGCCAAGGCGGGGGCGAGCAGGGCGAGCGTCGCGCCCGCGCCGAGCGTCGCGCCCGCGGCGCACGCTGCGCCCGCGGCGCAAGAGGGCGTGCGAGAACGCATCGACGAGCTCATCGCGCTCGTGCGCCGGCTCGAGCATCGCGTCGCGAGCGTGGGCGGATCGGTGCCGCGGTTCGACGTCGCGCTCGACGCCACGAGCCCGAGCAATTTCTATCGCGGGCTCGACGGCAACGACGTCGTCATGCACGGCGGCGTCTTCGTCGCGACGTACGCGAAGCAGCCGCCCCTCGGGGCGGCCGTGATCCTCGGGATCGAGCTGCCCGGCGGCAATCGGTTCGACATCGCGGGCACCGTCGCGTGGACGCAAGAGCACCTGAGCGACGACACGCCGGCGGGCTTCGGCGCGCGCATCGCGTCCGCGCCCGAAGACGCGCGCGCGCTCATCGCGCAGTTCGTCCGCCATCGCGAGCCGCTCGTCCGCGACTGAACCGCGATCACTCCCACGCGGGCCGCTCGCCGAACGCGGGGCGTCCGACGAGGAGCTGGTGCGGGCCGTAGCGCGCCTTGTAGGCGAGCGACGGGCACGCGAGCACGCGATAGCCGAGGTAGACGTGCGGCAGGCCGCGCGCGCGTGCGTCGAGGGCGAGCGCGACGACGTGGGCCACGCCGAGCGAAGGCGGCGCGTGCTCCGGGTCCCAGAAGAAGTAGACCGCGCTCAGCGATCGCGGCGTCTCGTCGCAGATCCCGAGGCCGACGAGGCGGCCGTCGGCCGCCGGATCGCGGAACGCGACCTCGCGCACGGCGGGATGAGGAAACGCGAAGTCGAGCGCGTACCGCTCGGGATCGAGCTCGCTCGGCTCCCAGCCGCGCGCGACCTCGCGCTGCGCGTGCCATCGCGCGTAGAGCGCGAGGCGCTCGTCGTCGACGATCGGCGCGCCGATCGTGCGCGTGAGCCTCGCGGCGTTGCGCAGCGCGCGGCGTTGGCTCTTGCTAGGGGTGAAGGCCGCGGCGTCGATGCGGAGCGTGACGCACTCTCCGCACGTCGCGCACGCCGGGCGAAAGTACACGGGGCCGAAGCGGCGCCAGCCTCGCACGAGCATCGCCTCGAGCTCGGTCGGCGAGACGTCGACCTGCACGCGCACCTCGAGCTGAGCGACGCGCTCCGGCAGGTAGGTGCACGCTCGCGGCTCTTCGACGATGTGCTGGATCAGCCGCATGGGGGCCGAGACAGAGGCTACAGCGTCGGCGAAGGCGAGCCTACCGCGAGAGGTGCGCCCGGAGCCGGCGCCGCTCGGAGACGACGCGAAGCTTGCGGAGCGCGTCGCGTTCGAGCTGACGCGCGCGCTCGCGCGACAGCGAGAGGCGCGCGCCGATCTCTTCGAGCGTACGCTCGACGCCGCCGCCGAGGCCGAAGCGAAGGCGGATGACCTCGGCCTCGCGCTCGGGCAGCTCGGAGAGGAGATCGCGCGTCTCGGTGCGGAGCTCGCCGTCGGCCGCGACGTCGTCGGCCGCGAGCGTCGTCGTGTCGGGGACGAGATCGCCGACCTCGCCGGCCTCGCGATCTCCCGCGCTCGTCACCGGCGTCGCCAGGCTGATGGGCTGGGCTACGACGTCGAGCGCGCGCCGCACCTGATCGATCATCAGGCCCGTGCGCGTCGCGAGCTCTTCGGTGCTGGGCTCGCGCCCCGTCTCGCGGTGGAGCCGCTCCTGCGCGCGGCGAACGCGCTGCACGGCGCCGCTCAAGTGCACGGGGAGACGGATCATCTTGCTCTGGTCGGCGAGCGCGCGGCCGAGCGCGTGACGGATCCACCACGCCGCGTAGGTGCTGAACCGAAGGCCGCGGCGATGATCGAACTTGTCGATCGCGCGGAGCAGGCCGAGGTTGCCCTCCTGGATGAGATCGACCAGCGGCATCCCTCGATAGCGGCGCGCGAACGTGACCACGATGCGCAGGTTCGACTGCACGAGCTCTTCGGTCGCGCGATCGGCGTCGCGCCGGTAGCGCTCGAGATCGGCGAGCGTCTCCCGGAGGCGCGCGTTGCGAGGCTCGAGGGCGCGGCGATCGGCGAGCTCGCGCGCGATGTGACGTACGGCGCGGGGGTGGAGGCGCAGGCCGTACGCGCGCGGCCGCGAGCGACGGCGCCCGCGCGCGCGAGCGCGCAGGAGGACGCGATCGATCCAGGTGGGTAGATCCTCGTCGCTGCCGGCGGCCGGGTTGCGCACCGCGTCCTCGACGCGGAGCTCGCCGTCGCGCAGCGCCGCCGCGAGGTTGCGCAGCGCCTCGCGCCCCTCCTCGCGGTGGAGCAGAGCGCGCGTGATGGAGAGATCCGCGCGCTCGAGCCGGCGGGCGAGCGCCAGCTCGTCGTCGCGCGTGAGCAGGCGGAACGCCGTCATCGCGCGAAAGTGGAGGTCGAGGGCATCGGGGGAGCTCTCGGCCAGCGACGCTTCGAGGTCGAGCTCGGTCGTGAGGGAGTTCTTCAAGGGCGGAAGGTACGGCGAAAGAGAGGTGAGCGTTCTACGCAGCAACGGACGAAGGGGGCCGAACATGCCCGCCTCGATCGCGCATGGTGCGCTTTGCCAACGTAACCACGCGCCGCATCCGGTCGAGCTCAGCCGCAGCGCTTCGCGCGGTCGTCGATCGCAGCCTCAGGTCGCGCGGATCTGCTTCACCGCCGCCGTCACGTCGGCCCCGCTCACCGCCGCGCCGGCGCTCTTGAGATGCTTCATCGCGACGCCCGTCGCCTGGCCGTCGTTGTTGGCGGCCTTGATCCCCGCGGCTTGACCGGCGAGCGCCTCGACGATCTGCGCGACGGTGAGCTGCGCGGGCAGGAGCGCGGCGAGCACCTCGATCTCCTTCTTCAGCACGGGCGCACGCGCGTCGCCGCCGGGCAGCGCGCCGAGCGTCTCTTCGTTCGACTTGATGAGCTTGCGGAGCGCGCCGTTGGCTTCGTCTTCGGCGAGCGGAGCGTTCTTGCGCGCTTCGGCCGTCTGGATCTCGCCGAGGGCGAGCCGGAGGACGTCACGCGACACCGTGTCGCCCTGCTTCACCGCCACGGCGACGCGCTTCTTGATCTCTTCGACGAGCATGCGCTCACTCTAACCGCTCGTCAGGCGGCGCGCTCACCGCGCTTCGTTTGCGGCCCCTCTTCCTCGTCGTAACCCGGCTGGGTCTCCGGTGCGATCTCTTCGCAGGTGGGCTCCGGAGGAGCGTACGAGCGCTTCACCGCGGGAAAGAGGCCGCTCTCGAGCTTCGCGGAGCGCATGGTCTCCGGGCAGGGCTCGAGATCCTCCTCGCCGTCGACGTCGGGCGATTCGTCTCGAGCGACGCTCACGCCCGAGAACAGGACGTCCCCCGACGGATCCACGAGAACGATGCGCTTCGACATGACGACCAAGACCTCGCTGAGTGAGATGAGAAAAGCGTGTCGTTGCGGGTCCAACCCGTGCAGCGCGTGTGCCATTCCCGCGTCGCTCCGAACTGCACGGAATCGCTAACGGGGCACATGTCGCCGACCTGACACCGCGTCGGAATTTTCACGCGGGGCCGCGGCAGGGCTGACGCGCGCGCCGTGAATGCGCGGTCACGCGCACGCGAACACGCACGCGATTGAGACGTAGCGCGTCTTGACGAAGGCCCGAGCGTGGCGCAGGGTGGTGCGCGTCTCGTCTCGTCATTCCGGCGAGGAGAGGCCGCGCGGACTTTCGCCCACCTTGGGTGACGCGCGTTACAAGTATCACCCTAAGCCCGTTGGGACGTTCGCGTGGGCCTCGCCCCTGCCATGAGCAGCGGCGGGGCTTTCTCGTCGGTGGCCAAGGGGGTTCTCGCGAGAGAGCCGAGGTGGGCGAGAAGGCCTCGCCCCATGAGCACGCATTCGTCGCATCCGCTCTCGACCGCCGCGCGTCACCTGAGCGCCGTCGACTCCCTCACGACGCCGATCGTCTGTACGGCGACCTACACGTTCGCCTCGAGCGACGAGCTGCGCGACCACTTCGAGGGTCGCGTGAGGCGCCATGAGTACGGCCGCTACGGCAACCCCACGGTGCGCGCCGCCGAAGAGAGGCTCGCCGCGCTCGACGGCGCCGGCGACGCGGCGCTCTTCGGCAGCGGCATGGCGGCGATCACGAGCGCGCTCTTCGCGCTCTCGAAGAAGGGCGATCACGTCGTCATCACGGCCGACGGCTACAGGCGCACGCGATCGTTCGTCACCAACCTGCTCGCGCGCTTCGGCGTCGAGCACACGGTCGTCGCCGCGGGCGACGCGGGCGCGGTGGCCGCGGCGATCGACGCGCGCACGCGCGTCGTGCTCGCCGAGTCGCCGACGAACCCCTACCTTCGCGTCCTCGATCTGCCTGCGCTCGCCGAAGCGAAGAAGAAGTTTCCCCGCGCGAAGATCCTGATCGACGCCACGTTCGCCACGCCGGAGAACCAGAAGCCGCTCGCGCAGGGCGCGGACCTCGTCATCCACTCGTGCACGAAGTACCTCGGCGGGCACAACGATCTGCTCGCGGGCGTCGTGTCGGGCGACGCGGGGCTCGTGTCGGTCGTGCGCGAGGCGCGCGACGTCCTCGGCGGCGTGCTCGATCCGCACGCGGCGTATCTCCTCCTCCGCGGGCTCAAGACGCTGAGCCTCCGCGTCGCCCGCCAGAACGCGAGCGCGCTCGAGCTCGCGCGCTGGCTCGAGTCGCAGCGCGCGGTCGAGCGGGTCTACTACCCCGGGCTCGCGTCGCACCCCGATCACGACGTGGCCGCGCGCCTCATGAGCGGGTTCGGCGGCGTCGTGAGCTTCGTGCTGCGCGCCGATCTCGAAGGCACCGCGCGCGCGCTCGATCAGTGCCGCCTCGCGATCCTCGCGCCCTCCCTCGGCGGCGTCGAGACGCTCATCGAGCAGCCGGCGATCATGTCGTACTACGGCCTCGCGCCCGAAGAACGCGCGGCGCTCGGGATCCGCGACGGGCTCGTGCGCCTCTCGGTCGGCGTCGAGGACGTCGAGGAGATCCGCGCCGATCTCGCGCGCGTGATCGAGGAGGTGCGCCGTGGGCTCTGACGCGAACGTCTTCCTCCTCGGCACCGGCGTCGTGGGAAGCGCGCTGCTCGCGATCCTCCAGAACGCGAAGCCCCGCGGCGTGACCCTCGCCGGCGTCGCCAACCGGCGCGGCGCGGCTCTGGCGCGCGGCGCTTCGCTCCCGGAGGCGGAGGCGAAGAGCATCACGGCGCTCCCGCGCACCTCGCACCACCGCGAGACCGTCGACGACGAGCTCCTCGACGCGCTCGCCGCGCGGCGCAACGCGGTCCTCGTCGACGCGACCGCCGCCGACGGGCTCGAGAGCCTGTACGTGCGCGCGCTCGCCCGCGGGATCCACGTCGTGACCGCGAACAAGAAGCCGCTCGTCGTCCCGTGGGAGGTGCGCCAGCGTCTGTTCGATCCGTCGCTGCGCAAGCTGGGCGCGAAGCTCCGCTACGAGGCGACGGTCGGCGCGGGCTTGCCCGTGATCGAGACCCTCAAAGACCTCGTCCGCACGGGCGATCGCGTCGAGCGCATCGACTGCGTGCTCTCCGGCACGCTCGGCTTCGTCGCGAACGAGATCCACGCCGGGACGAAGCTCTCGACCGCGATCGCGATCGCGAAGGATCGCGGCTACACGGAGCCCGATCCCAGGGAAGATCTCGGCGGCGCCGACGTCGCCCGCAAGGCGGTCATCCTCGCGCGCGAGCTCGAGGGTGCTTCTTGCGCGGTCGAGATCGGCGACGTCGACCTCGCGCCGTTCGTCCCCCCCGGCGTCTCGCTCGAGAGCCTCGACGCGGAGGTGGCGGCGCGCGCGGAGCGCCATCGCGCGCGCGCGGAGAAGCTGGTCTACCTCGCGCGGATCGAGGTGAAGCTCGACCGCGTCGTGGCGTCGGCGGGGCCCGTCGTCGTCTCGGCCGATCACCCCGCCGCGACGCTCACGGGATCGAGCGCCCTCGTCGCGTTCACCACCGCTCGCTACGATCCCGAGCCGCTCGTCGTGCGCGGCTCGGGCGCGGGCGGCGCGGTCACTGCGGCCGCCGTGCTCGCCGACGTCCTCAAGGTCACGGGGCTCGCATGAGCTGAGGTGCTTTGGCACGTGCCGTGCGGATGGTGGGTACGATGTTCCGCAACGCCATCCGCATCGGCCGCGTGTTCGGTATCGATTTTCGGATCGATTCGAGCTGGCTCTTCATCCTCGTCCTCGTCGTCTGGAGCCTCACGTCGCTCTTCTCGAGCTGGCATCCGGATTGGTCGGGGCTCCTGAGCTTCGGGGTGGCGTTCGTCGCCGCGATCCTCTTCTTCGGCTCGGTGCTCTTTCACGAGCTCGCGCACTCGGTCGTGGCGCGGCTCTATGGCATCCCCGTGCGCGACATCACGCTCCACATGTTCGGCGGCGTGTCGAACATCGAGCGCGAGCCTCCGACGCCGAGCGCCGAGTTCTTGATCGCCATCGTGGGTCCCATCTCGAGCGTCTTGCTCGGCGTCGCCATGCTGGCGATCGGGGCGACGATCACCGGTGTGGCGAGCGCGAACGGCGAGCAACTCGAGTCGGCGGCCGACGCCATCTCCCGCATGGGTCCGGTGGGCACGCTCCTCATGTGGCTCGGCCCGGTCAACATCCTGGTCGGCGTCTTCAACATGATCCCCGGCTTCCCCCTCGACGGCGGTCGCGTCCTCCGATCGGTGCTGTGGAAGTACACCGGCGATCTCGGCACCGCGACGCGCTGGTCGGCGGGCGTCGGTCAGGCCGTCGGCTGGATGTTCATCGCGACCGGCGCGGCCATGGCGTTCGGCTTCCGCGTTCCCATCTTCGGGCGAGGTCTGGTACCGGGTCTCTGGCTCGCGCTCATCGGTATGTTCCTCCGCAGCGCCGCGGCGCAGCACCAGATGGGCGCCGCGATCGAGGAGGCGCTGCGAGGCGTGCGCGTCTCCGATCTGATGCGGCGGGTGGGATGGCCTCCTACGTACGTCGGCGCCGCGCCGGCGGCGGGGCTGATCGAGCCCGTGCCCGGCGACGCGTCGCTCCGGACGCTCGTGAAGGACTGGTTCGTCCATCACGACGCCGATGCTTTTCCGGTGTTCGACGGCTCGCGCTACGTCGGCATCGTCAGGCTCGACGACGTGAGGCGCGTTCCCGTCGAGGCGTGGGACGCCCGTACGGCGAGGGAGCTCGCGTCGGTCGACGCCGTCCCGTTCGTGGCGCCTTCGGACGACGTGCTCGACGCGCTCAAGAAGCTCGGCACCGCAGGGACGAAGCAGCTCCCGGTGGTCGACGCGCACGGAGAGCTCGTCGGTCTGCTCTTCGAGCAGGACATCTCCCGATGGCTCGAGCTGCGGACGGCCGCTTCGCGCGCGCGTCCCGGACCTCGATCTCGGACGGCCTCCGCACGGTGACGAACGTCACGCTCGTGTCAGTGCTGCTCGTCTTTGGTGGATCGCACGACGAGCACCGAGCGATCGGCGTGATTGACCACCTTGGCCGCGGTTGTCCCGACGAGGCGGTCGAGCAACCCATAGCCGTGGGATCCGATCACGATCATGTCGCAGTCGTGCGCTCGCGCCTCGGTGCAGATCGTGTCCCACGCGACGCCGACCTTCACGTCCGAGCCCTCGAAGAGCTCGTGCGGGATCGTGCGGGCCATCTCTTCGAGCTCACGTTTCGCCGTGAGCAGAAAGTCGTCGACGAGCAGGTTCGGAGGCATCGCCCACGCGCTGCTCGGCAGATCGGGCGGAAGCCCGACCACGCGGAGCAGGCGAACCTTGGAGTCGACGCGCTTGGCGAGATCGACACCGGCCGCGAGCACCAGAGGAGCGCGCAGCGACGCATCCACCGCGACGAGGATGCTCTTCATGCTCTTCGTCGGTTCATGAGCCGTGCCGCTCAGAAGCGGCCGGTGAGCCCGAGACCTCCGCCGCCCTGCCATGCGGTGGGGGTGATCGAGACGCTCCGGCCGCCTTGGCCCGACGAGGACGCGGCGCCGCGGGGCGCCGTGAGGTAGAGCGTGACGCCGGCGGCGACGAGCACGCCGCCCGCGATGAAGCCGACGGTCGACACGTTGCCCGCGGCGATCTGCTCGTCGCCCGCCTCGACGCCTCTCGTCGAGCACAGCCGTCGATCCGGCGGGGCGCACTCGGCGTCGGCCTCGCTCTTCTTCGACAGCGAGACGATGCCGAAGACCGATCCGACGACGAGGCTCACGACGCCGACGCCTCCGAGCGCGATCGCGACGGTGCGCTGGGCCTCGCCCTGGTTGGCCTCGACGAGCCGGTTCGGCGTGGGAGCGGTGACGACGGGCTCCTGCGGCTCGAGCTCGAGCTCGGGGATCTCGACGACGATCTCCTCGGGGCGCGCGGGCACCGCGACCTTGGTCGACCACGGCCTGCGCCCGTGCGCCCGCGCCGTGAGCGTGCGCGTACCGGGATCGACCGGATAGGCGTCGCCCCACTGCGCCTCTCCCACGGGCAGCCCGTCGCGCGCGATCTCGAAGCCGGAGAGCTTGCGGTTCTGCGCTGCGACGCGCACGCGCATCTTCGGCAGCTTGGGCCCGAGCGCGTCGATTCGATCCTGCGCGATCTTCGCGCGATCCCTGCGCGCGTCGCGCTTCGCCTGCGCGAGCGCGTCTTGATAGATCGCCCACGCGGTGGCGATGCGGCCTTCGTGCTCGCGGCAGAGCGCGAGGTGGAGCAGCGTCCCTCCCGCGGGATCGAGGCGCTGGCTCTCCTCGAGCTTGGGGCACGCCTCGGCGTATCGCTCCTCGGCCATGAGCTTTCGACCTTGATCGAAGAGCGTCTGCGCGGTCGCGGGATCGTTCGCCCGCGCGGGAGCCGCGAGGAGGAAGATCGTGGCGATCGCGGAGAACGTTCGCGTCTTCACTTGCGATCGCCCGGGATGAGTCGAGCTGACGAGGACGCGGCGGGCGCCTTGCCGGCGGGCGCCTTGCCGCGAGGACGCGCGCTCGTGGTCGGAGGCGGCGCCGGGCGAGGTGCAGGCAGCGTGATCGCCATCGGCAGGACGATCCCGAGGGCGTGCGCCTCGGCGAGCGCCTCGCACGCCTGGAGCACGTAGTCGCTCGCCTCGGCCGCCGCGAGCGGGCCGCGCTCGCCGGCGAGCGCGCGGAGATCCGCGCCCTCGAGGTACTCCATGACGATGAAGGGCTCGTCGCCGTCATGGACGCCGACGTCGTGGACCTTCGCGACGTGCTGGCTCTTGAGCCGTACGGCGGCGCGCGCCTCGCGTCGGAAGCGCGCGACGGCCGCGACGACGTGACCCATCCCGCCGCTGCCCAGCGTGTGCTCGACGCGGTATTTGCCGGCGACGACGTCTCCCGACCTCACGGGCACCACGGCCGGCATGCTACGGGCTGGGCGCACCCCACGCAACGCGCCCGCCGCGGCGCGTGATTGTCTTTTCTCGTCTTCTTCATCGCGCGCGCGCGCGTGTCGTCGCCTTGGAGCATCACTTCGTCGCGCGCGGTGACTTGATCTCGCGTCACGCCTTCGCTTCGCGTCGCGCCCGCTCGATGAGGTCGCGCAGGCTGCGCTGCACGCGTGCGCTCGGATGACCGAGGAGACGCTCGACGACCGCGGGATCGAGCTCGATCGGGAGCACGCTCGCGAGCGCGTTGACGGCGCTCGCGATGACGACCTCGTCGTCGTCGTCACGCAGGATGTCGAGGAGGAGGCGGCGCTTCTCGTCGGATCGATCGAGCGACACGAGGATGCCGACGACGCCGTCGCGGAGCGTCGGATCGGCGTGCTTCGCCACCGCGGTGACGAGATCGCCGAGCTCACGCCATCCGATGGCGCGTCCGGCGGCGAGGCGGTCGAGCGCTTCGAGGAGCCAGCGGCGGAGCTGAAGGGGCTCCTCTTCGCTCCGCGCGAGCTCGGCGATCGCCTTCCACGCCGAGGGCGCCGCGAGGTGCTTGAGCAGCCACGCGCCGTGCTCGCGGAGGCGTGGCTCCTGCTCGCCGCGGAGCGCGGCGATGAGCGCGTGGCAGAGCGGCTCGCGGTCCCACGCCCGCGCGAGCTCGAACACCGGGCCCTCGGCGTCGTAGTCGACGGCGGCGAGCGCGGCGGTCAACGCCGGCGGAGGAACGCTCCGCAGCCACTTGGGCCGCTCGCGCAGCGCCGCGGCGGCGGCCTCTGCGGCGTCGGGATCGACGAGCTTGGCGAGGAGCTCCTCGCGCGTGGGCCCAGGGTAGTCGGGCTCGGGCGCGGCCCCGGGAGGAGCGAAGCCGGCGTGGATCGCCGGCGTCTGGATCTCGAGCGGCGCGGGGGGCGCGGAGAGAGCGCGCGCGGAGCCGTGGATCTGCGGCGGCACCGACGCGTACGTCGGCGGCGGGATCGACGCCGGGAGCGGCGGGGGCGACGCCGACCGCGGCGGCGGCACGGACTTCGAAGCGGGCGAGGCCTCCGACGTCGTCGGCGGCGGCGCCGAGGCCGGCGCGGTCCACTCGTTGTCGATCGACGGCGCGGGCGTCGACGCCGCGCGCGGGAGCGGCGGCGGCGCAGAGACCGCGGGCGCGGGCGCGGGCGGCACCGACTTGATCGCCTCCGGCGGGATCGAGATGATGCCGCCGCTCGACGGCGCGTCGCCGGACGCGGCCGCAGCGCCGCTCACGCGCGAGAACGCCGCCGCCACCTCGTCGCGGAGCGCGCGCACGCCCTCGGCGAACGCGTCGTGGGCCGCGGTCGCCTGCACCAAGCTCTTCTGCGCGGTCTCGAGGCGGCCTGCGAGCAGATCGCGCTCGGCGCGGGCGGCGTCGAGCGCCTGCTCGTTGCGCACCGCGGCCTCGCGCGCTTCGTCGAGCGCGCGCTCGAGGAGATCGATCTTGTCGCGCGCGGTCGCGCGATCGCGCGCGTTGTCTTCCTTCGCGCGCGCGGCGTCGTCGCGGGCCTTCTTCGCCTCGTCGCGGACTTTCGCGATCTCGGCCTGCGCCTCGCTCGCCTCCTGGCGCGCGCGCGCCGTGTCGTCGTGCGCCTGCGTCGCGTCGGCCTTCGACTGCTGCGCGTCCGCGCTCAGGCGATCGAGCTTCGCGCGCGCCGTCGACAGCTCCGCGTCGCGGTCGCTCGCGGCGCGCTTGTGCTTCTCGCCCTCCTCGCGCAGCCTCGCGAGATCGCTCGTCGCCTCTTTCGCCGCCTCCACGGCGCGCGCGAGATCGTCGCGCTCGGCGCGCATGTTCTGGAGCTCGTCCATCGCGTGCTCGTGCGTGCGCCGGAGCGTGCTCGCCTCCGTCTCGGCGTTCGCCAGCTTGGCCTCGAGCTGCGCGTTGCGTTCGGTCAGGCGCTCGATGCGCTCGGCCGACTCGCTTCGATCTTTGCGTTGGTCCTCGAACGACTTCTCCACCGCGGCCGCCTGCTGATGGAGCTTCGCGAGCTCGCGTCGCAGGGTGACCATGGCGTTCGCCGGCGTCTCGCGTCCTCCGCCGTCGACCGTGACCACGTCGACGCGGGAAATGGAGCTGCCGGGATCGTCGTCGGGCTCAGCGCGATCGTCTCGCCGGGGCACGACGCTCTCGCGCGTGACCGGTCGCTCCCGGCTCGATTCGACGACCTCGCTCGTCGGTGACTTCCCTCTACTTTGCATGGAGATCCGAGCCCCTCCTCGATCATGAGAGCACAACGGAGGGGTGAAATGAGACCTCCGCGCGTATGCGCACATTGCAGCAGCATGGAGGCACCGGTCGTGCCGGTGTCTCTCCGCTTTTCTTGCTAAGGAACCCTTTGTGAAGAAGCTTCCCTTCGTCGCCGCCGGAGCGCTCGCGATTCCCTTCGCGGCCCTCGTCGCGTGTGGCACCGACAACGGCGAGAACGTCTACGGCCAGCAGTTCGGCCCGCCGCCGACGCGCCCCGACGGCGCGGGCGTGGAGGCGGCCGACGACGGCGGGCCGGTCCCCCAGACCGACGGTGGCCAGGACGGCGAGGCGGGCCCCTGCGCGGAGCCGGGCACGATCGCCGTGCTCGCGGGCAACGACACGTCGCTGACCGCCTCCATCCAGATCGACGGCGGCGCGTGGAGCGGCGCGGCGATCCCCGGCGCCGCCGCCAAGGGGCTCCCCGCGCTCGTCAAGCACGGCGCCGGCTTCCTCGGCGTGACCGCGGGCGTGGGAGACGCGCTCCAGTCGGTCGTCTACACGACCTCGTGGAGCGCGCCCGCGAGCGTGGGCGTCGCGAACGTGAAGCTCTCGCCTTCGCTCGCGGTCGTCGGCGCCAAGGCGCACGTCGTGTACGTCGCCGGGGCGGGCGCGAACCGCGATTTTTACCATGGGATCTACGACGCGAGCTGGGACGCCGCGAGCGATCCCGTGGGCAGCCCGCAGAGCTTCGGCAACTCCGCGGCGGCCCTCGCGGCGGCGGGAACGGATCTCGCGTTCGCCCAGGCGGGCTCGGACAACGGCCTCTACGTGCGCACCTGGAACGGAGCATGGTCGAGCGCCGCCGGCGTGAACGGCGCGGGGGCCGACGAGGTCGCGGCGCCGGCGTTCGCCGCGGTCGACGGAAAGTACGACCTCGTCCTCGTCTATGCGCGCAACGACACGAAGAAGGTGGAGTGGACCGCGCGCGACGCGACCACCAAGGCGTTCACGCCGCCCGCGCTCGTCAACGCGTCGCCGACGACGTATGCGGCGACCATCAAGCCGATCTCGCTCGTTCGCGTGGGGCAGTTCACGCTCCTCATGACGTTCATGGGCACCGACGACAAGGGCTACTACGTGTCGGGAACCCTCGGCGCCACGTCGATCGCGTGGTCGAGCCCTGCGCCGATCGTGGCCGGCGGCGTCACCGTCGACAGCACGCCGCGCGCGGCCAAGGGCGTGTGCGGCGACGACGGGATCTTCGTTTACGCGTCGGCGGGGCAGGTCAGGGCCGTTCGCCTCCGGGGCAGCAGCCTGAGCGCGCCCGAGCCCGTCGCGGGCGCTTCCGGAAGCAGGGTTTCGGTGGCCTCACGCTGAGTGTACTCTCGAGGGGTGGTGCGTCGTGGAAAGGCAGGTCGATGGTCGGGCTCTCCCGACCAAGGCGGCGTAATGCGGCTCCACGAGAGACCACCGGTAAGCCGTGTGCGGGAAATCCGCACGCACGGTTTGAAAGGGGGTCTTGCTCTAACGGCCGCCAAACGGCGGCAGGGAAAGTAGGATCTACCAATGGACCCGAAGCCGAGGAACAATCGCCAAGATCCGGTGACGAAGTTCTGCCTCGCGATGGAGGAGCTCCGCCGGACGGAGACGGCGCGCGTTCGCGACGCGAAGGAGCTGGTCGACACGTTCTTTCCGCACGACGCCGCCAAGGCGACCGATCGGCTCTTTCTGCACATACCGCGCGAGGTGCGCGCGCCGATCGTCGCGGGCTGGGGCATCCGCGGCGCGAAGGCGGCGCTCCGCGACGATGACGAGCGGATCCGCACCGTCGTGCACGACGCGATCCTGGCGGGCGACATCGACGTCGATGCCATCGAGCAGGGCGTGACCGCGGCGGTCTTGATCGACTGGGTTCCGCTCTCCGATTGGTGGGCGTTCTGGCGCGCGGGCAAGGTCAACGGCGCGCCGGTGCAGAAGGCGCTGGCGACGGCGCGCGAGCTCGGGCTCTTCGACGACAAGTGGTTCCTCGAGAACCTCGAAGGCCGCGGCGGCCGCCTCAAGGGCACCGACACGATCTGCGACACGCTGAGCAAGGATCAGATCGTGAGCTGGGTGCGGAGCATCCACGCCAGCGGCAACGGCACGCCCGCCGGGATCGTCGCGGCGCTCGGTTGGGACACGGTGCTCGCCAAGACCGCGCAAGAGGCGCTGCTCTTCGCGACCGACGCGCTGGCGAAGAAGGTCGGCCTCGTGCCCACCCAGCCGGTCGAGCCCGCCCCCGCCGAGCCCGCCGTTCGCGGCAGCGAGGTGCCGGGGATCGCGATCCCGGACTTCCCCATGGAGGAGAAGGGGGCGGAGGGTGAGCAAATCGTCGCCGGTCCGAACGACGGCTCCCTCCAGCCGGTGGCCGATTCGGCGTGGCCCGAGCTCGCCGGGCCCGGCGACATGGGCTACGCGATGGTTCAGCCCACCGCCATGGGCCTTCCCAACGTGAAGCCGAGCTACGGCCTCGACGACGACGAAGAGGTGACCTCGGAGCACCACATCGTCGCCAAGCCGCCCGCGCCGCCGCCGCCCAAGCGCTAGAAAGTGGGCCGTTCTCGCGGCCTCCTGATAGGGAGGCAGACATGGCGCGCACCAGCACGTTCCTCGGCGTGATCGGTCTCGTTTCGCTCCTCTCCGTCGCCGCGTGCGCCGGCAAGGGGGGCGCCGGAGCGCAGAGCCCGGAGCGGCAGAGCGACGCCGAGTACGATCTCGCGCGCGATCTGTTCATGAAGAACAACCCACGCGCCGCGCTCGACCACGCGATGAAGTCGGTGAGCCTCAACGAAGACAACGACAAGGCGCAGTACTTCATCGCCGTGATTCATCTCTCGTTCTGCTCGACGAACCGAGGGATGGAGTCGATCGACTGCAAGCTCGACGAGGTCGAGAAGTACGCGCGCGCGGCGCTCAAGGCCAACCCCGACTTTCGCGACGCCAAAAACATGCTCGGCCAGGTGCTGATCCACCAGAAGCGGTGCAAGGAGGCGATCACCGTCCTCGAGCCGCTCACGCGCGATCCCGCCTACGTGCACCCCTACTACGCTTGGGGGAACCTGGGCCTCGCGCAGGTCTGCGCCGGCCAGCTCGACGAAGGCATCAAGTCGCTCAAGAACTCGGTGACCGAGCCGCGGTTCTGCGTCGGTCATTATCGGCTCGGGATCGCCTACGAGAAGAAGGGCGATTTCGCGGCCGCCGAGGCGAGCCTCACGCCGGCGCTGACCGCCGACCCCGAGTGTGAAAAGTTGCAAGATGCATGGGAAGCGCGCTGCCGCGTTCGCCTGCGCCTCGGGCGGACCGCGGAAGGCCGCGAAGACTGCCAGCGCTGCAAGGAGATCTCCGAGGAGACGAACACGGGCAAGTCGTGCGCGAAGATCCTCGCGCCGGAAGCGCGGCGCGCGGGCCTCTAGACGCCGGCGTGCGCCAGGCGTTCACGCGCCCACGCCATTCCCTCTTCGAGCTCTTCGCACACCCGATAGGGCATCGGCAGGCGAGCCACGACGAGCACCGTCATCACGACGAATCGCAAGAGCGGCGAGCCCACGACGTAGACGGCGCCGAGGCAGTACGACGCGAGCTCCGGGCGGCGTTCGCGCAGCCACTCGCGAGATCGCGCGCGCGTGTAGGCCGTCGCCTTCCCGACGCGTCGCGCGTCGAGGACGGTCACGTGAGGCTCGCCGCGCAAGAGGATGTCGGTCGCCTCGCGGATGTAGTCGTCGATCGCCTCGTTGGAGGGAGTTCCGTCGGCCGTGTGGACGACGATCGGCCATTTCGAAGTGTCGATCGAGATCGATCCCATGGCTCACCCGGCGGAGGAAGGGAGGGGGAGGCGGAGCACGCACGTCGTGCCGCACCCGGCCTCGCTCGAGATTTCGAGGCGGCCGTGGTGCTCCTCGACGACGCGACGCACGATGGTGAGCCCGAGCCCGCTGCCCGTCGCGCGCGTCGTCACGAAGGGATCGAACATCCGATCGCGCACGTCTTGGGGGAGACCGGGCCCGCTGTCGCGGATGGAAACGCGCGTCCACGCGCCGTCGGCGTCGAGCTCGCGCTCGACGGCGAGGAAGAGGTCGCCGCTCGACGGCATGGCCTGGAGCGCGTTCTGGAAGACGTTCCTGAGCGCCCTGTCGAGGAGGTTCGCGTCGACCAGCATCGGAGGGATCGTGTGATCGACGCTTCGATGGACGCGGATGCCTCGTTCGCGCCCGTCGGCGCGAAGCGCGTGGGCCAGCGCCCCGTCGACGACCTCTTCGACGAGCGCCGGCGCGAGCTCGAGCCTCATCGGGCGAACGGAGTCGAGGAGGTTCGCGACCAGGCGATCGAGCCGCTTCACCTCCTCGTCGATGATCTCGCAGAGCTCGGTCGCGGGCGATCCCGTCGTCTGCCTGCGCAGGAGCGCGAGCGCGTTCGAGACCACGCCGAGAGGGTTGCGCACTTCGTGGGCGACGAGCGCAGACATCTCGCCCATCGCCGCGAGCTGCTTGCGCCGCACGAGCGAGTCTTGCGTCTCTCGGAGCTCGGCGAGCGATCGACGCAGGCGCTCCTCGGTCTCCTTGAGCTCGGTGACGTCGATCTCGACGCCGAGCACGGCGTGGACGGCGCCGTCTCTTCGGACGGGCGACACGATGCGAACGTAGTGGCGCCCCGCACCGGCGAGCTCGGCCACCAGCTCCTCGCGCGTGGATTCGCCGCGCAGCGCGCGCTGGGTGCATCGATCCCAGTCTGGGCTCGTCCTCCCCAAGAGGTTTCCGCGGCGATGCCGCGACGCGGGGTTCTGGAGGACGCAGGCGCCGTCGAGATCGCAGATCCAGAAGTCGAGCGGCATCGTCTCGCCGAGCGCGACGAGCCAGCTCTCGATCTCGAGCGACTGCGTCTCGACGTGGTGAACGTTGGTGATGTCCATGATGACGCCGACGAGCCGAGGGCCGTCATCCGCGTCGAGCGCCCTCGCGCTCGTGCGAAACCACGCGTCGGGTCGGCCGGCGATCCGCGCCGGGTGCTCGATGGATCGAGCGACGCCGTCGGCGGCGACCGCGCGGAGGACCTCGAGCACCTCGGCTCTCTCGTGATCCGGCACGAAGCGCCAGAACTCGGCCGCGTCGATCGCGACGTCGCAAGGTCGGCCGAGCCGTTCGCCGGATCGGGCGCCCCGCAACGTCACGGCGAGGCTCTCGACCTCGGCAGAGAAGACCGCGCCGTCGACGAAGTCGAAGAGCGCGATCAGATCCATGGCACCAAACCCCAACGCCGACGAGGCGCCCCTTGGCATGCCGCCGAAGCTAGCCAACCTCCATGCAGCTGAGAAGCGTCGCCGGTTCAGCTCTTGAAGTCGGCGGGCGAGAGCCCGTGCCGGCGCAAGAGATCGTAGAAGTCCGTGCGGTTGCGGCCGGCGAGCTTCGCCGCGTTGGCCACGTTTCCGGCGCTCCGGACGATGCAGGCCTCGAGATAGGCCCGCTCGAGGGCGTCGCGCGCGTCGCGCAGCGTGGGCAGGGGCGCGGCGTCCGCCGCGGCGTAGGAAGAGACGACGCCCTCGACGCGCCGCGCGAAATCGCCTTCGAGCGGCGCGCTCCGCGGCGCGCCGGTGTCGACGCCGGGGAGGTGCTCGAGGTCGATCTGCTCGCGTGAGAGGAGCAGCGCCGCCTCCATGACGTTCGCGAGCTCTCGAACGTTGCCCGGCCACGTGTGGTCGACCAGCGCCGCGAGCGCGCGCGCGCCCATCCGGGGCGCGCCGCGGCCGTGGAGCCCGTGGCGCGCGGCGGCGCGCTCGAGGAACATCTCCGCGAGCAGCGGGATGTCGTCGCGGCGCTCGCGCAGCGGCGGCACCACGATGGGCACCACGTGCAGCCGGTAGTAGAGATCCTCGCGGAAGCGCTTGTCGGCGACCTCCTGGCGGAGATCGCGGTTCGTCGCCGCGACGAGGCGCACGTCGGCGATCTCTTCGGCGCTCGCGCCCACCTTGGTGAAGCGTCGATCCTCGAGCACGCGGAGCAGCTTCGCCTGCACGGTGGGAGGCGTCTCGCCGACCTCGTCGAGGAAGAGCGTGCCTCGCTGCGCCGCGCCGAAGAGCCCTTCGCGATCGGCGACCGCGCCGGTGAACGCGCCGCGGATGTGGCCGAAGAGCGTGCTCTCGAGCAGCTCGGGCGCGAGGCCGGCGCAGTTGACCGCCACGAACGGCCCCTTGGCCCGCGGGGAGACGCCGTGGATCGCGCGGGCCACGAGCTCCTTGCCGGTGCCCGACTCGCCGAGCACGAGCACCGTGGCGTCGGTCGGGCCGACGCGGGCGACGAGGCGCCGGATCCCCTCGATCGCGGGGCTCACGCCGACGAGCCTGACGTCGTCGGTCTCGGCGCCGACCAGGCGCCGGAGGCCCGCGACCTCGCGCCGGAGGCGGTGGCTCTCGACGGCGTGCGCGATCTTCTGGAGCAGATCGAGATCGTGGAAGGGCTTGGTGAGGAACGCGAACGCGCCGCGCTGCATCGCCAGCACGGCGGTCTCGATCGTTCCGTGGGCCGTGAGGATGATCACGGGCAGATCGGGCGAACGCTTGACGACGCCGTCGAGCACGTCGAGCCCGTCGTCCTGTCCGAGGCGGAGATCGAGCAGCATCGCGTCCCACCGCTCGCGCCCCGAGAGCTCGAGCGCGCGCGCGCCGGTCTGCACGGTCGTCACCTCGTAGCCCTTGGCCTCGATCCGCACGGCCAAGAGCTCGCAGAGCTCGGGATCATCGTCGACGACGAGGACGCGCGCGCCGAGCTTCACTCCGCCCTCGACGGCGGCGTGGGTTGCAGCGGTAGCTCGATCCGGAACGTCGTTCCCTTCGTATCCTCGCGGGGCAGCTTGATGTCGCCGCCGTGCGCCCGCGCGACCTCGCGCGCGAACGAGAGGCCGAGGCCGATCCCCGCGGGGCGGCCGACGCTCGAGACGGCCGCGGTCGAGAACGGACGGAAGAGCACGCCGCGCAGCTCTTCGGGCAGGCCGGGGCCGTCGTCGATCACGTCGACGGCGAGCGTTCGCTGGCCGTCGACTTCGACGACGCTGCGCTGCACCCGAACGCTCTGGCCCGTGCGGGAGACCGAGACGGCGTTGCGCACGAGGTTGGCGATCGCGCGCTCGACGAGCGCCGAGTCGATCTGGAGCAGGGGCGTCGACTCGCCGCCGCCGACCTCGATCCGCACGCCTCTGCGGTCGGCGTCTGCGCGCTCGTCGTCGACCGCGGCCTCGATCACCTGATCGATGTCGCACGCGGCCTCGCGCTTGAGCGGGAGCCCCGAGCGGAAGCGCGACAGATCGAGGAGCGCTTCGACGATCCGCACCTCGCGCTCGCACGCGCGCATGGCGAGCTCCGCGATGCGGCGCTGCTTGGGCGTGAGGTCGCCGCATGTTCCGTCGGCGAGCAGCGCGAGCGCTTCGCGAACCGACGTGAGCGGCGAGCGCATCTCGTGAGAGACCGAGGCGAGGAAGCTCTGCTTCAGCTGATCGAGCTCGAGGAGACGCTCTCTCGCGCGCTCGAGATCGCGCCAGAGCTCTTCGACCTCGCGCGGCCCCGACACCGAGGGGATCGGGGCGAAGTCGCCCTCGCCGAGGCGCGTCGCCGACGCGGCGAGGACCCTGATCGGCTCGGCGACGCTGCGGCCCGTCGAGCGCGCGATGCCGATCGCGGCGCCTGCGGCGACGAGCGCGACGACGATGCCGACGATCGTCGTGACGTTGCCGATCTGTCGCGCCTGATCCTCGTCGTTCTGGATGCCGGTGTGGAGCTCTTTGAGCCGGTCGATCCAGATGTTGGTGAGCTCTTCGTCGAGCTTGATGCGCTGGCTCTCGGTCGAAGGGGCGACGAGGAACGCGCACGTGTCGCCTTCGAGCGCGGCGTCGGCGAGCTCCAGGTAGAGCTGCGCCGCCGAGCGGAGCGGCTCGGGCGCTTGAGGCGACTCGAGCACGCGCGCGAGATCGGCGCGCGGCTCCGCGATCGACCCGCGCACCTCGGGCGCGGCTGGATCGGCGAGGCAAGACGCGCGGCCGTGCCTCATCGCGACCTCGATCTTCCATGCGGCGCGGTGCAGCTCTTCTTCGGCGTCGACGCTCGAGAGGCGCTGATCGCGGATGTCGACGACGAGGCTCAGCATTCGAACGAGCCCCTGGAGCGTGAAGCCCAGCAGGATCACGAGGAGCGCGACGAGGACGCCGTGGGAAATTCCGAGGCGCGTCGAAAGCCGGAGGGAACGGCCCGCCATTTCTTTCGCGCACTTTAGCGAGTCGAGCGATCGGTCGCACGCGCCCGGCGGTCGGCGCTGCTCGAGGGCCTCGATCCGTCGGTCATTTCCGACAAGATTCCTGCGCGTGTCGGCTTCGACGGACAAGATTCGGGCCTATCACCGTGAATTCTTGAAGGAAAACAGGCTGCCTCGCTGGCACGCAACGTGGATTGGGCCTCGAGGGTCCGCCGTTGCGAATTGCTACGTCAGTTCGGTTCGAAGGGAAAGCGCGGTGACGCGAGGAGCGCCGCCTGCACCGATCCGGTTCGAGATCCGGTGCACGAACATGGAAGTGAGCATGTCGCTCGAAGATCACGTCGAGCACGCGCTCGTCCGCGCGCTCGGGCGGCACCGGCGTCGCGTCCACAGCATGCTCGTCCGCTTCGGCGTGGCGGCGACCGGTACGCACTGTCACGTGACGGCGCGTCTGCTCGAGGGAGCGCTCGAGGCGCGCGGCGTCGCGACCGGCGGCGAAGGCGCCGTGTCGCGCGCGGCCGAAGAGCTCCGGCGGATCATGGCCGAGCACGCACGCGCGCAAGCGACTTAGATCTTGCCGCCGACGACGCCGAGCAGCTGGGTGCGCAGCGGCTCTTCGGACTGACGCGCGAGCTCTTCGACGAGCGGAGGCGCCTCCGCGCCGGCGAGCAGCGCGAACGATCGCGCGGCCGAGAGGAGGATCTTGCCCGGGAGCGAGGGCGCCTTCTTGCCCAGGCCGAAGACGCCGCCTCGCGGCGTCAGCGCTCGCTTCAGCATGCCGGTCGCGAGCGGCCTCGCCTCCTCGATCGCGTCGCCCATCGTCTCGGCGGCCGCGACGCGGATCGCGGCGCCCGCCGTGTCGGAGAGCAGGATCTCCTCCACCTTGCGCAGCACGTGCTCGTCGATCGCGCGGAGATCCCGCAGGCCCTTCAGCGCGGCGAGGCGAGCGCCCTCGTCGACGTCTTTCTGGAGCACCGCGAGAAGGAGCGGCTTGGCGCGGTCGGCCCAGAGCGAGACGAGCGGCGGGATCGCGGCGCGTCGCACCGCGGCGTCGCCCCAGCGAAGATACTTGGCGACGACGCCTCCGGTCGCGTCGTCGACCTGCATCGGGGTCGCGCGCAGGAGATCTTCGGCGAGGCGGTGATCGTGCGACGCGGCGTCGCCGGGAGCGTTGCGCTGGAGCGCGGCCGCCATCAGCGGCCACGACGCGCCGCCGATCGCGCGCATCGTGCTCACGAACCTCCCGCGGACCGGCGGCGTCGCGTGGGCGCGCACGCGCGCGTTGTAGAGCGCGTGGGCCGCGGCGAGGCCGAGCGACGCGAGCAGCGCCGGCGCGCTCTCGTCGTGCTCGGCGAGCGCCTGCTCGGCGACGCCCGCGAGGAGCGCGGGATCCTGCAGTGTGCGGACGAGGCGGGCTGCGAGCACCGTGCGCGCGTCCTCCGAAGGATCGGTCGCGGCCTTGCGGAAGAGGGTGACGACGTGCGCGAGGGCGGCGTGCTCGCGCTGCTCGAGCAGGAGCCGCATCGCGGTCGCGAGCGCCTGCGCCTCGGCGATGAACCGCTCCGGCGTGGCGAGCCGCTCGCGGAGCGCCGACACCGGCTCGTGAATCAGCGCCTTGGCGAGCGCGCGCGCGTCGATCACGACCGGCAGGCGCGTCACGCTCGAGGCGTGCTCGGGCATCGGCGGCCGCGCCGGCGGCGGCGGCGCGGAGCCGCGATCCGTGCGTCCGGCGCCGACGTCGTGGAGGTCGAGCGACGGGGGGCGCAAGAGCCCGCGGAGGTGCCCGCGCAGCTCGCGCATCGTCCGCGGGCGCTCCGCGGGAGACTTCGCGAGCATGCTCATCACGAGCTTCTCGAGGCGCTTGTCGACGGCGCGGATCGCGGACGGCGGCGGCGGAGCCTCGTGGAGCTGCATCTCGACGACGCGCTCGGGATCGTCGTGGGAGAAGGGGAGCTGCCCGGTCGCGAGCTCGTAGAGGATCACGCCGAGCGCGTAGATGTCGCTCCGCGCATCGATGGTCTCGCTCGCAACGCCCGGCCGCAGACGGCCGGGCCCGCACGCGCACTGCTCGGGAGACATGTAAGCCGGCGTGCCGACGAAGTCGGTGGTGCCGGTGCGCGCGGCGATCCCGAAGTCGCAGACCTTCACGACCTCGACGAGCTTCCCTTCGTCGTTCTCCGTCCTCACGAGCACGATGTTCGACGGCTTGACGTCGCGATGAATGATCCCGCGCCCGTGCGCGTGCCCGAGCCCCGCGGAGACTTGCATCGCGAGATCGACGATGCGCGGCAGGGGGAGCGTTCCCTCCTGGGCGAGCACCTCGCCGAGCTCGATGCCCGACAAGAAGTCCATCGCGAGGTAGAGCAGGCCGTCCGCCTCCTGCCCGTAGTCGAGGACTCGGACGACGTTCGTGTGATCGAGCTGCGAGACGACGAGCGCCTCCGCGTGGAAGCGCGCGCAGAACGTCAAGTCTTCGCGGAAGCGCTCGTGCAAGACCTTCACCGCCACCAGCGTCTTGAGCTGTTTGTGGCGGGCCCGATAGACCGCGCCCATGCCGCCGACGCCGACGAGCTCCTCGATCAAGAGCTTGTCGGCGATGGTCCGGCCGACGAGATCTTCCGTCTTCGCCGGAGGCGCTTCGGGCCGCGGCTCGCCCAGCAGATCGAGCGTGTGATGACGTGTGAGCGTCGTCGGCCGATCGCGCCGGGCCTTGAAGCTCGGGAGCGAGTCCGTCGGCGGCCTCAGCGAGGTCGTCTGCGGCGGCGATCCATAAGGATGGAGGCGCAGCGGGAAGCCTTCGGCCGTCGGCGCGCCCACCGGCTCGGCGAGGACGAGCAGCGGCTCGTCCGCGTCGGGCGTCGTGACCTCGAGGACGTGCAGCGAAGCGTCGACCGGCGCATCGACGAGCGGAACGATCGCCGTCGCGCGTTCGCTCGCGAGCTTCTCGACCTGCAGCCGAGCGCCGGCGTCCGCCAGCTCGGCGACGAGGACGGGGAGCAGGGCGTCGTCGCTCACGCTCCGAGTCTAGAACACCGCGGTCATTCCGTCGCCCAGCGGTAGCGGAAGCCGAGCTCCGTGAAGTCGCCGCCGGTGAGGCCGAGCGAGTCCTGGCTCAGGATCGTCGGGACGAAGGCGCCGCGCACCTCGACGCGCCGGCTGAGGACGACCCGGATCACGGGCCCGAGGCGCAGCGTCTTGGAGTCGTCGCGCTTGGGGACGTCGAGCACGTCGGCGACGACGCCGAGGCTGTGCTGGCGGAACGACCCGAAGCGGAGGACGTAGCCTCCGCGCGCGCGCCACACGAGCGGAGGGCTCACGACGACGCGCAGCGCCTCTTCGAAGACGTATTTGCCGTCGGGCACGTTGCGCACGTACGAGCCGCTCATGAGCCCGATGAAGTCGCCCGGACCGAGGGGCAAGGAGAACTCGATCTCGGCTTCGTGCGTGACGACCTGCGACGGATCGTTGAGCGTCGAGGTGAGATCGAGGCGGTCGTAGCTCTCTTTCGGATCGAGGTACGAGCGGCTGAAGGCACCGAAGAACCGCGTCCCGACGCGCAGATCGAAGCGGGGCAACGCGAGGCGCATGCCGCCGTAGGCGCCGATGCCTTGCCCGGAGACGACCGGGTTCGCGTCGACGCCGATCCACGAGCTGAAAGGACGCCCGTAGCCGGCGGAGATGCGCGGCCGCACGTAGATCCAGCCGACGTCGAGCGTCGTCGAGACGAACGGGCGCACCGGCCCTGCGTCCCACGTTCGCGGGACGCCCCGATCGATGAGGTCGTCGCGCGGCGCCAGCGGAGGGAGCGGCGGATCGGCGCTCCCCGGGTTCGACATGCCCGGCTCGATCGCCCGCGCTTCGCGCGCGACGGAGGCGATGACGAGCGCGGCGAGGAGCGCGGTGCGCGCCTTCATCTAGAACGTGCCTCCGACGCCGATGCCGCCGTTCACCGGCACGAGGTGGACGTCGACGCCGTGCCTGTCGCGCTCCTTCTTCTCGCCGCCCCGGTAGTGCCAGAGAGGGATCGCGATGCCGAGCGTCGTCCCCACGAGCGAGCCGACGATGACGTCGGAGGCGTAGTGCATGTCGCCCATCGTCCGGAGCGTGGCGGTGATCGCCGCGCCCGTGTACGCGGTGACGCACGTGATGACGTCGGGCGCGCCGCCGCCGAGCAGATCGAGCTCGAGGTGATGAACGCAGATGAGCCCGGCGCTCATGAACGAGAACGCCGCGTGCCCGCTGAAGAAGCTGCGGTAGCGAACGCTGCCTTGGCAGTCGATCGTCTGCTCCGGCAAGATCTCCGTCCCGCAGTTCCGGCCGTACGGGCGCTCGCGGCTGACGAGCGTGTTGGTGACGCCCTGGAGGCCGGTGACGACCGCGAGCGCCTGCGCGTCGACGAGCGCCATCTGCGCCGCGGTGTCGGGGCTCGCGCGCCACCACCACGTCGTGATGAGCGCGTCGACGAAGAAGGGCCACGTCGCCTCGAGCGAGAGGATGACGTCGCTGCCGTCGCGGGCGACGAAGCGCGCCTGCGCCGTGTCGAGGCGCAGGAAGTCGCGCGCGCCTTCGTCGAAGAGGATCCCGCCGCGCAGGTGTTGCGATCGCGGCGGGATGATCGCGCCGGCGAGCGCCATCGCGGCGCCGGCGCCGGTGATGATCCAGTCGGCGGTCGAGAACCTTCGGCCGGGCCAGTGCACGCGCCGCGGCTCGGGGACGTCGATGACGGGAGGGAACACGCCTTCGACGTCGGCGTGCGGAGGCTCCTTCGCCGGAGGCGGCTCCGTCTTCGCGGGCTGGGCCCGTCCGGCTCCGCCGCCCGTGAGGACGGCGAGCATGAGCAGCGCGGAGCGAAGCCGGAGCCGGGGCGTCAAGAACGCGCCATCTTACACGCGTCCGATCGAGATCAATCCGGCGGGATCATCTCGCCCTTGGGGCTCTTCGAGAACCGCCCGCACTTGTGCCAGCCGGCGCCGTCGGCGCGGCAGAACTCGAAGCTCGGACGACAATAGAGGAGCGAGCCGTCGTCGCCGTGGAACGTCTGCGTGCACTCGCGCATCGTCCGCGGCGCGCAGCGCTCGGCGCCCGCGTCGGGGTCGGGGTTCGCGGCGTTCGGAGGGCCGATCTGTCCGCTCTCGGTCGACGGCGGCGGGTGGGCGTCGGCGGCGGAGCACGCCGGGAGCACGGCGCTCGTCAACACCAAGGCCGCGAGCTTCATCCGACGGGTAACAGTCACCACTCTCATGTATACGACGGATTCGCGCAGGACAGGAGTGCGCGCATTCCGGACATGTCGGAAGGCCGACCGCCTCCGAACGCGGTCAGGCGAGCAGGCGCTTGAGTTGCGCGCGGAGCGGCTCGGCGCTCCGCTCGGCGCGCTCGGCGACGAGGCCCCGGTAGTTCTTGCCGCCCAGCGCGAGGAGGGAGCGGGCGATCGCGACGGTCACGGCGTCTTCGCGCGAGAGGACGTTGCCCGCGTGGCCAGGCTCGCTCTCGCGCCCGGTCGGCGGCTCGCGCGTCGGCGTGAGGAGCTGCGCGAGGAGCGAGACGGCGGGCTGACGCGCGCTCGGCGCCACGTGGGTGAGGGCGACCGCCGCGGCGGCGCGCAGCTCTTCGCCCGCAGGCAGACGCCGCATGAGGATCGCGTGGAGGCGGGGCACGACGTGCTCGTCGATCCCGTCGAGCTGGCGGAGGCCCGCGACGCCGGCGATGCGCACCACGTCGTCTTTGCTCTGGAGCATGCCGACGAGGAGCGGCTTCGCGCGATCGCCCCAGAGCTTCACGATGGAAGCGGTCGCGGCGCGGCAGACGCCGGCCACGTTCACGCGCAGGTACTTGACGACGAGGTGGCCCGCCGACTCGTCGCCGATGAGCGGAACCGAGAGCAGCAGATCTTCGGCGAGCTCCATCATGCGCGGGTTCGTCCACTGATCGGTCGCGAGGATCTTCTCGAGCGCGGCGCGCACGACCGGCCAGGCCTTCGGACCGAAGTCCTTCAGCACCGTGGTGAACGGACCGCGGATCGCTTGCTCGTTCGCGAACTTCACGCGCGCGCCGTAGAGGCCGTAGGCGCCCGCGACGCCGGCGTGGACGAGCAGCCGCCGCGCGTGATCGCGCGCGTCTTCGGTGCCCGTGAGGAGCTGGTCGGCGACGCCGGCGAGGATCTGCGGATCGTCGAAGACCTTGAGGAGCTTGGCCGCGACGTGCGCGCGCGAGCCGACGCCCTGCGTTCCCTCCATCGCGATGCCGTGCAGCGTGCTCGAGACCGCCCAGAGGACCTTCACCTCGCCGAGCGACGCGAGCGTGCGGACGGAGCTCTCGAGGCGCTGCGCGAGCTGGGCGAACGCGCGCGGATCGGGCGTCTTGGCGAACCGCTGGAGCCACGCCGGCGCGTTCTGGATCAGCGCGTCGGCCAGCTCGTCCATGCCGAGCGCTTCGGCCGCCGTCGCCGGCTGGCCGCCGCTTCCGTACGCGTTGGCGTAGACCGGACCTCGCTCGAGCCAGGCCGGACCTTCGGGCTGCGTCTGCGTAGGCGGACGAACGCGGCTCGGCTCGTCGTCGGTGAGCCGCCTCGGGAGCGGGGGAGGCTGCGGCGCCGGTCGCTCGGCCGGCGGGCTGCGCAGCGACGGCGGCGCCGGCGAGTCTTCGAGCAGGATCGGGCTCAAGAGCTCGCGGAGCTCGGCGCGGAGCTGGCGCATGCTCTGCGGGCGCGCCTCGACCTCCTTCTCGAGCGTCTTCATGATCACGCGCTCGAGCAGCGGGTCGACCTCGGGCTCGATGGTCGACGGCGTGATCGGCGGCGTGAACTGATGCTTGTTGAGGATCGACTGCGGTCGGTCCGAGGTGAACGGAACCTGTCCGGTCGCGAGCTCGTAGAGGACGACGCCGCACGCGTAGACGTCGCTCCGCGCGTCGAGCTCGTCGCCGCGACACTGCTCGGGCGACATGTACTCGGGCGTCCCCGAAATCACGCCGACCTGCTCGGCGCTCGGCAAGGCGCGATGCTGCGCGATGCCGAAGTCGCAGACCTTCACGAGCTCGATCGCTTCGCCGTCGTCGTCGAGGCCGGCGACGATGACGAGGTTCTCCGGCTTGATGTCGCGGTGGACGATGCCGCGCGCGTGCGCGTGGGACAGCCCGGCGCACGTCTGCATCATGAGATCGGCGATGCGCTGCGGCGCGAGGCGACGCTCTTTCTCGAGCACCGCGCGCAGCTCGATGCCGGCGAGGAACTCCATCGCGAGGTAGAGCAGGCCGTCCGGCTCCTGACCGAAGTCGATGACGCGCGTGATGTTCGGATGATCGAGCCGGCTCGCGGCGAGCGCCTCCGCGTAGAAGCGGCGGCAGAAGTCGATGTCGTGCTGGAACGACTCGTGGAGGACCTTCACGGCCACGGGCATCCGGAGCTCGCGATGGCGCGCCTTGTAGACGGCGCCGACGCCGCCGCGGCCGATGAGCGCTTCGATCATCAGCTTGCCGCCCGCGAGCGCGCGCCCGACGAGCTCGTCGCCCTGACGGTCGCTCGTGGGGAGCGGCCCCACCTGCGACAGATCGGCGGTGTGGCTCGCCGAGAGCGTCATGTTCGTCGTCGCCCGACGACCGAGGAGGACGGCGTTGTCCGGCGACGGCGTCTCGCTGCGGCGCTCGGTCGGCTTGGCGTCCGGCATCGCGCTGATCCGCAGGGGGAAGCCGTCGTGCGTCGGCGGGCCGAGCGGCTGCGCGAGATAGAAGAGAGGCTCGGCCATCCCGGGCACGTGGACCTCGAGCACATGATGCGCCGCGTTGACCGGCGCTGTCTCGAGGGGCACGTAGACCTTGCTGCCCGTGAAAACGGCAGCTTCCAAGACATCCTGGGCCTCGTCGTCGGCGAGATCAGCGACGAGGACCGGGAGGAGATCTTCCGGGGGCAACGAGGCCATCAGAGGCTCCTCGAAGGATCTCACCCTCGGTCCGCGGGGTCAACGGAGGCACTGTGGGCGCGTGCGCCGAAATCTCTTTTAGTGTTGCGGCGATTGCGAGTTTGCAACGAGGTTTTTCACATCTGAACATGGCCTCGTGCGTGTGCGTGCGCCGCGGTCTTCCTCCGGTGCTCAGAGGAAGAAGGACACGCCGACGGAGATCGCGGGATAGCCTGCGCGCAGCGTGAGGGCGACGCGATCGTTGAAGTGGTAGCGACCGCCGCCGTAGCCCGTCGGATGGAAGATCCGATCGCGGTCGCCTCGGTACGCGAAGCCGATGCCCGGCTCGCCGAAGACCGACCAGTGCGGCGAGAGCCAGAAGTTCCACTGCATCACGACCGGAAAATAGATCTGCCCTCTGCGGAAGAAGAAGTCGGCGCCGAAGCCGATGCCGACGCTGTTGTTGATCGACTTGACGAAGCCGTTGTCGACGATGACCACCGTGCCGCGGAACCCCGCGCCGCCTTCGAAGCGCTTCGGCTCGAAGGGACCGGCGTAGCCGACGAGGCCGTGCGGCTCCGCCTCGAAGCGATACATCGGATGATCGCCTGGATTCTTGATGATCGATTGGGCCTGGGCGGTCGTCGCGCCGAGCGCGATCGCGAAGGCGAGCGACGCGGCTGAGAGAAATCGCATCTCAGCGGTTTATCAGATCTCGAGGCTCGAGCAGCGGTCACGCGAGTGACCAGCGCGCTCAATCCTTGGAGATGACGAGCTGGTTGATCGCGTCGACGAGCTCGTCGGCGGAGACGGGCTTGGCGACGTAGCCGTCGAAGCCCGCCGCGAGCGCCGCCGAGCAATCCGCGGCCGACGCGTGGGCCGACACCGCGAGCGCGGCGACCTTGCGTCCACGCGTGTCGCGGCGAACGCGCCGTATGAGCTCCTTGCCGTCGGCCGCGGGGAGACCGATGTCGCTCACCACCACGTCGGGCGAGTGCAGGTCGAAGAGCCGCAACGCCGCGTCGGCGTCTGCGGCCGCGACGACGTGGGCGCCGCGCTCGCGCAGGATGATCTCGAGGAGCTCGCGCGTTTCGCTCTCGTCCTCCACGAGGAGCACGCGCAGTCCCTCGAGGCCGACGCTCGCGATCATGCTCGAGAGAGTCGTAGGATCCACCGGGCCCTCCTCTTCGCGGCGCGCGAGGCGCACGGTGAACGTCGCGCCGCGGCCCGGGCCCGCGCTCTCGGCTTCGACCTCACCTCCGTGCATCTCGACGAGCTCGCGCACGATGAAGAGGCCGAGCCCGAGGCCTGCGCTCGCGCGGTCTCCGGCCTGCTGGTAGCACTCGAAGACGCGCGGTAGGACCGAACGCGCGATGCCGCAGCCCGTGTCGACCACCCGCAGCTCCACGGCGCCGCTGTCGAACACGACGTCGACCGTGACGCGGCCTCCGGCGGGGGTGAACTTGATCGCGTTCGTGATCAGGTTCGACACGACCTGGCGGAGGCGCCATGCGTCGCCCCGCACGATCGCGGGCAGCTCCCCGACGTCGGCGGCGATGACGACGCCCTTCTCTTCGGCCATCGGCGTGACGGTGTCGATCACGCCGCGAACGAGAGGGCGCAGATCGAGCGGCCGCACGTCGAGGCGCATCTTGCCCGAGGTGATTCGCGAGACGTCGAGCAAGCTCTCGATGAGCTCGGCCTGGATGCGGGCGCTGCGCTCGATCGTGGCGAGCGCGCGCTCGTGCATTCCGCCGTCGAGCGCGCCGCGACGCACGAGGCCCGTCCAGCCGAGGATCGCGTGCAGCGGCCCGCGCAGCTCGTGCGAGAGCATCGCGAGAAATCGATCCTTCGCCTGCTGAAGCACCTCGAGCTCCTCGAGGCGCGCACGCTCACGCGCGAGCGCCTCGGCGAGCGCCCGACAATGGGCACAGGTACTTGGTTCGAGAACGTCGTCCGCGCTCGAAGAACGGATCATGTAGGGCCCCCCCAAAGGCCGATCATGGAATCGTGCGCGAGCGATGTCGATTGGTAACGTGGGTGACCGGTGGGGCGCGCGCGCCCACGCCTACATTGGGGGGGCCGGAGTAAACGAACGGCCGCCGGCGCATTTTCGTGCGCGTCGATCTATCCTCGTGTGTGCGGTGTGACGCCGCGCGTTCGAATGTCCGCCGACGACGAGAACCAGAAGGCTCATCGCGCCAAGTTCCTCGCACGGGCGCTCGCGTCCAATGTCGTCACGGAGGCCGTCCGCTCGCCGTCCAAGCCCGACGTCGAGGAGGCCGCACCCGAGGACGGCCCGACGCTCTACAAGCCGCGCAAGGAAGAAGAGGAGAAGCCTCCGCCGCCGGCGCCTTCGTCTTCGCAGCGCGGCGCGCCGGCGCCGCCGAGCGACTTCTACGTCCCGAAGACGCAGATCATCGCGGGCGACGTGACCGCCGCGGTGATCGCTGCCGTCGACGCGCGGCAGCGCGGCGCGAACGCGCCGCCGGCCGCCCGACTCAGCCCCGCGCCCGCACCCACGGCGCCCGAGGCGCCTCAGCCGCGAGAGATGCGCGCGCTCGGCTGGGTGCTCGTGGCGATCGGCGCGATGATCTTCGCGGGCGGCCTCGCCATGTTCGTCACGATGGGCCTTCCCTGACGCGTCAATGAACGCCCTCTCGCGCGGCCGCCGCTTCGCCGTGCGTCGCGTCGCGCGCCGGCACGTCCGGGGGTAGCTCGACGATGAACGTCGCGCCTTCGCCGGGCTGGCTCTCGACGCGGATCGTCCCGCCGTGCGCGTCGACGATCTGGCGCGCGATGTAGAGCCCGAGCCCCGTCCCGCCGACCGCTCGCGCGCCGGGAGCGCGTTCGAACGGCTCGAAGATGCGCGCGGCGTCTTCGGTCGAGATACCGATGCCACGGTCGCGGACCGTCAGTCGCCCGCCTCGACTCGAGCTCTCCACCGTCACCGAGACGGGCTTTCCTCGACCGAACTTCAGCGCGTTCGTGAGGAGGTTCGTCACCACTTGCTCGAGACGAAGTCGATCCCAGCGGCCGTGCACGGGCTCGGCTTCGATCGTCACGACGACGCCGGCACGATCGGCCTGTTCGGCCAATCGGCCGACCACGTCGCGCGCCGTGACGTCGAGGGACACTTGCTCGGGCTCGAGCTGGAGCCCGCCCGTGCGCGCCCGCGAGATGTCCGTCACCTTGGTGATGAGATCGCCGACGCGATCGACCTGCCGGCCGACCCGATCGAGCTTCGGCTCGAGCTCGGCGCGGGGGATCGCGTCGCGGTCGCCCTTCCGGCCCGAGACGAGGAGCTCGTCGATCTGCAAGCGGAGCGCGGCGAGAGGCGTTCGCAGCTCGTGCGCCGCCACCGCGAGGAAGCGATCTCGCCCCTGCACCGCGCGTCGCGCCTCGTCGTAGAGGAGCTCGCGCTCGAGCTCGGCGCGCTTGCGATCGGTGACGTCGCGGGCGATCGACACGATGCGCGTCTCGTCCGTTCGAATCGGCTGGAGCGAGACCTCGACCGGCACCAACCTTCCCCCGCGTGTCCGGTACCGCGTCTCGAGCATGACGACGTCGTCGGCGCGATCCGCGAGCGACGACACGACGCCTCGAAAGTGGGTCTCGTCGGTCAAGAACGTGCTCATGGGCATCCCCAAGAGCTCGCCGCGCTCATGACCCAGGAGCGCGCTCGCGCCGTGGTTCGCGTACGACAGTCGAAGCGTCGCCGGATCGAGGATCATGATGGCGTCGGCCACGGCGTCGAGCGTCTCCTTGAACTGCGCGAGCGCCGCATGCGCGCGCTTCTGCTCCTCGATGTCGGTGAACGTTCCGAGCCACGACACGACGCTCCCGTCGGCGGCCGTCTCGGGGACGGCGCGGCCGAGGTGCCAGCGATAGGATCCGTCGAGCTCGCGGAGCCTCGCCTCCACGGTGAAGACGGCGCCGTCCACCCTCGCTTCCTTCCACGCCGCTTCGAACGCCGACCGATCGTCGGGGTGCATCGCGACCGTCCATGCGGCCGCGGTGCGCACCGCCGAGATCCCCGTGAGCTCGAACCAGCGCTGGTTGAAGTATTCGACCGTGCCGTCGGGGCGTCCGATCCAAACGATCTGCGGCAGCGCCTCGGCGAGGCTCCTGTAGCGACGTTCGCTCGACATGCGCAGCTCGACCAAGCTGATCTCGGCCTCGCGCCGCTCGACGTCGACGAGGCGATCCGCCTGCGCCTGGATGCGCTTCTTCTGGCGATACAGCTCGGCGAACACCTCGACCTTCGCCTGGACCATCTCGGGGACGACCGGCTTGACGAGGTAGTCGACGGCGCCGGCGCGGTAGGCCCTGAAGACTTGCTCGACGTCGGCCGCCTCGGCGGTGAGGAAGATGACGGGGACGCTCGCGCTCCGCTGTCGCGCGCGGATCGCCTCCACCAGCTCGAACCCGCTCATCTGGGGCATCAGCACGTCGACGAGGAGCACGGCGAAGTCGTCGTCGAGCAGGCGGCGCAGCGCCTCCGCGCCCGACGCCGCCTCGACGATGCGATAGCCGCCCGCCGACAGGATGGCCCGCATCGCGAGGCGATTCTCCTCGCGATCGTCGACGACCAGGACGTTGATCGGAGCGGTGGGATCGATCATGGGCGGAGGTTGTGGAGGATGACCGAGACGAGCTGACGCGTCTCCGTCGGCTTGACGAGGTAGTCGTTGCACCCGACCTCGAGGCTCTTCTCGCGATCGACCTCGCTCGCCTTCGCGGTGAGCGCCACGATGGGGAGGCCGGCGAGCTCCTTTCGCGAACGCAGCTCGCGCGTCGCCTGGTAGCCGTCGATGTCGGGCAGCATGATGTCCATGAGCACCAGATCGACGTCGCGGTGCTTCTCGATCGCAGCGTAGGCCTCACGCGCGGTCGACGCGGGGACCACGGTCGCCCCATGACGCTCGAGCAGCGACGTCGTCGCGTAGAGGTTGCGGGCGTCGTCCTCCACGACGAGGATCTTCCTGCCTTCGAGCGCCGTCGCGTCGGGCGCGATCGGCGGCTCGGCGCGCGCGGGCTCGGGCGACGAGGACGCGGCCGCGGCTTCGGCGGGCTCGTAGTCGGCGGACTCGACCGGCAGGCGAAGGGTGAAGGTGCTGCCTTTGCCCTCCGCGCTCTCGAGCGTGATCTCGCCGCCGAGCACGCGCGCGTACTCGCGGCTGATCGTCAAGCCGAGGCCCGTGCCGCCGTACCTTCGCGTGATCGAGCTGTCGGCCTGCTGGAACGGCTCGAAGATCCTGTCTCGCTGGGCCGGCGGGACGCCGATGCCCGTGTCGGAGACCGCGAACGCCAGCATGCGCCCGCCGGCGTCGGGCTCGATCCGCAGATCGACGCGACCCTGCTCGGTGAACTTGAAGGCGTTCGAGAGGAGGTTCTTCAAGATCTGGTCGAGGAGGCGCCGGTCGGTGCGCACGCGTCGCGGGGCGCTCGGCGCGATCTGCACGGCGAAGCCGAGGCCTCGCTGGAGCGCCTGCGGGCGGAACGTTCGCTCCCGCGCGACGCGGATCTCTTCGAGCGCGTAGGGCTCGAGGTGCGTCTCGATGCGGCCTGCCTCCACCTTCGAGAGATCGAGGATCTGGTTGATCAGCGCGAGCAGATCGCGCCCCGCGGAGTGGATCGTGTCGGCCCACTCCTGCTCTTCGATCGTGAGCCGCTTGCCCTCGTTCGCCGCGAGCATCTGCGCGAGGATCATCATGCTGTTGAGCGGCGTTCGGATCTCGTGGGACATGTTCGTGAGAAACTGCGACTTGTACTGGGAGACGCGCCCGAGCTCCTCCGCCTTGGCTTCGAGCGAGGCGCTCGCCTGGGCGATCTCGCGGTTTCTCACCTCGAGGAGCTGCGCCTTCTCCTCGAGCTCGCCGCGGCGCCTGTCGAGCTCGACGTTCGATCCTTGGAGCTGTTCGAGCAGCTGCTCGGTGCGCATGCTCGTCCCGATCAGGTTGATGGCGAGGCCGAGGTTGAGCATCAGCTGCTCGAGGAAGTTGAGCTGGGTCGGCGTGAACTCGTGGAACGACGCGAGCTCGATGACGCCGCGCACCTGCTCCTCGAAGAAGACGGGGAAGATGGCGATGTTGCGCGGCTTCGCCTCGCCGAGGCCCGACACGACGTGGATGTAGTCGTCGGGCGTCTCGGTGACGACGATGGGCTTGCGCTCGAGCGCGCACTGCCCGACGAGCCCTTCGCCGAGCCCGAAACGATTCGAGATGTGCTTGCGCGACGAGTACGCGTAGGTGCTCGTCAGCCGCATCGAGGGCGATTCGTCGGCGCCCCGCTCGGCGAGATAGAAGGCGCCGTGCTGCGCGCCCACCATCGGTGTGAGCGCGGACATCGTCTGGTCGGTGAGCGACTGGAGGTCTCGTTGACCTTGCATGATGCCGAAGAAGGTCGCGAGGTTCGTCTTCAGCCAGTCTTGCTCCTTGTTGGTCTGCGTCGTGTTGCGGAGGTTCTCGATCATCTGGTTGATCGTGTCTTTGAGGCCGAGCACCTCGCCCCGCGCGTCGACCGTGATCGTGCGGGTCAGATCGCCCTCGATGACGGCGGTGGCGACGTCGGAGATCGCGCGCACCTGGCTCGTGAGGTTCGCCGCGAGCTGATTGACGTTGTCGGTCAGGCCGCGCCACGTCCCGGCGGCTCCCGGCACCTTGGCCTGGCCTCCGAGCTTGCCCTCGATCCCGACCTCGCGCGCCACGGTGCTGACCTGTTCGGCGAACGTCCGGAGCGTCTCGGTCATGTCGTTGATCGTGTCTGCGAGCGCGGCGATCTCGCCCTTCGCGACGAGGAAGAGCTTCCTCGTGAGGTCGCCGCCGGCGACCGCGGTGACGACCTTGCCGATCCCGCGGACTTGATCGGTGAGGTTCGAGGCCATCAAGTTGACGTTGTCGGTCAGGTCTTTCCACGTGCCCGACACGCCGGGCACGCGCGCCTGTCCGCCGAGCTGGCCGTCGGTGCCGACCTCGCGCGCGACGCGCGTGACCTCCGCCGCGAAGACGCGGAGCTGCTCGACCATCGCGTTCACCGTGTCTTTGAGCTCGAGGATCTCGCCTCGCGCCTCGACGGTGATCTTCCGCGAGAGGTCGCCGTTGGCGACGGCCGTGGTGACGAGCGCGATGTTGCGGACCTGCGCGGTCAGATTTCCCGCGAGCATGTTGACGCTGTCGGTCAGATCCTTCCACGTGCCCGACGCGCCGGGCACGCGGGCCTGGCCGCCGAGCTTGCCCTCCATGCCGACCTCGAGGGCGACGGTCGTCACCTGGTCGGCGAACGTTCGCAGCGTGTCGGTCATGCCGTTGATCGTGTCGGCGAGCGCGGCGATCTCGCCGCGCACCTCGAGCACCAGCCGCTGCGCGAGGTCGCCGTTGGCGACGGCGGTGACGACCTTCGCGATGCCGCGCACCTGGCTCGTGAGGTTCGACGCCATGACGTTGACGCTCTCGGTGAGCTCCTGCCACGTGCCCGCGACGCCGGGCACCTGCGCCTGGCCGCCGAGCTTGCCCTCGGTGCCGACCTCGCGCGCGACCCGGGTGACCTCTCTCGCGAACGTGCGGAGCTGATCGACCATCGCGTTGATGGTGTCCTTCAGCTCGAGGATCTCGCCTTTGGCCGCGACGGTGATCTTCTGCGACAGGTCGCCGTTGGCGACGGCGGTCGTGACGAGCGCGATGTTGCGCACCTGGTTCGTGAGGTTGCCCGCGAGCATGTTCACGTTGTCGGTGAGCTCGCGCCACGTCCCGGCGACGCCGGGAACCCGCGCCTGACCGCCGAGCTTGCCTTCGATGCCGACCTCGCGCGCGACGGTCGTGACCTGATCGGCGAACGTGCGCAGCGACTCGGTCATGCTGTTGATGGTGTCCGCGAGCGCGGCGATCTCGCCCTTCGCCTCGACGACGAACTTCTGCGAGAGATCGCCGCCGGCGACGGCGGTGACGACCTTGGCGATGCCTCGCACTTGGTTCGTCAGGTTCGACGCCATGACGTTGACGTTGTCGGTCAGGTCCTTCCACGTCCCGGCGACGCCCGGCACTTGCGCCTGGCCGCCGAGGTTGCCGTCGGTGCCGACCTCGCGCGCGACGCGCGTCACCTCCGCGGCGAACGTGCGGAGCTGCTCGACCATCCCGTTGACGGTCTCCTTGAGCTCGAGGATCTCGCCCTTGGCTTCGACGGTGATCTTCTTCGACAGGTCGCCGTTCGCGACCGCGGTCGTGACGAGCGCGATGTTCCGGACCTGCGACGTGAGGTTGCCCGCGAGGCGGTTGACGCTGTCGGTCAGCTCCTGCCACACGCCCGAGACGCCCCTCACGTCGGCTTGGGCGCCGAGCTTGCCCTCCGTGCCGACGTCCTGCGCGACGCGAATGACCTCGGCGGCGAACGAGCGGAGCTGATCGACGGTGGAGTTGATGGCGTTCTTGAGCTCGAGGATCTCGCCGCGCGTCTCGACGGTGATCTTCTGCGAGAGATCTCCCTTCGCGATCGCCGTCGACACGAGCGCGATGTTGCGTACCTGCGCGGTCAGGTTGCTCGCGAGCGTGTTCACGTCGTCGACGACGACGCCCCACGTTCCGGGCAGGCCCGTCGCGCTCGCCTGCACGCCGAGCCGGCCTTCGGTGCCCACGTCGAGCGCGACGCGGCGAACTCCGTTGGTCACGGTGCGAAGTCGCGCGAGGACCGTGTTCACGGTCGTGCCGAGCTCGGCGAAGTCGCCCGCGAGCGGCGCGTCGCGCATGTGCAGCGGCATGTCGTGCGAGAGATCACCGTCGGCGACGAAGCGGAGCGTACGCACGGCCTCCATGAGCGGCCACGCACCTCGCTCGATCAGCGCGTTGACTGCCGCCGTCGCCGCCGCCCAGTCGCCGCCCAGCGCGCCGAGCGACGCGCGCTCTCGCGTCATGCCCGCGCTGCCGACGGTGCGAGCGATGCGATCGAGCTCGCGCACGAGCGCTTGGTCGTGCTCCGTGAGCTCGTTGAACGCGAGCGCGATCTCTTCCATGAGCTCGCTCGAGGCGTGCGCCGGCAGGCGAGCGGAGAAGTCTCCGCGGCACGCCGCGCGGAGGGCGTCGCGGACGAGGCGGAGCTCTGCGTCGTCTCGGCTTACCGCGACCTCGCGTCGACCGCGCGCGGGCGCGCGCCCTGCCCGGCGCGAGCCTGCGCGTCGCGCTACCCCCGAGCGATGATCCATGGGGTGCGCCACGCAATCGGCATACCCATGAAGACGTTGAACAATCGCGCGGGCGCGTCGCGGCGCGGAGCGGGCTCAAGGTGACGGCACGCCTCGGTGGGGTAACCCATCGCAGACGAGGTCGAGAGCCGGAGAGAAGAGGAAGGACGGCGGCGCGCTCCTCGTGGCGCAGTCGATGCACGACGCTCGCAAGACGCTCCGCGGCGCTCTCGCCCTCGAGGCACGACCGTCGAGAAAGGAAAGTCGAGGTGGCCGACGCGATCGAACGAGTCGAAGCGGTCGTCTACGTCGTGCCGACCGATCGGCGCGAGTCCGACGGCACGTTCGTCTGGGACCGCACCACGGTCGTCGTCGTCCACGTCCTCAGCGGCGCTTCGGAGGGCCTCGGGTGGACCTACGCGGACGCGTCGGCGGCACGGCTCGCGACCGGGCCGCTGGCGAGTGCGGTCGTCGGTCTCGACGCCGCCGCGACGTCCGGCGCGTGGTCCGCCATGAGCCGCGCCGTGCGCAACATCGGTCGCCCTGGTCTCGCTTGGGAGGCGATCTCGGCCGTCGACATCGCGCTCTGGGATCTTCGCTCCAAGCTCGTCGGTCTGCCGCTCGCACGACTGCTCGGACCCGCGCGCGAGTCGGTGCGCGTGTACGGCAGCGGCGGGTTCACGTCGTACGACGACGACGCCCTCGCCGCCCAGCTCTCCGCCTGGGCGGCCGCAGACTTTCCGGCCGTCAAGATGAAGGTAGGGCGGTGCCCCGCGCGCGATCGCCGTCGCGTCCGCGTCGCGCGCGAGGCCATCGGTGCGGACGTGGCGCTGTTCGTCGACGCGAACGGTGCGTGGTCGAGGAAGCAGGCGCTCTACGAGATGGATCGCTTCGCGGAGCAGGGCGTCACGTGGGTCGAGGAGCCGGTATCCTCCGAGGATCTCGAAGGCCTGCGGCTCCTGCGGGATCGGGCCCCCGCCGGAATGGAGATCGCGGCGGGCGAGTACGGCTACGTCCTCGACGACTTTCGACGGATGCTCGTCGCCGATTGCGTCGACGTCGTCCAGGCCGACGTCACGCGCTGCGGCGGGGTGACGGGAATCATGGCCGTCGCCGCGCTGTGCGAGGCGTTTCAGATGCCGCTCTCGACGCATTGCGCCCCTCACGTCCACGCTCACGTCGGCTGTGCGCTCCGGCCGCTTCGGCACCTGGAGTACTTCCACGACCACGCGCGCGTCGAACACCTGCTGTTCGAAGGCGCGCTCGAGCCTCACGGCGGGTCGCTCCGTCCCGAACCGAACCGTGCGGGGCTCGGCGTGACGATTCGGCCCGGCGCGAGGCGCTACCGCGTGGACCACTAGCCTCGTCCTTCGGCCTGCTGGGGTTGGGGCGGGTCTCCGGTTTGCACACGCTCTCCGAACGGATCGGAGGCGCAGATGGCGACCAAGGTGAGCGACTACGTGTTCCGGCGCCTCGGTGAGTGGGGCGTTCGGCGCGTCTACGGCTATCCCGGCGACGGCATCAACGGTCTGCTCGGCGCGCTCAATCGCATCAGTCGCGATGGGAGGCACATCGAGTTCATCCAAACACGCCACGAGGAGATGGCCGCGTTCATGGCGTGCGGTCACGCCAAGTTCAGCGGGAAGCTGGGCGTCTGCCTCGCGACGAGCGGGCCCGGCGCGATTCATCTCCTGAACGGGCTCTACGACGCGAAGATGGATCACGCTCCCGTGCTCGCGATCGTCGGCCAGGCCGCGCGGACGGCCATCGGCGGCGACTATCAGCAAGAGGTCGATCTCCAGAACCTCTTCAAAGACGTCGCGCACGAGTACGTGCACACCGCGATGAGCCCCGAGCAGGTGCGTCATCTCATCGACCGCGCCGTCCGGATCGCGCTCTCCGAGCGCACGCCCACCTGCCTCATCCTTCCGAAGGACGTTCAAGAGCTCGACTACGCGAGCCCGCCCCACGAGCACGACACGGTGCACACGAGCGTCGGGTACGTCGCACCCGAGGTGACGCCGCCGGAGCGCGAAGTCGAGCGCGCCGCGAGGCTCATCGACGAGGGCAACAAGGTCGCGATCCTCGTCGGAGCCGGAGCCGCGAGCGCGGCGGCGGAGGTCGTGGAGCTCGCGCAGATGACGGGCGGCGGCATCGCGAAGGCGCTGCTCGGTCGAGCGGTGGTCGCGGACGATCTCCCGTTCGTGACCGGCGCGATCGGTCTGCTCGGAACGAAGCCGAGCTGGGACATGATGATGGACTGCGACACGCTCGTCGTCGTCGGCTCGAGCTTCCCTTACTCCGAGTTTCTCCCGAGAGAAGGACAAGCGCGCGGCGTCCAGATCGACATCGACGCGCGTCTCGTCGGCATGCGGTATCCGATGGAGGTCAACCTCGTCGGCGACGCTCGAGCGACCCTCCGCGATCTCCTCCCGCGCGTGGCGCGGAAGCCCGTGGGGGCCTGGCGCGAGCGGATCGAGGAAGGCGTGCGCGACTGGTGGCACCTCATCGACGAACGCGCGCACGTCGCGGCCACGCCGATCAATCCGCAGCTGCTCTTCTGGGAGCTCTCGTCGCGACTACCGGACGGGTGCATCCTCTCCTCCGACTCCGGGTCGTCGGCGAATTGGTGGGCGCGCGACCTCAAGCTCCGACCGGGGATGATGGCCTCGATCTCGGGGAGCCTCGCGACGATGGGATGCGGCGTGCCCTACGCCCTCGCGGCGAAGTTCGCGCATCCCGAGCGCGTCGCCATCGCGCTCGTCGGCGACGGCGCGATGCAGATGAACGGCATGGCGGAGCTGCTCACGGTCAAGCGGTACTGGCAGCAGTGGAGCGACCCGCGGCTCGTCGTCCTCGTCCTCAACAATCGCGACTTGAATCAGGTGACGTGGGAGATGCGCGCGATGGAGGGCGACGCACGCTACGACGCCTCGCAAGAGCTGCCCGACATGAACTACGCGGCGTTCGCCGATCTCCTCGGTCTCCGCGGGATTCGCGTCGAGAAGCCCTCGGAGATCGGTGAGGCCTGGGATCTGGCGCTCTCCGCGGATCGCCCCGTCGTCATCGACGCCCTCGTCGATCCCGACGTCCCGCCCTTGCCTCCGCACATCACGCTCGAGCAGAGCAAGGCGTTCCTCATGAGCATCCTGAAGACCCCGGCACACGAGCGCGGCGGGATCCTTCGTCAAGCCATCGGGCACGTCTTTCCGGCGATCGCGCCGAAGTCGTGATGGAGGCAAGATGAGCACGTCGAGCACGATCCGTCCGCCGCACGATCTCGTACCGGTCGAACGTCTTCGCGCCGGGATCGAGGCGCGACGCAACGCGATCGACATGAACCGGCTCGCGCGCGACCTTCGGGCGGCGGTGGTCGGCGAGGTCCGATTCGACCCGGGGAGTCGCGCTCTGTACGCGCAAGACGCCTCGAACTATCGGCGAGTTCCGCTCGGCGTCGTCATTCCGGCGAGCAAGGAAGACGTCGTCGCGGCCGTCGGCGTTTGCCGCGAGCACGGCGCGCCCATCGTGGCCCGCGGCGGCGGGACCGGCCTCGCCGGTCAGACGGTCAACGAAGCCGTGGTGTTCGACTTCTCGAAGCGGATGAACCGGATCACGTCGCTCGACGCGCGAGCGCGGCTCGCGACCGTCGAGCCCGGTGTCGTGTGCGACGAGCTCGTCGAGGCCGCGAGACCGCACGGTCTCACGTGGGGGCCGAGCCCGGCGACGCACGACCACTGCTGCTTCGGCGGCATGCTCGCGAACAACTGTGGAGGCATGCATGCGCAGATGAACGGCATCGCCGTCCACAACGTGCACGCGCTCGACGTCTTGCTCTACGACGGAACACGCATGCGCGTCGGGTGGATGCGCGAGGAGGATCTCTCGGCCGCGATCCGTCGCGGCGGAGCCGAGGGCGCTGCGCTCGCGCGTCTCCGGGCTCTCCGGGATCGATGGGCGCCTCGGATCCGGTCGGGCTATCCGAAGCTGTCGCGGCGCGTGTCCGGGTACAACCTCGACGAGCTGCTCCCCGGCCCCGACGGCCGCTTCAATCTCGCGCGACTCTTCGTGGGGAGCGAGGGGACGCTCGCCATGATCCTCGACGCGACGGTCGATCTGATCCCGAGCCCGCCGTGCCGAGGAGCCGTCGTGATCGGTTATCGCGACGTCTTCGAAGCGGGCGACGCCGCGCCGAGCTTCGCCGATCTGCGCCCCCTCGCCGTCGAGGGGATGGATGACCTTCTCCGTGATCACATGGCGAGCAAGGGTACCGAGCACGCCGACGCGCTGAGGCTCCTCCCCGAGGGCGGCGCGTGGCTCCTCGTCGAGGTCGGCGGCGCGACGATGGACGAGGTGCGCGTTCGCGCCGAAGAGGTCGTGCGCCGCGCGGGCCGCGCCGCCGTCGCGCATCGCGTCTTCCTCGAGCACCAGACGCAGCTCGATCTGTGGGCGGCGCGAGAGGGGGGCCTGGGGGCGACCGCGTTCGTGCGCGGCGAGCCGGATACGTGGCCGGGCTGGGAGGACTCCGCGGTTCCGACGCAGGTCCTGGGCGCGTATCTGCGCGATCTGAGGCGCCTCTACGACGCGTACGACTACCACCCGTCGCTCTACGGACACTTCGGCATGGGGCTCGTGCATTGCAGGGTGCCGTTCGATCTCTACACGGAAGAAGGCATTCGCGCGTTTCGTCGCTTCATGAGCGACGCCGCTGATCTGGTCGTCTCGTACGGGGGATCGCTCTCCGGTGAGCACGGCGACGGGCAAGCTCGCGCCGAGCTTCTCGTCAAGATGTTCGGCCCCGAGCTCATGACGGCCATGCGCGAGCTCAAGGCGATCTTCGATCCTTACGATCGACTGAACCCCGGCAAGGTGGTGCGTCCATTTCCGATCGTGGATCACCTCCGCCTGGGCCCGACGTATCACCCCGCGCGGCTGCGGACGCACTTTCACTTCGCCGACGACCAAGGCAGCTTCGCGCGCGCCACCCTCCGCTGCGTGGGCATCGGCCGATGCCGGCGAAAGAGCGCTCGCGGCGCGCACGACGTGATGTGCCCGAGCTACATGGTGACCCACGAAGAGAAGCATTCGACGCGCGGCCGCGCGCACTTGCTCTGGGAGATGGCGAGGGGCGACGGCCCCATCACGAGCGGCTGGAACGACGAGAGCGTGAAGAGCTCGCTCGATCTCTGCCTCGCGTGCAAGGGCTGCAAGAGCGATTGCCCCGTCAACGTCGACATCGCGACGTACAAGGCCGAGTTCCTCGCCCACTACTTCGAAGGCCGTCGCCGACCGCGGCACGCGTATGCGTTCGGTTACATCGACAAGTGGGCGCGCCTCGGGGCCGCCGCTCCGGGGCTCGCGAACCTCGTCACGCAGGTGCCAGGCGTGAGCGCTCTCGTGAAGCTCGCGGCAGGGATCGCGCCTGCGGCGAAGATCCCCCCCTTCGCGCCGCTCGCGTTCCGCGCCGAGCTCGCTCGACGCGGCCTCGGCGTGAAGGGCGGACGTCGCGTCGTGCTCTGGACCGACACCTTCAACGAACACTTCTTTCCCGACACGCTGCTCGCTGCGGTGTTCGTGCTGGAGGCGGCGGGCTGCGAAGTCGTCTTGCCGCCAGCCGGACTGTGTTGCGGTCGTCCGCTCTACGACTTCGGCCTCCTCGACGATGCGAAGCGCTATCTGAGCGACGTCCTCGACGCCCTCGGACCGGTCTTGGACGAAGGGCTGCCCATCGTCGTCCTCGAGCCGAGCTGCGCTTCGACGTTCAAAGACGAGCTCCTCGATCTTCTTCCCGGACATCCTCGCGCGCGCGCGCTCGCCGATCGCGTGCGGCTCTTCTCCGACGTCTTGCTCGACCCCGCCACGCGCTGGACGCCGCCGAGAACCGGGGGCCGCGCGATCGTTCAGGGCCACTGCCACCAAAAGGCCCTCTTCGAGCCGGGCCTCGACTCCGACAAAAGGGTGCTCGACGCGATGGGCGTCGACGTCGAGGTGCTCTCTTCGGGCTGTTGCGGAATGGCCGGCTCGTTCGGCTTCGTGAACGAAACGCACGACGTCGGCGTCGCGTGCGGTGAGCGATCGTTGCTCCCGGCGGTGCGCGCGGCCTCCGACGACACGCTCGTGATCGCCGACGGCTTCTCGTGCCGAGAGCAGATCCGCGCGCGCACGACGCGGGGCGCGCTCCACCTCGCGGAGGTCGTCAAGCTCGCGATGGAAGGCGCTCGCGGTCGGACCGGTGTGCGCCCGGAGAGCGCGATCGTCGCGCGCCGTCGTCGCGTCGTTCGAGCATCGATGCTGCGCACGTCTGCCGCGCTCGCGGTTGGTGTCATCGGGCTCGTCGCTCTCGCTTTCCTGACGCGACGGAGGAGTCATGGGTGAAGAATTCGACGGACGCGTGGTCGTCGTGACGGGCGCGTCGGCGGGTGTCGGGAGGGCCGTCGTCCGGGCGTTCGCGAGGCGCGGCGCGAACATCGCGCTCATCGCCCGCGGGATCGACGGGCTCGAGGGCGCGCGCGCGGAGGTCGAGGCGATGCGCGGCCGAGCGCTCGTCCTTCCGCTCGACGTCGCCGACGCCGACGCCGTCGAGGAGGCCGCCGACCGCGTGGAGCGCGAGCTCGGTCCGATCGACGTGTGGGTCAACGACGCGATGGTCTCCGTCTTTGCGCCGGTCGGCGAGACGACGCCCGCGGAGTTCAAGCGCGTCACGGAGGTGACCTACCTCGGCTACGTCCACGGCACGCTCGCCGCGCTCAAGAGGATGCGCTCGCGCGATCGAGGGACGATCATCCAAGTCGGCTCGGCCCTCGCCTATCGCGCGATCCCGCTCCAAGCCGCGTACTGCGCGGCCAAGCACGCGGTGAAGGGCTTCACGGAGGCGCTGCGCACCGAGCTCCGGCACGACGGCTCCCGTGTGCGCGTCACCCAAGTGCACTTGCCGGCGGTCAACACGCCTCAGTTCTCGTGGTCGCGCGCGAAGCTCCCACGAGCCCCTCGCCCCGTGCCGCCTGTCTTTCAGCCCGAGATCGCCGCCGACGCCGTCCTCTTCGCGGCGGCGCACGACCGACGCGAGGTCTGGGTCGCTTGGCCGACGACGAAGGCGATCGCCGGAGAGAGGATCGCGCCGTCGGTCGCCGATCGTTGGCTCGCGAAGCACGGCTACGAGGCGCAGCAAACACGCGAACCCCTGCCGGCCGGCCGGCCCGACAACCTCTACGCGCCTGTCCGAGGCGATCACGGTGCCCACGGCAGGTTCGACGCGCCGGCCAAGTCGCGCAGCCTCCAGTGGTCGCTCACCAAGCGACGCCGCTGGATCGTCGCGAGCGCGCTCGCGGTCGTCGGGCTCTTCCTCGGCGGTCGCGGCTGGCGAGCGTTGGCCGGGGCTCGATAGTGGAGCTCGAAGGCTACGCCGTCATCGGCGACACGCACTCGGTCGCGCTCGTCGGTCGCAACGGATCGATCGACTGGCTCTGCCTCCCTCGGTTCGACTCTGGGGCGTGCTTCGCCGGCCTCCTCGGCGCACCGGGCCACGGTCACTTCGCCCTCGCGCCTCGTTCCGACGCTCGGGTCGAGCGCCGCTACCGCGACGATACCCTCGTGCTCGAGACCGACTTTCGAACGAGCGAGGGCGTCGTGCGCCTGATCGACGCCATGCCCGTGCGCGATCGTCATCCGCAAGTCGTCCGCGTCGTCGAGGGGATCACAGGTGCGGTCCCGATGCGTCTCGAGCTCGTCATGCGATTCGACTACGGCCGTGTGGTTCCATGGGTGCGCAAGCTCGACGACGGACGCCTTCTCGCCATCGCCGGTCCCGATGCGCTCGTGCTCGCCACTGCCATGGCCACGCGCGGCAAAGGCCTCGAGACCGTCGCCGAGTTCACCGTGCACGCGGGGCAACGCGTCCCGTTCTCGCTCTCGTGGCATCCGTCGAACGAGCCGCCGCCGCCGCCGCCCGACGCGACGCGTGTGATCGAGGAGACGACGCGGTGGTGGCGTTCATGGTCGGCCCGGCACGCTGTCTCCGGTCGATACCGCGACGCCGTCGCGCGTTCGCTCGTCACGCTGAAGGCGCTCACCTACGCGCCGACGGGGGGAATCCTCGCCGCGGGAACGACGTCGCTGCCGGAGAGGATCGGCGGCGTTCGGAACTGGGACTACCGCTACTGCTGGCTTCGCGACGCGACGTTCACGCTCTACGCGCTCATGCATGCCGGCTACACGGAAGAGGCGGGCGCCTGGCGCGATTGGCTCCTCCGCGCCGTCGCCGGTGATCCGGGAGATTGGCAGACGGTCTACGGCCCCGCCGGCGAGCGACGTCTCGACGAGCGGACCCTCGCATGGCTCCCGGGATACGAGGGCTCGAGCCCCGTGCGAATCGGCAATCGCGCGACGGAGCAACTCCAGCTCGACGTCTACGGTGAGGTCCTCGACGCGCTTCATCAGGCGCGGCGCATGGGCCTCTCGAGAAACGACGACGCTTGGGAGCTCCAGCGCCTCGTCGGGGATTGGCTCGAGTCGCGTTGGCGAGACGTCGATCACGGCCTCTGGGAGGTGCGCGGGACGCCGAGGCCCTTCGTCCATTCGAAGATGATGGCGTGGACCGGCCTCGATCGGCTGGTGAAGGCCGTCGAGGATCATGGTCTGAGCGGGCCTGTCGCCGAATGGCGAAGGACGCGCGCCGAGATCCATGACGAGGTCTGTCGACGCGGCTTCAACGCTGCGCTCGGCAGCTTCACGCAGAGCTACGACTCGGACGTGCTCGACGCGAGCCTCCTGCTCATGCCCACCGTCGGGTTTCTTCCTCACGACGACCCGCGCGTACGCGGCACGATCGCCGCGATCGAGCGGAGCCTCGTACGCGACGGCTTCGTGTTGCGCTACGCGACCGATGAGTCGAGCCGCAACGTCGACGGACTGCCCGGACGAGAGGGAGCGTTCATCGCGTGCTCGTTCTGGATGGTCGACGCTCTCGTCTCGATCGGGCGCGTCGACGACGCACGCTCGATGTTCGATCGCATCCTCTCGGTGAGGAACGACGTCGGGCTGCTGTCGGAGGAATACGATCTCGAGCGCAAGCGACTCGTCGGCAATTTCCCCCAGGCGTTTGCGCACGTCGGCATCGTCAACGGCGCGTACATGCTCGAGGGCGGCGCCCGGATTTCGCATCGAAGCAGGACCTGAGCGCCCGTACCGTCCGCGACGCGTGAGCGCCGTCAACGGCCGATCGAAGAGGTAGCGGCGACGGACGAGCGCGCGTTCGTCCGCGCATTCCGCCTACGACTTGCCCGAGACGGTGTCGCGGATCCGGTCGACCATCGAGGCGAACGGGCCTGCGAAGAGGTTCGCGACCCGCGACTCGACGCCGGCGTGCGGTCGCGTCGGCGCGATCGCCTCGGCCACTTCGACCGCTTTGCGCATGCGCTCGAGTCGAGCGGGCTCGATCTTCGGACCGAGTCGCGCGAACTCCTCGCGCTCTTCGGCCTCGGCGTGAGCGAGGACGTCCTTCGCCAGCGTTTCGAACTTGGAGGTGAACTCGCTCGAGTCCACCTCGAGCTTCTCGAGCTCGGCCAGCGCCTTCTTCGCTTCGTTCTCCTCGCGAAGGCGAGCCTCGACGACGGCTTCGCCGTCCGGCAGCTCGCGTCGAGCGACCGGATGAACGATCTCTTCCTCGGCCGTCTCGTGCACGGCCAAGAGACGCCTCAGCTCGTAGAACGCGTCGGCGCGCGCCTTCCCGTTGCTCGAGGCTACGGTCGCGAGCAGGGCCTTCACCTCTTGGTGTTGTTGCTTGAGGAAGCTCACGACGTCCTGTGCGGTTCCCATTGTCGTGCCCATGGCGGTCGTCCTTGCGTTCGTTGGAGTGTGGTCAGGAGGAGACGAAGCACTCGTCGTGCCGCACGGCGTGGCGCGACGGTACGGTCGATGCACGTCAGGGGCGCGTCGTGCGAGCCGAGTCCGAGACGGGGATCGACTATGGGAGAATCCTCGCCGACGCGCGCGGGCGGCGTGTCGAGCCGGGACGCGTCGTCGCCGCGGCGATGGTCGCGGGGCTCGTCTTCTTGGCGGTCGAGATGATTGGGCGGGAGCTCGCGCACGATACGACCGCGCTCACGACACCCGTGCGGATCGCGTCGCTGCTGCTCGGCGAGGACGTGGCGCGGGCCTCCACGCCCGCTGGGCTCCTGCTGCTTGCCCTCTTGTTGCACGCCATGCTCTCGCTCGTGTACGCGCTCGTGATCTGCCTCGCCGTGCGGCATCTGCCCGTGCGGTTCGGGTTGCTCTTCGGCGGCGCCTTCGGCGCCCTGATCTACGTGCTGAACCATCATGTCCTGACCCCGATCTTCCCCGCCTTCGCGGCGGCGCGTGGAGGCGTCGCCGTGCTCGCGCACGTGTCGTTCGGCGTCACCGCGGTGGCTGTCTTCGCGATCCTGCGCGCGCCACGGAGGCGCTCTCCCACCGCCGAGCCGTGATCCGAGACGAGCGCCTCAAAGTGCCGCGACGCGGCGATAGGTCACGAAGCCGTGCTGCCACGTTCTCGTCGAACGTCGCCGGCAGGACGTCGGCTCGAAGGTTGTAACGACCGTCGCGTCGAAGGAGGTTCCATGCTGGCGCTGACCTACCAAGGTCCGAATCGCGTGAAGGTGACGCAGAAGCGAGAACCGAAGCTCCAGCACCCCAACGACGTCATCCTCCGCGTGACGCGCACGGCGATCTGCGGCTCGGATCTGCACCTCTTGCACGGCCTCATCCCCGACACCCGCGTGGGGTGCACCTTCGGGCACGAGTTCACCGGCGTCGTGGAGGAGGTCGGCTCGTCCGTCGAGTCGCTCCGGCGCGGCGATCGCGTCGTGGTCCCCTTCAACATCTCGTGCGGGACGTGCTTCTTCTGCTCGCGCGGCCTCACCGCCAACTGCGAGAACACGAACCCGAACGCGTCCGTGGCCTCCGGTGTTTACGGTTACTCGCACACGACCGGCGGCTATGACGGAGGCCAGGCCGAGCTCGTCCGCGTTCCTTTCGCCGACGTCGGCCCGATGAAGATCCCCGACGACATGACGGAAGAGCAAGTCCTCTTCCTGAGCGACATCCTGCCGACCGGCTATCAGGCGGCGGAAATGGGCGAGATCGAGCCCGGCGAGACGGTCGTCGTCTTCGGCTGCGGACCGGTCGGCTTGTTCGCGCAGAGATCCGCCTGGCTCATGGGCGCAGGACGGGTGATCGCCGTCGACTACCTCGCCTACCGTCTCGCCTTCGCAGCGCGGTACAACGCCGTCGAGCCCGTCGACTTCCGCGCGGTCGACGACGTGGTGATGCACCTCCTCGAGATGACGGACGGGCGCGGCGCCGACGTGTGCATCGACGCCGTCGGCTGCGAGGCGAAGGGATCGCTCTCGCAGTCGATCTTCGGCGTGCGCGCGAAGCTCTTCGCCGGCTCGGCGACGGCGCTCAACTGGAGCATCGCGGCGGCTCGGAAGGCCGGCAACGTGTCGATCATCGGCGTATACGGACCGCCGTACAACGCGGTCGACATCGGCACGGCGATGAACAAAGGCCTCACGATGCGGATGAACCAAGCGAACTGCAAGCGATACATGCCGCACCTGCTCGAGCACGTTCGTGCGGGTCGCATCGACGCGCAGGGGATCATCTCCCATCGCCTCCCGCTCGAGCACGCCGAGGAGGCCTACCGCCTCTTCGAGAAGAAGCGCGACGACTGCATCAAGTGCGTCCTCGTTCCGCCGATGGCGGCGTGAGCGCGCCGGAGGAGAGACGATGACGAACGCCACGAGCGGGCAAAACGTCGAGGGAGTCAACGGCGCAGGCGTCGACGCGGACGTGGAGGCGCGTCCGGGGGTTCCGATGGAGCTCGATCCTCCGCGCCCGATGGGATCGGCGCACTGGCAGGCGCCCGCGCGACAGCGCGACCCCGGAGGGATCCTGAGGCGCAAGGGGCTGCGCGAGCTCACGCCCGTGTTCGGTGCGACCATCGCTCCGCGCGGCCTCTCGGGCGTGATTCGACGCGCGGCCTACGGCATACCCGAGAGCCGCACGCTTCATTGGCTCGCGCTGCTCGTCGCCGACCGCGTCGACGCGATCGAGTCGAGGTTGACGAGGGGCCACGGGCTGCCTCTCGTGGCTGCGCTCCTCGTGGGCGTCGCCGGCTTGGCGCTCCGTCGGGCGACGGAGCGTCGACGTCGGGGACGAATCGGTCGATTGGCTCACGCGCTTCGGTGAGCTCGGTGAGGGAGAGCGCCTGCGCGCTCGCCTCTTCCGCGTGTCCCTGGGGTGGGTCGTCGTGAAGAGCTCGAGGGAGACGGCGCCATCAGGGTCAACGCGCCGGCCGCCACGTCGACGTCGAGGGGGCCGGCGAGCGTGCCCGAGCGGTCGTCGACGTGGCCGCACCGGCCGTCGGCCCGGAGGTGCACGTGCGTCGCGGTGACGGTCTCGAACGACGGGAGCACGAGGTCGCCCTCTTCCGCCGCGCGTCGGAGGTGGGTCACGAGCGACGGCCTCCACTCCGGCCGCACGAGCACGACGTCGAGCAGACCGTCATCGCACTTGGCCTCGGGAGCGAGGTTCACGGCCGGGCCCAAGCTGCGCATGTTCATCACCGCCGCGAGGACGAACGCATCCGAGTAGTCGTGCCCGTCGATCTCCACCTCGAAGCGGTGCGGAACGTACTCGTCGAGCTGATCGGCCATGAGGTCGAGCGCATCGTGGAGGCGCTTGACCTTCTTCTTGGTCGCCGCCGCGGCGACGACCTCGGCGAACGCTCCCACGCTCACGCCTTCGATGAAGAAGCCGCCGATCGGAGCTGCGCCGCGAACGCTGCCGAGGTCGATTCGGCGCTCGACGACGTCCTCCAGCGCGCGGATCGCGGCGGCGGCGTCTACGCCCAGGCCGAGGGAGCGCGCCACGTTGTTCGCGGTGCCCATCGGGATGATCGCCATCGCCATGCCCGTGTCGGCGAGCGCGCGTGCCACGTGCGCGACCGTACCGTCTCCGCCCGCGACGACGACCACGTCGGAGCCTCGGCAGCAGGATGCGTCGAAGTCGGCCTTGTGGACCGAGCGCCGCACCCTCCAGCCGATCGCTCCGAGCGCAGACACGAGCGCTTTCTCGGAGTGAGCCCTGCCGGCGCGCGGATTGTGAATGAGCGTGGTCTCCACGCTCCGCGTGTTGCATGCGACGCGCCGTCGGACGCGTGAGCGCCACGCTCAGACGGGGACGCGGCGTCGAAACACGAGCGAGAGCGCGGCGAGCACGAGGAATACGAAGAACAGGATCTTCGCGATACCGGCCGCGCTGGAAGCGATCCCTCCGAACCCGAAGACCGCGGCGATGATCGCGATGACGAAGAAGACGGCTGCCCAGTACAACATGAATGCCCCTGTTTGGTGGTCGCCTCTGACGCGTGTCGAAGTGGCTGATGCGAGCCGCGTGCCCGCGGACGACGCCGTCCTCGCGCGCATGTCGCGAGGCGCGTACCCGTCGCCCTCGATTCGAGCCACCGGCGCGGAGGCGCGTCATGCCGTGAGGCCGCGGGCGTTATGCCCCATGCGCGACCATCAGCCACGGCGCGACCGCGCTCGGGGGCTGCGCGCGGTCGCAGACGCGGCGACGAGCGGGCATGCGCGGAGGTGGAGGCGAAGGACGGCGAGGACGAGCTCCGGACGAGGCATCACGGCGATCGCGCTCTCCGGCTCGCTGACGATGACCTCCGGCGTGGAGCGAGCGAGGATCCTCATCACGGATTCGGCGTCGCGTGCGCTCGAGACGTTGGCGCCGTACGCACCGAGCGCCGCCGCGAGGACTTCGCGCGTGTCGGTGTCGTCTTCGACGCGCACGAGCCCGGGCGCACGCGTGAACTTCAGCGCGGTGGAAGAGGAGATTCGTCTCGTCCGCGAGCTTCACGGCCTTCTCTCGCGCTGCTCTCGCGCTGCCGCGAAGAGTCGCCGCGCGGGGGCGCTGACTTTTCGAATGACGCCGTCGCCGTCGGTCAGGAGGAAGGCGTGCGGTCCGAGGGCGAGCACGCCGCGAACGATTCGGTCTCGGTCGGCGGGCATCTTCCACTCGTTGAAAAAACGCGACGGACGCAGCGAAAAATAGCCGTCGCCGGATGAGCTCGCCAGCGCCGCTCTTTCGCACGGCACGCGATCGCACTCTCGTGATCGAAGCCCACGACTTGAGACGGCGCCATGAGACGGCGCCGATGTGGCTCGTTCCATGCGTTCTCCTCGACCATGGCGTTCACGAAGAAGTCCTCGAAAGAGGAAGCTGCCAAACGGGAGATCCTCAAAAGGGCAGGGCGGGACGACGTCCATGAACAACGGGAGCAGAACCAACGCGGGGAAGGCGTCGTCACCACCGGTTCGAATCGCGCGCGGCGAACGCGACCGCGCGGCGACGCCAACGCGCGGCGCTGAGCTCGAACGTCAGAAGTCCGGCGCCGTCGCCAGCGGTTTCGCGGAGGCCCCGCGCGCGGAGCTCGCGCCGCGCGGTCCGTGCGGGCGCGAGACGGATGCGGGGCGCGCGCTCGGTGAGGTCGACGAGACGGGAGCGAGCTCGTCGAGGATCGCCGGCTCCTGCGCCGTCGGAGCGCTCGCCGCGCTCGACGCCGACGCGACCGGCGCGACAGTGGCCGAGGTGGCGCTCGGCGGCGCCGCCGGCTCCGTTCGTGAAGCGGAGGCTTCCGAAAGCGGCGTGGCGCCCGAGCTCGGCGACCTCGTGAGGGCGAGCGTCGCCGTCACCGCGACGACCGCGGCAGCGCCCGCGATGGCCAGCGTCTTCCACGGCGCCGGCTTGTCGGCGCGCGGGCGGCGCGGGCGCCGCCCGGAGGCGGGCTCGGCGGCGCCGAGCGGCGGGGGCGGGATCGAATCGCTGCGGGGCCTGAGCGCGCGCAGCGACTGCGCCAGCTCCTCGTCGCTCGCGCCGATCGCATCCTGAAGCGCGGTCGCGAACGCGGCGCACGTCGGCGGCCGCTCGTACGGCCGCTTCGAGAGCGCGCGCGAGAGCGCGATCCAGACGCGAGGCTCGATGCGCGGATCGGGATCGAGCTCGTGCTCGAGCACGGCGGCGAGGCACGCCGGCGCGGCGTCGCGCTGGAAGGGGGACGTCGCGGTGAGCATCTCGTAGAGAACGGTGGCGAGCGAGAACATGTCGCTGCGTCCGTCGAGCTCGATGCCGCGGATCTGCTCGGGAGACATGTAGTGAGGCGTGCCCAGCACCGTGCCGTCGACGGTCAGCGCGGTGGTCGCCGCCGGGAGCTTGGCGATGCCGAAGTCGAGGATCTTCGGAACGACCAGACCGTCGGGCTCGACGGCGAAGAAGATGTTCGTCGGCTTCACGTCGCGATGAACGATGCCCTTCTCGTGAACGTGGTGGAGCGCGGAGAGGATCGGGATCGCGACGGCGCATGCGTGGATGCCGCTCAGCGCGCCGCGCTCCTTGATGCACGCCTCGAGCGTCCCGCCGCGGAGCAGCTCCATCACGAGGGCGAGCGTGCCGTCGTCGTCTTCGACGAGATCGAAGATGCGCACGACGTTGCGGTGCGAGATCGTCGCCGCGAGCCGCGCCTCGCGGCGGAAGCGCTCCTCGTGCACGGGCGTGCGGTCGCTCCTCGCGAGCGTCTTGATCGCCACCTCGGCGCCGGTGGCTTCGTTGCGCGCCATCCACACGTCGCCCATGCCGCCGCGGCCGATGCGATGGAGCAGCCGATAGCGGCCGCCGAGCAGCGTGTCCGGCGGGATCTCGGAGGGCGCGACCATCGCAAGCTCAGTTGCAGTTGTCGAGCGCGCGGCACTGCACGTTCGTGCCGCGACGACAGCATTGTTGCGGCGCGGCGCACGCCGCAGAAGTGCAGTCGGCGCACTGGGCCGTCGTGCAGCCGATGCACGGCTTGTCGCCGCAGCAGATCGCTCCGGGCGGGGGAGCCGACGGGCACCCGGGTGACCCCTGATCCGTCGGTGCGTCGATCGGCGCGCCGTCGCCCGCATCGGTGGGGCTCGCGCCGTCGATCGGAGAGGCGTCGGCGACTCCGCCCTCGTCGAGCTCGCCGAAGGTCACGTCAGGCACCGACGAGCACGCGCCCCACGCGCACGCGAGCGCGATGGCGGCCGTCAGCCGAGCGCCGTGCCGGAAGGCTTTCACCTCGACAAGTATGACATGTCAGAAGAAGGAGCCCTCAACGGAAAGCATCCCGCCGCCGAGAACGCCGCGCGGCCCGACGCGCACCTTCGTCGTCGCGCCGGCGGGAGGCGCCGCGTTGGGAGCTCCGGGCCGAAGCAGGAAGTACGCGCCGATCCCCGCCGCCGCGAGGCCCGCGATGCCGACGCCGATCCCCAGCGGACCGAGCGTCTCCGCGCGCGACTTGGCGCTCTCGAGCTCGTCGCGGCGCGCGACGGGGCACACGTCGTTCGGGCAGCTCTGCTCGAGCGTGCCGATGTCGCCCTCGCGCACCGCGAGCATGATCGCGGAAGAGACGAGCAACACCCCGCCGGCGGCGAGCGCGACGTAGCCGAGGGTGCGGTCTGGTCCGCGTGGCGCCGCGGCCTCGCCTTCGGCGGGCGGAGGCGGCGCGCTCGCGAGCGGGGCTGGAGGAGGAACCGTGACGTTCACGTCGGCGCCTTCGGAGGCGGTGAGCGTCTGCTCGTACGGCTGCACGCCGGGCGCGGTGACGCCGACGACGTGCTCGCCGGGATCGACGTCGACGGTGCGCGCGCTCGTCGAGGCCGGCACGGCTGCGCCGTCGACCGTCGTCCTCGCCTCCGGCGGCCATCCCTCGAGGCGGATCACGAGGTGCGGGAGGCGTTTGTCGAGAGCGTGCGCGCGCTCGGCCGCGCCCTTGACGATCTCCTGATCGGCGGGCGCCGTCGCGCCGCGCGACACGGCCAGCGCCCGGAACGCGTCGCGCGCCTCGCGGAGACGGCCGAGCGCCTCGAGGTTCGCCGCGATCCGATACCGAACGGAGCCGCTCTCCTTCACCCGGGCGACGCGCTCGAACTTCTCGAGGGCGGCGTCGTGGCGCTTCTCCTGCTCGTCCTTGTACGCCTCCTGGAAGAGCTCGCGCGCGGCCTTGAGCTCGTCGTCGGTCTGCGCACGAACGCGAGGCGCGAAGGCGGTGAGCGCGACGCCGCTCGCGAGCACGAGGAGCGCGCGGCGCAGGCTACTCGTCATCCAGCGACACTCCGTAGAGACCGCGCTTCTTGAGCAGATCGCGGAAGTGATGGCGCGCGACGTCGGCCTGACGCGCGGCGGCCGAGAGGTTGCCCTGGCATCGCTTCATGAGGAGCGCGAGGTAGGCGCGCTCGAAGCGCTCGATCGCTCGCTCCTTGGCGTCGCCGAAGGTGCCCGAGAGATCGAGCGGCTTGCGCTCGTCGGGCGTGCCGCGGAAGCCTTCGCCTTCGCCGGCGACGTCCGAGCGACGGATCACGCCGCCCTGCGCGAGCGCGGACGCGCGCAAGAGCACGTTGTTGAGCTCGCGCACGTTGCCCGGCCAAGGCATCGAGGAGAGATACTCGAGCGCGTCGACGTCGAGCATCGCGTCGGACCCCGCGCGCGCGAGGAGCTTCGCGCAGATGAGCGGGACGTCGGACGCGCGCTGTCGGAGCGGGGGGACGAACACGCGGACCTGCGCCAGGCGGAAATAGAGGTCTTCGCGGAAGCGCTCCTTGTCGATCGCGTTTCGAAGATCGCGGTTCGTCGCCGCGACGACCCGCACGTCGATCGGGATCGGCCCGTTGCCGCCGACGCGCGTGACCTCGCGTCGCTCGAGCACGCGCAGGAACTTCGCCTGGATGAGCGCGGGCAGCTCGCCGATCTCGTCGATGAAGACCGTTCCTCCGCGTGCTGCCTCGAAGAAGCCGATGCGCCGCTCGTGCGCGCCGGTGAAGGCGCCGCGCTCGTGACCGAAGAGCAGCGACTCGGCGAGCGTCTCCGGGAGCGAGGTCGCGTCGATGACGATGAAGGGCCCGCGCGCGCGGACGGAGGCCGCGTGGATCGCGCGCGCCACTTCTTCCTTGCCCGTTCCCGTCTCGCCCTGGATGAGGACCGTGAGCTCCTTCGGCGCGATGCGCTCGAGCGTCGCGAAGAGCTCGCGCATCGCGGGCGAGCGCCCGACGAGCGGGCCGAACGACTCGTTGTCGGGCGCGGCCGGGACGGTCGCCTCGGCGTCGGCCTGGACGCGGAGGACGCTGTCGCCGACGGTGAGCTCGACGCCGGGGCCGATCTCGACGTCGAAGACGCGGTAGCCGTTCATCCATGTCCCGTTCGTGCTCTCGAGATCGCGGACGCGGATGCGGTCGCCGGCGCGCGTGAGCTCGAGGTGCGTGCCGCTCACGCGCGGATCGTCGATGACGAGGTCGTTGGTCGAGTGCCTACCGACCGTCGTGGTCGCTCGAGTGACCGCGAACGCCCTCCCGGCGGACGGTCCACTGACCGCGGCAAGCACCGGGACCGCGGCGGGCTCCGCCACGACCACGGGATTGACCTGGGTTTCGCCTCGCACTTCGGTGCCCATGGCGCTCGAAACGATACGGCAAGACCGTCCGGCGCGGGCTGCGTTTTTGCATCCGACGTGCCCATGCTCAGCCGCTCGATCTGGTCCCCCGTCGCCGTTCTCACCGCGCTCGGCGCGCTCGCGGTCGCGAGCGCCTGCGGCTCTGAAACGGAGGCCATTCCGTCCGACGAAGGAGGGACGGGCCTCGGCGGCGACGATGAAGGAGGCGTGCTCGGAGGCGACGGCGGTCTGAGCTTCGTCGAGGGCGGCTATCAAGCAGGCGACGGCGCGCCGGGGACGTGCGTGCCGCTCGTGCTCGCCGACGGCACGAGCCCGCAGTGCTCGGACTGCATCGACAACGACGGCGACGGCCTGGTCGACTGGCTCGACCCCGAGTGCGCCGGCCCTCTCGACAACGACGAGAAGACGTTCGGGACCGGCATCGCCGGCGACAACCAGGACGCGTGCAAGCAAGACTGCTTCTTCGACGGCAACAGCGGTCAGGGCGATGACCGGTGCGAGTGGAACCTCAAGTGCGATCCGAAGATCACGACGGGTGCGTGCACCTACGACCCCAACTTCAGGAACTGCCCGCCCACGCAGTCGGCCGACTGCGTGAAGAACTGCCAGAAGCTCGCGCCCAACGGCTGTGACTGCTTCGGCTGCTGCGCCGTTCCGCTCCCGGGCGGGGGCTCGACGACGGTGCGTCTCGTGTCGACGTGCTCGATCGCGGACATCGCCGATCCGGTCAAGTGCCCGCCCTGCACGCAGGTCACGAGCTGCCTCAACGCGTGCGATCGCTGCGAGCTCTGCATCGGCAAGACGTCGATCCCGGCGGACTGCAGCCCCGACGCCGGCGGCACCGGGCAGACCTGCTCGAACGGCGTGGCCTGCAACGCGACGACGCCGTGCCCCTCGGGGACGTACTGCGTGACGGGCTGCTGTACGCCGATCGTGCGCTGAGCGTGACGCTCAGCGACGCTTGTAGATCTCGTGCACTCCGGCGAACACGATCACGATGGTGTCGCCGTCGGAGTCGTACGCGTACGTCGCGTTGACGCCGGGCACGGGGCAGACGGAGAGCTCGGTGAGGACGTTGCCTGCGGTCGTGAACGAGGCGGACGTGACGGTGTCGGCCGGCAGCGCGCCGGCGGCGCCGCGCGAGCCGACGAACGTGTACGTGTTGCCCGAGACCGTGAGGGTGAAGCGCGCGGCGCCGGCCAACGGGTCGGGACCTGCGTCTTCGCCGCCCGCGTCGGTCTCGCCGGTGTACGTGACGTACTCGCTGAGGACGTAGGTGCCTGGCGCGAGCGCTCCGCCGTCGAGCGCGGGCGCGGCACCGTCGACGAGGATGCGCCGGATCTCTTGCCCGAGCTGCGTGTTGTCGCCGCACGCCGCGCTGCCGTCGGAGCCGGCGTCGTTCCGCGGTATCCCACCTTCGTCTTGGGGGTTCCGCGGGGCGTTCGGGTTGGCCGCGCCCGAGTAGAAGAGGCCCTGGTAGGGCGCCGGGTAGCTCAAGCCGTCGCTGCAAGCGACGAGAGCGCCGATCGCGGCGCACGCGGGCAACCAAAGACGACCCAAGACACTGGCAAAGGACGAGGCCATCGCGTTGTGCTCCCCCGCGAGAACGCGGCTGGTGAAGAGCGAGCGTAGCCTACCCGCCACGGCGCGGGCTACTTCGGGGCTCAGGTCGGGCGTGCGGGCGGGATCGAGACCGCGCGGCCGTAGCCCGCGCGGATCGAGCGCGCGGCGTCGCCGGTCTCCTGCGCGTCCTGGATCAAGGCTTCGACGCGGAGCAGCGCCTGCGGCTCACCGAGGGCGATGAGCGCGTCGCGCACCTCGGCGAGGACGTGATGACCGGTCGGATCGTCGAGCAGGAGCAGCGCGCGCGCGAGCGCCGTGCGCGCGCGGGCAGCGAGCTTCTGATCGCCGCTCTGGTCGTAGATGCTCACCGCCGTCTCGAGCAGCGTCTTGGCGTGCTTCGGCGCGTCCATCTCGACCATCGCTTCGGCCATCAAGAGCGACGTGCGCGCGATGATCGGCGGATCGGTCACCTCGTCGAGCAGCGGAATCGCTTCGCCCATCGCGCGCCTCGCGGCGTCGAAGCGAAGGACCGTGACGTAGTGCACCGCGGACTCGGCGAGCAGACCCACGAGGATGCGGATCGTCTCGAGGCTCATTCGCTGCGGCGGGCGCTCCGCCGTCGGAGGCGGCCCGCGCAGGTCTTGAATCTCGCGCTCGAGCGTGCGAATCCGCTCTCGCGCGCGCTCTTGCAGCTCGTCGGGGGCCGGCATGCGACCCCCGAAGGGTATCAGAGAATGGCCGGCGTCTCAGCGACGCTCGTAGAGCGCGCGATGGGCCGGGTCGATGAAGAGCGCCAGCCCGTTGCCGACCGCGGAGTAGGGGATCGTCTTCTTCTCTCCCGCCGTCGGACAGACCGCGGTGGTCTCGAGCGAGGTCCCCGACGCGACGAACGAGATCCCCGCGGTCGTGTGTGCAGGCAGCGGCGAGGCGCTCCCGCCGCGCGTCGTCAGGATCTGCATCAAGTTGCCCGAGACGACGACGACGCCGCCGCCGCTGAACCCGCTCAGCCTCGACCCCGGCTGCTCGCCGCCGTCGGTGAGCGCGGCCTCGTAGGCGTTGAGCTCGGTGAGGACGTACGTGCCCGGCGTGATGTTGCCGCCGAGAGCCGGCGGAGGCTCGCCGGCGAGGATCAGCTCGGGGACGGGATCGCCTTGAAGGGGCGTCGCCGCGCAGAGGTTTGCCGTCGTGAGGCCTCCATCGCCGCCGGCGTCGGCGAGCGATCCGCTCGATCCGCTCGACCCGCTCGACCCGCTCGATCCGCTCGACCCGCTCGATCCGCCCAAGGGCGCGCCGCCCGGGCCGGTCGCCGTTCCGGAGGACGCCGGGGGTCGATCGGCGTCGCTGCACGCCGCGAGCACCACGAAGACGCCGCCGGCCATCGCGGCGGCAAACGCTGGAATCTCATGCCTTCGGCGTTGTTTCTTCATGGTTTTCGCCTTCAGGGACGCAGCGTGTAGACCTCGCGATGGGTCGGGTCGACGAAGATCGCCAGGCCCGTGCCCACGGCGCTGAACGGAAGGGAGACGGGGAGCGCCGTCGTCGGGCACACGGCGGTCGAGACGAGCGACGTGCCGTCGACGCGATAGAGGACCGCGCGCGCTTGCTCGGGCCACGCCTTCGCGTCGCTCTCGGCCGCGCCGCGCGCTTCGAGGAACCGCATCTCGTACTGCGTGACGACGAGCGTGCCCTGCCCGGCGCGCCCGGTGATCTTCGAGCCCGGCGTCTCTTCGTCGGAGCCGCCGGGCTGCTCGCCGGCGTAGGCGTAGAGCTCGGCGAGATCGTAGGTGCCGGGCACGATGGTGCCGCCGAGTGGAGCGGGCGCGTCGCCGCGCAGCTCGAGCTCCGGAACGGCGTCGCCCTGCCGCGCGAGCCCTTCGCACAAGTCGGGGCGCGGCGTGATCGACGCCGCGTCGAACCCGGTCGACGCGTCCTGCGCGGGCACGTCGGCTGGAGGTGGCGACGATGACGGTCGGTCGTCGTCGCTGCATCCGGCCGTCAGCGCGACGACCGCGAGCACGCAGGAGGCTGCGTGCTTCGCAACGGCGCGCGAGCTTCGTTCGTTCATCCGGTCACTCGGCCGGGACGCAGTCGTAGATCTGGCGCCACGAGGCGAGGATCGGCGCCAGAACGGCCGTCGGGTTGAACGTCATGTAGACGCGGAGGTATTCGCGCGAAGGCGTCGACGTCTGAGCGAAGAGCTGAGAGTCGACCGTCACCGGGGCGCCGGGGCAGCCGTTGCAGTCCCATGCGCCTGGCGGCAGCGTGGTGCTCGCCGCCGTGCCGACGAGCGCCGTCGTGGGCGCGCCCGGCATCGGCGTCGTGGTCGGCGGGAGCGTGGCGGGGTTCGTCGACGTCGCGGCGCGGAACGTGATGTTCGTGCCCGGCGGGACGACCGCCTGCCAGTAGAACGGTCCCCATTTCACCGCTTCGCCGACGCCGCAGACGGCGTGATAGTCGCGCTCGAACGTGATCGGCGCGAGCGCGGGAGGCGGAGGCGGAGGCGGAGGCGGAGGGTTGCCGCCGACCTGACACGCCGTGAGCTGGAAGAGCTGGTAGATGAGCGCCTTCTCTTCGGGCGAGAGCGCGAGGCCGAGGCTGCACGAGCCCGGGAAGGTGCCCGTCGTACCGCGCGACGGGTTGACGTGCATGCCGTTGTACACGACGCGCCCGGTTCCGTTGGCGATGCCGCAGTTCGGACCGCCGAACGGCGTTTCGAACGAGTAGCTGAGCGACATGTCGCCCGTGACCGAGGGCGGGCCGGGAGGCGCGCCCGAGCCCCAGTTGTTGTTCCTCTGCCCGCGGATCCACTCGACCGTGCCCGCGGCGGGCACCATCGCGTTACGCCTCGCCTCGTCGACGCGGATCCATCCGGTGCCGTAGTCGGTCGACGCGCTGACGTTGTTCAGCCAGTCGTGGAGGAGCTGCTGCGGCGGCGTTCCCGTCCGGAGGCGGCCGCGCGAAGGGAGGCTGCTGGGGGCCGAGCCGCCCGACGTGGTCGGGTCCCACGTCGAGGTGACCGGCCACTGCGCCGTGTTGAGTAGGTAGTCGCCCGCCCAGTGATCGACGAAGAGGCGCCCGCCCGTGTCAACGTAGTTACGCAGCAACGTCCTCGCCGCCGCCGACTTGTCGTTGTTCATGTCGGGGCAGTCGAAGATGAGCGCCGTGAACAGATCGAGCGTCGCCGCGTTGTAGAGCGTCGACGAGGCCGGCGCTGCCGGCGAGGTGTTCATGCCGTTGTACCGGAAGATCTGCACGCGCTTCGTGTCGGCCGCGCCGGTGTGCCGGCCGATCTCGGACAGCGAGATGCCGACCTTTCGCAAGAGGCACGAGAGCGACTCGAGCGATCCGGTCACGACGCCCAGCTTCGGCATGTTCGCCGAGCCGCCCGCGGGGTAGTCGGTGAGGTTCTGCGGCATGCGCACCGTTCCCGCCGGCTGGGGGTTCGCCCCGCACGCCGCGACGTTGACGGTCGTCTCCCTTCGCCACCGGCCGCTCTGAACGACGAGGCGGGTCGCCGGACCGGGCGTCACGCCGCTCAGGGTGAAGGAGCCCGTCGCGTCGGTGACGGCCCTCGCGACGGCGGGGCTGTCGAGCGAGCTGCACGAATCGCACTGGCGGCCGTCGGTCAACGGCGTGAGCGTATTGGCGGGCTGGAAGACGGCGATGCCGGGGAGCGGCAGGTTGTTCGCGCCGGTGGTCGGCGGCGCGCCGCTCGGATCGTAGACCCTGCCGGTGATGCGGGTATCGCAGAGGGTGCACGCCGCGCAGCCCGGCATGCCCTGGGTCTTGGTGTACGACTGGTTGTTCGCGCAGCGTCCGCCCGGCTCGGTGATCGTCGGCGCGACGATGACGGCGTAGTCGTTGCCGCTGCTGGCGCAGGGGAAGTTGAAGCACCTTCCGGGAGCGAGGCCGCCGACCGGGAGGAAGCCGGTGCAGGTCGGCGGATCTCCAGGCGCGCACGCGTTCGCGTAAGGCGACCCGTTCGTGATGTGGATCTCGATCGGCTCGCCCGACGGCGCTGTGGCGTTGCCGCGGTTGCAGATCGGGATGAGCTCGGGACCGGCCGCAGGGAGGCACGCGGCGCCGATCGTGAGGTCGACGCCGGCGACGGCCGGGTTGTAGTAGCCCTCGCCGCCGTTCCAGATGCACGTGCTCGTCGGAATGTCGCAGCGGTGGTCTTGCTGGCAGTTCGTGAGCTCGTTGCCCGCGTTGCACGGGTTGGTGACGCGGTTCGACCCTCCGGAGCACGTCGAAAGGCCGTTCGCCGTGGTGTTGAGCGTGATGCCGCCGGGGCCCGTGCCCGCGTCGGGCGCGGTGGTCGGCGGGACCGTGAGCCCGCCGTCGATCACGGCGAGGCCGCCGTCGAGGACGAGCCCGAGCGGATCGTCGACGAAGTGATTGCAGTACGGATCGCACGGGTTCGCGAGCGGCCCCGTCAGCGGGCAGGGGGCGCCGGTGCCGAGCGCGCGGGTGCCGATCGGGCCGCCGCCGGCGGCGAACGTCTTCACGCTGACGTCGTGCTCGCCGACGCACGCGCCCCATTTGCCCCCGATGCACGTGCGCTTGCCCATCGTGCAGGCGACGTAGCCGTCGGGCCCCTGGTGCTTGACCTGTCCGCAGTCGACGACCTTGCCGGGCTCGATGCAATCGCAGCCGTCGTTCGGCGTGCCGCAATACGCAGGGACGTTGTTTGCGCCGTTGCCGTTGGCGCTTCCCGGCTTCTCGCTCGTCCCGCACGACGACGCCAGCGGCAGCGCCAGCGTCGCGAGCGTGATGGTCGTGTACGCGAGCCGTCGTGCGAGTCTGGGCTTCATCGTCGTTCCTCGCTCACGGTCTTGGTCATGCTCCCGCCACCCTCGCGCAAATCGACCCACCTATTTGAATGCACGGAGCAAGCCACGGGGAGAGCCGGGCCGTGATCCCATCGTTTCACGGGAGTTGTCACTTCGCACAGCAGAACGGCATCCGAAGAAATGTACGGAGGTAGAAAATATTGCGAGGTGTGGAAGGGGCCGTGGTGTGGGTCGACGTGGGGGCGCGAAGGGCGTTTTCACCTTGATCCAGCGGGGCGACGCTCGGACGATGCTCGCGCGCTGCTGGCTGGGGGTGGGCTGGAGAGACCGTTGCCCGTTCGTACGCTCGTCATTCTGATCTTGGTGCTCGCGTGGCCTGCGACGGGCTTCGCGCAGGAGAGCGCTGCGGGCGAGCCCCTCCGGATTCAGGACGCGATACGGCTCGCGCTCACGAACAACGAGCGCGCCCGCAAGGCGCCCCTCCGCGTCGAGCAGGCCGAAGGTCAGCTCCAGCGCGCGCGGAGCGCGTTCTTCCCTTCACTCACCGCCGGCGCGAGCGGCACCCTGCGCGCGACCGAAGATCGGAGCGGCCGGAACCTCACCTCCAACGGAACGCTCACCCTGAGCCAGCCGCTCATCGCGCCGAGCGCGTTCCCGCTCTACGCGCAGTCGAGCCACCAGCTCGAGTCGGAGAAGTGGTCGGCGACCCAGGAGCGCCGCGTCGTCGCCTTCGACACGGCGCGATCGTTTCTCCAGGTGCTCACTGCCGAGCGGGTCCTCGACGCGGCCGTTCGCCGGGTGGAGCGCGCGACCGCCAACCTGCAGAACGCCGACGCGCGCGCGCAGGCCGGGCTCGCGAGCACCAACGACGCCACGCGCGCGCAGCTCGATCTCGCGACGGCGCAGCGCGAGGTCGCGCAGGCCACGGGCTCGGCGCAGCGCGCGCGCACGCAGCTCGCGTTCCTCGTCGGCAAGGCGGTCGAAGGATCGCTCGCGGCCCCCGATCGAACGGACCAAGCGGCGGAGAGCTTCGAGAGCGCCGCGCACTCGCAGGTGCAGGCGGCGCTCGATCGACGGCCCGACGTGCGCGCCGCGAACGAGCGGACCGAGGCGCTCCGCATGAACGCGAAGGAGCCTCACTATCGCCTCATTCCGTCGCTGAGCCTCCAGGGGCAGGTCCGCGTCCTGCCCGACCCGCTCCCGACCGAGCGCGCCCACGACGAGACGTTGACGTTGAACCTCTCGTGGAACATCTTCGACGCGGGGCAGCGCTACGCCGATCGCAAGACGCGGCTCGCCGTGGCCGAGAGCCAAGCGCTCGACGAGAAGCTCCTGCGCCGATCGGTGCAGACCGACGTCGATCTCGCGATCATCGCGCTGCGCGCCGCGCGCGAGGCGCATCGCATCGCGCTCGACCAGACGGCCGCCGCGCAGAAGCTCAGCGACGAGACCGAGATCCTGTACCGCCAGGGCCTCGCGCGAGCCCTCGAGCTCACCGACGCCAACGCGCGCCGCTTCGACGCCGAGGTCGCGCGGGCGGCGGCGAAGCTCTCGATGGAGCAGGCGTACCTCGAGCTGCGCTTCGCGCTCGGCCTCGGCCCCCTCGACGAGGGGCTGCCGCAATGACGCTCTTCGCCCACCGGAGGCTGCGTCGCGCGTTCGCCTTCCTCCTCATGTTCGCGCCGCTCTCGCCGCTCGCCGGCGTCGCGTGCAAGAAGCCGGAGCAAGCCGCGCCCGAAGCGCGCGGCGGCCGAGGCGGCCGCGGCGGTCGAGGGGGCGAGGGCGGCGTCCAGTTCGCCGTCGATCTGCTGAAGATCGAGGCGAAGAGGCTCGAGTACCTCGTCACCGCGCCGGGCACGATCGAGGCCTTCGAGCGCGTGCAGGTCACCTCGCGCGTCGCCGGCGCGGTCGACAAGGTGGCGTTCCGCGAAGGCCAGGAGGTCAAGAAGGGCGACGTGCTCGTCACGATCGACGGCGAGCGCTTCCGCCTCTCGGTCAACAGCGCGCGGGCGGCGCTCGAGAAGACGCAAGCGGCGCTCAAAGACGTCGAAGGCATGGTCGCGCGTCGCGAAGGCGCGAGCGCGAACAACCCCGGGCTCATCCCGGGCGAAGAGCTGGAGACGCTCCGCACGAAGGTGCTCACCGCCAAGGCCGACATGGCCGTCGCCGCGGAGAACCTCAAGATCGCCGAGCTCAACTTGCGCGACTCCGCGGTGCGCGCGCCGATCGGCGGCGTCATCCAGACGCGCACGGTGGAGACGGGGCAATACGTCCAGACCGGGTACGTGATGGCGACGCTCCTCCAGAGCGACCCGATGCTCCTCCGCTTCCAGGTCGAGCCGAGCGAGGCGCCGCGGCTCAAGCCGGGCATGACCGCGCGCTTCACGCTCCGCGAGACGCAGCGAAGCTTCACCGCCAAGCTCACGCTCGTCGCGGGCTCGGCCGATCCCTCGACGCACATGGTGGGCGTCACGGCGCAGGTCGACGCGCCGGACGGTCACGCGTACTGGCTCAGGCCGGGATCGTTCTGCGACGTCAGCGTCGACGTCGGCGCGACGCGCGACGCGACGGTCATCCCGCGCACGGCGACGCGCGCGACCGATCGCGGCTACGTCGTCTTCATCGCCGACGGCGACGTCGTCGACGAGCGCAACGTGACGCTCGGCATGAACACGAAGGACGGCTGGGTCGAGATCCGATCGGGCATCAGCGCCGGCGAGTGGCTCGTCGTGCGCGGCGCCGAAGCGCTCACCGAGGGCGCGCGCATCCGGGGAACGAAGCTGACGTCGATGGATGCGTCGGCGCCCGCCGCCGACGACGACGACGCGCCGGGCGACGCGGGGCGTCGCGGCCGCGGCCGCGAAGGCGGCGCCGGCGGGCCGGGCGGAAGGGGCCGCAAGGGAGGCGAAGGAGCTCCGCCGTGAGGCCATGAACATCACGGACGTCTCCATCAAGAACCCGGTGTTCGCCTGGATGCTGATGGCGAGCACGATGCTCTTCGGCATCATCGCGATCACGCGCGTCGGTATCAGCCAATACCCCGACGTCGACTACCCCAACATCTCCGTCTCCGTGAGCTGGCCGGGCGCTTCGCCCTCGGCGGTGGAGCGAGAGATCGTCGAGCCGCTCGAGCAGTCGATCTCCCAGGTCGAAGGCGTCAAGCAGATGTCGTCGCGCGCGAGCTCGGGCAGCGGACGCATCACCGTCGTGTTCGACATGTCGCGCGACGTCGATCTCGCGCTGCAAGACGTGCAGGCCCGCGTCGCGGCGGCCACGCGCTCGCTGCCGAAAGACGTTCCTCCGGCCACGGTGTCGAAGTCGAACCCCGACGACCAAGCCATCCTCACCGTCGGCGTGACCGGCCCGTTCTCGCGCCAGCTCCTCGCCGACGTCGCGCGCTATCAGGTTCAGGAGAAGCTCCAGACGGTCCCGGGCGTCGGTCAGATCACGCTCACCGGATACCTCAATCGCAACGTGCGCATCTGGCTCGACGCGAGCCGGCTCCAGGAGAAGGGCGTCGTCGCCAACGACGTCATCAACGCGATCCGCCAGGAGCACGTCGAGGTGCCCGGCGGCGCGCTCGACACCGGCGGCCGCAGCCTCAGCGTGCGCCTCCTCGGCGAGGCGCTCGACATCGAGACGTTCCGCAAGCTCGTCGTCCGCAAGACCAAGCCTGCGCCGGTGTACCTCGAGGACGTCGCCGACGTCGAAGACGGCTTCGAAGACTCGACGTCGATCGCGCGCCTCGACGGCGTGCCGCTCCAGGCGCTCGGCATCCTCAAGCAGCGCGGCACGAACGCGGTCGCCGTCGCCAAGGGAGTGCGCGCGAAGGTCGACGAGATCCAGCAATCGCTGCCCGAGGGCATGAAGGTCGAGGTGCTCTTCGACCAGACGACGTTCATCGAAGAGGCGGTGCACGAGCTCGAGGTCGAGCTCGTGATGGCGGTCGCGCTCACCGCGCTCGTGTGCTGGCTCTTCCTCGGATCGCTCTCGAGCACGGTGAACGTCGTGCTCGCCATCCCGATGTCGCTCCTCGGGACGATCGCGGTCATCTACTTCCTCGGCTTCACGCTCAACACGTTCACGCTCCTCGGCCTCTCGCTCTCGGTCGGCCTCGTCGTCGACGACGCGGTCATGGTCATGGAGAACATCTACCGCCACGCGGAGATGGGGAAAGACAAGGTGCGAGCCTCGTCGGAGGGCACGAAGGAGATCACGTTCGCAGCGCTCGCGGCGACGCTCGCGGTCATCGCGATCTTCCTGCCCGTCATCTTCATGCAGGGCGTCATCGGGAAGTTCTTCTTCCAGTTCGGCGTGACGCTCTCGGTCGCCGTCATGCTCTCGTACTTCGAGGCGATCACGCTCGCGCCCGCGCGGTGCGCGCAGATCCTCCGCGCGTCGCGCGAAGATCGAGGAAGGCTGGGCCGCGCGGTCGATCGCGGCTTCGCGCGCCTCGAGCGCGGGTACGCGTGGGCGCTCGGCAAGGCGCTCGCGCACCCCGTCAAGGTGCTGCTCTCGTCGACCGTCTTCCTCGCGGCGACGATCGTGCTCGTTCGCTTCATCCCCACCGAGTTCATCCCCACGCAGGATCAGAGCCGCCTCAACGTGCGGCTCTCCACCGAGGCGGGCACCGTGCCCGCGGCCGCCGCGCCGCTCATCGCGCGCGCCGAAGAGAAGCTCGCCAAGCACCCCGAGATCTCGCGCATGCTCTCCACCCTGAGCGGCTCGTCGGGGCAGATCGTCCTCACGCTCGTCCCGCCGAACGAGCGCACGATGAGCGCGGCGCAGCTCTCGCAGGCGCTGCGCAAGGAGCTCCAGGGGATCGCGGGCCTCCGCGCGTCGATCCAGGATCCGTCGCAGCAAGGCTTCGGCTCGACGCGCTCGTCGCCGGTCGACTTCACCATCCGCGGCGCGAGCTGGGACGAGCTCGTCGCGAGCTCGGTCCAGATCCGCGACGAGCTCGAGGCGAGCGGCCTCGTGACCGACATCAACTCGGACTACCAGCTCGGCGGCCAAGAGCTCCAGGTCGTCCCCGATCGCCGTCGCGCGACGGAGCTCGGCGTGAGCGTCGCCGATCTCGGCGCCACGGTGAGCGCGCTCGTCGGCGGCAACGTCGTCGGCAAGTTCTCGACGCAGGGGCGCCGCGTCGACATCCGCATGCGCCTGCTCGCGAGCCAGCGAACGCGCCCCGAAGACGTGAGCAACATCAAGGTGCGCACGCAGACCGGGCAGCTCATCCCGATGTCGATGGTCGTGACCCAGCAGGAGATGCCCGTCCTCCAGACGATCAGCCGCCTCGATCGCGAGCGCGCGATCTCGATCACCGCGAACGTCGCGCCGGGCAAGTCGCAGGCGGAGGCGATGGCGAAGGTCTACGAGCTCGGCAAGCAGCTCCCCGTCGGCACGCGCATCGTCGCCGGCGGTCAGGCCTCGCAGCTCGAGGAGACGACGAGCGGCCTCGCGTTCGCGATGATCGTCGGCATCCTCGTCGCCTACATGGTGCTGGCGAGTCAGTTCAACTCGTTCCTCCATCCGGTGACGGTGCTCACGATCTTGCCGCTCGCGGTCTCGGGGGCGGTGCTCGGCCTGCTCGGCGCGGGCAAGACGCTCAACCTCTTCAGCATGATCGGCCTCCTCCTCTTGATGGGGATCGTGAAGAAGAACTCCATCCTGCTCGTGGAGTACGCGAACCACATCCGCGAGCACGAAGGCGCCGACGCGCTCACCGCGGCGGCGAAGGCGGGCCCGCTCCGCCTGCGGCCGATCTTGATGACGACGGTGGCGACGATGATGGCGGCGGTGCCGCCGATCTTGGGCCTCGGCGCGGGGACGGAGACGCGCAGCCCGATGGCGGCCGCGGTGCTCGGCGGCCTCGCGCTCTCGACGATCTTGAGCCTCGTCGTCGTGCCGGCGTTCTACGTCGTGTCCGATCGCGTGAGGGGAAAGATCTTCAAGAAGAAGAGCGAGCCTGCGCCCGCGCAGGTGCACGGGCAGTGAGCGATGCGATGCATCCTGCAACGGTGATTGCGCGGTTTGCGTCGTCGCCGCGTGCGTGTATGCACGACGGATGAACGAGCAAGAAGGCAAGGCCGCCATCCGAATCCTCGGCGCCGTCGCGCGCGCCGACAACAAGATCGACGAGCGCGAGAAGGCCGCGCTGAAGGAAGCGATGATCGACTTCCAGGCGGCGCTCCCCGACGGAACGACCGTCGAGTCGCTCCTCGCCGAAGAGGTGGATCTCGACGCGCAGCTCGCGCTCGTCACGTCGCCCGTCGCGCGGCGCGCGGTGTTCGAGTCGGCGATCGCGATGTCGCTCATCGACGGCGCCGCGAACGCGGAGGAGAACGCGGTCATCGCGCGCATTCGCGACGCCTTCGCGATGAGCGTCCCCGAGAGCCTGCTCCAGCAGACCTTCGAGTCCGCCTATCGCAGCATGGCGGAGCCGGTGCTCGATCCCGAGGTGCGGCGCCAGAAGGTCGACGCGGTTCGCTCGTCGCGCGCCGTCTGGGCGGGCGTGCTCGGCGCGATGCCGGTGCCGTTCGTCGGGCAGGTGGGCGTGCTCCTCATGTTCGACTCGGTGACGCGCGACATCGCGCTCTTGTGGGGCCACACGCTCACGCGCAAGGAGCGCCTCGCGCGCTTCGGCGCCCTCGTGAGCTTCGCGTTCGCGCAGGGCGCGGTGCAGGAGCTGCTCAAGCTGATCCCGGGTTGGGGAACGGCCGCGGGCGCGATCGGCGGCGGCCTGTTCGCGTTCACCTCGACGTGGGCGCTCGCGCGCGCGGTCAATCACCACTTCGAGAGCGGCGGCAAGACGACGCCCGAAGAGCTGAAGAAGGTCTTCGCCGACGCGAAGGCCGACGGCAAGAAGGCCTTCGAGGAGAAGAAGGGCGAGATCGAGCAGGGCAAGGCGGCCCACGGCGAGGCGCTCGCGCAGCTCTCGAAGAAGCTCGAGAAGGGCGAGATCACGTCGGAGGAGTTCGACAAGCGCGTCGCCGAGCTGGCGACCTGATCTTCACGCGCCCGACGTCACGACGTGGAGGGGCAGCCCTTCGCGCTCGAAGCGCGTGACGTTCTCCAGCGTGACCCTCGCGATGCTCTGGAGCGCCTCCTCCGTGAGGAACGCCTGGTGCGCCGTGATGAGCACGTTGGGGAACGTGAGGAGGCGCGCGAGCAGATCGTCTTGGATGACGCGATCGGACAGATCGCGGAAGAAGACGCCTTCTTCCTCCTCGTAGACGTCGAGGCACGCGCTGCCGATCCTCCCGCTCTTGAGCCCGTCGATCAGCGCCCGCGTGTCGACCAGCGCGCCGCGGCTCGTGTTCACCAGCATGAAGCCGCGCCGCGTCTTCGCGAGCGCGGCGCCGTCGATCATGTGGTGCGTCGCCGGCGTCAGCGGGACGTGCAGCGAGAGGACGTCGCAGGAGGCGTAGAGCTCGTCGTGCGACACGTAGCGAACGCCGCGCGCGGCGAGCTCGCGATCGGGCGCGAGATCGTGCGCGAGCACCGTGCAGCCGAAGCCGAGGAAGATCCGGGCCGCCACGCGTCCGATGCGGCCCGTGCCGACGAGGCCCACGGTGCGCGTGTGCAAGTCGAATCCGACGAGGCCCTCGAGCGAGAAGTTGCCCTCGCGGACGCGCGCGTGGGCGCGATGGATCTTCCGATCGAGCGCGAGCACCAGCGCGACGGTGTGCTCCGCGACCGCGTGCGGCGAGTACTCGGGGACGCGCGCGACGATCACCCCGAGCCGCTCCGCCGCCGCGAGGTCGACGTTGTTGAAGCCCGCGGAGCGGAGCGCGACGAGCCTCGTGCCGCCCTCGCGGAGGCGCTCGAGCGCCGGCGCGTCGAGTCGATCGTCGACGAACGCGCAGATCGCCGAAAAGCCGGCGGCGAGCGCGGCGGTGTCGGCGGTGAGCCGCGCATCGAAGTAGACGATGTCGTGACCGAACACCGCGTTCGCCGCGTCGAAATGCCTCCGCTCGTAGCCGTGGACGTCGAAGAACGCGACGCGCATCAGTGCCGGCTCACCGGCGCCGCGCTCTCGCCGGCGGCGCCTTCGCGAGCGTGCGCGATGTGCTCGACGAACGGACGCACGAGGCTGGCGAGCTCGAGCGGGATGACGAGCTTCGTCGCCGGGTTTTGCCCGAGCGACTTCAGCGTGTCGAGGTACTGGAGGCTGAGCGTCTTGTGATCGACGGTGCGGGCGACGGCGAAGATCGTGTCGAGCGCGTTCGCGTAGCCCTCCGCCCGCAGGATCGCCGCGCGGCGCGCGCCTTCGGCCTCGAGGATCGCGGCCTCCTTCTGGCCCTGGGCGACGCGGATCGTCGCCTCGCGCCGGCCGTCGGCCTCCGTGACCATCGCGCGGCGCGAGCGCTCGGCCGACATCTGGCGGGTCATGGCCTCCTGGATCTCGCGCGGCGGCGAAATTTCGCGGATCTCGACGGCGGTCACCTTGATGCCCCAGCGGTTCGTGACCTCGTCGAGCTTGCCTCGCAAGGTGTCGTTGATCTGCTCGCGCTTCGCGAGCACGTCGTCGAGGAGCATGCTGCCGACGACCGCGCGCAGCGTCGTGATCGCGATGCCGCGCGAGGCGCCTTCGTACTTCTCGACGTTGAGCACGCTCGAGAGCGCGTCGATGATCTTGCTGTAGACGAGGAAGTCGATCGAGAGGTGCGCGTTGTCGGCGGTGATCGTGGTCTGCGGCTGCACGTCGAAGAAGCGCTCGCGCAGATCGACGATGACGCCGCGATCGACGAAGGGAATGAGCAGCACGAGGCCGGGCCCCTTCGCGCCGAGCGCCCGCCCGAGGCGGAAGACGACGATGCGCTGATACTCGGGCACGATGCGCACGGCCTTCACGAGCAAGATGATCGCGAAGAGGACGACGAGGGCGATCAAGAGGATGTCGACGATCGAGGTTGCCATGGTGTTGTTCCTTCCGAAGGCTTGCTGACGCGCAGCGTGACGCCGGCGGCGCCGACGACCTCGACGCGCTCTCCGATGTGGATGACGTCGCCGACCGCCTCTGCGGTCCAGACTTCGCTGTCGACGCGCACGGTGCCGGCGGGGGCGAGCTCGGTCACGGCGACGCCGGGCTGCCCGATGAGCGCCCTGACGCCGGTGCGCACGGCGAGCCGCCTCGCTCGCATCGCCGCGCGGATGACGACGAGGAAGAGGAGGCTCGAGAGGAGCGTCATGAGCGCGATGAGCCACGCGCTGACGCCCGCGCCCGGCGGGCCGTAGAGGAGGAGCGAGCCGGTCACGAGCGCGACGATCGCCCCGGCGGCGAGCGCTCCGGTGCCCGTGTGGAGCTCCGCGATGAAGAGCGCGATCGCACCCACGATGAGGAGCAGCGCGGCCCAGCTGATGGGCAGGTTGCCGAACGCGACGAGGGCGAGCACGAGCGAGATCCCGCCGAGCAACCCGGGGACGATCGCGCCGGGGTGATAGAGCTCCGCGCTGAGCCCGAGGAGGCCGAGGAGGAAGAGCAGGTAGGCGACGTTCGGGTTGGCGAGGACCGACAAGAGGCGCTCGGTGGCGAGCATCGGGCGCGCCTCGACGACCGCGCCGGCGGTGCGCAGCGTCGTCCCCGTGGTCGCGACCGTGAAGCCGTCGACTTTGTCGAGGAGATCGGGCACGTCGATCGCGATCCGGTCGATGACGCGGGCGCGCAGCGCCTCCTCGGCGGTGAGCGACGCGCTGTCGCGCACGGCGCGCTCGGCCCAGTCGGCGTTTCGATGGTGAGCCTGCGCGAGCGCGCGCGCGAGGGCGGCGGCGTCGTTCACCGCCTTGGTCTCGAGCACGCCGTCGCGCCCGCCGACGTTCACCGGGTGCGCCGCGCCGATCTCCGTCCCCGGCGCCATCGCGGCCACGTCGGCGGCGAGCACGATGAACGTCCCCGCCGAGGCGGCGCGCGCGCCCGGCGGCGCGACGAACACCGCGACCGGGACGCGCGAGCCCAGCAGCGCTTGGGTCATCGCCCGCATCGACGTCTCGAGCCCGCCCGGCGTGTCGAGCTGGATGACGACGACGTCGGCGTTCTCGACCCGAGCGCGCTGGAGCTCGCGCTCGACGTAGCGAACGGCGACGGGATCGATCGCGCCGCCGATCGTGAGCAAGCGCGCCCGCGCGGCGTGCGCCTCCGCGCTCGCGCTCCAAAGGAGCGCGACGAGCACCAGCAGAACGGCAGAAGTCCAGCGCCTCGCGGCGCCCATCGCGTCTCGCCTCCGATGGCAGCGCAAGTGCAGAAACCGTTCCGCGTCATGCTCTTGCGCGCGTTGCGCGGCGCGGCGCCGTCGGGCTCGCGCGCGCGCGCGTCATCGGTGCGCTCGCGTGACGTCGCAGCCCACCTCCGGAGATCGGTTACCATTCAGCCGATCGTGCTGCTGCACATCCGAACGATCCGCCTCTTGATCGAAGCCGCGGAGGACGCCGGGCTCGCGCGCGCCGACTTCTGCGGGCCGCTCGAGATCGCGGAGGTGGATCCGGCGCGCGACGACGCGAAGGTCGAGTGGACGACGCTCGTGCTCGTGATGGACGAGATCTCACGGCTCGTCGGTGGAGATGCCGAACGCTTGCGCGACATCGGCCGGCGGATGTCGCGCCAGCCTTCGTACGCGCCGCTCAGGCGCATGGCAGGCGCGTTCGTCTCGGTGCGCACGCTCTACGATCTCGCGAACCGCTGGGTCGCGCCGGCCCACTTTCCCCACCTCCGCCTGACGACGCACTGGTCTGCGCCCTACCGCCTCCACGTCTCGGGAGAGATCCCCGAGCCGTACCGCGCGAGCCTCGCGTTCATCCACATCTTCGAGGGATCGCTCACGCAGCTCCCGCTCATTCTCGGGCTCTCCGAGGCGACGATCATCGAGAGTCGGCTCACCCCCCGCACGGGCGAGATCGTCCTCGACGTGCCCCGCTCGACGTCGATCGTCGCTCGCGTGCGGCGCGCCGCGCGCGCGGCGCTCGGCGCTCGCGAGGCCCTCGCGGTGCTCGAGGAGCAGCGCGAGGAGCTCGTCGAGAACGTGCGAGCCCTCGAGCGCGCGCGCGCGGAGCTCCGCGACCTGCTCGATCGTCTCCCCGATCTCGTCGTCGTGCACCGTGGAGGCACCATCCTCTGGGCGAACCAGGCGTTCGTGGCGACGCTCGGCTACGAGATCGGCGACGTGATCGGCCGATCGCTGCTCGATCTCGTCGCCGTGCGCTCCCGCGGGGCGGCCGCGGAGCAGCTGCGGCAGCCGCCCGCGTCGCTTCGCGTCTTCGTGACGGCCGACTACGTGCTCGTCACGCGAACGGGCGCGGAGGTGTTCGTCGAGGCCGCGCCTGCGCAGGCGGTGGTCTTCGACGGGCTCAACGCGCGCCTCGTCGTCGGTCGCGACGTCACCGAGCGCATGCGAATGCAGCAGAAGCTCATCGTCGCCGATCGCCTCGCGTCGGTGGGTCTGCTCGCCGCGGGTGTCGCGCACGAGGTCAACAATCCGCTCGCGTACGTCCTGAACAACATCGAGATCGCGCGCAAGCAGCTCGCGCTCCTCGGCAGCGCGGGTGAGCCGAGCCAGCGGGTGCTCTCCGTCGCGCTCGAGGGCGTCGATCGCATTCGCGTCATCGTGCGCGACCTCTTGCTCCTCTCTCGCGGCGATGACGCGCGCGCCGATCCGATCGACGTGCGACGCGTCGCGGCCTCGACGCTCGCGCTCGCGTCACACGAGATCTCGCGGACCACCCGCCTCGAGCAGGACTTTCGGCCGACGCCGCTCGTGCGCGCGAGCGAGGCGCGCATCGCCCAGATCCTCCTGAACCTCGTGACGAACGCGCTCGAGGCGATGCGAACGCGCCCGCGTGACGAGAACCTCCTCGTCGTGAGGATCGCGTGCGCCTCCGACGGGCGCTTGCTCGTGGAGGTCTCCGACAACGGCGGGGGGATCACGCCGGCGGATCTGCCGCGCGTCTTCGAGCCGTTCTTCACCACGAAGCCCGCGGGGCAGGGCACGGGCCTCGGTCTGTCGATCGCGCAGCGGCTCGTCGTCGAGCTCGGCGGCGAGATGGCCGTCTCGTCGCTCGTCGGGCGAGGGACGACGTTTCAGGTCTTCCTCCCGCCCGCGCCCGCGACCGAGGTCGATCGGGTCACCTGCTCGGCGGAGGTCGCTCGTTGAGCAGGAGCCAGAAGAGGCCGAGCGTCCTCACGGCCTCGCTGAAGTGCGCGAAATCGACTGGTTTTCGGACGTAGGCGTTGGCGCCGAGGGAGTAGCTGCGGAGGACGTCTTCGTCTTCTTTCGACGACGTCAGCACGACCACGGGCAAGTACTGCGTGGTCGGCTCGGCGCGGATGCGCCGCAGCACGTCGAGGCCGTTCATCCTCGGCAGGTTGAGATCGAGGAGCATGACCTGCGGCAGGGCCTTCGTGTCGCGTCCCGCGTGGGCGCCCGTCGCGAAGAGGAAGTCGAGCGCCTCTTCGCCCGTGCGCGCGACGACGACCTCGTTGACGATCCCTTGCTTCCTCAAGGCTCGAAGCGTGAGCTCTTCGTCGTCGCGATTGTCCTCGACCATCAAGATCATCTTCTCGCCGTGCATGCAGACCCTCCGGCGCTAGGCGCCCGAAAGCGTGAAATAGAACGTCGATCCCTCGTCGATGCCGCCGACGGCCCAGATCCTTCCGCCGTGACGGCGCACGATCCGCTGGGCGCTCGCGAGGCCGAGGCCGGCGCCGTCGAACTCGTCTCTCGCGTGCAGCCGGCGGAACGGGGCGAAGAGCCTGTCGACGAGCGTCATGTCGAAGCCGGCGCCGTTGTCGCGAACGAAGAAGACCCTGGCGTTGCCGGCCTCTTCGTGCCCGAGCTCGACGCGCGCCGCGGTGCGCCGCCTCGTGAACTTCCACGCGTTGCCGAGGAGGCTCTCGAGCAGCGCGCGGAGGAGCTGCGGATCGGCGTCGACCGAGAGACCTTCGGTCACCACGACGTCCACCGCGCGCGCGGGCTCGGCGCGCCGGAGCTGCTCGGCCACCGCGCGCGCCATCGCCGTCAGGTCGACGGTCTCTCGCAGGACGGGCGTCCTCGTCAGTCGCGCGAGCGCGAGCAGCGCGTCGATGATCGCCGCCATGCGCTGGGCCGACGCCGAGATGCGGTCGAGGTGCGATCGGGCCGTCGCGTCGAGCGCGTCGCCGTAGTCTTCGCGGAGAACGGTGGCGAAGCCGCTCATCCCGCGAAGCGGCTCGCGGAGATCGTGCGCGACCGAGTAGCTGAACGTCTCGAGCTCCGCGTTCGCGAGCTCGGCGGCCTCTTTGGCGCGCCGGTGCACCTCGGCTTCCGCCGCGCGGCGCCGGTCGGTGATGTCGCGGATGTACCCGGTGAAGAGCGGCGCGCCCTGGGTGCGGATGCGCACGACGGCGATCTCGGCGGGGAACACGGTGCCGTCCTTCCTCGAGGCCTGCAGCTCGACGCGCGTGCCGAGCACGCGCGCGTCTCCCGAAGCGAGGTAGCGCTGGAGCCCCCTCGTGTGCTGCTCGCGCAGCGGCTCGGGGATGAGCACGTCCGCGAGCGGCTTGCCGAGGACCTCGTCGCGCGCGTACCCGAACGTCAGCTCGGCCGCGGGGTTGAACTCGACGATCTCGCCCTCGTGATTCATGAGCACGATGGCGTCGAGCGCGGCCTCCATCACCGCGGCCGTGTGCGCCTTGCTGTCGAGCGCCAGCATGATCTCGGTCTGGTCTTTGTAGGTCGCGGCGACGTACTCGACCCGGCCGTCTCGATCGAACAACGGGAAGAGCGTCATCGAGATCGCGACGCGGCGGCCCTCGGTGACGGAGACGCTCTTCAGATCGCGGGGGTCGTACCAAGACGTCGGCACGTGCACCGTCTCGCCGGCGAAGGCGCGCTGGAAGGTGGGCAGCATGCCGCTCTCCTTCACGAGATCGTCTTCGAGCACGTTGTACTCGGGCGGAGGCTCGGAGCCGAAGAGCTCCACGAACGCTTGGTTCGTGAGCAGCGGTCGCCCGTCGGCGGTCCACACGGCGAAGGCCACCGGCGCGTGGGCGAACAGGTTCGTCAAGAAGCCCGTCGGGTCCGCGATCGACTGGAGACGGCTCTTGATCCGATCGTGATCGTGCAGGCTCAACGTGGCCTCAGCGGAGCAGGCTCTGCACGACGAGATGGAGGTTCGTGGGGTTGAACGGCTTCTCGAGCCGCGGCGTGGGCACGCGGTCGAGGAACTCGCGTGCCGCGGGCGTGAAGGCGCCGCCGGTCATGAACACGAGGCGATCGAGCAGCTCGGGCAATGCGCGCTCGAGCTCGGCGTGGAACTCCATACCGCTCATCTCGGGCATCATCAGATCGCAGAGGATGACGTCGAAGCGCTCGCCCGCGACGAGGCGCTCGAGGGCTCGACGGGCGTTCTGGAGGGTGACGACCTCGTGCTGCTCGCGCGTGAGCATGCGCGCGATCGCCTGGGCGAGGAGGGGCTCGTCGTCGATCACGAGCAGGCGGCCCTTGCGCGCCGTCACGGGCCGAACGAGCGGCGCGGGCGACTCTTCGACCTCGGTCGCGATCGGGACGAGCACGCTGAACGTCGTGCCCTTGCCTTGCTCGCTCTCGACCGAGATCTCTCCGCCGAGCGAGGTGATGATGCGATGGCAGATCGCCAGGCCGAGGCCCGTGCCGACGCCGACGGGCTTGGTGGTGAAGAAGGGATCGAAGATGTGCGTCAGCGCCTCTGCGGAGATCCCGACGCCGCTGTCGGACACTTCGACGCGCACGAATCGCTCGTCGCTGATCGCCGTGCGGACGCGGATCTCGTTCTTGTCGGCGCGGCCTTCGGGGATGGCCTGCGCCGCGTTGATGACGAGATTGAGGAAGACCTGCCCGAGACGGCTCTCGTTGGCCGCCACCGGCGGGACCGCCGCGAACTCCTTCACGAGCACCGCGCGGTGACGGATCTCGTTCGCCGCCATCCGCAGCGAAGACTCGAGCACGCGACGCACGTCGACCGGCCCGCGCGTCTCTTCCTCGCCGGCGCGGGAGAAGATCTTGAGATCGCGGACGATGTGGCGGACGCGCTCGGCGGACTCGCGCGCGTCTTGGAGCGACTCGTCGAGCTCGGCGAAGCGACGGCCGAGCCACTCGACCGAGACGTGGCCGGCCGGCGAGTCTCCTTCGACGGGCTGCGAGCGCGCAGACTCGACCGCGTGCGCGAGATCGCGGATCGCGAAGTCGATGTTGGCCATCAACGCCGCGAGCGGGTTGTTGATCTCGTGCGCGACGCCGGCCGCGAGCTGGCCGATCGACGCCATGCGATCGGAGAGCAGGAGCTGCTCCTGCATCTTCCGGCGATCCTTGCGGATCGACGCCTCGCGCAGCTCGCGCTCGATCGCCGGCAGGAGCCGAGCGAGCTCGTCTTTGCGCATGAAGTCGTGCGCGCCGGCGCGCATCGCCTCGACCGCCGTCCGCTCGCCGATCGTCCCGGAGACGATGATGAACGGGATGTCGATGCCGACCTCCTGAACGACGGCGAGCGCGGCGAGCGCGCTGAAGCGCGGCATCGCCCAGTCCGAGAGCACGATCTGCCAGCTTCGCTCGGCGAGCGCCGCGCGCAGCGCTTCGGCCGTCTCCACGCGCTCGAACGCAGGAGCGTAGCCGGCGCGCCGCAGCTCTCGCACCAAGAGCTCGGCGTCACGTTCGTTGTCTTCGACGATGAGGGCGCGGAGCGACTTCGTCATTTGCTCATCTGGACGCCGAGGGGGAGGGACCTCGAGGTTTGGCGTGCGCCTACGTTCCCCTCCTCGAGGGTGAAGAAGAACGTTGCCCCGCCCTCGACCGTCGCCTCCGCCCATACGCGCCCACGATGACGCCGCACGACGCGCTGAACGGTCGCGAGCCCGATGCCGGAGCCCTCGAACTCGTTCGCGCCGTGCAGTCGTTGGAAGGCGCCGAAGAGCCTGTCCGCGTATCGCATGTCGAACCCCGCGCCGTTGTCGCGGATGAAGTACACCGTCGGTTGCTCGGTCGTGCGTGCGCCGAGCTCGATGCGCGCGCCTTCTCGCTTGCGCGTGAACTTCCACGCGTTGGCGACGAGGTTGTCGACGATGACCTCGACGAGCCGGGCATCGCCTTCGACGGTGAGGCCGTCTTCGACGACGACCTCGACGCGCCGTTGCGGCTCGGCGCGCGCGAGGCGCGCGGTGGCGTCGCGAACGAGCGCGGAGAGATCGACGCGTTCGCGGTAGATCTCCCCCCGCGCGACGCGCGAGAGCTTCAAGAGGTCGTCGATGCGCTGGCTCATCTGCATCGCCGCCTCGCGGACGTGCTTCAAGTATCGCTGGCCCTCGGCGTCGAGCTTGTCGCCGTAGTCTTCGAGCAGCGCGAGGCTGAAGCCGTCGATGCTGCGCAGCGGCGCGCGCAGATCGTGAGCGGCAGAGTAGCTGAGCGCTTCGAGCTCCTCGTTGACGACCTCGAGGTCGGCGGTTCGCTGCTGCACGCGGTTTTCGAGGTCGGCGCAGAGGCGCGCGTTCTCCATCGCGAGGCCGGCGCGCGAGGCGAGATCTTCGAGCAGCGACACGTCGTCGGCGCCGTAGGGGTGCCCGGGCTCGCGGCGCGACATCGCGAGCGCGCCGATGATCTGGCGGCGCGAACGGATCGCGACGATGGCGACGCTGCGAGCCTCGAGCCGGGCCAAGATCGGTCGGAACTGCTCCGGGCTCGCCGCCGCCATCGACGCCGGATCGACCTCGGCGAGGAGCTGGGGATTTCCGGTTCGAATCACCGTCGCGGTGAGCGTGTCGCTTCCGGTCGACCAGGCGGAGCGCTCGCTCAGCAAGGCGCGCAAGTCGGCCTGGAGCGCGGCGTCGCGGTGGGCGAACGCGGCGTGAAAGACGTGCTCTCGTTCGGCGTCGAGCAACGTGACGAAGCAGCCGTCACCGACGAGGTCGGCGGTCGTCCTCGCGATCCTCTCGAGGAGCACCGGGTAGTTGGTCGACACCTCGGCGAAGGCCCGCGAGGCTTCCGCGAGAACGTGCATGTGCGTTTCGACGAGCGCTCCCATGCGTGCGCTTCACCACGTCTTCGCCGCCGGAGCGATCTCGCGTGCCGGACGGCCGAACAGGTATCCCTGGAGGTAATCGCATCCGAGCTCGAGCACGCGGCCGAGCTCGCCGGGCGTCTCCACCCCTTCGGCGACGCATTGCATGCTGAGCTCGCGGCACAGCGCCGTGAGCGTCTGGACGATGCGGTGCTGCACCGGCGAGCGATCGATCCCGCGAATGAGCGACATGTCGAGCTTGACCAGCTCGGGCTCGAGCATGATGAAGCTCGAGAGGCCCGCGTAGCCGGCGCCGAGATCGTCGACGGCGATCCGGAAGCCGAGCTCGCGGAGCGCGCGCGTGCGCGGGCGCAGATCCTTCACGCCGTCGAGCGCGGCTCGCTCGGTGATCTCGAGCACGACGCGCGGCGCGATCTTGGAGAGCGGCGCGCGCGAATCGTAGAGCTCGGGATCGAGCAGATCGGTCGAGTGGAGGTTCACGAAGAGCGTGACGTCGCGATCCATCTGCGAGAAGGCCGCGGCGGTCTGCGCCCTGACCTTTCGACCGAGATCGTCGAGCCGGCCGAGACGCTCGGCGGCGGTGAGGAGCACGCCGGGGTTGGGCATCGTCGGCTCGTTCGTGCGCATGAGGGCCTCGTAGGCCGCGGTGCGACGCGACTGGCTGTCGACGATCGGCTGGAACGCGATCCACAGCTCGGCGAGCGCGCGATCGAAGGTCGCCGAGAGGCCGGCGCGATCCCCCGCGAGCGGCGAGCCGCCGAGCCCGGCGTCGATCGCCTCGCGCTTCGCGCGGGCGAGCCGCGCGAGCGTGGCCGCGCGCGAGAGCTTCTCGGTGATGTCGCCGAAGTCGAAGGGCTTGCGGACGTACGCGAGCGCGCCGAACTCCATCGCCGCGACGGCGGTGTCGACCGTCGGCTGTCCCGTCATGAGCACGACGGGGACCTCCAGATCGTAGCTGCGCACGAGGCTCAACAGATCGATCCCCGAGATCCCCGGGAGACCGATGTCGCTCAAGACGACGTCGAAGGTGACGCGAACGAGGAGATCGACCGCGCTCGTTCCCGTACCGACCGCGGTCACCTCGAAGCCTTCGGCGAGGTTTCGCGTGAGCGCCGTGCGGAGATCGGGATCGTCTTCCACGAGCAGCAGCCGCGGTCGACCCTTCGCGTTCAGAATCGCCTCGCGCTGAAGCTCGCGTGTCGGGTTGCTCGGCTCGCGAGTCATGGATCGACACTAGCCGGCGCGCAAAGCGACGCCAAGGTCGTCGCGACGTGACGAACGTCGAGAATGCGCGAGCGCGCTCGAGCGCGCTCCGCTTCGCGTGGCGCGACGCGCGGTGCGCGTTCGGCGCTCGACGCACGATCCGCGGCGTTTTCAGGCACGGGCGGACGTCTCGTCCCCCCAAAGGGGTATACGTGCGTCATTTCGCCATGCTGCGTGTGAGGTCGAAAATGACCCAGGGGTGCTGTAGGAACCGCGCCGGCGACCGTTCTCCGTCGTCATGGTCTACAGCCGTCGCGCGACGCTCGTCGTCGCCGGTCTCGCGGTCGCGCTCTCGACTCACGCGTCCGCCGCGCACGCGTACGAGGTCAAACGCACGACCGCGGGAGACGTCGTGCGTTGGTCACGACCTTCGGTCGAATGGCACGTCGATGCGTCGATGCAGAGCATCGACGGCGGTGAGCGCGCCGTCGTCGCGGCGCTCGAGGCGTGGAGCGAACGAAGCGGCGCGCCCGCGCTCGTCGTCGCGAGCCTTCACGCGGAGCTCGAGCCGGGGTTCGACGGCAAGAACGGCGTCTTCTTCGCGCCGGACGGACTCGGCGGCGAGGCCCTCGCCGTGACGATCCTCACCTTCGACGATCGCACGGGCGCGATCCTCGACGCGGACATCGTGTTGAACGGTCGCTACCGCTTCAGCGCGATCGACGACGTCTCGCCCGCGGCCTCGGGGCAAGACCGGCCGCACGATCTCGCGCGCGCGATGGCGCACGAGGTCGGCCACGCGCTCGGCTTGGCCGACGAGCCTCGCTACGAAGCATCGCTGATGTATCCCGTCGCCGCGCGCGCCGCGCGATCGACGCCGGCGAAGGACGATCTCCAAGGCCTCCGCGTCATCTACCGGTCGCGTCAGGACGACGCCGCCGATCCCGGATGTCACGTCGGCTCGCCTCGCTCGGGCGCGTCGGGCGTCGCTCCGTGGATCGGCGTCGCGGCGCTCGCGATCGTCCGGGCGATCCGCGCGACTACTCCGCGTCGACGCAGTCGAACGACTGACGCCAATCGGTGAGCAGCGGCGTTCCGGCGCCGCCCACCGCGGGCGTGAACGCCATCACGACGCGCAGCCAAGCCTTCGACGTCTGCCGCGGCGTCGCGGCCCTGAAGCGCGGATCCACGTCGACGCCGACCCAGCTCGCGTTCGTCGCGGTCTGCGTGCCGAGCGGCACGGGGACGGCGGACGCGAGCCCGCTCTGCGTCGCCGCGGTCGCCGCCGAGAAGGCGATCGAAGCGCCCGGCGCCGCAGGAAACGTCGAGCGGTACTCGAACGCGCGCCAGGCGAGGCGCTTGCCGGTCGTACACTCCGCGCTGTAGTCGCGGATGAACGACGCGGCGGTGTGCTTCGCGATCGGCGGTGGATTCTGGCAGGCGCCGTTCACGCAGCGGGTGGTGGGGAAGCCGCAACACGAAGAGTCGCTCGTGCACGTCTCCGTGAGGGCGCGACAGCTCGCGGCCGACGTCGACTTGCAGTGGAACGTCGGCGGGCTCGTGAGCGGAGCGTCGACGAGGCACATCGCCGACGAGCTGCCGGGCGCCGCCGGATTGTACCCGCAGCAGTCTTCGCTCGACGCGCACACCGAGCTCGCGACGTCGGCGGGCTTGCACGCCTCGAGGGCCCAGTACCCGCGCTCGTTGAGGACGGAGGCCGACGCGTCTTGGTTCGGCAGGAAGAACGGCGGGTGGCTCCGGTCGACGGCGCCGCTCGGCGTGTCGTCGATCGCGGCGACCCAGAGCTTGTTCGTCATCGTCGAGAGCGCGCCGGTGCCCGTGTTGAGCATGTTGCCCCACGCGCGCACCGAGGTGAGCACCGCCCATCGATAGCCGCCCGCGGCGACGCCGAGCATCGTCGGCTGGTACGTCCGGTTGGTGTCGTCGGTGCCGAGCGGGCTCGACGCGCCGAGGCCTTTGTTGATCTCGGTGAGTGAGACGGGCGTGGGCGAAGCCGCGGTGGCGTCGACGGACCAGAGCTCGCCGCGCACCTTCTTCCGCCCGCAGCAACCGGACGGGAGCATGCCGGCGTACCAGTCGAAGCCGTCGTCGTCGTTCGTCGCCGCGGACTGATAGATGACGCTGCGCGAGTCGAGCTCCCACATCGGCCAGCGGACGTAGCGCGCGGTTCCCGTCGTCGTCTTCACGATGAGCCGGCGATTCGAGAAGCGCTTGGTGGCTTCGTCGAACTCGAGCGTGCTCACGCCTTGCCGTGACGCGGCCTTCGCGTCGGAGGCGTCGCCGGTCGCGTCGCCGTTGACGTACACGAGACGCTTGTCGTCGGGCGAGAACGCCGGCGTGTACATCTGGATCGGCGTCGCGCCGCCGAGGCCCCACGCGTTGCTCGCGCCTCCGAACCCGGACGCGGTCACGTCGGTCGCCGCGCCGGGCGTCGTGGGCAAGCGGAAGACCTTGAACGCGGCGCCGGCCGATCCGGCCGTGGTGGCGTTCGAACCGTTGTTGGGGTTGCCCCACCAGTTGTTCGCGAGCAGCGCGTACGTGCCGTCGCGCGTGACGGCCGCGAACGCGAGGCCGCGGCTGTCGCCCGAGCCCGCGGGACCGGCGTGGAGCGCCGCGAGGTCGCCGTTCACCTGCACGTTCGAGATGCCGAACGTGTTGTATCCCAGCGTCGCCGCGTCGCCGTGAGAGCTCGTGACGAACTTGTTCCCCGACGCGCTGAACGTGTGGCACACGCCGCAGTTCTTCGCGATCGGAGGCGTGAACGCGCTCGTCGGCGCGGCGTTGCCGAACGGCAGCACGCGCTTGACGTCCGCCGTCGAGGCGTAGTTCGTGTAGTAGATCCTCCCGCGAAGGTTCGCGGTCGCGAAGCGAACGCCGATCGTGGTCGCGCTCTGGAGCTTGCTCTTGCTGTCGATGCGTTGGATCTCGATCGCGCCGAGCGAACCCTTCGCGGTCTGGTCGAACGCGGTCCACGCGCTCTGCGGGATCTGAAAGCGCTCGCTCCCTTCGGCGACGATCGCCGTCCACCGGAACGTGCTCGTGCCCGTCGCGGGGAACTTGAGCGTGACGCGGACCGCCTTCGCCGCAGCCGTTCCCGCTGCGCGCTTCCACATCACGAGCGGCGCCGAGAGGCCGAGCGGGAAGATCGTCCCGTCGTACGGGTAGAGGAACGCGGGCGCCGCCTCGGTGCTGCTCGCGGCGCCGGAGAAGCTCGCGACGTTGAAGCCCGACGGCGCCGCGCTCACGTCGTTGACGAGCACCGTGACGGCGACGTTCGCCGACACCGAGAGCGATCCCGCGTACGCGGTGACGGCGACGTTCGCAGGGACGGGGACGACGTGCGTGTAAGCGCCGCCGGCGCTGACGACGCCGAGATCGTACCGGCTCGCGCCCCAGAGCGGCGCGAACGCGCCGGGGAGGCACCCCGCGGGCACGAGCGCGGTGGTGAAGGAAGCGCTCGCGGGCGAGGTGGTCACGGGGCTCAGTGACGTCACGGTCATCGCGACGTCGGAGAGCGGCGAGAGGCTCGCGCACGCGCTCGCCGCGGCGCCGGCGTCGGCGCTCGCGAGGCCGAGGCCGCCGTCGCCCGAGGTGAACGAGCCTCCGCCGTCGACCCCCGGCGCGGTGTCGAGGTACACCCTGCAGTAGGGATCGCACGGGTTGAACGTGCACGACGTCGGCGTCGTGGCGAGGGCGGCCGGCGCGAGCAGGGGCCTGTCGCCGTCGGGGCACGGCGCCGAGGTTCCACTCGCCGGCCTCCCGATCGTGATCCCGACTTGGGAGTCTTCCTCCGGCGGCGGCTGGGCATGACACGCGGTGGTGAGCGCGATCGCGACGAAGACGGCGCGCTTCATGGCGTGCACGCTCCGGCGACGCAGGTCTCGTCCTGTGCGCACGTGACGCCGCACCCGCCGCAGGCCGACGGGTTCGAGCTCGTGTCGACGCACGTTCCCATGCACGCGGTCTCGCCCGACGCGCAGCAGAGGCCGAACGAGCAGCTCTTTCCGCCCGTGCAGCGGTGACCGCAGCCTCCGCAGTTCGCGTCGTCGCTGCGTAGATCCACGCAGACGTCGCCTCCCGCGGACGCGCAGGCGACCGTTCCGTCGCTGCAGTCGCCGAGGCACTGTCCGCCGATGCAGATGGATCCGCCGGTGCAGCGCGCGCCCGCGGTCCCTCCGGTGACGCCGCATCCCGGCGTCGCCCCGCAGTGCTCGAGTGAGGCGTTCGGCTCGACGCACTTGCGCTCGCAGATCACCGTCCCCGCCGGACATGCCTCGATGCAGCGATCCTCGATGCAGCGCTCGCTGGGCGCGCACACGATCTCGCCGCACGTTCCGGTCGGCCCGGCGTCCGGCTCGGCCATCGGCTCGGACGCGGTGAACGTCTCCGCGCCGTCGGGCGCCGCGCCGCTGCTGCGCGCGGCCTCCGGCAAGGGAGGCCCCGAGCACGCGATGCCGACGAAGAGCCCGACGGTAGCGCCGGCGAGCGTCAGACGAAATCTCATGTCGGGTTGCTTGCACGCGCCGCGCCCACCGGCCGGCGCGCAGAAAACGCGGATCTTCGCGCGGATCGCCGCGCGACGGCGTCAACGGCGCGACGAGGCGTCATCGCGATGACGCGTGTCGCGCAGGTCATCGCCAGCCGCACGGCGCGTCGTGCTTCGGCTCCCCGGGCACGCGCAGCTCGAAGTCGAAGTTGCCGTTGTCCGATCGCACGCCTGCCGGACCGTCGACGGCGAACGCCGCCCTCGGCAGGCGCCCTTCCCACGCGACCTCGCCGTCGGCGAGCACGCGGAGCGAACGACCGACGAGCTCGGCGCGCAACACATGACGCTCGCCCACGACGATCGACGGCGCGACGCGAGGTACGTCGGAGCGCAGGTTCTCGTACCCGCCGGCGCCGCACTCGGCGTGCGAGGAGCGGCCGGGGTTCGACTTGATCGAGACGACGACGCCGGGCGACGGCTCGACGCGCCACATCACGTAAACGAGGTTGCACGTGTCGTGCGCGCGGAGCTTGAGGCCGATCTGCCGGCGGAGCTCGCCGCTCGCGAGCGGTCTCGTCGCTCCGCTCGGCCCGCGATACGTGAACGCGATCTCGGCGACGCGGCTCGCGTCGCCGCGTACGACCGCGCGCATTCCGCCGGTGTCGACGTTCATCACGCCGGCGCCGCGCGCGCTCACCTTGCCCGACGTCACGCAGAGATCCGCCGCCGCCACGCGCTCGAGCGACGACGTCTGCGCGACGATCGGGCGGGGTGCCGGCCCCGTGGCGCGGCACCCCATCGAGATCGCAAGGAAGGAGAAGAAGGCGGTGCGCGCGCGGCTCACTCGACGGTGACCGTCTTCGCGAGGTTGCGCGGCTGATCGACGTCGTGTCCGCGCACGAGCGCGAAGTGATACGCGAGCAACTGGAGGGGGATGGTGGTGAGGATCGGGAGCACCGTCTCGTCGGCCTCGGGGAGCGGCAGCGCGACCTCGGCCGCGGAGGCGACGTCGGCGTCGCCGGCGGTCGCCAGCGCGACGACGCGGCCCTCGCGCGCGCGCACCTCGTTGAGGTTCGAGAGCGTCTTGTCGCGATTTCGATCGCGCGGGCACAAGACGACGACCGGCACCGCGGCGTCGATGAGGGCGATCGGCCCGTGCTTCATCTCGCCGGCGGCGTAGCCCTCGGCGTGCACGTAGCTGATCTCCTTGAGCTTGAGCGCGCCCTCGAGCGCGACGGGGAACTGCGTTCCTCGTCCGAGGAAGAGGATGTCGCGCGCCGCCGAGAACTGCTCGGCGACGGCGCGCGTGGAGCTCGAGAGGCCCACGAGCTCGCGCACCTGCGCCGGCGTCTTGCGGAGCGCGGCGAGGATCTCCGCCGCGCGCGCTTCGTCGAGGACCTCGCGCCGCCTGCCGAGCCAGACCGAGAGCATGAGCAGCGCGACGAGCTGCGTCGTGAAGCACTTGGTCGAGGCGACGCCGATCTCCGGGCCCGCGTTGGTGTAGAGCGTCGCGTCGGACGCGCGCGGGATCGCGCTGCCGAGGACGTTCGCGATCGAGAGGACCTTCGCGCCCATCGCCTTCGCCGTCTTCACGGCGGCGAGCGTGTCGGCGGTCTCACCGCTCTGGCTCACGGCGACGACGAGATCCGTCGGGCCGAGCACCGGCTCGCGGTAGCGCACCTCGCTCGCGATCTCGACGACCGCGGGGATCTTCGCGAGCTGCTCGATCCAGTAGCGCCCGACCATCGCCGCGTGCGCGCTCGTCCCACACGCGACGAAGTACACGCGGCGGATGTTCGCGACCTCCTCGGGCGCCAGGCCGGCGTCGTCGAGGTTGACGTCCGACGCGCCGGGCGCGAAGCGGCCGCCGATGGTCGCTTCGATCGCGCGGGGCTGCTCGTGGATCTCCTTCTCCATGAAGTGGGCGAAGCCGCCCTTCTCCGCCTGCTCGAGGCTCCAGTCGACCGCGCGCGGCGCGCGAACGACCGCCTCGCCCGAGAGCGTCGTGATGCTCGCGCCCGCGGCGGTGAGCGTGGCGACGTCGCCGTCTTCCAGGAACACGACGCGCTTCACGCGTCCGAGGATCGCAGGCACGTCGCTCGCGGCGAAGGTCGCCTCGTCGGACAAACCGATCACGAGCGGTGAGTCGCGCTTCGCGACGACGATGCGGTGAGGCTCGAAGCGCGACGTCACCGCGACCGCGTACGCCCCCTCGACGTGCGAGAGCGCGGTGCGCACGGCGGCCTCGAGCGCCGCGCCGGGATCGCGCTCGAGCGCCTCGGCCACGAGGTGTGCGATCACCTCGGTGTCGGTCTCGCTCGTGAAGCGCCTGCCTCGCGCCGAGAGCTCGCGCCGGAGCGCGGCGTAGTTCTCGATGATCCCGTTGTGGACGACGGCCACGGGGCCCGAGGTGTGAGGGTGCGCGTTCTCCGCGCTCGGCTTGCCGTGCGTCGCCCACCGCGTGTGGCCGATGCCCGTCTTGCCGCGGAGCGGCGCGCGCTCGAGCGCCTCGGCGAGGCGCGCGAGCTTGCCTACGGTGCGTACGATCTCGACGCCGCCGCCGGTGTGGATCGCCAACCCCGCCGAGTCGTAGCCGCGGTACTCGAGGCGGCTCAGACCCTCGACGAGGATCGATGCGCAATTTTCATTTCCGACGTAAGCGACGATTCCGCACATCACATCCTCCGTGGATCAGAGCGAGAAGTACTTGATGGACCGGTCGATCGCCGACGGCCGGAGCACGCTCTTGACGTCGATGACGACGCCGCCGTGGCGGACGAGCGAGAGCAACTTCTCCTGGCCCATCTCGCGATAGGCCTTGTGCCCGACCGCGACGATGAGGCCGTCGAGGTTGCGGATGTCTTCCCACTTGGTGAGCTTGATCCCGTACTCGTGCGCCGCCTCGTCGGCGTACGCGTGGGGATCGTGAACGACGGCCTCGATGCCGAAGGCGGCGAGCTCGCGGAGCACGTCGGGCGTGCGCGAGTTGCGGAGGTCGCTCACGTCTTCCTTGAACGTGAGGCCCAGGATGCCGACGCGCGCGCGCTTGACCGGGATGTCGCTCTCGATGAGGAGCTTCGCCATCTTCTGCGCGATGAACGGACCCACCGCGTTGTTGATGCGCCGGCCGGCGAGGATGACCTCGGGCTGGTAGCCGACCTGCTGCGCCTTCATCGTGAGGTAGTAAGGATCGACGCCGATGCAGTGGCCGCCGACGAGACCGGGGCGGAACGGGAGGAAGTTCCACTTCGTTCCCGCGGCCTCGAGCACGTCGATCGTGCGGATGCCGACGCGCTCGAAGATGAGCGCGAGCTCGTTCATGAGCGCGATGTTGAGATCGCGCTGGGTGTTCTCGATGACCTTGGCCGCTTCGGCGACCTTGATCGACGAGGCCTTGTGGACGCCGGCGGGGATGATCGCGCCGTACGCCGCCGCGACCCTCTCGAGCGTCTCCGGGTCCTGCCCGGAGACGACCTTGACCACGGTCTCGAGCGTGTGCACCGTGTCGCCGGGGTTGATGCGCTCGGGCGAGTACGCGAGCTTGAAGTCCTTGCCGGCGATCAGGCCCGAGGCCTTCTCGAGGATGGGCCCGCAGACCTCCTCGGTCGCGCCCGGATAGACGGTCGACTCGAAGCAGACGATCGAGTTGGGCGTGAGGAAGCGGCCGAGCATCTCGCTCGCCTTCACGAGCGGCGTCAGGTCGGGGACGTTGTTGCCGTCGACGGGCGTGGGCACGGCGACGACGAAGAACGTGGCGCCCGCGAGCTTCGAGGGATCGCACGTGAGCTCGAGCGAGGTGCCTTCGAGCTCGCTCGAACCGGTCTCGCCGTTGCGGTCTTGGGCGCGCGCCAGCTCTTCGACCCGGGCGCAGTTGATGTCGAAGCCCACGGTGTGGGGAAACTTCCTCGCGAAGGCGAGGGCCACGGGCAGGCCGACGTAACCGAGACCGAGAACCGCAATCTTCTCTTTCATCGAATGCTCCTTCGTTCCTTTTTCTTCGTGTTCGTCTCTCGCAGCGCGTGGCGCTGCACCATCCACGCCACCGTCACTCGGCCTCGTAGAGGAGAGGCTCGCGCACCGTCTGAATGAACTCGCGCACGCGCGCGATCGTCCGCTCGTCGATGTCGACGAACTGGAGGCCGATGCCGGGCGGCGCGTCGGCGCACGCGGCGCGCGTCCAGCGCACGACCGCGTCGACGACGAGCGGCTCGTCCTCGAATCTCATCGCGATTTGCACGGTCACGTGCGCGCCGATGGGCACCGCGGCGTACGTCGCGACGAAGATCCCGCCTTCGGAGATGTTCACCGAGAGCCCCGTCCAGAAGTTGTCGTCGCCGAAGACGTCGACGACCGCTTTCACGTCGACGCGCTCCGCGCATCGCTCGTCGAACGTTTCCAGCTTGCGAACTGCTTCTCCCATGATCGTGGCTCCTTGGTCGTGGTGACGGAATGAACAACGGCCTCACCGGCGACGCGTTCAGCCCGCCGATGCCGATTTCTCCGCGAGCGTCATGCCGATGACGCTTCCACGGTGCGATGACGCTCGGCGCCGCCGAGCGACATGGATTCGACGCTGTGGACGTCGGCGAGACGATGACCGTCGAAGCGGGCGTCTCGCTCGTGAAGGCGATCGTCGCCTCGGACGAGGCGCGAGACTTTCCCGCGATCTACTTCCGTGTCGATTCGGGCCGCCGCGCCTCGCCGCGAGCCACGCGTCGGGCACCGGCGATGTTTCCATGGCGCTCCTCGCGAGCGTCTCGACATGGAAAGGCGAGCACCTCGACCTCGACGCGCCGCGGACGCCGCTGCACGCCCTCGCCCGCACCTTCGTCGGCTATTTCATCGAGCGCGCGCGCGAACCGTCAATCGCGCGCGCGACAGGCGGCGGCGCCGGCCGGCGCGGCCGTGCGGAGCTCGAAGTCGAACGCGCCGTTGTCGGAACGAACGCCCGCCGGGCCGTCGGCCTCGAGCGCCTCGGCGGGTAGCTCGCCCGTCCACACGACCTCGCCGTCGGCGCTGACGCGCAGCCGTAGACCGTCGAGGTCGGCGCGGAGGACGTGCGAGTCGCCGGGCGTCACCTCCGGCGCCGGCGCCGAAGCGCGCGGCTCGACGGCGAGGTAGCCGTTCGGTCCACACTCGGCGTGGGTCGAAGCGCCCGCGTTGTGCTTGACCGACACGAAGACGCCCGGGCGATCCCCGAGGTGCCACATGACGTACACGAGGTTGCAGCTGTCACGCGCGCGCAGCTTGAGCCCGATCTGCCGACGGAGCTCGCCGCCGCCGAGCGCGCGCGCTTCCGCGCTCGGCCCTCGATAGCGAAACGCGAGCTCGACCGAGCGGCTCGCGTCGCCCGCGACGACGCCGCGCATCCCGCCTTGGTCGACGTGCATCCCGCGGTCGACGCGGGCGTCGACCTTTCCCGACGTCACGCAGAGGTTCGAAGCAGGCACCGCGTGGAGCTCGCTCGAGCCGCTCGGGATCGACCAGGGCTCGTCGGGCACGGCGCCGTCGGCGCTCGCACATCCCACGACCGTCATGGCGAGCGCGACGCCGAAAGTGCTCAAGGCCGCCGCCGGTCTGCCGTTCCGGGGGATGCCGCCTTGCTCCATGCGTCAGCCTACCGGCCGGCGCGATGGAGGCCACGCGTTTCCCTCGAGGAGACGCGTTCGGGTCGCCGGTCTGCCTCGCCACGACGTTCGGCGACGGCGGATCGAGCGTTTGGCCCGCGTCGCGCGCACCCATGACGCCGACGTAGGGCGGATTGTTCAGGGTCTTTCCTCCCCCGCCATGGCGTACCGATCCATCTCGGCGTTCGATCTGCGCGAGCTCTTGCTCCTCTGGCAGGCAGGGCGCGGCGTGAAGGCCATCGCGCGATGGCTCCGCCTCGATCCGAAGACGGTGCGCCGCTACATCACGCTCGCGCGCGCGCGCGGCGTCGTCTGCGCAGACGACCTCACGACCGAGCTGCTCGACGCGCTCGCTCGGCGCCCCGAGCCGGCGCGCGGCCCGTCGTGGGCGCAGCTCGCGACGCTCGGCGGCGCCATTCGCACGGCGCTCCTCGAGGGCGATCCGCTGACGGCCATCCACGCACGCCTCGGCGCCGCCGGCGTGCGCGTGAGCTACGCGACGCTGCGGCGCTTCGCCCGGCGAGAGCTCGCCTGGCGGTGAAGGCGGGAAGGCGGGGCGTCGGCGCGCGGCTCACGCCGCCTTCGCCGAGCTCCCCAGCGCCGCGAGCACGAACGTCTCCCAGCGCTCCTTCTCGAGGCCGTTCAGCGCGAAGAGTCGCACGCCCACCGACGCCTCGCCGTGTTCGGTGACGGCGACGCGGATGACCTCTGCGTGGACCTCGACCGTGCCGGTCGGCAGCTGCACCCTCAAGAGGACGAGGCGATGCATCGGATCGGGATCGCTCGTCCGGATCTGCATGCCTCCGTAGCTGATCTCCATCATCTCCACCCGCTCGGCGAGCCCGCCGCGCACGCGCCAGGTCGGCAGCGAGACTCGAATTCGTCGGTGGCGGCGGCGGTTCTGCGGATCCATCAGGCCTCGTTGATCGCCTTCTTCGCGAGGCGTGCGTGGGTCTCGCGCAGGCAGGCTCGCGCGTAGAGGAGGAGCGACGCGTTGCGCCGGAGCTCGATGAGCAACGTCGCGAGCGCGGAGGCGTTCGCGGCGAGATCCTCTCTCGACGCTTCACGCAGGCGATCCGCGAGGCCCTGCTTGGCGCGAGCTGCGCGGATGACCTCGTCGTCGTCGAAGCGATGAATCGCGTCGCGCTCCGCTTCGAGGATCGCGAGCATCTCGGCGACGGCCTGGGCAATGGTGTGGTTCACGTGTCCCCCCCGAGCAAGCGGCGCGCGATCGCGAGCGCGTCGATCTCGATCGGCGCGCCCGGCGCGCGCGGCGGCGGTTCGACTTCTTCCTGAGGTTCGGTCGTGCGAGGCCTCGCGGCCACGAGGCGTGTCTGTGTCTGCGTCGGTGCCGGTTGCGCTCTCACGAGACGACGAACGGCGCTCCCCTTCATCCCTTTAGCGATAGCGACGGCCGCCAGTGTCAGCCGAACGTCGACACCGGCGGTGGCATGGCGCCTCGCGCCGCAAATCAGGCATATTCGCCGAGAAAAGCGGGATGTCTTCGCGGAGGCCCCGCGTGGCACGAGCGGTGAAGTGGGACCCACCATGACCGCAGCCAGAAAGATTCAGTTCGTCGACGAGCGCCAGCTCACCGCGCGAGACGTCGAGAAGTACCTGCCCATCGTCCGCCGCACGGCGACCTCGATCGCCCAGAAGGTTCCGCGCACCATCAGCCTCGACGATCTCCTCGGCTACGGCTGGATCGGCCTCGTCGAGGCGTTTCGGCGCGCCTCCGCGAGCATGGATGAAGAGGAGTTCATGGCGTACTCGCTCTACCGGATTCGCGGCTCGATCCTCGATCATCTTCGCAGCCTCGACACGCGGACGCGCGCGAGCCGCGCGGCCTCCCGTCGCGTCGCGCGCACGATCGACGACCTGACGAAGTCTCTCCGTCGAGCGCCCGAGGAGGAAGAGGTCGCCGACGCCCTCGGGCAGTCGCTCGACGAGTATCGCGACACCCTCCTCGAGATCGACCGCGCGGGCATGAGCCGCCTCGAGATGCTCGACATCGACCGCGACGTCATCGACTTCGACGGCGAGGCGCCGGACGGCGCCGCGAGCCGGCGCCAGCTCGAGGGCGCGGTCGCTCGCGCGATCGGCGAGCTGCCGACCCGCCTCCAGAACGTGCTCGCGCTCTACTACACCGAAGGTCGTACACTTCGGGAGATCGGCGCGATCCTCGAAGTGACGGAGTCTCGCGTGTGCCAGCTGCACTCCGAGGCGATCCACAGGCTGCGGGCGGCGGTCGGTCGCGAATAGACCCTTAAGGCCTCGGGTGCGGTCGCCGTTGTGATCCGTACGCGCGAACGAGCGCGTTCTTCACACGCCTGGCCCACCCACCAATGAACACCGACAATCCCTCGAACGTTCGCTCCACGAGTCGCGGCCACCTGGTGACCGCCAACGCCGCGATGCGCAGCGTGCTCTCGGTCCTCGACCGAGTCGCGCCGTCGCGCTGCACCGTTCTCGTCACCGGCGAGAGCGGCACGGGCAAGGAGCTCGCCGTCGCCGCGCTCCATGACGCGAGCCCGCGCGCCGAGAAGCCGCTCGTCGCGGTCAACTGCGGCGCGATCCCGGCGAACCTCGTCGAGAGCGAGCTCTTCGGTCACGTCAAAGGCGCCTTCACCGGCGCGATGACGAACCGAAGCGGGCTCGTCGCGGCGGCCGAGGGAGGAACGCTGTTCCTCGACGAGGTCGGCGAGCTGCCGCTCGCCGCGCAGGTGAAGCTCCTCAGGCTCCTTCAGTCTCGCGAGATCGTCGCGGTCGGTGACACGAAGGTCATCAAGTGCGACGTTCGGATCGTCGCCGCCACCAACCGCGACCTGCGGGCGGAGGTGGCCGCGGGCCGCTTCCGCGAGGACCTCTACTACCGGCTGAACGTGATCCACGTGCACCTTCCGCCGCTGCGCGAGCGGCGCGAAGACATTCCGTTGCTCGCCGAGCACTTCCTTCGTCTCGCGGCGGAGCGAAGCGGTCGGAGCGACGTCGTGCGCTTCGCGCCCGAAGCGCTCGCCGAGCTCGCGGCCGCCGACTGGCCGGGCAACGTGCGCGGGCTGGAGAACGCCGTCGAGCGCGCGGTGCTCCTCGCACCCGGCGCGGTCGTCGAGACCGATTGCCTCGCGCTCGAGACGAGGACGCCGGCGATCCGAGAGAGCGCGTCGTCGCACCCGACCTCGGTCGCGCGCACGGACGACGGAGGCGCGGTGATCGACCTCCGCGCCGCGGTCGACGCCTACGAGAACACGCTCATTCGCGAGGCGCTTCGTCGCACGGGCAACAACAAGAGCCGCGCCGCGGCGCTCCTCGGCCTGCAGCGGACGACGCTCGTCGAGATGATCAAGCGCAAGCAAATCGACGGACTGCCGCGAGCGGCGTGAGCCCGTGAGCGTCTCACGCCGCTCGCTCGTAGCCCCGCTCGCTGACGACCCCTCCCTCCTCGGCCCCGCGGACGTCGCTCCGGCGGGGCTCGTCGTGCGCGGTGTCGAGCACGTACACGCAGTCGCGCCCGGAGAGCTTCGCCGCGTAGAGCGCGCGGTCCGCGCGCTCGAGCAACGAATCGAGCGAGTCGCCCGGGACTTGCGTCGCGGCGCCGATCGAGACGGTGGCCATGAGCGGCGCGCCGCCCGCGGGGTCGGCGACGGACATGTTGGCGACGGCCTGGCGCAGCCGCTCGGCCACGATCAGGGCGGCCATGCGGTTGCTGCTCGGCAGGGCGACGACGAACTCCTCTCCGCCCCAGCGCGCGACCAGATCGTAGTCTCGCGCGTGCTTCGGCAGGATGCGGCCGAGCTCGGTGAGGACGGCGTCGCCGGCCGCGTGCCCTCGCGTGTCGTTGATCGCCTTGAACCGATCGACGTCGAGCATGAGCAGCGAGAGCGAAGCCCCGTCGCGCGAAGTGCGCGAGAGCTCCGCGCGCATGTTCTCTACGAACGCTCGTCGGTTCGGCAGCTGCGTGAGGGCGTCGGTCGAGGCCATGCGCTGCGAGCTCTCGACGAGGGCGGCCATGCGGATGGCGCCGCCGAGATCGCGCGCGAGCAGCTCCACGATCTCCTCCGCCTCCTCGATCGGTCCCGTCGGGGCGAGGGCGATGCGCCCGATCGGCGTCCCGCCGAAGACGATCTCTCTCGAGACCGTCGGCCCCGCTTGCTCGGCGGAGAACGCGGCGGCGTCGCCGTCGACGACGGAGAGCGCGCACACGGCGGGCCCGACGCGGAGCACGCGTCGCGCTTCGGCCTCGGCGGTCTCGAGCGAGCTCGGGTGCGCGTGGACGGCGACGTTCACCGGGCTCAGCGTCGAGAGCCCGAGCCACCGGTAGGTGAGGAGCTGAGAGGTGAGCTGGGAGAGCGAGTCGAACAGCCTCGCCACCGAGCAGGCGCCCGCGAGCGCGCGCACTTCGCCCGCGATGACCGACTCGAACATCGCCTGGTCGAGCGTCCGCGCGATCCGATCGCGGACGTCGCGCACGCCCGCGCCGAAGTGCATGAAGAAGGCGTCGTCGCGCGCGACGGCGACCTTCTCGAGGAGCCTGACGAGCTCGCCCATGCGCCTGCTCGCGACGAAGCCCGTGGCGCCGGCGCAGTTCGCCCAGAAGCGGTTGCGCGGATCGTCGCGCTCGGCGCGCAACACGATCGGCACCTCCTTCGTGGCCGGCTCCGTCCGCAGGAGGCGACAGAGCTGAACGCCGGAGACGCCCGGCATCCAAAGATCGGCGATCACCGCCGCGGGCGGCGCGGAGAGCGCGAGCTCGGCGCCCGACAGGCCGTCGGGCGCGCACTCGACGGTGTAGTCGAGCGCGCGGAGCCTTCGCGCCAGGAGGTCGCGCGCCTCGGAGCTCGGGTCGATGAGGATGATCCGCATGGGGCGCGTCACGACCCGGTACCTGCGATCTTGCATACCGCCGCGACGAGCAGCTCGGGTCGGAAGGGCTTCACCATCCAACCCTTCGCGCCATGCTCCTTCGCGCGCTGGATCAGGTGAGGATGACCCTCGGTGGTCAGCATGAGGATCGGAGGCCGCGCCCCGCCGCGGGCGGCGAGCGCTTCGAGGAGCTCGATGCCGCTCATGCGCGGCATGTTCACGTCGCAGACGATCAGCGCGATGTCGTCGGTGAGGGCCTCGAGCTTGTCGAGCGCCTCGACGCCGTCCTTCGCCTCGAGGATCCGAAATCCCGCGGCGGAAAGGGCGTGCGTCGCCTGCATGCGTACGGTGGACGAATCATCGACGAGCATCACGGTTCGCGGCATGGGTTCTCCTGCGGTCAGAAAAGGATGAGATCGGCATCGTTCGGCTCGACGGCGACGGCGTCTTCGCCGTCGAACACGAAGCTCTCGTCGAACGTCACGTCGAAGCGGGCGTGGACGGCGCCGGTCTGCGCCTCGAGCTCGTACCAAGCCGAGGTCGCGGCCGCGAAGCGGGGCATCTCGATGTGGGCGCCGCACACCGCCGTGGGCGTCGACGGGAGCACCATGACGCCGTGCCGCAGGAGGCGGTTGCGAAAACGTCCTACGAGGAGGTTGCACACCTCGCCCACGAAGTCGGCGAGGAGCTGATCGGAGAACGGCGGCGGACCGACGGCGACAGGCATGCTCCGCTCCCACATCGCGACCTGCGCGAGGAGCGAGAGCGCGCCGCGCAGGTGCGGCCCGCCGAAGCCGATCGTTCCGAGCACCGTCCGGCCGGTCACCGCGGGCGGCCTGCGAATCGTGCGCGTGACGGGGATCCCCGTCTGCGCGAGGACCGCGGGGATCTCGGTGAGCAGCAGCCTTTCGGTGCGCAGGAACGCGTCTTCCATGTCCTCCGGTACGACGATTCGTCGTTCGCCTTAAACCAATCGCGAAACGAGTCGTTCAGACGTACGAGACATGAGCTCCAACCGACGGCTCTCGGCGCGCCCGGTCGCCGCCCTCTTCACGCTCTGGATCATCGCGGCGTCGGTGGTGTCGGCGTACCTGCTCGGTCCGCACGTGCTCGCCATCCCCACGCCGGGCCGGCGTGATCCGCGGCTCGCGCGCGTCGCCTCGCTCGACCCCTCGAAGGAAGGGCGGTGGGTGGTCGCCCACTTCGTGCGCGCGGGCTGCCGCTGCTCGGGGCGCGTCATGGATCATCTCGTGAGGCGCGGCGCGATCGGAGACGCGCTCGAGGTGGTGGTCTACGCGCTCGACGGCGAGCCCCTCGACGAAGCGCTCGCGGCACGCGCGAGAGCGCGCGGCTTCACGTTCGTCGCCGTCGCGAGCGACGACGTCGAGGCCACCTACGGCGTCGCCGGTGCGCCGACGCTCGTCGTGCTCTCGCCCGACGGGCACGTCGCCTATCGCGGCGGCTACAGCGAACGGATGGGCGCTCCGATCGTCGCCGACACGCGCGTCGTCGCCCGCGCGCGCGCCGGCGAGGAGGTCGCGCCGCTGCCCGTCTTCGGCTGCCCCGTGGGCCAAGCCATGAAGCGAAACCTCGACCCGATGGGGCTCCGATGAAGAGCGACGGTCTCTTGCGACGGTTCTTCGGCTATCTCGTCCTGCCCGCGGAGGTCTCGGCCTTCGAGCGTCAGTATCTGGCGAGGATGACGCGCATCGGCCTCGTCGTGTTCTATCTGCACGTGCCGGCGATGATGATCGTCGCGGCGCTGGCGGGCACGAGCGTCGTTCGCGCGGGGCTCTACGCCGCGGCGCTGCTCGTCGGCCCGACCCTGGCGTACCGCTACTTCGAGAACCCGCGCAGCGTCACGAAGACCTATGCGTTCGCCGCGATGTGCCTCGGCGGTCTGCTCGTGAGCATCGGGCGCGGGCCGATGCAGATCGAGATGCACTTCTACTTCTTCGTCCTCGTCGCGCTGCTCGCAGTGTTCGCCGATCCGCTGGTGATCCTCGTCGCCGCGGCGACGGTCGCGCTCCACCACCTGGTCTTGTGGATCATCGTTCCGAGCGCCGTGTTCAACTACGAAGCGTCGCTCTGGTCGGTGACGGTTCACGCGCTCTTCGTTGTCCTCGAGTCGATCGGCGCGTGCTTCGTCGCGCGGTCGTTCCACGACAACGTCGTCGGCCTCGACCGGCGGGTGCAGACGCGCACGCAGGAGCTCATCGCCCAGATGACGCGCATGAGGGTCCTCCTCGACAGCGTCGAGCAGGGCTTCGTCATGTTGAGCGCGGAGGGTCGCATCGCCGGCGAGCACTCGGCCGCGCTGGGCAGGCTCCTCGGGGCCCCCGAGCCGTCGGAGCACGCGTGGACGTGGATCTCGCGCGTCGACGCCACGGCCGGGGCCTGGATGGAGATCGCGTGGGAGGCGATCGCCGAGGACGTCCTGCCCCTCGAGGTGACGCTCGACCAGCTCCCGAAGCGGATCCTGCGCGACGCGCGAACGCTCGAGCTGGGGTATCGACCGCTGGCGGTGAACGGCCGCTTCGACGGCGTCTTGTTCGTCGTGACCGACGTGACGAGCCGCGTCGCGCGCGAGCGTCACGAGGGCGAGCGGCGCGAGGCGTTCGCGCTCTTCGAGCGCGCGCGCGAGGATCGCTCGGGCCTGCTCGAGTTCGCCAACGAGTCGGCGTCGATCGTCGAAGCCATCGGCGATCGCGAGCTTCCGCTTCGGGTCGTGAAGCGGCTCGTGCATACGCTGAAGGGCAACGCGGCGGCGTTCGACTGTTCTTCGGTCGCGGAGGAGTGCCACGCGCTCGAGACGCGCATCGACGAGAACGGCGAGCTGTCGGCGTTCGACGTCGCTCGCCTGCGCGAGCGATGGGATCGCGTCGCCGCCGTGGTCTCACGGCTCGTCGACGAGAAGAACCGCGCGCGGCTCGAGGTGGATCTCGACGATCACGCCGCGCTCGTCCGCATGCTCCTCCACGGCGTGCCGCGTCGCGAGATCGCGCGCGCGCTCGAAGAGTGGAAGCTCGAGCCCACGGCGACGCGCCTCGCTCGCCTCGCGGAGCACGCGCGCGGGCTCGCGCAGCGGCTGGCGAAGGGAGCGCTCGACCTCAGCATCGAGTCGAACGGCGTTCGCACGCCTCCGGAGCGGCTCCGCACGCTGTGGTCGGTGCTCCTTCACGTCGTGCGCAACGCGATCGATCACGGGATCGAGACGCCCGCGGAGCGGGTCGCCCTCGGCAAGCCCGAGCGAGCGCGGCTCGACCTCTCGACGCGCGTCGAGCGCGACGCGCTCGTCATCGTGGTGGCCGACGACGGACGCGGCATCGACTGGACCGCGGTGCGCGACCGTGCGCGCTCGTTGGGCATCCCGTGGTCGACGCCGGCGGATCTCCAGCGCGCCCTGTGCACCGACGGCTTCTCGACGAAGGCGGAGGTGGACGAATACTCGGGCCGAGGGATCGGCATGAGCGCGGTCGCGTCCGCGTGCGAGCACCTCTCGGGCGTGCTCCGCATCGCGAGCGTGCCGGGGCGGGGGACCTCGGTGCAGATCCGGATTCCGTTCGAGGCGTTGGGCGGGCGAGTGAGCGGAGGCGGCGACCGCCATGCGTCGCGCGAGCTGGAGGTGGGGACATGAGATCGGCAGTCGTCAGGGCATTGCCCCCCGTGGTCGCGACCCCCGCTCCGCCGCCGCGCGAGGCGCCGGCCCGTCCTCAGGTCTTGCTCATCGAGGACGACGCGCTGCTCGCGCGGTCCATCGGCCGCGAGCTCGCCTACGCGGGCACGGAGGTGACCCACGCGGGGGACGGCGCGACGGCGACCGCGGTGCTGAGGAAGAAGCGCTTCGACTTCGTCCTCAGCGACATCAACCTGCCGGACACCACGGGCGTGGATCTGCTCCGGCTGGTTCGCGCGAGCGGCCTCGACCTGCCCTACATCCTGATGACCGGGAACCCGACGCTCGAGACCGCGACCGAGGCCGTCGAGCTCGGCGCGCTCTTTTATCTGTCGAAGCCGCTCACCGGCGACAAGCTCCGCGGCGCGGTGGAGCGCGCGATGACGATGACCGAGCAAGCCCGCACGCGTCAGTCGCACGTCTCCATTCTCGCGCCTGCGGTCGTCGAGCGCGCGAAGCTCGCGTCGTCGTTCGAGAGCGCGCTCGAGAAGCTGCGCATCGTCTTTCAGCCGATCGTCGACGCGCGCAAGCGCACGATCGCCGCCTACGAGGTGCTCATGCGCTCCGACGAGGCGTCGCTGCCCAACCCGGGCGCGGTCCTCGACGCCGCCGAGCGACTCGACGCGATCCACGTCCTCGGCCGACGCGTCCGCGCCCTCGCGGCGCGCGGCATCGAGGCCTTGCCGTCGCCGGACGTGATGCTCTTCGTCAACCTCCACCCCGCCGAGCTCGGCGATCCGGAGCTCTTCGCCGGCGGTCCGCTCGCTCCGCACGCGCGACGGATCGTCCTCGAGCTCACCGAGCGCGCCGCGCTCCCGTCCGACACCGACGTGGCCGAGCGCACGCGACAGCTCCGCGAAATGGGCTTCCGCATCGCGATCGACGATCTCGGCGCCGGCTACGCCGGTCTCACGGCGTTCACCTCGGTCGAGCCGGAGTTCGTGAAGCTCGACATGTCGCTCGTGCGCGACATCGACGCCTCGATCACCAAGCAGCGCCTCGTGAGATCGATGGTCGATCTCTGTCGCGATCTCTCGATGCGTCTGATCGCCGAGGGCATCGAGACGCGGAGCGAGCTCGCGTGCCTCTGCGATCTCGGCTGCGATCTCCTCCAGGGCTACTACCTCGGAAAGCCGAACCCCGTCCCCACGGCAGTCGTCACGATCTGATTCGCCGCGAGTCGACGCTCGCACGGCGACGGTCCACAATGCTCCCCTCCGGGGCTCTTGCCCCAGAACGACGCGAGCATCCCTCGGAACGTGCCCGGCTTTCCCCTCGACCTCGCCGCGCCGCCCCAAGCGATCTCGTTGACGGACGCCGCGGGCCTGGCGATCGAGGTGACCGTCGAGTCAGGGACCTCCGGCTCGCGGAGCCTCGTCGTTCCGTCGTCGCCGCTCGCGCCGGGCCGCTACTCGATGGCCGTCACGGCGGCTTGTGGCGCCGGTACGGTCGAGGCCAAGCGCTCGTTCGCGATCGTCGAGTCGCAGCCGTTTCCGACGGAGCTCGGCGAGCTCCGCGCCGTGAGGCTGCCACCTGGAAACGTCGTCGTGCCCGCGGGCGCTCGCTGCGCGCTGACCGCGCCCGCCGACCGCGTATCGATCGAGATCGCCGCGAGCCCATCGTTCGCGAGCTTCCGCTCCGTCGCGACCCTCTCCGTCTCGGTCGACGGCGCGCCGTGGGCGGGGCCGGTCGTCGACGACTACGCGCGCTGCGACGGTCAATCCGACGGGGGAGCCGCCGGCGCCGGCATCGGCAAGCACACCGTCGAAGTGCGCGCGCACATCGAAGGCGCGCCGGCGCAGCCTGCGCCTGCCTCGATCGACATCGAGCTCGCGTGCGCGACGCCCGAGCAAGAGATGTCCACCGGCGCGAGCGGCTGCACCGCGGCGCCGCTGCGGAGCGAGACGACGTGCGCGAGCATCGCCGGTGGCCTCTTCGTCACCGGCGCGCTCGTTCGTCGTACGCTCCGCCGCCGGCGGTAGCTCCGTCACGCAGCCTTCGGCAGCGCCTCCTGCGGCGGCACTTCGTTCGAAGGCGCTTTCGCCGGCAGCTCCACGCCGTCGCCCCACCACTCCACGAGGAAGATGCCGTCGGAGCGGCACACCGATCGAATCAGGGCCCGCGCGCGCGTGCCGAGCCCGGAGAGGCGGAGCGCGCCGCGTCCGCCGAGCAACGCGCTCGCGCGCGCCAACGCCAGCGCGCCCGGCTGGTCGATGGTCGCGTCCGGCGGAAAGTCGAAGACCACGCTCGTCGCGCCCTCGCGCCGGCACTCGTCGACGATCTCGACGAGCAGCGGCCCCGAAAGGAAGTCGACGTGGGAGCAGCGCAGCGCGACGACGATGCAGTCTTGAATGCGAAGCGAGCTGAGCCTGATGAAGTTCCTCATTGCTAGGCACAACGGCGGCGCCCGTCGAAGTTGAAGGGACAATGATTTGGCGGGCGCGCGCCAGACGCTTGACGGTTCGCGCGTGGATTCGTTGGCGCGCTGACGCTCTCGGCGACTACCGACGCGAGATCGCGACGTTGCCGCACCGGCACGCGCGATGCTCTACGACCAACCATGACGACGACGACGACCGCGAACGTGACCTCGACGCTCGACACGATCCTCACGCTGCCCGCGCACACGACCGCGAACGAGATCGCCGACGCGTGCCGCGACGCCTACCTCACGTTCCTCAACGAGTCGGAGCGCTGGGGGAAGGCCGACCTCGCGATGTGGCTGATGGGGCCGTACGAGCAGGTCCTCCACTACGTCGCGCCGCTCGACAGCCGCCGGTCCACGACGCTCCGTCCGCCGTCGCTCAACGAGATCGATGCCCGCGTCGTCGAGCGCCTCCTCGAGACCGTCCGCACCGAGGTCATGGCGGCGCTCGCCGAGCTCCGCGATTCGGAGACCGGAACGAGCTTCGCGTTCGGGATGCTCGCCGCCGGGCTGGTCATTCGCTGCGAAGACGCCATGGGGAATGTCGCCTTCATCCCGACATCGACCGCCAAGCGCCTGGTCGATCGCGTCCTCTCGCTCATCGGCGTCGACTACCTGATGCGCGCGAACGACTTCGAGATGAACCTCAACGCGTGCACGCGCTGCGGGATCGCGTCGTTCGACGGCGCTGCGCCCTGCGTCGGCCACGGCAGCGGCATCTACTTCACCGGCGAACGCATCACCGAGATCCCCGAAGGCGCGTGAGGAGCGTGAGTCTCGCCGACCCCGGGACGCCGGGTCGCGACTGACACCTGGGGTGACGGCGACCCCGCGCCCGCCACGTCGATTCCGCGCGAAAGCAGGGAATTCCGCGCTCGCGACGTCGGCCCGCCGATTGCTTAGACCTCCTTCATGTTCCAGAGCCCGTCCCGACTGCCGCCCGCGCGCACGCTTCGTCCCACGAGCCGAGGCAAGATCATCGGCTCCGACGCCCGTATCCGGAGCGTCCTCTCGACGCTCGACCGGGTCGCGAGATCGAGCTGCACCGTCCTCGTGACCGGCGAGAGCGGCACGGGCAAGGAGCTGTTCGTCGCCGCGCTGCACGACGCGAGCGCGCGCAGCGGCTCTCCGCTGGTCACGATCAACTGCGGCGCGATCCCCGTCGATCTCGTCGAGTCGGAGCTGTTCGGCCACGCGAAGGGCGCGTTCACCGGCGCGCAGAGCGCGCGACACGGGCACGTCGCCGCGGCCGAGGGCGGCACGCTCTTCCTCGACGAGGTCGGCGAGCTGCCGCTCGCCGTGCAGGTCAAGCTGCTGCGGTTGCTCCAGCAGCGCGAGTACACCCCGCTCGGCGAGTCGCGCGCGATCAAGTGCGACGTGCGCATCGTGGCGGCGACCAACCGCGATCTCGCCGCCGAGGTCGCGGCGGGCCGCTTCCGCGAGGATCTCTACTATCGCCTCAACGTGATCCACGTTCACCTGCCGCCGCTGCGCGAGCGCAAGCTCGACACGCGCCTCTTGGCGGAGCACTTCTTCTCGGTCTGCGCGCGAAGGAGCGGCCGCGACGATCTGCAAGGGCTCTCGCCCGCTGCGCTCGCGGCGATCGACGCGAAGGCGTGGCCGGGCAACGTGCGCGCGCTCGAGAACGCCGTCGAGCGCGGCGTCTTGCTCGCGGCGGGGCCGCTGGTCGAGGCCGAAGACCTCTTCGCCGAGGAGGATCGCCCGCTCCCTTCGCGGAAGATCAGCTCGACGCGGATCGAGATCCCCGTGAGCGTGAGCGTCGAAGCCGCGCGCCCCGGCGCGCTCTCCGCGACCGCGTCGGGCGTCCGCCACGCGTCGAACCCGAACTTTCCGCGCGTGCTCCCCGACGCCGGCGTCGACCTCACGCGGTGCGCGGAGCGCTATCAGAACAACTTGATCGAGCAAGCGCTCCTGCGCACGGGCGGCAACAAGAACCGCGCGGCGCAGCTGCTCGGCCTCAACCGCACGACGCTCGTGGAGATGATTCGCCGGCGCGGCATCTGAGCCGCGCTTCAGTCGTCGTCGCGCGGCGGGGGCTTGTCGCGAGAGGAGAGCGATCGGACGAGGCGGCGGTAGTTCGAGCGATCGAGCCCCGAGAGCCGCGCCGCCTCGGAGACGTTGCCGCCGGCGGCGCGCAGCGTCGCCGCGGCGTACGCGTCGCTGAACTCGGCGAGCAGGCGCTTCTTGGCTTCGGCGTAGGGGAGCTTGTCGAGGCCCGACACCCTCACGAGATCGGCGACCGTGTGCACGTGCGCGGTCGAGAGCGGCGGCGGCGGCAAGCGGCTCGCGCGCGTTCGCTCCGAGCTCTCGACCCCGGTCACGATCTCGACGGGCAACGACTCGGGGTCGAGCGTCTCGGTGCGCGCGAGCACGACGGCGCGCTCGATGGCGTGCTCGAGCTCGCGGACGTTGCCCGGCCAGTCGTAGCGCTCGAGCAGCAGCGCGGCCTCGTCGCTCACGCGCTTGACCGATCGACCGGTGGCGGCCGCGTGCATCTGGAGGAAGTGGTGCGCGAGGAGGAGCACGTCGTCGCCGCGATCGCGCAGCGGTGGGATCGAGATGGTGATGACGTTGAGGCGGTAATACAGGTCCGAGCGGAAGTTGCCCCGGGCGATCTCCGCCTTGAGGTCGCTGTTCGTCGCGGCGATGACGCGCACGTCGACGGTGCTCGTCTCGTCGCTGCCCACGGCCTTGACCTCGCCCGACTGCAGCGTGCGCAGGAGCGTGACCTGCGTGCGGAGCGGGAGCTCTCCGATCTCGTCGAGGAAGATCGTCCCGCCGTCGGCGGCCTCGAACAGGCCGGCGCGGGCGGCGTGGGCGGTCGTGAACGCGCCCCGCTTGTGGCCGAAGAGCTCGCTCTCCACGAGATCCTTGGCGATCGCGCCGCAGTTGACGGTGACGAGAGGCTTGTGCGCCCGCCGTGAGCGCTGGTGGATGGCCCGGGCGACGAGCTCCTTGCCCGTGCCGCTCTCACCGAGCACGAGCACCGTGGAGCTCGTGGGCGCTACGCCCTCGATCAGCCGCTGCACGTCGCGCATCGCGGTGCAGGTGCCGAGCATGCCGCTCCGCGCGAGCTCGCGCGACTCGGCGCTGGTGCGGCGTAGTCGGAGGTGGTGTGCCGCGTTGAGGGTCGAGACGATGAGCTCTTCGTTCGAGCGGAACGGCTTGGTGATGAAGGAGTACGCGCCCGCCTTCGCCGCCTGCGCCGACATCGTCTCGGTCGCGCGCGCGGTCATCACGATGACCTCGGTGAGGATGTTGTTCGCGCGGATGCTCTCGAGCAGCGCGAGGCCCGACATCTCGGGCATCAAGGCGTCGCTGAGCACGACGTCGAACGGCTCGCGCTCGAGCAGCTCGAGCGCCTCGCAGCCGTTGGAGGCCGTCTGGACCTCGAGCCCTCGCTGCTTGAGCAAGCGAGCGAGGGCGGAACGAAGCAGCGCGTCGTCGTCGACCACGAGCGCTCGAATCGCGCTTGCGTCATCGGCTGTCCCCGTCCGCACCGGATCAAACGTACACACGCTGTCGCGCAGCGTCACGCGATCGCGCCGGGCCGGCGGCTTATTATCAGTTGCTAATTATCAGAGCCGAAGGAAGTGGACGTGCCGCGAAGTGCGAATCGCTCCGTCACGCAGCGAGGCGCTCGGCCTCGAGCAGCGTGCGCAGGCGGGCGACCGCGCGCCCGTGGAGCTGAGAGACCCGCGCCTCGCTGACGCCGAGGCGCGCGGCGACCGACCGGCTGGACGCGTCCTCGAAGTAGCGAAGGCCGATCACCTCGCGCTCGCGTGCGGGGAGGAGTCGCAGGGCGCCGTGGAGCGCGCTCGCGGTCATGCGAGTCTCCACCTCTTCGAAGGGGGACGCGGCCTCGTCGGCGATCGCGCTCTGCGTGGGGCTGAGGTCGTCGAGCCCGACGACCACGGGGGCTTCGTTTCCGCCCTTGTGACGGCGAGGCGCCCAGTCGTGCCGGCGGAGCTCGTCGAGGATCGCGCCGCGGACGCGGATGCCGAGGTAGCTCACGAACATCGCCTCGTTCGTGTTCTCGGCCGACTCGAGCGCGCGGAGGAGGCCCATCACGCCCGCCGCGTAGAGATCGTCGCGCGGGAACGAAGCCGGCAGCCTTCGGGATTCGCGCATGACGATCCGCCGAACGAGCGGGAGATAGCGGGCCAAGCGGGTCTCGGTCGATTCGGTCGATTCGGTCGATTCGGTCGATTCGGTCGATTCAGTCGATTCGGTCGCGGTCGATTCTTCGTGGCTCATCGTGACGGAGGTCGGAGCAACCGATGTGCCGTCACGCAAGTCGCGGAGATCTCTCTCTTCCTCGTCCGCGCCGCGTCATGTCCTTGGCGGCGACGCCAGGCGTTTGGCGTCTGCGCCAGACCGCCGTCAATCCGTCGTCAATCCTTCGCCTCGTAGCGCACCGGCATCCCATCGGCGCCGACCACGTACTGCCCGCACGGCAGCCACTCTCGCCCATCCGCACGGCAGAGCTGGTAGCTCGTGGGGCACTGAGGATCGCCTGACGGGGTGCGATAGTAGAGACGGCACTCGCGGGCCGCGCCGGGCGTGCAGACGCGCGGCGTGTCGGGGCCGACGACGCGCTGTTGGTGGAGCTCGGCCCAGCTCTCCGCCCACTCCGCGTCGTCGATCGAATCGCCCTCCGCGGGCGGGCGAGCGGCGGCGCAGCTCGACATCGTGAAGACCAAGACGATCAAGAGGAGAGCTTCCCAGCTCCCGCGCATCGGACTCATGCGCTAGGGAACGGACGCGCGCCGCCGTATTTGAGCCCCCGGCGCCGATCAAATGTACTGATTGATGCCGAAGCCGACGAACCAGGCTCCCGTCGGGTAGTGCAATCGCGAGACGTCGACGCGCAGGAGCGTGTCGACGAGCGCGGTGGGCAAGAGGCGCATCCCCGCGCCGGTGGCCCACGCGCCCTTCCACTGCGTGCCTTCGCCGGCGGCGTTCATCGGCTCGAACGCGGCGGCGTCGGAGAAGAAGACGCCTTGGAGGTACCAGCGCTTGCCGAGGGAGAGCGCCTGCCGGAGCTCGAGGTTCGCGTACGCCTGCGCGCGCGTGCGATAGAGCGAGTCGGGCAGACCGCGCACGCCTTGCTGGCTGCCGATGAGCCCGCTGTGGTTCGCGTTGCCGGTGTTCACGGCGCTCGCGTAGGCGTTGAAGACGACGACGCCGGTCTCGCTCAGCTTGATCGCGGCGATCGCCTTCGCCCGCACCTCGTGGCGCGGCTGTACCGCCCCGAAGAAGACCCCCGGGCGGAGCTCGATCGCCGCGCGGAAGCCCGCCGGCGTCAGATCGTTCCACGTGTACTGATCGTAGATGAGCTCGCTCGTCGTGCCGAAGTACACGCCGTCGCGAGGCACGTTCGCGCCCTGCGCCACGCTGAGGAGCTCGCGGTAGACGTTGATCTGGAGCTCGTAGCGGAAGCGCGTGCCGTAGGAGAAGGGCGAGAGAAACTCCGCCTCGCCGCCGAAGCGGTTGCGGTGCCACGTCGTCCCCGCGTCGGCGCCCTCGAATCGGAAGCCCGATCCGGAGTAGTAGACGTCGTACTCGTTCGCCCAGCGGTCCGGGCGATACACGTGCTGGTGTAGCCAGAGGGCGAAGTTGAGGCCGCGCTCGCTGTAGCTCGCCTTGCCGCCGAGGCGCGTCGCGTGGCCGTCGATGTCGTGCTCGATCGCGCCGAGCGTCACCTTGGTGTCGCTCAGCGTCTTGCCGGTCGAGAGGTCGACGATCGGGGCGAGGGTCGTCTTGCGCCGGACCTTGATCTCGAGGACACGCCCGACCGGCTCGACCTCGACGAGATCGAAGAGCGCGAGGTTCTTGATGCGGCGCCGCAGCTCCACGAGCTCCACGCCCGACAGCGTCGTGGGAAGCGGCCGCGGCAGGAGCTCGGTGACGGTCTCGGGGGCGGTGCGCTCGAGCCCGTCGGTCGTCAGGGTGTCGATCGGGTACCTGCCCGCGGGATCGATCTCGGCGCCGGCGATTGCGGCGCGAGCGATGAGGGCAGAGACGAGCCCGCCGACGAGCGACGTCCTCACGGGTGACCCGCGAGGTGCGCGACGAACGGGTGCGCCCAGCACACCCCGACGACGAACGCCGCGACGACGAGACAAGCCGCGATCGGCGCGAGCACGGCGGGCCGCCGCGGGGTCGCCTCGCGCGCGGGCGCGAGGAGGCGACGCACGCGCGCCTCGAGGAACGCTTCGTCGTCGCTGAGCGCGGCGGTGGCCGCGCCCGAGGAAGGCGAGAGCCGCGCCGCCTTGAGGATCGCGCTCGCGAGATCGGCCGGGTCTGCGTTCGCCTCTCGGGTAGCCTCTTCGTCGCGCGCGAGCTCCAGCGCGCGCATCCAACATCGCAGGCGCTCGCGCGCGCCCGAGAAGGGCCACTGCAGCTCGGTGAGGATCTGCGCCAGCCAGATGCGCAGCGGATCGCGATGCCGCGCGTGCGCCTCTTCGTGCGCGAGCACGGCGCGGAGCTCGGCGGGCTCGAGCACGTCGCGGAGCTCCTTGCTCACCGTGATCCGAGGCCGAAGGAGGCCGCTCACGTGCGCGGGCCCGCTGCGCGGCAGCGACCAAGCGCGGACGGCGCGCACGCCCGCGCGGATCCAGACGAGCGCGAACGGCGTCGAGGCGACGAGGCGCGTCACGTCGAGCTCCTGCGGGCCCTCCATGTCGGCGGCCGCCCATCCGGAGAGGACGGCGAAGGGAACCGACGCGCAGACCGCGGGGATCCAGAGGCGGCGCCACGCCGCCTGCTCGTCGCCGCGCGACGGAGGCACCAGCGCGCCCGCGAGCCAGAGCACGGGCCCGCACACGAGCAGCGCGAGGAGCAGCGCGACCTCGTCACGATCCACGGCGCGACCTCCGGCGGGACGCGATCTCCGTGGCGAGCCGGTCGAGCAGCTCCGGGTCGTAGCTCTCGACCGCGTCGACGAGCCGCGCGACGGCGGGCTCGGGATCGCGACCGAAGATCCGGTCGACGAGCGATCGCATGCGCGACTTCTGAACCACGCTCTCGCGCCTGCTCGCGCGATACACCCAGGTCTTGCCTTGGCGCTCGCGGCTGAGGAAGCCCTTCTTGTGGAGGCGGTCGAGGACCGTCGCGATCGTCGTGTAGGCGAGCGAGCGAGGCGCGCCCACGCGTTCGAAGATCTGTCGCACCGTCGCGTCGCCGAGCTGCCAGACCGCGCGGAGGATCTCGAGCTCCTGATCGCCGAGGTTCGAGGACATGGTGTCCATCATCTACGACACTTGTAGATGTACTACAAGTGTAGAAGAGCATGCGCGCGTTCGTGCGCGAGGGCCCCTTCAGGTTTTCCGCGCGGTGCCGTTTTGATACCTCGAGGCCTGGTCCTCGATCCTGACGCGCAGACGGAGAGCCCATGCAGAAGTCCCCCGTTCGTTTGATCCTCGCGGACCTGTCCACACACAGGCCGCCGAAAGGCGCACCTCGCCTCCGCCTCGCCACGGTGAGCGCGCGAGCCGAGCGCGCCGCGAACGACGGCGACGGCCCGATTCCGAGCGTGCCGCCGCCCGCCGCCGCGCCGATGCGCGCCGCGGCGTGAGTCGCGCTCGTTCTGACGCGCGCGAGCTCGCGCTCAGCGCACGAAGCTGAGCGCGAGGCCGGCAGCGGCTCCGCCGAGGACGAGCCACGCGGAGCTGACCTCGAAGCGAAAGAGCAAGAGAGCGCTCAGCGCCGCGAGCCCGCAGGCTGGGGCGTCGACGAGCGCCGCCCGCGTGAGGTCGAGCGTCACGACCGCCATGAGGGCGAGCGAAGCGACGTTGACCCCGTCGAGGAAGAGGCTGGCGCGCGGCGAGCGCCGGAGTCGAGGAACGATGATCCCGCTGAGCGCGACGAAGACGAACGCAGGGAGAAAGATCCCGGCGGTCGACGCGGCGGCGCCGCCGAGCCCCGCGACGAGGTAGCCGATGAACGTCGCCGTGCTGAACACCGGACCGGGCGTCACCTGGCCGACCGCGACCGCGTCGATGAGCTGACCCTCGCTGAGCCATCCGCGTCGCTCGACGAAGTCCGCGCGGAGGAACGCGAGGAGCACGTATCCGCTCCCGAAGAGGACCGATCCGATCTTCGCGAACGCGAGGAAGAGCGACGACGGAGAAGCCCCCGCCGAAACGGCCGGCAGCACGCCGGCGATCGCCGCGACGGGCGCGCCGGACGCGAGCCTGTTCGACGGCTTGCCGAGCATCGCCGCCGCGCCCCCGCCGAAGAGGACCACGAGCTCGTCGACGTGGAGGAGAGACGCGACCGTCGCGGCGACGCCGATCGCGACGACGAGGCGATTCTTCAGCGCGGCTCGCCCGAGCGCGACGAGCGCCTGCGCGACGACGGCGATGATGACGGGCTTGACGCCGTAGAGGATCGCGCGCGCCTCGGGGAGCTTGCCGTAGCGAACGTAGAACCATGCGAGCCCGAGCGAGAGGAGCGCGGCGGGAACGATGAAGCAGACGCCGGCCACGACGAGGCCGCGCCACCCGCCGCGCTTGTGGCCGATGTGTATCGCGAGCTCGGTGGAGTTCGGCCCGGGGATGAGGTTCGTCGCGCCGACGAAGTCGAGGAGCTCCTCGGTCGTCAGCCAGCCTCGGCGCCGAACGACCTCGTCCTGCATCATCGCGACGTGGGCCGCGGGCCCGCCGAACGCGGTGAGGCCAAGCCGCAAGAAGAGGAGCGCGAGCTCGCGCAGCGCCGTGCGCGAAGGCTCCGGAGGCGCGGCCGCGCCGGCGCTGGGTCGTTCTTCGGCCATCGAGCTTCCCGCCTCCGTGCGCTACCACGAATTCTCGTTCGCGTCGTGGCGTCGCCGATCGCCACGCGCGACAGCGGTGCGCACGCGGCTCCTGACTCGACGAACGATTCGAGCGGAAAGACGCGTGGCATACCGACTGCCTGCATTGCTCGCCACCGAGAGCAGGAGGAGAGAGGTCATGAGCAACGTGGCGATCAAGAAGCAGGAGCGAGAGCTGGCGTCGACCGAGACGAGCCCGCTTCGCATGATGAGGCGGCTCCTTGGCTGGGATCCGTTCCGCGAGATGGCGCCGTTCATACCGATGGACGAGGCCGGGCTCGCGTTCATCCCCGCGTTCGAGATCAAGGAGACGAAGAACGCCTACGAGTTCCGCGCCGACATGCCCGGGGTGAAGGAGAGCGATCTCGAGCTCACGGTCTCCGGCAACCGCCTGACGATCTCGGGCAAGCGCGAGGCGGAGCGCGAGGAGGAGAGCGAGCGCTACTTCGCGACCGAGCGCGTGTACGGCAGCTTCGTTCGATCGTTCACGCTGCCGGAGGACGTCGACGCGCCCAACGTGAGCGCCAAGCTCGAAAGCGGCGTGCTCTCGATCACCGTGCCGAAGAAGCCCGAGACCCAGCCGCGGCGCATCGCGGTCGGAGCGGCGAAAGCGCAAGCGGAAGCGCAAGCCGAGCAGCCGCAGCGAGAGAGCGCGACGCAGATCAAAGAAGGAAAGAAGTGACGCCGGCGCATCGCGCGCGTTCGCGATGAGCGCCGTCACCCTCTTTCTCTGCGGCGACGTGATGACGGGCCGCGGGATCGATCAGATCCTGCCCGTTCCGTCGTCGCCCGAGCTCTTCGAGCCCTCGGTGCGCGACGCGCGCGACTACGTCATGCTCGCCGAAGAGCGGAGCGGGCCGATCCCGCGCGCGGTCGCGTTCGACTACGTCTGGGGCGACGCGCTCGTGGAGCTGCGCCGCGTCGCGCCCGACGCGCGCATCGTCAACCTCGAGACCAGCGTCACGCGGAGCGACGACGTCGTCTGGTGGAAAGGGATCAACTACCGGATGCACCCCGCCAACGTGGGATGCCTGCTCGCCGCCGGCGTCGACGTGTGCGTGCTCGCCAACAACCACGTGCTCGACTGGGGTGAGCGCGGCTTGCGCGAGACGCTCGACGTGCTGCGCCGCGCGGGCATCCGCACCGCGGGAGCAGGCACGACGGAGGTCGCCGTCGCGCCCGCGATCGTCCCGGTCCGAGACGCGCGCGTGGTCGTCTTCGGTCTCGGCCACGGCTCGAGCGGGATCCCGCGGTCGTGGCGCGCGCAGCCCGAGGAGGCGGGCGTGTGGCTCCTCGACGATCTCTCGGAGGAGAGCGCCGAAGCCGTCGGCGAGCTCGCGCAGCGCGCGAGGGCGCCGGGCGACGTCGTCGTCGTGTCGATTCACTGGGGCACGAACTGGGGCTACGAGGTCACCGACGCGCAGGTCCGCTTCGCGCGCGCGCTCGTCGACCACGGCATCGACGTCGTGCACGGACACTCCTCTCATCACCCGCGCCCGATCGAGACCTACGCGGGCCGGCTCATCCTCTACGGCTGCGGAGACTTCGTGAACGACTACGAGGGCATCGCAGGCCACGAGGCGTACCGCGCCGATCTCGCGCTCGCCTACGTCGCCGAGATCGATCCCGCGAGCGGCCGCCTCTCGCGCCTGCGCATGATCCCGCTGCGCCTCTCGCGGATGCGCCTCGAGCGAGCGAGCGCCGTCGACACGCGATGGCTTCGCGCGCGCCTCGAGCGCGTCAGCCGGCCGTTCGGCACCGTCGTCGGGATCTCCGGCGAAGACGGGGTGCTCGAGCTCGCGCCCGAGCCGCTGCTCGTCCAGGTGCCTCCGTCGGCCACCTGAGCGCGCGCGAGCGGCTCGAAGCGGCCTCGCCGCCGCCGCCGAATCGGAGTAGTCCATGGTGGAGCTCCGGTGAGCACCAAGCACCAACCCGACTTCGAGAGCGCTCCCGCGGTCACCTCGCCGATCTTCTGGCACTTCGCCGCGAAGATGGTGCCTTGGCTGCTCGCGATCTCCGTCTACCTCGTGCTGGCGACGCTGCTCGTTCGCTGGGACATGGGGCGCACGGGCGAGGAAGGACCCGACTTCGGCGCCGAGCTCTACGGGATGTACACGCAGCTCTTCTTCGAGCCGACCGCGAACCTGCCGCGCGCCCCGATCGCGCGGGTCGTCTTCTGGATCACGCCGATCTTCGGCGTCCTCCTGCTCGTGCGCGGCGTCGTGCGCGTCGGCGCTTCGGTCTTCGACGTGGAAGAGCGCCGCAAGCTTTGGGTGAAGATCATGAGCGATCGGATGAGCAATCACATCGTCGTGTGTGGCCTCGGTCACGTGGGGATCCGGATCGTCGAGTCGCTGAAGGCCCTCGGGATCGACGTCATCGCGATCGAGCGGAGTCGAGTCGAGTCCTTCGCGCAGATCGCGGAGCGGCTCGCGGTCCCCGTCTTGGTCGGCGACGCCCGGCGCGACGACCTGCTGGTGCAGGCGGGCATCGCGCGGGCGCGCGCCGTCGTATGCGCGACCGACGACGATCTCACCAACCTCGAGGTCGCCATCGACGCGAAGCGCGAGAACCCCCAAATCCGGGTGGTGATGCGCGTGTTCGACCAGCGCGTCGCCGGCAAGATCGGCTCGGCGCTCGCGCTCGAAGAGACGTTCAGCCCGGCGGCGCTCGCCGGTCCCCTCGTCGCGCTGCAGGCCCTCGCGAACGGCGTCCTCGGCGTCTATCGCGTGGCCAACGGCGAGCTGCGCGTCGACATGGAGATCTCGGCGCCCAAGGCGTGGTGGGGCAAGACCGTCGCCGAGTGCGAAGACGCCATCGACGGACGCATCGTCGGACTGGCGAAGGGCGAGCGAGCGCTGAAGCGGCCCCGACACGACACGGCGATCGCGAACGGCGACCTCATCACGCTCGACGTTCCGGCGACCAGCGTGGCGCGCCTCCGCGCGCTCGACGCTCACGGCCCGCGCGACGCCGCCGCCGAAGGTCATCCGTAACATTTCAACACGATCCGCGTCGCGGACCTGTCGTAGGTCACCACAGCCGCGCGCGGCCTGTTGCGCTCCGTGACACCCACGGCCCCCTCGAGGGGCCGTGCGCTCGCTCTCGCCTGGCGCGCTTGGTGCTGTGTGCCGGCGCGATGATGGCTTCGCCTTGGTGCCGCTCCCCCCGGTACCTCAACGCTCGCGTGCTTCTGGTGGGGGTGGTGCTCGGCGCCGGTGCGCCGGGCTGCTCGTCGTTCGACGCCGCGCCCGAACCGCCCTCGGGCATCGGTCTCGACGCGCGTCCGGCCAACGCGACGTGCATCGCGCCGCCCGTCGCCGTCGGCAGGGTCAGCCTCGAGCGAGCGTTCGCCGGCGTCACCTTCGAGTTCCCCGTCGAGTTGGTGGACCGCGGAGAGAACGTCTACGTCCTCGAGATGAAGGGGGCGATCAAGCGCGTGCAGCGCGCCGATAACGCGGTCGCGAAGGCGATGGATCTCGCCGACCGTCTCGTCGACGGGACGATCCTCACGGGGTTCGCGCTCCACCCCACGAAGCCTCAGGCCTTCGTGACCTTCGACCGCATGGCCGCGCCCTACTACTCCGACGTCGTGCGGTTCGAGAGCCACGACGGCGGCCTCACGTTCGATCCCACGACCGAGAAGCTCGTGATCCGCGTTCCTCGCGAGACCGAGTATCACGGCGTGGGCACGCTCAAGTTCGACGCGCGCGGCCTCCTCTACATCGGCAGCGGCGACGGCGGAGCGCACATCACGTCCGAGATCACGCGGTGGGAGCCGTCGACGCTCCTCGGCACCATCCTCCGCATCGACGTCGACCGCGGCGATCCTTATGCGATCCCTCCCGACAACCCCTACGCGAGCGGCGGCGGTCGGCCCGAGATCTACGCCGGCGGGTTTCGCAATCCCTACAAGTTCTCCTTCGACCGTCAGACCGGCGAGCTCTGGGCGGGCGACGTCGGTGAGGCCTCGCGCGAAGAGCTCGACCGCGTCGAGATCGGCGGCCACTACGGCTGGCCCACGCTCGAGGGCACGCGCTGCTACAAGCCGCTCGTCGGTTGCGATCGCGCCGGCAAGGTGCCGCCGGTGTTCGAGTACGATCACACCGACGGCGGATCGGTCACCGGAGGGTTCGTCTATCGCGGGCGCGCGATGCCCGATCTCTACGGCAAGATGGTCTTCGGCGACTTCGTCTTCGGGCGCGTCTGGGTCCTCGAGCGCGACGCCGAGGGTCGCGGGGAGGCCGACGTCCTCGTCGGCGGAGGGCGCCTGCCCTCGGTCGTCGGCTTCGCCGAAGACGGCGAGGGCGAGCTCTACGTGCTCGACTGGGCGGGAGGCGAGGTCTTCGCGATGAAGCCGGGCGATCCCGCCCCCGTCGAAACGATCCCGGAGCTGCTCTCGCAGACGGGATGCGTCGACGCCGCCGATCCGAAGCGGCCGGCCAAAGGCCTCGTACCCTACGGCGTGAACGTGGAGCTCTGGTCCGACGGCGCCGACAAAGAGCGCCACTTCGCGATCCCCGACGGAGCGCGGATCACCGTCGACGAGCACGGCAACTTCGAGATGCCCCCTGGCTCGATGATGATGAAGACGTTCCGCAAAGGAGAGCGCCTGATCGAGACGCGCCTCCTCCGCAAGCACGCCCGAGGCGAGTGGAGCGGACACTCCTATCGGTGGAACGACGCGCAGTCCGACGCCGTTCGCGTCGACTTCGCGGAGGACATCGACGTCGACGGGCAGCCCTGGGCCCTGCCGGGGCCGGGCCAGTGCTTCGCGTGCCACAAGGCGGTCGTGAAACATGCCCTCGGGCTCGACGTCGGCCAGATCGACGGCGACTTCGTCTATCCCACGGGGCGGCGCGCGAATCAGCTCGCGACGTTGACCGCCGTGGGCGTGCTCGCCGGCGAGGCGAGCGAGAGCACCGCGCCTCGGTTGCCGCGGCTCGACGATCTCACCGTTCCGGTCGCGACGCGCGCGCGCGCGTACCTGCAGGCGAACTGCGCGATGTGCCACCGCCCCGACGGCGGCGTCCCCGTGCCGCTCGATCTGCGCTTCACCACGACGGTCGCCGAGACTCGCATCTGCGACGCCGCGCTCCGTCCGGTGCCGGGCACGGAGGGATCGCCCTACGTCGCGCTCGGCGATCCGTCTCGCTCGGCGCTCTTCATGCGGGCGTCGAGCCGCGGCGTCGAGCAGATGCCGCCGCTCGCGACGCGGGCCGTCGATCCCGAAGGCCTGCAGCTCCTCGAGGCCTGGATCCGCGAGCTCGATCGCTGCGATTGAAGGTGCCCCGCAACGAAGCCTCCCTCGTCGTCCGAGCAGATCGACGTGCTCTCCGTGACGCCGAAGTGAGCGCGCGCCGGTCGCGCGGCCCGGTCAGCGGACGTTCCTGAGCGCCGCGCGGAGCTCGCGCATCGTCGGAAAGCGGCGCTCGGGCGCCTTCTCGATCGCGCGCATGATGATCGCCTCGAGCTGAGGCGGGAAGCCGGCGATGAGCTCCGAGGGGCGCTTCGCCGTCTCCGTCGCGTGCTTGGCGAGCGTCGCCACGGCCGACTCACCGACGAACGGCGGCCGGCCCGTGAGCATCTCGTAGAGCATGATGCCGCACGCGTAGACGTCCGTGCGCGCGTCGGCGCGGCCGGCGGCCTGCTCCGGCGCCATGTACTCGGGCGTGCCGGCGGTGATCTCGTCGTCGGCGGGATCGGGGCCGAGCCGTCTGCGGCTCGGTGTCAGGCCGAGGGCGGCCCCGGTCTCGAGCGCGGCGATCCCGAAGTCGCACACCTTCACGAGCTCCACGACGAGCCCCTCGTCGTTGCGCGTGGGTACGAGCATGATGTTGTCGGGCTTCACGTCGCGATGGACGATCCCTCGCTCGTGTGCCACCGCGAGCGCGGCGCAGACTTGGAGCATGATGCCGATCGCGCGCTCGGGCGCGAGCGTCTTCTCCGCGTCGAGCACCGCCTGGAGGTTGGTGCCCGGGAGGTACTCCATCACGATGTAGACGAGGCCGTCGGGCTCCTCGCCGAAGTCGTGCACCACGGTCACGTTCGGGTGATCGAGGAGGCTCGCCGCGCGCGCCTCGGAGCGAAAGCTCGCGAGGAGGTGCTTGTCGGCGCGGTAGTGCGGGTGCAGCACCTTGATGGCGAACGTGCGCGGCAGATCGACGTGCGATGCCATGTACACCGCGCCCACCGCGCCGGCGCCGACGAGCGACTCGATCCTGTATCGATTGGCGATGACGCGGCCGGGGGTGACGACGTCGTGCGTTCGGCGGACTGTGCGCGGTCCGCGCCCCGACGAGCTCACCTGGCTCGCGGCCATCGTGCTCGGCGCTGCGGTGGAGCCCGGCGCAGGGTCGCGGTGTGGCGGCGGAGCTTTGGAGGAAGAGAGCGTCTCGCCGTCTTCGCTCACCGGCGCCTCGGCGTCGTGGCGCGGCGCGCGCGGCGGCGCGTCCATCGGCGAGGTCGGCGTGAGCGAGAGATCCTCGGCTGCGGCTCGCACGATCACGCCGACCGCGCTGCCGTGTCCCGAGCCCGGCGTCGTCGCCTCGTTGCCGAAGACGACGCTGAAGTCGTCGGCGTCTGCGCCGTGCGACGTGGCCTCCGCCGGCGTATCGGGAGGACGCGCGCGAGAGAGAGCGTCGGCGTCGACGTGCACGCCGCGGCCGAGCGACGTGTCGGGCGCGTCGGCGCCGTCGCCTTCGTTCCACGCCCCGCCGTTGGTCAGGTTCGACGCCGGCGGCTTCACCATCTCCGTCGTGATGCTCGGAGGTCGCCTGGGCCGCGCCATCGGCTGCTCGCCGGTGAGGGGGCGCTGATCGAGCGGCGGCTGACGCTCGGTGGCGACGGCGACGGAGTAGGGCTGGGTCACGATCCGAGGCCGCTTCGGCGGCGACGACGTCGGCGCGGCTCTCGCCGCCGGAGGGGGAGCCGAAGCGCGGTGCGGGACGGTGAGCGTGTCGTCCGCCGCGGCCGCCGGCGGCTCCGGCGCCTTGCTGATGAGCGCGGCCTCGGGATCGTAGAGCATGCTCGCGCTGATCTCGTCGGAGTGAACCTCCTCGGGCTCCGGATCCTCGAGCGTGACCGTGGGATCGAACTTCTTCTTCGGCTTGCTCGACGCGCCTCTCGACGCGTCGTCGACGCCGGCGCCGACGATCGCGCTGAGCTCGGGCACGTGAGACGTGTCGAGCGGCCGGAGGCGCAGCGAGAACGCCCCGTTCGGCAGCGGGCGGAGCAGCTCGGCCGAGAGCACGCACACCGACTCGTGCCCCAGGCGGATCTGGAGGACGTGGGTGGCCCCGACGTACTCGTAGGGCGCCGACGGGGGCGGCTGTGCGAGGAAGATCTCTTCGACGTCATGGACCAACGCCGCCCGGATCAAGCGCACGAGCGCATGCCGGTCCTCGATCTGTGCGATCCAAACCTCTCGCCTGCGCTGCAAACCCTCCGCGAGTCTATCAAGGGACTCGTGATACGTTCCAGGGGCGGGTGGGGAAGAAGAAGTCAATCAAGAGGAGCAAGGACACGCTTCGCGGCCTCGGCGACGCGCCGGGGGCGAAGCCTGCCTCGCCCTTTCCTCCGCCGGCGCGCCGGAAGCTCACCCTGAGCGAGCCGGGGATGGTGACCGATCCGCGCATCGCGAAGCGGAAGAGCCGCGAGACGCGCGCGTCGTCGGCGCCGCGCGCGTCGTCACCGAGCCGCCGGCGACCCTCGAGCGCGCCGGCCTCGTCGAGGCTCACGCTCGAGTCGGTGCCGCGCGTCGCGCGCCCGCTGCGCGAGCTCGTCAAGCTGCCGCTCGATCACAAGGGCGGCTTCGTTCTCTCGCTCGTCGACGGAACGCGAAACGTCGAGTGGATCATCGACGCGGCGGGGATGACCGCGGTCGACGTGATCATCGAGATCGAGAAGTTGATCCTGCTCGGCGCGGTCGTCGTGTAGCGCATGGAAGCCGTACGGCCCAGCGCGCCGGCCTGCGAAGGGCGGCGTGCCGGGCCGTGCGACCCGCTGGCGATCAGCGGTTGTTGTTGACCATCACCGCGCGGCGGATCTGATCACGCTGCGCCTGCGCGAAGCCCTCGACCTTGTCGAGATCGTCGATGCTGCGGAACGAGCCGTTGCGCTTGCGGAACTCCACGATCTTCTTGGCGAGCGTTTCCCCGATGGCCTCGATGCGCGCGAGCTCCTGCTCGGTGGCGCGGTTCAAGTCCATACGCGGGCCTTGGTGCGAATTCTCGTGTCCCATTGCGCGACCTCCGTTGAGCGGGACGCCGAGCGAGCCGCGTGCCGTCGCCGAGAACAGCCGTGGTTCCGAGGGTCGGTGTTTCTCGTTCACGACCCTCGAGCGTGCGACGGAGGACCATTCGCCCCCGCGCTGGTGCGAAACGCATCGGGCACGCTGGCGCGGCAGCGCGGGAAGAGGATCGGAAAGTCGTCGAGCGATCGCACGCGATCGGAGCCCACGAAGAGGCGGATGATCTCCTGAGGCTCGTCGGCCACCATGGAGACGTCGAGGATGATGCGGCGCGCGCGGAGGTCGTCGACGTGAACGGCGAGCGCGCGCGACTCTTTGGCGGGCGGCTCCACCTGCGATGGCGCAGGGCCATCGCTCCGCGCGTCGAGGCGCGATCGCTCTGCGGCGTTCGAATGTCGCGTCCGGAGATCGAGGACGGCCTGAACGGCGTCGTCGGCGTCGGCGAGGACGGCGCCGAGCGGGCGCTCGAGGCCGCGCTCGTCGATCATCGACAGCTCGGCGTGGAGCTCGACGAAGTCGGATCGGTCGACGGCGACGAAGCGGATCTCGTCGAGCGGCGCGATGTCGAACGTGGCCTTGGCCACGCACCCGTCGACGTCGAAGCCTCGCGCCGTGATCGACGGCGTCGCCGCGGGCGACGTGCTCGGCGGCTCGATCGCGTCGGCGCCGCCGCACGCCGCGGCGTGCGTCGCCAGCCATCCGAGCGCGACCAGCCCCGACTTCATGACGCTCCTGCGGGGCAACCCGCGTGCCTCGACGGTGCGGCGCGGCGTCGATCATCCGTATCCGTCTACTCGATCTCGAGCGAGCCGCGCGCATTCGCGGGCGCCTACGACGCAATGATCTTGCGTCGTAGGCGTCGCCGCCTCCGCCCCAGGGAGTATGCGCGCGGGCTGCGCGCGCGCCGAAGAGCGTTCGCCGATCGACGACGGGTGCTAGCCTGACGTGCGATGCGTGGGGGTGGAACGGACGACACCGGCGAGGCGCCGATCAGCACACTCCAGGTGGAGCTGGAAAACACGCGCCTGCACTTCGAGGAGGCGGAGGCGATCGCCGGGATCGGCAGTTGGATCCTCACGCTCGACGACGAAACGCCGCTCGCGTGGTCGAAGGAGACGTATCGGATCCTCGGTATCGATCCCTCGAAAGTCCTCTGGCGCCGCGATATCCCCTCGTGGGTCCACCCCGACGATCTGGGGTCGGTGAACCATGGGATAGAGGCGGCGATCGACGGCGAGGCCCCCTTCGACAACGAGCACCGCATCGTCCGACCGACGGGCGAGATCCGCTACGTGCAGGCGAGGGCGACGCTCGTTCGCGACGCCCAAGGCAAGCCCCTCCGCATGGTCGGCATCATCCGCGACATCACGGAGATGAAGGACGTCGAGGCGCGACTCCGCCTCGCCGATCGCCTCGTCTCGCTCGGCACGCTCGCCGCAGGCGTCGCGCACGAGATGAGCACGCCGCTCTCGTACGTCCTCGCGAGCCTCTCGCGCGTCGAGGCGAGCCTCGCGCGCCTCCAGCCGCAGATCTCTGCGGTCGAGGCGAGCGCGATGACCGACGCGCTCGGCGACATTCGCGGCGGCGTCGAGCGCGTGCGCGACATCGTGAGCGATCTGAAGACCTTCGCGCGATCCGATCAACAGTCGACGCGGCTCGTCGACGTCGCCGCGGCCGTGGTGTCCGCGATCGAGGTCTCCGCGGCCGACGTCCAGCGCCGCGCCAAGGTGACGACGTCACTCGCGGAGAGCGGCCGCGTGGTCGCGAACACCACACGCCTCACCCAGGTGTTCGTCAACCTGCTCGTCAACGCCGCGCAGGCCATCCCCGAGGGCTCGGAACGCGCCGACATCCACGTGTCGACGCGCCAGAGCAGAGGCTCGGTGATCGTCGAGATCGCCGACACCGGCACGGGGATCACGCCGAGCGTGCGCGATCGGATGTTCGAGCCGTTCTTCACCACCAAGCCCGTGGGCGTCGGCACCGGCCTCGGCCTCTCGATCTGCCTCGGCATCGTGACCGGCTTCGGCGGGGAGATCAGCGTGGAGAGCGAGGTGGGCCGCGGGAGCACGTTCCGCGTCTCGCTCCCGCTCGCTCCGCTCGAGGTCGAATCTCCTCCGCCGGAGCGCCTGCCGAGCACGCGCCCGCGATCGCGCAAGATCCTGATCGTCGACGACGAACCGCGCTTCGCGAAGAGCTTGCACCTCGCGCTCTCGCTCGACAACGACGTGACGTCGACGACCGATCCGAGCGACGCGGTCGCGCGCATCGAGCGCGGCGAGCGATACGACGCGATCTTGTGCGACGTCACGATGCCCGGTCTCGGGGGCGCCGACGTTTTCGAGCGCGTCTGCCGCACGTGCCCCGCGCAGGCCGAGCGCATGGTCTTCCTCACGGGCGGCGCGATCTCGCCGTCGACGAGCGAGTTTCTCCGAAACCTCCGCAACCGCTGGCTCCTCAAGCCCGTGGAGACGGAGCGCGTCGTCGCGGTCGTCGACGAGATGATCCGGAGTCGAGCCGGCGGCTGATTCAGGCGCGAGGGCGCTTCACGATCGCGCGCTCGGCCGCATCCGCTTCGGCGCCCTTTTCTTCGTGGGGTAGGCGCCCGCCGCCGCGTGCGTCCCGAAGAGATCGAGCAGCGCGCGCATCGCGTCGGTGGCGGTGAAGATGCCGACGACCTGCCCGGCGTCGACGACGACCGCCGAGCCGACGCGGCGATCGACCATGAAGCGGACGACCTCGGTGAGCGGCGCGTCGGGCGAAGGTGCGTACGGATCGAGGCTCATCGCTTCCTCGACGGTGATCTCGTCCACCGAGCCGCGCGCGACGCTCTGCACGAGATCGAGCTCTCGGTCCGACACGATGCCGACGAGCTTTCCCTCGGAGCAGACGGGCAGATGGCGCAGCTCGTACTTGCTCATCAGTCGCCTCGCGTTGGTGAGCGGCTCGCGCGGACCGACCGCGAAGGGGCCCGAGGTCATGTACTCCGACACGTGAGGTGAGATCACGCTGCACCGTGGTGCGAACGGCGTGCCGGGCTGCGGCGCCCTCGCGGACGGACTTCGTGACCGCGTCACGAGCGCGCACGGGCGTCACGCCCTGTGCCGCCCGCGCGCTCGCGCTCCGCCGTAGAGCACGGTGATTGCAGCACCCGGTGCATGCAGCCGAAGAAGAAGGCGGTGCGCTGGTCGCGCCAGGTGACCGAGACGAGCGACGCGCTCGACCTCGAGGCCGGTGTCTTCACGAAGTCGAGCGCCAAACAGATCGCGGAGTCGCTCAAGCGCTCGGCGGAGCAGAGCCGCAGGCGCAAGGCCGACCCGTTCCGCTCGGCGATGTCGATGCTCACGTTCTTCATCAACCGCGCGGGCCGGCACCTCTCCGCGCGCCGCCGGGCGATCCTCGAGCGGGCGAAGGACGAGCTGCGCGTCCTCTACGGCCGGCCGCCGCGCACGGCGTGATCCTTTCATCGCGGCGATCGGGTCGACTCGATCGCGCTCTCCAGCGTGGCCTCGCCTGCGCGCAGGTGCACCTTCGCCACCTCGCGTTCGTCGAGGAATCCGACGACGGCGCCGTCGGCGCCGACGACCGGAACCTCGCGCAGCCCGTTGGCCACCAGGCGCTCGGTCGCCTGCCGGAGATCGTCCTCCGGAGCGACGCTCACGGGCGGTTGCATGATGTCCGCGGCGATCGCCCAGATCGCGTCTTGCGGCGCGGCGGCGAGCACGCGGAGCGCGTCGAAGGTGACGAGCCCGACGAGCTTCGCGTCGTCGTCGAGGACGGGGAAGACGTCTTGCCACGTCGACTCGCTGACGTGCGTGAGCATCTCCGCCGCCGAGGTCGCGCGATGCAGCGTCACGAAGGGCCGGCCTCGCGTCATCAGCTCCTTCACCTGGATGCCGCGCAGCACGTCGAGCAGGAGCGCGTCGCGGTGGACCGGTGAGTCGCGCTGCGTGGGCACCTGCGCCTCGTAGAGCGAGCGGCGGCGAAGGGCGACGAACGCGATGCCTTGCGCGAGCATCAGAGGAACGAGAAGGTCGTAGTTTCCCGCGAGCTCGCAGACGAGCACCAGCGCTGCGAGAGGAACGTGGGCGATCCCGCCGTAGAAGACGCCCATGCCCACGAGCGCGAACGCTCCGGGATCGATGCGCGGATCGTCGAGGAGGAGCTGCGCCGCGCGGCCGAACGCGCCGCCGAGCAGGCCGCCGATCGCGAGCGACGGCGCAAAGTCGCCCGCGCTGCCGCCGGAGCCGATCGTCAACGACGACGCGAGGAGCTTGACGACCGCGAGGAGGAGCAAGAGGCGCACGGCGCTCCATCCCGGCGGCAGCCACGTCGCCCCGGAGATCGCCATCTGCACGGCGCCGTAGCCGCCTCCGAGGATGCCGAGGCCCTGGCCCTCGGCGCCGATCTTCCACCCGACGAGCGCGAGGATCGGCGTCGTGAAGGCGCCGAGCGCGAGCCCTCCGATCGCCGGCCGCAGCCACGTGGGGCCTGGGAGCGACGCCGCGGTCTTGCGCACGCGGGCGAGCGCCGCGACGAACACGGTCGCGAGCAGCGCCGTGGGCAGGGCGAGCAGCGCGTAGAGCGGCAGATGCGCCGGGACGAAGGCGAAGCGCCCCGCGTGGGAGAAGAGCGTGCTCTCTCCGAAGATCGAGATGACGACCGAATACGAGATGACGCTCGAGAGGACCGCGGGGATGAGCGCGTCGGACTCGAAGCCGTCGCGATAGAGGATCTCGACCGCGAGGAGCGCCGCGCCGAGCGGCGTTCGAAACACCGCCGAGATGCCCGCCGCGACGCCGGCGACCATCAAGATGCGGCGTTCGCGCGCGCTCACCTCGAGCGCGCGCGCGATGCCGGAGCCGATCGCGGCGCCGATCTGCATCGTGGGGCCTTCGCGTCCGCCGGCGCCCCCCGTTCCCAGCGTGAAGAGCGAGGCGAGGCTCTTGATCGGGACGAGGCGCCGTCGCACGACGCCGCCGTGATGGTGGAAGGCCTGGATCATCGCGTCGCCGCCGCCGCCGCGCGCCTCGGGGGCGAGCTGCGTGATCAGCCCGCACGCGAGGCCGCCGACGGCGGGCAGCAGCACGAGGAGCCAGGGTCGAAAGGGGGGCGGCGTCGTCGAGTGCACCGCGAACGTCTCGCCGTGTGCGCGGAGCGGACGATAACCGGCGAGGTCTTCGAGCAAGAGCGCTTGAAGATGCTCGAGCGCGGCGAAGAACGCCGCGCCGATGAGCCCTGCGAGGACGCCGACGAGCGCGGCGTGGAAGAGCATCCTGCCGACGAAGCGCAGATCGAGCGGCGTCGTCTCGGCGAAGATGATCGGCAGGAGCGTCCGGGTCTGCCACGAACGCCGGAGGCGCGCGAAGGAGTTGATCACCAGTTCGCGCGCGCGCATCGATCAGCTCCCGGACGGTCGACGCGCGAGGCTAGCAGAGATCCCTTTGACCTCAAACGAGTGTCATCGAGGTTGCTCGAGCTGGATCTCGACCCGCCGGTCGAGCGCCCACGACGCCGGATCGGTCCCCTTGGCGTCGCGCTCGCCGCGCGACTCGATCGACACCTTGCGGCGCGGCACGCCGAGGTCGACCAGGTGCTGCATCGCTGCGACCGCGCGGTACTGGCCGAGCTGTTGATTGTAGTGCGCGGCGCCGCGCGGATCGGTGTGGCCCACGACCCGCAGGCTCGCGTTGCCGAGCCTGCCCGATCCGACGCACGACGCGACGCGCGCGAGCACGTCGTCGCCGCGCGGTCGCAAGCGCGCGGAGTCGAAGTCGAAGGTCGGCCCTTCGGCTTGCGGCTCCGGCAGGCCGCAGGCCTTCTGCAGCTCTTCGGCGATCACCACGACGACGGGCTCGAACGGCGAGTCTTGTTGTCCGCGCGGGGTCCCTCGGGCGATCGCGCTCGTCGTGTGGGTCTGTCCGACCGGCTGCTCGAGGTGGACGGAGGGGCCGCCGCACCCCGCGAGCAGCACGGCTCCACCGATCGCGAGGACGCGGCCTGCGCTTCTGATCCATGCCATGACGTCCTCCGATCGGTGCTCCGTCTCAGGGCTTGGGCGTCTCCGTGTCCGGCTGCGGCCCCGGCGCCTGCTGCACGGGCTGCTCGCGTCCGCCCTGGCCGCTCACGCTCTCGAGCAGAATGACCTCGACGCGGCGGTTGTTGGCGCGTCCTTCGTTGGTCTCGTTCGAACCTACCGGCTGCGTCGCGCCCATGCCCTGCGCCTGCACGCGCTCGGGGGCGACGCCGTGGGAGGTCAAGAAGGCCTTCACCGCCTCGGCGCGCTTCTGCGACAGCGTCATGTTCGCGTCGTCTTTGCCCTTCGAATCGCTGTGACCCGCGATCATGATGCTCCGCGGGTCGTCTTTCAGGGCGGCGGCGACCTTCATGAGCTGACCTTGCGACGTCGGCAAGAGCTCGCTCTTGCCGGACGCGAACAGCACCTGACCGGGGATCGTGAGGATCGTGCCTCGCGTGTCGTGCGACGACTTCATGCCCTCGATCTTCGCGAGCGCAGCCTCCGCTTGCGCGCGCGCGCGACGCTCGCTCTCGATCTGCTGCTGCATGAGCTGCTGCTTGGTCGCTTCGAGCTGGGCCCGCGCGGCGAGCGCCTGCTGCTCGCGCCACTGCTGGAGGTCGGCCTCCATGAGCTGTTTGGCGCGCAAGGCCTCGAGCGTCTCGCCCTTGTAGCGCGCGGCGAGCGCCTTGCGCTGGGCGATGTACGCGAGATCGCGGACCGCGGGTTCGTCGCCGTCGGCGTCGTACGCGCGCTCGGCGGCGTCGAGCGCCTTCTTCGCTTCGTAGACGTCGGTCTGTACCAGCGCCGCGTTCGAAGCTTGCGACATCTCGGTATACGCCTGCCGCGCGTCGCGCAGCTCGCGCGGCGGCTTGCTCGAGCAGCCGAGCGCGAGAGCGCAGGCGGCCGCGCCGGCGACGAAGAGCTTGATCGACTTCATTGGATCCCCTCCTGCTGCGGGATGGACATCTTGGCCTTCTGCACCTCCTGGATGGTCTGGATCGCGTCGACCTTGGCCTTCGATGCGCGCGCCATGTTCATCGCGACCTCGGCGTCGGCCTCGGCGCGGAGCAGCACGCCCTCCGCGCGTGCGTTGTCGCCCCCCTCGATGAGCTTCTTGCCGATCGCGAGCTGCTCGCGCGCGAGCTTGAGGTGGAGCGCGGCGGTCGGATCCTGTTCCGCGCCGAGCTCCTCGGCGCCGCGTACCGCGCCCTCGGAGCGCGAGAGTTTGTCCGCCGGTATCGGCGAAGATGCGCACGCGACGAGCCCTGCCGTCGCGAGCACGAACGACAACATTCGTGTCCTCATCATCATCTCTCTCCTTCTGGTTCGTCGCGAAGTCTCAGAACGTCCCGAACGCGCCGATGCCGGCGCCTCCTTGCGCGGCGGTCGGCGCGATCTGCAGCTTCATCGGGCCCGCCTGGATGGTCGCGGCCTCGAACTTCTCGGGAACCAAGAAGCTCGCGCCCGCCATCAGCACGCCGAGGCCCTGGATGATGCCGCTGCCGACGACGAGGACCTTGTTGAGATCCTCGCCCGCGCACCTCTCGCAACGGCGATCGGCGACGTTGAGCCACGGACCGACCACGGGAATGAAGAGGTTCTCGTCGGCCGCGCGGCCGCCGATGCCCGCGACCGCGGCGGTGGTCGCGTACGATCCGAGAAACATCGAGACGCCGGTGACGAGCAGCGGCGTGTTGGGACGGCGCTTGCCGTAGATCGTGACCTTGTCCGCGTGCGACGTCACCGCGGTGAGCTCGCCGGCGGTGATCGTCGTCGTCGAGACCGGCGGCGTCACGGGCACGCCGGGGGTCATCGGCGGCGGCTGCGAAGGCGGTCGCGTGACCTGTGTCGTCGTCTGCGAGCCTTGCGTCGCGCCTTGCGTCGTCTCGGTGGGCTCGTCTGCGAGAGACATCTTCGCGACCGTCAAGCTCGCCGCCACGGCTGCGCTCACGAACAGAAACTTCTGGGACCGCATGTCTCGTCTCCTTGAGTGAGGTTCAGCTTCGCGCTCCGCCGTCGCGAACGCCGAGCTGCATCCGGTGTGCCCGCGGGGCCCGAAGGGCCGACGGCACGAGCTCTGCTTGCTCGTCTTCGTGAGCCAAGCGGGTGTCGACGAAGACGAAGAGCAGCTCAGCCTGCTTCCTCCCCAGCAACGCCAGCCGCAGCCGACGTTGCCCATGGCCGCACCGTACGTGGCGAAGACGCGTCGCTGGGCGCTCGTGCTTACCGTGCTCGCGTCGTTCGCCGCCGCGGCGTGGGTCGCGCACCCGCTCTGGGTCGCGATCTTGCTCGGTATCGTGATGGCGGTCTCGGCGCACCGCCCCTACGAAGCGCTCGCGAGCCGGCTCGGCGGGCGACGCGCGTCGTGGGCCGCCGGGATCACGACCGTCGGCTCCGGGCTCTTGCTGGTCGTCGTGGGAACGCTCACGATCGCCGCGTTGACGAGCGAGCTCATGAAGCTCGTGGCGCACATCGAGCATCACGACAGCGCGGGCCCTCTCACGAGCATCATCGGCGAGCGCGCGACGCGCGCGCTCGAGGGCATGGGTCTCGACACCGATCGCGTCTCTGCGTGGCTGCGTCGAGAGCTCGAGGCCGCCGCGAGCTACATGGCGACCGTAGCGGCCGTAGTGGCGCGGACGACGAGCTTCGCGCTCCTCGGCCTCGTCGTCGCGCTCATGACGATGTACTACGTGCTCCTCGACGGGCCGCGCCTCGCGCGGCGCATCGAGCGCCTCGCGCCCCTCGAGCCACGGCACACCCGCGCGCTCATCATCGAGGCGCGCGAGGTCGGCCGCGACGCGTTCGTGGGGACGATCGCGACCGCCATCATCCAGGGCGTCCTCGCCGGCATCGGATACGCCGTCCTCGGCGTGCCCCAGCCCGTCATCTGGGCGATCGCGACGGCCCTCGCGTCGTTCCTCCCGGTCGTGGGCACGTTGCTCGTCTGGGTCCCGGTGTCGGCCTATCTCCTCGTCGAAGGACATCCCGTGCGTGCGTTGCTTCTCGTCGCGTGGGGCGTGCTGGTCGTGACCTCGCTCGCCGACTACGTCATCCGGCCGCGGATCGTGGGGGCGCGCGGCCACGGCCACCCTCTGCTCACGTTGATCGCGCTCCTCGGCGGTATCGACGTGTTCGGCCTCGCGGGCCTCATCGTCGCGCCGATCTTGATGAGCGTCTTCGTCGCTGCGTTTCGGCTCTACGAGCGCGAAGTTCGCGCGACGAACCTAGGGATGGGCTGAGCGAGCCGCCGGCGTCGCGCCCGAGAGCAGGTCCGCCCGCCGAGATCGCAGCGTGCGCCGGATGACGAGCTCGACGTCGTCGGCGTTCACGGGCTTGACCAGGAACGCGTCGGCGCCGATCGCGGAGAGTCGCTGCCACTCCTTCGGACCACCGGCCGCGGTGAGGACGATGATCGGCGTGCGCGCCGATCCGTCGAGCGAGCGGAGGAGCAAGGTGAGCCTCGCGCCGTCCATGGTCGGCATCTCGAGATCGACGAGGACGACGGCGTACGGGTTCTTCTCGAACGCGGCGAGCGCGGCCTCACCGTCGGCGAACTCGTCGATCGCCGCGGAAGGGAAGCGCGAGCGCAACGACGCGACGATGATCGCCCTCCAGTCGTCGTCGTCGTCGGCGATCAGGATGCGCTCCGGCTCGCGCGCGCCGCTGTGCTCCGCGAGGAGCGCGCGCCGCAGGTCGGCGACGGTTTCGTAACGCTTCAGCGGATCCTTGGCCATCGCCTTGAGCAAGACGTCGTCGTAGCCGCTCGGCAGACCGGGGCGGAGCTGGCTCGGCGGCTCCGGATCCTGCAAGACATGCTGCGAGAGGACGTTCATGTCGCTCTGCCCGCTGAACGGAGGGCGGCCGGTCAAGAGCTCGTAGGCGATGCAACCCAGCGCGTAGATGTCGCGCCGGCTCGCGAGCTCGGGCGCTTCGTCTTCGCCGAGCGCGGCCTCCGGCGCCATGTACGACGCGCTGCCGACGATGAAGTTGCCGCTGTGCGCCGAGTCGAGCACGCGCGCGACGCCGAGATCGCCGACCGCGACGCGGAACGACGCGTCGATGAGGAGGTTCGACGGCTTGAGGTCGCGGTGCACCGTGCTCGTCGCGTGGATCGCCTCCACCCCGAGGCACGCCTGCTCGAGGATCTGCACGGCCTCGTCGAGATCGGGGAACGTCCCGGGCGAGCGCAGGCGCAGCCACTGATCGGCGGTGCGGCCGTCGACGTACTCCATGACGAAGTAGGGGATGCCCTCGTGCTCGCCGAACGCGAAGACCGAGAGCACGTTGCGATCGGAGACGCGCGCCATCGCGCGCGCCTCCATGTGGAAGAACGTCCGCATCTCGGGGAACGCGAAGAGGTCGGGCTTGATGAACTTGATCGCGACCTTGCGATCGAGGCGCTCGTCGGTGGCGAGCGCGACCACGCCCATGCCGCCGACGCCGAGCGCGCGCTCGAGCCGATACGTGCGATCGACGAGCGCGCCTACGGCGAGGCCCACCGAGCCGAGCGGATCGTTCGCCTTCGCGGCCGCGATCTCGGACGCGCTCGGGCGACGTTCCCGATCGCTCGCGATCGGCATCCACTCCGCGACCGTCGCGGCGAGCGCCGGCGGAGGCGCGCTCGACGGCGTCTGCGCGAGCCAGCGCGAGGCGCTCGGCGGCTGGCGCTCCTCTTCCGTCGCACACGTCTGGCTTGCAGTCATACCCACCCCAGCGGGGATCCTGCGTTCCATGAGCCTTGCCCTCCGTGAAGGATGGTGCTGCGGGCGTGGGTGCAGCACGCGCCGTACCACCGGAGATCGTGCGCGCGCCGGCCGCGCGCGCGGCGAAAACCGCTGGGCTGCTCTCCGCGCGAGGGCGAGCGGCCCTCGCAGGCTCGAGCGAGCTGCGCACGACTGCCACGGTCCGGGCAGAGAGCCTCACGGACGTCGAGGCGCTGCGGCGCACGGCGTCAGCCGGCTCAGAGATCGAACCAGGTGCCGAGGCCGGCCGAGATCCCGAAGTGGAAGACCGAGAGGTCGGCGTTGAACTCGCTGGCCGTGTTGCCGGTGGTCTCGGTTCGCGATCGCGATCCGGTGAGGGGGAGGTTGAGCACCGGCCCGAAGTGGACGAAGAAGTGCCTCGTCGGCACCCACAAGAGCTGCGGATCGAGATCGAGCGAGAAGGAGACGTCGGACGTGCTGTCGTTGCGGACGACGTCACCGACGTTGTTGACGATGTCTTCCGAGGTGCTCACCGAGTAGAGGGCGAAGCCCAGCCGCGGCCAGAACCCGAAGACCCGACCGATGGGGATCACGTAGCCGACGCGCGGCGCGAAGCCGACGATCGTCGTCCTCGGCTGGTCGCTGTCCTGCACGGTCGTGTTCCCGCCGGCGTTCGGCGTCGTCGATACCTTGCGCGACGCGCTCAGGCCGAGGCCGAGCGCGAAGGAGCCGCCGATCGTGAGGTGATCGATGACGGCATAGTCGAGGGCGAGGCGCGGGATCGTGTGCACGGCCCCGAGCGTCGGCTCGCGTCCGAGCAGCAGCACCATCGAGGCTCCGGCGTCGGAGGTCTTGACGGTGTTGCCGCCGCGGACCTCGGTGCTCGTCACCGAGGAGAAGGAGAGGAAGGGCATCAGCCGGTCGACGCTGAGGATGAGCCCGCCCTTCTGGCCGAAGCCGTTGGCGTCCTGCGCCGCGGCGGGCGATGCCGCGACGAAGATCGCGAGGGCGAACGCCGCAGCGAGCCAACGTGCCATGCCTCGACGTTACATCAACGGCCGAGCTTGCGGGCGAGATCGCCGACGAGCGGGTACTCGTAGTCCTGCCCCTCGAGGGCGCGGACGGCCGCGATGACGTGGAAGACCATGAAGATCGGGATGGCGAGGCCGCACGTCGCGACGCTGACGAGCGTGCCGAACGCCGACCACAAGAGCGCCTGGAGCGCCTGGCGGGCGACATAAGAGGAGCGATCGCGCTCGACCGCGTAGACGATGAGCGGCGCGAGGAACCACGCGACCCAGGTCCCGCCGTGGGCGATCGCCGCGGCGATCCGCTCGTTCGAGGTGGGCTTGTCCGAGAGGCACATCGACGTCGTCGTCATGCGATCCAAGTCGCCGGAGGCGGCCTTCGAATTTCGGCCCTCGGTTCGGAAATCGCGAATTGATTGTAAGGATTCGATAAATTCTACTTGGCGCAGAGCCGGCGCCCGGCCGTCACCGACGCGAGGGCGGTTCGGAGCGGGGCCGGGGCAGGGTCGTCGAAGAGGGCGGGCGGCGCGCTCTCCACGCCGGGGCCGGGCGAGGTCCAGGCGATCGGAGGGGGAGCGGCCGGCGCGCAGCCGGGCTCGATCGCGCCCTCGGCGATCTCGAGCAGCTCGGCGGCGTGATCCTCGGCGTCGTCGCAGCCCGACGGCCAGCGAAGCACGCCGCTCACCTGACCGCTGACGCTGCCGCCGCGCTCGCGCATCCACGACCACGCGCGGAGGTGACCGCCGAAGCCGCAGCCGCCCGAGGATCCGAAGCCGCGCACGGAGAGCAGAGGGCGCTGGATCGGGATCTCCTTGGGCACCTCGTAGCTCTCGCTGCGCGTCCGGACGCGCGTCTCGGCGAGGCTCGAGAGCATGATCATCCAGGCCGCCTCTCGCAGCGGCGCGACGTCGAGCCGTCCCGAGGTGGTGGTGACGCCGGCGGCGAGCGCGTGGCTGCTCGCGTTGCACCGAGAGACCGTCCACGCGGCGCCGGTCACCAGGTCGTACGCACGGATCTCTTCGCAGCCGCGACGCGATTGCGGGCCCGCGATCACGAGCCAGCCGTCCTTCGGCGCCTTGAAGCGACCGAGCGGGAGCGCCGCGCGGCGCGGGGCGACGCCCTCGAGGCACGCGCGGTAGCCGTCGTAGCGATCCTTGGGCTCGGCCGTGGCGGCTTCCCGGGCGCACGACGCTTCGCGGGTCTCGGCGAAGAGCGCGCGCGCCCGCCGATCGAGCGCGCGATCGGCGCGGAGCGCCCAGCCCGTCGTCTCGCGGCCGCAGGCACCGGCCTCACCCGGCGGGCAGAGCAGCGGCGCCAGCGCGTGCTTCGCGGTCCCCATGCTCGTGAGCGCCCGGCGAGGCGTGGGTGGAACGACCACCTGCCTGGCGCGGGCGAGCTCGAGGTAGTGCTCGACCCAGCCGCGCCCGCCGTCGTTCCACCACGCCTTCAGCGACATCGCCGACGAGAGCGGAAGGCCGTCGTGTGGATCGCCGGCGCTGAGGCGGAAGCACGGCGTCTCGAGGAGAGCCTCGAGCTCGGCCTTCACGGGCTTCGGATCGCCGTCGCCGGCGAGATCGTCGATCCGAGCCGACAGGGCCTCGAACGCCGATCGAGCCGCGGTGTGCTCCGGCGTTCCTGGAAGGCAGGGTCGGATGACGTCGTCGTCGTCCGTGGAGAGCGCCTCGGGCGGCAGCGCGACGGGCGCGATCTGCGCCGGCGCGCCGGTCACGCACGTCACCGCCGCGATCGATCGCGCGGGCGCCGCGGGCGTCTGACAGGCGGCGAGAGACGAGGAGCCCACGAAGAAGAGGAGAGCGAGTCGGCGCACGTCCCGGGCGGACACGGCCGCGCGAGCGAAGGTTCCAGTCTCGCGAGAGACGGCTGACGCGGTGCAGGCAAACGCCGCTTCGCACCCTGACGCACAACGTTAGAAATCACATCCGTTCGTGCCGCATAGCTCCATAAGATTTTTGCGTTATCCGACCTCGACAAGAAACAATGAGGCTCCACACTCAACGAATAGGCATCATGAGCCAGCTGTTTCGGGGCTCCTTCTTTTCTAGCCGCGCAATGAAGCCCGGCGCGGCGCTTTTGGCACTCTCCACCAGCCTCGGCATCGCCTTCCACGCGCCGCCGAACATGGCTGCTCCTGCGCATCCAGGCGTCGGTCCCGACGGCCCCGCGCGCGACTCGGTCTCACGCGATCTGCCGGGCCTCGTATCGCCGACGGCGAATCAGGAGCGTCCGATCACCATCGAGGTCGAGAGCGGCGCGAGCGGCGCGAGCAGCTTGCTGCAGCTCCCCGGCGTCGCGCGCGAGTGGAACCTCGTGATGGGCGGCAAGCACTGGCAGATCAGCGGACCGCGCGGCGAAGATCCGAGCGTCACCGACGCGCGCGAGAAGACGCGCGGGAGCTGCCCCGTCGGGATGGTGCACGTCCAGGGCAAGATGAAGCAGCACTTCATGCTCGACGATCTCCAGCTCCAGGCGTGCACGAAGTGGATCGATCGCAAGTGGCCCGAGCGCTGCGCCGAATACGATCGCGACAAGTGGCTCACGCTGGCGAAGGAGCTGCCGACGCAATCGATTGCAGTTTGCATGGATCGGTACGAGTACCCGAACCGCAAGGGTGAGTGGCCGATCATCATGGTGAGCTGGTACGAGGCGCGCGACGCCTGCAAGGCCGAGGGCAAGCGCCTCTGCTCCGAAGACGAGTGGACCTTCGCATGCGAAGGCGAAGAGGCGACGCCGTATCCCAACGGCTACAGCCGCGATCCCGACGCGTGCTTGAACGATCGTCCGTGGCGCAAGTTCGACGGCAACGGGCTCATCCCCCGGAGCCGCGCGTCGCAGGAGCTCGATCGCCTGTGGCAGGGCCTCCCGAGCGGCTCACGCGCTTCGTGCAAGAGCAAGTCGGGCGTGTACGACTTGACCGGCAACGTCGACGAGTGGACGAAGTCGTCGATCGCGGGCGAGCGCCCGAGCGTCCTCAAGGGCGGCTACTGGGGCCCGGTTCGCACGCGATGCCGTCCGGCGACGAAGGCGCACGACGAGACGCACACGTTCTACCAACAGGGCTTCCGCTGCTGCGCAGACGTCCCCTCGAAATGAATCGAGCGTGATACGCTGGCCGCGATGCGAGCGATCGCAGCGGGCGTTCTCCTCGGCGCGATGGCCTTTGCGCCGCCCGCGCGCGCGATTCGTCCGTTCATCACCGATGACGCGCACGTCGCCGGCAAGGGCCACGTCCAAGTCGAGACGTGGCTGCGCCGCGACAAAACGAGCCTCCAACACTGGCTCTTGCCCGCGGTCGGTCCGACCGACTGGCTCGAGCTGACGCTCGGCGGCGTTCACGGCGTCAACGGCTTCCGCCTCCACCCCGATCGTCCGACGTACGGCGTCGGCGCTCCGCTCGTTCAAGGCAAGTTCCTCTTGCTCGAGTCGGTCCCCAACGAGCCGCCGGGCGTCGCGATCGCCGTCGGCGGCGTCTCGCCCGCGGGCAGCGGCGGCTTCGAAGCGCCCGGCTGGAGCGCGTTCTCGTACATCGCGGTGACGCAGGCGTTCATCAAGGAAGACGACTTCCTCATCCACGCCAACGTCGGCGTCTCGACGATCGCCGCGCCGGGTCTCGCTCCGGCGAAGCTCACGTGGGGCTTCGGCGCGCAGGTCGAGACGTATTTCGACTTCCACCTCATCGCCGAGATCTTCTCCGGCGATCCCTACGTGCAGGGCGCGGGTGGCGCCTACCAGGCGGGCTTCCGGATCATCTTCAACGATCACCTCCAGCTCGACGGCACCTGGGGCGAAGGCCTCTGGGGCGACAACGTGCTGCCGCTATGGTTCTCGACCGGCGTTCGGATCGTCTCGCACGAGCTCTTCTGACGAGCTCGAGCGGCGCGCCTCACTTCGGGCCGGGGAGCACCGGCGGCTTCGACTCGTCTTGCACGCACGACGAGAGATCGAAGAAGAGGAAGATGAGCGCCTTCTCGTTCGCGTTGAGCGGGTTGTTGTTGCAGAAGTTCGGGAAGGTGCCCGTCGCGCCCTGGACCGAGACGTGAACGTCGGTGAAGACGGCGCGGCCGCACTGGTTGTCGGGCGGGACGCCGATGGGCGTGTTGAACGTGAAGTACTTCGCCGTCGTCGGCGACGGCGAGTGGATCCAGCGGCGCGAGACGGCCGGCGCGGAGTCGCCGACGCTGTTGCGGACGGCCTCGAGCGCGATCGTTCCCCGCGTGGTGGACGCGCCGACGTTGACGAGCCAGTCGGCGAAGGCGTTGCCCTTGGGGAAGTCGGTGTCGATCGCGTACGGGCCGCTCGTGTTCGGCGGGTTGGCCCACGCCGCCGTGGTCGGCAGCGGGTTCGGTCCGTAGCGGAACCAGACGTAGTGGAAGTGCGACGCGAACGCGCGGCCGCCCGCGTCGAGGTAGTTCTTGATGTTCTCGTAGTACGCCTGCTTGTCGCCCGTGCGCTCGGAGCCTTCGCAGGAGAGCACGGCGATGTCGTACTTCTTGAGCGTCTCGAGGTTGTTCCAGAGCGTGGCCGCGGCGGGCGTGCCGCCGGTGAGGGTCGCGCCGTTGCCGGTGAAGTAGTGGACGCGCCCGGGGCCGGTGGGCGCGGTGAACTCGGGATCGGTCAGACCGAGCTTGCGAAGGAAGCACTCGAGCGAGTCGGCGTTGCCGCTCGTGAGCGCGATCTGCGGGATGTCGCCTTCGACGCGCGAGCGCGGCAGGCGCGTCTCGCCGGCGGGGATCGCGTTCTCGACGCACTGGTTGACGGTGGAGACCTTGATCTGGCGCCGCCACTTTCCGATCTGGATGACGACGGGGATGTCGGTGCCCGCGGGAACGTTCTCGAGCTTGAACTCGCCCTTCTCGTTGGTGAGCGCCGTCACGATCGGCGAGCCGCTGACCTTCCCGCACTTGTCGCACGTCACGCCGTTCACGAACGCGTCGACCGGCGCGTTGGGGACGTAGACGATCGCGTTGTAGAGCGGGACGGTGCCTTCGGGTGCGTAGACCTTGCCGGTGAGCGTCGTCGTCGCGCCGCCCGCGCAGCTCACGATCTGGCACTCGAGGCCGACGCACGGCTTCGCGCCCCCGTCGTTGCCTCCAGGGCCGAGCAGCGGGCCGCCGCTGCTCGTCTGATCGTTGCCGTCGCCGTCGCCGTTCGGGAAGCCCGAGCCAGGGCCGACCGATCCGCAAGCGACGAAGCCGATCGCCATCGTCGAGACCAGCGCCACACCGATCATCGTGGTCACGCGTGCCATGCCTTTTCTCTAGCAGGACCATTCGCCGTCGGGTTGTGCACGAGCGTCCTTCGCGCGTCTCCAAGTGCATGTTTAAAGCCGATTTTGGGGGCTCTTCCCTAGGTGGGACTTCGACGATCCATGCGCCCTGCCAGGCGAGGGTTGCTGCTAGGGTTGCGGACGTGAGGCCCACCCTCCTCGTGACGTCGACGTTCTTGGCGGTGGCGGCGACGCTCTCCGCCTCGGCGTGCGACAACGGCGAGCAGCGGTGCAACGTCGATCCCGATTGTCCGCAGGGCACCATCTGTCGCGAGGGCTTCTGCGGCGATCCGTCGAGCACGCCCGGCCAGGCTGACGCCGCGGCGATCGACAGCGAGCCCGTCGATCCGCCGCCGGGATCGAGCGGAACGACGAGCAGCGGAGGGAGCTGCGCCGATCTCTACGGCCTCTGCGCGACGCCCTTCGATTGCTGCGCGCCGCTCGACTGCTCGAACGGCACCTGCCGCTGACGCACGAGCCGCGCGCCGAGGCAGAGCCCTTCGCCGCTTGGAAGGTGCATGAAGCCTCGCGTCGACCCAGGCGTGCCGCGGCGCGCCTGGCGCGCCGTTGCGCCGAAGGCGCACACGCCGGTCCGGATGGAGCGGCAGCCGGGGGAGGCTCGCGCGCGCGAGCGCGCGAGGGGGCGGAAGCCCCAGCTAGACAGCCTTGCCCATCGCGGCGAAGCCCTTGTCGACGTAGACCGTCGAGCCGGTGATGCCGCTCGCGAGCGGGCTCGCGAGGAACGCCGCGGCGCCGCCGACCTCGCGCGCGTCGAGCGCCTCGGGCAGCGGCGAGTTCACCTTGCAGTACTCGATCATCTGGCCGATGAAGCCGATCGCGCTCGCGGCGCGCGACGCGAGCGGACCCGCGCTGATGCAGTTGACGCGGTGGCCCCATCGCCGGCCCGCCTCGAACGCGAGCACGCGCGTGTCGCTCTCGAGCGCGGCCTTCGCCGAGCTCATGCCGCCGCCGTAGCCGGGGATGACGCGCTCGCTCGCCATGTACGACAGCGAGAGGAACGAGCCGCCCTTGCGCATGATCGGCCCGAAGCGCTGCACCATCGACACCATCGAGTACGCGCTCACGCCGATCGCGCCGAGGTAGCCCCTGCGGCTCGTCTCGAGCAGCACGTTCTTCACCTCGGGGCCGTTGGCGAGCGAGTGCACGACCACGTCGACGCACGCGTCGCCGAAGTCGGCCTTCAGGCGATCGATCGCGCCCTGGATGCTGACGTCGCCGTGCTCCTTGTAGCGCTTGTTCTCGCGGATCTCTTCGGGCATGTCGCCGTGCGTGTCGAACTCGGCGTCGAACGGGTAGATGCGCTCGAAGGCGAGCTTCTGCCCGCCGGGCATCGCGAGCGACTCGTCGAGCTTCCCGCGGCGGAGGAGCGTCGTGAAGATGCCGAGCGCGGGGGGCCAGGTGCCGACGCACACGCTCGCGCCCGCTTCGGCGAGCGCCTTGGCGATCGCGAACCCGAAGCCGCCGTCGTCGGCCACGCCCGCGACGAACGCACGCTTCCCCGTCAGGTCGATGCTGAGCATGGCCGCTCTTTGCCCCCGGTCCGGGATCGCCTCAATGAAAAAATGACGATCCTGCGAACGGGCGAACACAGGTTGTGGATGTCTGCAACGCACCCGCCGTGCGATCTGCATGCGGCTGCCGAACGCGCCCGCGAGTGCGTTAGAGTGGCGCGCTGAGCGTACCGCTCAGCCCCCTGGACGCGCGGAGACGCGCGCTGAGCGTTCCGCTCACCCCCTGAACGCGCGCGGAGACGCGCGCCGAGAGGTCACTCGATGCAGAATCGTCATTGCCTCGGAGCGAAGATCGCGGCCGCCGTCGCGTTCGCCGCATTGACGTTGCACGGCCCGGCCGCCCGCGCGGAGTTTCCCACGCTCGAGCGCGCGATCCAGATGGGGCGCGAGAGGGCGATCATGGTGGTCGAGGCGGAGGGGGAGCTCGGCGTCGCGAACGCGCAGATGACCGGTGCGCGACAGAGCGCGATCGGCAACCCGTACACCGACGTCCAGGTCGACCGCGGGTGGAACGGCGGCACGACGGGCACGGTGCAGGCGCTCACCTTCACCTATATTCCGATCGACATCGCGGGCCAGCGAGGCAAGCGCATCGAAGAGGCGGAGAAGCTCATCGGCTGGCGCAAGCAAGGCGTCACCGACGCGCGGGCGATCGCGATCGGCAGCGTCGTCGCCGCCTACGGCGAGGTCGTCGTCGGCAACGCGCGCGTCGTCGCCGCGGTCAACGGCGAGCAGAACGCGCGCGAAGAGGCGAAGTACTTCGCGGGGCGACTCGAGGCGAAAGACACCACGATCTACGAGAAGTCGCTCGCCGACGCCGAGGTCGCGCGCTGGGTCCAGTCGCGCGCCGAAGCCGCGCTGCGCGTCACCGCGGCGAAGGCGCGCTTCGACCAGCTCATCGGGGGCGGCGGACACGACGCGCCGCCGGCCGACGTCGTGATCACGCCGCCGTCGCTCCGCGGCTCGTGGGACGACGCGTACCTCGCGAAGATGGCCGCGCACGCGCCGATCATCGTTCGCCTCCAGCGCGAGCGCGAGTACTGGCACGCGTCGACCGACCGCTACAAGCGCGAGGTCATCCAGCCTGTCTCGCTCGAAGTGCTCGCCGGCCACGGGAGCCTCGGCGAGGCGCGCTTCGGCCTCGGCGCGGTGATCACGTTCCCGATCACGCGCCGATTCCAGGGGGAGATCGCGCGCGGCGAGGCCGGCGTTTCGAACGCCGATCGGCAGCTCGGGCTCTACCACACGATCGTGGAGAGCCGGCTGCGCGCCGCGCGCGACGCGTTCGTCGCCGTCGTCAAGGCGGTCGAGGAGGTCGACAAGTCGGGCATGCCCGCGCTCGAGCGCGCCGTCAGCGCCTCGCAGGAGGCCTACAAGCTCGGAAAGATCGAGCTGCAGCGCGCGCTCCTCGCCAAGCGCGACCTCGCGCTCGCGGTCGCGAGGCGCCTCGACTTGCTCGAAGCCGCCTGGCGCGCGTATGCCGATCTGGTGATCCTCTCGGGAGACCTGCCTTGACGATTCGCAAGATCCTCTTCGCGCCCCTCGTCGTCGTCGCCTTCGGCGGCTGCGATCGCTGCGGCAAAGCGCCGGAGACGAAGGCGCCGGAGGCCGTCGACGCCGCGGCGGTCGGGCCCGTCATCGTGATGCCCGACGGCGGCAAGATGCAGGCAGAAGCCGTGATCACCGAGGTGCTCGCCGCGAACATCGCCGGGCCGATGCCGCTCAAGGGGAAGATCAACGCGATGACACCCATGGCGGTCGACTGCAAGAGCGCCGGGCAGCCCGTGAGCCCGACGATCTTCGGCGTCGCGTGGGCCGACGGCGACAAAGATCTCGGCGCGGCGGCGCATCGATGGGGCGGCAACACGACCACGCGCTACAACTGGAAGCTCGGCAACGCGTGGAACACCGCGCACGACTGGTTCTACCAGAACGTGCAGATCGACTCGTACGAGGTCTTCCTCGGCAAGGCGGCCGACAAAGGCGGCTTCGCCGCGATCACCGTGCCGATCATGGGATGGGTCGCGAAAGACACGACGAGCGGATCGTTCCCCGTCGCCGCCCTCGGCCCGCAGGAGAAGACAGCGCCGGAGCGCCCCGATCTCGGCAACGGCAAGAAGCCCGACGGCAAGACGATCCTGCCCGCGCCGGATCCGACGCGCACGAGCGTGAAGGTGACGCCCGAAGACGTCGGCGAGTGGGTCGCCAAGATCAAGGCCGCCGACGCGAAGCGCGGCAAGCGGCTCGTGTACGAGTACATCCTCGATAACGAGCCCGGCCTCTGGAGCACCACGCACCGCGACGTGCACCCTTCGCCGATGACGTACGACGAGCTGCTCGAGAAGACGATCGCGTTCGGCACCGCCATCCGCAAGGCCGATCCCGACGCGATCATCGCGGGTCCGGCGTCGTTCGGCTGGTGGGAGTACTTCTACAGCACCAAAGATCACGACGAGGGCCTCCGCAACAAGCCCGATCGCAAGGCGCACGGCGACGTGCCGCTCCTCGCCTGGTACCTCCAGAAGCTCGCCGAGCACGAGAAGAAGACGGGCGTGCGCGTGCTCGACGTCCTCGACGTTCACATCTACCCGCAGGCCGACAACGTCCAAGGGCCCGACGGCGCGGGCGGCGACGGCGGCGGCGAGACCGATCGCAAGACGAACGACGTGCGCTTTCGCACGACGCGCTCGCTCTGGGATCGCAACTACGAAGACGAGTCGTGGATCAAGGAGGCCGTCTACCTCATCCCGCGGATGAAGGAGCTCATCGCCCAGAACTACCCCGGGCGCGGCTTCCAGATCGGCGAGTACAACTTCGGCGCCGAGGCGCACCCGGCCGGCGGCGTCGCCCTCGCCGAAGCGCTCGGGCGCTTCGCGGTCTTCGGCGTGAGCCACGCGTTCTACTGGACGTATCCGAAGAAGCCGAAGCCGGCGTACTGGGCGTTCCGCGCCTATCGCAACTACGACGGCGAGGGCGGGCGGTTCCTCGATCGCATCGTGCCGTCGAGCTCGCCGAGCGGAACGTCGCTGTACGCGTCGCGCGACGAGGCCGGCAAGAAGTGGGTGCTCGTCGCGCTCAACTTCAGCGCCGATCGCCCGTACGACGCGAACATCGAGCTCCGCGGGTGCGCCGTGGGCGCGGCGAAATCGTTCGTCTACGCGGGCGGCGATCAGGGCTTCATCGCCGGCGACATGAAGCTCGGCGGCGGCCGCCTCGAGGGCAAGCTGCCGCCGTACTCGATCACGGTGATCGAGCTCCAGTGACGATCGTCACGTGACCGTCAGGCGGCCTTGGCTTCGCTGCCGATCTCGCTCAAGAGCTCGTCGAGCGCGCTGCCGACCGTCGACGCGAGCCGCCGCGGGACGGCGTTCGTCTCCGCGAGCAGATCGCGGAGCTTGGTCGCGGTGCTCTTGATCGTCTGGCGGTCTTTCTCTTTCTTGTCGGACTCGCTCACGGGGAAGAGCGTGTCTTTGTAGAGGCGCGCGACCGTCGCGATCGGCACGTTGTCCTCGAGCACCTTCTTGCGGACCTCGACCATCGTGTCTGCGGACACGCTGTCGTCTTGCTCGGCGCGCTCTTCGGCGCGGCGCAGGAAGTCGATGGCTTGATAGCTCGGGATGTCGCGCTCGATCGGATCGCGCCGCAGCACCTCGGGCGCGCGCTTGTGGAGGAACATGTACGATCCGGTCAGCTTCTCGACCGTCTCCATGCGGAGCTTCAGCTCCGCCTTCGCGTACGACTCGAAGCTGTCGTAGCCCCATCGCTCCCACGTCTTCGCGCGCTTGACCTCGGTGAGGGCTTCGCCGAGCTCGAGCCAGCTCGCCTTGAAGCGGCGCGTGCGCCGGAGCAGCTCGACGCGCTCCGGATCATCGGCGTGCTGCTCTTCGAGTGCGGCGAGGGCGCGATCGACGTTGGTCTGTTGCATGGCGACGGGGCTTACGGCCCTGTCGCGCGCCGCGCAACCCACCGCCTGGGGACACGCTGTGGACATCCCGCGAGGCTGCCTGTGCGTGCGATGTGGACAACGCGCGCTGCGCGTGGTTTCAGCGGACCGGGAGCCTGTGGACGAACTTTCGAAGCCGCGCGCGTGAGAAAGAGCGCTGCGCGATCAGGTCACCGCGACGGGCTCGCGGTGCAGCTCGCTCGACTCGAGGACGACCTCGACGCCGTCGATCTCGAGCGTCACGATCAGCCTGAACGGCGTCGAGTACGAGCGCGACGATCCTCTGCCGACGGCGCCGTTCGAGTCGATCTTCGACCACGACGGCGTCGTGAGCTGGTAGCTCGCCTTGAGATCGCCGCCCGGCGTCACGCGCTCGTTCCACGGCTCGTAGCTGGCGCCGCTCCAGACGCGCGGGTTGCTCGACGTGAGCGTATCGACCGTCGCCTTGGTGCTCGCGTCGACGAGCACGAGGCTCTTGATCGAGACGGTCGCCGCCGCCGAGGCCTCGTTCGCGAAGAACGCGAGCTGGAGGCTCGCGGCCGATCCGTCGCCGAGGGAGACCGACGAGATCGTCGCGCCCACCTTGAGCCCGCTCTTCGGGGAGACGACCTCCACGTTCGGCTGCGGATCGTCGATCTGGGTGCCCGCCCCACACGCGAGGGTCGTGATGCCGAGGGCGGCGAGCGCGGCGAGACCGAGGAGGAGGACGCGGGGCTGGTGGAGCATGCGGGGTACACATGCCCGCGGCGTGCCAAGCCCGAAGGCTCGTTTTTCGGCGGATCTTGCGGCTGATTCGAGGGGTGCCGGGTTGTGCCACGCGGCTCGATGTCCGATCGGGCGATCATCGGGCGCGCCCGCGGCGCGTCGATTCTCGTCGTTTCTCGTGGGGTCTGCGGTGTGCTCGCCGAGGGGCACACCTCCTGCAGCAGGGCGCGCATGCTCCGCATTCAGCGCCTCGCCGTCGCCACGCTCTCCGTCCTCGGCCTCACGGGCTACGCGCATCTCGCGCACGCCGACGCTGCGCTCGGCGCGCCGGCGCCGGCGTGTCAGGTGTCGATCGCGAACGCCGGCGCCGACGGCGTCATGATCCCCTCGAACGCGCCCGCGCTGCTGATCGTCGAGACGACCACGAGCGGCCCGCTCACGGTGAACGCCGAGCTCATCTCGTCGACCGAGCGCCTGCCGTTCGCGGCGCCTTCGAACGACGTCAACGGCCTCCGTATTCTTCCTTTGCCGAGCAACACGCCGGGCGCGTACAGCGTGGAGCTCGGGGCGAACTGCGGGACGATGGAGCAGCAGCCCTACGAGATCCCGCTCACGCTGACCGCGCCGGTCGACTTCCCGACGACGGTCGGCACGCTCGTTCACGTCCCGAAGAACCCGCCGACGGGCGTCGAGACGATCGACCTCGAACCGAGCGAGGGCCTCCGCGCGTTCCTCCCGGCGACGCAGCTCAAGCTCTCCGTCGACGGCGCGACCGGCGGCGCGCGCAACGGCGGCGCGTCGTCGAAGAAGATCTCGTTTACGGCCAACACGGGCTCGGCGTGCGTCGAGAACGGCGCGCTCCACCGCGAGAAGCGCGTCGTGCGCGTCTCGCTCGCCGCCGCGATCGCCGGCGTGAGCACCTCGCCGGCGCCGGCGACGCTCGACGTCGAGGTCGATTGCGGCGCGATCAAGTGGACGTCGTTGACCGAGATCCCGGGCGAGAGCACGTCCGGATCCGCGTCGTCGACGCCGGGCTCGAGCAGCTCGAGCGGCGGTGGCTGCTCCGCGGCGCCCGTCACGGGCCTCTCCGGCACGGCCTCCGCCGTCGCCGCGCTCGCCCTCGCGTCGCTCGTCGCTCGCCGCCGCCGGCGTTAGTCGTCTCCAACTCCTGGAAGGAGAGGTCGCGTCAACGCGGCGCGAGGCGCGCGACGCGGATGCCTTCCATGTCGACGCTGCACGCGAGCAGCGGATAGGCGCCGGCCCATGACGGCGTGCACGACGCCGACGCGCGCGCGTCGGGGACGAAGTCGCCTCGCACGCCGGGCGCCTCGAGGCCGACGGGGGTCAGGCGCTCGCCGGCGGGCCCGAAGGCGACCTCGTCGGTGTGGAACGTTCGCTTCTCGACGATCTCGAGATCGGGGGTGAGCTCGACGAGGACGTCGCGGCAGAGGACCTCGAGATGCCCGCGGCCGCTCGTGAGCTGAACGCGGTGGCTGCTGTTCGACGCCGTCGGGATCTTCACCTCCACCTTCCGCACGATCGTGAGCGACGGCATGGCGAGCTCGATGACGCGGACGACCTCGTTGTTGGCCTCCGCCGCGAAGAGGCGACCGTTCATCATCTCGAGGACGTCGTACCGGACCTGGCTCTCGCGCGCGGCCCGCAGGGGAACGGCCGCGACGCGCTTCATCGTCGCGGCGTCGTAGAGGGCCACGCCGCCGCGCGGGAGCTCTGCGTCCGGCGGCGTGTAGTCGGTGCGCTCGTACGCGACCGCGAGCCAGCGTCCGTCGGTCTCGAGCGAGATGTTCCTCGCGGGCGGGAGGTAAGCGGCGTGTGGGTGGCCGTGCACGTCGCGGAGCGGCGAGCTCCCGAGCACGGTGAACCGGCCGCCTATCTCCAACGTGACGGCCATGAACACCTTGTCGCGCGTCGTCGCGATGCGTACCTCCGCCGACTTGCCGTTGTCTTGCTTGTCGCTCTCGCTGTAGAGGAGCGCCCCTTCGGGATCGACGGCGCCGGCGCGCGCCACGTCCCACTCGAAGAGCGTGGCCTCTCCGCGTTCGCGGTTGGCGAGCACGGCGGCGACGTACACGGTGCCCGCGGGGTGATCGGCGTCGGGCGCCTTTCCGGGCGCCACGTCGACGAAGCTCGACGCTCGACGCGACAGCGACGTGAGCCTCGGCACGCGGAGATCGGGGCGGGGGAGTGCTCCTGCGTTGCTCGCGGGCGTCGACGCATCCGCGTCCACGGGGCGTTGCTCGCCACGACACGCCGTGACGAGGGCGGCGATCGTGACGAGGGCACGGAGGAGCCTCATCGCTCCTCCTTCGGGCGGAACGCGCCGCCGAACAGCTCGTCTTGTGGGCCGGTCATGGGATCGACGTGGAGTGGGAGCGATCGGTCGCCCGCCGGATACGACGCCCACGTGAACGTGCTCTCGTCGAACAGCCAGGTGTCGCGGCGGAAGCCGCCGTGCATGCTTCCGTTGCCGGCGCCCCACGACGAGTCGACCTCGAAGGTGTGGAACGGCCCTTTGCCGGCGAGGAAGGCCTTGCCGATCGCGCCTGTCTCCGCGCCGAACATCCGCGCCCGCGTCGCCTCGTCGAGCTGGGCGTGCGATCGGCAGATGACGTTGTGCCCCACCTCACCGCGCTTCGGTGAGTCGAGGTGGATGACGTCGCCCGGTCGGATCTGCGTGATGTGCACCGACGTGAAGCGCGTGTCGTTCATCATGCCGCTGAAGATGTCGCCCGTGAGGTTGGCCTTGAACGCGGAGCCGGCCGCGCCGTGCGCGTCGGCGGCCGCCTGCTGCGTGTAGCCCGCGCAGTCGACCCCGATACCCCACTCCCACTGCATGCCGCGGATGCGATCGGCGAGCGTCGCGTGCTGCTCGTCGGGCGGCGGCAGCTTGCCGGCGTCGAGGAGCGCCTGCGTCACCTTCACGAGCTGCTCCGGCGTGGGGCGGCCGACCCCTGCGGGCCCGGCGGCCGAAGCCACACCTGCGCGCGCGCAGATCTCGTGGAGCTCGGCGGCGTGCGCCTTCGCCTTCGCGGCGTTGCCGGAGTTGGGCGTGTTCATCCGGAACATCGGCGGCGCGACCACCTTGGCGCCGGCGATGTCGTACGGACCCGAGAAGCGGTCGCGAAAGGCGTCGAGGCGCTGCTGGATGGCCACGTCGCGGCTGCTGCGGAGCGTCGGGCTGACGAGCTCGGCGTGCACGGACGAAGGAGAGCGGAGCTGCGCGAGGAAGGCTCCGTACTCGGTCGAGACGGGCGCGCGCTCGATCGTCTGCCTGAGCCTCGCGTCGGGCGATGCCGATGGCGCGCGCAGCGTGGCCGGCGCGGCGTCGCCCGCCGGCTCGTAGGACGTCGTCGAGATCGGGTCGCGTCGGCGCTCCGTGACGGTGGACATGGCGGCCCATCGGCCGCTCGCCCGAGAAAGTTGCGTGCTTTTCTCACAAGAGAGGAGAGAGCACGCGCGCGCCCGCTTCGGCGAAGCGCCATCGCAGCGGGATGGACTGCCGCGCGGCGAGCTTCACTTCCTTCGAGGCCTGGAGATCGTTGCGAAACTGCGTCGCGAGCGTCTCGCAGTGCTCGGCGCCGTAGAGGATCGCGCTCACCTCGAAGTTGAGGCGGAAGCTGCGGTTATCCATGTTCGCGGTTCCCACGGCGGCGAAGTAGTCGTCGACCACCAGCGTCTTCGCGTGGATCATCGTGGGCTGATACTCGTAGACGCGCACGCCCGCGGCGAGGATCGTGTCGTAGTACGAGCGCGCCGCCGCGGTGACGACGAGCGAGTCGGAGCGACGAGGAACGAGCACGCGCACGTCGACGCCGCGCATCGCCGCGGTCGTGAGCGCCGTCAGGATCGCGTCGTCGGGGACGAAGTAGGGCGTCGTCACGCAGACGCGCTCGCGCGCCGTGGCGATCGCGGCGAAGTAGAGCTTCTGGATCGGCTCGACGTCGCGGTCAGGTCCCGATCCGACGATCTGCACGAGGTGCGCGCCCGCGCGCTTCGGCGCAGGGAAGTACTCCTTGTCGCGCGTCGCGTAGCCCGTCGCGTAGTACCAGTCGTCGAGGAACGTCAGCTGGAGCCAGCGCACCGCGTCGCCGGTGAAGCGGACGTGCGTGTCGCGCCACGGACCCGCGTGGCCCACCTTGGCCTTGCGCCGCTCGCGCAATCGATCGGCCGCCGGCATCTTCGCTCCGGGCAGCGGGAGGTAGTCGTCGGAGATGTTGATCCCGCCGGTGAACCCGACGCAGCCGTCGCAGACCACGATCTTGCGATGGTTGCGGAAGTCGAGCCGGCTTCGGATGCGCGGGAACCTCACCTCGTTGAAGCGCGCGAACTTGATCCCAGCCGCGCGCATCGGGCGGAGCCACTCGTTGCCGATCGCGCTCGACCCGACGTGATCGACGAGCACCCGTACCGTCACGCCGGCCTTGGCGCGCGCGATCAACGCGTCGCGGAAGCGCGTGCCGCTCCGGCGCGGATCGAGGATGTAGTAGGCGAAGTGGACGTGATGCTGCGCCGCTTCGATCGCCCGCTCGATGGCGTCGTAGGTCGACGCGGCGTCGTGGAAGATCTCGACCTCTTCGCAGCGCGCCGCCGGCGGCTCGCCGCTGCGCTTGGCGAGGAGCGCGAGCTGCTCGACGCGCGGATCGAGCTCCGCCGGTGGCGGCTCGCTCGCCCCGAGCGGCGTCGTCGCCGTGACGGCGCCGCGCGCGCGCCGGTGCTTGAGGCGCTTGCGAATCAGGCGCCGGGGTCCGAGGAGGAAGAAGACGACGAAGCCGACGTACGGAAGCGCGATCAGCGCGAGGATCCAGGCGATCGTCGCGATCGGCGATCGCTTCTCGAAGAGGATCCACGTCGCGAGGACGACGACGTAGAACAGCTCCGCGATCGTGAGGATCGTGACGAGCAAGGCCCGAGAAGAGTAGTACGGAGGGTGATGCGGACGCTCGTTTGGTTTCGCGGAAAAGACCTGCGCGTCGCCGACCACACGCCGCTCATCGACGCGGCGAAGGCCGGAGAGGTCGTTCCCCTGTTCGTCGTCGATCCCTATTTCTTCGCCCCGGCGCGCGCGAGGGAGCTGCCCCACCGGATGCAGTTCTTGCTCGCGTCGATCGAGGCGCTCGGCGAGTCGATCGAAGCGCTCGGCTCGCGCTTGCTCGTCGTCTCGGGCAAGAGCGTCGAGATCGTGCCGCGCGTCGCGCGCGCGCTGAAGGTCGATCGCGTCGTGGCCCATCGGTGGAGCGAGCCCTTCGGCGTCGAGCGCGATCGACGCGTGACCCTCGCGCTCGGCGAGGTGCCGTTCGTCCTCTACGAGGGCGAGACGCTCGCGGCGCCCGGCGAGATCCTCACCGGCGCCGGGCAGCCGTTCTCCGTCTTCACGCCGTTCGCGCGCGCGTTCGCCAAGACCGTCACGATCGATCGACCGAAGCGAGCGCCGCGATCGCTCCCTCCCCTGCCGCGGGTGCTCCCCGCGGAGGTGCGCGCGCTCGAAGATCGCGTGCCGTCGCTGCGCGCGCTCGGCCTCGAGCACAATCCGCGGCTCGTGCCCGGCGGCGAGCGCGCCGCGCGCGAGCGCCTCTCGCGCTTCCTCCGCGGCCCCGCGTCGCGCTACCACGAGCTGCGCGATCGGCTCGACCTTCGCGGAACGAGCCGGCTCTCGCAGGATCTCAAGTTCGGCACGCTCTCGGCGCGCGCCGTCTGGCACGCGGCGAAGGACGCGCTCGAAGATCATCCGAAGGCCTGGCGTTCGTTCTCGAACGAGCTCGTGTGGCGCGAGCTCGCGTACGACGTGCTCCGCTCGAGGCCGCACGTCCTCGAGCGGCCGTTCCGATCGGAGTGGGCGCGCTTTCCGTGGCGTCGCGACGAGAAAGGATGGCGCGCGTGGGCGGACGGCACGACGGGCTACCCGGTGGTCGACGCCGCAGCGCGACAGCTCCTCGCCGAGGGCTTCGTCCCGAACCGCGCGCGGATGATCGCGGCGAGCTTCCTCTGCAAGCACCTGCTCGTCGACTTTCGTCGCGGCGAGGCGCACTACATGAAGTTTCTGACCGACGGCGACTGGGCGAACAACGATCTCGGATGGCAGTGGTCGGCGGGATGTGGCGTCGATGCCCAGCCGTGGTTTCGCGTCTTCAACCCGATCACGCAGGGCGAGCGCTTCGATCCCGAGGGCGCTTGGGTTCGCGCGTGGGTCCCCGAGCTCGCGAAGCTGCCCGCGCGCCTCATCCATCGACCTTGGGAGGCGCCGGCAGCCGAGCTGGCGAAGGCAGGCGTCGCGCTCGGCCGCACCTACCCGCGGCCCGTCGTCGATCACGCGCTCGGCCGTGGACGATTCCTAGGGACGGCGCAGGGCTTCCTGCGATCGTGAGTGGCGCCCCGTCCGTTCCGTGCCTAGGATGTGGCCCATGCTCCCCGAGACGCGCGCGACGAGCTACGCGCACGATCCCGCCCTGGGTAAGGTCTTCGTCTACGCCGAAGCGGGGGCGAGGCCGGAGCTCAACGGCGACCACGACGCGCGCTTGCTCCTCGACGCCAAGGGTCACCTCGTCGGCGTCGACGTCGCGCCCGACACCGATCACCGCCTGATCGTGATGCTCGGGGGCCACGAGGCGGTCGCCAACGTCACCGACGCGCGCGTCCACGTGGAGGGCGGTGGCCGCAAGGTCACGCTTCACGGTCACGCCGAGAAGCTCATCACTGCGGGCGCGAACCCTTACGTGTTCTGATCGCTCGTTTTTCGCCGCGGCGGAGCTCTTGATCGAGATCGCGTAGGTAGTCGTCGAAGTCGACCTGCATCGTGTGGCGCTTCGAAGGGACGTAGCGGGCGAACATGGCGCGGCGTTCGTCGTCCATGAAGCGCTGCATCTCGCGCGCGTCGGGGAGGGCGTAGGCGCCGCGCAGGTACTTCGCGATCCATTTTCCCTGCGCCTCGGCGAGCGGCATGATCGCGCCGAGCGGCTGGAGGAGCCCGACGAACATGAGCCCGCGGTGCTTCGGGTGGAAGACGCGGAAGAAGAGGGGGAGATCGTTGCCTTCGGCGGAGACGAAGCGAGGGTCGAAGAAGGGGAACGTGACCTTGTAGCCGGTGCACCAGACGATGACGTCGGCCTCTTCGACGGTGCCGTCGGCGAACTCGACCGCCTTCGGGCGCAGCGCGGCGACGTTGGGCTTCGGCGTGATCGCGCCGTGGCCGAGGCGATCGAGGATGCGGCCCGAGATCGTCGGGTGCGCCTCGAGCAGGCGATGATCGGGCTTGGGGAGCCCGTAGCGCTCCATGTCGCCGACGACGAGCCTGTGGATCGTCTCCGCCATGCGCCGCCGTACGCGCCACGGGACGCGCGCCGAGGTGACGATCTGATCGAGCGGCTTGCCGAACATGTACTTCGGCACGACGTGGACGCCGCGTCGCGCGCTGAGGAACGTTCGCCGCGCGACCTCGCTCGACTCGACCGCGATGTCCATCGCGCTGTTGCCCATGCCGACGACGACGACGCGCTTGCCGCGCAGCTCGTCCTTCGATCGATAGTCGTGGGCGTGGAGCTGCCGGCCGTCGAAGGCGCCGCGATACGGCGGGTCGGGCCAGAGCGGATCCCAGTGGTGGCCGTTGGCGACGAGGAGCGCGTCGTAGGTGCGCTCGGAGGCGGCGCCGTTCTTCGTGACGCGCACGCGCCATCGATCGCCCTCGAGCGCGGCGTGCTCGACCTTCGCCTCGAACGTGATCTTGTCGCGTAGCCCGAATCGATCGACGTAGTCGTCGAAGTAGGCCGCGATCTGCGTGTGATGCGGGAAGTCGGGGTACGAGCGCGGCATCGGGTGATCGGCGTACTGCATCCGATCGCGCGACGTGTTGATGTAGAGCCCCTCGTACGCGGCGCTCATCCCGTTCTTGTTGCCGAAGACCCAGTTGCCGCCGACCCGATCGCTCGCTTCGAAGCAGTCGAAGGCGACGCCGGCGTCGGCGAGGGCCTTCACCACGGCGATGCCCGAAGAGCCGGCGCCGATGAGGCATACGCGCTCGAAGCTCACGTCGAGGCTTCCTTGCGCCGCAACGTGATCGGCTTGACGTCGATGCGACAGGTCTGCCCGCCGTGTTTCGGGATCGTCTTCGAGAGGTGATAACGAAGACCGAACACCGAGGCGATGCCTGACTGGAACTGACCGAAGATCCCGCAGTGCGCGCCGTTCCAGCCGGGGCGCGTGTACCAAGGGCACGCGGTGCCCTCGAGCCAGCCGGAGCGGCCGTCGCTCTCCGACCAGTGCTCGGGGTTCACGCGGAAGACGTACTCGCTCATCCGCAGGATCTCCATCGCGGCCTTGGGCGGATCGTCGGGCACGTCGGGGAAGCCGAACGCGCTCTTGACGCGCGCGGCGTAGCGCGCGCCGGCGTCGAAGCACACCTCGCCGAGGATCTTGCGCGCGTGAGGGAGGTGCGCCGGGAGATCTTCGGTGAGCACGACGAGCAGCTCGCCGAGGTGGGTCGCGACCTCCTCCCATCGCGCGCGTACGCCGAGCTTCGCGCGGAGCGTGCGCGCGCGGAGGCGCTCGCCGATCGTGATCGGCGGGCCGCCGAGCGCGGCGAAGATCCACGCGGCCTTCGGATCGATCTCGGCGCGGTAGAGCGCGCTCATGAGGAGCGCGACCGCGCGAGGATCATCGGCGCGATCGGGGAGGCGGCGGGGGAGCGTTCGCGACAGCGCGTCCCAGCGGCGCTCGAACATGCGCACGCTGAGGCGCGAGAGGAGCGCGCGCGTGCCTTCGAGGTCGTCGACGAAGTGAGGCGCCAAGCGCTTTCCGAGGACGCGATACCAGTCGCGCATGCCGGCCGCGGCGAGCCACCACAGGCCGCGCTCGGGGATGACTTCGCGGCGATAGGCCTCGCGCATCGCGAGCGCGCCGAGGCGATTGACGGCAAACCGAGCCATGCAGAAGGGCAGCCTACACCGCGATTGCGATCCGCCGAAGGCGACGTGTCATAATGATCTCGTGGCTCCGTGGAGGCGCGTCATCGGGACTGCGGTGGGAGCGGTGGATCGCGCCGTCGTCGTCGCGATGCAGATGCGCGGCGCGCGCGACAGCGCGCGCGCGGAGAACCTCACGCACGAGGAGCGCCTCGAGGTGCTCGCGGCGATCCAGCGAGCTTATGGCGAGGAGCTCATCGCGGATCCCGAGCGCTTCTTCGTGCCCCCGCCGGCGATCGATCCGCGGCTCGAATCGGTCAAGCGCGAGCGCGGCGTCGAGACGTTCGACGCGACGTGGCCGAGCCCGTTCGCGCCGTTCCTCTCCGACCTCGCCGACAAGTACCTCGCGCGGATCGAGAACCGAACGGCGCGCGCGCGCCTCGTCCTGGGCGACGGCGCGAGGCGGCCCGCGATCATCGCGATCCACGGATACATGGGCGGCCACTGGATGCTCGAAGAGGCGCAGTGGCCGATCGCGTGGCTCGCGCGCCGCGGCCTCGACGTCGCGCTGCCCTTGCTCCCGTTCCACGCGATGCGCGCGGGCGCGCGACGAGGCGCGCCGAACTTTCCGAGCGCCGATCCGCGCTTCACGAACGAGGGCTTCCGCCAGGCGGTCGCCGACATCACCTCGCTCGCGCGCTGGCTGCGCGCGCGCGGCGCGCCGCACGTCGGCGTGATGGGCATGAGCCTCGGCGGCTACACGACGTCGCTCCTCGCGACGGTCTCGCGCGATCTCGACTTCGCGATGCCGATGATCCCGCTCGCGTCGGTCGCCGACTTCGCGCGCGAGCAAGGCCGGCTCGGCGCCGGCGAGCAGGTCGAGGCGCAGCACGCCGCGCTCGAGCGCGCGAACTGGGTGGTGAGCCCGCTCGCGCGCCCGCTGCTCGTGCCTCGCTCACGCACGCTCGTCGTCGCGGCCGAGCACGATCGCATCACGCCGAGCGCGCACGCGCGCCGGATCGCGCGCCACTTCGCGTGCGAGATCTTGATGATCCCGGGCGGTCACCTCGTGCAGCTCGGGCGCTCGCAGGCCTTCCGGAGCCTCGCCTCGATGCTCGAGCGCGAGGGCATCATCGCCGCGCGCCAACGCCGCGCGCGGTGAGCGCCTCGCGCTCGCGCCGCTCGATCGTGGCGCGGAACGCGAGGATCCGCGCCGACGTCGCGTCGAGGCTCGACGCGGCCCTCGCGCCGTCGCTGGGCGAAGCGCCGGCGCGCGAGAGCTTGGTGTCGCCTGGGCGCCGCTCGGACGTCAGCTTGCCGTAGTGGATGTAGCCGTCGTAGACCTCGCCGCGCGTGCCGCCGACGCCCACCGTCTGCTCCGGCTCGTCTTGGATCGGGTTCGCCTGGCAGGTCGCGCTCGGGCGCGTCGTCGACATGAAGAACGGCTGCGCGTCGGCGCCGAGCGCGGAGACGATGCTCTCCGGCTCTCCCGGCAGATCCATGTCGCCTCCGTACCAGATGACGCTCCCGTCGCCGTACGCCGGCGCGACGGAGAAGACCCTGCCCTTCGTGAGCGGCCACTCCTTCGCCATGCGGCTGCCGGCGGAGAAGGAGAGCTTGTTCGTGTGGGCCGCGCCCATGTGCAAGAACATGCGGTCGGTCTCCGCCGTCATCTTCGCGTGCATGTTGTAGTAGATGACCTGCTCGCGCCGCGCGAACCACTGCTCGCTGCCGCCGCGATCGTCGGAGAGCACCACGCACCAGAGCGCGTGCGTCATCGCCACGAGCCGATCGCAGTCTGCCTCCGAGAGCTCGGCGCAGATCTCCGTCTTCTTGCTCGTGATGTGATCGAAGTACGCGTTGGCGGCCTGCACGTCGGCCGGGTTCCCCGGGGTCGCGTTCGTGGGCAGCGTCGCGAGCACGACGTCTTTCTGGGTCGTGAGCTTGGCCGCGACCTCCTGAATGGCGGCGACGGGCGTCGCCGGATCGTACGGAATGTCGACGGCGCCGACGCGGAGCGCGACGCCCTTGGCCGCGAGCGCCCGCGCGCTCTTCGGGAGGATCGCGCCGAACATGTTCGTCGCCATGCTGCGGATCATCTGCTCGGCCATCGGATCCTTGCCCGTGTCGACGTAGCGCTGGAGCGCGGGCTCGAGATCCATCGGCAGCTCGAACGCGACGACGTTGACGAGCTTCTTCGCGGCGAGCTCCTCGAAGACGAGCGAGCTGACGATCCCGATCTCGTTCGATCCGTGGACCTCGCCGATCATGAAGATCTTCTGATCGCCGTAGAGATCGACGAGCGGGCGAAGATCCCAGACGGCCTCGTTGCCTCCGCCGTCGCAGCGCAGCGGGATCGCGTTGTCTTTGACGAACGTCTCGACCGCCGCCGGCGTGGTCGGCGCCGGCGTCTGCGTCGCGCACTTGGGATCGACGAGCGGCGCCGAGCACGACGACGGCTTGGTCGGTGCGTCGGCGTTCGCGTCGGGCGCCGGCCCGGCGTCCGCGACAGGCGGATCGGGCTGTGGCTCACTCTGCACGGTCGCTCCGCACGCGACGATCACCCCGGCGAACGACGTGAAGAGTCCGGCGATTAGGCTGCTTTTCATCGAGAGCTCCGTCGCCCGCGGGCGGGCTTCAAGTGGCACAGTCGTGCGCCGTAAGGAATCGAGCAGCGGCCGCCAAGCAAGTGACGTTCCAGGGGGCTCGCCCGTGTTTTTCGCGGAGGAGTGGTTACCGTCAATGACCGGGGCGCTCGGCGATAGCGCGCTAACGATCGCCGGCGTCGGGCGCGTCGCCCGCGGAGACCACGAACGCCATCGCCTCGCTCATGATGGCGTCGATGTCGGCCGAGTAGTGGTGGCCCGCGCCCTTCATCACCCAGAGGCGCGCGGGGAAGCCTTGCTTCGTGAGCTTGTCGACGGTGCGCCGCTCGCCCGCGAGCTGATTGCCGATCTCGCCCGCGACGAGCGCGACGGCCCTCACGCCGGCGGCGCGGAGCTGCGCGGCGTCGAGCGGCACGTCGGCCTCGGTGAGGATCAAGTACGGCCAGCGGCCCGGGTGCGCGCGCGCGATCTGCGCGGCGGCGTACGCGCCGAGGGAGAAGCCCGTGAGGATCGATCCCTCGCGCGAGATCTCGCCGGGATACTCCGCGTCGACGACCGCGATGGCCTTCTCGAGATCGGCGTCCATCGCAGCCGCGGGCTGGGTCCACGTCGGCGGCCCGTCTCGTCCGCAGCGCGCGTTGCCCGTCGGGCACACGAGGAAGCCGACGTCGGCGGCCGCGTTGACCCAGTAGCCGCACGCGTAGCCCGGTGGATTGCACACGCCGTGGAGGTTGGCGACGAGGCGCGCGGGGCCGGGCTTGCGCGGCACGACGTAGTAGACGTCGCGCTTGCCGTCGAACGGGCGCTCGTACGGGCCGATCGCGCGCGGCGGCGGCGGAGCAGGAGGAGTCGGAGGAGGAGCCGCATCCGGCGTCGCCGGCAGCGAAGGTGACGGAGCGGGCGGAGGCGCGTCGGGCGCCGCGCTCGTGGTCGGCCGACACGCCGTCGCCACGACGATCGCCGCGAACAGTGCCGAGCGTGAGAGGTCGCGATCCATGGCGTCAGCAGAGCCATTGTATCTGCGGCAAATGAACAGAAGGGTTGCCAGGAAGACCGAAGACATCGATCGTGTCGTTCGTGTCCGACGCACCCTCCGACGAGTCCCCCGAGTCGCCGCGCGCGACCGACGGCTCCGCCCCGAAGCCGCAAGAGACCTCGCGGCGCGCGCTGACGCTCGCGATCTGCGCAGGCACCTGCGCGATCGCCGCCGCGAGCGCGATCCCAGCCGCGGCGTTCGTCGCCGCGCCGCTCGGCGCCGGCGCCGGAAGCGGGCGGTGGGTGCGCACCGTCAAGCTCGGCGAGCTCACGCCGGGTCAGGCCAAGCGTGTCGCGATCGTCTCCGATCGCCGCGACGCATGGACCGTCGAGCGCGGCGTCGAGCTCGGGAGCGTGTGGCTCTTGCGCAACGGCGACGACGTGACCGCATTCTCCGCCGTGTGCCCGCACCTCGGCTGCTCGGTCAACGCCGCGCCCGAGGCCGGCGGCTTCGCGTGCCCGTGTCACACCTCGGCGTTCGGCTCCGACGGCAAGCGCAAGAGCGGGCCGTCGCCGCGCGATCTCGACACGCTCGCGACGCGCATCGAAGACGGCTTCGTCGCCGTCGAGTTCCGCCGCTTCCGCATCGGCGTGCCCGAGAAGGTGGAGACGTGATCTCGCGCTTGAACGACTGGCTCGACGAGCGCACCGGGCACAAGAAGCTCCTCGCGCACCTGCTCGACGAGCCGATCCGGGGCGGCGCGCGCTGGGCATACGTGTTCGGCAGCGCGCTGCTCGGGACGTTCCTCGTGCAGGCCGTCACCGGCGTCGCGCTGATGACGAGCTACGCGCCGAGCGACAAGACGGCGTGGGCGAGCGTTCACTACATCACGTTCACGCAGACGGGCGGCTGGCTCGTGCGCGGCCTCCACCACTTCGGCGCGCAGGCGATGGTGATCGTCCTCGGCTTGCACATGATGCAGGTCGCGACCTTCGGCGCGTACAAGAAGCCGCGCGAGGTGACGTGGTGGCTCGGCCTCGCGCTCCTCGCGATCACGCTCGGCTTCGCGCTCACGGGCTATCTCCTGCCGTGGGATCAGAAGGGTTACTGGGCGACGCGCGTCGCGACGAACATCGCGGGCACCGTGCCGGTCGTCGGCGACGCGACACAGAAGCTGATGCAAGGAGGTTCGGAGTACGGGAGCCTCACGCTGACGCGGTTCTACGCGTTGCACGTCTTCGTGCTTCCGGCGCTCCTCGTGGCGCTCGCGGGCGCGCACGTCGCGCTCTTCCGGCGTCACGGCGTGACGCCGAGCGCCAAGGCGGATCCGTCGCGCGTCGACGCGTTCTTCCCGAAGCAGCTCGCCAAGGACGTCGGCGCGGTGCTCGTCGTGGTGGGCGTCGTCTTCGCCCTCGCGTGGCGGGCGCACGGCGCGCCGCTCGACGCGCCGGCCGATCCGTCGAGCGACTACCCCGCGCGGCCCGAGTGGTATTTCCTCTCGCTGTTCGAGCTGCTCAAGTGGTTCCATGGTCCGCTCGAGCTCGTCGGCACGGTGGTGCTGCCCTCGCTCGTGGGCGCGTATTTGTTCGCGCTGCCGCTGCTCGATCGCAAGGAGGGGACGGCGCTGCGCCCGCGGCTCAAGGTGCTCGCGCCGTTCTTCTTCGTCGTGCTGAACGCCGTGGCGCTCACGGTCCAATCGGCGCGGACGGACGCGGCGGATCAGGCGTTCCAGAAGGAGCGCGTGAAGGCCGACGAGCGCGCGGCGATCGCGAATCGCCTCGCGATGGAAGGCGTTCCGCCGGACGGACCGCTCGCGATGATGCGGCGCGATCCGTCGCTTCGCGGGCCCGAGCTCTTCGAGAAGCACTGCGGGAGCTGCCACACGCTCGGGCGTTATGGGAGCGAGAAGGATCGTCGCGGCCCGGTGCTCACCGGATGGGGCACCGAAGCGTGGGCGCTGAGCACGCTGCGCGATCCCGACGGCGACGAGCGCTTCGGTCGCACGCCGTACAAAGGAGAGATGCCGTCGGTCGAGACGCCGCCGCCCGGCGCCGAGGGCTTCAAGCCGATGCCGAAGGAGGATCAAGCCGCGGTCGCGGCGTTCCTCGCCTCGCAAGGCGGCGCGCCGTCGCCCGACGCTTCACGCGTCGCGCGAGGCAAGGAGATCGTCACGACGCGCTGCACGACGTGCCATCTCTTCGAAGGCAAGGGCGACGACACCGGGACCGGCCTCGCGCCCGAGCTCGCGGGGTGGGGCTCGGTCGCGTGGACGCGCGCGCAGATCGCCAACCCGTCGAGCCTCGCGACGTACCGCGAGCACGCGCTCGACGCCGATCGCAAGGGACACATGCCGCGCTTCGACGGCGAGCTCGACGCAGCCGACATCGATCTGCTCGCCCGCTGGCTCGTCACCGAGGCGCGTCAGGGGAAGTGAGCTGAGCTCGCAGCTCAACCGCAGACGTCCTCGAAGCTGATCGTGGTCGGAGACGCCGGCAGAGCGCGGCCGTTGCGTCGCAGCGCCTGCATGTCTACCCTCTCCCTCCATGAGCAAGACGCGCAGCGAGGTCCTGGACGAGTCGCGAAAGAAGGGGATCGTGGCCGCGGGAAGCACCGCTGGAGCCGTCGCGGCAGGGGTGCTTCTGGCTCCGGTCGCGGGCGCCGTCGCCGCCGTGCCCGCCGCGTACTTCGCGTGGAAGTGGTGGAAACACCGAGCGGAAAACGGCATCCGCTTCTGATCGTGGGCTGTCACCACAGTTGACGGCGGCGCGGAAAAGGTCCTCAATCATCGGGTGACCCGGAGCGCGCTGGTGGTGGCACCGCAGTTGGCGTGGGCGCCCCTCGAGCGCGTGGGCGAAGGCGCCACGGCCACGGTTTTCCGTGCGCGTCGCGCCGACGGGCAGCTCGCGGCGCTGAAGATCGCGCGCGCGAACGGCGACGAGGACGCGTGGGTCGGTCGCGAGGCGGCGCTCCTCGCCGGGATCGATCGACGTTGGGGCCCGGCGCTGCTCGACGCGGGCGTCGTCCCCGAGGCGGCCTCGAGCCTTCGAGCGGGCGCGCGTTACGTCGCGACCACATGGGTCGAGGGCGAACCGCTCGCGAGCGTGGCGCGCCGAGCGAAGACCGTCGAGCAGCGGCGAGAGCTCGCGCTGATCGTCGCGCACGGCGTCGCGCGCGCGCTCGACGAGCTGCACGTCATCGGCGTGCGGCACGGCGACGTGAAGCCCGCGAACGTGATCGTGTCGTCCGCTTCGTCGCCGAAGGCTCCGTGGAAGAGGCCCGCTTGCGATCGCGCCGCCGATCGCGGCGCGACGTTGATCGACATGGGCCTCGCGGGGCGCGTGACGGGAGAGGCGGCGGCCGGCGGTACGCCGCGGTATCTCGCGCCCGAGCTCGTGCGCGGCGAAGCCGCGTCGCCGTCCGCCGATCTCCACGCGCTCGGGATCGTGATCGCAGAGGTGCTCGATCCGCGGAGCGCCGAAGCGGAAGATCCGCTCGCGCGCCTCGAAGCGATCGACGGCGAGCCCATGGCCTCGTGGATCCGCGCGCTCACCGCGAGCGCGCCCGGCGCGCGTCCGTCGGCGGCGTGGATCGCGTCGCGCGCGGCGAAGCTGCTCGGCCTCGACGAAGACGAAGAGGAGATCGTGCTCGCGCGACGCGCGCGGGTGAAGCGCGCGTACATGGGCGTGCGTGCGAGAGAGATCGCGCCTGGAGCGCGCATCGAACCCGCGATCGCCGGGCCGCCGCGCCGATGGCTCGAAGACGCGATCGCGTTCGCCGCGCGTCTCCACGCCGGTCGAGGCGGAGCGATCGCGCCGCTCGACGCGCTAGGAACGGCGCGGTGGATCGTCGCTCTGGTCGGGCCGCCGGCCGCCGCGTGGCCGAGGCCGAGGGGAGGCGAGGGCGAGATCGCGGAGCGGCTGCTCGCGCTCGCGAGCGAGATCGCGCCCGAGGCGTGGGGGATCGACGAGGTCTTCGGGCGCGCGCCCGCCGAGAGGCCGCTCGCGCGCGGCGCGGCGGAGGAAACGGGAGAGCAGAAGTGGATCGCGATCACGCGCGGTCTGCTCGCGGCGAGGCCCGACGCGGCGCTGATGGATCGTGCGGAGAATGATCTGGCGAACGCGCCGGCGTCGGTGATCGTCGATCTCGCGGGCGCGCTCGTCCGGCGCGGCGAGATCGGACGCGCGTTCGCCGCCGTCGCGTCGGCGAAGGTGAGCGCGCCGGAGCTCTCGCTCCTGCGCGCGGAGATCGGCCGGCGCCGCGGCGATCCCGTCGCCGCCGAGCGCGCGGCGAGAGCGGCTCTCGAGCGCGCGACCGGACGCGTCCGCGACGACGCGCGTGCGCTGATCGCGCGGCTCGCGTGGGACGCAGGCGATCTCGCGCGCGCCGAGGCGGAGCTCGGCGACGCGACGGGAGCCGTCGCCGCGGAGGTGCGCGGGCTCGTCGCATACGCGCGCGGGGATCACGATCGCGGCGCGAGGATCGTCGAGGAGGCGGCGCACGAGGCCGAAGGCGATCTCTCGCTCGCGCGCCTCTCGGGCACGCGGGGCATGCTCGAGCACGCGCGCGGGCGGGCGCAGGCCAGCCTCGCGGTGTTCGAACGCGCGGTCGATCTGGCGACGCGCGCAGGCGCGATCGTCGAAGAGGCGACGTACCTGACGGGCCTCGCGGCGGCGGCGGTCGACGCGGGCGCGGTCGAACGCGCGCTCGTCGCGGCGACGCGCGCGGCGCTCTTGTGGGAGCGGCTCGCGCGCCCCGCGCTCGCGGCTCGCGCGCTCCTCTCGCGCGCCGCGGCGTTCGCGCTCGTGGGAGCTTCGCACGACGCCGACGAGGCCGCGCTCGTCGCGATCGAGCGCGCCGAAGAGAGCGGCGATCGACGCGCCGCAGCCTTCGCCCGCTGGGCGATCGTCGAGACGCGCGCGCCGGGCGACGATCGCGCGCGCGCCGCGGCGCTCGCCGCGCACGCCGCGCTCGCGAGCGGCGCGGAGGAGGATCGCGTTCGATCGGCGGCGCGCTTGCTCGTGTGGGCCGACGGGGCTTCCGTCGAGGTGGCGGCGCTCGACGAGCGCGTCGCGTCCTGCTCGGCGACGGCCCGTTGGGAGTGGTGGGGCGCGCGCGCGTCGACGAGCGCCGAGAGGCGCGTCGTCGCCGAGATCGTCGCGCTGCTCGACGCGCCCGCGCCGCTCGGATCGCGCGGAACCGCGCTCGCCGCCGCCGCGCGCGTCGCGGCCGAGCTCGGCGACGGCGACGTCGCGCGCCGGCTCGAGACGGCGCGCCGCGAAGCGGCGAGCGCGCTACGCGACGGATGCCCGCCCGAGCACGTCGCCGCGCTCGCTACGGTCACGTGGGCGCGCACGACGCCGGAGGAGGGAGCGTCGTCGGTGGCGCTGCCCTCGGCGCAGGTCGAGCAGCTCGACGTGATCGTGCGCGCGCTCGCGTCGCGCGATCGGCTCAAGCCGCTGCTCGAGCAAGTCCTCGACACGATGGTGCTCTGGACCGGCGTCGAGCGCGGGCTCCTCCTCCTGCGCGCGCCCGACGGCGGGCTCGTGCCGCGCGCGGCGCGCAACCTCGCGCGTCGCGATCTGCGCGGCGAGCAGCTCGCGCTCTCGACGGGCCTCGCCAAGCGCGCGATGGAGGAGCGCCGCGCGATCTGCGCGACGGACGCCTACGCGCAGGTCGGCGATCTCCACGCGTCGGTGCACGCGCTCCGCTTGCGGAGCGTGCTCGCGGTGCCGCTCGTCGCGCGCGGCGACGTCCTCGGCGTCGTGTACCTCGACGATCGCGTGCGTCGCGGCGCCTTCGGCAGCTCGGAGCTCGCGTGGGTGCGCCTCGTCGCGAGCCAGGCGGCGCTCGCGATCGCCGACGCGCGCGATCAGGCGCTGCTCCGCCGCGCGGTGCGACGCGCCGAGCGCGCCAACGATCGGCTCGCCGAAGAGCTCGGCCAGCGCGAAGCCGAGCTCGCGACGGTCCGCGCCGAGCTCGCGCAAGGCAGCGAGACGCGCTTTCGCTACGACGAGATCGCGGGCCGAAGCGAGCCGATGCGCGCGATGCTGCGGCTCGTCGATCGCGTCACGGCGAGCGAGGTCCCCGTGCTGCTCGCCGGGGAGTCGGGCACGGGCAAGGAGCTCGTCGCGCGCGCCATCCACGCCAACGGCGCGCGCGCGTCGCGCTCGTTCGTGAGCGAGAACTGCGCGGCGGTCCCCGAGACGCTGCTCGAGTCGACGCTCTTCGGCCACGTTCGCGGCGCGTTCACCGGCGCGGCGTCGACGCGCGCGGGCCTCTTCGACGTCGCCGACGGCGGCACGCTGTTCCTCGACGAGATCGGCGACATGCCGCTGCCGATGCAGACGAAGCTCCTCCGCGTGCTCTCGACCGGCGAAGTTCGCCCGATCGGCGGAGAGAAGTCACATCGCGTCGACGTGCGCATCATCGGCGCGACGCACCGCGATCTCGAGGCGATGGTCGCGGCCGGCACCTTCCGCGAAGATCTCTTCTATCGGCTCAACGTCGTCGCCATTCGCGTCCCGCCGCTCCGCGAGCGCGCCGCCGACATCCCGCTGCTCGTCTCCCACTTCGTCGACAAGCACGGCGAGGGTCGCAAGGTGAAGGTCACGCGCGCGGCGATGGATCGCTTCGTCGCGTTTCCGTGGCCTGGCAACGTGCGCCAGCTCGAAAACGAGATCCGCCGCACGCTCGTCCTCGCCGACGATCGCATCGATCTCTCCGAGCTCTCCGACGAGGTCGCCCGCGGCGGGCCCGCGGCCGCGCGCGACTCGGGCCTCGGCCTCAAGGCGCGCGTCGACGCCCTCGAGGCGCAGCTCGTGCGCGATGCGCTCGCGCGCACGAAGGGCAACCAGACGCGCGCGGCCGAGGCGCTCGGCATCTCACGCTTCGGTCTTCAGAAGATGATGCGCCGCCTCGGCGTTCGCCCCTGAATCGTTTCGTCTCTGTGGAGCCGAGGGGGATCGAACCCCTGACCTCATCCATGCCATGGATGCGCTCTCCCAGCTGAGCTACGGCCCCGAAAGGGACCTGGTCAATACTTCGTCGCGCCGGGGCTGTCCAGTGCTCTCGTTTTCCGCGGGCTCGTGTACCTTCGGCCGCGATGCGAACTGCCTTCGCGCTCCTCGCCGCCCTCGCCTCCGCGGGATTGGCGTGCAACGGGCCCGCCGCGCCCGCGCCTGCTCCGGCTCCGGCCGCGCCTTCCTCGGCGGCGCCCGTGCCCGCGGCGGCCTCGGCGGCGGTGAAGGCGGGCGCGTGCGCGAGCGACGGCGACTGCCGCACCTGGTCGAGCTACTGCCCCGACGCGCCTTGCGCCTGTCGCGTGCTCGGCGGCGCCGACGGCGATCCGAAGTGCGCCGGGCCGAAGGTGAGCTGCTTCGTCGATCCCTGCATGAACAAGGAAGCGCACTGCCAAGACGGCGCGTGCGTGCTCACCCCGCGTTGATCGACGTCAGTTGACGGCGTGCGACGGATCGTCGACCGCCGGGGGCCCCGCGGGCGGCGAGCCGGGCGAGCCGTCGAGGCCGAGCTCGGCGATGTAAATCTTCTCGAGCTTCGAAGTGCTTCGCGCGAACTGGCTGCGCACGAAGAGCGCGAGCCCGTAGCCCATCGCCCACGCGCGCTTCACCGCGCCGGGCCGCTCCGGCGGGACGATCCCGAGCGACTTGCCTTGGCGGTAGACGCGCGATCGCACGTGCTCCAGGAAGCCCGGCAGGTGCACGAGCACGGGGTGATTGTCGGCGCGCTTCTCGAACGCGCGCACGAGCATCGGCAGCACCGACATCTGGAGCTCCACGAGCCCGTAGTACGGCGTCGACAGCCACGGCTTCTCGGCGAGCAGGCGCTTGGTCTCCTTCTCGCCCCACGCGACGTGCTCTTCCTCTTCGCGGCAGACGACGCGGAGCTTCTTCTTGATGAGCGGCACGCGCGGATCTTCGTCGGGCAGCGTCTGGAGCAAGACCTCCTTGAAGATGTCGAGCACCATGCCTTCGCCGATCGCGTGCTCCATCAGCACCTTCAGCGGGTAGTAGTTGTTGTGCGACGAGAGGAGCTTCACGACCCAGTGCGCGGGCATCGGCGTCATGTCGAGCGAGCGGAAGATGTCGGCGAAGAGCTGTAGGTGCGCGAGCTCTTGCTTGGCCTGGCGGAGATAGAAGCGCGCGGCCTCGAGCGAGCCTGCCGCGTAGAGCGACTTGCCGCAGTAGACGCCGGTGGCCTCGCCGTAGAGCGCCTGCGACAGGATGAACCGCAAGAGCTCCCTGTCGGCCGGATCGTTCAGATCGAAGCGCGCGTCGCCGAAGTCGTAGCCTTCATCCGCCATGAGCGTGTTCTAGCGCACCTCCGCCCACTGGACGAGGCGCGATGGATCCGCGCGGACCCAGCTCCGCCTAGGAGTCGTCCACCGTCATGATCGCCGGCGCGCCCTCTGCGGCGCCCTGCGCCGCTGCGGCGAGGCCGAAACAACCGAGAGATCCCACGAGGAACATGCCCGTGAGCAGGATCACCCAGAACGGCGCGTCGAACCGACCCATCTCTCGCTTCATCGGACTTCCTCCGGCGGCTCCCCGACGGATCTCCGTCGCTGCAACCGCCGGGCCGGGCGAGAGGCTAGAAGCGGGCGCCGAGGCCGGCGCCGCCGGCGACGCCGGGCAGGCCGACGAGCGCCGACTCCTCGCGGAGGAAGAGCACGCTCGCCGTGACGCCGAGGTCGAGGAACCACGTTCGGTCGAACGCCCACCGCCCGGCGACGAAGACCTCGGGGCCGAAGACGAAGGCCGTCTTGGTGTCGGCCGCGCCGCCGAACGGCGTCGTCGGCTCGACGCTCTGCGAGACGAGGCCGGCGCGGGCGCCGCCGCCTCCGCGGAAGGTGAACGCGCCGGCCGGGATGCGCAGCTCTGCGCTCGCGCGCCCGTAGCCGCCCGAGAGGCGCTCGTCTTTGTCGGCGAGCGAGCGCCCGGTGAAGTCGGCGCCGCCGCCGACCGAGAGCGCGAAGCGCGGCCACGCGAGCGAGTACGTGACGCGCGGGCCGTGGACCAGATCGGTTCGCGTGTTCGCGCCGACGTCGTAGCCGGCCGACAGCTCGTGCCTCGTCGCGCGCGAGCTGGGCTCCATGATCGCGTCGGGCTCTTCGCCTTTGCGCGCGAGGACCTCGAGGCTCGCGGGCGCGAACTCGCGATCTTCGAGGTTGCGCTCTTCGCCTTCGCCGATCGCGATCTGCGCGGCGCCTCCGGTCGATCCGACGCGCCGCTGGATCACGTATCGACCCGGCGGCACGCGCAGCGTCATGCGTCGCTCGGGCGAGCTCCACAGCTCGGAGAGGACGCTCTTGGCGCCCGCCGAGTAGACGAGAAAGTGCGTGTCCTTGCCGCGAGGCAGCGTCAACGTCGCCATCCGCGCCGCCGTCTGCGTGAGCACGACGGGCGCCGCCTCGCGCAAGCTCACGACCGCCTCGGGCTTCTGGAGAACGCCGCTGCTCTTCGCCGAGCGAATGAGCGTCTGCGAGTGCGCGAACGCGAAGCTCTCCTCGAGCGTCACGCGCGCGTCGCCGTTCGTGTCGGCCGCGCCGCGGAGCCCGTTGAGCCACGCGTGCGTGAAGATCGCGCCGCCCAGCTCGTCAGACTCCTGCGCGGCTTCGCCGTCGCTCGACGCGTGCAGCCACACCTGGCCCGTGGCCTGCGGCATCGTCGTCGCGGAGATCGCGAACGGCTCGTCCGAGGCGAAGCCCTTCTCGCGCGTCGCGCGGCACGCGTCGGTCACCGCGATGCGAAGGCCCGCGGGCACCTCGCCGAGCTTCGACGAGAGATCGGTGAGCATCACGCGATCGTCGCCGAGGTGGAGCGCGTCGCGGTCGCCGTGACCGCTGAAGTAGAAGAGGAGCGTCACCTCGTGAGGCCCGTGCTTCTGCGCCTCGGCCTTCGCCTTGTCGATGGCGGCGTAGAGCTGCGCGCGCGAGGGCTCGGCGAGCACGAACGCGTGCTCGGGCCTGACGCCGCCGAGGCTCACGACGACGTCGCGCACGCGCGCGGCGTCGCTCGCCGCGAACTTGAGCGGCCGCTCCGCGGCGAGGCCGACCTTGTTCCCGGCGGACACGAGGATGCGCACGGGCTCGGCCCACGCCGTCGCGCTGAGCGACATGGCGAGCGCCGCGGCGGCGGCGAACAGCTTCGGCTTCACGGCGCTCCTTCCCACTCGACGCGCATCGTCGTCACGCCTTCGAAGCGCTTCGTTTCGCGCGCGCGCTGCACGGCTTCGGGCGCTCCGACGACGATCGTGCCGCGCGTGGGCGCGCCGTCGATGCGCGCGGACTTCTCGGAGAAGTGCGTGCCCGGTCCCCGCACGCCCTCGGGCATCAGCTCGAGCCATTTGCCGTCGTCGCTCAGCACGGCGCCGAGTATGGCCTGCTCTCGGTCGAGCGCAACTTCGACCCGCAACCTGTCGTCAGGCTTCACTTTCACGGCCGAGGAGAACCTCGCCTGGGCCCCCTCTCTCTCGCGGACGACGGCGACGGTGACGCCGCCCTTGAACGTCGTCTCGGGCTCGATCGTCGCGGCCGCGAGCGGCTCGGCGGCGGGCAGGCTCTCCTCGCGAGGCCGCTCGGGCGTCCTCAGGACGAGGAGCGCCGCCGCCGCGATCGCCAGCGGAGCGACGACGGAGCTCGCGACGACCCACATCTTCTTCCGCGGCGTCGTCCGCGCGCGCGCGACGATGGCGTCGACTTCTTCGCGCGCCGGCGTCTCCGCCTCGACGAACCCGCGGAGCTTCTCGACGAACGCGCGGCACGCGGCGCAGTCGGCCAGGTGCGCTTCGACGCGCTTCACCGCGTCGCCGCAGGCGAACGCCTCGAGATCGATGTTGCTCGGATGGCTCATGAGGGCGCCTCCTCCGCGATCGACACCGCGTGTCCCAACCGGAGCTGCGCGCGGAGCGCCTGCGCGCGTTTGTTCACCGTCACGCGCGAGAGCCCGAGCTCCGCGGCGGCCTCGCCCTGGCTCAGCCCGTCGACGAACAACATGATGGCGAGCATCTGCTGCTCGTCGTCGAGCCGCGCGAGCGACTCGAGCGCCGCGCATCGCGCCTCGGGATCGGCGCCGGGCGCGGCTCCGATCGGATCGAGATCGTCGATGCTCATCGCGTTGCGCACGTGTCTTCCTCTCCTGAGCTGATCGATGCACGCGCGATCGGCTGCGCGGCAGAGCCACTTGTAGGGCGACTCCGCCGCGCGCATTCCTTCACCGCGTCGGAGCAAGACGGCCAAGAGCTCCTGCACGGCGTCTTCGGCCTGGGCGCGATCGCGCAGCAGCATCCGGCAGCGACGCGAGAGCAGCGCTCCATAGCGCCGATACACGTCGCTCACCTCCGCCGCCGAGAGACCGCGCTCCAGCACCTCGAGCTCACCCGGCGTCGGGGCTCCCGCCGTCGGGCGCGGGGCCGCCGTCGGCGTCGTTGATGGTGCACGGCCAGCCGGCGGGCGCCGGATCGCCGGGCTTGATCGACTCGACCCACGAGCCACCGGTGCCTGCGCATCCGGGGAGCGCGACGTCGCCCCAGTCCGACGAGCAGAGGCCGGGAGGGGGCGGCGCCGGGGGCGGCGGGCAATCCGTCGGCGTCGGCGTCGGCGTGTACGTGAAGCTTCGTCCGTCGGGCGAGCAGCTCAGGCCCGGATCGGTCGGGGAGGGATAACCCGTCTCGGTCGTACCCCCGCCGCCCTGCTGGGGCACCGGCTCGCGCGAGGTGGCGCTCGGCGGCTCGTCGACGCTGGATTCGGACGCGCACACGCCGCTCGGGAGCTTCGCCTTGTCGGAGATCTTGAGCTCGACGAGATCGAGCCCGACCCACCGCTTCTCGTCCCACATGAGGTTGAAGCCCGCGGTCGGGAGCATCCCCGAGCCGTCGCGGAGCTTCTCGTAGTCGAGGGTGCCGCCGCCGCGGAAGCTCACGAGGAGCAGATCGCGGTTGCCGCCGAGGATCTGATCGGGCGAGCCGGCGTGCGAGCCTTCGAGATCGAGCTTTCCGTTGCCGTTGGTGTCGACGTAGACGACGAAGCCGCCGACCGCCGCCTCGAGCGGGGTCGTGATCGTTCCGCTCACGCCGTCGCGCGTCCCGATGACGGGCGTGATGCCCTTGCCGCCGGGCGCGGGCGCGGGCGGAGGCGTCGGCGTCGCCGTGCCGGACTCGCCGCCCGGCGCCGGCTTGCTCTCGTCGATCGAGGGCGCGTTGCCGCTGCTGCTCTTCGAGCTCGAGATGCGCGCGCCGTCGGCGCTGAAGTAGAAGCCGTCCGGCGGCGTCACGATGTTCATGGAGAAGCTGCCGCCGACGACCGGCGCTTCGTGCGCGACCTCGAAGCCGCCGCTCGCGCCCTTGCGCCACACGAACGCGATGCGGGCGTTGGCGGGCACGGCCGTGCCGGTGAGCGCGCCGGAGACGGTGGCGACGCGCTCGTTCTTGATCGTGGGATCGGAGATCCCGCCGCACGCCTGGTTGGCGATGCCGAAGCCGACGAGGCCGGAGGCGAAGAGAAGGGCGAAGGGAAGGCGTTTCATTTTGGCTCCTGCGAGAAGGTCTGCTCGTGAAGACGCAGGGAGGGGCCCGGGCTGTAAAGCACGGGTCGCGCTTTTTTCAACCGACGCTCGGCGAGTTCGCGCAGCGGCTCGAAATCAGCCAAGAAATCGCGCACGTAGCGCTGGCGTCGGGACGCGGCAGGCCTCGGTTTTTCCGAACCAGCGGTACCGATTCCGGGCGAACCAGCGATAGAAGAAGTCGCGGATCGGGCGGGGCACGACGACGAGCACGGCGAGCCATCGCCACGGCCAGCGGAGATAGCGCGTGATCCGGAGCGACGCGGCCGAGTGCGTGTAGACCCGCCCGCCCTCGACGAATACGACCGAATTGGGATCTCCTTCACCGCGCAGCGCGAGCGCGTCTTCGCGGCCGAGGGCCTCTTCGAGGATCTCGCGCGCGGCGTCGGACTGGAGCGCGGCGAACTTGAGGACGCTTCCAGCCTCGCGGTCGAGGACGAAGTGCACCGCTGCGTCGCAGAAGTTGCACGTGCCGTCGAACATGACCACGGGCTCCATGGCCTGGATCGTAGAACCGCGACGCCCGCCGGGCCAGCCGAGCTCTTGCTCACGGCGGACAACTGCGGCCGGGGAGGATCTTCACCTCGTCGGCGACGACCACCCGACGGGTCGCGCTCGCGCTTCTCCCCGCCTTGTCCTTGGCGTCGACCTTGATGTCGAGCGGCTTGCCGAGCAGCTCCGAGGCCCTGAAGCCGAGATCGAGCTGGAAGCGCAGCCCGACGAGATCGCACGCCCCGCCTTCGCTCGGGCCGTACGCGTAGGGAAAGGCCGTGGCCGGGATCGTGAGCCCGGATCCGGGCTGCGACGCCGTGAGCACCGTCGTCGTCCCCGACTGCGCGAGGTTCTTCATCCGCAGCGAGACCCAGACGTGGTGGCCGCACTGCGGCCCTTGCTCGAGCGTGACCTTCTCTCCCTCGGCGAGCGGAGCGAGCGCGGTCTCGCCCTGCGCGATCGTGAGCTCGGGCGCGCCCGTGCCGCACGCGCTCGGCGGGTTCTTCGCCCAGTCGGCTCGGTAGTCGGGCAGATCGAAGCGCTCGGGGGATCGGCAAGCGCCGCCGATGCACGTCGTCTCCGCCGAGCACGTGGGCCCCGACGGAGCGCCGCCGCCCATCATCGGGAACGTGTTGCAGCGGATCTCGAGGAACACGTACGCGAGCTTGCTCTTGCCCTTCACGAAGCGCGTCACGAGGCGCCGCGTCACGATGGGAGGCATCATCGAAGGCGACGAGGACGCGCTGCGGTCGTGCGCGACGACCTCGATCTCCACGACCGCCTCGGGCGCGTCCTTCGGCGCGCGGATCCGGAGCTCACGAGGAAAGAGCGGACCGCTGCTCTCGTCGTGGACCTCGCTCGCGGCGACGCGCCCGTCGATCTTCGCGGTGACCTCGAGCTTGCCGATCATGAAGCCCTGGCTCGCGAAGGCCTCGGCGTCGATGCCCGCGACGATCTCCGTGTCGGAAGACGTCGCGTCCGAGGAGGGGCGCGCCGGATCGCGCTCGCCGGGAGGGCCCGATGACGCACCCTCGTTCGACGCGTCGCCCTGGGAGGCAGAGCAGGCGACGGCGGCGAACGAGAGCAGCGTCAGGAGCAGAGGACAAGCGAAGCGAGCCAAGGAAGGGCACATCGGCGCGGCGCCCATGCAGGCGTCGCGCCATGGAGTGCCATGGCGCCTTCGAGCTCTAAATCATGGATGAAAATAGCCCGGCCGAGTGTGCCAGAGCGTGCCTTCGGCGGCCTCGCCGGAGGTGCTGTGTCAGGCCTCGTGGCGCACGTACTCGAAGTCGACCGGGCGGCCCTTGATGCCCTGCTTCGGCGCCGCGATCCAGTTGGCCATCTGCTTCGGATCGAAGACGGGCTTCTGCATCAGGCTCTGGACGTACTGCTTGTCGGCGTCCGACGGGAGCCACGCGCTCTTCTTCGCCTCGAACTCGTCTTTGGAGATCAGGTTGCCCGCGGTGTCGGCGTGCGAGCCGGCGTAGAGGCCGATGTGCCGATGGAAGCGCCGGTGCGGGAGCGTGAGCTCGAAGGAGATCCCGTGCGCGGCGATCGCGCGGTTCCATTTGTCGACGCCGCGCTGGCAGTCGTCGACGTACGCGTCGCGCAAGACCTCGTTCATCGCGTTGCGGAGCGGCACGTCTTCGTGGACGAGCTTGCCGTCCTTCGGCAGCTCCATGCCGTAGGAGCCTTCGAGCGCCTTGTGATCCTCGTACTGATCTTCCTTCGCGCGCCCCTTGAGGCCGGTCGCGAAGTACTGCGCCGCGTTCGACGAGACCTCGCCGCCGAACAGATCGAGCGAGAGCGAGTACCAGAGGTTCAGGTACTTCTGCATCGTCGGCAGATCGATGAGGCCGGCCTTGCGCACGTCTTCCGGCGTCTCGAGCTTCTTCTCCGCCATCTGCTGCGCGGTGCGCTCGACGACGCGGAGCACGCCCGTCTCGCCGACGAACATGTGGTGCGCCTCTTCGGTGAGCATGAAGCGCGTCGTTCGCGAGAGCGGATCGAACGCGCTCTCCGCGAGCGCGAGGAGCTGGAACTTGCCGTCGCGGTCGGTGAAGAACGTGAACATGAAGAAGCTGAGCCAGTCGGTGCACGGCTCGTTGAACGCGCCGAGGATGCGCGGCTTGTCGGGATCGCCCGAGCGGCGCTCGAGCAGCGCCTCGGCCTCTTCGCGGCCGTCGCGCCCGAAGTACGTGTGGAGCAGGTAGACCATCGCCCAGAGGTGGCGGCCTTCCTCGACGTTCACCTGGAAGAGGTTCCGGAGGTCGTAGACGCTGGGGCACGAGTGGCCGAGCAGCCGCTGCTGCTCGACGCTCGCGGGCTCGGTGTCGCCCTGGGTCACGATGATGCGGCGGAGCGCGTTGCGGTGCTCGCCGGGCACCTGCTGCCAGGCCGGCTCGCCCATGTGATCGCCGAAGCCGATCGTGCGATCCTTCACAGGGTCGGCGAGGAAGATGCCCCAGCGGTAGTCGGGCATCTTCACGTAGTCGAAGTTCGCCCAGCCCTCGCTCGTGACGCTGATCGCGGTGCGGAGGAAGATGTCGTCCTTCTGGAAGCCGAAGGGGCCCATCTCGTTCCACCACGAGAGGAAGTTCGGCTGCCACGCTTCGAGCGCGCGCTGGAGGCGCTTGTCGCCCGCGAGGTCGACGTTGTTCGGGATCTTCTCGTCGTTGACGACCGTGGACATCGTTCTCTCCTCGCTCTCAGGTCCTGTTCCAGTTGAACTCGGGGCGCTCGGGCTTGCCGTAGAGGGTGAGCGCGCCGCGCTCGCCGACCGCGTTGGGCCGCTGGAAGATCCAGTTCTGCCACGCCGAGAGGCGGCCGAAGATCTTCGTCTCCATCGTCTCGGGGCCGGCGAAGCGGAGCGACGCCTCCATGCCCGTCATCGCGTCGGGCGACATCGCGGCGCGCTCCTCGAAGGCGATGCGGATCTCGTCGTCCCAGTCGATGTCGTCGGGCGCGAACGTGACGAGGCCCGCCGCGACCGCGTCGCGCGTCGACATCGTGCCCTGCTCCAGCGCGCGTGAGACGCGCTCCGGCTCCTTCAAGAAGCGCGTTTGGAGGCGCGAGAGGCCGTTGGCCATCGGGAAGAGGCTCGCGTTCACCGGCGACGTCGCGATCGAGACCTCCTCGTCTTCGCTGTCTTTCATGTAGACGCGGTCGGAGGCGAGGGCGAGCTCGAGCAGGCTGCCGGCGAAGCACGATCCGGGCTCGACGAGCGCGAAGAAGCTCTTCGCGGTGAGATCCATCCGCTTGAGCACGCGCTTCATGTGGAGGAGCACCTCGCGGACCAGACCGTCGTCTCTGTGCTTCGTGAGCATCGTGTCGACGGCGAGGACGTTCGCGGCGTCGCCCGTCGTCTTCACGGCGATGACGCCGATCGATGGACGGTTGAAGCGCAGATCGAGGAGCGCGTCGTCGAGCTCGCGGAAGGCCTGGATCGCCCACGCGCTCGCGCCGGCCTTCGCCAGCTCTTCGGGCGTCTGCGGCTCCTTGCCCGCCGGAGCGCGCACCGTGAGCGTCGCCGTGCGCGCCTTGGGATCGAGCGCGAGGGAGACATACTTGTATTCTGCACCTTGATCGGAGCGCTTCACCTCGAGGGGCGTGAGCGCGATCGGCCGCGTCGTCGCGCGCTTCGATCGCGCGAGGAGCGCCTCGGTGCGGCGCTTGACGACCTCGTCGAACTTCGCCTTCGGCGGCGCCTCGTCGACGAGGCCCCACTCGACCGATCGCTTGCCGCGGACGCCCTCGGCGATCGTCGAGAACGCGTCGGCGAGGTCGCGGCGGATCTTGCGCTTGTCGACGAGCCGCGTGAGGCCGCCGGTGCCGGGGAGCACGGCGAGCAGCGGCGCCTCGGGGAAGCTCACGGCGCTCGATCCGTCGTCGGCGAGGACGATGTCGTCGCACGCGATGGCGAGCTCGTAGCCGCCGCCGGAGCCGGTGCCGTTGAGCGCGCAGAGGCTCGGGATGCCGCTCTCGGCGCTCATCTCTTCGAGGTAGAGGCGCGTCTCGTTCGTGAACTTGCAGAAGTTCACCTTGAAGGCGTGCGTCGAGCTGCCGAGCATGTAGATGTTCGCGCCCGAGCAGAAGATCCGATCCTTGCCGCTCGTGACGACGACGGCGCGCACGTCGGGGTGCTCGAAGCGGATCCGCTGGAACGCGTCGGCGAGCTCGATGTCGACGCCGAGGTCGTACGAGTTGAGCTTGAGCGGATAGCCGGGGCGCATGCCGCGGTCTTCCTTCACGTCCATCACCAGGCGCGCGACCTTGCCGGCGTGCTCGGCGGGAAACTCCAGGCGCCAGTGCACGTAGCGCTCGGGGTGCGTCTCGAAGCGGACCGGGGTCTCGGGGGCGTTCGTCTCGGCCATCGGCTTCGTCTTAGTCCGGGACAGGGGCTCGGGCAAGTAGTATAGTGCATATGGTTCGTTCGAGATGCAGTATAGTGCACACAAGGCCGAGCGGCGTCCGCGCGAGCGCCTCTTGCGAGACCTCGGCGCCGCGGTGCGCGCGCGCCGGGCGGAGCTCGGCATGACGATGCGCGCGCTCGCCAAGAGCGCGAGCGTGAGCGAGCGCTTCCTCGTTCAGCTCGAGGCGGGGGAGGGGAACATCTCCGTCGCGCGGCTCGAAGACGTCGCCGAGGCGCTCCGCACGACGGGCGCCGCGCTCCTCGCGAGCGCTTCGTCGGCCCGAGGCGCGAGCCGTGAGCGGGAGCGCTCGATCGTCGCGCTCGTCGGCCTCCGCGGCGCGGGCAAGAGCTCGATCGGCGCCGCGGCGGCCAGGCGCCTCGGCGTTCCCTTCGTCGAGCTCGACGAGCTCATCGTGCGCGAAGCGCAGATGACGCTCTCGACGATCTTCGAGATCCACGGCGAGCGCTACTACCGCGGCATCGAGCGCGAGGTGCTCCGGCGCCTGCTCGAAGAGGGCGAGCCCGCGGTCGTCGCGACGGGCGGATCGATCGTCACCGATCCGGAGACGTGGGGCCTCTTGCGCAGCCGCGCGCGCACCGTGTGGCTCAAGGCGACGCCGAGCGAGCACTGGTCGCGCGTCGTCGGGCAGGGCGACGTGCGTCCGATGCGCGATCGACCGCGCGCGATGAACGAGCTTCGCGCGCTGCTCACGAGCCGCAAGGCGCTCTACGAGCAGGCCGACGTCGTGATCGACACGTCGGCGAAGCCGCCCGCGACGGTGGTGTCGAAGCTCGTCTCCTCGGTCAGTGACAAGCCGTGAGGTTGGTGCCGTAACCTCCGGCCGGCGCCCACGTCATGCACGCCGGCGTCGGCGGAGCGCACGCGGCGCCCGTGCACAAGATCATGCGCGGCGCGACGCACGCGCCCGGGTTCATGCACACCGCGGCGCCGCGCGGGAGCGCGGGCGGCGGATCGACCGGCGTGAAGCAGCAGACGTCGCCGCCGCTGCAGTCGGATCCGTCGCGGCAGCAGAGGACGATCCCCTTTCGGGTGACCGGCTCGTTGATGCACGTGTCGGGTGTCTTGCAGCTCGTGGTCGGCGAAGGGCCTCCTCCCGGGCCGGCGACGGTGTAGCAGCAGCGCGTTTCTCCGGCGCACGTGAGCGTCGAAAAATCGATCGGGTTCGTGCACGTCGACGGGCAGCTCGCGAGCGCGCTTCCGTCGCCGCTCTCGATCGGCGCGTCCGCCGGCGCGTCGGGGATCGGTCCGTCCGTGAGTGCATCCGTCGCCGCGTCGCCCGCATCGCTCGGCGCGCCCGCGTCGTCGTCGCGCCCGCGGGGATCGATCGAGGTGCACGAGCCGTCGTCGCGGCAGTCGAGCTCGCTCGAGATGCACTCGCCCGCCTTGCACGTCGTCGCGACGTCGCAAGGTACGTCGACGCACGCGGGCTCGATCGAGATCGGCACCATCAAGCGCACGCCGTCGACGAACGCGAGGTTCCGCCGCGCGACCACGCATCCGTCGTAGCGGTTCGACGGCTTGCAGCTCCGCGCGTCGCTTCGAATGCCGGCGACGACGATGATCGCGGCGCGTCGCGTCGAGCCCGGCGTGACGACCAACGTCCCGAGCTCGTGGGTGCTCGGATCGGTGCAGGGCGTGGCCGTGGCGGTGAGAAACTCGCCGTCTGCGCGCGCCTCCGCGTCGCCCGGCGACGGCGCGATCGTGATCTGCGCGCCGCGGAGCGCGCCGCACGTGAGCTCGGGCGATCGAAGGACGACCGTGACCTGCGTGGGCTCGCGACAGCCGTGCGCGAGAGCGGCGATCATCGAAGCAGCGCCGAGCCACACGAGCGCACGCACCTCGTGGAGGCTATCAGAACGTCGTGTGCAGCATGGGTACGAGGACGCCGATCGAGATCCCCGCCGCCGCGCCTGCGGCGATGTCGGTGGGATAGTGATAGCCCGCGCGGATCTTGAGGAGGCCGGTGCAGAGCGCCGCCGACTCGAGTCCGGCGAGCACCACCCAGCGCCACGGATCGCGCGGGTGTCGGAGCCAGTAGGAGACGGCGAACGACGTCGCGGCGGCGAACGCCGTCGCCGTGTGGCCCGACCAGAAGCTCCGGAGCGCGTCGTGGCTCGTGCGCTCCTCGATCGGAACGGACGCGTCGTAGAAGAGCGGCGCGGGGCGATCGGTCGCGGCCTTCATGAGCTGCGTCGCTCCCTGCGCGAGGACGACGGATTCGAACGAGAGGAGGGCGTCTTCGAGCCACGCGCCGTCTTTGCCGCCCGTCGCGAGGAGGTTGATCGCGTGGGGCGCGACGAGCAGCGCGGCGATGGTCGCGTTCGCGACGCCGAGCGCGGCGGGGGAGTGGTTGCCGAGCACGCGGGCGTCGACGCCGGGGAGCGAGTCGGGAGGCGAACAGTCGGGGAAGCACGGCGGGATCGCCGGCGGCACGAGCGCGGCCAGCGTCGCCGCGCCGCCGAGCCCGAGGATCGGCAGATCGAGCATGACGCGAAACCGATAAGGGCTCGCGGGCGCTTGCGGCGCCGCGGGCGGATCGTCGGCGCGCGCGTCGAGCGGCGCCGCGCAGGCGGCGGCGACCAGCAACGTGAGGATGTGGCGTCGCTTCATGATCCTCCGTGCGCCGCGCGTCGCGGGCTCTCGGCGAGCGGCTCTTCGATCTCCTGCTCGGCGTTCTCGAGCGCGACGCGTAGCCGCGCGCCGTCGCGCTCGCGCGAGAGGCCGTCGAGCGCCACGCGAAGCCGCGGCGAAGCCGTGTTGTGAACGAGCGCGACGAGGCGGAGTCGCTCGTCGTCGTCGAGCGCGGCGTGGAGCGCGATCGCCGCGCCCTCGCGCGCGGAGGGATCGGCCGAAGGGCTCTCGACGATCTCCCAGAGCCGCTCGCGCGGGATCGCGATCGCGCGGTAGCCCGCGGCCTCTCCGGCGCCGAGCGTGACCATCTCGCGCACCCACGTCTCGACGTCGCGCGATCCGCGCGCGAGCAGCGTCTCTTCGTCGGCGCGCAGCGCGCTGCGGTGGCGCGCGAGACCCGCTTCGATCCGATCGAAGAGCGCGCGTCGTTCGATGGTCGCGGCGTCGTCTTTGTACGAGAGGCGGATCTCGAAGCGCTTGCCTCCGTGGAGGAGGAGGACGATGCCGAAGGGCGTCGTCGTGACGTCTTCGATCTGCGCGAACGGCACGAAGCGGCGGTTGCCGAGCCAGCGCAAGAAGACGCCGTCTTGGCCGACCTCCACCCGCTGCGGGAGCACCACGGGCAAGACGATGACGGCGTAGCCGAGGCCGATCAGGCCGAGCACCCACGGCGGGAGGAAGCGGAGGAAGTTCAGCAAGAGCCACGGTGATGTGGTGAGAACGACGGCGAGCCAGCGGACGTGCTTGGCCCAGGGAGGCAGCGCCTTGAAGGTGGCGAGCGACTCGCCGCGGCCGAGGTGGAGCGCGTCCATGAGCGCGTGCGCCTCGCGCTCCGTCTCGACGAAGACCGCGAGCGATCGACGAAGAAATCTCCCCTGGAGATAGACCACGCTGCCGGAGCTCTCGGTCTCGCCGACGTGCGCGGCGACGATCTCTTCGCGCGACATCGCGAGCGCGCCGTCGATCTCGACGCCGCCGGCGTGCGCCCGGATCCGGCGGCGCGCGTAGCCGGGCTTGGTCGGCTTGCCGAGGGAGACCATCGCGACGGTCCCGAGCAGGATGACCGCGATCGCCGCGGCGCCGAGGCCGAAGCGGGTGCCCGCGGTGAAGGCCAAGAAGGCCGCGATCGCGAGGACGACGGCGAGCGTCCACGGCAGGCCGTGACGCGAGATGCGGCCGTCACCCTCGAAGCGCATCGCGCCATTGTAGCCGTTGGTATTTGGCGCTCCGGGTGATATCTGCTCGCCATGAACGAGCTCGGAAGCTTCGTCTGCGGCAAGTGGGTCAAGGGAACGGGCAAGCCCGCCGAGCTCGTGAATCCGGCGACGGAAGAGGTGCTCGCCTCGACGTCGACCGAGGGGATCGACTTCGGCGCGACCCTCGCGTTCGCCCGCGAGAAAGGCGGCCCCGCGCTCCGCGCGATGACCTTCGCGCAGCGCGGCGAGCTTCTCCGCGCGATGTCGCGCGCGATCCACGGAAAGCGCGACGAGCTGCTCTCGATCGCTCAGGCCAACGGCGGCAACACGCGCGGCGACGCGAAGTTCGACGTCGACGGGGCGTCGGGCACGCTCGCGGCGTACGCCGATCTCGCCGCCGAGCTCGGCGACGCGCACGTGCTCGTCGACGGCGACGCGGTGCAGCTCGGCCGCGGCGCGCGCCTCTTCGGCCAGCACGTGTACACGCCGCGCGTGGGCGTCGCCGTCCACATCAACGCGTTCAACTTCCCCGCGTGGGGCCTCGCAGAGAAGGCGGCGACCGCGCTGCTCGCAGGGATGCCCATCATCACGAAGCCCGCGAGCAGCACCGCGCTCGTCGCGCATCGCATGGTGGAGATCTTCGTCGCCGAGAAGGTCCTCCCCGAGGGCGTGCTCTCGTTCTTGTGCGGCAGCTCGGGCGATCTGCTCGATCGCCTCGGCGGCCAAGACGTGATCGCGTTCACCGGCTCGAGCACGACGGCGGCGAAGCTCCGCGAAGGTCGCAGCGTCGTCCGCGACGCGACGCGCATCAACGTCGAGGCCGACAGTCTCAACGGCGCCGTGCTCGGCCTCGACGTCGACGAGGGCTCCGACGTGATGAACCTCTTCGTGACCGACGTCGTGCGCGAGATGACCCAGAAGACGGGCCAGAAGTGCACCGCGATCCGCCGCATCTACGTCCCGACGAGCAAGGTCGAGGCCGTCCTCGAGCTCCTCCGCGATCGCCTCGCCGCGGTGAAGGTCGGCGATCCGACGCGCGAAGAGGTCACGATGGGCCCGGTCGCGACGGCGCAGCAGATCCGCGACGTGCGCGAGGGCGTGAAGAAGCTCGAGTCGTGCGCGAAGATCGTCTTCGGCTCGACGACCGAGGCGAACGCGATCGGCGTCCCTTCGGGCAAGGGCTACTTCACGACGCCGGTGCTCCTCCACGGCGCGTCGCCGAAGCCGGGCGACGCGGTGCACACGCACGAGGTCTTCGGCCCCGTCGCGACGGTGATGCCGTACGACGACGTCGCCGGCGCCGCGGCGCTCGCCGGCGCAGCGGGCGGCGGCGGCCTCGTCACGAGCGTCTACGCCGACGACAAGGACTTCGTCCGCGCGATGGTGACGGCGATCGCGCCGCACCACGGCCGCCTGATGATCGGCTCGTCGAAGGTCGTCGGCCAGTCGCTCCCTCCGGGCATGGCGCTCCCGCAGCTCGTTCACGGCGGCCCCGGCCGCGCAGGCGGCGGCGAAGAGCTCGGCGGCCGCCGCGGCATGACGTTCTACATGCAGCGCACCGCGCTCCAAGGCGATCGCGCGCTGCTCGAAGCGATCGCGAAGAAGTGACCAACAGCTAAGTTTGCGTGTTGCACATAAAGCTGCGCCGCTTGTCTCCGTGTGCTAACGGGAGACCGCATAGGTGGGGGGCAGCACGGAAGTCAGCTCGTGCCTTGGGTCCTCGCGGCGGTGAGCGCTGGCGGGTAGGCCGTCCAATTGGCGCGGATCCTGGATCGTCGCGGAGCAGACCGGACGCAAATCATGGCGAACTGGAAACCCACAGTCGGAAGCCGATTTCGGGCTCTGATCAAAGGGACCGCCTACGGCGAGTCCGTCCGTTTCAAGGATCGTTGGCGCGCGTTTGCTGTTTGGCCGCCGAACGTGTTCGCTCTGGCGTCTATCCTGCTGGAGGACTCGGGCGGCTACAGGATTGCCGTTTCGCCGCACGACGGGCGAACGTGGCCGCCCGATGATCCGAACGGCGATTGGTCCGACCGCGTCTGTGCCGTGGCTGAGGCCTGGCGCCAGAGTGTGGGCAGGGGCGACGTCCCACCTCGCGTACTCGAACTGGGAGCACGGCTCGCGGCGAAACGCAATCTTCCCCTGAAGGAACTGACCGCGCCAGAACATTGGGATTGCTGCGCGGCGGTCCTCGAACTCCTCGCTATCGCAGACGAAGCCTGCATTGGTGTGGGGATTCCGTCGCGCAACCACTCGACGCAATTTCCTATTCGCGCGGAGATGCGATTGGGGCGATACGGCACGCTCGCTCGACTCTCTCCCAACGTGGTGCGCGTGCTACCGAAGCTTCGCACGTCACAGGCTGGTATCAGCGTTGGTTCGCTGTCACACCACGTGACGGCGCAGCGTTCGGAGGTGCGTCCGATCTGGCATCTTGCTGAGGGGCTCTGCGATCCGCGTAGCATGCGAGTGAATCTCCTCGTCGTACCGTGGCCGTACGTCGTGGAGGCAAACGCGTTCAGAGAAGCCCCGAGCCGCCTTAGAAACATGGACCCGGCCAAGTTCGGGTTCTTCGATTTCAAGCCAGCGGAGGCGCTCAATATCAAGCAACTCGGTAACGTGATCGATGAGGCGCGTCGGCGGTGCGAGGTTGTGGACGGGGTTGTCTTGCCCGAGGGCGCTATCGAGGCTCACGAAATCGACGCCGTGCAAAAGTGCCTCGAGGATCGTGCGGTACCGATGCTCGTTGCCGGCGTACGAGGCGACAACGCCAATTACGCGCACCTCGCGCTGTTCTACGAGAAGAAGTGGAGACTCTCCGATCAGCACAAGCACCACCGTTGGTCGCTCGACGGCAACCAGATCCGACAGTACCACCTCGGGTCCTCCCTGCATCCGGAGCGGAGATGGTGGGAGAACATCGCGGTGCGCCAGCGAGAGCTCAACTTCGTCACGGCGAATGGTTGGCTCACGACGTGTCACCTGATCTGCGAGGACCTCGCGCGACAAGAGCCCGTCGCTGACCTTGTTCGTGCGGTGGGTCCGAACTTGGTCATTGCTCTTCTTCTCGATGGCCCGCAGCTCTCGGGCCGGTGGCCAGCTCGGTACGCGAGTGTCCTTGCAGACGACCCTGGCTCTTCGGTGCTCACAGTTACTTCGCTCGGCATGTCCCTTCGGAGCTGGGACGCCCAGCATCCGCGCTCTCGCGTCGTCGCTCTCTGGAAAGACGCTCGCCGAGGCCTGCAGGAGATCTCATTGGAAAGGGAGCACCAAGCGCTCCTTCTCACGATCGCAGCGCATTGGACGCAGGAGTGGACGGCAGACGGCCGGTCAGACAACACCAGCGCGGCCGAACTGGTGCTCAGCGGTGTGGAGCAGATCGCCGAACCCCAGGCGGCGGTTGAGACGGCAGGTTCTCGATCGCCCACGCAAGCGCCCGCGCCGCGCTCAGCGCCGCCGGGTCATCGGTCTTCACGAGCTTCTCGACGACGCGCTTGATGTCTTCCGTCGAAGGCTCAGCTTGACCCATCTCGGCGAACGCCGACTCGAGTCGCTTGAGCGCTTCGCCGAAAAATGGTGAATCAGACGCGTCAGAACCTTCTTCCCGAACGGCATCAATGACGAGCTTCCATTGCCTTGCGTTCGCAACGAGCGCGTGCGCCAGGTAGGAGAGCTGGGTGAGTTCCGTCTCGCCCGCAGCAGCAGTGGCTGATTCCTTCGCAGGCACCCTTCGTTCATAACGCGGTCCGGACCGCGCTGCAACGAGGCCTCCTGCACCTCAGCCCCACGCGCCGATCGTCCTGATGTCGCGAAGTCCCTGTTCAGCAAAGGGAATTCGGATCGAACAGCAAGCTCATTTCGCGACGAGCGCGGGCTTCAGTGCACCGCGTCACACCGGCAGTGCTTTCCGGGGACAACCAGGCGCGGCGATGATTCGCGGCTGCGCAAGTCGAAGTTTGCCCCGGATCAGATCTAGATGAGCACGACGATCGTGCCGCCGCGATGGAGTCGCCGTGGCGGAGGGCGTCAGTCGTCAGTCGCCGCCGATCAACGCTTCGAGCCGCCGCGTGTGGCTCGAGCCGGGGAAGCGCGCCTTGAAGCGGTCGGCGCGCTTCCTCGCCTCCGCGCGCTGCCCCGTCTTGACGAGCGCCTCGATGGCGATGACCTCGCGCTCCTGCACGAGCATGCCCGAGGGAAATCGCCGCGCGTGATCGCTGCATAGTGCAAGCGCTTCGGCGGGGCGGCTCCGCAGCGCGTCTTGCGCCCTCTCGAGGAGCTTCACCTCGGCCTGCGGTCCCTCGTCGTGCGCCTCGGCGCTCGCCGACGCCCTCGGCGCCGGCCTCGGCGTCACCGGCGCCGCGCTCGCGATCGCCTCGACGCCCGCGTCGGCCTCCGCCTCGATCGCGCCCGCGTCGCTCTCCTCCACGACGTTCGCGATCGCGCTCCCCGTCGCGCTCGCGCTCGCGTTCACGCTCGCGCTCGGCGCCGCGCTCGCGACGAGCCCCACGGGCGCGACGTTCTCCGTCTCCGCGCTCCGCGTCGACACCGCCACCGCGCCCGCTCCCGCTGCTCCCGCGATCGCCACCGCCCCCACGACCTTCACGGCGAGCCCAGCCTTCACCGCCGTCGCCGCCCCCACCGCCGCCTTCGTCCCCGCCGCCGCGCTCGCCCCCGCCCCCCCGCTCCCTCCCCCCCCCGCCCC
>JAHBWD010000079.1 GCA_019637175.1 Labilithrix sp. | reverse complement strand
TCACGAGCGCTCTCGGATCTCACGGCGACGGAGCGAACGGGTCTCGGTAGATGTCCGCGACGTCGAGCTCGCAGGCGATCGACGGTACGCCGAGGAGGCCCGAGCGCGCGACGTGGCTCGTCCACGTCGCGCCGCCGTCGACGCGCTGGAACACCTCGATCATCGGTTCGGTGTGCGACACGATGACGACCTCGCGCAAGGGGCGGATCTGCTTGTAGTGCTCGAGCTTCTCGCCTCGGTCGTACGCCTCGCTGCTCGCGCTGGTCACCTCGACGAGCACGAGGGGGTTCACGAGCGCCAAGCGGTCGTCCTCGTCGACCTGCTCGCCTCCGCACACGACCGTGACGTCGGGGTAAGTGTCGAGCCCCGTCGCCTGGACGCGCACGCGCGCGTCGGACGTGTAAACGCGGCTCGGGCGGCCGCGCAGCGCAGCGCTGAAGGCCGCGATGATCGCCGACGCGAGGGCGGCATGACGAGGCGTGCCGCCGCCCGTCGCCCAGATCTCGCCGCCCAGAAACTCGTGCTTGACGTTCGAGTGCGCCTCGAGCCGTACGTACTCTTCCAGTGAGTATCGAGGTCGCGTCGCCGCGGTCATCGGTTCGAAGTGTAGCACCGCGTCAGAGCGTCTCGCCGCGGTCCTTCATCCACTGGATCGATCGCCGCATGCCCTCTTCGAGGTCGACCTTGGGGTCGTAGCCGAGCTCCTCCTCGGCCTTCGCGATGGTGCACGCGATCGTCTTGTTCATCTCGGACAGCACGTGGATCTTCTGGTGATAGAGGCCGGCGCCCTGCATGGTGATGTCGACGAGCCACGCCACCTCGCTCGCGAAGCCCGGGAGCTTCATCCGCGCGTGGGCGCACTTCACGTCGAAGTCTTTCTCGAGCACCTTCTCGATCGTGTCGATGATGTCGTTCATCTCGTACGGACGGCGATCGGCGATCCAGTAGATCTCGCCCGCGGCGCGATCGACCTTCTCGCAGAGCAAGAGGCCCTGGCAGATGTTGTCGACGTACGCCATCGATCGGCGGTTCTTCCCGTCGCCGACGATCGGCGCCTTGCCGTCGCGGATCATCTCGAAGAAGAGCGTCTGCCGCGGAGGCTGCCCCGGGCCGTAGAACCACGGCGGGCGGATGATCACCGTCTCGATCTCGCCCGTCGCGTGCGCGCGCTTGACGACCTCCTCGGCGAGCATCTTCGTGCGGCCGTACTGCATGTACGGCGCGTAAGGCGCGCTCTCGTCGAAGACGTGATCGGGCGCCGGGTTCGTGCCGATCGGCGAGTTCGACGAGACGTGCACCAGGCGGCGCGCCTTCGCCTTCTTCGCGGCCTCGACCACGTTCGTCGTGCCGTCGACGTTGACCTCGTGGAGCTGCTTCACGCCGCGCGTCGGGTGGATGACGCCCGCGGAGTGAAAGACGGTGGAGCCCTCGATGCCGTCGCCCTCGAAGAGCTTCGCGATCGACGCCGGATCGGTGACGTCGCCGCGCACGATCTCGACCTGCTGGCCGAACGCCTCGAGCTCTTTCGCGTCGGCGTCGGGCAAGACGAGGCAGCGGACGCGGCGCCCTTCTGCGGGGAGGGAAGGGACGTCGACGACGCCCTCGACGAGGGACTTGACGAGGCGCGTGCCGAGCCAGCCGGGCGCACCCGTGACGATCGCGGTGGTCATGGACGCCTCCGCGTTTACCACAACTCAGGCGCGTCAGGCGCGGGGAGCCGTCACGACGACGACCGGAGCGCGGCGGCGACGGAGAGCGCGCGATCGAGCCCGGCCTCGCGGCCGACCGCGCGCGCCCACGCGCGGGTGTAGTCCACGTCGAGACCTCCGTCGAGCTCGCCGCGCGCCACGACGAGATCGATCGCAGCAACGGCGGCGCGCGGGCCAGGACGAAGGAGCTGAGTCACCAGTAGCAGCTCTGGACGAACGAAGCGGAGGTTGCCAAGCGCCGGAACGGAGACCGCGGTCGAGAGGATCTCCTCGTTGAACGTCGCCGTCCGGAAGCTGAGGAGATCGACGACCGCGCCGTCGAAGAGCAAGTGGTAGACCTCGAAGACGTCGTTGGCCTCGTGCGCGCGATCGGGCGGCGACGGCAGCGCCCAGCCCCGCTCGGCTCGCCCGCTCGTGACCCGGTCGTAGGCTGCGAGGAGCGACGCGCTGCTGAGCGCGATGTCGAGGTCGTCGGTGTGGGTCTTTCGCGCCCACAGAATTTGTGCGAGGCCGCCCACGATCGCGTACGGCGCGCCGTCGGTGAGCGCCGTGACGTGCGACACGATGTCGAGGAGCTTCATGGGCGAGAGCCCGAGCGTAGCGCGGCTCGCGACGACGCTCCGGAGGAAGCTCTCGGGATCGAGCGCGGGCGTGGGCACCATGGTTTCCATTCTACGACCCCGCCGACCGTCTCGCCACGCTCGGGCCGGTCACGCGCGCGCGTCGAGGAAGTGCTGCGCGTTCCTTCGCGCGAACGCCATGACGCTGCCTTGCGGGTTCACGCCCGGCGAGTCGGGCAGGATGCTCGCGTCGTTGACGTAGAGGTTGTCCCACCGCGCGACCTTGCCGTACGAGTCGGCGGCGCACTTGTCGGTGCGCTCGCCGATCGGGCACGAGGAGAACGCGTGCACCGTCGTGAGGCTGAGTGAGCTCCGCGACAAGCGATCGTCGAGCCAGCGCACGGCTTCCCGCTCGCTCGTGATGCTCGGCAGGCCCTGGACCGAAGGGAAGACCTCCTCGGCGCCCGCCGCCAAGAGCAGCGTGGCGAGGCGCGCGAGGCCGTTCGAGAGGTTCACGACGTCTTCGTCGGCGAGCTCGTAGCGGATGACGGTGCTGTCGTCGCCGAGCACGCCGGGCCGAACCTGCCCGCGGCCGCGGCCGCGCACGGCGACGTAGTAGCCAGCCATGTTGCGGAGATCCTTCATACGTGAAGGATCCCAGTTGTCGCTGAGCGCGAGCGCCGCGTGGCCCGGGGTGAAGAAGGCGCCGCCCATCGAGACCTCGGGGCGGAACTCCTGCACCTGCATGAGCGGGAGCACGTTGGCCCAGGCGTCGATGCGCTCGCGGAAGCGCGCGACGACCTTGAGCATCGGGTGGATGCGGAGCGTCTCGCCGACGTGGAACTTGATCCCGCTTCTTCGAAGGAGCGCGGGTGTCTCCGTCGGGCCGGCGCACACGAACACGTGCTCGGCGTCGATGCGCACGAGCTTGCGCGCGCCGTCGTCCATCTCGACCTCGGCGAGGACGCCCGTGATCCGCGAGCCGCGCTTGACGAGCAGCTTCACGTGCGCGCCCGTGATCAAGCGCGCGCCCGCGTCTTCGAATTTCGGCACGACCGCGAGGCTCATGCCTTGCTTCGCGCCTTTGGGGCAGCCGTTCGCGCACGCGTTGCTGTTCTCGCAGCCGGTCGCGGCGCGCGGAACTTCTTTCGCGGCCCAGCCCATCGCGTCGGCGCCCTTGGCGAAGACCTCGGTGCTCTTCGGCCACGGCTTGCCCGAGAGCGACACGCTGAGGAGCTCCTCGGCCCACTCGAAGTGGGGCGCGAGCTCCTCGACGGAGGCGCCGTCGAGATCGAACTGCGCCTTCCACCGGAGGAGCACCTCGCGCGGCGTGCGGTGCCAGAAGCCGGAGTTGATCTCGGTGCTGCCGCCGACGCATCGACCCTCGACGTAGCCGATCGGCACGCTGCCGAAGATCGGCGTCATGCCCCGACGTCGATAGAGCCGCTTCATGCTCTCGGTCGTGCCCTGCCCGTAGCTCGCGAGCGGGTGGCGCTTGCCCTCCTCGAGCACCGTGACGTCCACACCGTTGCGCGCGAGCTCGAGCGCGGTGACCGCGCCGCCCGCGCCGGATCCGATGACGAGCACCTGCGTCTTCACGGCGCCGCCTTCGCTTCGGCCTCGGCCGTCGCCTCTTCGGCCTTCGCCTTCGCGACGCGCGCAACCTTGGTCACGGGGACGACGTTCTCGCCGAGCAGCGCGCCTCGCAGCTCGGGGTGGTCGTGATACGCGAGCAGCGCGATCCCCTTCACCGGCTTCATCAGCTTCCGGAAGAGCGCGTAGCGGCTCTCGCTCCACGCCTTGACCCATGCGCGCCGCGTCTCGAGCGAGAGATCGCAGTACCCGCGCAGATAGCGGAGGCGCGTGACGAAGCGGAAGAAGCTCATCCCGCACTCGAACATCAGCTTGAGCTGAGGAGGGAGCGCCTCGAGCTGGCCGTGGACGAACTGCGACGTGTCGGCGAGCGCCTTCGCGTCGGCTCTCTGGCCGTCACTCGTCACGACGGCCTCGACCATCGCGACGGTGAACGCCGACGCGCGCTCCTCTTTCGGCTCGGCGCCGAGCGCGGCGAGCTCGTGCATCGTCACGCCGGCGCGCGTCGTCGTCTTCGCCGGCGCGCGCGCGGCGCGCGCCATCGCCGCGGTGGCGCCGACCTCGACGCCGTACCAGAGCATCGCGCCCGCGCCCCAGATCGTCACCGGCACGTAGAACGCGAGGTGAACGACCGCGGCGTAGGCGAGCGCGGTGGGCTCGTCGATCCCCGTCGTCATCAGCGCGCGCGAGCAGAAGAAGTGGAACGGGCCGACGAAGCCGGGGCTCGACGGCACGAGGAGCCCGAGGTTCGTCACGCTCATCGCCACCGCGCCCGCCGCGAGGCTCGCTTTCAGGCCGAACGCCGGCATGATCGCGATGAAGAGCCCCGCCTCGAGGCACCACACGACGACGCTGTAGGACGCGAGCAGCAGCGCGTCGCGCGGGCTGCGGAGGCACGCGCCCGCGTTGGTGATGCTCGTCGCGAGCCCGACGAGGCGATCGTGCCACTTCTCGCCGAGCCTGTTGCCGAGGCGCGACGCGCCGGACACGACCAACCCCGGCGAGTGCGCGCCGAGGAGCATGACGGCGCACGCGCCGCCGAAGACGAGCATCGCGACGCGCACGAGATCGTGCGTCCAGTCGGGGACGTTCTTGTTCATCGTCCCGAGCACGAGGAGGAGCAGGATCGCGAGGCCGTCGAGCACGCGCTCGATGAACGTCACCATCAGCGACTGCGCGACGGGGATGCCCGTGCGCTCGGCGAGCATGCCCGCGCGCACGAGCTCGCCGAGGCGCGCGGGGAAGACGTTGTTCGACGCGTAGCCGACGACGACGATGTTGCTCGCCGTCATCAAGCGGAGGTTCGCCTCGCGCCGCACGAGCAGCCGGCAGCGCTGCCCGCGCACGACGTGACCGCACACGTAGCTCAGGATCCCCAAGGGCACCCAGGGCAAGACGTGCGCGCCCTCCCAGACGGTCTTCAGCGACGCGAGATCGAGCCGGCGGACGGCGAGGTACATGAAGGCGGCGCTCGCGAGGAGGCCGATCGCCACGACCGCCTTTCGGTGCTTCGCGATGCCGCCCTCCGCCACGGTGCTCCTCCTCGGTGCGGCTCGTCAGCCGGTCGGCGGCGTCGACTGCCGTCGCGCCGGCCCGCGCGTGAGCACCATGAGCACGAGGTTGCCGAGCGGCGATCGCCACTTCTGGTGCGGCACGACGCGCGAGAGCCCGCGCGCGACGTCGTACGACAGCGCCGCGAGGAACGGCGTGATGAAGTGCGTCGTCGTCTTGAAGTCGAGCGTGTTGAAGTACATCCAGAGGTCTGGGTAGATCTCGGCGAGCTTCCGCTCCATGTTGAAGTACGAAAACTTCGTGATGTGCTGCTCCTCGTAGCTCACCTCGGAGACGCGGTTGAGCACGACCTCGATCGCCGGCCACGCGCTCGCGTAGTTCGGCGTGGTGAGCACGAGCTTGCCGCCCGGCTCGAGGCGCGAAGCGATCTGATCGAAGAGCACGCGGATCTCTTCGGGCGTGAGGTGCTCGATGACCTCGATGAGCGTGATGCAGTCGAACGTCTCCTTCACGTTCGATCCGAGCTCGGCGATCTTGCCCACGTGGCGGAACTCGCGGAACGGCGTGCCGTACTGCGCGTTGGCGTACGCGATCTGCTCCGGCAGGATGTCGACGCCGACCTGGCGCGAGAACCGGTGCTCGGGGATCAAGGAGAGGAAGGTTCCGGCGAAGCAGCCGATGTCGAGGATCGACTGGTTGGGGCGATCGGGCAGGTAGTCGAGGACGCGCTCGAACTTCGAGACGTGCCACAGCCTGCGGACCGGGTTGCCCTGGCGAAGGACGTTGTCGTAGTAGCCCTTCGGGATGCCGTCGTAGTTGAAGCGCGGCGCATCGGGCGAGGGCGGCGGGGCGCCGTCGGGGCGCGCGGCGCGCTCCTTGCCGTTCGAGGAAACGTTCGTTTCCGAAGACTTGGGCTGGTTCTGGCGCTGCACGGTCCGACCTTTTGCCTCGTTTTCGGCCGGAACGCTAGTTGGGCGGCGGATCCGGCCGCAACACCAAGGACTCCAACATGATCGCGAGGGGCCGCGGATCGTTCGGCGCGAAGAGCGTGGGCCCGGCGTTGGCCTGCGCGTAGGCGAGCGTCAGCGTGTGCCGGCCGGCGTCGACGACGAAGCGGAGCGAGCGCTCCTCGGGCCTGTCTTTGTCGATCCCGATCCATGTCTCGAGGGGCGTTCCGTCGAGCGTGATCGTGACGACCTGGCGCGGGAGCGGCGTGCGGAACCGGGCGAGGACCACGATCGTCCGCGGCTCGGTCACGTTGAACGCGAGCTCGGTCTTCGGCGCGAGGGCCCATCGCCAATGCGCGGTCGGGCGCTTCGCGTCGCCCGTCCACTCCCAGCCGGAGATCCCCGACTCGTCGACGACGACCGGATGTTTGCGCCGAACGATCTGCGCCTCGGTCGTCAGCTCGACGGTGAGCCGTACGCTCTTGCCTCCTTCGGGATCGAGCTTGTCTTTGATCGCGGGATCGCGCGGGATGAACGCGAGGCGGCCCGCCTTCGGGATCGAGACCTCGCCCATCGGCGCGCCGAAGCGGGCGTAGAACTGCTCGGCGCATCCCGCGGGGAGGCGATCGGTCGCGAGCTGGATGCCGGCGAAGTCGTTCTTCTCGTAGAACGCGGTGAACATCTCCCACTCGCGGTCCGAGAGGCAGCGGATCTGTTTGTCGGCTTCGAGCGGATCGTCGGCGTCGGTGTCCCAGACCTTGGGCCACCCTTGATCGACGAAGGGCTTCGTTTGCAGCGGGTGCACGCGGCCGAGGTACTGGCCGATCACCTTCTTGTGATGAAAGCGCTGGAGCGCGTACACGCTCTTCAACTTGTCGACGAACGGACAGAGATAGGCGGCGTCGCCGTTGCCGCCGAGGATGCAGAAGGGGAAGTCGAGCACGGCCTCGCCGGGCAGCGCCTCGATCTTCTTCATGTGCGCCATGAAGCGATCGTCGAACGCGAACGCGGGGTGGCTCATCTTGATCGTGCCGAACGTGTAGAGCTCGAGCGCCCCGAGCGCGCCGAGGACCGCGAGCAGCGGCTTCTTCGCGCGCTCGTGGAGGCGGTCGAGCGACACGCCGAGCGCGAAGAGCCCCAGCACGGTGCTGTAGATCACGGTCGCGCGCGAGAGCACGCGCGTGAAGGCGAACCACGGCATCCAGCGCACCAGATCGAACCCGGGCCGGCTCACCACGAACATCACGAACACGACGAAGAGCGGCAGGTACCGGAGGCGGTCCTTCGCCTGGTAGAGGCCGAGGATCGCGAGGAGCAAGAGGAAGAGGCCTGCGCCGCCCGAGCCGATGCCGACCTCGGCTTGATCCTGCCAGACGCGAAGGAACTTCGGCTGCTGCGACGGGTGGATCCACGGAAAGTAGGGGATGAGCAGGCGGACGGGCTGCGACCACCAGACGCCGAGCGCGACGCCCTCGAAGTCGTACTTGCGCGAGGCGATGACGATCTGCGTGACGATCGATCCGTAGAGCACCCCGAAGAAGAGGGTCGCCGCGAAGATCGCGGCGAGCAGGCGCCCGCGCGTTCGCACCTCTTCGCGCGCGTCTTTCACGAACCGCGAGAGCGCCGAGGGCTCCTTCTTCCGCGCGCGCACGGCGAGCAGCGCCGCGGTGAAGACGCAGACCGCGAGCAGCGAGGTGAGGCCGTAGCCGACCACGTGACCGAGCTCGAGCCCGAAGCCGAGCACGAGGAGCAGCACGCGCACGAGGACGAGCGCGAGCGAGATGCGCCGTCGCATCACGAGGCGCTCGACGATGACGAAGTCGCACACGATGGCGAGCGTCGTCCAATGAACGCACGCCATGTTGAAGTGGTAGGGATACTTCTGCGCGCCGTAGAAGTTGAAGCAGATCGCGATGATCGCAGAGAGCGCCGCGCGCACGTCGCCGTGGTCTTTGCGGAGGAGGCCCCACGTGCCGTACGCGGCGACGACGAGCCCGCCGAGGTAGTAGAGCTGGAGCCACGGGCCGCGGCCGAAGAGGCGCGCGAGGAGGGTGAAGAGCAGATCGCGCTCGACGCAGAAGCTCTGGAGCGCCTGGTTCGTGCCGAAGGGGAAGAAGACCTGATCGTTCTCGAGGGCGAGGTGCGGCAGCGGCGTGAACGTCAGGTTCTTCGAGACGTAGTAGCTCAGGTACTCGTAGAGGAACGACTCGACGTGATCGCCGATCGGTCCGCTGAAATCGCGGATGACGACCGCGGCGTAGATCGCGAGCGCGCCGCCGATCGCGGCGAGACACCACTTCCGCGTCGTGCTCACTTGCCCTTGCGCGAGAGCTGCTGCTTGGCGGCCGTTTGCACCGCGCCCGGGACGTCTTTGCTCTTCGCCACCGTCTTGAGATCGACCTCGCGCAGGTGGAGGATCCACTTCGACGCGTGGCCGAACGGCGTGCGCGGGTTGGCGACGAGGTTGTATTTGACCATGTAGTGCCGCGTCCACTCGCGGTTGTTCGCGATCTCGCGGAGCACGTCTTCGCAGACGTTGCGGAGGCCCGAGATGCGCACGACCTCGTTGTCGCCGATGCCCGGCGCCTTGATCGCGGCGAGGGCGACGAGCGGGTTGGCGTCGCGGACGCCGAGCATGCGGAGCGCCTTCGCGTCGAGGTGGATCTCGTCGACCTCCTTGCCCTCCTCGTCGTACTGCTTGAGCGTCGCGAGCTGGAGGAGGCGGATCTTCGAAGGCGCGCGGAGCTCGGCCCAGATCGCGTGGAGCGGCTTTGCCTTCTCGACGACCTCCTCCTGCCCGGTCTCCTCGTTGAGCTGGTGGATGTCTTCGGCCTCGCCGGTGATGAGGTCCTTGGCGAGGCGCTCGGCGTCGCTGAACTGCGTGTCGTCGAAGCTCGGCTCCTCGCTCGGCTCGGCGATGAGCTCGCCGGCGATCGCCTTCTTCGCCTGCTCGAACGCCGGGATGCCGGTGAGCTCGAGATCGTTGCGCACCGCGAGCTCGAGGATGCGATCGGCCGTCGACATCCGCGTGTGCTTGTTCAGATAGAGCTTCTCGATGATGCGCGGGTTCGCGAGGAGGCGCTCTTCGTTCGTCGCGATGAGCTCGGCGACGCCCTCGCTGCACACGCCCGCCATCGCGACGACCGTGTCGGCGTGGATCGCGGGGTGGAGGAGGATCTTCTCCGAGAGGTTCGCGTCCTTCGCGTAGATCGGGCCGATGACGTCGAGGACGCCGGGCTGGATCTCGCCGCCGAGCGCGCCGTTGAGGAGCGGCAGCGGCAGGGCCTGGAGCGTCTTCTTCGCGACCTCGGCGTGGGCGTCGGCTCCGAGCGACAGGGCGCAGACGACCGCCAACGTCTCGCCCGGCTTCAGGCCGGGGGCGAGCCCCTTCGCGGCCATGCCCTTGAGCGGCGCCGGCCCGTTCGGATCGAGGATTTTCTGGGCGTTGGGCGGGAGCGACGCGACGTCGATGCCGATTCCGATGCTCACGAGAGGCCCTCCCGGCGGCGATGTCGGGAATGAATCCCGAAGAGCGACGAAAGGATACCTCGGCTCTGGCGGAGGTGCGATCGCCGATTTACGTTCGCTCGTGCTGGTGTTTCCATGGCTTGCGCCAGCCGGAGGAACAGACGATGGGAGTGTTCGACTTCGTGAAGCAGGGCGTGCGCGAGATGATGATCGCGCGTCCCGACAACCTCAAGCACCTCGTCGTCTACAAGCATCCTGATCAGAACTTCCCGTTCTGGTCTCAGCTCACCGTCGACAGCGACGAGTGCGCCGTCTTCTTCAAGGACGGCAAGGTCGTCGGCGTGCTCCCGCCGGGCCGCCACACGATGTCGACGCAGAACATCCCGTTCCTCAACAACATCGTCAACAAGTTCACCGGCGGCGACGTCTTCATCAGCGAGATCTTCTTCGTGAAGACCGCCCCCGTGCGCAGCGTGCCGTTCGGCGGTCCGATCGGCGACATGATCGACCCGCTCACGGGCGAGCAGGTCGTGCCGCGCATCTTCGGTGAGTTCTCGCTCGTCGTGACCGATCCCGTGCGCTTCGTCGTCGGCTACACCGGCCAGGCCGCGCAGGGCGACAACGACGCGGTGCTTCACTGGATCAAGGGCCTCTTCATGAACGGGGTCAAAACGACCCTGGGCGAGCTGTGCGAGGTCGAGGGCAAGAGCGTCCTCCAGGCGGTCAGCCTCACCACCAAGCTCGCGAACGCGTTCGTCGCGAACGCGCCCGACCTCAACGAGATCGGCGTGCGCATCCTCCAGATGGGGCAGTTCAACCTGAACTTCTCCGAAGACGATCGCAAGCGGCTCGTCGACGCGAACGCGGAGATCGCGAAGGCGAACCGCGGCGTGAAGGTCGCCGAGGCGCAGGCCAAGGCGAAGCAGTTCGAGCTCGATCAGAAGTACAAGCAAGACGAGCGCTACGTGCAGAACATCGCGGGCAACTTCCAGAACTACGCCGCGGGGCAGGCGATGATCGGCGCGGGCCAGGGCATGGCCCAGCACGGCATGGGCGAAGGCGGCATCGCGGGCGCCGGCATGCAGATGGCGGTGGGCGTGAACATGGCCCAGGCGATGGGCGGCGCGTTCCAGCCGCAGGCGCAGCAGGCCCAGCAGCAGCCGCAGTTCACGCCCGGCGGCGCGGCGGTCACGTGCGCCAAGTGCAACACGCGTCAGCCCGGCGGGAAGTTCTGCGCCGAGTGTGGCGGCCCGCTCGCGCAGGCCAAGAAGTTCTGCACCGGCTGCGGGCAGGAGACGGGCGCGGCGAAGTTCTGCTCGAACTGCGGCACGCCCGCCGGCGCCGTCGCGGGCTGAAGAGAAGAGGAGTTTCGAAAGAGAGGCGCGGAGCCGCTGAAGATTTCGTCCAAAAATCTTCGGCGCCTCCGCGCCTCTCTTTCATATCCCTCGGCTCGGTCAGATAGACTGAAGGCGTGTTTCGGCAGGTCGCGTTCGCGATGGTCGCGTTGGGGCTCTCCCGTGATCCGGGCGGGTGCGGCGGGACCGATTCGCCTCGAAGCGGCTTGAACGCGCCGTGCACGCGCTCGAAGGACTGCGACCGCCAGCTCGAGTGCTCTGACGGCGTGTGCGTGGATCCCGACGCGGTGGCTCACGACGGCGGAAGCAACGCGCCGCCGGGGGATGCCTCGAATGACGGTGACTGAGGGCACGACGAAGGACACCGTCGTCGAGCTCGCGGTGAAGGTGAAGCGCTGCCGCGAGTGCAGCGCGCGCTTCGGTCTCGACGCCGCGTTCTGTCCGTTCGACGGCGTCGCGCTCGTGGCCGACACGTGGGAGCCGGCGCGCGATCCGCTGGCGAACGCGGTCGTCGACATGCGCTACGAGGTCGTCTCGCCGCTCGGCGAGGGGGGCATGGGCACCGTCTACAAGGTGCGCCACATGTCGCTCGACCGATTCTTCGCGATGAAGGTCCTGCGCGCCGATCTCGCCGCCGACGCCGATCTCGCCGAGCGGTTCACCCAGGAGGCGCGCGCTACCGCCGCGATCAAGCATCCGTCCGTCGTCGCGATCACCGATTTCGGCACGCTCGACAGCGGCATCCCGTACTTCGTGATGGAGCTGCTCGTCGGCGAGACGCTGGCGACGCGCATCCGCGCGCGCGGGCCTCTGCCGCCCCGCGAGGCGATGGATGTGGGCCGGAAGCTCGCCGAGGCCCTCTCGGCCTCGCACGCCGCCGGCGTCGTTCATCGCGATCTCAAGCCCGAGAACGTCTTCCTCGTCGGTAAGGCCTCGGGCAAGACGTCGGCGACCGACGAGCTTCGCATCGTCGACTTCGGCGCCGCCAAGATCGTCGGCGCGAGCAAGCTCACCCGCCCGGGCGTCGTGTTCGGCACGCCGTATTACATGTCGCCGGAGCAGGCGAGCGGGCAGCCCGTCGACGCGCGCGCCGACGTCTACTCGCTCGGCGTGCTCCTCTACGAGATGCTCACCGGCAGCGTGCCCTTCGAGGCCGACACGTACATGGGCGTGCTCACCAAGCACATGTTCGCGAGCCCGGCGCGGCCGAGCGAGCAGATCACGAGCGCCGTCCCGCTGGGCAAGCTCGAAGACGTCGTGATGAAGGCGCTCGAGAAGGAGCCGGGCGCGCGGTATCAATCGATGGCGGAGCTCGCCGCCGCGATCGCGCACGCGGAGAACGATCGCGTGTCGGAGGCGCCTCCCGGCGCCGCGAGCGAAGCGAAGGCGCTGAGCCTGTCGCGCGAGATGAGCACCGCCGATCGGATTCAGCGGTCGGTCCGCCGGCGCGTGGAGGAAGACGCCGCGCGCAGGCGACGCATCGTCGTCGTCGCCGTCGTCGCGGCCGCAGCGACGATCGCGGTGGGCGGCGGGCTCGTCGCGCTGCTCGAAGACAAGCACTCTCCTCCGGTCACCTCCGCGATCGGGAGCGTGTCGGCGCCGCCCTCGTCGGCGCCGCCCTCGTCGGCGCCGCCCTCGTCGGCGCCGCCGCCTGAGCCGGCGACGTCCGCGGCCCCCGAGCCCTCGTCGACCGCGGAGCCCGCCGCGTCGAGCACAGCCGTTCCGCCGCCGAAAACGCCGGCCGCTCCGGCGGTCCGGCCGCGGCCCTCCGCCGAGCCGAAGCCGCCTCCGCCGCCTCCGCCGCCCGCGCCCCGCGCGCCGCCGAAAAATCCGGAAGACTTTGCCGATCCTTGGAAGCGCAAGGAATGACGGAAACGTTGACCTGAACGGGTCCCGGGCGGATCCTTCCTGGCGGAACTTGGCGAAGAAGAAGGTCCTCCTTGTCGATGCCGACCTGCGCAGCTTGCGGGTCCTCGAGGTCAGCCTGCGCAAGGCTGGTTACAACGTCACGTCCGTTCACGACGGCGCGGAGGCGCTCGCCACGCTCGAGCATCAGTCGCCCGATCTCGTCATCTGCGACACGAAGCTCCCGAAGATCGACGGTTATCAGCTCGTCCGTCGCTTGAAGGATCGCGCGGAGTGGGCGCAGATCCCGATCATCTTCCTCGCGAGCCAGCGCTCGGTCGAAGACAAGATCCGCGGGCTCGAGCTCGGCGTCGAAGATTACCTCACCAAGCCCATCTTCGTGCGCGAGCTGCTCGCGCGCGTGAACGTCGTCCTCGCGCGACGAACGCAAGAACGTCTGTCGGATCAACGCGCGCCTCTGTCGATGAAGTCGCGCTTCGCCGGATCGATCCAAGACATGACGGTGATCGATCTGCTTCAGACGTTCGAGATCTCGAAGAAGAGCGGGACGATCACGTTCAAGAACGGCAGCCGCCTGGGCTACGTCTGGTTCAAAGACGGCCGGATGGTCGACGCCGAGGTCGACACGCTCCGGGGCGAAGAGGCCGTGTATCGCATGCTCGTCTGGAGCGAGGCCGACTTCGAGGTCGACTTCGGGCCGGTCGATCGCGAGGAGGTCGTCGAGTCGTCCACGTCGCTCCTCGTGATGGAAGGCATGCGCCGCGCCGACGAGTGGGGCCGCCTCGTCGAGCAGCTCCCTCCGCTCTCGTCGCGCTTCGAGGTCGACACGCAGAAGCTCGTCGATCGCCTGAGCGAGATCCCCGACGAGCTCAACGGGATCTTGCGCCTGCTCGACGGTCACCGGACGTTGATGGAGGTCGTCGACGAGTCGCCGTTCGAAGATCTCTCGACGCTGACGACGCTCTCGAAGCTCTACTTCGAGGGGCTCTTGATCCCGGCGGGCGAGCCTGCGGCGTCCGTCGCGCCCACCGCGGACGTGGTGCCGGTCGCGCCGGCGGTGCCCGCGGCGCACCCGGCGGTCGTGATCGATCCGACGGCGACGCCGCCGCCGACGATCGAGCCCACGCCCACGACGATCGACCCGCCGCTCGTGCAAGAGCTCACCGCGAGCGAGCCCGTGCCGAACCGGACGCGGCCCCTGCCGGTGCCGACCGGACGCCAGCCGATCACGGCGGCGCCCCCGCGCCTCGGATCCGCGAGCCGCGCGCGGAACCGGCCGTACACGCCGGCGGCGATCCGCACGGCGTCGGGCGAGGTGCGCACGCTGCGCCTGCCGGCCATCGCGCCGGTCGCGGGCGAAGCGAAGGAGGGCGGGCCCGAGGTCGCGCTCGACGCGAAGGAGTCGCAGGCGCCCTCGCGCGACACCGTCAAGACGTCGACCGAGTCGAAGCGGCCGGAGAGCGACGGCTCGCGCACGCAGCCGATGCCGTCGATGCTGCGCGAGACGCCGGTCGAGGCGTCGAACGGCGCGCAGGCCTCTTCGGATCGAGAGTCCGAGCCGATGCGCGGCGACTCGATCGTGGTCGTCGGGAGCAGCGCTCCGATCTCGGGCAAGGGCGACGCGGTCGATCCTTACGACGACACTGCGCTGCCGCAGGATCTCTCGGCGGGCGAGGCCATCGCCGACGCCGCGAGCGAGCCGGCGGAGGGCGCACCGCAGCTCGTGTTCGCCAAGGCGAACCCCGCGGTCGACTGGCAGCCCTCGCACGACGACGCGGGGCGCGACGACGACAGCGCGCCTCGCGAAGACGAAGAGGAGGACGACGCCTACCTCCACGGCTCCCATCGCCCGGCGCACGTGGCGCAGTGGATGGATGACGACGCCGTCCACGACGCGGCGCGACCTTCGCGGCGGATGAGCGGCCGATCGGTCGCCATCGCCTTGATGACCGTGACGATGGCGTTCGCCGCGCTCGCGTTGGTTGCACGTTACAGCTATCGCGGAGAGCACGACACCGCGGAGAAGCTCGGCTTGCCGCTGCGCGACGCCGGCGTCGCCGCGGTGGCGAACACCGGCGCGACGAGCGCCGCGCCGCTCTCGAGCGAGGCGCCTCCGCCGGCGACGGTCGCGACCGCGCCGGTCGCTCCGGAGCCCACGATCCCCGCCGCGCCGACCGCGATCGTCGCGACGGAGCCGCACCCGGCCGTCGCGACGCGACCCGCGGGCAAGCCCGCGGGCGCCGCGCCGACCACGGGCGACCCGGTCGCCACGACCCCGCGGACGCCCGAGACGGCGTCGCGTCCGCAAGCCGATCCGCCGGCGGCGATCCCCGACGGAGGCGCCGCGACCTCCGACAGCCTGACGGCCAACGCGCAGAAGGCGCTCGAGAAGGAAGACGCCCGCGGCGCCAACAAGGCGGCCGAGCTCGCGCTCAAGGCGACGCAGTCGAACCCGACGAACGCCGAGGCGTGGCTCACGCTCGGCGCCGCGTACCACACGCTCGGCCAGCGCGGTCGCGCGCTCGACGCCTATCGCAACTGCGCGAAGAAGGCGCAGGGCCCGCGCGTCGCCGAGTGCCGCGCGCTCGCGGGCCTGCCGCCGGAGTGAGTACTCAGTCGCGGCGGACGCGCGGATCGAGGATCGCGTACGCGAGGTCGACCGCGATCGTCGAGAGCACGACGGCCACCGAAGTGACGAGCACGCACCCCATGATGAGCGGGCCGTCGCGATCGAGCATCGCGGTGACGCTGAGCGCGCCGATCCCCGGCCAGCGGAAGATCGACTCGGTCACGATCGCGCCGCCGACGAGCGTGCCCAGCTCGAGGCCGAGGATGGTGACGATCGGCATGAGCGCGTTGCGGAGCGCGTGCCGGATCGCGGCGGACGCCCGCGAGAGGCCCTTGGCGCGCGCGGTGCGCACGTAGTCTTCGCCGAGCTGGCCGATCATCTCGTCGCGCACCATGCGCGTGTAGTACGCCGCGCCGAACACGCCGAGCGTCAGCGCCGGCAGCACGATGCTCGCGAGGTGATCGCCGAGCGTGTCGCCGAAGCCGTCGAGGGGCAGGAGGCGCAGCCGAAAGGCGAAGAGCCACTGGAAGAAGAGGCCGATCACGAACGTGGGCGCGCTCACGCCGAGCAGGCTCGCGGAGACGGCCAGGCGATCGAACGTGGTGCGCTTTCGCACGGCCGCGAGCACGCCCACGACGACGCCGATCGAGGCCTGGGCGAGCGCCGCGGCGATCGCCAGCGCCACGGTGCGCGGGAGGCGCTCGCGCAGGATCGTGAGCACGGGGCGGCGCTGCTGGTAGCTCTTGCCCAGATCGAAATGAACGCGCCACCCGAGCGCGGCGCAGGTCTCGTGCTCCTCCTTCACGGCCGTGGGATCGGCGCCTTCGCCCGGGCCGACGTGGAGGAAGCGGCTCATGAAGCGTGCATATTGCACATAAAGCGGGCGGTCGAGCCACAGGCGCTTTCGCACCTTCTCGACCTCCGCGGGCCGCGCCTGGGGCCCGGCCACCATCCGCGCGGGGTCCGAAGGCAAGACGCTGTTGACGACGAAGGCGAGGCTCAGCGTCGCCCAGACGACGATGAGGCCCCAGAGGAGACGCCGCGCGAGCTTGCCGATCATCGATCGACCCACGTGCGCGCGAGGTCCATCGTCCACATCGGGTGGGGGCGGAAGTCGCGCACGTACGGCTGCCACTGCGTGTAGTGCCGGTAGAAGTGCGTGAACGCCCACGGCGCTTCATCGCAGACGATCCGCTGGGCCTCGCGGTAGTACGTCCTGCGCACCTCGACGTCGGGATCCTTGCGCGCGCGGTCGACGAGCTCGTCGAAGCGCGCGTTCTCGTAGAACGACCAGTTGTTCGCGTCTGCGTCGTTGATCGATCGCCCGTGGAAGAGCGGCTCGAGGAAGGTCGATGCCTCGGGGTAGTCTTGCTGCCAGAAGCCGGGGCCGATCGCGGCCTGCTTGCGGCGGCCGCGGAGCGCGAGGAGCGTCGCGTAGCTCGTGAGGCGGAGCTCGAGGCGGATACCGATCTTCGCGAGCTGCTGCTGGAACACCTGCGCCATCGCCTCGTCGAGGCTCTCGGCGTACGTGAGGTAGGGAACGACGTGGGGATAGCCGCCGGTCTTCGTGATCGGATCGTACGGGTAGCCCGCGCGCCGCATGTGCTCGAGCGCGGCGTCGAGATCGTAGCGCTGACAATCGAGCGTCGCGTCGTAGCCCTCGACGCCCGGCGGCACCGGCTTCGTTCCCGCCCGGAGGTTGCCCGCGCGGATGAGGCGGAGCTGCTCGCGATCGATCGCCGCCGCCACCGCGCGACGGATCTCGACGTCGTCGAAGGGCGCCATCTCGACGTTCATCGCGATGCCGCCGATCTGCTTCTCGATCTCGTACTCGGCGTGGGGCTTCCAGCGCGGATCGGCCTGGAGCTTCAGGAGATCGGGGGCGAGGAAGTCGCGGAGGACGTCTTGTTCGCCGCGGGCGAACTTGAGCTTCTGGCTGTTGACGGTGACGTGGAAGAGGAAGCGCGCGCCGTCGAGATAGGGCAGGCCCGCTCGCCAGTAGCCGTCGTGGCGAACGAGGCGGACCTCGCGCCCGTGATCCCAGCCCCCCGGCGGGAGCTTGAACGGCCCGGCGCCGCACGGGTGCCATCCGTCGGCGTAGCGGCTCCCCGCCGATCGACAGACGGGGCGGAGCATGTGCATCGCGAGCAGAGGAAGGAACGTCGAGTCGGGATCGTCGAGCGTGAACGTGATCTCGTGCGATCCCTCGACGGTGACGCCCTCGAGGTGCTCCTTCTTCTTCGCGGTGAAGTCGGCGAAGCCCTTGATGCCGGCGAAGTACGACGCGTACGGGTTCGGCGCGGTCGGATGGAGCGCGCGCTCGACCGAGCGCTTGACGTCGTCGGCGGTGACCTCTTCGCCGTCGTGGAAGCGGACGCCCCGGCGGAGGACGAAGCGATGGATCCGGCCGTCGCCTTCGGTCGTCCAGCGCTCGGCGAGATCGGGCTTGATCTTGCCGTCGAGATCGAAGTCGACGAGGCCCGCGAAGATCTGCTGGAGGATCATCGGCACGAGGCCGTCGGCGACGTTCGCCGGATCGATGAAGCGGATGTCGCCGAAGCTCGCCGACGTGACGGTGCCGCCCCGGCGAGGCTCGTTCGACTCGGGGTGCGCGCGCGGGATCGGCGCCGGCACGCCGGAGTCGCACGCCGCCAGCGCGAGCGCGAGGGCCGAGCCGCTAATGCTTGCGCGGATCGAACGCATCGCGGAGGCCTTCGCCGAGGAGGTTGAAGCCGAGGACGCTCGCCATGATCGCGAGGCCCGGCGCGAGCGACATCCACGGGGACGTCGAGAAGTAGTCTTTGCCTTCGAAGAGCATGTGGCCCCACGTCGGCGTGGGCGGCGAGATGCCCGCGCCGAGGAACGCGAGGATGCTCTCGGCGAGGATCATCTGCGCGACCGACACGGTCGCGACCACGAGGAGCGGCCCGCGAACGTTGGGCAGCACGTGCCGCACGAGGATGCGCGCGGTCGATTGCCCGAGCGCGCGCGAGGCGGTCACGTAGTCGAGCTGGCGGATCTGGAGCGTCTTCGCGCGCACGAGGCGCGCGGTGCCGAGCCACCCGGTGAGGCCGAGCGTGAGGAGGATCGTGATCGGTGTCGTTCGATCGAGAGCGGCGCCGATGGCCATGACGAGGAGGAGGAACGGAAACGCGAGGCCGACGTCGACGATGCGCATGAGGATCGCGTCGATCCAGCGTCCTTCGAACCAGCCCGCGACGACGCCGACGAGCGCGCCGATGACGGTGGCGAGCAGCGTCGCCGCGAGGCCGATGAACAGCGAGATGCGCCCGGCGACGGCGAGGCGCGAGAACGTGTCGCGGAAGAGTCGATCGGTGCCGAGGAGGAACGTCCCGTTCGGGCCGACGGGGAGGTGGTCGGGCGTGACGCCGCTCGAGAACTCGCTCGCGTAGGGGTCGTGGCTCGTGAGCGCGGGCGCGACGAGGGCGAAGGCGACGAGAGCGGCGACGATGGCGAGGCCGGCGAGCGTGGACCGGTTGTGGCGGAGCGCGTTCACGAGTCGTGAAACGAAGGTGCGCGGCCGGGCTTCGGGCGCTGAGAGGCAGGCGTGCTCGAGCGCGAAGATCGCGGCGCGTCGGGATCCGCTTTTTGCAGGAACGAGGCCACGACGTCGGCGAAGGCCGCGGGCTGCTCGTCGGGCGGGCATCGCCCGCACTCGAGGACTTCGAAGCGACCCTTGAGCTCGCGCGCAAGTCGCCGTCCGTGCTCGATCGGCGCCATCTTGTCGTCGCGGCCCCAGAGCACGAGCGTTTCGCAGGCGACGCGCGGGAGGTGGGCGACGAGCGGCCGGGTGTCGGCCTTGGCGACGAGCGTCGCGTGCGCGGCCTGACGGGCGGCCGGTGCATTGAATGACGCGTAGAGCGACTCGACCCTGCCGGCGGGCGCGCCCTTCGAGCCGGCGTAGACCGAGCCCTCGACGAACGTACGGAAGAGCGCCTGACCCATGAGCTGGCGCCAGAGGAGGCCGCCCACGAGGGGCACGCGGCCGGTGCGGTCGAGCACGTGCTCGTCGACGGGGTAGACGAGCGCGTCGACCAGCACGAGCTTGTGCACGAGCGCCGGGTGCCTCGCGGCGAGCGAGAGCGCGACGCCCCCGCCCATGGCGTGCCCGCAGACGTGCACGCGCCCGAGGCCGAGCGAGGCGACGAGATCGAAGACCGAGTCGGCGAACGCGTCGTAGCCGTACGGGTACACCGAGGGATCGGGCTTCTCGCTCGCGCCGAAGCCGGGCAGATCGGGCGCGACCACATGGAACGACATCGCGAGGCGCTCGATCGCGCCGAGGAACGTCTCGTGGCTCGCGAGGTTGTCGTGCAGGAGGACGAGCGGCGGGCCCGACCCGGCCTCGACGAAGCGAATGCGCGTGCCCCGTGCGGATCCACGGGCGTTCGCCAGGAGGCAGTCCTTCGCCAGCACGCGGTGAAGATACCAGAAGGGGTGGAAGGAGGCAGACGTCCCCGCGTCGCGCGTCAAACAAGCCGCAGATGGAGCCGAGATTTGGACGCCGGCGCCTCCGCTGGGCGACGATCGTCGCGCTGAGGGGCCCCGCGCAGCGGCCGTCGAACGAGACGGGGGAAGGGCGACGGGCGAGACGACGAGCGGCGTGATCGACGAAGCGATCGCGGCGCTTTCGCGCGTTCGAAGGGGTGACATATTCTGTCACACCAACGATCTAAGCGCGCGAACACAGTTCCATAATGGAAACACGCAAAAAAAACGCGGTATCGTCGTTGACCCTCGTCTTTTGTTCGGAATACAGTCGCGCGTGTCGGACCTATCGCCGGCGATCTCCATCGGTGATCGACCAGGCGGCCTCGCAGTCGGATTCTCGACCTGGGAGAGGCAGTTGGCCGAGATCGGTTTCTCGAACGACGAGCTCGAAGCAATCGAGCGGGCGAACCCGGAAGGGCTGTCGGTCGAAGCGATCATCGGCCTCCTGAGCAGCAGAAGCATCAAGCTCACCGAGTCCACGCTGCGAAAGTACGTGCAGCTCGGACTGCTTCCTAGGAGCCGGCGCGTAGGCCTCAAAGGCGGGCATCGCGGATCGCTGGGTCTGTACCCGGCGGGCGTGGTGCGGCGCATTCAACGCCTGAGGACGATGATGGAGAGCTACACGATCGACGAGATCAAGCAGTCCTTTCTCATCGCCGCGGGCGACGTCGAAGAGCTCGAGCACATGCTCGGGCGCATCCTCTCGCGCGTTCGCAACAGCGACGCGGAGAGCCGCGACGTCAACGAGGCGCAGCGCCTCGCCGACGCGCTGGTCGCGAAGATCCACGGCATCGAGCGCCGCTTGGATCTCGCCACCGAGCCCGCGGTCTGACCGAGCTACGAGCGCGACTCGCGCTCATCGAAGTGGAAGCTGGGAGGAAAGGTAGCGCGTTGTGGGGCGAACGGTCCCACGGCGAGCCGCCACGAGGGACGTGTGCACTCCGCACGGACCTCGCCGATGAAGTTGCGCCTGGGAGGAGCATCATGGACCCGAAGATCGCAATGGCTGCTGGGGATGCGCTGGTGGAAGAAGTCGTGCTGCCTGCCCAGGAGGCCGAGCCAGCGGCCGAGGCTGCGACCGAGGGAGCGTTGGCGCTCGACATCGACGGCGCGGAGTCGGACGAGAAGGGCGTGACGCGCGAGCAGCGTCGTTCGCGCCGCAAGCGCGAGGTCCGCGCGCGCACGATCAGCGTCAAGCGCATGACGAAGCGCGAGCTCGAGCTCGGGCGGCTGCTCTACCCCGACGTCGACGACGTCGTGAAGCCGAGGACGCGCGCGGAGTGCGCCGACGGCGAGCGGCCTTGCCCGTTCGTCTCGTGCAAGCATCACCTCTACCTCGACGTCTCCGCGCGCACCGGCGCGATCAAGCTGAACTTCCCCGATCTCGAGGTCTGGGAGATGAACGAGACGTGCGCCCTCGACGTCGCCGACCGTGGCGGCACGACCCTCGAGGAGGTCGGCGCGATCATGAACCTCACGCGCGAGCGCATCCGCCAGGTCGAGGTGAAGGGCCTCGCCAAGCTCGAAGCGCTCCGCGACATGGCGGCCCTCCGCGACTACGTCGACGAGGGTCCGATCGGCAAGCGCCGCCTGCCTGTTCTCTCCCGCTCCGACGACGAGGATTCGGAGGAGGACGGCGAGGAGGCCGACGCCGACTTCGACGCCGACGAGTTCGCGAGCGACGCGCTCGACGCCGAATAAGCGCACCTTTCGTTCTTCGATTCGACTCTTCCTGCAGCCGCGCGGCCCGGGCTCACCCCCGGGCCGTTCGTCTTTCTGGTCTGCGCCTCCGCGACTCTCTTCCTAGCTCTCGACTTCGCGCTCGACCGTGAAGCGATAGACGTGCGCGGGCTTCGAGGCCGTCGCGCGCTTGCCGCGCGCGGGCTCGATGACGCCGTCGTCGATCATGCGCAAGAACCTCTTGCGGAAGTTGCCCGGGTCGAGCGCTTGCGCGCGGATCGCCTCGTGCGCCGTTCGAAGCTCCTGGACGGTGAACGTCTCGGGGACGAGCTGGAAGGCGATGCCCGTGCGGTCGAGATCGGCGCGGAGGCGCGCGATCGCCGCGGCGAGCATGTCCGCGTGATCGAACGCGAGCGGCGGCGTGTCCGTGGCCCCGTACCAGCGCGCGCGCGCGGCGTCGCCACCCGAGCGTACGAGCGGCACGAGGCTCGGGCGCACGAGCGCGAAGTAGACGACGCTGACGACGCGCATGCGCGGATCGCGCCCCGGCTTGCCGAACGTGCGGACTTGCTCGAGGTAGATGTTCGAAAGCCCCGTCTCTTCTTGGAGCTCGCGCGCGGCCGCCTCGTCGAGATCTTCGCCCTGATGATCGGCCGACTCGCCGACGCGCACGAAGCCGCCCGGCAGCGCCCAGCGCCCCTTGAACGGGTGCTCGGCGCGCTGCACGAGCAGCACCCGAAGCTCCTTGTCGACGACCGTGAGGATCACGAGATCGACGGTGAGCGACGGCCGCGCGAAGCGCTCGGGGCGATACCGCTCGAGGAACTGCCTCTCGCTCGTCTTCGTCGTCAAAACAGCGTTCCTTGCGCGCCCTTGGGCGCGTCGGCACCTTGGGTCGCGCCGCCCTCGAGCATCGCGAGCAGCTCCTCTTCGGAGATCACCTTGAGGGGCGCGCCCTCCTTGATGACCTTCTCGGCGGCCTTCTCCTTCGTCGACTTCGGGCCGCTCTTGTCGGCGCCGACGACGAGATAGGTGAGCGTCTTGTTGACGCCGCTGAGCACGGCGCCGCCGAGCGCGCGGACGCGCTGCTCTCCCTCGCTGCGCGAGAACGCGACCATCTTGCCGGTGAACACGAACGACTTGCCCGCGAGCGGACCGCCGGCCTCGCCCTCGGCCGCAGCGGGCGCCGCGTAGCGCTCGACGGTGACGTGCTCGCGGAGGCGCGCGATCGTCTCCTCGGCGCCCTTCAGGCCGTCGACGACCGCGCGCGCGATCGTGTCGCCGATGCTGTGCGTCGCCGCGAGCTCGTCGAACGTCGCGGCCTGCACCGCTTCGATCGTGGCGTAGCGCGTCGCGAGGATGCCGGAGACGTGCCTGCCGAGCTCGGGGAGGCCGAGCGCGCGGAGGAACGTCGCGAGCGGGACGGAGCGCTTCTTGTCGACCGCCGCGACGAGCTTCTTCGCGCTCTTCTCGCCGGCGCGCTCGAGCTTCGCGAGCTCCTCCCACTTCAGCGTGTAGAAGTCCGCCGGCGCGCGGAGGAGGCCGGCGTCGTAGGCCTGCTCGAGGAAGACGTCGCCGAAGCCGAGCATGTCGAGCGACGAGGCGAAGTGCGCGAGCTGCCCGATGACGGCGCGCTTGCACTCGCTCGGCTTCGTGCAAAAGAGAAAGTCGCGCTCGCGAAGGACGGGCGAGCCGCAGCTCGGACACCGCTCGGGCAGCAAGACGGGCTCGGGCCCAGGCTCGACGACGTTCTCGACGTTGGGGATGACGCCGCCGCGGCGCACGAGCGTGATCTTCGCGCCGAGGCTCAGGCCGAGCTTCGAGATGAAGGCGACGTTGTGGAGCGACGCGCGCGTGACGGTGACGCCGGAGAGGACGACGGGATCGACGATCGCGACCGGCGTGATCGCGCCCGTGCGCGCGACCGACCACTCGACGCCGCGGAGCACCGAGACGCCCGATTCGCCCTGGAACTTGAAGGCGATCGCGTAGCGCGGGTGGTGCGCCGTCTGCCCGAGGCGGCGCTGCTCCTTGACGGAGTCGACCTTGTAGACGACGCCGTCGATCTCGTAGTCGAGCGTCGGCCTCATCTTCGTGAACTCTTCGAAGCCGCGTGACAGGTCGTCGTGGCTGCACACGATCGTGTCGATCTTGGGGAAGCCCAGCTTCTCGAGCTCGGCGAGCTCCGCGACCTGCGAGGTCTCGTCGCTGCCGCCGACGTCGTACGCGGCGAACGAGAGGTTGTACGCGGCGGACTTTTCGGGGTCCTTCTGCTTGATCGCGCCCGCGGTGAGGTTTCGCGGGTTCGCCATGCCCTCGGCCTTGAACCTCTGGAACACCGAGAGGCGCATGTAGATCTCGCCGCGGATCTCGAGCGCCTTCTTCGAGGGGATCTTCGCCGGGATGTCGGCGATGCGCAGCGCGTTCACCGTGATGTCGTCGCCGGTGGTGCCGTCGCCGCGCGTGGCCGCGACGTGCAGGCGACCCTTCTCGTCGTACTGGAGCGCGCACGCGACGCCGTCGTACTTGGGCATCGCGACGACCTTGCCCTCGAACGACTTGGCCCACTCGGCGAGCTCGGACGCCTCGTAGCACTTGTCGAGCGAGAGCATCGGCTCCTTGTGCTTGACCGGCGTGCCGAGCGCTCGGCTGCCGAGGTCTTGCAAGACGGGAGACTCCGGCGCGAGCCGCTTCAGCTCGCTCACGAGCGCGTCGAACTGATGGTCGCTGATCTCGGGCGCGTTCTTCTCCCAGTAGAGCGCGTTGTGATGACGGATCTGCGCCTCGAGCTCGGCGACCTTGCTCTTCTCGGTCATGACGTCGGTTCCTCGTCTTCGTCGGCTTCGTGAGCTTCGGCGCCGTAAGGATCGAGCGCGGGCGCGGGCTCGTCGCCGTTCGCGCGCGCGCGATCGAGGGCGCGCGCGAGATCGTCGAGCAGCGCCGTCTTCTCGACCTTGGCGACCCAATCGGAGGGAACGCCGGAGATCCCGACGAGGGCGCCGGCGATCGAGCCGGCGATGCACGCGATCGAGTCGCTGTCGCCGGAAGAGTTGGCGCCGCGCACGACGGCCTGCCGGAAGTCGCCCTTGGCCTTGAGCACGCACCACAGCGCGGTCGCGACCGCCTCCTCTCCGATCCACGCGCCGCCGAGGAGCGAGCAGACGTCGTCGGCCTCCTCGTCGAGCGCGGCCTCGGTGGCGTCGAGCGCGGCGAGCATCTCGCGGACGCCGATCCCTTCGGCGAGCTCCTCGGCGCAGCCGACGGAGACGAGGAGCGCCTCGTCGAGCTTCTCGACGCACGATCGCGTGAAGGGGATCATGCCGTCGAGCGTCTTCTCGCGCAGTACCCACGCGACGGGCGCGGCGGCGGCGACCGAGCTCGCGATCCCCGTCGGATGGCGATGCGTGAGCGAGCTCTGGGCCGCGGCGATCGCGATCATCTTGTCGACGTCGCTCGCGAAGTAGAGGCCGACGGGCGCGGCGCGCATCGCGGCGCCGCAGCCCTTCGAGTCGCGCACGCCCGCGTCGCGCCACGGCGCGCCCGACGCGAGCGCGCGGCAGCCCGAGAGGCAGGTGCCTCCCGGCGCGCGGTTGTTCTCCCGCGATCGCGACCACGCGACGAACTCCTCGCCGAGGATCGTCATCAGGTCGTCGAGCGGCGCGCGGCCGGCGCGGACGAGCGCGCGCGCGACGCAGATCGCCATCTGGGTGTCGTCGGTGAAGGTGCCCGCGGGGTGCCGGCCGGAGGGGAGGAGGTCGGTCACGCCGCCCTCGCCCCAGCGCTCGCGGATGGCGCGCACGCTGCTCACGAACTCGGTGGGGTGGCCGAGCGCGTCGCCGATGGCGAGGCCGAGGATCGATCCGCGCGTTCGTTCGAGGTCATCCATGAATCGCCTCCTTGAGCAGATCGAGGAGCTTCTTGCCCTTGGCTTCGTCGATCATGTGGACGAACGCAATACGCCCCCGCAGGTGAGCCTCGAAGTTGGGGTGATTGTCGCGGTTCTGCGAAGCGAGGCCGTGCACTTTCGCGTTGTGGAGGATCGCGCGGAGCTGGCGGACGTCTTTGCGCGCGACGCCGAGCTTGTCGTTGACGACCACGCCGGTCACCTCCTGGCGGCGACCCGGGCGCATGACGCGCGTCTTCGTCGGGTGCTCGGCGAAGCCTTCGTCGCTCACGATGCCGCGCACGCCCTTCAGCAAGAGCGCGAGGCCTTGCTTGCCGTCGCCGGAGAACGTGAGATCGTCGGCGTAGCGCGTGTAGGTGTACCCCCAGCGATGGCCGAGCCCGGCGAGGCGCCGATCGAGGCGACGGCAGACGAGGTTCGTGATCGCCGGGCTCGTGCACGCGCCCTGCGGGAGCATTCGCTCGCCGAGCGCCACGTAGAGCTTCTTCCCGTCGATCTCGACGGGAATGCGCGGCGGCTCCGTGCAGATGAGCGCGAGGAGCGTCGCGACGTGCTCGGAGTAGCCCACCTTCTGGAAGAGCCCCTTGACGCGGCGGAAGGTGACCGACGGGAAGAAGTCCTTCAGATCGAGGTTGACGACGACCCTCTGGCGTACGTGCGGCTTCGCGTTCGTCACGATCGATCGCTCGGGGACGAAGCCGTGGGCCTCGGGCTCGACGTGGAGCGGCGTCAGGATGCGCGAGAGCACCCAGAGCTGCAGATCGGCGAGCGCGGACTTCGGCGCGCTGATCGCGCGCATCCCGCCCGTCTTCTTCGGGATCGAGTAGCGGTGGTAGTGAACGAGCGCGGCGCCGCGCCGGTGGAACGTGAGCCAGCGCAGCTTCGGGAACGCGACGCCCGCGGAGGCGGCGACGTCGGCCGCGGTGTGGAGGACGGGCAGGCCGCGGCGCTGGAGCTCCTCTTCGTTGCTCTGTCGATCTTCGAGGCCCGCGCTGACGCCGACGCCGGCGTGGACGACGCGGCTCTTCTTCTCCTCGCGCCATTGCGCGCGGCGCTCGGCGTCTTGGGCCTGGCGGATCTTCTTCCGCTCGGCGCGCTTCTTCTTGCTCGCTTCCCAGCGGCGCCTGCGCTCCTCGCGCAGCGCCTCCTCGATCGCCGCGAGGCCGCCGGCGACGGCGGCGCCTTGGAGCTGCCCGATCTCCTTCTCGATCGCCGCCCGCGCGGCGACCTCGTCGGCCGGATCCGGCGGCAGGCCCTGGCCTTGCGGCCAGAAGCCGTGCACGCGCATGCGCTCGAGCACGAGGTGGATGTTCGCGCTCGAGATGCGCCGATAGAGCTTCGCTTTCTCGTCGGCGTCCATGGCGTCGGACGAAGCGAGGTGATCGAGGATGGGGACGAGAGATCTCTACGAGCTCCCTGGGGACGTGCTCGTTCCACTTAAGGCGCTCGCGGACCCGTCACGACCGCGGGTCGCGGAGCGACCCAAACAGCATGCGGTCGGACGGGTCCGACGAGCGCCGAGTGACGAACGGGCGCGTGACGAATGCACGGCACGTAGGCAAGCACGGCGTAACGCCGCACGGTTGCTAGAGCTGGCCTCGTCCCCATCCTCCATCACCTCCGTTTCGTCAGCTGCCTCCTTTCGCTTTGTCTTCTTCATCGAGGCGCGCCATGTGCGCGAGGCGCAGCGCGAGCAGGTGCTCGCACGGCCCCTTGGTCATCGCGTGGCTCGCGAAGAAGGAGCAGGTGCACGTGCCCTCGACGATCTCGATCGCGTGGTTGACCGTGATCTGCGGGCGCACGCGCGGGCCCGTCGCGGTGCGCGCGCTGCCGCTCACCTTGAAGCCGCCGGAGAACGGACGGCGCGCGATGATCTTCACCAGATCGGCTTCGAAGATCGCGCGCGCCGACTTCGCCTCGTTCGACGTCTCGGTCTGCGCGGGCTGCGTGGCCCTGAGCGCGTCTTTGAGCGTGAGCGGCGCGAGGAAGAGATCGCGGTGGCGGTAGGTGCCCGTCGAGAGATCGAGCATCGCGCGGCCGATCTGACAGAGGTGGGAGAGCACGCTGCGCGTCTTCTCGACGCCGAGCTTCGTGCGCATCGCCAGATCGGTGTCTTTGGCGCGGCGCGTCTCGCGCAGCGTCTCGTAGACGAGCATCAGCTCCTCGGGCGTCGCCGAGAGGCGGCGGGTGAGGAGGTCGAACTTCGCGCCGCCCGTCCAGTCGTTCTCCGTCCACCCCGAGAGGCCGAGCGTGAAGGTCGAGAGCCCGCCGAGATCGAGGACGTAGATGCTCGGCAGGCCGAATCCCGCGAGGTAGACGTCGATCGTCGTCGCCACGGGCAAGAGGCGCGAGAGGACCTTCAGCCTGTCGCGCCCCCACGTGCGGATGCTGAGCGGCTTCGGGCCGTCGTAGATCGCGGTGCGCGACAGCTCGAGGACGTGCTCCCACGGCTCGAACACCACCTTGACGCGCTTCCCCGGCACGAGCTCGTAGCGGAGCGCGCGCGGCGACTTCTTGGCCTTGTGGAGCTTCAAGAAGCGGACGATGTTGAACATGTCGATCGCCGCGACGCGCAGCTTCGTGAGCCCCATCGCCATCGTGCTCTGCACCTGGAGAAAGCCGTTCACCCAGCTGTCGGGCAGATCGATCTTCTTCTCCTTGTGCGCCGCGAGATCGCCGACCTTGACCTCGAGCCCGCCGGGCGCGATGTCGAGCTCGGTGCGCCGGTAGGAGCGGATGCGATCCATCTCCTTGGCGAGCCGCGCGCTGAAGTCGATGTTCGTCGTGCCGCACTGGAACGAGTCGATGCGCTCGAAGATGTCGTAGCGCGCGCCGAGCCGGGCGTAGGTGCTCTCGTCCTTGCTGAAGGCCTCGAAGAAGAGCTCGTCGGGGTGAACCGTGATGACGGGATCGAGCAGGTAGTTGAGCTCGTACTCGTTCGTGAAGACGTATTCGAAGTACGCCTTGCGCGCCTTGTAGAACGGCGCGAGGCGCGCGCGGCGCATGTCGTCGAGGGCGGCCTTCTGGGCCTCGAGCTCCTCGAGGCGCTTGCGCGACTTCTCCTTCTGGACGGCGAGGCCCTGCACGAACTTTTCGTCTTCGCGGCGGAGCCACTCCTGGAATTCGAAGCGATCGCGCGGGTGGTACTTGAAGTCGCTGATGACGACGTCGTGGAGCGCGCCCATCGCCTCGCGGAACACGAGCGGGCGGCCGAGCGCTCCCTTGAAGAACGCGGTCTCGCGCACCTCGTTGGTGGCGAACGCGACCTTCGACCGCGACAGGCCCGACACGATCGCGCTCTGACCTTTGTATTTGAACTCGACGATCACGTCTCCTCGTCGATGGAGAGAGGGGCGCTCGCCTCGGTGACGTCGCTCGTGAGCTGCGTGAACTTGATCGTGGTGATCGCGCCGAGCGCGAGATCGAAGTCGAAGACGGTCTTGCTCTTGACGACCTCGACGAGGAGGCGCAGCGCGATCTCGGCCTGCCGCTCGTCGACGCAGCCGCGCTTCTCGAGGAACGCGATCGCGTCTCGCTTGAGCGATCGATCGGGCGAGGTGTCGAGGAAGATGGCGCGGAACATTTCCTCGGTGGAGGCGAGCGCGACGAAGCCTTCCTTGAGGTGCGCGACGACGAGATCGAGCACGAAGCGCCGCATGTTCGGGTGCGGGTGCTCGAGGAGCTTCGCGAGGAGCTCGCTCGTCGGCAGATCGGCGATGCGGCGCGCGATCAGCGCCTTGCCGAGATCCTGCACGTCGGGGTACGTCGAGTCGACGATGCCGACCACGGCGTCGACGGAGAGGGTCGAGGCGTCGACGACGGCGCCGAGCAGCTCCGCGGCGAACGCGCGCATGTCGGGCCACTCGCTGTCGAGCAGATCGAAGAGCGACGAAGGATCGGAGCGGAGCGCGGGGCTCCGGCGGCGGAGGAGCGCGCGCGCGGCCTCACGGAGCGCGACCTGCGCGTGCGAGCCGAGGAAGGCGAGCTCGGCGGGGCCGATGATCGCGTCGACGTCGGGGTGAACGGCGAGGGCGCTCGCGGCCGCGGCGCGCGCGGCCGCGGAAGCGGCGCCGAGCATGCCGAGGAGATCGCTCGCCGAGGCGTTCGCGGCGATCTCGGTGCCGAGCGCGCGCGCGATCGCGCCGTAGGGATCGTGCGCGCCCTCCGCGGGCTCGGGCGCCCTCAGCGCGTCGAGGATCGCGAGGGCCATCGCGCGGCGCGCGTCGGGCGAGGCGATCGCGAGCGCGGAGACGACGTGCGCGGCGACCGCCGAGCGCGCGGTGCCGTCGCCTCCCGAGAGGAGCTGCACGACGCGGTGGGGCGTCAGCGTCCAGAGAGGGAGGGTGAGGCCGATCCACTCGAGGCCGAGATCGCGCACGAGCGCGCGCTCGTCGTGGAGCACGGCGATCACGAGACTCCAGTCGGGGCCGTGCGGATCGAAGCGTCGCCGGAGCTCGGCGAGGCCGAGCTCCACCGTCGGCGGGTAAGGCGCGCCGAGCATCTGCACGACCCACGCGTGCGGCGCTTCGCGGAGCGCCGCTTCGTGGCGCGCGACCAGCGCGGCGTACGCGAGCTCCTGCACGAGCACGAGCTTCGCGCCGGCGAGCGCGCGCACGTACGCGAGCGGAGCGCGATCCCAGAGCTCGGGGAAGGCCTCTTCGCGCGCGTTCGGGGGCGGCTTCGAAACCGACGCGCTCTTCAGGCGGAAGCGCAGCGTGCGGTGATCGAGGACGAAGCGCGTGCTCGAGCCGTAGAGGATCCGACCGAGCAGGTAGCAGCGTGCGTAGCTGCCGTAGAGGCCGTGCGGCGTCTGCGCGTCGTCGTCGGTGTAGTGTGTGAGCACCTCGGCCGCCGTCATCGCGTACAGATCGGGTCGATAGCGGCCGAGCATTCGCAGGTGGCGCCACGAGAGGCGCGCCACGTAGCGCTGCGTCTTCGCGCCGAAGATGCGCACGCTCTTCATCTGACCGTCGAGGCCCGACTTCACCGTCGACGTCTCCCCGCTCACGCGGCCGACCTTGCGCTCGATGGCGTGCGCGAGGACGCCGAACGTCGGTCCGTCGTGGCGGAGCATCGCGCGCTTGAAGACGCTCTTCGTGTACCGCCACACGTGGGGCGCCTCGAGCGGCGTGTCCGCGAGCTGCGTGAGCGCGTGGCGCACGGCCGCGGCGCACGTGTCGAGGCCGAGCTCGTAGACGGAGTCGATCGCGAGGCCGCGATCCTTGACGGGCACCTCGCCGAGCGCGATCGCGAGCGCGGTCGCGTCGGCGGTGCCCGCGTCGACGCTCGCGAGGACGGCCTGGACGCTCGCGGGGATGCGCTCCAGCGCGCGCGTTCGCGCGTCCGAAATGCCTTCGAGATCCGCGAGCTTGCGGAGCGCCTCGACCCCCGAGCGGCGGCGCGAGAGGAGCTTTCGCTCGGCGGCCGCGCGCGCGACGGGGATCGCGAGCGGATCGCCGATCTCGCCGAGGGCGTCGACGACGACGGGGAGCTCTTCGTTCGCCTTCGCGGCGAGCGCGAGGAGCGGCTCGACCGCCGCGCGCTCGCGGAGCCACCCGAGGCGGCGCGCCGCGAGCGCGCGCCGCGATCGACGCTTGCTGTCGAGGCGGAGGAGCAGATCGGCGAGGCCGCTGCGGACGAAGCCCTCGGCGCGCAGCGCCTCGACCTCGCGCGCGAAGATCTGATCGGCGACCTCGCGCGTCATCGGCCCGAGGAGCTTCGGCGCGCCGAGCTTGTCGCGCGTCGGCCCTCTCGCCACCTGGACGAGCAAGCCGTCGCCCCCGGACGCGGGAAGCTCCGAGACGAACGCGACGCGATCCGGCCCGGCCGGTCTGTAGAGCCGAACGTGCATCAGTGATCGTCGAAGTCTTCGTCCTCGCCGTCCTCGTCCTCGTCGTCCTCGTCGTCCTCGTCGTCGTCGTCGTCCTCGTCGTGATCGTCGAAGTCGGCGACGGGCGCCTTGGCGACGGCCTTGGCCTTCGAGGCGCCGTGCGCCTTGCCGCTCGTCGAGCCGAGCGGGCCGAGCTCCTCTTCGAGCGCCTTGCGCAGCTCGCCAAAGTCGGTGAACTCCTTCTCGCGAAAGAGGTTGTACGCCGTCCACATCAGGTCGGCGCAGATCTCGGCCGGGACCTTGCCGGTGTTGGCGCCGAGGCCGGGCAGCGCGACGCTGCGGATCGAGCCGGGCGTGACGGCGTTGCGCATGTGCACCGCCTGGAAGGCGGCGGCGCACGCGAGCGCGACGTTGAGGGTGTCGCTGATGTCTTCGGACGAAGCGGTCATCGTCGGCGTGGAGATCAAGTAGCGCGGCATGTCTTTGCCGGTCTCGACCGAGAGCGCGTGCCCGACCGGGAAGTTTCCCCCATAGCGCGCGGCGATCTCCTTCTGGAGTGCCGTCTCGATCTTCTGGCCGAAGTGCTTCTTGACGACGGCGTCGAGCCCGCCGTCCATGCTGCCTTTGGCGTTGGTGGGGCTGACCCACGCCGAGACCTGCTGATCGAGCATCGATCCGCTGAGGATGTCGACCTCGGGGTTCTCCTCGAAGGTGGATCTCCACGCAGCGACCATTTTCGGATTGATGTCGACGAGGATGACGCGAACGAGCATGCGCTGGATGTCCTCTCAGTTCGTGAACTCGACGAGCGCCTCGATGCGCTGGCGGTTGGTGCGATAGACCACGTATTCGTCGTCGGCAAACTGCGACGGCGTCTTCGGCGTGTGACGGACGCCGTGACAGCTGTCGTAGCCGGGCGGCGGCTCGTTGAGCCCGTAGGTGATCTTCGTGTACTCGCGCATCTTGCCGAGCGCGACGCGGGCGACGGCCATGAAGCGCGTGCCCTTCTTTCCGGCCGTCGTGTAGAAGGCGCTCGTGCACGCGGCGTCGCCGAAGTAGATGCCGTTGCCGAGCCAGCCCGCGTCGGTTCGGTTGACGCCCATGCTCACGACGATCTTCGGCAGGAGGATGCCGCGCGAGAGCAGCCCCACCCAGTTCTTGATGCGCGATCCGTGGAGCAAGAGGCGCTCGTTGCCGATCTTGCCGTCGTACGCCTCCCACTCGTCGGACCGCATGACCGTGTAGATGTTGCGGACCGCGATCGTCTTCGTCTTGATCTGGCTGCGGAGGATGAGCTCTTCCATCTCGCGGTAGATCGGGTTCTTCTTCTCGATCGGGGCGAGCTCGCAGCGGAGCGCTTCGTACTGCGCGTCGACCTTCGAATCGAAGAGGACGCTGCCACCCGAGGCGTCGCCGTCGACGCTCAGCATGTCCTTCATCAGCTGGAGCGTCTCCTGCTTCTGCTGGAAGTCTTCCATCGAGTCGATGACCGCCTCGGCGATCGCGCTGCGCGTGCGCCCGATGCGGTGGGGGACGCACGTGTAGAACTCGCCCGAGAGGCGCTCCATCTCGCTGCGGTTCCTGCTCGACGCCTGGAAGAGCCGGTAGAGATCCTGGAGGATCACCTCGCCCCGCTCGATCTGACCGATCGTGAGGACGCCGAGCGGCGTCTCGATGCCGTTGGCGGTGATCTTCGCGGCGACGGTGCTCGTGAGCGCGTTCGTCGCCTCCGCGTAGATGTACGAGACGAGCTCCTGGATGTCGGGCGGGAGCGACGACACCTTCGGCGGCGGCTTGTCTTTGTTGCCCTCGGCGATCTTGGCGACGGTCTTCGCGTCGACCTCGCCCACGCTCGCGCCGCGCGCCTTCTGCGAGCCGATCTTGCTCGAGGCGAGTGACACCTCTTTGTAGCCCTTCTTCGGCGACGTCTTCTCGCGGAAGATCTGCTCGTAGCAGGCCGTCGCTTCCAAGCCGTCGAGGAAGAAGCGAGACTCTTTCGCGCCCGCGTCGGGGTTGGTCTCCAGATCGTCGGTGCGCCCGTAGTGGGTGAAGACCCGGAAGCTCCCGGCGGCTTGATGGAGCTCGATCGCGTAGTACTTGTTGCGGTTCGTCTTGATGTCCGTCACTTGGAGGACGGCCTTCTTGAGCAGCTCGAAGCTCTCGGGGAAGGAGGGGGCCGCCGGGTCGCCGTTTTTCCACGCTTTCACGCTGGGCATCGCTCACCGGTCCTGCTGATCGCCTGCATGCATGCCGAAGTCGTACGAGGACTCCGCGGCGAGTCTTCCATCGAGAAGGTCGCTAGCCTAGAGCGCTCTGCCGCGGAGCTGTCGCACAAAAAAGTGAGCCAGAGATGATGCAGATCCCCGCGAGTTGGCGGCGTTTCGTCGGCGACGAAGCGACCAAGGCCTACTTCGCCGAGCTCGCGGCCTTCCTCGCCGCGGAGCGCGCGACCAAGAAGATATTTCCCCCTGAAGACGACGTCTTTCGTGCGCTGGAGCTCACGCCGCGCGATCGGGTGAAGGTCGTCTTGCTCGGGCAGGATCCGTATCACGACGATGGGCAGGCGCACGGCCTGTGCTTCTCCGTTCGCTCGCCGACGAAGCCCCCGCCTTCGCTGAAGAACATCTTTCGCGAGCTGAAGAGCGATCTCGGGCTCGACGCGCCCGATCACGGCGATCTCTCGGCGTGGGCGCGCCAGGGCGTCCTCCTCCTCAATACGGTGCTCACCGTGGTGGCCCACGAGCCCGCGTCGCACAAGAACAAGGGCTGGGAGACGTTCACCGACGCGGTCATCGCGAACGTGAACGAGATCGGCGACGCGGTCGTCTTCTGCCTCTGGGGCGCGCACGCGCGGGCCAAGGCCAAGCTCGTCGATCGCGCGCGTCACGTCGTCATCGAGGGCGCGCACCCGTCGCCGCTCTCGGCGAAGAAGTTCTTCGGATCGAAGCCGTTCTCCGCGATCAACCGGGCGCTCGTCGAGGCCGGGCGCGCGCCGGTCGACTGGTCGCTCTCGAGGGACGCGAGCTGACGAGCGTCAGCCGTCTGCGGCGTACCACGCCTCGTGCTTCGACCACTCCTGGCAACGCAGGCACTGCGTGTCGAGCCACTGCCGGTGGCACGCAGGGCAGACGCCGCGGGTATCGAACGTGTTCCATATGTGCAAGCACGAGCACTGCCAGCGATCGTGCTTGCGGGGCTGCCAGCTGCACCGCGGGCAGCGGATGCGCCCGTGGGCAGCCACGAGAGCGCCCTCGTCGTGCGGATCGGGATCGTTTGGATCGTGCGGTCTCGAAGGGGGTTCGCGGAACACGGGGCCTCTCGTCAGGACGAGCGCTCGAGCATACGCGACGCCCGTGGTCGGCCGTGCATTGACCGCCTCGACGGGGGTTACTAGACCCGCCGTATGCCGATCCGCACCGCTCTGCTCTCCGTCTCCGACAAGACCGGCCTCATGCGCTTCGCGGCCGCGCTCGCGAAGCGGGGCGTGACGCTGCTGTCGAGCGGCGGCACGGCGAAGGCGCTCTCGGCCGAAGGCATCGCGGTGGAGACGGTGGAGAGCTACACGGGCTCGCCCGAGGTCATGGGCGGGCGGGTCAAGACGCTCCATCCGCGCGTCCACGGCGGCATCCTCGCGCGGGAGGGGACCGACGATCAGGATCTCGCCAAGCTCGGCGCGCGCTTCATCGACCTCGTCGTCGTCAACCTCTACCCGTTCGAGAAAGTCGCCGACAATCCGCTCGCTGGATACGAGGAGCTGATCGAGAACATCGACATCGGCGGTCCGTCGATGGTGCGCTCGGCGGCGAAGAACCACGCGCGCGTCGCGATCGTGTGCGATCCGAACGATTACGACAAGGTGCTCGCCGAGATCGAGAAAGACGGCGAGGTCTCGCCGATCACGCGCCGCGAGCTCGCGGCGAAAGCGTTCGCGCACACCGCGGCGTACGACGCGGCGATCAGCGGCGTGCTCTCGGGCCCGCGCGCGCAGGATCCCGACGGCACCGTCGGCGCGAGCCCGTATCCGCAGTACCTGACGCTGCCGTTCGAGCGCGCGTACGGCCTTCGCTACGGCGAAAATCCTCATCAATCCGGCGCCTTCTACGTCGAGCGAGGC
>JAHBWD010000078.1 GCA_019637175.1 Labilithrix sp. | reverse complement strand
ACATCACGAACGACATCGCCGCGGGCCTCCGCACGCCGATGGCCGAGGCCGATCGCCTGAAGCGCCTGTGCGGATGCGCGCTCGGGCGCATGGTCGCGGACGACGAAGACATCGAGGTCCCCGGCGTCGGCGGGCAGAAGCCGCGGCGCACGCCGCGCCGCGTGCTCTCCGACATCATCGAGCCGCGCGTCGAGGAGATCTTCGCCGTCGTGCGCAAGCGCATCGAAGACACCGGGATGCTCGAGCAGCTCTCGGCCGGCGTCGTCTTGACGGGCGGCGCGGTGCTGCTCGAAGGCACCACCGAGCTCGCCGAAGAGGTGCTCGGGATGCCGGTTCGCATCGGCTTCCCCAACGGCGTGCGCGGCATCACGCAGCTCGTCCACGGGCCGCAGTACGCCACGGGCGTCGGCCTCGTGAAGTACGGCGCGCAGGCGATCGCCGAGGCGCACGCGCGCGCCGCGACGCCGGCGAGCTCGATGATGCGCATGACCGCCGCGGCGAAGAAGATCGCCGCCGAAGACGAGCGCGCGCGGGCCGAAGAGGCCCCGAAGTCTTCCTCGAAGCTCTGGGAGTGGCTCAAAGCCGCTTTCTGATCACCCAAGTCCAGACACGAAAATTCTGATTCACCGCCGCATCGAGGAAGAGGCGCCTCGCGCGGCGGAGCACGAGAACCCCGGGAGGCAAGCGTCATGACGTTTTCGATCGAGTTCGCGGACGAGCAGCAGGAATACCAGGCGCGCATCAAGGTGATCGGCTGCGGCGGCTCCGGCGGCAACGCGGTCAACACGATGATCAACTTCGGCCTCGAGGGCGTGGAGTTCATCGTCGTCAACACCGACGCGCAGGCCCTCAACGGGAACGCCGCGCCGACCAAGCTCAACATCGGCAACGCGGTGACCCGCGGCCTCGGCGCCGGCGCCGATCCCGAGCGCGGTCGCAAGGCGGCGATGGAAGATCACCAGCGCATCAAGGAGCTCATCAGCGGCGCGGACATGGTCTTCGTCACCGCGGGCATGGGCGGCGGCACCGGCACCGGCGCCGCGCCGGTCATCGCGCAGCTCGCCCGCGAGGAGGGCGCGCTCACCGTCGGCGTCGTCACCAAGCCGTTCCTCTTCGAGGGACGTCAGCGCTCGCGCCGCGCCGAGCTCGGGCTCGCGCAGCTCTCCGAGCACGTCGACACCCTCATCACGATCCCGAACCAGAAGCTCCTGATGCTCGGAGAGGAAGATCTCTCCTTCATCGACGCCTTCCGCAAGGCCGACGAGGTGCTCTTCCAGGCGGTCAAGGGCATCAGCGACCTCATCACCCAGAACGGCATCGTCAACGTCGACTTCGCCGACGTGAAGACGGTCATGAACAGCATGGGCCGCGCGCTCATGGGCACCGGCATCGCCAAGGGCAACAACCGCGCGCGCCTCGCCGCGGAGATGGCGGTCAGCTCGCCGCTCCTCGACGACATCTCGGTCGACGGCGCCACCGGCGTGCTCATCAACATCGTCGGCGGCCCCGACCTCAAGATGCGCGAGATCCAGGAGGCCGCGAGCCTCGTGCAGGAGCAGGCGCACGAGGACGCGAACATCATCTTCGGCGCGAGCATCGACGAGGCGCTCGGCGAGAACGTGAAGGTGACGGTCATCGCGACGGGCTTCGACGCCGAGCGCATGACGCAGATGCACGAAGGCGCCCGCGCGTCGGTGATCCCGCCGCAGACGGTGCCCTCGATGGAGTACGTCCCGCAGCAGCCGGTCGCGCAGCCGATGCCGCGCGCGCACTTCCAGGCGCCGCCGCAGCGCATGAGCGCGCCGCCGCAGCCGCGGATGAGCGAGCCGGCGCCGGCGTTCTCGAGCCGCCGCATCCCGGCCGCCCGGTCCGTCGAGGGCGAGCGCCTCGTCCCCGCGAGCACCCGCGTCCCCACGCGCGAGCGCGCGAGCTCGAATTTCCCGGCGTTCGACACCGATTGGGACGTCCCGGCCTTCCAGCGCAAAGGCCAGTGACGGGCCCGCGAGCGACCGCACGTAAGACGATGTAAGCACCAGACCCCTGCGCGGCCTCGCGGGCCGCGCCGGCGCCTGCGATATGCTGGTCTCGTGGGGTCGCTCGTCGGCAGCACGCTCGGTCACTTTCGCGTCGAGCGCGAGATCGGCAGCGGGGGAATGGGCGCCGTCTACGCGGCCGTCGACGAGAAGCTCGAGCGCGAGGTCGCGCTCAAGGTGCTGCTCGACGGCATGGACTCGGAGCTCAATCGCAAGCGGTTGATGCGCGAGGCGCGCCTCGCGGCGAAGCTCACGCACCCGAACATCGCGACGGTCTACGAGGTCGGCGAGGTCGGCGAGCAGCTCTACATCGTGATGGAGCTGCTCGAGGGCCAATCCCTTCGCAAGCTCCTCGCCGCGCGGCGCCTCACGACGGAGGAGGCGCTCGGTCTCGCGCGCGACATCGCCCGCGCCCTCGCGCGCGCGCACGCGGCCGACATCGCCCATCGCGACATCAAGCCGGAGAACGTCTTCGTGACGCGCCCCGCGCCCGACGTGCTCCTCGCGAAGGTGCTCGACTTCGGTCTCGCGCGCCAGCAAACGCAGCCGCCTGTCGTCGCGCCGCGCAACGAGGAGCACACGAGCACCGAGACGACGGCGCCCGGCCATGTCGCGGGCACGCCGGGGTACTGGTCGCCGGAGCAGGCGCGCGCCGGCACGATCGACAGGCGGACCGACATCTTCTCGTTCGGCCTCGTCCTCTACGAGATGCTCGCCGGCCGGCGCGCCTTCAAGTCGAACAGCACCGTCGGGCTCGTGCTCGCGGTGACGCGGCATGAGCCCGAGCCGCTTCGAAACCTCGCGCCGGCCCTCGATCCCGCGATCGAGGCGATCGTCGCTCGCTGCCTGGAGAAGGATCCCGCGCGGCGCTTCCAAGACGGCGCCGAGCTCTCGGCCGCGCTCGAGTCGCTCCTTCGTCGAGGGTCGCGCCACTCGATCGCCGACGGCCTGCCGACGGACGGAGACACCCTCGCCGACGCTGCGGGGCCGCCGGTCGCGAGACCGGAGTCGTCGTCGCACCTGACCGTGGCGAGCGCGCCGCCGAACGTCACGAGCTTCGAAGAGGTGCCGTCGGCGCTCGTCGCGCCGCGCGAGCGATTCCGTTTCGCGCTCGCGGTCGGCGGCGGCGTGGCGGCGGCGGCGCTCGTGCTCGTCCTCGTCGTCGCCGGCGGCCAAGCGCTCTTCAGCGGGCGCGCGGCGTCGAGCGCGTCGAAGGAGGCAATGTCGAGCGCATCGAGCGAGAGCGCGCCGGCGCCCGCGTCCGAGCCCGACGCCCCGCCTGCTCCCGAGCCCGAGGCCCCGCCTGCGCTCGAGCCCCTCGCCTCGTCCGCGGCGCCCGTCGAGCCTTCGTCGCCCGCCCCCGTCGGCACGCCGACGCCGCTCTCGACCGCGGCGTCGCTGGCGGGCCCGACGTCCTCGGCGCGGCCGCGCCCGGCGACCACGAACAAGAAGGCCGACTGCGCCCAACCTTTCACCGTCGACGCCAAGGGGGTCAAGATCCCCAAGCTCCATTGTCTTTGATCCGCCGTCGCTCGCGCCGCCTCCTCTTGATCGCCCTCTTCGGGGCTTTCGTCACGGGTTGCTTCGCGCTGTTCGATCTCGACGGCTATGGAACGCTCCCGGCCGCCGAAGACGCCGGCCCGGACGCGCTCGATGCCGCCGCGAAGCCCGACGCGGTCGACGCGGCGCCGCGTCCCCGCATCGTCTTCGTCACGCGAGAGCGCTGGAGCGGCGACCTCGGCGGCCTCGACGGCGGCGACGCGCGATGCCAAGCGGTGGCCGCCGACGCCGGGCTCGCGGGCGCGTGGACCGCGTGGCTCAGCGACGGCGAGCGCCTCGACGGCGGGGCAGGGGGAACGAAGGTCTTGCTCGACGGTCGCCCGCTTCGGTTGCCGAACGGCGCGCTCGTCGCCGCCAAAGCGACCGATCTCGCGTCACGCGGGCCGCTCGCGCCGATCGACGTCGATCAGCACGGCCGGCCGATCGAAGCCGGGACGGGATGCGACAACGGCGGCGTTCCGGTCTGGACGGCGACGCTCTCCGACGGAGGCGCCTTGGAGAACGAAGACATCGACTGCGGGAACTGGAGTCGGACCTTCGGGGCCGGGGTCGTCGGGATCGTCGGCGGAGGAGACGCCGACTGGACCGTCGCCTGCACGCGGCCCTGCGCGCAGGCGGCAGCGCTCTACTGCTTCGAACGATAGCGATCGGTATGCTTCGACCAATGCACGCCGCTCGCGCGGCCCTCGCGCTCGCGCTCCTGACGTCGACCTTCGAAGCGCGCGCCGACGAGCGCGTCGAGTGCGCGCGCGCGTACGAGCAGGCGCAGCGCCTCCAGCAGCGCAACGAGGGGATGAAGGCGCTCGCGGCGGCGGATCGCTGCGCGCGCCCGACGTGCCCCGCGCTCCTCGTCGAGGAGTGCAAGCAGTGGTCGGCGCAGATCCGCGACAAGCTCGTGCCCGTCGACGTACGCGTGATCGGCGCCGACGCGTGCGAGATCCTCGGCGATGACGCGATCGTCGAGGTCGATCGCATCAAGCAGGCGTCGACCACGGAGATCTTCGTCGATCCGGGCATCCACGAGGTGCGCGTGACGCTCGCGAACGGCACGGTCGACGACAAGACGCTCGACTTCGTCGCCGGCGAGCGTCGCACCCTCGACTTTCGCTTCGCGCCCGACGGCGTGACGTGCGCGCACGGATCGGGCGCGTCGCGCGGCGTACCCACTGCGGCCGTCGGTCTCGGCATCGCCGGAGGCGTCCTCCTCTTGACGGGCATCACCCTCGGCGTGATCGGCGCGTCGAAGAAGGGCGACCTCGACGCGTGCCGCCCCGGCTGCACCGACGCCGAGATCTCGAGCACGCGCACCTTCTTCGTGGCCGGCGACGTCGTGGGAGGCGTCGGGCTGCTCTCGCTCGGCGCCGCCGCGGCCGTCTACTTCCTCACGCGCGGCAGCGACGCGCGCGCCGGCGCGGCTGGGCTCACGGCCGCACCGCGTGGGTTCGCGATACGGTTCTAGGCCGCCGGCATGTATGCTCGGCCGTCATGAAGGGCCGGACGGTCGTCATCACGGGTGCAAGCTCCGGAATCGGGCTCGAGACCGCGCGCGCGCTCGCGCAGAGAGGAGCGCGCGTCGTGATGGTCGTTCGCTCCAAAGAGCGGGGTCAGGCGGCGATCGATTCGATCAAGTCGACGCAAGCCGACGCCGAGCTCGAGCTCGTGCTCGCCGATCTCTACTCGCTCGCCGAGGTGCGCGCCGCGGCCGCGAAGATCAAGGAGCGGCTCGGCGGGCTCCACGTGCTGGTGAACAACGCCGGCCTCATCCACAAGTCGCGCGAGGAGACGATCGACGGTCTCGAGCGCACGTTCGCGCTGAACCACCTGTCCGCGTGGCTCCTGACCTACGAGCTCCGCGAGCTGCTCGCCGCGTCCGCCCCTGCGCGCGTCGTGACCGTCGCGTCGGCCGGTCACATGCTCGCGCGCGCCGATTGGGACGACATGCCCTACTGCAAGAAGGGCTACGGAGAGACGCGCGTCTACGGCGACTCGAAGCTCTGCAACATCCTCTTCGCGCGCGAGTCGGCGAAGCGCTTCGAGGGCAAGGGCGTGACGTCCAACTCGCTCCATCCCGGCGCGGTCGCGTCGAACTTCGGCGCGAGCGGCTCGGCGCTCTTCAGCCTGGGCGCGAAGCTCGTGCGTCCTTTCCTGCTCACCTCCGCGCAAGGCGCCCGAACGTCGATCCACCTCGCGAGCGCGCCCGACGTCGAGGACGTGAGCGGTGCGTACTTCGTGAAGTCTGCCGTGGCGAAGCCCTCGCGGGCAGCGCGCAACGACGAGAACGCCAAGCGCCTCTGGTCGATCTCCGAGGAGCTCTGCGGGGTGACCTGGTCCTGATGTCCTGATGGCGGGCGTCTTCCTCCGCGATCTGACGTGGCTCGAGGCCGAGAAGACCCTCGGGCCCGAGACCGTCGTCGTCGTGCCCATCGGCGCCGCGGCGAAGGAGCACGGCCCGCACCTCCGCCTCGACAACGACGAGCGCCTCGCCGACGGCTACGCGCGCCTCGTCGCCGAGGTCGCCGACGTCGTCGTCGCGCCCACGCTCTCGTACCACTTCTATCCCGCGTTCGTGGAGTACCCGGGATCGACGACGCTGCGCCTCGAGACCGCGCGCGACATGACCGTCGACGTCGTGCGCTCGATCGCGCGTCACGGTCCGCGCCGCTTCTACGCGCTCAACACCGGCGTCTCCACGGTGCGCGCGCTCGCGCCGGCCGCCGAGCTGCTCGCGCGTGAAGGCATCCTCTTCCGCTACACGAACGTCCTCGAGGCCCTCGCGCCCGTCGAGCGCGAGGTGTCGAAGCAAGAAGGCGGCACGCACGCCGACGAGCTCGAGACGTCGATCATGCTCGTCCTCGCGCCCGATCGCGTCGACATGACCAAGGCCGTGCGCGACTACACGCCCGATCGCGGCGGCGGGCTCACGCGCGATCCCGCGGGCGAGGGCACGTATTCACCCACGGGCACCTGGGGCGATCCCACGCTCGCCACGCGCGAGAAGGGGCGCAAGCTCGTCGAGGCGTTCGTCGACGCCGTGCTCTCCGAGCTCGACGCGCTTCGCGCCGCGCCCGTTTAGACGCGCGCTCGCTCAGCCCGTGCCGATCAGCGTCTGATCCGGCCGCGTCGCGCGCGGCGCCTTCCAGTCGGGAGGAACGACGCGCACGAGGACGACGGTGATGTTGTCTTTGCCCCCGCGCGAGTTCGCGAACAGGATCAGGCGCTCGACGGCCGCCTTCGGATCCTCCTCCGAGCGCAGCACGGTCCCGATCACCTCGTCGGGGAGCATCTTCGTGAGCCCGTCGGAGCAGAGCAGATACACGTCGCCGAGCTGAGGCACCGCGAGGACGACGTCGATCGGCACCGTGGGCCACACGCCGACCGCGCGGCTGAGGTGCGACGACTCGGGGCCGCGCACGCCGAGATCGGCCATCGTGTGATCCGCGGTCATCAGCTTGAAGACGCCGTCGCGCAGGCGATAGCAGCGGCTGTCGCCGACCTGGCCGACGTAGAGGCGCTGCTTGTTCGGCGAAAAGCGCGCGGCGCAGATCGTCGTGCCCATGCCTTCGAGCTCGGCGTTCTTCGCCGCCGTCTCCTGGATCTGGGCGTTCGCCATCTGGATCGCGCGGGCGAGCTCGCTCGCTTCGCGGGGCACGCCCTCGTGCGGATCGCCTTCGTACTGTCCCGTGCTCGCCGCCATCGCCATCGTCGTGCAGGCGAGGCGGCTCGCGATCTCGCCGCCGCGGTGACCGCCCATCCCGTCGGCGACGACGAAGAGGTTCTGCTTCTCGAGCACGAGGAGGCTGTCTTCGTTGCGCTTGCGCCGCAGACCCGTGTCGGTCTGCGCGGTGGCGTGGACGAGGAACATCGACGTCACGCCCGTCGGCTCGTCGACCTCGGCCTCGTCGTCGTGCACGATCCGCTGGAGCGGCGGCTGATAGATGACGCGGTCGCCTTTGCCCGCGAGGGCCGCGCCGACCTTCGTGACGTCGAGATCGTCTTCGTCTTTGTCGAAGTTGACGCGAGGGATGTCGGGCTGCGGCGGCGCCACCGACGGGGCCGGAGGCGGCGTCGCGTTGGCGGTGGCGATCGCTTCGCCGCCGCTCGGAGGCGCCTCCTCTTCCTTCGGCTTCGCCCGCTTCGGCTTCGGCTTCGGCTTCGGCTCGTCGTCTTCGCTCCCGGCCGGAAGCGGCTCTTTCGCCTTCTCCTCGTGCGCGGTGCGGCGCCCGAACAGGTAGCCGACGCCGGCTACCCCGATCAGCGCCACGGCGACGAGCATGACGTCCTGGTTGGTCATGGGCGACGCGGTGAGCGTATCAAACCGGTCAGAGGACCGTCACCTTCACGCCCAAGTGCTCGGCCTCGCGAAGGACCGTCGAGAGGCCCTCGGCCACCGAGGCGTGGACCACCTCGTCGGCCGCGCCGATCCAGCCGAGCGCCTCGCGCCGCGGCATGTTCCCGAGGAAGCGAACGTCGATCTGCCACCGCTGGGCGAGCTGCTCGAGGCGCGGGCGTTCGGGCCCGTCGCCGAGGACGACGAGCACCGGCTCGTGCTCGCGGTCTCGCAGGGTCGCCACGTAGTCGATCACCTTGTCGACGCGCTTGCTCGCGACGAGGCGCCCCGCGCACACGTAGAGCGGCCGCGCGCCGAGCGCGCTTCGGTGCGCGCGCACGTCGTCGGCGACGTCGATCATGCCGAGCGGCGCCGGCGCGATGCGCGCGATCGCGCGGAGATCGCGCGCGACGCGCGGATCCAGCGTCTTCTCGAGCATCTCGAGGAGCGACTCGGACACGAAGCGCCAGCTCGCGGCGCGCGCCGCGATGCCCGCCACGATCGACCGGCGAACGCGCGCGGGCAGCGCGACGAGGAGGCGCACGTCCGCGCCGTGCGAGACGACCTCCAGCGAAGCACCGGAGACGTTCGACGCGCGGACGACGGGCCACGCGGAGGGAACGCTCCAGTGCGCGACGATGCGCTGCGGTCTGGCGCGCCGGATCTTCGCCGTCGCGAGCGCCATCCACGCCGCGGCGCCGCCGATGCGCCACGGCCGCTCTTCGAGGCGGGCGACGGCGCCCGGCCACCCGAAGGCTCCGCCCGGACGCGGCGTGACGACCACGACCTCGTGGCCGGCGCGCTCGAGCTCGTCGACCTCGGTCTTCACGAAGTGCCCGGCCGGGTCGCCGTCGCGCGCCGGATAGCTCGTCGTGACCACGCAGATGCGCACGGCTCTACTTACCCCGAAGCGACGTGCCCGCGCCATGGGTCTCGCGTCCTGCCCGCACGAGGCTGCCCGTGCTAAAGGGAATTTCATGTCGGCCGGCACCGCTCGCACCGCTCGAAGCACGCACGCCACTCGCGTTCGCGGGCGCATCCTCTACGTGACCGAAGACACGGCGCTCCTCGAGAAGCAGCTCGCCGGCGAGGATCTCGCCTGGGATCCGAAGCGCCCGCTGATGTCGAACATCTCCACCGACGAGCTCACGCCCGGCTGGGTTTGCTACTACTTCGACGAGACGCTCGCGCGCTACTGCCTGGTCGGGCTGCGCGGCGGCAAGGTCGGGCGCGACGCGATCAAGAACGGCGGCTTCGGCGTCATCGTGAGCGGCATCTCGAAGGGATGCGGCTCGAGCCGCGAGACGGCTCCGTACAGCGAGCTCAAGTCGGGCGTGCAGCTCGTCATCGCCAAGAGCATCGAGAAGATCTACCGGCAGAACGCGCAGAACATCGGCCTGCTCACGTCGACCGACTTCGGGCTCATCGAGCGGATCGAGAAGGGCGAAGAGATCCCGATCTCCGAGTTCACGAGCGGCCTCGATCCGATCAGCGCCGCCATCGTCGAGCACGGCGGCCTCTTCGCGTACAACCGCGCGCGCCTCGCGGGCGAAACGACGCCGCCGGCGATCACGACCCCGGCGCGCCCGATGACGCTGTGCGAGAAGATCCTCGCCGCGCACGCGATCACCGACGCGCAGAGCGGCGCGCTCGGCGTCGCCGCCGTGAAGCCGGGCGACGCCTTCTTCGCGCGCACCGACGTGCGCTTCTCGCACGAGTACGTCACGCCGATGGCGGAGTCGCTCTTCGTCGCCGAGATGGGCCAAGACGCGAAGGTCACCGATCCGGCGAGCGTTTGGGCGTTCCGCGATCACCTCACGTTCCTCGACCTCGTCATGCCCAAGGCACACCGCGACATGGGGCTTCGCGAGCAAGCCGAGAAGCTCGCCGTGGTGCAGGAAGACTTCACCAAGCGCCAGGGCGTCAAGCTCTACGGCGAGGTCCACCGCGACGGCAAGCTCGTCGGCTCCGAGGCCATCTGCCACAACAAGGTGATCGAAGAGATCGCGCTCCCGGGCCAGCTCGTGGCCGGCACCGACTCGCACACCTGCATGGCGGGCGCGCTCGGCTGCTTCGCGTTCGGCGTCGGCTCCACCGACATGGCGAACGCCTGGTACACGAAAGACGTGCGCGTGACGGTGCCGGAGACGGCGCGCTTCGTCTTGAAGGGCACGCTGAAGAGCGGCGTCTGCGCGAAAGACGTCATGCTCCACATCTTGAGCCAGGAGTTCTTCAAGAGCGGGCAGGGGATCGGCAAGGTCCTCGAGTTCGCGGGCGACGGCGTCGCCGCGCTGCCGCTCGACGAGCGCGCCACGCTCACCAACATGGCGGTCGAGGCCGGCGGCTTCACCGGGATCATCGAGGCCGACGAGGTCGTCGTCGACTACCTCGTCAAGCAGCGCGGCCTCGACGCCGAGAGCGTGCGCGCGCGGATCGTGAAGGCCGACGAGGGCGCCTCCTACGTCGCCACCTTCGAGATCGATCTCGGCGCGATCGAGCCGATGATCGCGACGCCCGGCGATCCGCGCAACGGCGTGCCCCTCCGCGATCTCGCGTCCGCCTCCGGCGGCAGCGCGGTGAAGATCGACATCGCGTACGGCGGGTCGTGCACCGGCGGCAAGAAGGCCGACATGGACATGTACGCGTCGGTGCTCGACGCCGCGGTGAAGAAGGGCAAGCGCGTGAAGGAGGGCGTGCACCTCTACATCCAGTTCGGCTCGCAAGACATCCGGCGCTACGCCGAGTCGAAGGGCTACCTCGAGATCTTCCGCGCCGCGGGCGCCGAGCTCGTCGACCCTTCGTGCGGCGCGTGCATCAAGGCGGGCCCGGGCGTGAGCGACTCGCCCGACCAGGTCACCGTCAGCGCGATCAACCGGAACTTCCCCGGCCGGAGCGGGCCCGGAAAGGTGTACCTCGCGAGCCCGCTCGTCATCGCGGCGAGCGCCATCGTCGGCCACATCGCGGGCCCCGAAGCGATCTGACGCAAAACACATCGCCACCGTCCGTGAAGGCGCGTCCTCGCGCGCCGCGTCGCGAGCCATTTCTCCGCGCGCGCGCGCGGCGCCGATCTTGCTGCGGTCGCTCTCTCGGATGTACCGCAGCATCGTCCTCGCGCTCGTCGTCATGGGGTGCGCTGTCGGCGGATGCGTGCCGATGCGCACAGCGCCCGTCGATCTCTACCGTGCCGACACGCGCGTCGTCCGCCTCGCGCTGAAGAACCCGCGGAGCGCGATCTGCCCCGGCCAGCCTCTCGATCTCGACGTCGAGCTCGACGCCGTGGTCGACGGCGAGATGCGCCACCTCGTGCAGCGCCGCTACGATCTCGACGACGCGATCTTCGATCTGCGCCAGCTTCACTTGTCGAGCCCGCAGGGCTTCTTCGGCGAGAACGGCGCGTACTATCCGAGCCCCGACGTGACGGTCTCCGCGCAGACGGGCTTCGTCATCTACGCGCGCGCGCCGCACGGCCCCGCGTTCTCGGTGCGCTTCCCGCCCGCGTACGAGTGCACCGCGACGATCGGCGCGCCCGGCCGTTACGGCGCGCCCGCGCTCGACGGCGACGACGCGATCGCCGCCGAGCGCAACCACGAGATCGACGAGGGTCAAGACGACGTCTCGCCCGCCGCCGCGGGCCACGCCGGTCAGGAAGGCGGGCCCGGCGGCAAAGGTCCCGATCTCACCGTGTACGTCACGTGGGTCAGGACGCCGGACTACACGAAGCTCCTCGCCGCGCGCTCGCTCGGCGATCTCGATCGCGTCACGCTCGTCGCCCCCGGCACGACGTTGAAGGTGCTCGCGCGCGGCGGTCAGGGCGGCGCCGGCGGTCGCGGCGGCCAAGGCGCGCGCGGCCTCCCCGGCGACCGTCGCGACGGCCGCTACGTCTACGGCCGCGGCGGCCGCGGCGAGGCCGGCGGCGAGGGCGGCGAAGGCGGCGCGGGGGGCAACGTCGAGATCGTCGTCGACGATCGCTTCGACGATCTCGAGCGCATGGTCGTCGCCGACGTCCGCGGCGGCGAGGGCGGCCCCGGAGGCCTGCCGGGCAAAGGCGGCGAGGGCGGCTGGGCTGCGTTCCGAGAAGGCGGCTCGCTCCGCGGCGCGCCGGGGCCGAGCGGGCCCAACGGCAAGCCCGGCCGCGCCGGCAGCGCGCGGCTCGTCCGCGCGAGCGTGCAGGATCGGTTCGAGGGAATGGGCCCGATCGTTCCGTATTGAGCGCTCGCGCACTAGCATGGTGCTCGCCATGCCGGGCAAGACCATCCAACCGAACGCGCGCGTCGTCCTCGACTACACGCTGCGCGACGACAAGGGCGACGTGCTCGACGCGAGCGACGGCGAAGGCGGCGAGCCGATCGTGTACGTGCACGGCTACGGCATGCTCGTCCCCGGCCTCGAGGTGGCGCTCGCCGGTCTCGCGCAGGGCGACGAGCGCGAGGTCGTCGTTCCGGCCGCCGAGGGCTTCGGCGATCGCGACGAAGAGCTCGTCCTCGAGATCGATCGCAGCGACGTCCCGAATCCGAAGACGGTGCGCGCGGGCGACGAGCTCGTCGCCGAGTCGCCCGACGGTGACGAGGTGCCGATGCGCGTCGTCGAGGTCACCGAGGAGAGCGTCGTCCTCGACGCGAACCACCCGCTCGCGGGAATGACGCTGCACTACGCGGTGAAGGTCCGCGAGATCGCCGACGCCTCCGAGTCCGAGGTGGCCGAGGCCGCGGCGGCCTTCGAAGAGGCCGGCTACGGCGCCGAGCCCGACCGTGCGGCGGCGCAAGCAAGCGCGGATCTCGTCCAGCTCAAGACCAAGAAACCCCTGCAAAATTAGGGGCGGAGACCGCGACTTGCAGCGCGCGCCGGCCGCGACTACATCGCAGGCGGCAATAAACGCCCCCCGTGCGCGGTTCAGAGCACGAGGGTCAGACGCGCTTTTCTCAAGGGTGACCCATGACGCAGAAGACGAATCCGTGGACCTTCGACGTTCGCGTGCGCGAGCGAAACCTCAAGTCGGGGGCGATCACCGAGAAGGACGTCGAGAAGTACGTCGGCACCCTGCCCGATCTCGCCGAGCAGGCCGAGCCGTTCGCGACGTCGCAGCCCGCGCTCGCCCCGCGCGAAGTGGCCGAGCCCCTCGACGCCGATGAAGGCGACGACGAGATCGAAGAAGAAGAAGAGAGCGCGGCCCCGGCCGACGGCGTGAACGACGACGGCGGCGTGTGACGGACGCCTCGAGGAGACGGTCATGAGCGAAAACGATCCGCTCCCGAGCATCGACTTCGCGACGTTCGTCCTGTCCCTGAGTCATTCCGCCTTGATGCATCTCGGCGAGGCGCCGGATCCGGAGACGAACAAGGTCGAGACGCACCTTCCGCTCGCCAAGCAGAACATCGACATCCTCGGCCTGCTGGAAGAGAAGACGAAGGGAAATCTGACGGGCGACGAGGAGCGGCTCCTTGCGCAAGTCTTGTTCGACCTCAGGATGCGATACGTCGAGCGTTCGAAGGTGAAGTAACCCGCCGAAGGTGTCCATGTCGCAGTCGCTGTCGCGTTCCGTCGTCTTGTTCGGGATCGCCCTCCCGATCGCAGCCCTCGGCGGAGGGTGCAAAACGAAGGCACAGAGCGCGCCGGACGGATTGCCTTCGGGCGCGGTTCCCCTCACGAGCGCCGCGCCGCTCGCCACGTCTCCGGCCGCACCGGCGCCCGCGGCGACCGAGCTCAAGATGGCGCCGCTCTCGTTCGCGCCGATCGCCAAGCGCGCCGACGCGAGCGTCGTGACGATCTACACGGTCTCCGAAGGCGAGAGCCGCGGCCTCTTCGCGCGACGCGACCGCGGTCGATCGGCCAAGGGCCTCGGCACCGGCTTCATCGTCGACAAGGACGGCGTGATCGTCACCAACAACCACGTCATCGAGGGCGCCGACGAGATCGTCGTCCTCCTCTCCGACGAGCGTCGCTTCCCCGCGAAGGTCGCCGGCCGCGATCCTCGCACCGACATCGCGGTGGTGAAGATCGACGGCGTGAAGGATCTCACCGCCATCCCGCTCGGCGACTCCGATCAGATCGACGTCGGCGACTGGGTCGTGGCGATCGGAAATCCGTTCGGCCTCTCGCACACCGTGAGCGCCGGCATCGTGAGCGGCAAGGGCCGCGGGCGCGACGACGTCCCGCTCGATCCGAGCGGCTACTACAACTTCTTGCAGACCGACGCGTCGATCAACCCCGGCAACTCGGGCGGCCCGCTCCTCAACCTCAAGGGCGAGGTCGTCGCGATGAACACGGCGATCCGCGGCGGCGGCGCGCAGGGCATCGGGTTCGCGATCCCGATCAACATGGTCAAGCAGCTCATGCCGACGCTGCTCAAAGACGGCCACGTCACGCGCAGCGCGCTCGGCGTTCGCATCCGCGACGTGCGCGATCTCTCGCCCGAGGATCGCGCACACTTCAAGCTGAGCGACGAGAAGGGCGCGATCATCGAGTCCGTCGAGCCAGGAGGGGCGGCCGAGAAAGCCAAGCTCGAGGTCGGCGACGTGATTGTCGGCTTCGACGGACAGGCCATCGACCGGGGAACCCTGCTCCAGTGGCTCGCGAGCACGAGCGGCGTCGGCAAGACGGTGACGATCCGCGTCCTCCGCGCGGGGCGCCCGTTCGAGCTGAAGGTGACGCTCGGCAAGCTCGAGGAGCCCAAGGTCCGGCCCCAGGCGCCGAGGCCCCGTCCGGCGCCCGACGACGACGACGAAAACCCCTTCGGTCGCTGAGCGCGGTCGTATTCGAGCGTTTCTCCCCAGGCTTCACGAGCTGTGCCAGCGTGAGCTACCCTAAGCCCGCGAATGTCCGTGGCGCCGCCTGAGTCCGAGCAGACAGAAGAGGAGGCGCCGCCTTCCTCCGAAGAACTGGACGAGCGTGCACCCTCGGCGGCCCGCGTGCCTGTCCCGTCGCCCAGCGTGAATACTCGTGTTTCCGCGGCGTCCAACGCCAAGCAGGCACGAATACGAGAAGCGGAGGAAGACCGTGTGCTCATCGCGAGGGCGCAGCAAGGCGACGCAGCTGCTTTCCGGCAGCTCGTGGAACGTCACCAGCGCCGCGCTTTCGCGATCGCACTCGCCCTCGTCCGCGACGAGAACGACGCCCGCGAGCTTGTTCAGGACGCCTTTCTTCGCGTCTACAAAGGTCTCGGTAGCTTTCAGGGTGGGTCGAGCTTCTTCACCTGGCTCTATCGCATCATCACGAACCTCAGCATCGATCTCATCCGCAAGCCGGGCCGCCAGCTCGTGGACATCGACGAAGCCCGGTTCGAGAGCGATGAGTCGACGGAGGCGGAATTCCCCCTGCTCAGTCGCGTCGACGGGTCCGATCCCGCCGACGTCGTTCGAAGGCGAGAGATCGCAAGTCGTCTGCAGGTCGCGCTCGAGGCGCTGCCTCCCTACCACCGCGGCGTCATTGTCATGCGAGAGATCGAAGGCCTCAGCTACGAAGAGATGGCACAAGCCATGGGAGTCTCGAAGGGGACGATCATGAGCCGCCTCTTCCACGCGCGCCAGAAGCTGCAAAAAGCGTTGTCCGACTGCTACGAGGAACAGATCGGCCGCGTGCCCGAGTCGGTTCCGGAGGCGAAGGTCGAAGAAAAGAAGCCGAGCGTCGTCGAAGGAGGTGAGCCGTGAGCCTCTCCTCCGAAAACATGATGCAGCTGATGGCGTACGCCGACGGCGAGCTCGAAGGCCAGGAGCTCGCCGAGGCGAAGAAGCTCCTCGCGAGCGAGCCCGACGCGGCGCGCTTCGTCGAGCAGATCGCGGGGCTCGGCGCCGTCGTCGCGCGAGGGCACGAGGCCGGCGCGGGCAAGAAGGTCGCTTCGTTCGACGTGGCCGACGCGGTGATGGCGGCGGTCGAGAAGGAGCCCGCGAAGGTCGTCTCGCTCGCTTCGCGGCGAGCGAAGACCGAGAAGGCCGAGAGCGGCAACCTCCGGATCGGCGTCGGGATCGTCGCGGCGCTCGCGCTCGCGGCGTCCATCTTCCTCTACGCGCGTCCCCAAGAGACGCCGATGGCCCAGGGGCTCCCTCAGGCTCCCTCCGCGCCGCAGGTCCTCGCGTCGGCCGATCCCGGCGGCGGCCCCGGCGTTTCGGTGACCGCGGTCGAATCTCCGGGACATTCCGTGAGCGTGTTCTATCTTCCGAGCGCCAACGAGCTGACGACGAGCGTTGTCGTTTGGGTCGACGAGACCTCTGGAGACAAGAAGTGATGTTCCTCACTCGCCGCAAGCTCGCGTTCGCGGCCCTCGCCGCTGGATGCGCTCTCGTCGGCTCGGCGCCCGCCGCGCGGGCCGACGCCGCACCTCACGCCGAGGTGCTCGTCATCCACGGCACCGACTGCGAGACGCCGCACGTCGACCCGGGCATCGGCGAGGTCCCGCCGCTCAAGTACAAGTGCTACAAGCTGCTCGAAACCAAGCAGCTCGCGCTGACGCAGGGGGCACCGTCGACGATGCCGCTCGCCAACGGCCGCACCTTCCAGCTCGTCTACAACGGCAAGACGGGCGACACCCCGCCCCGCTACAAGCTCTCGGCGTCGATCAACAAGGTCGGTGGCCCGGGCTTCCAGCCGTTGGCCGACGTCGCCGCCGAGCACGGCAAGAAGTTCCACGTCGGCGGCTTCGCCTACCAGAACGGCGCCCTCATCCTCGCCATCCGCGTCCTCTAGCTGGTGGGGCTCCGCCCCCTCGCTTCGCGAGCCTCCCCCGCTGCCGTTCCACTCGAACCGGCGTATGCGCCTTCGGCGCAACGGCGCGCGATCGCGCCGGAGCACGCCTGCGTCCTGAGGTTTCGGGAACGCCTTTTTCGCCCGCGTCGTTCCTCTTTGATAGAAAGGAGGCTCGATGCGCAAAGACGCGCCGCTCGCGGTCGAGGTGCCGGCAGCCGGGGGAGACAGCCCCGCATGGGTGAAGGTCGGCGTCATCGCGGCGGTCGGCTTCGTCATCGGGATCGCGTGGCCGCGCGTCTTCAACGTGCGCCTCGGGCCGACCGCGCCGGGAGAAGCCGCCTCGGCCTCCGCCAGCGCGCGCGCCGCGTCGCGCGCGCCCGAGGCTCCGCCCGCCAGCGTGACCGCGAAGACGCCGGCGCAGCCTTCGGCCAGCGCGAGCGCGCCCGCGGTCGCAAGCGGCCCGCCCCAGATCCACGTGCCCAAGGGCTCGGTCCTCTCGTGCAAGACCGACGACGGCGACAGCAAGAAGGGCCGAGAGTGCGGCGGCACCACGTCGCTCGACACGCTCGTCACGACCCGCCTGAAGAAGCTCGCGACCTGCTCGGCCGCCGAGGGGCAGACGGGCAAGCTCTCCTTCATGGTCACCGCCGACTTCGCGTCGCAACGGCTCAACTGGGACGTCGGCAAGTCGTCGACCGTGGGCAACATCGACGGGATCACCGGCTGCCTCAAGACGCACTTCCAGGGCGTCTCGACGGCGGGCGTCTCCCATGAGCACGCGCGCTACACGGTGGCGTACACCGCCACGTTCGCGCCGCCCATCGAAGGCGCGCTCTCGAAGGACAAGGACAAAGACAAGCCCGAGGCCTCGGAGCCTTCCGCCAAAGAGACGAAGGACGCCGCCAAGGAGCCCGACAAGCCCGATCCCGCCGCCGGCAGCGAGGCGGCCGTCGGCTGGGAGGTCGCCCTCGTGCGCGACGTCCCCAAGACGGGCGCGGTCGTCGCGCGCCTGCCGCGTGGAACGAAGGTGAAGATCGGCCAGGTCAAAGACGGCTGGTACGCCATCAAGTTCGGCGAGGGCTTCGGCGCCGAGGGTTGGGTCTACCGCGGCGCCCTCGGGCGCTGATTTTTCCTAGGCTTCCCGAGCGTTGCCGATCCGGAAAGGGATCGTTGCCCGCCGGCGGTTGGCGCTCGGCGTCAATCCGACTATCTCGACGCAACGAGATGAAGCCCTCCTCTTTGCACCTCCTTCTCGCGCTTTCCCTCGCCACGCTCGCCGCCTGCAGCGGCGCCGGAGACGCCGGCGCCCCGAGCGCGCCCGCGTCCACGCCCGAAGCGCCGGCCGATCCGCCGGCGAGCGACGCGCCGCCGATCCGCGAGACGATCGATCCGACGATCGTCTCGTCGTTGAAGAACGCCGGCGTCGACGTCGAGAAGCTCCCCGACTCGATCGCCGCGGTCGGCGGCGAGAGGCAGCTCACCGCCGTGATGCGGTCGTTCACGTCCGCGCTCGGCACGACCTGCGACGGCTGTCACGGCGAGCGCAACGGCAGGATCGACTACGAGCTCGAGACGTCGAACAAGCGCGTCGCCCGCAAGATGTGGAGCGACTTCGTCAGCCGCCTCCAGCGCGCCGACGGCGGCGCGATCTATTGCGACTCGTGTCACCAGGGGAAGATGAAGTTCCTCGTGCGCGATCAGGCGACGCCGACGTGGATGAAGGCGAACTTCGTCGAAAAGCTCGCGCGTCGCGACGGGCAGGCGCACGACTGCGCGACGTGCCACGGCGAGCCGTTCAACGAAGGCTTCGTCGAAGGCTGGCGCAAGTAACGACGCTCGAGATGACGTGACGCCGCGAGCGCGGGTAGAGTGCGCTCGTGTCCCGCCCTTCCCGCCTCGCCGGCGGACTCTTGCTCGCGGCGTTCGTGGCATCGACGCCGGCGTTCGGTCAGGCCAACTACCGCCTGGCGCCGGTCGGAGGCCGCACGACGCTCGTCGGCGGCACGGGGCTCGTCTACGGGCGGGACGGCGCGTCGGTCTTCCTCAACCCTGCGACCGCGGTGCGCATCGACGACAAGCGCCTGTCGTTCTCGGTCAACTTCTACACGATGACGTTCGTGCACGCGCCGAGCTGGTATCGGCCGGGCCTCGTCGACACCGCGCGCTTCGGCGATCTCCGCGCCGAGAACACGTCGCTGACCGACTTCGAGTTCAACGCGCTGCCCTCGAGCCTCTGCTTCTTCTTCAAGGTCGGCGACATCCCCTGGCTCGCCGCCAGCGCCTCGCCCGACGTTCGCTCGCGCGAGGCGCGCCTCGGCGTGTGCTTCGCGACCATCCAAGGCCACAGCTTCAACTACGCCGCGTCGTCGTACGACCACGTCAGCACGACGGGCATCACGCGCCAGGCGCAGTCGCTCGCGCAGAGCTACAACCGCTTCGCGCTCGGGCCGACGTACGCGATGCACATCACCGACGATCTCGCGCTGGGCGCGTCGTTCCACGCGAGCCTCGCCAGCCACCGGAGCCTCTTCGCCACGGCGGCGACGAGCTACGGCGCGCCGCCGAACCCGATCCACTCGAGCTTCTACGACGGCGCGCGCGGCGACGCCTTCCAGCTCACCGCGACCATCGGCACCACGTACCGCCTCGGCGCGGCGAGCATCGGCCTCGCGGTCGAGACGCCGTCGATCCACATCTTCGGCGCCGGCGCCGCCAACCTCCACACGCACTTCGAGGGATCGGGGCAAGAGTCGTCGATGACCACGCTGAGCGGCAGCTTCATGTCGCGGTCGCCGCTGCGCGTCGCGCTCGGGACCGGCATCGAGGGCAAGTGGGGTCAAGCCGAGGTGAACGTCGCGTACAACGCGCCGCTCGCGGCCGCGTATCGCGCGCGGCTCGAAGGCCGAACGGTGAACCTCGTCGGCGGCGCGGTCGACGATCAACCGACGAGCGTGAGCCTCTCGGAGCGCGCGCGCGGCACGGTGAACGTCGGCGCCGGCGCGCAGGTCTTCATCGTTCCGAAGATCAGCGTCCTCGGCGGCGTGAGCACCGATCTCAGCGCCGTGCCGGAGCTGAACGGCAACCTCTTCAATTACTTCCCGTCGAAGACGACGCGCGTCACCGCCTCCGCGGGGATCGGCTCGCACGGCGAAGGCGGCGATCTCCTCTTGGGCACGGAGCTCTCGTTCGGCTGGGGCGATCGCCTCTCGGTCAACTCGTACCAGCTCCCGCCTCGCATCGAGACGCCGGGGCACAGCACCGTGCAGCTCCTCTTCGTGATCGCGGGCTCGACGAGCCTCAAGGCGATCACGCGCGCGGTGAAGGACGTGCGCGAGGTCATCGACGAGCCCGGCACGAAGAAGAAGCCGCCGCCTTGACGCGTGGCCCTCGGCCACTTCGAGAAGTGGTAGAAGCTCACAGCTGAGTTGGACGGCCCCGGCGCTCTCTCCGTTGTTCGCGCGGCTCTGGCCGCGACGGCGCTCGCGTGCCTCTTCGCGCCGTCGCCCGCGCGAGCGCAAGCGAACTATCGCCTCGCGCCCGTCGGCGGACGCACGACGCTCGTCGGCGGAACCGGCCTCGCGTACGGCTCCGACGGCGCCTCGGCGTTCCTCAACCCGGCGACCGTGATGCGCATCGACTCGGGGCGGCTCTCGTTCTCGGTCAACTTCTACTCGATCCAGTACGCCTCTTCGAAGACGTGGTACCGGCCCGGGCCGATCGACGCGCAGCGCTTCGGCGACGTGCCCTCCGCCGAAGGATCGGTGACGAGCTTCACGTTCGACTCTCTGCCCTCGAGCCTCTGCCTCTTCTTCAGCACCGGCCGGATCGGGCTCTTCGCGCGCGAGGTCACGCGCGAGGCCGACGAGCGCGCGCGCCTCGGCGTCTGCCTCGCCACGACGCAGCTCACGCAGTTCGACTTCGACGCCGCCGATCACGAACAGTCGACCTCCTCGGGGCTCGTCCGCCAGGCGCACACGATCAACCAGAGCTTCCGGCGGTTCGCGCTCGGTCCGACGTACGCGATGCAGGTGACCGACGATCTCGCCGTCGGCGGCTCGATGCACTTCAGCCGCGCGGGCCACCGGAGCACCTTCGGCGTCACCTCGGCGCGCTTCGGACCGCAAGGGACGCTGAGCTCGATCTTCTACAGCTCGTCGCAAGGCGACTCGTACGACGTCAACGCGACGCTCGGCATGACGTATCGGATGGGCCGTCAGACCGTGGCCGTCGCGCTCGAGTCGCCCTCGGTGCACCTCTACGGCACGGGAAAGCTAAGTCGCTACACGCATTTCGAGGGCGACGGCGCCGGCACGTCGAGCATCGTCGCCGACGGCGACTTCGCCTCGTCGACGCCGCCGCGGCTCTCGCTCGGCACCGGCGTCGAGGGCACGTGGGGAAGCGCCGAGCTGAACGTCGCCATCCACGCGCCCGTCGGCGACATCTACAGCGCGTCGCTCGACGCCCACGTCCTCGACTCGAACGGGCTCGCGGCGACCGATCGCCAGACCAAGCTCGCGCTCTCCGCGCGCGCGCGCGGATCGATGAACATAGGGATCGGCGGCGAGCTCTACATGAACCGCAAGGTGAGCCTGCTCGGCGGCATGAGCACCGATCTGAGCACGGTGCCCAAGGGCTCGCTCCGCGGCGATCCGTTCAACTACTTCCCCGCGAGGACCAACCGCCTCGCGACCTCGTTCGGCTTCGCGTCGCACGGCGACGGCGGCGATCTGCTCTTCGGGGCCGAGCTCTCGTATGCGTGGGGCGAGCGCCTGACGGTGAACGCGTATCAAGCGCCGCCGGTGCTCGACACGACGCGCTCCACCGGTTACGGCGTCTTGTTCGTCATCGCGGGCTCCACGAACTTGAAGAACATCCGCCGCGCGGTCGAAGACGTGACCAAGACCTTCGAAAAGAAGAAGGACTGATCGCTCAGGTGCCCTTGCCCTCGTCCGAACCGCGGACCTCGAAGGGCGTCGTGCGCGGCTTGCCGTCGCGCTCGAAGCCGAGCAGCTCTTCGACGCGCTTCTGCGCCGAGTCGAGCCGCTCTTGCGACGCGCGCGAGAGGCTCACGCCTTCCTCGAAGAGGCGGAGCGACTCCTCGAGCGGCAGATCGCCGCGCTCGAGCGCTTGCACGATCTCGGACAGGCGCTTGATGCCCTCCTCGAAGGTGCGCGGCGCGGCCTTCGGCTGCTCGCTCATGGCGCGCCAGCCTTGTACGACGGCAGGCGGGGCGCAAGCACGAGCCGAGCCTCGCCGGGAGGGAGGCCGGAGACGATCGCGAACCCCTCGTCGTCGAACGCGAGGGGAACGGCGACGCCGTCGGACCGCACGAGCGAGCCGACGAGCGCGAGCGATCCGCCGCCGGAGGGCGCGCTCGCGCCCTCCGTGAGGCGGAGCCACGCCGTCTCGACGAAGGCCGAGCCCCGCGGAACGAGGGCGCCCGTCGCGGCGACGCCGAGCACGGCGCGGCGCGCGGCCTGTCGGGTCGGACCGTCGGGATCGAGCTGCGAGGCGATCTCGAGCGTCGTCTTGCGCGCGGGCGCGTTCGCGTCCTGCGTGCGCGCCGCGAGGGCGGCGACGATCGCGCGGCGCACCGTCACGTCCGTCTCGTAGGCGTACGCGCCGGCGAGGCGGCCCGACGCGTCGGGGAGCGCGCTCAGCGCGAGGCCCCGCGCGGCGTGGGCGCGGATCACCGCGTCCTTCGAAGCGAGGAGCTGACCGACCTTGCGCGCGAGCGGCTCGTCGGCGCGACGCGTGAGGGCGTAGACCGCGAGCGGCGCGTCGGCGCCTCCCGACTCGGCGCGATCGACGAGCGAAGTGGTCGTCACGAGGCCGTCGGGATCGCCGCTCTCGAGGCCGAAGGCGAGGAGCTGCCGCACGACCGGATCGGGCTCTTTCGCGAGACGCGAGAGGAGCATCTGGCTCGTCTTGTTCGAAGGCCGGCCCAGCGTTCCCATCGCCGCGGCCCGCCGAACCTGCGCGTCGGGATCGGCGAGCGACGCCTCGGGGCTCGCGTCGCCGAGGGCGACGCGCCCGAAGACGCCGAGCGCGCGCTCGCGTCCGTTTCGCGACGAGGCCAGCCGCGCGAGGACTGCGTCGGCGGCGGCGCTCCGCTCTCCACGCACGAGCGCGCGCACGACGTACGCGCGGACGCCGAGCCCCGCGAGCTTGCCCGACGCGAGCGCCGTGACGAGCTCGAGCGCGTTCGGCGCGGGCGATCGCGCGAGCGCGAGCGCGGCCTGGTAGCCGAAGACGGGATCGGCGAGGAGGGAAGGCACGGCGAGGGCGGTCGCGGCCGCGTTCTCTGGCGAGCGCCCGAGCGCACGGATCGCGGCGGCGCGCAGGTCTCCGTCGGTGTGCTCGAGCGCGCGCGCCGCGAGGAGCTTCGTGATCTCCGGGTGATACACGCGCTCGGCGAGGCGCACGCCGATCGACGTGGTCGCCTCGTCGGCCACGAGGGCGGCGACGGCCTTGAAGCGCTCCGGCGCCACGAGCAGCACGAACGCTTCGCCGGCGGCGGCGCGAAGACGGGCGTCGGACTCGGCGATCGCCGAGCGCGCGAGCGCGATCGCGCGCTCGTCGCCCAGCTCGGCGAGCGAGACGATCGCCGCGCCTCTCACGTTGGGATCGGTCGTCCGGGCGGCGGCGTGGAGGACGTCGAGGGCGCGCAGATCGCCGAGCTGCCCGAGCATCCGCACGACCGGCGCGGGCAGCGCCGCGCCCGCGTTGCCGAAGAAGCCGGGATCGCGCGGCGGCGAGAGCGTCAAGGCGTGCATCGCGGCGGCCTGACCGCTCGCGGTGCTGCGCGCGACGCCGTAGAGCTGCTCGAGCCCGCGGTCGTTGCCCGAGCGCGCCAGCGCGATCGCCGCGGTCTGTCGCGCGAGCTCCGTGCGCGCGACCGGATCGCCTTCTTCGAACGACGAAGCCTCGGACGATCGCGCGAGCCGCCCGGCGAGGCCCGGGTGGCCGGCGTTCACGATGAGCAAGAGGGCCGCGCGCGCGCGCTCCTGCTCGGCGAAGCGCGAGAGCGCGCGCGCCAGCTCGAGGAGCGCGCGCGCGTCGGATCGCACGACCGGGCTCCCCTCGGTGGCCTGGATCAGGAGCGCGATCGCCTCGGGCGATCCGATCGCGGCGGCGCGCTGGATGCCCCGGATGCGCTCGTCGGGATCGATCGAGCGCAAGAGCCGCGCGGCGAAGTCGGTGCCGACGTGCGCCCGGACGTTGCCCGGCGCGGTCGTCGCCGGCGCCGCGGGAGCCGGCGTTCGGCGACCAGGCTGCGCCGCGGCGGCGAGCGCGCACGCGGTCGCCGCGAGGAACACGCCGGCGCGCGCCGTCGCCTTCATGGCTTGGGCGCGGGAGCGGGAGCAGGCGTCGCCGTCGGCGCCGGCGCGGGCGTGCTCGGCGCCAGGACGAGGAACGCCACGCCCGTCTCGGCCTGCGGGCGGTTCTTCACGGCGTCCCACGCGATCGACTCGGCGACGCCGTCACGCCGGGAGAACGAGGAGAGCACGCGCACGACGGCGAACGATCGCGCGAGCGCGTCGAGCTGCGCCTTCGTCGCGTCGCCCGGGCCCGGGCGCACGCCGATCGCGAGCGTCCAGTCGCGGTGTCGATTCAGCTCGAGCGCGAGCGCGCGCAGCGTCGGGATGCTCGACGGATCGACGTCGGCGCCGGTCTGGTCGCCGGTGATCTTGAGCGGGGTCGCGAGGCGCACCGCGCGCTTGTCGTCGATCGTCACGAGCAGCTTGCCGCCCTCGTCGGGGCAGCCGTCGTCGTCGTCGACGCCGTTGAAGACCTCGGCGATGTCGGGGCACTTGTCGACGTCGTTCTCGTAGGTGTCGCCGTCGCGATCGGTGTTCGGGCACCCGTTCTTCGCCGGATCGCTCGACGGTTCGCCCGCCTGGTTGGGGCACGCGTCGTCGCGATCGGTGATGCCGTCGCCGTCGTTGTCGGGATCGGGGCAGCCGTCTTCGTCTTGGAAGCCGTCTTTGTCTTCGGGCTGCGTCGGACACTTGTCGAGGATGTCGGGGATGCCGTCGTTGTCTTGATCGCTCGCGGGGCAGCCGTTCGTCTTCGGGTCGTTGGTGGCGACGCCCTTCTCCTTCGGGCACGCGTCGACCGCGTCGGCCACGCCGTCGCCGTCGGCGTCGTCGAGCGGGCAGCCGTTGCGCTTCGGGTCCTTCGAGGGCACGCCCTTCACGTTCGGACACGCGTCTTCGCGATCGAGGATCCCGTCGTCGTCGTTGTCGATCTCGGGGCAGCCGTCGGCGTCTTCGAAGCCGTCTTTGTCTTCGGGGATCTCGGGGCAGCCGTCGATGTCGTCCTTGATCCCGTCGTGATCCATGTCGTGATCGCGCGGCGCCCAGCCGATGCCGATGACGCCTCGGAACCCGGGCACGCCGACCGCGTCGCTGAGCCCGATCTCGATGCCCGCGAGGATGAAGGCGTCGCGGTAGCGACCGAGCTCGATGCGGTTGCTCACCGCGAGCATGACGGGCGAGAGCGCCGCGCTCCCGCGGTCGCCCGCGCCGAACGGGCCGACCGGACCGGCGGGCAGCCACCCGTGGAAGCCGAGCTCCCAGCGCTGGCGGTTGCCCGGATCGACGCCGAAGACGCCGGGCTTGAGCGCGACGCCGAACGACCACGGCAGCTCGTCGCCGAAGCGGTAGCCGCCGACCTCGGCGGCCGGCCACGTCCGGTGATCGGTGCGGAGCTTGTAGCCGAGGCTCGCCTGCGCCGTCGCGACGAGGAGCGTGTATTCAGCAAGCATCCGCGCGGTCGCGGTCATCGCGCCCTCGCCGGCGAAGCTCTCTCGGCTTCCGGTGGGGAACGTCACGTTGCCGAGCGCCGCGAGGCCGAAGCCGCCGCCTTCGTTCCGGATGAGCGAGCCCTTCATCGTGACGGCGAGATCGCCGATCGCCGAGCTCGGGACCTTGTCGACCTGCGAGACGGTGGGCGGCAGCGGTCGCGAGCCGTCTTGATAGAGCACGAGCGGCACCGCGAGGCCGAGGGCGAAGCGCGAGCCGATGCCGACGTTGGCCACGGCGTCGAGCCCGAGGACGTGCTCGAGCGGGCGGAGCGCGACGTCGTCGGTGCCCGTCCGCCGCAGCGTGAGCGGCCTGTACGCGTAGTGCGAGTACGCGCCGAAGCTCAGCACGCCGGCGCCGGGCGTGACCGCGGGCTCGACGACGAGCCCCGCGTTCGGATCGGTCGACGGCCGCCAGGTTCGCGTGTCGAGCGACGGCAGCGCCTGCGCGTGCGCGCGGGCGGCGAAGATCGTCAAGACGACGGCGAGAGCGGCGGCGAAAAGGCCACGGATCGAGAGCGACATCGCGTCGCCCGCACATTACAGGCCCGTGGGCCGGAGGTCACTCGGCTTCGCCCTGCGTCGGCACCCGTGAATCCTCGCGAAAACGGGCCGGCAGCTCGTGGGCCATCCGCGCTCGCTTCGTTTCGAGGTACCCCGCGGAGAACGCCGTCGGCTCGACGACGACCGGCAGGCGCCCGGCGACGTCGACCGAGAGCGAGCGGAGCGCCTCGACCTTGGCCGGGTTGTTCGTCATCAGCACGACGCTCTTCACGTCGAAGTGCGCGAGCATGTGCGCCGCCGCGTGGTACTCGCGCGCGTCGTCGGGCAGGCCGAGGAGGCGGTTGGCGTCGACGGTGTCGGCCCCCTGGGCCTGTAGCTCGTACGCGCGGATCTTGTTGGCGAGGCCGATGCCGCGGCCCTCTTGGCGCAGGTAGAGCACGGCGCCGGCGCCGCGCCGCGCGACCTCGCGCAGCGCCGCGTCGAGCTGCTCTTTGCAATCGCACTTGAGCGATCCGAACACCTCGCTCGTGATGCACTCGGAGTGGATCCGGATCGGGAGCTCGACGTGCCCGCGGATGTCGCCGAAGACGAGCGCGACGTGCTCCTTGAAGCAGGCGCCGTCGCCAGGCTCGGTCGTCCGAAAAACGTGGGTCGTGAAGTGGCCGAAGCGGGTCGGCAGCTCGGCGGCAGCCAGCCAGCGGGTCGTGGGGGCGTGAGGCCGGATCACCCTCTCGGGGACGTGCATCTCATTTTCTCCTGAAATTCTTTGGTCTTGCGGTCTCGGCCGAGGAACACGGTCGGAACCGGTCGCGCTCCTAGAGTCGGGAAAAACCGTAAGGCCGACGTGGCGTTCTGTCATCCATGAGGCGCGGGCGCAAGCCCGTCCATGCCCTCTCGGTTCCCGAGATGCCCGGGCCGGCTCGAAGGTTGCTCGGGGCCGGATCTCCGCCTTCTCTTCCGTCCTCTTTTTCGCGTTTTCCCGGCGCCTGCGAGGTTCTTCGTGATCGTTCGTTCACTCTCCTTCGTTGCGATCTCCTGCGTGGTCGCATGCACCGCCGCCCCGCCGGCGCCCGTCTCCGTCGCGCACACGACCGCTGCGACCCCCGAGTCGACGCCCTCGTTCCCCCACGACGACGCGAAGACGGCGCTGGCCGCCGCCTCGCTGCACCTCAAGGCCTGTCGCGGCGCCGAGCCGGTCGTCGTCCACGCCACCGTCGAGTTCGAGCCTAGCGGCCGCGTGAGCCGCGTCGAGACGACGCCGGCCGAGGGCCGCCAGGCCGCTTGCGTGCAGGCCGATCTCGCGCAGGTGGCGATCCCGAAGTTCGAAGGTCCCCCGGTCGCGATGAAGCTGCGCGTTCGTCTTTGAGCTACGCTTCGGCCGATGGGGAGGTCGCCGTACCGCGAGAGCGGGCGCGAGGCGTGCGCGTGGCGCCCGCGCCTGCGCGATCGATCGCGTTCGGCCGTCGCGCGCCTGATCGGGGCGCCGCGATACGTCGGCCTCGTCGTCGCCGGCGTCGCGGCCGTGACGTTCGGCGGACTGAACGCCGACGCCGGCTCGCAAGACTGCCTGCTGGCGCCCGACACCGTGATCGCCGGGAACCTCGCGGCGGTCGCGCTCCTCCTCACGATTCCCTTCGTGCTCCTCATGACGATGCGCGCATGGCGCGGGCTGCCGCTGCCCCGCGCGAAGAAGCGCGGTCACACCTGGAGAGCGGTCGCCGTTCAGATCGCCGCCGTCGCCGTCGCGCTCGTGCTCGTCGTCGGCTTGCGCCCAGCGTCGCCGCGCGTGCTCGCGCGCGCGACGCGCGCCGACGGTCGGACGGCTTACGCCTACGCGTACGGGTGCAGCTATGGCGTGGGCGTCGACGTCGGCGCCCACACCGTGCGCGTCGTCGCGCACGTGGGTCCCTTCGAATGCGACGCGGCTCCACCTCGGGTCGAGTGGCGCAACCGCGACGACGTCGTGCTCCTCGGCGCCGACGAGACGATCCTCGGCGTGTGGCCGAGGCGGCTCGTGGACTACGAGGATCAGCTCCGCTTCAGGTGAAGAGCTTGCCGCGCGCCGCCTGCGAGATCGTGGCGACGGCGGGGTTCTTGATCTTGCGCTCGACCGAGAACGCGTAGAAGCGCTCGACGACCTCGTCGGTCGAGGCGATCGCGCGCACGTCGTACATCGCGCCGACCTCGCGCGCGACCGTGCTGGGGACGCAGAAGATCCCGTGGCCGGCGGCGCCGAACGCCTTGAGGAGCGCGCTGTCTTCGAACTCGCCGACGATGTGCGGCGCGACCCGGTGGCGCTCGAAGAACGCGTCGAGCTGTCGGCGGAGCGCCGTGCCCGGCGCCGGCACGAGGAGAGGCGCCCCGTCGAGCGCGCCCGGGAACTTGCGGTGCCGTGAAGCCAGCTCGGCGCTCGCGAAGAAGGTGACGCCGCACTCGCCGAGCAAGTGGGTGAACGCGCGCACGGCGCCGCCGGGCGCGAGCGGCTCGTCGCCGAGCACGACGTCGAGCGTGTGCGCGCCGAGCGCGCCCACGAGCTCCTGGAGCTTGCCCTCGCGGCACGAGAGGCGAACGGGCGGCGTGAGCGACAAGACCGGCTCGAGGAGGCGCTCGACGATCATCTTCGGGAGCGCCTCGACGAGGCCGACGTCGAGGCGCACGGCTTCGGCCGCCGCCGTGCCGCGCTCGAGCGCGGCCCCGAGCTCCTGCCCGAGCGCGAAGATCTCATCGGCGTAGCGGAACGCCACACGGCCCGCGTCGGTGAGAACCAGCTTACGCCCCGACTTCGTGAAGAGTCGCTTGCCGAGCGAGCTTTCGAAGGCCCGGATCTGCCCGCTCAGGGTCTGGGGCGTCAGGCGCAGGGCCTTGCTCGCGGGCGCGAGGCCTCCTTCGCGGGCGACGCACCAAAAGTAGAGGAGGTGGGAATAATTGAGGCGTTGCACGACGAGACACTTACTTCGAGTTTTTCGAATTAATAAGCTGAAACTTCCTCATTGTCGAACTGTACCGGCGGCCTATCTTGACCAGGTGGTTGTCTATCGCCCTCACGAAGTGACCTCGCTCCGCCACCTCGGCAGCTGGGCGCTCCTCGCTTTCTCCGCCGGCGCGGTCAACGCCGGTGCGCTCCTCGCGTGCCAGCGCTTCGTCGCGCACGTCACCGGCACGGTCACGCGCATCGGCGTCGACGCCGGCGACTTCCTGGCCCTCGATTACCTGCTCGTGCTCGTGGCGTTCATCGCCGGCGCGGCGAGCGCGATCCTCCTCGCGCGCAAGGTCGGCGCGCAGAAGCCGGCCTACTGGCTGCCGCTCACGCTCGTGTCGCTCACGCTCGTCGGGGTCGCGCTCGCCGGTCACGCGGGCCTCTTCGGCGTCTTCGGCGGCACGGTCGAGACGGCGCACGACTTCGCGCTCCTCGCGATCCTGAGCTTCGCGATGGGCATGCAGAACGCGGCCGTCGCCGCGAGCACGGCGATGGCGGTGCGCACGACGCACATGACGGGCCCGGCGACCGATCTCGCCATCGCGCTCGCGGTCCTCGCTTCGGGCGACGGCAAGGAGCGCGACGAGGCCAAGCGCTCGATCCTCCTCCGCACGACGAAGCTCGTCGCGTTCGTCACCGGCGCCGTCGCGATGACGCTCATCGGTAGCCGCCTCGGCTTCCTCGCCTTCACGATTCCGGCCGTCACGGGCCTCCTCGCGACCGCGCGCAGCTTCATGCCGAAGCGCGAGGGCGAGGGCACCGACGAGGCGACGGCCTGATGACGGCGCCGATCTCCTGCCACGACGCCCTCCAGCGCCTCAAGGACGGAAACAAGCGATGGGTGGCGGGTGAGCACAGCGACGAGAGCCTCAACGCCGCCTCGCGGCGCGAGGCCCTCGCCCGCGGTCAGGCGCCCTTCGCCGTGGTGCTCTCGTGCTCCGACTCGCGCGCGCCGTCCGAGATGCTCTTCGATCAGGGCCTCGGCGATCTCTTCGTCGTCCGCGTGGCGGGCAACGTCGTCGCGCCCTCGCTCGTCGGCAGCGTCGAGTTCGCAGTGCAGACGTTCGGCGTCGGGCTCGTGGTCGTCATGGGTCACACGGCCTGCGGCGCGGTCAACGCGACGCTCGACGCGCTCCTGCGCGGCCCGGTCGAGGGCGCGTCGGCGAACCTGCTCGACATCGTCCAGCGCATCCGCCCCGCGGTCGAGCCGCTGCTCGCGGTCGAGAGCGATCGTGCGACCCTCGTCGCGCGCGCGACGAGGGCGAACGTGCGCGCGTCGATGGATCAGCTCTGCCAGCGATCGCCCGTGCTCTCCGAGCACGTCGCGTCGGGCAAGCTCCTCGTCGTAGGCGCCGAGTACGCGCTCGCGAGCGGCGTGGTCGACTTCTTCGAGGGCTGAGCTCGTCGTCGATCAGCGGCATTTCGCGTAGCAGAGGCTCTCCTGGCGATAGCAGCTCGCGAAGCACGCCGTGGCGCCTCCGCGCGCCTCGCATTGCGCCTCGCACTTGCTGGAGGCCGAATCGCACTTCGCGAAGCACGCGCCGGTGCTGCCGCCGCCACCGCCCGCGCCGCCGCCGCTGAAGCAGATCCCGTCGACCTCCCACGCGCCCATGGCGAGCTGCGCCGGCGTGCACTTGCCTTGGTTGATCATCTGCGGGCTCGCGCCCGACGTCTCGACGGCGACCTCGGACTCGTCCGGCCCGTCGGAGGATGCCGCGCAAGCGAACGTGGAGGTGGCGAGCAGCGCGGCGACGATGAGCGTGGTTTTCATGGAACGGTGGAGGAGCAAACGTGATGCCGTCCGCGCGCAGCGATGAGCGTGCTGTATTTCAGGCGCTTTCGCCGCGCGCGTCGCGCGCGCGCGCAGGCCGTCGTCGCGCGCGCGCGCCACGACGCGCGCCGAGCGAGCCTCGTGAAGGAGCGATCACGCGGCGCGCTTGCAGAGGCGCGTGAACATCTCCTCGAGGATCGCGTCGGCGGGGCGGCGGGAGCTCTTGAGGGCGAAGTCGGTCTCCTGAACGACGACGAGCCAGCGTTCGAGCTCGCGCGGGCGGAACGCCTTCAGCTTCTGCGCGTGCTCGCGCGCGCGGAACGCGGGGTAGATGCCCGCGCGGCGCGCGGCTTCGTCGAGGCTCGCGCCGTTGCCGAGCGCGGCCTGGAGCTTGAGCAGCTGCCGGAGCGACCAGGCGATCGCCCCGACGAGCGGCAGGCCGCGATCGCGCGGATCGTAGACGTCGGCGAAGAGCGCGAGCACGCGCCCGAGATCCTTCGTGCTCGCCGCGTCGACGAGCTTCCACGTGTCGGCGAGGCGCACGCGCGTGACGTTCACCGCCACGGCGTCTTCGGTGATCGGCGCGCCCTTGCCGACGTAGAGCGAGAGGCGCTCGAGCACGTCGTCGAGGTACGACAGATCCGGACCCGCGATCTCGGCGATGAGCTCGGCGACGTCGGGCTCGATCGCGTGACCCTTGTGCTTCGCGCGGTCGCGGATCCAGCCCGGGAGCTTTCGGCCCTCCACCTGCGCGCAGTCGACGACGAAGCCTTGCTTCTTCGCCGCGGCGACGAGCTTGCGGCGGCCGTCGAGCTTCTGCGCGACCAGGATCACGCAGGTCGAGTCGATCGGCGCCTTCGCGTACTCGGCGAGGCGATCGAGGGGCGGCAGCGACTTGCCTTCTTCGCTGCTCTCGGCGGCGCTCGTGTCCCAGCGCTCGAGGCCGCGGACGAAGACGACGCGCTTCTTCGCCATCATCGGGACCGTCTTCGTCGCCCCGATGATCTTGTCGACGTCGGTCTCGCCGGCGGTGAACTTGTCGTGATTGAAATCGGGCAAGCCGCCGGCGAGCGCCGCCCTGGTGATCGCGGCGACGACCTGATCGCGCAGCAGGCGCTCCTCGCCGACGATCAGCCAGACGGGCAGGAGATCGCCGCGCTCGACCTTCTCGAGCGCTTGGTCAGGCGTCATCAGCCGCGCGCGCGACGGCGGCGGACGAGGACGCCGAGGCCGGCGAGCGGCGCGAGCCAGGCGAGCACCCCGGCGCTCGCGGCGTCGGGGACCATGCAGCCGCAGCCGCCGGGCCGCGTCTTGATCTCCTCTTCGGGGACCTTCTCGAAGCCTTCCTTCGGGATGAACGGCTGCGCGACGCCCGTCGGCGTCACCTCGCCCATGTTGGTCGCGGCGGCCGACGGCTCGTCGTTCTGCGCGACCTTCGCGCCGCCGTCGTAGGCCTCGACCTTCTTCACGCCGGGATCCTTCGCGTTGAACGCGATCGCGCGGCGATCGACGACGGGGTTGTCGCCCTTGAGGATCAGGTTCTGGGCCGCGCCGATCGTCGTGCCGTCGGAGGTACGCACCTCGACCTTGTACTCGCCCGCCTCGTAGCCGCGCGTGCGCGTGAGGCCGAAGTCGAAGCGCGTGCCCTTGAAGATCTTGCCGCTCGGATCGGCGAAGTCGACGTCGAGGCTCTCGACGCTCGGCGTCTGGTTCTGGAGCGCCTGCCGGTTGACCACCGGATCGTTGTGGCCGTCGATGAGGGAGCGCTCGTACGCCATCGTCTTGGTGAACAAGAACTTCATCGACTGGTGCGCCGTCAGCGGCGCCTTCGGCAGCTCGATGGTGACGTAGATGTGCCAGGCGCCGGAGACCTCGGTGGCCTCGGTGCTCTTCAACTTGAAGGTGCCGACCGCCTTCGCGTCGAGCGCGAACGTCGTCAGGAGCGCGAGGCAGGCCAGGGCCAGGAAGAGGCGGGCAAAGGTTCGCATGGCGACGGGGACGGTAGCCGAAGAACCCGGCCGAGGAAAACCCCAGAAAATTCCCCGGAAATTGGGACGCAGATCGAGGGAGAAGCAAGCTCGGCCGGACGTACGAGCGTGCGCGCGTCTCCGCGGTATCTCCCACACTGTTGAATCCCTAGGGTTCGTTGACTCCATCCGCTCCGGCGGGCACACTTCACCGAGCGGGAATCTCTATTTTTCCGTGACTTGCTGCCGATCTGGAGCTCTCTCGAATGTCTGATGGTGCGGCCGCGACGCAGGCGAAATCAGGGGGCCAGCCGGACCCGCTGATCGGTCGCGTCATCGCCGACCGGTTCCGGATCACCGACCTCATCGCCCGCGGCGGCATGGGCAAGGTCTACCGCGCGGAGCAGTCGCCCCTCGGGCGCCTCTGCGCGGTCAAGATCCTCAACCCGAACTACAACGGCGACGCCGATCCCGAGTTCCACCGGCGCTTCTTCCGCGAGGCGAGCATCACCTCGCAGATCTCGCACCCGAACTCGGTCACCATCTTCGACTATGGCAAGACCGACGACGACGTCTACTACATGGCGATGGAGTACCTGGAGGGGCAGACGCTCCACCACGCGCTCCGCGAGGCCAAGACGTTCCACGAGGAGCGCGTCGGCCGCATCGCCCAGCAGATCTGCCGCGCGCTCCGCGAGGCGCACGCGCTCGAGGTGATCCATCGCGATCTCAAGCCGGCGAACATCTTCCTCACGCGCCACGGCGACGACGAAGACTTCGTGAAGGTGCTCGACTTCGGTCTCGTCAAGCACCTCACCGAGCGCCCCGAGGAGCAGCTCACGCAGACCGGCCTTTTCATGGGCTCGCCGAAGTACATGGCGCCCGAGCAGATCCAGGGCGGCCACGTCGACGCGCGCACCGACGTCTATTCGCTCGGCATCATGATGTACGAGATGCTCACGGGGAAGGTGCCGTTCGAGCGGCCCACGAGCGTGAACATCCTGATGGCGCACGTCGGCGAGCCGCCGCCCGCGATGCGTGAGGTGAACCCGAACCTCGTGTGCTCGCCGGCGTTCGAGGAGCTCGTGATGCGCTGCATCGCCAAAGATCCCCAAGAGCGCTGGGGAACGATGGACGAGGTGCTCCAGGCGATCAAACGCGCGCACAACGTCTCGATGACGGGCCAGCTCGCGGCGGTGAACATCAGCGGCGCCTATCAGCCGCTGCCGACGAGCCCGCCGCCGCCCGTGCGCGCGAGCGCGCCGGCGCCCGCGGCCAACTCGAGCGCTTCGCACACGCCGATGGGCGTGCTCCGCCCGGACTCGGGCGAGATCGGCCTGCTCGACAGCCAGGGCATCTACGGTCCCGCGCCCGCGCCGCGATCGAAGGCGTGGATCGGCCTCGGCGTCCTCGTCGCGGCGGTGCTCGGCGGCGTGCTCGGGATGGTCGCGTTCCGCGTGACGTCGGGCGGCGGCTCGACGCTCACGGTCACGCCCGCGAGCGCCGTCGTTCCGGTCGCCGAGCCGCTCCCTGCGCCCAGCGCGGCAGCCGCGACCACGACCACGACGGCGACCGCCGGGCCCCCCACGGCGACCGTGAAGCTCACGAGCGATCCGCCGGGCGCGAGCGTGCGCGAAGACGCGAGCGAGCTCTGCGCCGCGACCCCGTGCGACGTGACCTTCAAGGGCGAGGCCGCCGATCCGGGCAAGACGCACAAGCTCGTCTTCTCGAAGGCCGGGTTCAAGCCCGAGACGAAGACGATGAAGGCGCACGATCCGCCGGTGCACGTGAAGCTCACCGCGGTCCGCGGCGCGGCCGTCCCCGTGACGGGCGGCCGCCCGCCGGCGCAGCCCAAGCCGACCGGCGAAGCGCCCGCGACGCCGAACGGCTTCAAGGACATCCCGTACTGACGTCACGCTTCGGGTAAGCTCGTGCCCGTGTCTCGCCGGCTCGTCGCGGCTGCCACGTTCGTGGCGCTCCTCTTCGCGAGCACCTTTGCGTTCGCCGACGCGCGCACGGAGGCCCGCGCCCACTTCAAGAAGGGCATGGACGCGATCGCCGCCGGCAAATACGACGAGGGCATCGTCGAGCTGAAGACGGCGTACCAGATCCTCCCGCACGCCAACGTGCTCTACAACATCGCCCGCGCGTACGCCGAGGCGGGAGATCTCGAAGAGGCCGTCGTCTACTTTCGCAAGTACCTGGAAGGCAACCCGCCCGACAAGGACGAGGCCTCGCAGATCCTGAAGAACCTCGAGGCGCGCATTCGAAGGCAGCAGGCCGCGCGCGAGGCGGCGCAGGCGGAGAAGCCGGCGCCGGCGCCCACACCGACCGAGCCCGCGCCGGAGAAGCCGACGCCTTCGCCTCCGGTCGCGCCCGAGAAGCCGCCCGCCGCGGAGCTCGGCCAGGCGCGCACCGAAGACGTCTTCGCCGAGAGCATCGTCACCGCGTCGAAGGGAACGCAGAGCCCGCTCGACGCGCCGAACTCGACGTCGATCATCACGGAGCAGGACATTCGTCTGTCCGGCATCACGAAGATCCCCGAGCTCCTCCGGAGGCTCGCGGGGATCGACATCATGCAGGTCACCGGCGCGCAGACCGAGGTCTCGATCCGCGGCTTCAACCAGCGCCTCGCGAACAAGACGCTCGTCCTCGTCGACGGGCGCAGCGTGTACGTCGATCTCCTCGGCGCGACGATCTGGCAGGCGTTCTCGATCGGCGTCGAGGACATCCAGCGCATCGAGGTCGTTCGCGGGCCGGGCTCGTCGCTCTACGGCGCCGACGCGTTCAACGGCGTCGTGAACATCATCACGAAGAAGCCGGGGGAGGGGAAGAACGGCGTCGCCGGCGGCTACGGCATGCAGGCCTCGACGCACGGGAGCCTCTGGGCCTCGGGGCGCGACGCCGACTTCGCCTGGCGCCTCGCCGCGGGCTACGACTACCTCCCTCGCTGGTCGCGCGAGGTGCCGAACGGCCGCGCCGACGTGCGCACCGGCGTCGGCGATCAGGTCGAGAGCGCACGCACCATCCGCCTCGACGCGCGCGGCACGCGTCAGCTCGGCAAGGTGGGCGTGTTCGGCGTCGGCGGCGGCCTCTCGCAGGGATCGCTCGAGGTGCTCGGCATCGGGCCGCTCAACGACATCGTCTTGCCCGAGTTCGTGTCGACCGACGTCACGTCGTACTTCAACTCCGACAACTTCGACGTCCGCGTCTTCTGGAACCGCCTCCGCGCCGACAGCGCGCTCAACGTCAACTACGTCGGCCAGTCGCTCCTGCCCGCGCGCGCCGAGCAGAACATCTTCGACGCCGAGATGGTCTACAAGGCGAAGCTCGAGCTCGGGAAGGATCTCGCGAACGATCTCCGCGTCGGCGCGGCCTATCGATACAAGAACGTCGCCTGGACGTACCTCGATCAGGTCCGCTTCGAGCACCACTACGCGCTCTTCCTCCACGACGAGCTCAAGCTCGGGCCCGCCGTCGCCCTCGTCGCCGACTACCGCGTCGACTGGGTGCCGTACCTCGAGCGCTTCCAGCAGTCGCCGCGCGGCGCCATTCTCGTGCATCCGTCGAAGCAATCGACCGTGCGCGGCTCGATCGCCACCGCGTTCCGCAAGCCGACGTTCCTCGAGTCGTATCTCTCGCTGCCGATCCAGCTC
>JAHBWD010000077.1 GCA_019637175.1 Labilithrix sp. | reverse complement strand
GTCACCTTCCCCGGCGACACCCTGCCCGGCGACACCAACAGCTCCTTCGGCTACGAGATTCGCCCCCCGCCGCGCGTGGTCCGCGCGGGGCTCATCCGCCCGCGCGTGAACTTCGTCTCGGAGCTGTTGAAAAGCGTCGAGAATCTCTAGTAGTGTCTGCGCCGCCCGCGAAGGTGGCGGAATTGGCAGACGCGCTGGATTCAGGTTCCAGTGGGGTAACTCCTGTAAGGGTTCAAGTCCCTTCCTTCGCACTGAGAGACTCCAGCATCGTCGCTGCGAGGGCTCGCTGACTGGTCTTCGTAGATCGGTCATGAGCCACACCTCGCTACGGCGCGGTCCAGATCTCGACCTCCGGGAACTCGCGCGGCGGGATCTCGATCGCGGCTCCAGCGTGGAGCGTCCACGTGCCCGAGGCCGGAATGCACGTGCCGTCCGCCGCGAGCGTGTAGCTCTGCGCCGTCGGTGTCGGGGTCGGCTCGGGATCGAAGATGCGCACGGCCCCGCGTCGAGGGCACGCCTCTGTCACGTCGTCGATCTGCGCCATGGGGCGGCCGCCTGAGCCCCGGAGGGCAGCCGGCGTCGTGCACGTCGAGTCGGTGAAGTGCATGCCCCGCTTGACGAGCGACGCGGTGAAGTTCGCGCAGCGATGCTTGTCGTCGCTCATGCGAACCACGACGCAGGGCTTCCCCGTGAGCGTGTCGAGGAGCTCCAGCCCCCCGCTCTGCGCGTAAGGCGGCCACGACAAGCGCCGCAGCGGAGGGGCCGCGAGCACGCCCTCGACGGCAACCGGCATCGATCGTCCGGCCGGCCGCAGCCGCCCCGTCGTGCTCGGGTGCGCGACGACCGGCGCGAAGCACGAGCTCGAGACCTCGAGCGCGCGCGAGATGCCCGTCGGCGAACGCGCGATCTTCGAGCAATACCCATTCTTCGGGGTGTAGCTGAAGGTCGGACACGTCAGCGACGCAACCGGCCGGCCTGGTCGGAAGACCTTCGCCGAGTTGGGAACGCGCCCCAGCGGCGCGGAGGACGACATCGTGAAGACGGGACAGCCGCTCTCCGCGGATGGTGCCGTCGTACCCCCGCCGCACGAGATCGGGTCCCCGGCCTCGCCGCAGCAGCTCGGCGTCACGTTCGGCACGGGCAGCAGCCGGTCTCCTGAGATCTCCGCGCGGACGGCGTGCTCGTCGTCGTAGAACTCGTTCAAGAAGACACGCGAACCGTCGTCGCCGACCTTCATGATGACGTCGATCTCCGGCGTCACCTTCACCCGCTCGTCCGTGAACGCGACGAAGCTCGACGACGGGACGATGCCGCCGGCGCTGAGCTCGAACGAGAAGAAGTCGCCGGTGAACGTCGGTGTCGCGGGCGTGCAGGTAGGTGAGTAATAGCTCTCGGCCGCGGTGAGCTCGCGGTACACGCCGGTATCCACGAACCTCGTGGGAGGGCAGCTGGCAGGTGCGGAGGCCGCGCGTTTCGTGCAGGTCGGGTCCGCCCACGCGACTTGTGAGGTCGCCATCGCGGGCACGCAACGCACGACACCGTCGTGCGCGGTCGTGATGTCGCACACGGCGTCGAGCCCTTCGTCGTAGAGCTCGTAGAGAAACTTCGTACCGTCCTCGAGCACCACGTAGCGCGGTTTGATGCGCGTGCCCGAAGCGGTCGACGGGGCGACCGGCGTCGATGGACTCGTCCCTGCGTCGGCGAAGTGGCAAGGAAAGCCCGGATCGACCCACGGGGGCGGCGGTGGTGGCTGTGCGTCCCAGCGCGCGCCTGCGTCTCTCTCACTCGCATCTGCGGTCGCGTCGGTCATCCCGATGTCGTCGTCCGGGGCCGACCTGTCCCGCCGGCCGCCGTCGTTGACGGTGTCGTCGCCGGGGATCTCTTCGAGCGGCGCGCCGAGGCATGCGGCGAGTGTGCCGACGGCCCACGTACATGCCAGGAAGCGCCGCACGGTCGAATCCTAGCAATGAGCGGCGACACCGCAATCCGACGACCGCCGTGAACGTGAGCGGAGCGATCGAGAAGATCTCTCCACCGCGTTCGGCGCGCGTTCGGCGCGTCAGCTCCCCGTGCACCAGATGGTGACGCCGCACGTGCGGCGCGAGTAGCACGCGACGTCTTGGCGGCACTGGTCGGGGCCGGAGATCTCGTCGTCGCCCGGGTCGCAGTTCGGGAGGCCGTCGCATTGCGCTTCATCGCGCATGCAGAGGATCGTCGCGTCGCAGGCGGTCTCCCGCACGCACTCGGAGTCGGGGATGCACGCCGTGACCTGGACGAAGCCGGGCCTGCACGTCGGCAGACCGGCGCACGCGATCGTCCCGCGGCACATGATCGACGCGCCGCACGCGCTGACCGCGTAGCAAGGCGTGCCGTTGGCCGGACACGTCGCGCCCGCCGCGAGCTGCGCGTCGCCGGGCCTGCACGCCGGGGCCATCGTGCACGTGCCGCCCGATCCGCCGGGGCTTCCACCGTTACCGGGCGCGCTCTCTGCGCGGGGATCGCCGGCGGAAGCGGGCTCCGTCGCGCCGCCGCAGGCGGCGAGCGCGAGAGTGGAAGCGAAGAGCACGAAGGTGAGCGAGACGAGCTTGGTCATGGCGCGATGCGCGAGAGCATCTTTGATGCCGCGCGCGCATCGCGCGAAGACCGGGAGATCGCGCGTCGATGGCGATCGACGATGTGTCAGCCTGTGCCGGAAGCGCGCGAGCGATCGGGCAGCGAGGTCGCGTCAGTACCCCGCGCCGAAGTCGCCCATGTCGCCCGGTCCGCCGTAGACGTCGCCGTTCATCGGATCCGCGCCGATGTCGTCGAAGCCGCCGCCGGGCGGACACGACATGCACGTGCCCATGCCGCCCGCCTGATCGACGGGACCGCCGGGCCCGTACGGATCCTGTCCGTAAGGATCGCCGTACGGATCCGTCGGCCCGCCCGCAGGGCCGCCCATCGGCCCACCCACCGGGCCTCCCGCAGGGCCGCCCATCGGCCCGCCCATCGGGCCATAGGGATCCTCGCCGTAGGGATCGCCGCCCATCGGATCGGTCATCGGGCCCGAAGGACACGTCCCGCCCGCGCTCGACGCCGCGACGGCCGCCTGCACGCAAGCCATGAGCGCCGTCGGATCGGCGCCGCCGGAGGTCATGAGGCACTGGAGCGCCGCCATGATCGCGGTCGTCATGTCGGCGCCGCACGCGGGACCCATCCCGCCCGTGGGATCGGTCGGCAACGGCGACGGGAACGGCGAAGGCGGCGGAACGGGCGCCGGCGTCGTGCCGCCCTTGCCCGGCCCCGGGTAGCCCGGCCCGAACGTCGGCACGCTGCCGTCGTGATACGCCGTCACGAGGCCCTGACTGAGGCTGCCCATGTCGGCGATCGCCCGATCGAGGAACGCCTTGGTCGCCTTGCTCATCGTGCCGTTTTTCGACGTTGCGCCTTGGTACTCGTGGCGCATCGCGAAGCGCGTCCCGTCGAGGACGCGGCCGCGGAGCGCGGCCTTCTTCTTCCCCGTCTTGCCGAGGAACGCGAGCGAGACGCCCTTCACGGCGTCGCCGTCACGGTCGTAGCCGGTCAATACGTAGTCGGACTTGCCGCGATGGATCCGCCACTCGGTGACGCCGACGGCCTTGGCCGTCGCGGGCGAAGCGTTCGCGCGGAACACGGCGCGCGGCGCGAGGAGCTTCTCCGTGCGCGAGCCCTTCTCCTCGATCGGAGGGGCCGCGCACGCCGCGCTCGTGAGGCAAGCCGCGAGTCCGAGCGCTGCGAAGACGATCCTGCTTCGTGAGTGCATCGTGTGACCTTTCTCGTTCGCTCCCATGCGACACGTCACGACTGCACGCGCAGTGCCCGACACGTCGAGCGCCGCGTTTCTTCGGGAAATGCTCGATGTGATCACCCTCGCGCGGAGGTCACCTCAGGCCGAGGCGGATCCACGCGACGTGGGCCGCGTCGGATTCGGATCATCCCCTCCTCAGGCGCGGATCGCGCGGCGGCGCAAGCGCAGCAGGGCGATCGCGAAGAGCGACGCGATCGATCCGATCATGACGTTCGAGGGCATCATCCCGGCCGGGCTCGCGGCGCACGACTCCGCCGGTTGATAGCGAACGCCTGCGATGCCGCTCGGAGGATAGAGCGCGCAGACCGCCGCCCTGTCGTCGTCGGAGAGCGCGCGCGCGGCCTTCGCGCCGCGACCACAGCGATCGCCCGAGGCGCAATAGCGGGCGACCATGATCGAGTCCCTGTCCGGGCTGTGCGTGAGCCCGATGTAGTGACCCACCTCGTGCGTCAGCACCGCCTGGAGGTCGATGCCCTCCTCCTCGTCGTCGACCGCGAAGGAGCGGCTCTTCGTGTTGATCTCGATGTCGGCGTAGTCGATGTAGCCGTTGATCATGCCGAACGTCTGGTTCGTGAGCGCGAGCGACTCGTCTTCGTCGTCGTCGTGCGGCCACTCGTCGTCGCGGAAGTAGATGCCGAACGGCTCGCGGCCCTTCGCCGTCTTCGACGCGGGCTTCATCGCGCGGATGTCCTTGCCCTCGACGAAGGCGAGCGACGTCTTCTTGCCGTTGCATGACACGCCCGACCACTCGTCGAACGCCGCGCGCACCGCGTCGCGCGCGAGGTCCATGTCGAGCTTCTCCGAGCCGCCCGCGTGGAAGCGGTAGACGATCGGCAGCGAGCGCCACGTCAGAGGAGCGCCCCCGCGGGGGCAACCGTTGTCGTCGATCGGGCAGTCTTGGACCCGCTTGTCGCAGGTCGTCGCGCGGCAGTACGCGCTCGCCGGATCCGTGAACGAGAGCGACGCGACCACCCAGGCAGCGCACCCGATCCACCGAAATGCCGCCGATCCGCGCGCCCGCATCCCTGGTCCTCCGCGACCGCGTGGGACGCAGCACGTCATGTGCCACGGGCCACGATCGAATCGATCACCGGTCGCGCGCGCAGCGAGCACCCATCGCGGTCGAGCGGTCGAACATCGAGACGTGCTCGCGCTCCTCGCCGCCGCGGACGATCGCCTCTTCGGGATTGGCGCCCGAGACGAGCTCGCGCACGCTGCTGCCGATGTCGGCGTGGCCCCATCGCGATCGACCAGGCTGCGAGCCCACGCGCTCGAGGACGGCGGACGGCTCGTCGCCCCAAGGAAAGACGCGGAGCTCCTGCCCGCTCGCGGCGACCCAGCTCCACTCGGCGTCGGTCGGCAGGCGACCGCCGTCCCAGGCGCAGAACGCCGCGGCGGTGATCGCGTCGAGGCAGTTGGCGGGCTTGTCTTCGTCGTCGCCCGGCGTCGCGGTCCACGTCGGTGCGTGGCCGTCTCGCGCGCAGGCGTCGATCATCTGCGCCTCGATCGTCGCGGGATCGGCGCCGATGTCTGTGTAATATGCACGCATGCGACCGACCGTGATCTCGAACGCGTCCAGCCTGAACGGCGCGATGGCGGTCGCGCCGCCGGGCTCTTCGAGCAGCCCCGCGGGCACGCGCGTGGACGCGCAGCAGTCGTCGCCGTTCGCGCAGCGGCGATCGGCCCCCGGCGCGCCGGTGCAGCTCCGCGCGCTCACGCACGTGCCCGCGTTCGGGCCGCGCCGACCGCAGAGCCCGGAGGCGCAGTCGGCGTCGCCGCCGCACGCGCGCCCGACCACGCACGACGCGCCGTGCGCCGAGCCGCAGGGCCGCGGCTCCGTCGCGCTTCGGATGGGGATCGCGTCGCCCTCGCCGCGCTCCGTCTCCTCGCGAGGCGTCGCCTCGGCGTTCGCCGTCGTGGGCTCCGGCGCCTCCGCGCTGCAGGCGCCGAGCGAGCCGCCGACGAAGGCGGCGACCCAGTTGCGGACCGATCGCACGCCGCGATGCAGTGCAGCCGGCGTGCCCGCGCGCGGGCGGATCTGTTACACATCGAGGAAGCCGCGTGTGGCGGCCCGACGATGAACCGCCGAACCTCCCTCCTCGCGAAGGCCTCCTGCGCCGCGGCGCTCGTGCTCGCCACGACTGTGACGCCCGTCCACGCCCAGGACGCGCAGCAGCAGGCGATGGGCCGCGCGCTGTTCAACGAGGGCCTCGCGCTCTTCAACGACGGAAAATACGACGCGGCCTGTCCGAAGCTCGAGGCGAGCCTCAAGCACTACCCCGGCCTCGGCACGCGCGGAAAGCTCGCCGAGTGCTACGAGAAGCAAGGTCGCTTCGCGAGCGCGTGGCTCCAGTATCGCGAGGTCGCGCAGCTCGCGACCCGCAACGGCGATCCGACGCGCGAGCAGGTCGCCAGCGAGCGCGCGAAGGCCCTCGAGCCGAAGCTCTCGTATCTCACGGTCGTCGTTCCGCAGGGCCACGACGCGAGCGGGCTCGTCGTCAAGCGCGCGGGCAAGGAGCTCGAGCGCGCGAAGCTCGGCGCCGCCGACCCGGTCGATCCTGGGACGATCGCGCTCGAGATCGCGGCGCCGGGCAAGAAGACCTTCACCGCGCAGATCACGGTCACGCAGGGGCAGTCGGCGAGGTTCGAAGTGCCCTTGCTCGAGCCGATCGCGACGGCGCCGCCCGTCGAAGCGCCACCGCCTCCGACGCCGCCGCCGTTCACGGAGATGCCGCCCGCGCAGATCGATCCCCCGGGCTGGCAGAAGCCGGCGGGCATCGTGGCGATGGGCCTCGGCGCGGTGGGCCTCGGTGTGGGTGCGGCGTTCGGCCTCTCCGCCAGCTCGACCTACGACGGCGCGTTCGACGGCGGCGGCTGCGAGCGCGCGACGAAGACGTGCGACGTCGCCGGGCAGAGCGCGGTCGACGACGCGAGATCGAAGGCCACGCTCTCGACCGTCTTCTTCGCCGCCGGTGGCGTGCTCGTCGCCTCCGGGCTCGTGCTCTTTCTCACCGCGCCCTCGGCGAAGCCGCTCGGCCTGCGCATCGTTCCCGCGGGCTATGCGGGCGGCGGCGGCGTGACGCTCGCGGGCTCGCTCTGATCCGCGCGCCGTCGCGTCAGGGCCACAACCGATAGATCACGGCGCCGGCGTTCGACCGGTTGCCCGCGGCGAGGATGCGCCCGTCGGGTTGCACGGCGGCGGCGTACAAGGTCACGTCGAAGGCGTTCGCCGTGCCGCCGGGCTCGATGACGGCGACGCCGCCGTCGCTGAAGGTGCCGTCTTTCCCGCCATCGACGAAGATGCGATCGACGCGCGCTTCGCCGTTCAGCGCCGTGGAGTGTCCAGCGGCGACGAAGCGGTCTGTGCCCTGCGCGGCGACGCCGTAGTAGCCAGCGCCGGCGACGGTCGCGAACGCGCGCGCAAAGACCGGCGCGCCCGACCCCGACACGACGCCCGCGGTGTACCCCGCGACGCCCTGGCGGACGTCGCCGACGAGCGCGAGCGAGCCGCCCTCGAGGCGCACGAAGCCGTTCGCCCGATACGTGTTGCCGAACGACGCGGTGCCCGCGGTGCCGAACGTCGCGTCGGCCGCGCCCGTCGGCGTTCGTCGCGTGACGATGTAGGAAGGCAGCGCACCGCCCGTGCTGCTGCCCGCGGCGACGATCGCGCCCGACGCCTCGATCGACACGCCGATGAAGCGCGTGTTCGCGATCGCGATCGGCGCGCCCCCGTTGAAGGCCATGTCGCGCGTGCCGTCGACCTTGTAGCGCGTGATGAGGCCCGTCTCGCTCGCGCCCTCGGTGCGCGAGCCGACGACGACGATCATGTCGTCGGGCTGGATCGCGACGGCGCGCGCCACCGAGCCTTGGGGCGTCTCCAGCACGGTGAGCCGCTGGACGCCGCCGAAGCTCGCGTCGAGCGCGCCGGCGGGCGTGAGCCGCGCGACGGAGAACGTCGTCACCGCGGCCGCCAGCGGCGCCGACGTGCCCACGCAGACGATCCGGCCGAGGCCGTCGATCGCGAGCGCGCGGAGCTCGCCGTCGGCCGGGAGCCCGGCGGACGCCGTTTGGAAGGCGGCCTCGTTCGCGCCGCCGGAGGAATACCGGCGCGCCATCCATCCCGCCGTCGGCGCGGCGCCGGCGCCTCCCGCGAGGATCCTTCCGTCGACCTGGAGCGCGAGCGCGAAGAAGGTGCCGTCGAGGCCGCGCGACGCGTCGAAGACGAAGCCGTCGGTGTCGAAGGTGACGTCGAACGCGCCCGATCCGTCGGCGACGAGCAGCGGGACCTCGAGGCTCGGGAGCGTCGCCGGGCCGCCCTCGATCGTGAGCTGGATCGTCCGAGGGCCGAGCGTCGCGTTCGCGGCGGCGGTGAGCCTGACCGTGCCCGTGACCGCGGGCGGCGCGATCTCGGGCGCGGTCGCCGTCACGCCGAGCGGAAGGTTGCTCGGACGAACCGTGACGGTCCCTCCGATGTCGTTGCCCCGCGTGATCGAGACGGTGAGATCGAGCGTGCGACCACGCCTCACGATGGCCGTCGAGGGCGACACCGTGATGCGCGACGGTCCTGCGTCGACGCCGCCGTCGACCTCGGGGATCGGTTGCCCCTCGTCGATTGGACTGCCGTCGATCTCGTTCGTGCGCAGCGTCGTGTCTTCGAAGCCGAGGACGAGCGCGCATCCGCCGGCCGCGAGCGTCGACGCGAGCGCGGCGAAGAGCGCGAGGCGCGGCCTCCGCGAGCTTTCGACCCGAAGCGAGCCCTTTGCAGCGTGCACGCGCGACATGTGCTTCGACTGTACCTAGCACGCGCGGGGCTGATATGACTCGGGGATGCGCGTTCCGTTCCGGCGTCTCGTCCGTTCGCTGCGTGGCTGCCTCGTCGCTGCGGCGATCCCCCTCTCGGTCTGCTCGCTCTCGCCCGCCGCGTTCGCGCAGGGAGAGCCGGCGGCGCAAGACATCGCGCAAGCGCGCCAGCTCGGGCAGCAGGCGCAGGCCGCCTTCGACGCGGGTAACTACGCCGAGTCCGAGAAGCTGTGGAACGCCGCAGCGAACCTCTATGCGCAGGCGCCGACGCTCACGCTCGGTCTGGCGCGCACGCAGGTGAAGCTCGGCAAGCTCGTCGCCGCCCAGGAGAGCTACAACAAGATCATCCGCGAGTGGGGTAACAACCCGTCGCCGGCGCCGGCCTTCAAGGAGGCCCTCGAGGCGGCGAAGGTCGAAGTCGGGCCGCTCGCCGCGCGGCTCGCGAACGTCACGATCATGGTCGAGGGCCCACAGTCGCCGCAGGTCACGATCGACGGACAGAACGTGCCCGTCGCCGCGCTCGGCCTCAAGCGCCCCGTCGATCCCGGCCAGCACGTCGTCAAGGCGTCGGCGCAAGGCTTCTCGCCCGCCGAGACGACGTTCACGGTCGCCGAGGGCGGACACGCCGACGCGAAGCTGAAGCTCGAGCCGAGCGCCGATCCGGTCGGCGCGGGGCCGGTCACCGGGCCTGTGGGAACGGAGCCGGGCGCCGACAGCAAGGGCGGCTCCTCGAACAAGACCTACGCGTACGTCGCCTTCGGCGTCGGCGGCGCGGGCCTCTTGCTCGGATCGATCACCGGCCTCATGGCGATGGGCAAGGCGAGCGATCTCGAGGCCAAGTGTCCGGACAACAAATGTCCTTCGCCGGATCTGCAGTCCGACATCGACAGCTACAAGACGATCGGCGCGCTCTCGACCGTCGGCTTCATCGTCGCAGGCGTCGGTGGCGTGACCGGGCTCGTGCTCCTGCTCACCGCGCCGAAAGAGGCCGGGGCGACGCGGGCGCCCACCTACGCCACGGTGCAGACCAAGGGCGTCTCGCTCACGCCCTACTTCGGCGGAACGTCGGCCGGCGTCACCGGCCGATTCTGATCGCCCTCGCGCCGCCGTGGGCCGAGGCCGTCTTTCACGTGCTGGCGCACGTGGACGTCGGCGTGGCGGCCTCGTGCCACTCGCCCGCGTGGATCGCGTGGGCCGAGGCGCGATTCGGCCCGGCCCGCGAGCGGACCCTGGCGGACGACGCCGCCCTCCTCGCGCGGACGTCGACCACGCACGAGCGGCTGGCGCGCGCGCAGATCCTCGCCTGGGTATGGCGTGACACGTCGCGCGTGCGCGCCGCGATCGCTCGCGATCTCGCGAGCTTGACGGATCGCGACGTCGACGACGCCTCCGCGCTCTCGTGGGCGCAGCGAGCGGGGCCCGACGCCGAGATCCTCCGCGCGACCGCCGAGCTCGAGCTCGATTTCTTCGCGGCGCGCGCGCCGGTGGATCTCGACGAGATCGCGCGCGCGATCGCCGCGGTGACGCTGGCGGCGCCCGCGCTCGAAGGCGCCGAGGTGCTGCTCGCGCGTCCCCTTCCCCGGCGCGGCCGCGCGTTCGGGGGCGCGCGCCGATCGATCGTCGTCGGTGTGCCCGGCGTGGCCGGCGCCGAGGTCGAGCACGTCGCCTGGCAGGCCGCGCACGAAGCCACCGTCCTCGAGAGCGCGCAGCGTGAGGCGACGTTCGAGGCGATCGAGCGACGCGCGCTCGGTCTCATGCGTTCACGCGCGCGCGGCGCCGGCCTCGCCGGTGGTCACGCTCGGTGGCTCGCGACGCTCGATCTCCGCGCGCTCGGATCGATCCCGGACGTAGACGACGTCGCCGAGTGATCGGCGCTCGATCCTTCCGTCGCGCGACTTGTCGATCACCACGAGTCGACCCGACGCGGGCGCGACGAGGCGGCCTCCGGGCGCGAGCGCGGCGATCCACGCATCGGGGACGCTGCCGACGTCGAAGCCGACGGTGACCTTCGTCGCCCCGCGCCAGCGCGAGACGTCGTGGGCGTCGGCGGCGACGACGCGCACCACGCTGCCGGCGAGGGTCTCCGCCGCGCGCGCGGCGAGCGCGGGATCGATCTCGATGCAGGTGACCGCGCCCTCCGCGCCGACGACGGCGGCGGCGACGGCGGCGCCGTAGCCGCTCCCTCCGCCGAGATCGACGATCGCGTCGCCCGGGCCGAGCTCGAGGGCGCGGAGCTGCTTCGCGTAGGCGTGCATCGCCGAGATCGTCGAAGCGCCGTCTTCGTCGAGCGCGAGCGCGCGATCGAGGTGCGCCTCGGGCAGCTCCGTGGGCGCGACGAAGCGCTCGCGCGGTACGTCGCGGAGCGCTGCGCCGACCGCGTCGTCGATCGCGATGCCCGATCGCGCGAGCGCTCGCGCGCGGGCGTCGCGCGAGAAGGCCGCGAAGGCCTCGTCGTCGTCGACGCGCGCCGGCCCAGCCGGCACGTCGGCGGCGCCGTCGGCGCGAAGGAGCGAGCGCCACAGGTGATCGAGCGCGAGCGTGCGCGCGGCGTGACGCGGCGCGAGCAGCTCGATCTGATCGGCGATCGCGCGCTCGAAGTAGTCGCGCGCGGGGCCGCCGTACGCGAAGCGCTTGGCGACGCCCTCGACGATCGGCGTGAAGAGCTCGTGTCGAAGCGCGTGGCACCGCCGGAAGTCGAGCTCGCGCGACGGATCGACCCACTCCGCGAGGAAGTCCTGATCCCCGTCGTGCCACCATGGGTAGCGGTGCACCCGTACGCCGGTGGACTCTTCCCACGAGGCGCGCTCTTCGTCGATCGGCGATCCCGGGTAGAGCCGGAATGGATCGATCGAGACGAAGCCCGTCGTTCCCTCGGGACCGAGGTAGAGGCGCTCGAGATAGCGCGCGGTCGTGCGCAGCGACCGTTCCGTCTCGCCCGGGTGGCCGACGATGAGGTTCGCGCCCCAGGGCACGTCGAGCTCGCGCGCCCAGCCGGCGACGCGGAGCATCTGATCGAGGTAGTCGGAGAGGCGCCCGACCTTGCGGATCCGCCGCACCTGATCGGGATCGCCCGACTCGAGCCCGAACCCGGGCGCGACGTTGGCGCGCGCCATCAAGGCGATGTCGTCTCGCTCGAGCAGATCGAGCCTCACGAGCAGCCACACCTTGCGCGCGCGGATCGGGCGGCGCGCGAGCGCTTCGAGGAACGCCCTGCGCCACGACGTCTTCATCCCGAAGAGCGCGTCGGCGATGAAGAGCGTCCACGACGACAGATCGAGGAAGCGATCGAGTCGATGCATCTCCTCGACGGCTTGCAGCGGCTCGAGCGCGCGCCACGACGTGTCGCGCTTCGCGCGCTCCATGCAGAACGCGCAGTCGTACGGGCAGCCGCGCGAGAGGTAGATCTCCGCCTGGGAGGCGACCTTGCGCGCGACCGGCCGGTAGCGCGCGAGCAGCGCCCAGTCGACCGGCGGCATCTCGGAGGGATGGGCGACCGACTCCGGCCCGAGCACGCGGACGAGCGGGCGCTTCCCCGTCACGAGCGCGCGCGCGAGGCGGGTCATCGGCCCTTCGCCGTCGCCGACGACGACGTAGTCGAACGCGGTGGCGGCGAAGTCGTCGGGCCGCGCGCTCGGGTGATAGCCGCCCGTCGCGATCCACGCGCGAGGAAGCTTCTCGCGCACGAGCGAAGCGATCGCGCAGACCTTCAGGTAGTCGTACGACGAGTAGCAGGAGATGCCGACGAGGTCGTAGCGACGGCGCGAGACGAGCGCGCCGAGGTCGAAGGCGCCGAACGCACGCTCGGCGTCGAGATCGACGACGTCGACGTCGACGTCGGCCGCGCGCATCGCCGCGGCGATCGCGAGGAGCTGGGGGACGCCGAAGTTCGCCCCGCCGGTGAAGAGGCCGCCCGGCCACACGAGGAGCGCGCGCGGTCGATCGCGCGCCGTCATTTCTTCTGCGGAGGCGGACGCACGGGCGTCAGGCAGGGCATCGGGCGCGCCGTCGGACCGACCGCCGGCCCCGCGTCGTTCTTCGATCCTGCGTCGCGGGGCGCGCCGTCGGTCGACGCGTCGGCGCCGCCGTCGATCCCGCCCTCGGGCAGCGTGTCGTTGAAGCCGAGCAAGACCGACAAGCACGGCTGCGGAGGCGGCTCGGGCGGCATCGCGTCGTGCTCGATCGGCGGCGCCGACAGGCACGGCTGCGGAGGCGCCTGATCCTTGCCGCAGGCGATGCCGACGCCGGCCACCGCCGCGGCGACGAAGCGCGCCCGGCGCGCGAGGATGATGCGCCGCGCCTTGTCACGCGGATCGTCGCTCACGCGACCACCTCGAGGCGTCGCTTCGAAGTGTCGGCGCGCCGCGCGCGTTGCTCGGCGAGGCGCGCCGCGAAGGCGTCGTCGACGTGCTGCCACACGACCGGATCGGGCAAGGCGCGCGAGCCGAGCACCCACTCCGCGGCGGCGCCGCATCCGCCGCCGCAGGTGCTCGCGTGCAGGCATCCTTCGCAGAACGCGGGGAGCGTCTTCTTGTAGTCGCGGATCTCCGCGCCACGCACGATCGCGACCGGATCGACGTCGTCGTCGAGGACGTCGCGCTCGCCGCCGAGGCCCTTCGCGTGGAGGGTGCAGTGACGGAGGCGCCCGTCGGGGCCGAGCGCGAGCTCCTGCATCGACGTCCCGACCGCGCACGTGCCGAAGCGAAGCGGCGCGAGCTCTTCGACCTCGACGGCGCACGGCGGCACCGGCATCGTGCACGTCACGCGCATCGCGGGCGCGCCGGGGAGATCCTCGCCTCGCGCGAACGGCAGCGCCTGTCGGAACGCGATCGAGAGATCGTCGCGCGACGGCAAGAGCGCGGCGGCGTGGCTCGTCGCGTAGCCCGCGGGGCTGAAGCGCGAGAGCGCGATGTCGGTGACGCCGAGCGATCGGAAGAGCGCGAGCGTCTCGCCGACGCGCGCGGCGTTCTTCCTCGTGACGACGACGCAGCCGACGACGTGGATCTCGCGCGCGACGAGCGCGCGGATGCCGCGGATCGTCGGCTCGAAGTGCCCCTCGCCCACGTGCTCTTCGTGGAGCGCGGCGTCGGGGCCGTCGAGCGTGACCTGGACGTACGACACGTCGTACGGCGCGAGCCGCTTCGCGAGCGCGTCGTCGACGAGGCCGCCGTTCGAGATGATCTGGATGCGCACGCCGCGCGCGCGAACGAGATCGAGCAGCTCGAAGACGTCACGCCGCGCGAAGGGCTCGCCTCCCGTGATCGTGACGTGATCGACGTCGAGCGTGCGGAGCAGCTTGTCGACGCGCGCGTGGAGCTTCTTCGCGGCGCCCGCCTCGAAGCCCGCGCCGTTGTCTTCGCGCCACGCGTTGTAGCAGTAGTCGCACTTCTGCTGGCAATGCGCGGTCACTTCGATCGCGATGCTGTTGACCTTGGGCCGCGTGGGCGGTGCGGGCAAGAGCGGCGAGCGCGCGTCGTCGGACATCGGGCGGAGCGTACCGAGGAACGCGCGGTGCGGCCATCCACGCGTGGTAGCCTGGTTGGCCGCATGAAATCGTGGGGCTTTGCGGCGATGACCGGGCTCGTCCTCCTCGCGCTCCGTGCGCCCTCGGCGGCTGCGGCGCCTCCGAACGCGCACGTCGACGCGCTCCAGGCGGAGGCGCGCGAGGCGGACGCCGCGGGCGACTACGATCGTGCGTGCCCGATCTACGAGGAGATCGCGACGCTCGATCCTTCGGCTGCCGCGCTCCTCGCGCTCGCGCAGTGCGAGGAGCGATGGGGCAAGCCCGAGAGCGCCGCCGAGCACACGCGCCTGGCGAGCGAGCTCGCGCTCGCGCCGCGCCGCGAGACCACGCCGCGCCATGAAGCCACGCCTGCGCCTCCGGACCGCGTCGGGCTCTCCGTGCCCGTCGCGCTCTCCGGCGGCGTGGGCGCGCTCGGCTTGATGATGGGGCTCGTCGGCGGAGGCCTCGCGATGAGCGCCAAGTCCGACATCGACGCGCACTGTAGCGGGCTCGCGTGCGACGGCGAGGGAAAGCGCGCGGCCGATCGCGGGCAGGCGTTCGCCGCCGTGAGCACGGTGGGCTTCGTGCTCGCCGCGCTCGGGATCGGCGCGGTCGTCTTCTTCGTCGTCCGCGACGACGGGGCGAGCGCGACGACGCGCGGCGTCCGCCTCGACGCCTCCGGATTCGGCGGTCGCTTCTGATGCGTCGCATCTTGCGCGCGGGTGCGATCGGTGTGCTCGCGATCGGCGCGACGGCGTGCGCCGCGGTCCTCGGCATCGACGGGGACTACTACGAGGTCGAGGAGCCGCCGCTTCCGGCCGTTCCGACGCGCGACGCCGAGCTCGACCGGGAGCCGGAGTCGGCGTCCGACGCAGGCGACGCGGCCGACGACGGCGGCTGAAGCGCGACGGCGCCGAGCGCGCGCGAGGCTTTCGCGCGGTGGGCGCGCGTGCTACTCCGCGGCAGCCGATGCACGAGGCCCTCGTCTTTCGTCGTGTCCGCGCGGTCGATCCGTCGTGCGATCTCGATCGCGAGGTGGACGTCGTGGTCGAGGGCCGAACGATCACGCGCGTCGGCCCGGGCGCAGGCGACGGCCTCGCGGGCGAGCGTGTTCGGATCATCGAGGTCGCGGGCGCGCTCCTCGTGCCCGGGCTGACCGACATGCACGCGCACCTGCGCGAGCCCGGTCAGGAGGGCAAGGAAGACGTCGCGAGCGGCCTCGCGGCCGCCGCCGCGGGAGGCTTCACCGACGTCTGCGCGATGCCCAACACGCGCCCGGTGAACGACACCCGCGCGGTCACCGAGCTGCTCATGCACCGCGCCCGGGCGGTCGGCGGCGCGCGCCTCCACCCGATCGGCGCGATCACCGTCGGGCAGAAGGGCGAGAGCCTCACCGAGATGGCCGATCTGCGAGACGCCGGCGCGGTCGCCGTGAGCGACGACGGCCTCTGCGTCACGCGGAGCGACGTCATGCGACGGGCGCTCGAGTACGCGAACACCTTCGATCTCCCCGTGATTCAGCACGCCGAAGATCACGCGCTGACGAAGGACGCGCTGATGCACGAGGGCGCCGTGAGCACGCGCCTCGGCCTGCGCGGCTGGCCGCGCGTCGCCGAAGACGTGATCGTCGCGCGCGACGTCCTGCTCGCCGAGTACACCGGCGCGAAGTACCACGTCGCCCACGTCTCGACGCTCGGCGCCGTGCGGATCATCCGCGAGGCGAAGTCGCGCGGCATCAAGGTCACGGCGGAGGTCACGCCGCATCACCTCCTGCTCACGGATGCGTCGCTCATCGGCTACGACACCGCGTGCAAGGTGAACCCGCCCCTGCGAGAAGACGAAGATCTCGTCGCGCTGCGCGGAGCGCTCGCCGACGGAACGATCGACTGCATCGCCACCGATCACGCGCCGCACTCGCTCCTCGACAAGCAAGTCGAGCTGAGCGAGGCCGCGCCCGGGATGATCGGCCTCGAGCTCTGCGTGCCTTTGATGCTCGGCCTCGTGGAGAAGGGCCTCTTGCCGCTCGCGCGCGTCGTCGACGCCCTGACGCGCGCGCCCTCGAAGATCGTGGGGCTTCCGGCGCGCGCGATCCGCGAGGGCGCGGAGGCGAACCTCGCGCTCGTCGATCCCAACCGGAGCTGGACCGTCGCGCCCGAGCGCCTGCGCACGAAGAGCCGCAACACGCCGTTCATGGGGCAAACGGTCAAAGGGATGGTCCTCATGACACTCGTCACGGGAGCGGTCGCGTTCGACGCCGCCGCGCCGAAGGCCTAGGAAGAGCCGCGATGGAACGAGGCAACGACGAACGCGCCCACCTCGTCCTCGCGGACGGGACCGTCTTCGAAGGCGAGCCGTACGGCGCGCGCGGCGTCGTGACCGGCGAGGCCGTCTTCACCACGACGATGACGGGCTACCAGGAGGTGCTCACCGATCCCTCCTACACCGGGCAGATCGTCGTCATGACGGCGCCGGAGATCGGCAACGTGGGCGTGAACGCGGCCGACGCCGAGTCGGTCGACGGCAAGCCTCGGGTCGCCGGCTTCGTGCTGCGCGACGCGAGCCCGCTCGCGTCGAGCTGGCGCGCGGAGCAGACGCTCGACGCGTACCTCGCGCAGCACGGGATCGTCGCGATCGGCGGCGTCGACACGCGGCGCCTCACCCGCCACCTGCGCGATCACGGCGCGCAGAACGCGGCGATCGGCGAGGGCCCCGTCGACGCGCTCCTGCGGCGCGCGCGCGAGGCCCCCGACATGTCGGGGCTCGATCTCGTCAAGCAGGTGACGCCGCCTTCGCCCTACACGTTCACCGAGGGGCGCGGCGCGTGGCGCGTCGACGACGGATCGCGCCAGGCGAGCTCGGCGAAGAAGAAGGAGCACCACGTCGTCGCGATCGATTACGGCGTGAAGAAGAACATCCTGCGCTGCCTCGTCGACGCGGGCTGTCGGGTCACCGTCGTGCCCGCGAGCACGAGCGCGTCCGACATCCTCGGCATGGCGCCCGACGGCGTCTTTCTGTCGAACGGCCCCGGCGATCCCGCCGCGGTCGGCTACGCGGTCGAGACGATCCGCGGCCTCCTCGGCAAGAAGCCGATCTTCGGGATCTGCCTCGGCCACCAGCTCCTCGCGCTCGCCCTCGGCGGCAAGACGTACAAGCTCAAGTTCGGTCACCGCGGCGCGAACCAGCCGGTCAAGGATCTCGCCACGGGCCGCATCGAGATCACGACGCAGAACCACGGCTTCTGCGTCGATCTCGCGTCGCTGCCTGCCGGCGTGACGAGCACGCACGTCCACCTGAACGACGGCACCAGCGAAGGCCTCGCCGCCAAAGATCTCCAGGCCTTCAGCGTCCAGTACCACCCGGAGGCCGCCGCCGGGCCGCACGACTCTCTCTACTTGTTCGACCGCTTCACCACCCTCATGACCGGCTGAAACAGGCCGAAAACGGCTTTTTCTGGCGTGCGCCCATGTAGGTGCTACACCTCCGTGCGCGATGGAACTGTCGCCTCTCGCAACGTGGCGTGCCGGGCTCCTCCTCTTCACCGGGGCAGCCTTCTTGTTCGCGTGCGCGGCGGAGACCGGCGCGACTGGCAAGAAGAAGCGCACGCCGATGGAGCCGGGCGACGACTTCTACGACGACGAGACGGGGCAGGAGCAGCAGCCGATCGAGCCGACGACCAACCCGGACAGCGGCGCGTTCGGCGCGGGCGCGCGCCCGGCGGCCAACAAGGACGGCGGCCGCGTCGACGCAGGCCCGGACGAGGGCGGAACGCTCCCGAAGGTGTACTGCCCGGGGCCGCTCGTCGCGGGAGACCTCGCGATCGTCGAGCTGATGATCGCCTCGCGCGCCGGATCGGCCGACGACGGCGAGTGGGTCGAGATCCGCAGCACGCGCGACTGCTGGCTGAACCTCAAGGGACTCGTGATCGAGTCGCCGCGCGGCGCGCTCCCGGCCAACAGCGTCACCGTGACGGAAGACTTCGAGCTCGCGCCCAAGGGGATGTTCATCGTCGCCGACACCGCCGATCCCGTGAAGAACAACGGCGCCGCCCGAGACGGCAAGCTCTTCGCCTGGAACGCGACCGACGTCCTCAAGAACGACGGCGACTCCGTCATCCTCAAAATGGGCGCGACGACCGTCGACAACCTCACTTACCCGGCCTTCAGCAACCTCGAGCCCGGCCGAACGCTCGCGTTCCCCGACGACTGCGCGTGGAACGTCCGCGCCGACTGGCAGCGCTGGAGCCTCACGTTCGACGAGTGGAGACCGGGGAAAAAAGGCACCCCGAACGCGACGAACGACGACGTCGCGTGCTACTGAAGCGCGCAACATCGTGGCCGGCCCTCGGAAAATCCATTTCGTCAGCCTGGGCTGTCCCAAGAACCGCGTCGACACCGAGGTGATGGTCGGCGTCGCGCTCGGCCGATCCGCCGGCGACTTCGAGCTCACGACCGACGCGGAAGACGCCGAGGTCATCGTGGTCAACACATGCGGCTTCATCGGTGAGGCGAAGCGCGAGTCGATCGACACGATCTTCGAGATGGCGGAGCTGAAGAAGCTCGGCGCGTGCAAGAAGCTGGTCGTCACCGGGTGCCTCTCGCAGCGCTACCCGAAGGAGCTCGAGGCGAAGATGCCCGAGGTCGATCACTTCCTCGGATCGAGCGACATGCTCAAGCTCGCGCAGGTGCTCGACGGCAAGGCCGATCGCATGCTGGTCGGCAACCCCGCCGACTGGGTCGTCCGCGCGAGCGATCCGCGCGTCGTGACGGGCCCGCGCGCGAGCGCGTACGTGAAGATCGCCGAGGGGTGCAACCGGAGCTGCGCGTTCTGCACGATCCCCCAGTTTCGCGGGAAGCAGCGATCGCGGAGCGCCGACGACGTCGTGCGCGAGGTCGAGCAGCTCGCCTCGCAGGGCGTCCGCGAGGTGAACCTGATCTCGCAAGACACGATCGCCTACGGCCGCGACCACGCGAGAGACGCGCGGTCCAACCTCGCCGCCCTCGTGCGCCGCGTCGCCGACGTGAAGGGCATCGCGTGGACGCGCGTGTTCTATCTCTATCCCGAGAAGATCGACGAGGCGCTCGTGGATCTCTTGGCGAACCACCCGCGCGTCGTCCCGTACGTCGACATGCCGCTCCAGCACGCGTCCGACGCGATGCTGAAGATCATGCGCCGCGGCCACGGCAAGGATCGCCAGAAGCGCGTCGTCGATCACATGCGCAAGAGCATCCCCGATCTCGTCTTTCGCACGGCGTTCATCGTCGGGCACCCCGGCGAGACCGACGCCGACTTCGACGAGCTCTGCGCGTTCGTCGCGTGGGCGCGCTTCGAGCACGTCGGCGTCTTCAAGTATTCGGACGAAGAGACGTGCGCGAGCACGAAGCTCGACGGCAAGGTCCGCGCGCTCGTCGCGTCGAACCGCTGGCGCCGCCTCATGGCGCTCCAGCGCAAGATCGCGCGGGCGAAGAACCGCGCGCTCGTGGGCCGCGAGCTCGAGGTCCTCGTCGAGGGTCCGAGCGAGGAGCACGATCTCGTCATGATGGGTCGGCACCGCGGGCAGGCTCCCGAGATCGACGGACAGGTCTATCTCTCGGGCGAGGTGCTGCCCGGCCAGATGCGCCGCGTGAAGATCACGCAGGCGAGCGACTACGATCTCGTCGGCGACGTCGTCGACGCCGCGCCGGCCTCGCGCGCGAAGAAGAAGCGCGTCGGCCTGAAGGTCTTGCCCGCCTGACCCGCTTCAGCGGACCGTCACGGTCGTGCTCGGCGAGCGCGTCGTGCCGGACTCCTGCGAGACGTCGAGCACGTCGCCGATCTTCGCCGTCACTTCGACGTCCCACGATCCGCGGTCGTCGGCGATCGTGCCGCTGACGCGCTCGTTGCGCGGCAGCTCCTCGTTGCGGTTGACGATCACGATGAGCGCGTTCGGCAGCGCGCCGTCGACGCTCGAGAGCCGGAACGTGCTCGGCGTCGATCCCGCGCTGATCGTCGGCGCCGCCGGAGGCGGCAGCGGCAGCGTCGGGCTCGTGCACGCGACCGCGAACGTGGCGGCGAGCGCCAAGACGCGAATCTTTGGCAGCGACGGCAGCCGGAGCATCAGCAACTTTGTAGCATGCCGCCGGCGCGCTCGCCCAGCCGATTGGATCGATGTTTCCGAGGCTTGGTTGCCAACTTCGGTGGCAGTCGGGCGCGGGGCGCGATCGCCGGTTGATTCCCTCGCTCGCCGAGACCCGCTTACTCTCGGCCTGCGCTGGATGCGGCTCGCCCCGGCGCGCGTTTCTTCCTCGACCTTCGCGCATGAGACTCTGGCTTCGCCCGTTGCCCTTCGCCCTCCTCGCGGGCTACGCGCTCGCGCGCCTCGGTCACGCCCAGGTCGACGACGCGGCGGCGAGCCGCTCGGCGGCGCTCTGCGCGTCGCTCGCGACGCAAGCGATCGTCTGTCAGCCCGAGGAGGTCGTGTGGGTCGACGGGCCGAGGGGCGTCCGCGGCGCGCTCGGAGGCGCGTCGGCGCGGGCCCTCGTGCGCGGCCGCGAGGGCGACGACACCTACGATCTTCATCTCGTGATGACGCGCCTCTCGCCCGAGGGACACCTGCTCGATCGCGGTGACGTCTACAACCTCACCCGAACGAGCGGCGCCGACGAAGGGACGCCGATCCTCTCCGGATCGCTCGCGGCGTACGTCGTCACCGTCGACGGTCGGCCCGAGGCGGTCCACGTGCTCGACCTCGACGGGCACGATCCGCGCGCCTACGACGAGCTGTCGCGCTTTCAGCGCGCGCAGGTCGCGATCGCCGATCTCCAGCAGACGGGGCAGTCGCGCGGCGTCAAGCGAACCGTCTACGCGCTCGTGCCCTCGCCGGCGCGCGCCGAGCTGTCGTTTCGCGACGACGGGGTGCTCGTCGTGAAGGCCGACGCGCGCACCCTCGCCTTCGATCCGAAGCGCGACGCCGTGATCGCGGGCGAGGCGCAGGTGCGCGTCACCGCGGAGGTCGTCGCGAAGCCGCCGACGTTCGCGCCGTGGATGAGCGATCGGCTGCGCGCGATCTCGTGGTTCGGCGACGAGAAGAACCAGGTCCTGAAGGCGGTGACGTTCACCGCGATCGAGTGGCTCAAGGGGGCCAAGACGCGCATCACCGGCGACACCGGCGAGAAGGACGCGCAGGAGGATCTGTCCGCGCTGAACGCCGGCAAGATCGAGCCCGCGACGTTCACCGATCCCGAGACCGGCTGGCCGCCGAAGGCGCTCGAGCCGTACCTCAAGCCGCCGCTCAACGGCGAGGGCCACTGGATCCCGCTCGAGAAGGACGCGTTCATCACGCCCATCCCCGGGATCAACGCGCCGTTCCTCACGACGTTCGTCCGTGGCGATCCCGCGGCGCCGCACACGCGCGTCTACGTCACGCTCTGGGATCCGCGGCTCATCGCGCTCCACATGGAGGCGGGCACCGTCGAGCCCGTGAGCGCGAAGGGCGAAGCCGGGCCAGGTCAGATCCCGCGCACACCCGAGGTGATCCGTCACGTCGTCGCGGGCTTCAACGGCGGCTTCCAGGCGACGCACGGCGAGTTCGGCATGCAGGCGAGCGGCGTCCTCTACCTGCCGCCCAAGCCGTACGGCGCCACGGTCATGGAGCTGCGTGACGGCACCACCGCCTTCGGCGCGTGGCCGACGTCGACGGATGTGCCCGACGAGATCCTCTCCTTCCGCCAGAACCTCACCCCGCTCGTCCAGAACGACAAGTGGAACCCGTGGGGCCGCGCGTGGTGGGGAGGCGTGCCGCCCGGCTGGCAAGACGCAATTCACACGACGCGCAGCGGCCTCTGCCTCACGAAGGAGAAGTTCGTCGCCTACTTCTGGGGCAACGACATCGGCGCCGAGCCGCTCGGCCGCGCGATGCTCGCGGCGCGGTGCGCGTTCGGCATCCACCTCGACATGAACCCGGGCCTCGCGGGGTTCGAGTTCTACAACGTGCAACCCGCGAGCAGCTTCCAGCCGCTCGGGCGTCCCCTCCAGACCGACTGGGAGTACGAGGGCGGGTTCAAGGATCTGCCCGAGCTCAAGTACCGCGCGCGCCGGATGGTCAAGAGCATGGGGCACATCCTCTTCCCGCGGTACATCCAGCGCGACGCGCGCGACTTCTTCTATCTCACCGCGCGCACGGTGCTGCCGGGCGCGCCGATCCCCTCGCCGTCTGGCGAAGCTGCGCCGGCGAAGGAAGGCGAAGACGGCGCGTGGCGGGTCAAGGGTCTGCCGCAGCACGGCTATCCGTACGCCGTCGCGATCACGACGGCGCGCGCCGGCGAGCGGAGCGTGCGCGTCGCGCGGATCGATCCGCGCACCGTGCACGCAGCCTCGAGCGAAGGCGACGGCGCGGACGCCGACGGCAAGTCGAGCGTCGTCGCGGCGTTCGGTCGCCCCGCGCGCCCGCGCGCGTCGCTCGGGACGGGAAACGACGCGCGCGACGCGCGTCGCCGAAAGGAGAAGCCGAGCGAGCCCGACGCGCACGACGGCGCGAAGCTCTGGCTCGGCGCGCGCGTCTTCACGATCGGCAAGCAGCCGCCGCCTTCGGCGCTCGCGATCGCCGACGTGCAAGCCGCCGGACCGGAGTCGCGCGCCGCCGTCGGGATCTCCGACGAAGACGGCATGCTCCAGTGGGTCGAGCTGCTCCCCGACGACAAGGCCGACGCCGCCAGCGCGCAGCACATGCTCGAGCTCCTCGCGCGCCTCGGGTGCTCCTCGCGCGCGCTCGTCTTCGGCGACGTGCGGCTGTTCCTCGGCGGCTCGCTCGACATCGGCGGCCAGCCCGCCGCGATCGGCGTACCCGGCGCGCGCCTCGTGCGCGCGTCGGCGCCCGGCGCGCGCGCGTACTTCGAGTCGACCGAGATCGTTCCCCAGTCGGTGTGGTTCCCGCTCCAGGAGAAGCGGAACAAGTGGCGCCCGACGCTCGCGCCGCCTTCGCCGAAGCCGGAGCCTTCGGGCTCCGCCGCGCCCGCGCCGAAGAAATGACCCCCCGAGCCAAGATCGCGCTCGCGACGATGGCGCTCATCGCCGTGATGCTCGCGGTCTACGCGCCGGTGCGCCGCGGCGCGTTCGTCTACGACGACCACGCCCTCGTCGAGAAGAGCCGCGGCTCGATGAGCGGTGTGCTCGGGCGTCCGTTCTGGACGGCCGATCCGATGAGCGATCTGCGCCCGACGTACTATCGACCGCTCGTCGTCCTCTCGCTCCGCTTCGACGCGCTCCTCGACGACACGGCTTCGGGCTACCACGTCACGAACCTCGCGCTCCACGCGCTCGCGATCGCGCTCTTCGTGATCGCGGCCAGGCGCCTCGGCGCCTCCGGCCCGGAGACGATCGCCGCCGCGGCGCTGTGGTCGCTCGCGCCCCGCCTCACGGAGTCGGTCGCGTGGGTCTCGGGGAGGACCGACGTCCTCGCGGCGTGCTTCTCCTTCGCGGCGGTCGCGCTGTGGCCTTGGTATGGAGGCAAAGACGGCGAGCGCTCGGATCACGCGCGCGCGGCGGGCGCCTCCGTGGCGCTCTTCGGCGGCCTGCTTTCGAAGGAGGTCGCAGGCGCGGCCGCGATCGCGATCGCGATCGCGACCGTTCATGCGTCGCGCCGCGTCGATCGCAAGATCGGGCGCCTCGCATACGTCGCGGCGCCGATCGCGGTTTACGCAGCGCTGCGCACGGCGGCAGGCGGCGCGTCGCGCGCCACGCCCCTCGGCGCCGGGGCGCGCGCGGCGACGATGCTCGAGGCCGTCGGCCGCTACGCCGAGATGATCGTCGATCCGTGGCACCCGGCGAGCAGCATCGGCCTCGTCGGTGAGATCGACGTCGCGCGCGCGATCGCCGGAGGGCTCGTCGTCGCGCTCGCGTCTGTGCTCGTCGTCCGCGCGTGGCGCGCGCGTGTGGAGGCCGCGTCGGTCGTCGGCGGTGCGCTCGCGCTCTTCGGCCTCGCGCCCGTCGTGCACCTCCTGCCGATCGGGCTCGCGTCGGCCGTCGTCGCCGACCGCCTCCTCTACGTGCCGCTCGCGGGGCTCGCGCTCGCGCTCGCGCGCGCGGCGAGCGCGCTCGGCCCGAGGGCGAAGCGGGCGGCGGCTGTCGGTGCGGCGGCGCTCGTCGTCTCGTTCGCGCCGGTGACGCGCGCGCGCGCGGCGGACTACACGAGCGAGCTCACGTATCGCGTCGCCGCGGCCGAGCGCGCCCATCCGCACAACACGGCGCCTCTCACCGGCCTCGCGTGGGTGCTGCGCGAGTGGGGCGCCTACGATCTGTCGTGTCGGCTCCAGCGATCGGCGCGCGCCACGCTCGATCGAACGGGCCGCGCGGGGATCCCGCGTCACGCGCGCGCGCTCGAGAACCTCGCCGGTTGCTACGCGCTCATCGGAGCGTACGACGAGGCCGCGTCGATCTACGCCGAGCTCCTCTCGCGCGATCCGAACGCGGCGCGCGTGCACATGGAGCTCGGCTTCCTCCAGATGCATCGCTTCGACCTCGACGGCGCGGAGGCGTCGTTCTCTCGCGCGCTCTCGCTCGAGCCCGCCCTCGAGCCGGCGCGGCGCGCGCTCGACGGCGTGCCGCGCCTCCGCGAAGCGCTCGCGGCGCTCTCGACGGCCGACGCGCGGGAAGCCCGTCCGGTCGCGTGGGCGAGCCTGCTCGGCCGGCTCGGACGACGGCCCGACGCCGTCTCCGCGTGGTCGAGGATCGCCGACGACCCCACGGCTTCGCCGGAGGCCAAGCGCGATGCCGCGCGCTTCTTGCTCTTGCATGCCGACGCCGTCGCCGCGCGGCGCGCCGTCGATGCTTACGCTGCGTCCGGAGCGGCGCGCGACGTCACCCTGGAGGTGGCGCGCGACGATCTCGCGCTGCGCGAGCGACGTCACGCGGCGGTGGCGTCGGTGCAGGCTCGCATCGAGGCGCTCGCGCGCGACGGCGACCCCGCCAAGTGAGATACGATTAAGACGCTCGCAGACCACCGCAAAGGCCCTCGCGAGCCGCCTCGCGCAGTGCTTGTATGTTCATGTTTTCACGCGTGATTATTGCTGCTCGCGAACGGCCGCCCGACCACGCGTCGGGTCGACGCCCGCGTCGCGCGCGCTGGACGCGCCGCGGCGTGCGGAACCCGCTCGCCAAGAACGCCGCCGAGCGCTAGGGTTCGCGGCGCAAAGTCGCCGAGGTTCTCAACGCTTTCGTTGGAATTCCCCGCACCTGCCGCGTCGTGGCCTGCACGCGCGGCGTTCGGCGATTGGACTGTGGAGCGTATCATGCAGCTTCAGGAGACGCGGATGTCAGACGACAACAAGGGCGGTTCGGACCTCGATATCTTCGAGGGCCTCGGGAAGAAGAGCTCGACGCGCACGTCCGCCGTGCCGCCGCCGCCTCCCGGATCGAGCTCGCACGTGCCAGCCGCGCCGAACGCGAACGAAGGGATGAAGAAGACGCTCGTGGGGTTGCCGCTGCCGGCGAGCCAGAGCGGCGTTCCCGGGGCTCCTCCGGTGTCGGGCGCGATGCCCGCGGCGCCTCCGTCCGTCAAGCCGTCGGCGCCTCCGGCGCCTCCTTCCGCGTCGATGCGCGCCGCCTCCGTGTCGACGCCGGCGGCCTCGCCGTCGAAGCCGCCGCCGCCTCCCGGTCGTGGATCGCTGCCGAACCTCGCGGGCACGCAGCCCTCGAGCGGGAGCCAGCCGGGCATGCCGGCGGTGAGCACCGCGGCGACGTCGAGCTCGCCGAGCGCGACCCAGCAGAGCGCGCCTCCGCCCGCGCCGAGCACGCGCCCCACGCCCGCCGCGCAGGCGAACGGCGGCAAGCTCGACATGGATTGGGACGACGACGACGAGGCGACCCACGTCTTCGACAAGGACAAGGAAGGCCAGCAAGACGCGCCGGCGGCCGGTCCGGAGTCGCGCCGCCCCGAGCACGCGAGCATGGACGACATCATGACGCGTCCCTCGCAGGTGCCCTCGCAGGCGCGCATCTCGCAGCAGGCGCCCGCGGCGGGAACGCCGCCTCCGCCGTCGTCGACGCTCTCGGGCGCGTTCGGCGCGCTCGGTCAGGCGCGTGAGAGCGTCAACGGTCACGCGACGTCGGGTCCGCCGTCGGCGCAGTTCCGCTCCGGTCCGCCGGCCTCGCAGTCGCTGCGCTCCGCGCCTCCGCCGCCGCCCGCGTCGATCCGCCAGCCGAACCCCAGCACGTCGACGGCGCCGATCCCGCCTCCGCCTCCGCCCGGCCAGACGTCGACCGCGCCGATGCACATGCCCGTGCGCGCGCCTTCGCAGCCGCCGAGCGGGCACATGCAGCACGCGCAGGGCTCGATGCCTCCGCAGATGAGCCAGCCGCCGCAGCAGGTGAGCCAGGCTCCGATGCCTCACATGCCGCCGGTCAGCCGCGCGATGGAGGCGACGGCGATGGTCCCGCGCCCGCAGCAGAGCAAGGCGGGCCTCTGGATCGGCCTCCTCGCCGGCGTCTTCGCCGCCGTGGCGGTCGCGGTCTTCTTCCTCATGCCGCGCAACGGAACCCTCGTCGTCAACGTCGCCGATTCGAAGGGCGGCGAGGTCAGCCGCCTCGAGGTCATGGTCGACGGCAAGAAGGCGTGCGACAGCGCGCCGTGCATCGTCAAAGACGTCGCGACGGGCGTGCACGAGGTGAAGGTCGTCGCCCAGGGCTTCGAGCCGCCCGCGCCGCGCGCGGTGACGATCGAGTCGCGCAAAGACGCGACGATGGACTTCTCGCTCACGCCGGCGAAGGCGTCCGGCGGCACCGGGCTCAAGGTGTCCGGCAACCAGTCGGGCGTGCGCCTCATCGTCGACGGCAAAGAGTACGGTCCGCTCCCGCAGGAGCTCCGCGATCTCTCGCCGGGCGAGCACAGCGTGAAGATCGCCGGCAGCGAGCGCTACGCCGCCGTCGAGAAGACGGTCACCGTCTCGCAAGACGAGCTCACCGATCTCGGCAACGTCAGCCTCAAGGTCCTCAAGGGCAAGGCGACGATCCAGCTCGGAACGCCGGGCGCGAAGGTCTACCTCGTGTCGGGCGCGAACCGCAAAGAGGTGCCCCAGTTCCCGATCGCGATCGACTTCGATCCGAACGAGAAGTGGCAGCTCGAGGCGAAGAAGGACGGCTTCGACGACTACACGCAGAAGATCGACTTCGACGACGGCCAGGCCGAGAAGACGATCGTCGTGACGCTCAACCCGAAGGGCACGACGCCGGCGACGCCCGCGTTCATTCCGCCGACGCCTGCCCCCGTTGCGCACGCGCCCGCGGCGCCGGTCGCGCATGCGCCCGTCGCGCCCGCGGCCCCGAAGGAGCCCGCGGCCCCGAAGGAGCCCGTCGCGGCCAAGGAGCCGGCGGCCAAGCCGGCCGCGCCCGAGAAGCCCGCGGCGGCCGGCGGCGAGGCCTTCCTCAACATCAACTCCCTCCCCGCCTCCACGGTGTTGCTCGACGGCAAGCCGCTCGGCCCGACGCCGCGCCTCAAGGTCTCGGTCTCGCCGGGCTCGCACACGATCGTGTTCGTGAACGCCGAGCAGCAGCTGAAGAAGTCGATCAGCGTGACCGTCGCCGCCGGCGAAACGAAGGCGGCGTTCGCGAAGCTCCGTACGGAGTAGCAAAAGCGCTGGCGGAGGCTCTACTCTCCGGGAGATGACGGCGAAAGCCAGCATCCTGGTCGTCGACGACGAGCCGGGGCTGCGCGAGATGCTCACGATCCTCTTCCGGAGGGAGGGCTACGCCGTGACGGCGTCGCCCGGCTTCGTGACGGCGCAAGAAGCGATCAAGAACTCGCCGTCGGGCTTCGGGGTCGTCCTCACGGACTTGATGATGCCCGACGGCTCGGGGCTCGATCTGCTCTCGCTCGCGAAGTCGCACAGCCCCGAGACCGAGGTCATCGTGATGACCGCGCACTCGACCGTCGAGACGGCGATCGAGGCGATGAAGCGCGGCGCGTACGACTTCGTGACGAAGCCGTTCGCGACGTCGGAGCTCCGCGCGCTGGTGGTCAAGGCGTTCGAGAAGAGCGAGCTCGTCGCCGAGAACGTGCGCCTGCGCGCGAAGGTCGATCGGCAGAACCCGAAGGATCTGCTCGGCCACTCGCAGGCGATGAAGCAGATCCTCGAGCTCGTCGCGCGCGTCGCCGGGGCGCGGAGCACGGTGCTCATCACCGGCGAGAGCGGCACCGGCAAGGAGCGCATCGCGCGCGCGGTGCACGACATGTCCGATCGCAAGGACAAGCCCTTCCTCGTCGTCAACTGCGGGGCGATCCCCGAGGCGCTCGTGGAGAGCGAGCTGTTCGGCCACGAGAAGGGCGCGTTCACCGGGGCCGCCGGGCGCAAGCTCGGGATCTTCCGCGAGGCCGACGGCGGCACGGTGCTGCTCGACGAGATCGGCGAGCTGCCGCTCGCGATGCAGGTGAAGCTCCTTCGCGTCCTCCAGGAGCGGAAGGTGCGCGGCATCGGCGAGGCGACCGAGGCGAGCGTCGACGTGCGCGTGCTCGCGGCCACGAACCGCGTCGTCGAAGAAGACGTGAAGTCGGGCAAGTTCCGGCAGGATCTCTACTACCGCCTCAACGTCATTCGCATCGAGGTGCCGCCGCTCCGCGAGCGACGCGAAGACGTCGCCGAGCTCGCGAAGCACTTCCTCGACCGCTGCGCGCGCGAGCACAACAAACACATCCGCGCGATCTCGCCCGACGCGCTCCGCGCGCTCGACGCGTACGACTTCCCCGGGAACGTGCGCGAGCTCGAGAACATCATCGAGCGCTCCGTCGCGCTCGCGTCGGGCCCGCTCATCGGCCTCGGCGATCTGCCTCGCGAGGTGAGCGGCGCCGCCGCCCAGCCGAGCCCCGCGCTCGTGACGCTCCCGGAAGAAGGATGCGATCTCGACGGCGTGCTCGGAGAGATCGAGCGGCGCCTGATCCTGCAAGCGCTCGATCGCTCGGGCGGTGTGCGCACGTCGGCGGCCAAGTCGCTCGGCGTGACGCTCCGGAGCCTGCGCTACAGGCTCCAGAAGCACGCGATGCAGGACCCGGATGAAGAAGAGGTGAGCGTCGAGTCGCGCCCCCCCTCGAAGCTGTGATGCCAACCGGACGGAAGGGAGCGCTTTTCGTCGGCGTGCTCGCGAGCGAGGGACGAAAATTGTCACCCCCACACCGGCGCCCGGTTCCCTACTCGGCCAGATTTCTTTCGTTTTCGCGCGCCATCGATACGATGGTCGCGATCCGCCGTGGAGGCAAAAATGGCACGACGACTGCTTCAGCTGCGGCCGACCATGTCCGTCGACTCTCGTGGCAAGGCCAGAGCGGGCTTCACGCTCGTCGAGTTGGCCGTGGTCGTGACGATCGTCGGCGTCCTCGCCGTCATCGCGGTCGTCGGGTATCGCAAGCTCACGCTCAGCTCGAAGATCACGGAAGCGGAGACGATGATCAGCGCGATCCGCATCGCGCAGGAGGACTACAAGACCGAGAGAGGCCTCTACGCCAACGTCGGCGGCACGTACTGTCCGAGCAACGGAGCCACGCAGCACAAGTGGGGCTGGAACCCGGCGTGCGCGGGCGGCGGAACGGTCCCCGATTGGCGCGCCCTCCCCGTGCACACCGAGAGCGGTCTCCAGTTCGGATACGCGACGGTCGCGGGCACGAAGAACCCCGGCACGCCGCTGGGCCTCTCCTGGGTCAACTTCGCCAGCGCTCCGAATGACGTGCCCTGGTACGTCATTCACGCGAAAGCGGATCTCAACAACGACGGGGCGGTCTTCTCGGAGCTCGTCGGCACGAGCTTCCAGGGCACGATCTTCACGAACAACGTCGGCGAGTGATCAACAACGACTTCCCCACGCGGGCTCGGCCTGCGCGCGCTGGGCTCAGTGAACGGCCGAAGGGAGCAACCATGGCATCGATTCGGAAGAAACTAAGAGAGGGCGGCTTCACGCTCGTCGAGCTCATGATCGTCGTCGCGATCGTCGGCGTCCTCGCCGTCCTCGCGATCTACGGCGTCCGTAAGTACATCGCGAACGCGAAGACCGCCGAGGCGAAGAACTCGCTCGGTCAGATCGGCAAAGACGCGGTCACCGCGTTCGAGGGCGAGCGCATGAAGGCGGACATCCTCCCGGCAGGCGGCAAGGCGGCCGTCACGCGGAAGATCTGCCCCCCGGCCTCGACGCCGGTCCCGCCGACGATCGCCGACGTCAAGGGCGGCAAGTACCAGTCGAAGCGTGAGGAGTGGTCGCCTCCCGGTGACGTCACCAAGAACGACGGCTTCCCCTGCCTGAAGTTCGAGATGACTGCGCCGCAGTACTACATGTACAAGTACGCATCGGACAGCCCGAGCGGCGACCTCACGACGCAGGGCAAGACGTTCACCGCCACGGCGCAGGGCGACCTCAACGGCGACGGCAACCCGTCGACGTTCACCATCAAGGGTGAGATCCCCGGAGGCGGCGACGAGCGCCTCCTCGTTTCGCCCTCGATCGACGAGCTCTCCCCCGAGGAGTGATCGCGTCACGGAGCGCAACCATTGCGCGTCACCGCGAGCCTGCATGCGAGAGCATGCAGGCTCGTGCTGTTTTGGGCGCGCGACAGCGTTGCCTCGTTCGGAGTAGTCTCCTCGTGCTTTCTCCACCCACTGGCGCCGAGGAGGCGCTTGCCACGTGAACTTTCGCCTCGCTCGTGTCTCCGGGTTGCTCTTCTTCTCTGGCGCCTGCGCCCTCATCTATCAGACGGCGTGGTTTCGCGAGCTGCGGCTGATCTTCGGGGCGTCGACCGCGTCGTCCGCGGCCGTCCTGGCGATCTTCATGGGCGGGCTCGGTCTCGGCGGCGCGATCCTCGGCAGCAGAGCGGATCGAGCGAAGAACCCGCTCGCCATGTACGCGAACCTCGAGCTCGCCGTCGCCGTCACGAGCGCGGTGACTCCCCTGCTCGTTCAGGTCGCGCAGCGGATCTACATCGGCACGGGCGGGATCACGACGCTCGGCCCCCTCGGCGCCACGGTCGTGCGCTTGCTGCTCTCGGTCGTGGTCCTCGCGGGTCCCGCGATCCTCATGGGCGGCACGCTGCCCGCCGCCGCGCGCGCGGTCGAGCGCGCCTCGGACGTCGGGCGGCAGCGTGTGGCCATGCTCTACGGCATCAACACGTTCGGCGCCGTCGCCGGCGCCGTCGCCGCGAACTTCCTCCTGATGGAGGTGTTCGGCTCGCGCATGACCCTCTGGATCGCGTGCCTCGTGAACGCGCTCGTCGCCATGGTCGCGCGTTCGCTCTCTCGTTCGCCGGAGCTCGCTCCCGCCGGCGAGGCGGTCGCCGAGGAAACAGCGCCCGCCGACACCGAAGATGCCAACACGTCTCCGACGTTCGTCTCGTGGTTCCCGCCGGTCGCGGCCGCGATCTCCGGGGGCACCTTCATGCTCATGGAGCTCGTCTGGTACCGCATGCTGGGGCCGATCCTCGGCGGCTCGTCGTACACGTTCGGGCTCATCCTCGCCGTGGCGCTCGCGGGGATCGGGCTCGGTGGCGCGCTCTACGCGCGCACGAAGATCAGGCCCACGCTGACCATCTTCGCGATCACCTGCGCCCTCGAAGGGCTCGCCATCGCCATCCCCTATGCGCTCGGTGACCGCATCGCCGTCCTCGCGCTGCTTCTGCGCCCGCTGTGCAGCACGGGCTTCGCCGCGAGCATCCTGGCGTGGACCGTCGTCGCGATGATCGTCGTCTTCCCGGCCGCGGTCGTCTCGGGCGCACAGTTCCCCGTCGTGATCGGCCTCTACGGTCGCGGCGACCGTAGCGTCGGCCGCGACGTCGGCGCGGCGTACCTCGCGAATACGCTCGGCGCGATCGTGGGCTCGATAGCCGGCGGCTTCGGCCTCTTGCCGGCGCTCTCGTCGACGACGTGCTGGCGGCTCGTCGTCACCGTCCTCGTCTCGACCGCTGTGCTCGCGCTCGCGCTCGAGGTCAAGGGGGTGGGCCGTCGCGCGCTGCTCCGCCGGCCGGCGGCGAGCGCGGTCGCCTGCGGGCTCCTCGCTCTGTTCTTCGCGGCGTCTCTCGGGCCGACGGCCGCGTGGCGTCACTCCGGCATCGGCGCCGGCCGTGCCGACCGTCGGATCGCCGAGCCCTCCGAGCACACCATTCCCAAGTTCGTGCGCCTCAACCGGGGCATCATCGCCTGGGAGGAAGACGGCCTCGAGAGCAGCGTGGCGCTCGGCAACGCCGACGGATACGCCTTCATCGTCAACGGCAAGTCGGACGGACACGCGATCTCGGACGGGCCGACGCAGATCATGAGCGGCTTGATCGGCGCGCTGCTACACCCCGACCCGAAGCGCGCGATGGTCATCGGCCTCGGAACCGGCAGCACCGCCGGCTGGCTCGGCGCCATTCCGAGCATGGAGCGCGTCGACGTCGTCGAGCTCGAACCGGCGATCTTGCGCGTCGCGCGCGACTGTAGCGCGGTCAACCACGACGTCCTCGACAACCCGAAGGTCCACGTGGCGCTCGGTGACGCGCGTGAGGCGCTGCTCACGACGCCCGCGAGGTACGACATCGTCTTCTCGGAGCCCTCGAACCCGTACCGCGCGGGGATCTCGAGCATGTACACCGAGGAGTTCTATCGAGCGACCGCCGAGCGCCTCAACCCGCACGGGATCTTCGTCCAGTGGGTCCAGGGCTACGAGGTCGACGCTTGGTGCGTCGCCACGACGATGGTGACGCTCAAGCAGGTCTTCAAGGAGGTCTCGCTCTGGCGCACGACCGGCGGCGATCTCCTCGTCATCGCCCAGAACGATCCTGCCGTCATCGACGTCGCCAAGATGCGGAGCCGCCTCGCCGAGGAGCCGTACGCCTCGGCCACGCGATCGGTGTGGCGTACGTCGAGCGTCGAGGGAGTCCTCGCCCACGTCGTCGCGAATCCGGCGATGGCGGAGGCGATGGTCAAGTACGAGCTCGGCGCCGTCAATCACGACGATCACAACGTCCTCGAGTTCGCCTTCGCGCGAAGCGTCGGGCACCACGGTAGCATCGACGAGGACATCGCGGGCTTCGCGATGCGGCTCGGCGCCGACGTTCCGCGCACGACCGAGCCGGTGAGCGAGCGCGCGATCGTCGAGGAGAAGTGGCTCTTCCAGGCCGCGATCCGCCGGCCGCTCTTCCCTGCGCCCGCGAGCCGGCCAGCCGCGGAGCAGACGTTCGCTTCCTTCGTGGAGCACTTCCAGGCGGGCCGCTTCCCGAGCAGCATCAGAGCGTGGCGGAAGACCCCGCGGCGCGAGCCTCGCTATGCCGAGAAGATGATGCTCGCGGACATGGCCGCGAGCGTCCCCCGCGATCCCGAGCTCACCGCCTTCGTCGAGAGCATCGAGAGGGAAGGCCAGCGGGAGTTCCTGCGGGCGTTCATCGCGATGCGCGACGATGATCCGATACGCGCCGCCGTCGCGCTCGAGCGTGGGTTCGTCCTTCATCGCAAGGATCCGTGGATTCCTCAGTCAATCAGCGAAGCCGCGCTCGAGCTCGCGGTCTACCTCTCGCGGCGCGACCCTGTGATCGCGACGCGAATGTTCGAAGCGCTCGGGTCGAAGTTCGCCGCCGAGGCCCAGCGCGTGATTCGCCTGTCGGCACGCGCGAAGGTCGGTGCGGCCATCGACAAGAAGCACTGCGCCGACGCCATGCACGACCTCGAGCCGGCGCCTTTCTACGGCGACATCATCCGCTTGCGCGCCGACTGCTACCTCGCGACCAAGGACCCGCTCGAGGCGGAGGCCCTCGAGGATCTGCGCCTCATGACGAAGTGGCACGGGGCGTTCGCCGCGGGGGTCGATCTCCCGCCGCGACCGGCGTCCACTCCCGAGCCGGAGCCCACGCCGGCAGCGACTGCGCACGCCGGCGCCGGTGACGCGGGCGACGCAGCTGAAGCGGGCGCCGCCGACGCAGGCGACGCGGGCGGCGCCGAAGGCGGGCGCTAGCCCGGGCCCCGATGGGAGCCTTCGCGCTCGAAGACAACCTTCGCTCGCTCTGGAACCGCCGCGCCGAATCGAAGAAGCCGGTCGACGGGCTCCGCGCCCTCTCGGTGCTCTGGGTCATCGCGTACCACACGCTCGCGTTCATCGGCCGCCCGCTGCGCAACAGCGACTTCGGCCCGCTCCTCCGTATCGTGAATCGAGGGCACCTCGGGGTCGACGTCTTCTTCGTCATCAGCGGCTTCCTGATCGGCTCGCTCCTCCTCCGCGAGCACGAGGAGACGGGCACGATCGCGCTCCGAAGCTTCTACGTGCGCCGCGCGATGCGCATCCTGCCCGCCTACTTCGTGACGCTCGCGGTCTACGTCGTCCTCATCGGTCGGAACACCGACATGATCTGGGCGAACCTGCTCTTCGTGAACAACTTCGTGACGGAGGGCCGCCAGTGCATGGGCTGGGCGTGGTCGCTGGCCGTCGAGGAGCAGTTCTACATCGTCTTTCCGTTCGCGCTCCTCGCCGCCTACAAGATCGCGCGGCCGCTCGGCTTCGTGGTGTTCGCCGTCGGCGTCGGCGTCGTGATTCGCCTCGCGATCGTGCACCACTACGGCATCCACGTGCCGGGCCCCGAGCACCACCATCTCTTCTCGAACATGCTCTACAACAAGCCGTATGGGCGCTTCCCTCAGCTCCTGAGCGGCGTGCTCGTCGGCTATCTCGTGCACTTCACCGGCGCGGCGGAGCGCCTTCGCCGCGCGCCGGCCGCCACGACGTGCGGCGCGGTCGTCGCCGTCGCCGTGGTGGCGGCGCTCAGCGCGGTCGAGCAGCCGATCTTCAAGTATCGCTGGCCGACGGCGGTGAACTTTCTCTACTACGCGCTGGCGCAGGTGATCTTCTCGGCCGGCGTCGCGTACGTGCTCTTCGTGAGCGTGACGGGGCTCGCGGGCGGGCGCCTCCTCGCGCGCGTGCTGTCGTGGCGCGGCTTCTACCCGGTGAGCCAGCTCTCGTACTCGGCGTACCTGATTCACATGATCATCATCTTCGTCGGGCTCGATCTCGGTGTCTTTCCGAGCGTCGCGTCCGAGCGTGGAATGCTCGAGCCCCTCGTGAAGATTCCGCTCATCACGCTCGTCGCGGCCATCCCGATGTACATGCTCGTCGAAAAGCCCCTCATGAACCTGCGAGCGAACCCGCGAACGCGCCCCGGAGCCGCCGTCAAGTCATGACGAGCGACCGTGCTCCTCGTGCGCGACAGGAGCCCTCGTTTCGCGCTATCTTGCGCAACGTGGCGGTCGTCTCGAGAGCGCGCCTCCGCGGCTTCACCGCGGTCGAGCTCATGAACTTCCTCGGCCTCGCTGCGCTCCTGAGCGCCCTGGGGATGTACGCGCTCGCCCGATACGTGCGGCACGCGAAGACCGTCGAGGCCGTCAGCTCCGTCACCTCGCTCGCGGGCGCCGCCGCGGAGTACTACAACACCTCCGACGCCACCCAGCCCGCGGGCGCCACGCCGAGCAACCTCCACGCGATGCGCCACTTTCCTCCGAGCTCGCGCGTCTCCGTCCCCGAGGATCCGCTCTCGGTGCGCGGCAAGCGCTACCAGTCGAACCTCGCGGACTGGTCGGCGAGCCCCTGGCGCGATCTGCGTTTTTCGATCGTGCAGCCGCAGTGCTACCAGTACTCCTTCGAGGCCGAAGGAGCCGGGGCCACGGCCAAGGCGCTCGTCACCGCGCAGGGCGATCTCGACGGCGACGGCATTCGCTCCACGTACTCACTCACCGTCTCCCCCGACGAGAGCCTCACGGCGCAGGTCGCGAAGACGATGGTGAAGCTCGAAGTCGAGGAGTGATGAGGCGCTTCACCGCCGTCGAGCTCGCGGTCGGCGTGGCGCTGCTCGGATCGCTCGCGGCCGTCGCGGTCCCCGCGTTCGTGCGGGAGCTGCACGCGTCGCGGTTCGTCGAGCCGACCGACGGCCTCGCGCGGATCGGCGCGGCGGCGGTCGTCTACGCCGAGGAGAATCGACAGTTCCCCGAGAGCGCGCCGCTCACGCCGGCCACGCCGCCGCGCGGCACGAAGGAGGCCGACGCGCCCGGCCTCTGGGATACGCCCGCGTGGACCGCGCTCGGCTTTCGCCCCGTGCCCGACGGCGTGCCTCACGCGTACGCGTTCTCGTTCGAGAACGTCGGCGGCGGGACAGCGTTCGTCGCCCAAGCGCACGGCGATCTCGACGGCGACGGCATCCAGAGCACCTTCGAGATCCGCGGCTTCGCCCGCCCGGGCGAGAAGCCCGCGGTCGCGCCGGG
>JAHBWD010000076.1 GCA_019637175.1 Labilithrix sp. | reverse complement strand
GGTCGGCACATCAAGAAGACGGCGAGCCTGGCGAGCGACGCGCCACTTGCGTGACGATGAAGCAGCGTCCGTCAGCGACCGCTCACCGACAGCACCCTGACCGAGGGAAAGAAGGGCTGAAACCGGAGCAAGTCTTCGGCGTCGGACGTGAAGACGACATCACCGCGCAAGGCGGCCGACGCCATGACGTAGGCGTCGATCGTCAGCTTCGCTTCCACGTCCTTCAATCTCGAGCACGCGATCCCCGCGAGCTTCGCGACGTCTTCGGCGAGCGCTTCGACGTGCACCGAGGCGAGGATGTCGTCGCGTACGTCGGTTCGGCCCCTCCACCATTCGCCGATGACCGCGGAAGGTACCGTGACCGGCGTGCCCGTCACGCGGGCCTCACGACGGATCTGGAGCGCGCGTTGGTGCCGCCGCTCGAGCGCGATGAGCCTTGGGTTCGAACGCGCCCGGCGTACTACCCCGGGGGGATGACACGCCGCCCTGCCTCGGTTATCCCGGGCGAGATGAACCGCCTCGCGGTCGTGGGGAACATGAAGAAGACGGCCAGCCTCGCGCTCGTGCTCGTCGCGCTCTCGGGTTGTTATCACGCGCGTGTGCGCCCGCAGAATTCGGCGCCCGCGGAGGAGCCTCGGAGCGCGACGCGGCACGCGATCTTCTGGGGGCTCGGGCAGAGCGCGCCGGTCGAGCCCGACTGCAAGGGCAACGGGCTCGCCGAGGTGCGCGCGTCGACGAACCTCGGGTACACGCTGCTCACCGTCGTGACGCTCGGCATCTGGGCGCCCTCGGAGATCCAGTGGACGTGCGCGAAGGATCGCGTCGTCGTCGAACGGAACATGCAGTGAGGAGCGTTCGATGACCGAATTGGATCCCAAGCCGCTCCTCGGCTTCGAGGCGGGCTTCGACTGGTGGAACAAACACGAGAGCGTCAACGCGAAGGTCGAGCGCCTCTACGCGGCGTGGAACCGAACCGCCGCGGGCCTCGAGCCGGCGACGCAGCGCTGGCGCGCGGGCCTCAACGTGCTTCGACAGATCGTGATCGACGCCGAGGCCGCAGGCAAGCGCGTCCGCGCGTACGGAGGCGCGTGGTCGCTCTCCGACGCCGCGCTCACGCCCGACTATCTCGTCAACACCAAGCCGCTCAACTACCTCTCGCAAGGCTTCGAGCCCGCGCACGTCACGACGTCGGCGCAGCCGCTCGCGAGCCGCCTCGTCTACGCGCAGTGCGGCGTCCACGTGATGGAGCTCAACTCCGCGCTCGAGGCCGCAGGGTGGGCGCTGCCGACCTCGGGCGCGTCGAACGGGCAGACGATCGCCGGCGCCGTCTCCACCGGCACGCACGGCTCGGCGATCGACGTCGGCTCGATGCAAGACTACGTGCGCGCCCTCCACATCGTCGGCGAGGGCGGCGAGCACTTCGTCGTGCAGCCGTCGTCGCGGCCCACCGTCACCAAGGCGTTCTGCGACTTCCTCGGGGCGACCCTCCTCGAGGACGACGACATGTTCCACGCGGCCCTCGTGAGCTTCGGGAGCTTCGGCCTCATCCACGGGCTCATCCTCCTGCCCGTTCCGATGTTCCTCCTCGAGAAGAAGATCATCCACCTCGACTTCGACGAGGCCCGCGCCGGCTTCGATCTCGCGTTCGAGAAGCTGGGGCTCGGGCCCGAGCGGCCGCATCACTTCGAGATGGTGCTCAACCCGTATCAGCTCGATCCGAAGCAGGGCGGCGCGTGGATCGTCGCCATGTACAAGCGCACCCCCGGTCAGGCGATCCCCGACGCCGACGTCCGATCGTCGATCGAGCCGGGCGACGACGCGATGTGGGCCGTCGGCGGCCTCACGAACGCCGTGCCCGCGCTCGTGCCCGGCCTCGTCACGACGCTCGTCGGCGCGCCCTATGCGCCGACGAAGAAGAACGTCGTCGCGACGCCCGGCGTCATGTTCGGGAGCACCAGCATCCGCGGACCGATCGGCAGCGCCGAGATCGGCGTGCCCCTCGCCCACGCCGAGCGCGCCGCGGAGAAGATCGCGCGCCTCGCGGAGAACGAGCGCTTCGCGGGCGTCGTCGCGTGCCGCTTCGTGCGGAGCTCGAACGCGCTGCTCGCGTTCACGCGCTTCGCGCCGACGACGTGCACGATCGAGCTGCCCGGCGTGGCGTCGCCGACGACCGAAGGCTTCTTCAAGAAGGTCGGCCCGATGCTCGACGCCGAGGGCATCAACTTCACCTTCCACTGGGGGCAGTGGGCCGATCTCTCGCCGGGGCGCGTCACGCAAGCGTTCGAGGGCAACGAGACGACGTGGCTCGAGCAGCGCCGCAAGCTCCTGCCCACCGCCAAGGGTCGCCGCATGTTCTCGAACGCCATGCTCGAGCGCTGCGGGCTCCACGAATGAGCTCGCCCTAGCGAGCGGCGTAGGTCGCGCGCAGGATGTCGATGTAGCTGACGATGCCGATGGGGTGGAGATCGCCGTCGACCACGGGGATCGCCCCGACGCGATGCTCGAGCATGGGCTCGACGACCTCGCGAAGGTCGGCCTCGGGCTCGACGCTGATCGGGCTCGTGTTCATCACCGCCTCGATGGGCTCGATCTGCGCGGCCCGCAGGCGCTCTTCGACCTCGTCCTCCGAGAGCCCGGGCGGCGGCATGAGCGAGCGGAGATCGCGATCGCTCAGCATCCCGACGAGGACGCCGTCGTCGTCGACGACGGGCAAGTGCCGCGCATCGAGCCAGCGCAAGGCTTCGATCGCGACCTCGACCGTCTCTCTCGCGTTCACCGTCCTCGGCATGGGCGTCATGATGTCGCGCGCGTTCATGCGACCGGAGCATGCATGACGCGCACCGGCGTCGCGGCTCTCAGAGGCGGTCGAGGTACGCCTTGCGCAGGCAGTCGTACTCGCTCTGGTCGAGCACGTTCTGGCGCTTGAGCGCCTCCACCTGCGCGGCGCGCCGCTCCGCCTCGTCCGTGGGCAGCTGCCCGCCCTGGCCGACGCTGCAGATCGAAGGATCGGGCTTGGCAGGCTCGCCGGCGGCCTTGGCCGACGGCTTTCGCTTGGGCTTGGAAGCGTCGTCGATCGGAGCCGCCGTCGCGACCCCCTCGGCCGCGTCGGCGCCCGCGTCACTCTCGACGATCGGCGCGCCCGACGTGAGCGCGCCCGCGGCGGCCTCGAGCACCATCACGGCGACCTTGTTGAGCGCCTTCGTGCAGAGATCCGCGCAGCGATCGGAGGTCGCCTGGACCGTCGTGCTCTGCGAGGCCACGATCTCGCCGCGTCGATCCTTGATGCGGTACGCGACGCGGAACGAGCAGAGCGCGGTCGGGGCGACGCACTTGGGCGAGTCGTTGTCGAGGCCGAGCAGCACCTCGCCGTCGCCGCCGTCGTTGACGACCGAGAAGCTCGGGTTCTTCTCCCTGACGGAGCGAAAGCGCTGGAGCGCGTCGGTCGCCGAAGCGCCGAAGACGTGCACGCGGAGCGCGAGCCCCGAAGCGGGGATGGCGGGGATCTTCGGCGGAGGCTCGACGCACGCGCCGGCGCCGATCGCGACGACGACGCCGCCGGCGAGCGAACGTCTCCAGAGGAAGCTCTTCATGGTCCACCACGCATGATAGCCGCTCGCTTCGCCTTGCACTCGGCCGCGTTGAAGGTGCCCTGCGCGCAGAGCCGCTCGAGCGCGTCGAGGCGCCGCCGCTGCTCCTTGCTGAGCGCTTGGCCCGTGCTCGTCGCGGCGGCCGCCGAAGGCTTCGTCGCGGCGCCGCCTCCGCCCGTCGCGCGCGGACGCGCCGGCTCGGACGCCGCGGTCGGCTCTGCGTTCGGCGGCGCGGTCTCGTCCGGCGACGCGTTCGACGACGCCGGCTCCGCGACGCTCGCGCTCGGCGCGAGCACCGCGGCGGGGATCGACGCCGTCGACGCGGTCGCGACGATCCCGACGGGCTTGCGCGTCGCGCGCTCGATCGCGACGGCGCCGCCGGCGACGAAGAGCAACAACGAGACTCCCGCGCCGACGAAGAGCGGCGCCTTGCTGCGACGCGGAGCCACCGGAACATCCGACGCCGAGGCCTCGGCCGGAGGCGGCAAGACGATCTTGATGCTGCCCTCGGACGGCACCGCCGAAGGGAACGACGCGCTCGAGAAGCGCGGCCGCTCGATGCGGATCCCGAGCGCCTCGGCGAGCGCGCCCGCGGCTTCTCCGGTGGTCTTGAAGCGCGCGCCGACCTCCCGCGCGACGCAGCGCGCGAACCACGCGTCGAAGCCCGCGCCGAGCGTCGAGCCGCGCGCGCTCGGCGCGGGGATCGGCTCGGCGAGGATCTTCGCGTAGAGCTGCTGGAGGTTCTGCGAGTCCCAGAAGTCCTGACCGACGAGGAGCTTGAACGTCACGAGACCGAACGCCCAGACGTCGGTCGGAGGGCCGATGAGCTCGACGCTGCCCGTCGCCTGCTCCGGCGCCATGTACGAAGGCGTGCCGAAGATGAACCCTGCCGCCGTGTTCATCTTGCTCGGCGCGTCGTTGTCGCCGAGGCGCGCGATGCCGAAGTCGAGCAGCTTGATGCAAGGCGAGCCGTCTTCGCGGTGCGTGAGGAAGAGGTTCTCCGGCTTGAGATCGCGATGCACGATCCCCATCGCGTGGGCCTTGTCGAGCGCGCGCGCGGCCTGATGCAGGTACTCGACGGCCGCGTGCACCGGGAGCGGGCCCTCCGCCTGGAGCATCGCGTCGAGATCTCGGCCTCGCAGGTACTCCATCACGTAGAACGGCGCGTCCTCGAGATCGGGCGCGGTGTCGGCGTCGGTCACGCGCGCGACGTGCTCGCTCGCGATCTTCGCGGGCGCGCGCGCCTCTTGCCGAAAGCGCGCGACGGCGGCCTCGTCGCGGAGCACCTGCGGGTGCAGGAGCTTGAGCGCGAGCATCTCGTCGGTGTGCACGTGGCGCACGAGGTACACCGCGCCCATGCCGCCCTCGCCGATCTTGCTCTCGACGCGGTAGCGTCCGGCGACGACGCGTCCGGGCTCGAGGGCAGACGAGGCCATGGCCGGACTGACCCTACACGAGCGGGCCTGCGGGCACCAGATGCCCGAAAGATCTCGTGAATGTACGCGATCAGACGAGCGCGTCGGCGAGCGCCGGATCGGCGAGGATCGCGGCGCGCAGCGCCGCCCGGCCGAGGCGCAGGCGGCTCCTCACGGTGTTGAGCGGCGCGCCCGTCGCCTCGGCGACCTCGCCGAGCGACCACCCGAGCACGAAGCGCAGCGCGAGCGCCTCGGCCTGCTCCGACGGGATGCGCGCGAGCAGATCGCGAACGAGCTCTTGCCGGCGCCGATCGACGGGCTCGCTCGGCTCCGACCCGAGCCCGTCGACCTCGACCTCGTCGTCGCGTCGCGCCCTCGCGGCGCGCGCGCGGCGCGCCGAGGCGATCGCCACGCGCGCCGCGATACGCGACGCGAAGTGCGCCGGCTCGCACTCGGCGCGAAACGAAGGCAGCGCGCGCATGAGCCCGAGCATCGCTTGCTGGACGACGTCGTCGAGCTCCGGGTGCGCCGCGCCGAGCACCGCCGAGACGACGCGCCGCACGCGCGGCGCGAGCGCCGTCATCAGTCGATCGGCCGCGCGCGCGTCGCCCTGCGCGGCCGCGCGCGCCAAGACGACCTGCGGAGCCGGAGCAGGAGCGAACGGAACGAAGGGAGTGATCGGGGTCATCATGTTGCGTCCGTTCGATCTGTGGCGCGGCGGCGGCCGTTCGTTCGCGTTTCGAATGTGTGGAAGTGTTGCGAGGGGTGGACCTCGCGAGGTCCACCCTTCGCTCAGCGCGGCGGGCGCGACGCGTGAGGCGGGTGAGGCGGAGCGCACGCGAGGCGCGTCTCGCCGCTGTCGGGCGGAGGCGCGAGGCAGCTCCCGTTCAGCGTGTGATCGCCGAGCGTCACCGCGCAGGTCGCGCCCGCCGTCTTGCCGTCGCACGCCGTGAAGGCTTCGGCGGGCGGCGGACCGGGCGGCCTGCCGCCCGGAGGCGGACCGTGACCGGGCGGCGGCATGTCGTTCGGCAGACAGAAGACGCGCGCGTCGGGCGCGCCGGCCGGCGGCGACGCGCACGTGCCCGCGACGGTTTTGTCGGGGAGCGCGACCGTGCACGCGTCTCCGGCCGCCTTCGACGCGCACGCCTCGAACGCGATCGGCGGCGGGCCGTGACGAGGCCCGTGCGGCCTCGCGGCGCCGCCCTCGGCGGCGAGCGCCTGCGTCGCCGCCTGAGCTTCGGACGAAGAAGCCGGCTGCGCGGCCTCGGTGCAAGCGATCGACGCGACCGCGAGACACGACACGAACGACCAACGAAACGATGTCATTGCGAACCTCCGAAGGTCAGAGTGCTCGCCGACTGTTGCTCCAGCCTTACGTGATTGTGTCCATTGGTTGAGCGCGCGCGGGCGACCGCGACGGGAGCCGAACGCGCGCGACGGTGCCGGCGCCGAGCTCACTCGTGAACGCGATCGTGCCCCCGTGCGCGTCGACGACGCGGCGCGCGAGCGCGAGCCCGAGCCCGAGGCCTCCGGTCGCGCGCGTGCGGCTCCGATCGGCGCGAAAGAAGGGCTCGAAGAGGCGCGCGAGATCCTCCTTCGCGATCCCGACGCCGCGATCCGCGACCTCGATGACGACGTGATCGCCGTCGGCGCGCGCCTCGAGCGCGATCGGCTCGGTCGGGTCTTCGGTGTACTTGTGCGCGTTGTCGAGCAGGTTGTCGACGACGCGGCGAATGAGCACCGGATCGGCGTCGATCTTCGGCAGATCGTCGGCGAGGCGCGCGCGGAGCTCGCGCGTCGGGTGGGCCGCGCGGAACTTCGCCGCCGATCGCTCGAGCATCGCGCGCGTGTCGAGCGCCTCCGCGTGCATCGGCAGACCGGGCCCGCTCTTCGCGTCGGCGTCGAGCGCGAGGCGCGCCGCGGCGAGCACCTCGTCGACGATGTGCTCGAGCTCGGAGAGATCTTGCGCGATCTCGCCGAGCGACGCGACGGCCTCTCGCGGATCGGCCTCGTTCGCGAGATCGAGCGCGACGCGGATGCGCGCGAGCGGCGTGCGCAGCTCGTGGGAGACGTTGGCGAGCAGCTCGCGCTCGGCGAGGAGCAGCTTGGCGATCCGATCGGCCATGTCGTCGAACGCGCGCGACACCTCGCCGATCTCGTCGGTGCGCTCGATCCTCGCGCGCGCGTCGAGCTTGCCGCCGCCGAAGGCGTGCGCCGCGTCGGCGAGCCTCCCGAGCGGCGCGGCGATCGATCGCGCGGTGAGCCACGAGCCGACGCCGACCACGACGAGGACGAAGAGCCCGGGCAGCCCGAGCCACGGCGGGCCCGGCGGCCCCGGGCGCGGCCGGTGTCCGTGAGGCGGCTCTCCGCGCAAGGCGCCGCGCTCCGCCGCCGGCGGTCGCGGGGGCGGACCGTGGATCACGCGATGATCGATCTCCATGATGATCGCGACGACGATGAACTGCACGAGCCCGATCGCGTAGATCTTGAGCGCGAGGCGCGAGCGTCGAGGCTTCCACCCGGCGGCCACGTCAGCCTCGCTCGACCGCGAGCATGTAGCCGACGCCGCGGACGGTCTTGATGAGGCGTGGGTTGCGCGGATCGTCGCCGAGCTTCGCGCGCAGGTGCGAGACGTGGACGTCGACGGAGCGATCGAACGCCTCCTCGGCGCTCCCGCGCACGAGATCGACGAGCTGCTCGCGAGAGAGGACGCGCCCCGCGCGCTCGGCGAGCGCGCGGAGGAGCATGAACTCGTAGGTCGTGAGCGCGAGCGACGCGCCGTCGAGCGTCGCGTGCATCGCGTCGACGTCGATCGCGAGCCGCCCGAGACGGATGTCCTTCTTCGCCGGCCCGGTCGCGCCGCGCGCCCTCCGCGCGTGGGCGCGGATCCGCGCGAGCAGCTCGCGCGAGGAGAACGGCTTGGCGATGTAGTCGTCGGCGCCGCCCTCGAGGCCCATCACACGATCGGCCTCTTCGCCGCGCGCGGTGACCATGAGGATCGGCGTGTCGACGCGCGCGCGGAGCTCGCGGCACACCTCGAGCCCGTTCATGCCCGGCAGCATGAGATCGAGGAGCACGACGTCGGGGCGCACCGTGAGCACCTTCGCGAGGCCGTCGCGCCCGTCGGACGCGATCGTGACCGTGACGCCGTGCGACTCGAGGTAGCGCGCGGTGAGGCGCGCGAGACGATCGTCGTCTTCGACCAGCACGACGGTGATCTTCTCTTCGCTCATCTCGCTCATCGTCCTCTACGAATCGTAGCCGAGCCGATGTGGAGCGCGTGCGAGCGGATCGTGAAGAAATGTTGCGCGGCTCGCCTCAGAAGAGAAACCCCAGCCGCAAGAGATCGATCGTCGGCGTCGCCTGGTTCCCCAGGGTGTTCGCGACCCGCGCGATCGACGCGTCGGCCTGCGGAACGATCCCCGACGGCACGGTGGTGTCGAGCGACGCCGTGATCGGCACCTGGACGCCGGCGTCGATGCCGAGGGCGACGCCGCTCTCGAACACGAAGAGAAAGCCCAGCCGCGGGTTGATGAACCAGCTCTCGGCCACCGCCGACTGCGTCGTCGACGCGCCGCCGGCGCCGAGCGTGACCTCGGCGCCGAGGTGCTGGTATCCCGCGCGCGCGCCCATGAAGAACGCGCCGCCGAAGGGGAACAGCCGCAGATCGCCGGCGAGCCCCCAGAAGCGCGTCTCGACGCCCCAGAGGTTCGTCGCCGGCATGAAGCCGTACTCGACGCCGAGCCCGATCACGCGCTCGATCTCGACGAGCATCTCGATCGCGATCGGACGCGGAAAGCCGAGCCCGAGGAGCGGGCCGATGCGCACGCTCGCTTCGTCGTCGGGCCTCTCGACCGGCTCGGGGCTGCGCGACTCGGGCCGGGGACCGAGACGCGGCGACGCGCTCTCGTCGGCGCAGGCCACCGCGGAGAACGAGAGGCTCGCGAGGAGCGAAGCGACGGCGACGAAGATCCGGTTCGAGCTGTTCATCACGACGAGCAAGTGCGCGCCGCCGCGCGCGAGCGATCACGCGCGCCGCGAAAATTCCGCCGTCAATTCCCTGACGTGGACCTCGTTGCGTCCAGGACCCTTCGTCGTTCGGCGACGCGCGCCCACCGATTTGCGCGCCGGTGGCACCCGCGGTGACCGATCGTCGCGCGCCCGCGGCACCTCACGATCGAAGCGTCACCCTCGACGCAGAAAGACGAGGTCATCGTGCCGTGTGCTCTCGAGAATCTCCCCGACGCGATCGTGCAGAACGCGCTCGCGTGTCACCTCCGAACCCCCGAGGCGTCGTTCGACGCCGCGCTCGAGCTCGAGCGCGATCTCGGGCTCGATCCGCTCGATCTCGTGCTCATCGCGCTCGGCCTCGAAGAAGCGGTCGGCGTCGAGTTCCCGGTCGCGCTCCTCGAAGGCGTTCGCACCGTCGGCGACGTCGCCCGCCTCGTGAGCACCTGGCTCGGCGTCGTGCCCGCGCTGCGCCGGGCGACGTGCCGATGACGCCGCGTTCGGGTTACCATCGAAGCGCGCATGGGCGCCAAGGCCTCCCCCATCGGCTCCTCGATCGTCGCGCTCGCCGTCCTGGCGTGCTCGCCTTCCGCGCCTTCGCCACGCGAAGAGCGCACGGCGCAGACGAGCGCGGCGATCCTCGCGGGGAGCGAGTCGCCCGCGTCCGACGACGCGGTCGTGCTCCTCGTGTGGTCCCCGCCCGGCACGACGCGCGTCGGCATCTGCACCGCCGCGCTCGTCGCGCCGCGGCTCCTCCTGACGGCGAGGCACTGCGTCTCCGAGACCGACGTCGACGTCGGCTGCGCGGCCGACGGACGCGCCGTGATCGGCGGGAGCATCAAGGAGAACCACGCGCCCGCCGATCTGTACGTCTTCGCCGGCAAGGCTCGCCCGAGCCTCCGCGCGCCGCTGACGCCGACGGCGAAGGTCGCGGAGATCATCGACGACGGCGCGAAGAACCTCTGCGATCACGATCTCGCGCTCGCGCTGCTCGATCGACCGATCGAGGGCGTGCCGCTCGCGTCGATCCGCCTCGATCGACCGCTGACCGCAGGCGCGCGGCTCACGACGATCGGGTGGGGCGTCACGTCGAGCACGCTCGAGCCCGCCGTCCGCCAGCGCCGATCCGGCGTCGTCGTGACGCGCGTCGGCCCCGATCCGACGAGCCCCGTCCTCACGCCGAACGAGATCCTCTTCGGCGAGTCGATCTGCCTCGGCGACAGCGGCGGCCCCATCCTCGACGAGGTCACGGGCGCGATCGTCGGCGTCGTGTCGCGCGGCGGCAACGGCACCGACTCCGAGCTCGACTTGGCGTCGACCTGCACGGCGGCGACGAACCTCGCCACGAAGATCCCGCCGTTCGAGCCGCTCATCACCGGCGCCTTCGCGCGCGCGGGCGCCGAGCCGCGTCGCGAGATCGTGCCGGAGGAAGACGCGGGCTGCAGGGCGGCCAAGCGCGCGACCGGAGAAGGCTCCCCTGCCCGCGGCGGCGTGTGGCTCGTCGCGCTCCTCGGCGCCGCCCTCGCGTGGCGACGACGTGATATGACCGTCGACCGATGAAGTCGTTCGCTCACAAGGTCGCCGCGATCACCGGCGCGAGCTCGGGCATGGGGCGCTCGCTCGCGGTGAAGCTCGCCAAGCGCGGCTGTCACGTCGCGCTGAGCGACGTCAACGAGCCCTGGCTCGAGGAGACGGCGAAGCTCGCGAGCGCCCACGGCGTCAAGGTCACGACGAAGAAGGTCGACGTCTCGAAGCGCGACGAGGTCTACGCCTGGGCCGACGAGGTGGTGCGCGATCACGGCAAGTGCAACCTCGTCTTCAACAACGCCGGCGTGTCGCTCGGATCGTCGGTCGAGGGCTTCGACTACGACGAAGCCAAGTGGATCGTCGACATCAACTTCTGGGGCGTCGTCTACGGCACGAAGGCGTTCCTCCCTCACCTGCGCGCGTCGGGCGAGGGGCACATCGTCAACACGTCGAGCCTCTTCGGGCTCATGGCCTTCCCGGGGCAGAGCACCTACAACGCGACGAAGTTCGCGGTGCGCGGCTTCACCGAGGCGCTCCGCATCGAGCTCGAGATGATGGGCGCGCCCGTGAGCGCTTCGTGCGTCCACCCCGGCGGCATCAAGACGAACATCGCCCGCGCGGCGCGCATGAACGAGAGCGTGCGGCAGCTCGGCGTGACCGATCTCGAGAACAGCCACGAGCGCATCGAGAAGATGTTCCGCATGACCGCCGACGACGCGGCCGAGGTCATCCTGCGCGGCGTGCAGAAGAACGAGCGCCGCATCCTCGTCGGCACCGACGCGCGCATCTACGACAAGGTCTTGCGCCTCGTTCCGGGGCGATACCAGTGGCTGCTCGTCCGCGCTTCGCGCTTCATGCCTCGCTGATCGCTCTTCCGACGCGCTCGAAAGCTCGCGCTCACTGCTTGAGGTTGCTCGAGAGGCAGAGGGGCGGCTCGTCGGGACCGGGGAAGCTGCCCGCGCACGCCTCCGCGCGCGAGCAGCTGCACCAGCCCATGTCGAGCACCGTGGTGTAGAGGATGTTGGGGCACGTCCGCTCGCTGCACGACACGTCGAGGCACGGAGACCTGCACGCCCACGTGTCGAGAAACGCCCCGCCCGTCGAGCACTCGCACGTGAGCGGAACGCCGCAGGCGATGAAGCTCTTGCCCTGCGTGCGGACGATGCCTTGCACGAAGCCGGCGACGGACTCGTGGCAGTAGCGGAAGACGCGCTGGTCGTATTCGCGCGGGTCCATCGCGTCGAGGGCGATTTGCTGCTCCGGGGACGCGATCGCCGCGTTCAGCGCGGCGGGGAGGCACGCCTTCACCTTGCCGCGCAGCGTCCTCTCGCCGGCGATCATTCCCACGGTGCACGTGCACTCGCACGACACGGCGGTCGCCGTCTTCGACGACGTGGGGCAGAGCGTGACGTCGTCGCTGCACGTCGGCGGGCCTTGGTGCTCGACGTACGCGCAGCTCCCGAGAGCGACGGCGACGCCGGCGACGATCGATGTGAACTTGCGCGCGAGCATGGGCGGCGACGGAGCGCGAGCGCGGCCGCTCAGGGCTCGGGCATCCCCTTCCGCTGCGGCAGTCTCGCGTGATCGCGACACAGCGGCGGCTCGTCGGCGCCCGGCGCCTCCCCCGAGCAGCTCGCGGCGCGCGTGCACGTGCACTCGCTCATGTCGATCGTCTCGTCTTTGCGGATGACGCCGATGCACGTCTCGGAGACGCAAGGCACGTCGGCGCACGCCTTGCGACAGAGCCGCGAGTCGCCGTTCGCCCCGGTCGTGGTGCACTCGCACTCGACGGGCGTCGCGCAGCTGATCGGGTACGAGCCTCGCCCTTTGATGGCGAGGCGGAGGAACTCGGACACGGTGCTGCTGCAGTAGCGATAGGCGCGTTGATCGAACTCGCGCTGGCTCATCGCCGTGAGCGCGCGGAGCTGCTCGGGCGAGGCGGTGTGCACGTTGAGCGCGGGCGGGAGGCAGACGTTGAGCCCGCCCTCCCAGCTCCTCCCCTCCCCGAACATGCCGATGGTGCACTTGCACTCGCATCCCATGAGCGTGGCGGTCTTCGTCGACGTCGGGCAGAGAGAAGGATCGTCGGCGCACGTCGGCGGGGGAGGATCCGGGCTGATACCGCAGCCCGCCGCGAGGACGGTGATCGCGCCGAGCGCGACGAGCGTGGTTCGGATCCAGCCGCACGGCATGATGCGGTCCGACCTGATGCGCGCGTCGTGCCGTACGCCGTTCGTGCGCGCGCTCGGCGCGCGCGCGCTCGTTTCGAGACGTCCTTCCGCACGTCGCGCTGCGGCTCGCGACTCAAAGGCGCGATGAGGCAGCCGCGCGAGGCGGATCGAGCGAGGCATTCGCCCTCGCGACGGGGCACGAGCACCCGGCGCGAGGCGCGCGAGGCTCGGGCCTGGCGCGTGCACCGGCGACGAGCATGACCGGTGACGTTCTCTGCCTCTCCCACGTGCGCTGGGGCGCCGGCTTCCAGCGGCCGCATCTCTTCGTCGAGGAGCCGGCGTTCGACGCCCGCTCTCGGTCCCTCACCTCGCGACGGGCACGCCCATCATTCGCGGCTCGACCGGGGCACGACATCCGACTTCTCCTCCGGCGATGCGACGAGCCGTGCGAGCTGAGCCCTACTCTTGATCTCGAGCTTCGCGAAGATCCTTCGTAGCTGGTTGGCGACCGTATGCGGTGACACCTGACGCTCCTCCGCGATGCGCGCGTTGGTCCATCCGCGCGCGACATGGGTCGCGACGTCGAGCTCCGCTGTCGAGAGCGCTTCGGCGATGCGACCGCGCGGCCCCGTGTCCATCGTGAGGACGCCGAGCTCTCGGCCCGCGACGCGAATGTCGAGGCGATCCATGCGGGCGGGATCGAGCAGGGACGCGAGGTCCACACGCCGGGAGAGCCGAAGCTTTCGAAGGATCTGCATGATGGACGAAGAGACGGTCCCTGTGGGCAAGCCGAGCGCATAGGCGATCTGCTTGTTCGTCGCGCCGAGCGCGACGTACTTGAGGAGCGAACGCTCCGTCGGATTGAGCGCCCGCGGATCGCGCAGCTCGGAACGATTCCGATACGCCGCGAGGTAGCGTCGCCCGTCACTCTCCCAGTGCTCGACGAGCGACCATTCACCTGCGACCAAGCCTCGCCAGAGCTGTAGCGCATGCTCCGGCTCTGCTCGCATCTTCGTGCTCCGTGCCTGCTCCATCGCTCGGACAGCGCGGGACAACACGTCTCGCGCTGTCGGATCGTCTTTCACCGAAACGCCGGCGTCATGCATCGTGCCCGACGGGTCGAGGAGCGCGTCACGCACGGTGTCATGCGCAAGCTTGCGGCGCAGTCGGAGTGCCGCGGCAAGATGCAGTCCGACCTTCGCCCAGATGCCACGGACCCTGGGCGGAGGCGTGACAGTGCGGCGCGACGGCGCCGCGAGATTGACGACCGTGCCCTCGTCGTCCTGCGCGAAGACGAAGAAGCCGTCGTCGATCGACTGCGGCTTCATCAGAGACCGATACGTCACGACCACATCGGAACGCGCACCGAAGAATTGCTCGAGCCCGCCGCAGCTGATGAGGCGAGCGCGAAGCCGATCGTACGCAGGCCCGGCGCCGCGGCTGTCGAGATCAGCGAGGAGTTGGGCGAACCCGCCGTCGAGGCCGTGCTGGACGAAGACGGGGCTCGACTGAATGTTCGGCGCGTCGCCGGCGCTCGTGAACGCATAGACGCCGAGCCCCGTGTCGAGATCGGGCCGGGCGCACGCGACGACACGATCGAGCCACTCGGTCTCCGCCCCGTCGAGTCGGTACGCGCTCTCGACCACGTCGATGGCGCTGAGAGCGCGAATGTCTCCGCGCGACTTCGCCATCGAACGCTCCTTCATGGTGTAGCGCTTCACGGACCCACTCCATCATCCAACAGTCGCCGTCGCGAGTCGGCACGAAAGATCGCCGCGAGCGAGCCATTGCGGCATGCGAACTGACTATGAGAGCGACAGAATCGCCGTTTCGCCACCCGTTTCGCGCGCGTTCATGATGAAGATGATGTCGACGCGCTCGTCCATCCGCAGCAGGTCGTCGCTGCTCAACAGGAAGTGGGGTCGCCATGTCTCGCAGGATTCATCTCGCAGCCGTCGGGTTCGCGTTGCGCGCTGCAGGCAGTGTTTCGCTAGCGGTCATCGTGGGGCTCCTCCCGGCGGCGTGTTCGAGCTCCGGATCCTCTTCGGACGGCGGCTCGTCCGGTGGCGGCGGTGGCGGCGACGGCTCGAGTGGATCGGGCGGCGGTGGGCCTGGCGCGGGAGGCGCGTTGCCGGCGTCGACCTTCCTCTACGTGTCGAAGGTGGCCGCCGATCGCGACGTCCTCATCGCCTACGATCGGGCGAGCGGCCAAGCGGCCACGATCACCGATTTCCGCGGCGACGAGAGCGAGGGGTGGTCGCTCGGCAACGACTACGCAATCTCTCCGGATCGCACCCGCATCGTGGTGGCGTCGCTCTACGGGGCGACGAAAGCGGACGTCGACACGAAGCTCGCGGGCAAGCGGATCTGGACGCTCGCCGTCGACGGCTCGGACTTCCGTCGCCTCACCCCGGTCTGGGAGAACAAGGCCGCGGGACGAAAGAACTTCGCGATCGAGGTCTCCGCTCCCTTCTTCTCGAAGAACGGAGAGGACGTCTTCTTCGACTACGGCGAGTACTGGTACGAAGGAACGACGCTCCAAGGGGCCGCCGGCATCTGGAGAGTGAGCACCGCCGGCGGCAGGCTCCCCGACCTCTTCAAGGAGCCGAGCCCGTGCAGCCTCACGGACCCGTCGGTCGATCCCAGCACCGGCAAGGTCGCCGTCATCCATAGCGTCTGCGTCCCCGGGCAAGGCCAGACGTCTGGGATCTACCTCTACGACGAGAACGGCGGGGCCACACCGGAGCTGCTCCTCGGAAGCACCAACGCGCTCGACGTCATGCTCGAGGCGCCACGCTGGGCCGCGGACGGTTCCGGCTTCGTGTTCATCGCTCTGGCCCAGGTCCCGGACGGCAACTCGACACGACAGGTGCGCTCGCTCTACGTCTTCGACATGAAGACGCGTAAGGCGTCCCCGGTCGTCGTTCCGCAAGGTCCCGACGCCCGAGTGATCGACGCGACCGCCGCGCCCGACGCGAGCGCGATCGTCTACTGCCTCCAGGAGGGCGAAGCGCGGAACCTCCACCTCATCGATCTGAGCGGCGCCGAGGCGACCGACACGGCGATCACGAACGACGGCAAGAGCTGCCATCCGGTCTGGTGAAGAACATGAACCGAACGAACATGCGCGCCCTCGCCCGGCTCGCTCCTCTGCTCGCGCCACTCGTCGTCGTCGCGTGCAAGGACGATCCGGTGCCGGTGAATCCGCCGGGCGTCACCGACGTCGACGGTGGTGGAACTTCGAGCTGCGCGCCGCCGACCGGCGCCGGCACGACACACGACACGGCGCCGAGCATCGACGAGACGTGGACCGCGGCTGCGAGCCCGCACGTCGTGAGTGGCAGCCTCTCGCTACCCGCCGGGCGCACGATCACCATCGAGCCCTGCGCGGTCGTCCAGATGAAGAGCGGCGCGTCGATGATCGTCGAGGGCAAGCTCCTCGCGCTCGGCGCCGAGGACAAACGGATTCGCTTCGAGCGCGGCGACGCGAACGCGCCATGGAAGACGATCGAGGCGCGGAAGGGCGCGGAGCTTCGATTCGCGTACACGTTGATCGACGGAGGCGGGAAGCTCGACGGCAGCTCGCCGACTGGAGTCGGTGCCCTCGACATCCGAGGCGATCAGGACAGCGCGACGCAGCCGATCCTCTTCGTCGACAGCGTCGTCGTGAGGGGCTCCGAATCGCTCGGCATCCTCGTTCGCGAAGGCGGCGGCTTCGCGCCGGGCTCGAAGGATCTCGCGATCACCGCCGGCGCGAGCTTCCCGATCAGCATCTGGGGACGCGCCGCCGGGAGCTTGCCGTCGGGCAGCTACGGCGGCAACGCCGTCGACGAGATCATCCTGCCTGCCATGGGCGGTCGCGATGACGTCAAGGAGGACACCAAGCTCGCCAATCTCGGGGTGCCGTTTCGCGTCGGCGGTCCGACCGGAGGAAAGTCGCTGACCGTGGCGGGCACCGGCTCGGTTCCGCTCCTCACTATCGCGGCCGGCGTGAAGCTCCGCTTCGACAAGGACGTGCGTCTCGACATCGAGGCGAATTCCGACGTTGCTGCCGGCGCGTTGCGCGTGGAAGGAGCGGCGGGTGACCCGGTCGTCTTCGAGTCGGCCGCCGCGACGCCTGCTGCGGGCGACTGGGTCGGAATCGTGATCGAGGGAAAGCCCGACGCGCGCAACTCGATCGCTCACGCCGTGATCAGGTACGCCGGCGGCGCCTCGCAGATCTCCAGCTTCGATTGCCCGAGCCCGCTCAACAGCGGGTTCGGGAACGAAGGCGCGATCGTGATCGCGGGCGGCCAGCCGGGATCGGCGTTCGTGACGAACACGACGATCGAGAGCAGCGCCGGCGACGGCATCGTCCGTGGCTGGACCGGCGCGCCGGTCGACATGCTCCCGACGAACACGTTCACCAACGTCGCGCGGTGCAATCAGACCTATCCCAAGCCGCAGGCCGGAAGCTGTCCGGACCCGGCACCGTGTCCCAAGTGAGGGTCGCGGGGCGTCCGCGCGCATGAACGAGGGCGTGCGGCAGCTCGGCGTGACCGATCTCGAGAACAGCCACGAGCGGAGCGAGAAGATGTTCCGCATGACCGCCGACGACGCCGCAGAGGTCATCCTCCGCGGCGCGCAGAAGAACGAGCGTGGCATCCTCGTCGGCGCTGGCGCGCGCATCTACGACAAGGCCCTGCACCTCGTCCCGGGGCGATACCAGTGGCTGCTCGTCCGCGCTTCGCGCTTCATGCCTCGCTGATCGCTACTGCTCGAGGTCGTGGCTCGGATCCGGCCGGCGCGCGTGCTCGTTTCGAGACGTCCTTCCGCACGTCGCGCTGCGGCGCGCGAGGCGCGCGAGGCTCGGGCCTGGCGCGTGCACCGGCGACGAGCATGACCGGTGACGTTCTCTGCCTCTCCCACGTGCGCTGGGGCGCCGGCTTCCAGCGGCCGCATCACCTCATGACGCGATGCGCGCGGGAGCGGCGCGTCTTCTTCGTCGAGGAGCCGGCGTTCGACGCCCGCTCTCCGCGGCTCGACGTCGAGCGGAAGGCCGACGGCCTGCACGTCGCCGTCCCTCACCTCGCGCCGGGCACGCTCCCCGAAGAAGCGGAGCGCCTTCAGCGAGCGCTCGTCGAGGGCCTCGCCGTGCGCGCGAACGTGCGCGAGCCGCTCTTCTGGTTCTACACGCCGGCGGCGCTCGACGTGGTGCGCGATCTCCGCGCGGGCTTCGTGGTCTACGACTGCGTCGACGCGCCGTGCCGCTTCGGCCCCGAGCCCCTCGCGCGCGCACGCGAGCAGGCGCTCCTTGCACGGGCCGACGTCGTCTTCACCGCCGGGCGCGGCCTCCACGAGGCCAAGCGCGTCGAGCACCCCGAGGTGCACCTCCTCCCTCACGGCGTCGACGCCGCGCACTTCGGGTGGGAGCGCGCGCGCGACCTCGATCCCCTCGATCAGCGAGACCTGCCTCACCCGCGCCTCGGGTACTTCGGCGCGATCGACGACCGGATCGACTTCGCGCTGCTCCGCGCGCTCGCGACCGCGCGTCGAGACTGCTCGATCGTGATGATCGGGCCGACGTCGAGGATCGATCCGGCGACGCTCCCGCGGCTGCCGAACCTCCACTACCTCGGCCAGAAGCGCTACGAAGAGCTGCCGGCTTACATCGCGGCGTGGGACGTCGCGATCCTGCCGTACGCGCACGGCGACGCCACGCGCCTCTCTGCCCCGACGAAGACGCTCGAGTACCTCGCCGCGGGCAAGCCCGTCGTCGCGACGTCGATCCGCGACGTCGTTCATCCGTTCGGCGAGCGCGGGCTCGTGCGCATCGCCGACGACGCGCCGACGTTCGCCGCGGCGGTGCGCGCCGCGCTCGCCGAAGACGGTACGCTCGCCGGGTTCTCGCGGCGCGACGCCTGCGACGCGATCGTGGCGCACGCTTCGTGGGACCGCGTCTGGGCGCGCATGAACATGGTGGTCGCCGAGGCGCGCGCCCGGCGCGCGCGCGAGATCGCGGTTGGGGTTCTGGGCGCGGAGTATTAACCTCGGCGGTGATGCCGCGCTCCGCCCACGCGTTCGTCACCAAGACGCTCGACGAGCTCACGATCGACGACGAGCCGGCGTTCCGGCACGTCGCCCTCTACGCGAGCCTGAAGGAGATCCTCCGGCGCGACGCCGTCCCCTTTCGCGTGCTCCCGCGGCCGAGCGCGGGGCGCGCCGATCGCGCGCTCTTGCTCAACCTGACGTTCTGGGGCCTCGAGCCCGGCGCCGACATCCTGCCGTCGCCGAGGATCGACGCCGACGTGGTCACGCACGCGGCGTGGCATCACCTCGCGGCGAAGATGATCGGCGCGCGATCGGCGCCCGCGCTCTTCCTCGGCGAGTCGATCGCGAGCGCGTTCGACGTCTATCTCGTCGGCCGCTTGCTCGCCTCGCGTCACGCGCGACGATCGTCGTTCCTCGCGACGCAGGTCCCGCAGATGGCGGAGTCGGCGCAGACCGCAGGCCTCGAGGCGCGCGATCTCGAGGCGCTGCTCGAGAGCATCGCGGCCGATCCGGAGAGGGCCTTCGAAGATCTCCGCTCGCTCTTGTTCGACGCGACGACGCTCCTCTACGCGTGCCGCGACGCGGTGCAGGCCCATCGCGTCCTCGTCGATCTCGGCGACCACCGCTTCGCGCCGCTCCTTCATCGCTACGAGATCTCGAACTGGGTCCTCTACGCCCGCGCCTACGCGAGCGTTCGAAGCGACGGGCGCGCGGAGCGCGTCGACGTCGCGCTCCGGGAGGCCGACAGCGCCGTCGACTGGCTCACGGGCGCCTGGGTCACCCCGGCCCTGCCCCTTATTAAGGAGGGAATCCAGCGGCAACGGAAAATTGCAGCACAGAAGAACCGCCCATCGCACATGAAAGCCCGAAAGAAAGCTTCCGCAGGTGGCACCTGAGGGAAAGCCGCGCTAGCACGAGGGCGCTGTTCAACCCCACGTGGGGTCTTCTCGCGGAGGCGCAGCTCTTATGACCATGATCGCCGGCGGCGACGAACGGGTGCGGAACGCCTTTCGATCCACTCTGCGCGACGAGCCGTCGCGTCCCAACGCATTCTCGACGCAAGAGCTCGACGCGAACGACATCCTCGAGGTGCACGATCTCGCGCACGCGATCGAGCGCGCCGAGCGGATCATCCGGACGCCGATCCCCTCCGAGGCCCGACCCGTCGACATCTTCGACGCGCTCGCGAAGGCGCCGGCGAAGGCGACCGACGACACGACCGGCCCCGCGATCCCGGCGCCCAACCCGACGCCGATGCTCCCGCCCGCGCCCGTGATCTTCGTGCCGCACGAAGACGACGCGTACTACGCACCCGCGGGGCGCATGCGCTCGCTCGCCGACGTCACGCTCGACGGCTACCGCCCCGAGTCGACGCTCATGGTCCGCCTCCGAACACGCCGCCGCGCTCTCTCTTGGGTGGTCGCGGGCGTCGTCGTCGTCCTCGCGATCGTCGCCGGCGTCACGATGCTCCTTCAAGAATCGACCTCTTCCGTGGCGACGAGCCCGCCCGTCGTCCCGACGGTCTCGACCACGACGATCGCGACGGCGACGCTCCCCGCCGCCCCGCCTTCGGCGAACGAAGACCCGATCCCCGTGCTCGACGTGAACAACCTCCCGTCGGCTCGCTGAGCGACCTGGAACAAAGCAGCGTCGCGCGTGTCGCAACGCCCAAGACGCGGGATCACGCCGTGTCGACAGGGCAGCTCGCATGTTCCTCTCCGCCGCGCGTCTCGCGGCGATTGCCGCACTTTGTGCGACGTCGCTCGCCTGCTCCGCGCCCACCAACGACGAGCCCGATGAGCCGAGGGAGATCGAGGTCGCCCTCGCCTTGAGCATCGACGACGTCGACGTCCGCCACGGCGCCGTTCGCATCGCCGCGACGATGGACGAGGGCTCGCCCGACGTCTCGATGTGGCTCGGCTCCGCGTGCGAAGAGCGCGAGGTCGGGCACGGGATCGCGACCCACGCGTCGTTCACCTGGCACCTCACGCGCGAAGAGCTCGGTCGCGCGATCGCGTGCAACCTCGTCGTGAGGGTCCGCGCCAGAGGCGACGACGGCGCGCGCGTGCGCAAGGTCGCCACGGTCGACGTCGGCGTCTCGTTCACCGCCGAAGATCCCGACGAATCGCCCGATCTCCGCGAGCAGACGACGGGGAGCGAGACGACGCGCCTCGCGTTCCGCGCGCCGAAGCGCGCCACGCGCCTGCACGCGGCCGGCGAGGTGATCGGCGCCGAGCCAGACGACGACGACGACGCGCCGCCCGGATTCCACGACTCCGCGTTCGAGGTCCCCAACGACGCGCTGGCCCGATCCGTGATCGCGCGACGACCGCTCGTCGTCCTCGGTTCGAGCTTCGTCACCGCCTTGAAGATCGGCGACGTCACCTTCGACGGGTCCGAGCCTGTGGAAAGCTCGGAGGAATAACGCTTCGCCGTCGCGGGGTCGAGCGCGCAAAAACGCATCAGGGTCGTCGCGCCACAGTCCTGCTTCGCCTCAGTCCGTGACGCGAAGACCCCTCCGCGCGCGTCGCCCGGCGTTCACAGCGCGGCCGCGCGAGCGCCGTTCGAGGTGGGACGTTCTCTCGACCTCTCCGGCATGTCGACTGCAATCCCGCCCGCGTGGCGATCTCGAGCGTCTTGATCACGGGCGGTGCCGGGTTCGTCGGCTCGCACGTCGCGAGCGAGCTGCTCTGCCGGGGATATCGCGTGAGGGTGCTCGACGTCGTCGCGCCGCAGGTGCAGCTCGCGCGGGAGATCGAGCTCCACGTCGGCGACGTCCGCGACGCCGCGGCGGTCGACCGCGCGCTCGCCGGCGTCGACGCCGTCTTTCACCTCGCGGCCGCCGCGTCTGACGGGCGGAGCATGCAGGACGTCGAGCGCTGCACGTCGGTGAACAACGTCGGCACCGCGGTGCTCGCGGAGCGGATGGTCGGGCGCCGCATCCAGCGCCTCGTGCTCGCGTCGAGCAAGAGCGTCTACGGCGAAGGCCTCTTCGCGGACGGCGCCGGAGAAGCCCACGAAGGAAAGAGCCGACTCTTCGCCGATCTTCGTCGCGGAGAGTGGGAGGTGCTCGCGCGCGACGGGACGAGGCTCTTGCCGCGCCCCACGCCCGAGTCGAAGAGCGTCGCCCTCGAGTCGATCGATGCGCTGTGCAAGTACGATCAGGAGAGGCTCTGCCTGCTCGCCGGTCGCGCGCACGGCATCCCGACGGTCGTGCTCCGGATCTTCAACGCGTACGGCCCGCGTCAAGCGCTCGGCGACGGCCGCACGACGGGCGCGCTCCCGGCCATGGCGTCGCGGATCCTCGAGGGCAAGCCCCCGCAGCTCTTCGAAGACGGCGCGCAGCTCCGCGACTTCGTGGACGTTCGCGACGTCGCGCGGGCGTTTCACCTCGCGCTCGTGCGCGACGAGGCCGCCGGGCTCGTCTTCAACATCGGAAGCGGCGTGCCGCGATCCATCCGCGAAGTCGCCGAGCGGGTCGCGGCCCTGCTCGGTCAACCGCACCTTCACCCGGAGATCACCGGCACCTATCGCGCGGGCGACGTGCGCCACTGCTACGCCGACATCTCCCTCGCGCGACGCGTGCTCGGCTACGAGCCCGCGGTCGATCTCGACGAGGGCCTCGCCGAGTGGCTCCGCGGACCGATCGCGCGAGGCGCCGCTCCACCGCACGCAGAGCCCCGCGAGCCCTCGGCCGCCTTGGAGCTCACGCTATGACGGTGCTCGTGACCGGCGGCGCCGGCTTCATCGGCGCCAACGTGGTCGATCGCCTGCTCCAAGGGGGCGAGCGCGTGCGGATCCTCGACGATCTGTCGAGGCCGGGCGTCGAGAAGAACCTCCAGTGGCTCGACGAGCGTCACCACGGCCGCTTCGAGCTGATGCGCGCGGATGTCCGCGACCCGGCGGTCGTACGCGACGCGGTCAACGACACGACGCACGTCTTCCACTTTGCCGCGCAGGTCGCGACGCCCGCGAGCCTCTTCGAGCCGATCGCAGACTTCGCGATCAACGCGAGAGGGACGCTGAACCTCCTCGAGGCGATCCGCGCGCAGCCCTCGCGGCCCAGCCTCATCTACACGTCGAGCAGCAAGGTCTACGGCACGCTCGCCGATCTGCCCCTCCGCGCAGGGCCGCTGCGCTACGAGCCGCGCGACATCGTCCTCGCCGCGACCGGCGTCGACGAGAAGCGTCCGCTCGCGTTCCACGGCCCTCACGGCTGCAGCAAGGGCGCCGCCGATCAGTACGTCCTCGACTACGCCCACACGTTCGGGCTGCGCGCGGTCGTCTTCCGTTTGAGCTGCGTGTACGGACCACGCCAGCGCGGCCACGAAGACCAAGGCTGGGTGAGCCACTTCTTGACCCACGCGCTCCGCCGCGAGCCGATCACGATCTTCGGCGACGGCAAGCAGGTGCGCGACCTGCTCTACATCGACGATCTCGTCGACGCGTTCTGGCGCGTGCGCGGCGACATCGCCCGCCTCGCAGGGCGCGCGTTCAACGTCGGCGGCGGCCCGACCAACACCGTCAGTCTCCTCGAGCTGCTCGGCTACATCGATCGCATGCTCGGCCGCGCACCACGCGTGGGCTTCGAGCCCGCGCGCATCGCCGACCCGCGCTATTACGTCTCCGCCGGCGGCGCCCTCTCCCACGCGACCGGATGGCACGCGCGCACCACGGTCGAGGAAGGCCTCGCTCGCCTGCTCGACTGGCTCCGTCAACAGCCCGAGAACGGCGCGCGCAAGACGCTCGAGATGGGTGTCATCCCATGACCGTCCGTCGCGACCGATCCGCAGAGAGGAAGGGATCCCCGAGATGCGCGTAGTCCTCTTCTGTCACTCCCTGTTGTCCGACTACGACCATGGCAGCGCGCCCTTCCTGCGCGGCGTCGTCGCCGAGCTCGAGCGGCGCGGACACGAGGTGAGAGTCTACGAGCCCGTCGACGCGTGGTGCGTCGTCGCGCTCGCGCGAGACTTCGGCGTCGACGCGCTCGACGTCGTCAAGGAGGCGTATCCCTCGCTCGCGCCTTCGCGTTACGAGCCCGCGAGGCTCGATCTCGATCAGGCGCTCGACGGCGCCGACGTCGTCATCGTCCACGCATGGAACGAGGCGGAGCTCGTGCGCCGGATCGGCGAGCATCGAAAGCACGGCCGCTCTCGCTACGTGCTCTTCTTCCACGACAGTCACCATCGATCGGTCACCGACGAGCGCGCCATGGATCTCCTTCCCCTCGAAGGCTACGACGCGGTCCTCGCGTTCGGCGCCTCGGTGCGCGACATCTACGAGCGTCGCGGCTGGTCGCGGCGCACGTACATCTGGCACGAAGCGGCCGACGTGAACGTCCTTCATCCGCGCCCGGTGGAAGAAGACGACGACGGAGACGGCGACCTCGTGTGGGTCGGCAACTGGGGCGACGCCGAGCGGACCGCCGAGCTCCGCGAGCTGGTCCTCGAGCCCGCGTGCTCCCTCGCGCTCGCCGCGCGGATCTACGGCGCGCACTACCCCGCGCCGGCCCGGGCGCTGCTCCGCGAATACGGCGTCGTGTTCGGCGGCTTCTTGCCCAACGTCCGCCTGCCCGCCGTCTTCGCGCGCTTCCGCGCGACGGTGCACCTTCCTCGCCGGCCTTACGTCGACACGCTCGTCGGCGTCCCCACGATGCGCGTGTTCGAAGCGCTCGCCTGCGGGATCCCGCTCGTCACGGGGACGTGGCACGACGTCGAAGGACTCTTCACGCCGGGCAGCGACTACCTCGTCGCCAAGAGAGGCGTCGAGATGCGCGGCCACCTCACGATGCTCCTCGAAGACCCGAGCGCGCGCAAGGCGCTGGCCGATCACGGGCGGCAGACGATCCTCGCGCGGCACACGTGCGCGCACCGCGTCGACGAGCTGCTCGGGTTCGTCCAGAGCCTGCGCGCCGCGACGTAGACGCGCGCGTCAGCGTTCGAGCGCGCGCAGGTGCTCGGCCACGTCGGGGCGGAGGTTGACGTGCACGAGCTGCCTCTTCGCGCGCGAGCCCAGGCGTTCGAGCGTGTAGGCGATCTTGCGTCGCGCCTGCTCCGGCCCGAAGTCGTCGAGGTAGCACGCGCTCCCGAGGGCGAAGAACGAGAGCGCGGCGGCGTCGTTCAACAGATCCACGTCGGGATCGCGCCCGCGTCGATCGTGCGAGGCGATCAGCGCGCGAACGCGCCGGCACACGTCGACGGAGACGCCGACATCGAGGAGCACGCCGTGGGCGATCTCGCTTCCGCGTCGCGCGCGCGCGTCGTCGAAGCTCTGATAGTCGCGCGCGCAGCCGCCCGCGCGACGCTCGGCCTCCCGCTCGAGCCGCTCGACGTCGTGGAAGAGCGCAGCGAGCTGCGGACCAAGACCGACGCGATGATCGAGCCGCAGCATCCACTGCCACGTGTCGATCGCGTGCTCGTGATCGGACTTCGCGTGCGGCGCGTTCATGTCGAAGAGCCCCGCGTGGACGACGAGTACGCGATCGAAGAGCGCCGTCGCAGAGACATCGTTCTTCAGGCGCACCTCGAGCCGCGCGCCACCGAGGCTCGTGATGCGGTGCTTGGGAATCGGCCACATGGGTGCGAGGAAGTGCAATCGGCACGCCTCCGCTCGCGGCGATCAGGTCCGGATATAGCGCTCGAGATCGCGCTCGAGGCGGCCTCGCTCGGGCGTGCCCAGCGCCTGATCGCGGGCGAACGCCGAGAGGCCGAGGCGAAACGCCTTGTACGCGCGCAACCAGCGCGTGATGCGCGCGCGAGCGTCGTCGCCCGAGAAGCGGCGATAGCTCTCGAGGAGGCGCTCGGTCGCCGCGGCGTCGAGCTGCCACTCGACGATCGCGCCCGCGAGATCCCAGGCGATGTCCGTCGGCCCCGGGAAGAAGGCGTCGTCGCCGTGGGCGACGCCGTCGACCTTGAGGACCGCGCCGTCGTCTGCGCGCAGCCACTCGTGGGGCATCATGCGTCCGTCGACGATCGCCGGGCGCACGACGGAGAGAGGCTGATGCTCGATCTCGACGCCGAACGCGACCGCGAGGTTGTGCTCCACCATGGCGTCGAGATCGACGGGCGACGACGACGACGGCACCGGACAGAGCTCGGGGCGGCGCGCGCAGTAGAGCGCCAAGTGATCGACGAGCGCCGGCGTTCGATCGAGCGCGGCGAGCGGGCGCCCGCGCCAGGGATACGCGACCCAGCCGTCGCCGACGGGCCGCGGAGAAGGCGCGAGCCCCGCCGCGGCGAGCGAGCGCGCGCGCGCGAGGGCGTCTCGCCCGGTTCGCCCGAGCCCTTCGTACTTGACGAGATCGCCGCTCGCCGAGACGAGCTTCCTACGCTCGCTCGTGGTGAAGCTCGCGGGCCACTTCGACTCGTCGTCGTAGTGCGCGCGCCGCCACACGCCGGCCGACAGATCGCGCACGCCGTCGGGCGCGCGCACGCCGTCCGGCGCGACCACGGTGCGAAACGCCGACCAGCGCGCCGCGCCGTCGGGCGCGGTCAGCTTGCGCGGGTTCGGCGGGTGGCTGCACATGAGACGCACGCGCGACGGCGAAACGCCCTCGCGCACGATCGCCTCGGCGGCGGCGAGGAACCTCGCGCCGCTCGTGCCCGGCCCTTGATCGACGATCACGATGTCGTGCGCTCGATGCACGGCGTCGCGCTCGCGCTGTCCGAGAGAGACGTCGCGATCGTCTGCCGGCCCTTGGGCGCGCACGGTCACCCGCGTCGCGCTCGCGCCCCACGCGCGGAGCGCCGCGACCAGGACCGCCGAGAGCGTCGTCCCGATCGAGCGGACGCCGACGACGAGCACCGGCATCGCGACGTCGAGCGTCTCCATCGCGCACGCGAACGACTCGGGGTGCAGACCGTCGTAGGCGAAGCCGGCCGGCGTCGCGACCTCGAGCCGATCGGGCAGCTCGGCGCGCTCGAGCGCCGCCGCCGCGCTGCGCCCGTGCCTGCGGTGACCGAGCACGACGGTCGCGAGCTCGTCGGTCGCGGCCGCGATCGAGAGGGCGTCGAGCCCCGCGTCGGCGAGCCCCGCCTCGATCTCGCCGCAGGCGACGAGGGCTTCGACGGCGAGGAGGCGCCTGACCTCGGGATCTTCGTGCTCGAGGGCGAGCGCGGTGCGCACGAGCTGCCGCACCGTCGCCCGCGGATCTTCGCGCCTCTGCGCGCGCCGATGTACGCGCATGTCTCGGCCACGCACGCCACGGATCCACGCAACGCGCGTACCTCGAAGGAGCCCTCGCTAGTCTCGCGCTCCGGACTCGCTGAGGCGTTTGATGTGCGACAGAACGCGGCCGTGGATCGAGTGGAGCAGCGCCTCGCCCCAGATCGTCCAGTAGTCTTCGGGGAAGATCGCGAGCGTGTACCACGTGCTCCCCTCGAGCCGCGTGCGGCCGCCTTCGAGCGGCACGAGGCGGAACTCCCCGCGCCTCGACACCATGTAGCCCTCGAGGTGCGCGGCCTTCACGTCGCGATACGGGCTGAGCTCCGTCATCGACGGCGGCTGCGACGTGACGTCGAAGGCGAGGCGCCGCGGCTCGTCCCACACGGTGATCGGCTCGACGAACGGGCCGGTCGAGAACTCGCACCGCCTGACGGCGCCGATGCCTTCGCCGCTGATGTTTGCGCGCATCGGATACGCGATGCCGAGCTTGAAGTAGATCTCCGGCGGCGGCGGCAGCTCGCTGAAGCCGATCACGTTCGGCCAGACGCGCTCGGGCGGCGCGTCGATCTCGATCGACGTCGTCACCTCGTGGAGGCGCGGCGAAGCCGTCTGGTGCTCGGCCTCGGCGAGGCCGGGCAGCGCGAGGAACGCGACCATGAGGTGCGCGGTGCGCGCGCCCGCCTGCCGAGCCATCGCCCAGCCGGCGATCGCGCCGAGCACCGCGAGGGCGGCGGCGATCGGCAGCGCCATCACGAGACACAAGAGCCCCTCCATCGCGAAGAGGAGGATCACGCTGCCGGTGATGATCACGCTGAGGAGCGCGAGCGCGACGCTCATGGCGAGCGATCGTTGCACGTGGCGGTTGTAGGCGAACGCGGTCGCCACCCCCATGACGAACGGCGTCCCGAAGAAGACCGCGGCGCCGTAGAGCTGCATCGAGTAAATCGAGATCGTGACCATCGCGAGGCCGAGCGAGATCGACGCGAGCAGGCCCATGAGGGTCGCCTTCACGCCCGGCTCCATCTCGCGCTTCGGGAGCGAAGCCGGCGCCTCGTCGCGCGCGCGATAGGGCCCCGGCGGCGGCGGCACCCAGCTCGCGCCGGTGCGCGACGACGGAACGGCGGCGAGCACGATCATCGCGACGTAGTTGACGATCGGGACGAGGAACAGGAGCCCCGCGAACGGCGACCAACCCGCGTCGGCGGCGCGGCGAACGCTCATCGAGACGCCGATCCACACGAACGGCAGCGCGACGAACGCCATCGTGAGGAGGAGCCACGAGGGGCTCGGACCGATCGCGCTCGACTTGTACGTCCAGCTCGGCGCGAGGTACGCGAGCGGGGGCCAGATCTTTCCGGTCGCCTTCAGGGCGAGCGCGTTGTCGATCAGCACCTTGAGGAACATCAGCGCGACGCCCGACGCAAGGTACTCGCGGCGGCGAACCGCGACGGAGAGCCCGAACCAGAGGCGGAGCAGCTTCATTGGTAGATCCTACTTTCCTTCCGGCCTCACGGCCGATGCTAGAGCAGGACCCCCTTTCAAACCGTGCATGCGGATTTCCCGCACACGGCTTACCGGTGGTCGGTCGACTCGCAGCATTACGCGGCCTCCTGTTTCCAGAAGGGCTGCTCCGGGTAACGGACGGTGCCACGCAGGCGGATGAGCCCGAGGTTCTCGAAGTACTCGCGCGTCCACGCGTCAGCTTCGCCCCTCCAAGAGGACGTCACGCCTCCAGGTGTGGTTGTATAATGCATGAAAGCGCCTCCCCGGTGCCCGCTTGGCTGCGGCCCAGAGCCTACGTTGCAGTCGTTGCACTTTGTCGCGCGGCCTACGGCCGCCGGGGGCGTTAGAACCGGACTTGCCGGACATTCCCTCGCGCTCACCTGCTCCGTCGACGTGACCACCGCAGGGATCCTTCCCTCCCGCCGCGTTGTTCTGCACGGCGTTCGTTCGTAGGGCTTGCGCCCGCTCTTCGGTAGTACGGTCCCCTCGGACTTCCGCTGTGCGGCGTTCGATTTCGCCTTCGGCTTAGACGAACCACTTTGCCCGGACGAGGGCTGCACAGTGAGCGGCTCGGCTCCAGGATTGTTCATCTGTCGAGGCTGCAGGTTTCACTTCATGTTGCGGCCCGCGGGCTTGCTTCCCGTTGCGCAGCTCGCGCTGCTTGGCGGGCTTTCGACACCTCGCTTCGGACGACGTGATCTCTCTCGTCGCCGGAGGTCTGCTACTCGGCGCTCCGATGCCTACCGATGCGGGACTCACACCCGCTGGAGAAGCGCAGCTCGACGATGGGCGTCCGCCCGGGCTTCCGGACGAGCGACCTTCGTTTTCACGACGCACCACGCCGCCGATGCTACCCCCGTACCCCTCGTGGGGGATGACGAAGCGCCCGACTCGTAGTCTCCTCTAGCCCATGACCGCACGGAGCACATGGGGGGAGCCGGCGATCGCGCCGGGGCACGAGCCGTCGGGGCCGAGGCCGGTGGTGAGGCGGCCGAGCGCCGAGAAGGAAGCGCGCAGCTCGATCCCGGCGAACGAGGCCGTGTCGGTGCAGCGCGCGCTGACGGTGCTCGCGCCGCTCTCTCCGGCGAAGAGCCGCGCCGATCTCGATCGGCTGCTCGAGCGGATTGGCCAGAACATCGCGACGCAGCAGGACGTCGACTTCGGCGCGCTGAAGAGCGTGCACTTCATGCGCTGGGTGATCGTGCCGGCGCCGCGCGACGACGAGGGCGCGCCCGCCTCTGAAGACTCGCTCGTGATGAGCACGAACTTCGACGGCGAGCTCGACGCGCACCTCGACGAGCTCGTGACCCACGCGGGCCCCGGCTTCGACGCCATCTTCTCCTTCTGCGAGGGATATCCTCTCGCGGGCGGGAAGGAGGCCTCGCTCGCGTTCCTCCGGGAGCACGCCGTCCCCCACTCGACGTTCTACGTCGGCGTCGTCGGGCGAACGCGCGCGCAGATCGTCCACGAGGCCAACCTCCGGCGCGCGCTCGAGGAGTACATCGACAAGACGGATCTCGGGAGCGATCCCCGCGCCGTGGCGGACGCGCTTCGGACGTACGTGACGAACGCCGGGCTCTCGCAGCCGCCGCCGAAGCGCGAGGTGTGGCCGCGGAGGCTCGGCGCGTTCCGCCGGCTCGTGTCGGTGCTGCCGGATCTCGTTCGCCTCCTCGGATCGATCGGAAAGTTCCGCGAGCTCGAGGAGACGGACGAGGAGCGGCCGGTCGACGCGACCCGCGAAGAGATGGACCACACCGAAGCGCTCGTCAGGAACGAAGATCGCGGCGGCCTCCTCCAGAACCAGCTCTCCCACGTCGTCGACGTGAAGAGCGATCCCTTGCGCCTGGTGACGATCCGGCTCGTGCTCGGGGTGATCGATTTCCTGGCGAACCTGATCTTCGACAGCGGCAAGCTCGGCGACATCCCGACGATCCACTTCGCGCGCTGGGTGCTGATCGAAGGGGCGCCCTCCCGACGCCCAGCCGCAGACGGCCGGGCCCCGACGCGCTCCGCCCGCGTGCTCTTCTTCAGCAATTTCGACGGGAGCTGGGAGAACTACCTCGGCGACTTCATCGACAAAGCCGCCAAAGGTCTCACGAGCATCTGGAGCAACACCGTCGGCTTCCCCCGGACCTATTTTCTCCTGTGGCGGGGCGCGCTCGACGAGCAGCGCTTCAAGACGTGGACGCGCGCGGGTCAGCTCCCCACGCAGGTCTGGTTCAGCGCGTACCCCGAGCTCACGCTCCGCAACATCACCGACAACATGAAGATCCGCGAAGGGCTGTTCGACGAGAAGGGAGATCTCGAGTGGCTGCGACGACTCTAGAGCTCGACGACATCCAGGGGATCATCCTGCGAGGCTACGCCGCGATGCAGGCGGCGGCGTTCGTGCTGCTCGAGGTGACGGATCCCGCGAAGGCGAAGGCGTGGCTCGCCGCGCTGCCGCTCACGACGGCGGCGGTCGAGCCGCGCGAGGCCGCGGCGTGCACGAACGTCGCGTTCACCGCGGCCGGGCTCATGCGGCTCGGGCTCCCGCGGGAGACGCTCGAGGGCTTCTCGCGCGAGCTGCAAGACGGAATGGTCACGCGCCATCGCAAGCGCCTGCTCGGCGACGGCGACACGAGCGCGCCCGCGCACTGGTGGTGGGGCCGCGCGCCGGCGGACGCGGCATCGAGCGAAGACGACGTCCCCGATCCGCGCCTCCACGTGATGCTGCTGCTCTACGCGCGGACGGACGGCGAGCTCGCCGAGCGGGTCGCCGATCACCGCGCGGAGCAGGCGGCGAGCGGCCTCGCGGAGCTCGGGCTCCTCTCGACGCAGCTGCTCGCCGATCGCAAGGAGCACTTCGGCTTTCGCGACGGCGTCAGCCAGCCGGAGGTGCGCGGCTTCCACGATCGGCGGCCGGGCAGCCACGCGAACACGATCAACGCCGGCGAGATCCTCCTCGGCTACCCGAACGAGTACGGCAAGCTGCCCGCGGGGCCTGCGTTCGGCCGCAACGGCAGCTACCTCGTCGCGCGCACACTCCGCCAAGACGTCGGCGCGTTCTGGAGCTTCGTCGCCGCGGAGGCCGAGCGCCTCGGCGTGCAGCCCGAGTGGCTCGCGTCGCGGATGGTCGGCCGCTGGCCGAGCGGCGCGCCCGTCATCGGCTACGCCGACGCCGATCCGGGCCGCAACGCGGCCGACGAGAACGATTTCGGCTTCGCGAGCGAAGACAGGCTCGGCCACGTCTGCCCCATCGGCTCGCACATCCGTCGAACGAACCCGCGCGACGACATGATCGACTTCGGCAAGGAAGAAGCGATCAAGCTCGTCAACCGCCACCGCATCGTGCGCCGCGGGCGCGCCTTCGGCCGCCCCGTCGATCCCACGATGACGCCGCGCGAGCTGCTCCGATCCGACGACGTCGACGACGAGCGCTCCGGCCGCGGCCTGCACTTCCTCTGCTTCTGCGCCGACATCTCGCGCCAGTTCGAGTTCACCCAGAACACGTGGATGAACAACCCCAAAGGCCTCGGGCTCTACGACGATCCCGATCCCATCGCCGGCCCCGGCGGCGGATGCTTCACGATGCAAGCCGATCCGGTGCGCAAGCGCGTCACCGGCGTGCCGCGCTTCGTGCACGTGCGCGGCGGCGCGTATCTCTTCATGCCCGGGATCGCGGCCACTCGAGAGCTCGCTCGCCCGTGAGGCTCTCGCTCTCTCGAGAAAAGGACGAATGTGGAAGAGCGAACACGGGACGGGGAACCGGGAAGTGCAGAAGAAGACGAATGTGGAAGAGCGAACACGGGACGGGGAACCGGGAAGTGCAGAAGAAGACGAATGTGGAAGAGCGAACACGGGACGGGGAACGGGGAACGGGACGGCGGGGGGAGGATCAGCTGTTGGCGCGGGCGGTGTTGGCGGAGGCGACGAGGATGGCGACGAGCTCGTCGGCCTCCCGCATCAGCGGGCCGAGGTCGCTGACGCCCAGGCGCTCGAGTAGTTGGAGCCAGTAGAGCGTCTCGGAGGTCTCTTTCGCTGCGACGCGGACCTTGTGGATGAAGTCGGCGCGGCTCTCGGCGTGTCGGGCCTCCTGGTAGTTGGCTCCTCCGGCCGTCGCCGCGCGCAGAAGCTGCTGCGAGATGTGCCGCGTCATGAGCTTGCGGGGCAGCCCTTCCACCATCCTCACCACGCGCACCGCCAGATCCATCGTCCGCTCTGCGATATCCCGCCCCCGAACCTGCCTATCGATCATGCCGCTCCCATCGGCCCTGCTCGCGCCAAAGTTGCCCGAGAAAAAGGTCGAATGTGGAAGAGCGAACACGGAACAGAGAACAGGGAGCTGAGCGGCGGGCCGGGATGGACGAGGCGCGTCGCGGTGCGCGGCAGTGGGCACTTCCCGGTTCCCCGGTCCGTGTTCGCTCTTCCACATTCGTCCTTTTCTCGAGAGCGAGAGGCGGGCCGGGATGGACGAGGCGCGTCGCGGTGCGCGGCAGTGGGCACTTCCCGGTTCCCCGGTCCGTGTTCGCTCTTCCACATTCGTCTTTCTCTCCATTCCCGGGTCCCCGGTCCGTGTTCGCTCTTCCACATTCGTCCTTTTCTCGAGAGCGAGACGCCTCATGGCTCCCCGATGGATCGGCGAGGCCCCTGGATCGCGCGCGTTCCATCCGGCAGAACGAGCGCTGACGGCCCGCCGGTTGTATCCTTCGGAGGAAGAGAGGGCGGGTCGGTATGCGCTCGGGCATGCTCGGTCATGGGTTCGTTGCGTTCGCGCTCGCGGCCGGGATGGTCGCGTGCTTCGGCTACGCCTCGCCCGATGAAGAGCCGGAGAGCGGCGTCGATCTGCCGGGCCGCCAGGCGCGGAGCGACGCGGGCGCGCCGACCGAGCCGACGACGATCGACGAGCCCGTCGACGCGGGCACGGACGTGCCGGAGGCGGCGCCCGACGTCGCGAAGAAGCCGCTGCGCGCGTTCGCGTCGTCGGCGCTTCGAAGCGGCAACCTGGGCGGCCTCGCTGCCGCAGATGCGCTGTGCAACACGCTCGCCGCCGCGAAGCTCGGCGGCACGTACAAGGCGTGGCTCTCCGTTCCCGGAACGAACGCGATCGATCGCGTCACGAGCGCCGGCCCTTGGTTCCTGCCGACCGGCGAGCTCGTCGCCGACGACAAGGCGGGCCTCGCCACGACGCAGCTGAAACACCTGCTCAACCGAGACGAGAACGGCGCCGCGCTCCCCGACGCCGAAGACCGCGTGTGGACGGGCACCACTTCGAACGGCACCTACTCGGGTCCCGACTGCGCGCAGTGGGCAGGCGGCGGCACCGGCCGCGTCGGTGAAGCCAACAACGGCGGCGCGAACAGCTGGACGAACCTCGGCACCGAGCCGTGCTCCGAGGTGAATCGCATCTACTGCATCGAGCAGTAGCGACGCGACACGACGCGAGTAAAGTAACGGTCGCATGCGCGATCGCTACGATCTCGTCGTCATCGGATCGGGCCCCGCCGGGCAGAAGGCGGCGATCTGCGCGGCGAAGCTCCGCAAGCGCGTCGTCGTGATCGATCGGCAGGATCGGATCGGCGGCGTGTCGCTCCACACGGGCACGATCCCCAGCAAGACGCTGCGCGAAGCGGTGCTCTACCTCTCCGGCTTCCGGCAGCGCGCGTTCTACGGGCGCGACTACCGGCTCAAAGACGCGATCGCGGTCTCGGATCTCGAGAGGCGCGTACGGCCCGTCCTCCAGCACGAGATCGAGGTCGTGCGCGCGCAGCTCAAGCGCAACGACGTCGAGGTCGTGCACGGATCGGCGCGCTTCGAGGGGCCCCACACGCTCCTCGTGGAGCTGCAAGGAGGCGGAGCCGAGCGCGTCGAGGCCGATCGCGTGCTCGTCGCGTGCGGAACGCGGCCGGCGGAGAACCCGAGCATCGCCGTCGACGGCAAGCGGATCTTCAACAGCGATCAGCTCGCGAACGTCGAAGAGATCCCGAAGCACCTCGTCATCGTCGGCGCCGGCGTCATCGGCCTCGAGTACGCGTCGATGCTCTGCGCGCTCGGCGGCGAGGTCACGCTGATCGATTCGCGGAAGCGCATCCTCGACTTCGTCGACGAAGAGATCATCGACACGCTCACCTATCACATGCGACGCCACAACGTGACGTTCCGTCTGGGCGAGAACGTCGTGTCGTGCGCCCTCGAACAAGGCGCGAACGGATCGGTCGTCGCCGCGAAGCTCGAGAGCGGGAAGACCGTGCGCGCCGACGCGCTCCTCTACGCCGTCGGCCGCCAGTCCAACACCGATCGCCTCGCGCTCGCCGCGGCAGGCCTCGAGGCCGACGCGCGCGGGCGCCTGAAGGTCAACGAGTGGTTCCAGACCAACGTGCCGCACATCTATGCCGCAGGCGACTGCATCGGCTTCCCGTCGCTCGCGTCGGTGTCGATGGAGCAAGGGCGGCTCGCGAGCCTCCACATGTTCGACGAGGCGAAGGCGATCCCTTCGAACCTCCTCCCCTACGGCATCTACACGATCCCCGAGATCTCGATGGTCGGCCGCAACGAGCAGGAGCTCACCGAGGCCAAGATCCCCTACGAGGTCGGCGTCGCCCGCTACGACGAGCTCGCCAAGGCCCAGATGGTCGGAGACCGGATCGGCCTGCTCAAGATCCTGTTCGATCCCGCGTCGCGGCGCGTCCTCGGCGTCCACGCGATCGGCGAGAACGCGGCGGAGATCATCCACATCGGCCAGGCCGTCATCGCGCTCGGCGCCACCATCGAGTACTTCCGCGACACTGTCTTCAACTATCCGACGCTCGCGGAGGCCTACAAGGTCGCGGCTCTGGATGGGCTAAACAAGCTGCGATCCTGAGTTTTTCAGGGGTCGTGTTATGCTCGGGGTGTGGCGGACCGTGGCTCCCTCGACCTGCTCCCCGCGAGCACGCTCGGTCAGTATCACGTCAAGTCACGTATCGGCTCCGGCGGCATGGGCGACGTCTACGACGCCGTGCACACGACGCTCGACAAGCGCGTCGCGATCAAGACGCTCCGCCGGCGCTTCCTCGACGATCAGATCGTCGTGCAGCGGTTTCTACGCGAGGGGCAGCTCGCCTCGCGCATGCGACACCCGAACATCGTCGACATCACCGACTGCGGCGTCATCGACGGGCTGCCGTGCCTCGTCATGGAGTATCTCGAGGGCGAGACGCTCGGCCAGGTGATCAAGCGCGACGGCTCGCTCCCGATCGCGACGCTCGTCGACATCCTGCTCCCGATCATCGCCGCCGTCGACTTCGCGCACGAGCACGGCGTGCTCCACCGCGATCTCAAGCCGTCGAACATCTTCCTCGCGCGATCGTGGAACGGCGAGACGGTGCCGAAGGTCCTCGACTTCGGCATCTCGAAGCTCGTGAGCGAGTCGGCCGACGCGGCGCTCACGACCGACTCGGCCTTCGTCGGGACGCCGCACTACGCGTCGCCCGAGAGCGTGCGCGCCGAGAAGGCGCCCGATCGGCGCACCGATCAGTACTCGATGGGCGTCATCCTCTACGAGGGCGTGACGGGCCAGCGGCCGTACGTCGACAAGGGGAACAACTTTCTCACGATGGCGATGGCGATCTGCAAGGGCGACCACCCGCCCCTGCGGGCGCTCAAGCCCGACCTGCCCGAGGCCTTCGAGCGCGTCGTCGTGCGCGCGATGGCGCTCCGCGCCGACGATCGCTTCCTCTCGATGCGCCTGCTCGGCGAGGCGCTCCTGCCCTTCGCGAGCGATCGCGCGCGCGTGATCTGGGAGCCGGCGTTCAAGAACAGCGACCACACCGAGGCCGTCGTCGTGCCGTACACGCAGGTGCTCTCGCGCCCGAGCGCGGGGGTCGCGGCGATCACCGGCGCCGGTCCGATCAGCGGCAACACGGCGGTGTCGAACAACTGGAACGCGAGCGGCAGCCTGCGCGCGGGATCGCTCCCGCCCACGCCCGTGCCGAGCGCGCAGCTCGCGAGCATGTCGCCGGCGGCCTCGATGAGCGGCATGGCGAGCGCGATGCACCCCAACGTTCAACATGCCGGTCACGACGGCACGCCGAGCTTCGGGCAAGGCATCCACAGCTCCGTCTACGCGGCGCCTCCGCAGAAACAGAACGGCGGCGCGCTCGTGCTCGGCGCGCTCGGCCTCGCGCTCGCCGTCGTGATCGGGATCGGCGTGGTCGTCTCGCGGAGCTCGCGCACCGCGGGCGCCGCCCCCGCGGAGGCCCCGAGCGCGGTGGCCCCCGCGGGCTCGACGTTCGACGTCAACGTCCACACCACGCCCGAGAGCGCGGTCCTCGAGCTCGACGGCGTCGTCGTCGGGACGGGAAAATTCGCGAAGACGATGAACCGCGACGGGAGCAAGCACGTCCTGCGCGTCTCGGCGCCGGGCTACGAGACCCTCCTCGTCCAGTTCGACGAGACCCAGCCGCCGCTCCCGCAGATCGCGCTCCGACCGAGCGCGCCCGCGGGCCCCGGCTCGGCGGCGCCCAAGCCGCCTCCCCCGACGGGCCCCGCTTTCGTGGGCCCGCAGGGAAAGCCGCCGCGTCCACAAGGAAAAGGGCCGGACCGCTCGAGAACGGATAACATCGACCCCTGGGAATGAACGCGGGGCTCTGGGGCCGAAAGGCGACGTTCGCGACGATCATGGTGCTCGGGCTGCTCGCGGCCCCGCCGGAGGCAGCCGCGCAGCCGAAGCCCGACAAGGCCGCGCAAGACGCGCACGCGAAGGAGCTCTTCGCCAAGGGCGACGCCGCGTACGCGGAGGGGCGCTACGAAGAGGCGCTCGCCGCGTTCCAGGAGGCGTACACGCTGAGCGGGCGCCCGCAGCTCCTCTTCAATGTTTCGAACGCGCTCGAGCGGCTCGGGCGCTACGCCGAAGCGACGGACGCGCTCGAGAAGTACCTCGCGAGCGGCAAGGCGAGAGACCGCGACGTCGTCCAGAAGCGCCTCGCGAACCTGAAGAAGCGCGTCGAAGAACAGAAGAAAGAACAAGAGCAGAAGGCGAAGGAAGAGGAAGAGAAGCGCGGCGAGGAGCGAGAGAAGCGGAAGGGCGAGGAAGGCCAGCCCGCGGCCGTGCAGCCTGTCGTCGTCGTGCCTCCACCGGAGAAGTCGACGTCGGTCCTGCCGATCGTCCTCGTCGGCGCCGGCGGCGCGCTCATCGCGACCGGCGTCGTCTTCGGGATCTTGACGCTCTCCGCGCGGAGCGACGCCTCGGCGGGATGCGCCGACGGCGCGGCGGGCAACCTGTGCAACGGCGACGCGCGATCGGCGCTCGATCGCGAGAAGACGTTCGGGCTCGTCACCGACATCACGCTCGCGAGCGGCATCGTCGCGACGGGCGTGGGCATCTATCTGCTTCTCACG
>JAHBWD010000075.1 GCA_019637175.1 Labilithrix sp. | reverse complement strand
TCTTCATTCTTCGCTCCCCCGCGTCAACGCAGTGTACTCGCCGGTCAATCGCTGCCAGCCTTCGACCTTCATCGCCTCGGGGCCGGCGATGCGTCCGATCGGCTCGCCCTCGAGGAGCCGATCGAGGACGTCGAAGCAGATGTGCCAGCCCGCGGCGCCCCACGCGATGTAGCGGCGATCGATGGCGTGCCACAGCGTGAGGCGCGTGCCGCTACCGAGCGGCTCGAGCTCCCAGCGCAGATCGTGATCGCCCCACGTGTGCTCGAGCAGCCTCGGCGCTTCGGCGCGCTTCACCGTGCTCGCGGAGACCTGCGGCTGCGGCGTTCCGACCGTCGAGAGCGTCACCGGCCCCGCGGCGCCGAGGCTTCGATCGGCGTCGAACGGCGCCCACTCGCGGAGCTGCTCCGGATCGGTCAGCGCTCGCCACACCGTCGCCGGCGGATGACGGAGCTCGCGGACGAGGACGAGCGTCCACTTCTCTCCGTCCTTCTGAACCTCGACGCCGGCCGCGGGGCCGGGCGCGTACGCGTCGCGTTTGCTCATCGCTTCCTGCCTTTCGACTTCGCCTGCTCCATGCGGTCGAGGTGACGTTCGAGCGCGTCGACGTGGCGCTCCCACAGGCGCCGGAACGGCGCGAGCCACGCGTCGACCTCCCTCAGCGGCTCGGGCCGGACCCGATACACGCGCCGCTGCGCTTCGACCCGCGCCTCCACGAAGCCGGCCTCGCGCAGCACGCGGAGGTGCTTCGACACCGACGTCTGCGGCATCCGCAGGCGGTGCTCGATCTCGCCGACGGATCGCTCCGACGACGCCAACAGGCTCAGGATCGCGCGCCGGTTCGGCTCCGCGATGATGGCGAACGACGACTCCATCGTTGGATGATATATACTCCAATGTTCATATGTCCGTCAAGGCATATATGCACGTCTGCTACGCTTCGCGGACAGGCGCGCCGCGCGCTCGCCCTCCGCGAATGAGCACCCCTTCTCTCGACGAAGCGCTCGCGCAGGCCGCCGACGAGAACGGGCTCGATCCCGCGTACCGCGACATCGTACGCCCGCTCTTGCGCGAGCCCTACGCGTGGCCGCGTTGCTGCGGCGGAGGATGCGAGCCTTGCGCCGAGCAGCTCATTCGCGTCGCGAAGCGGACGCTGGAGCTCCTCGGACGGCCCGTGCCGTGAGGGCGAAGGCGAGCACGCCGACGACGACGACGACCGTCGCGGCGATCGGGAGATGCGCGCCGAAGATGAACGAGCCCATGCCGAGGACGAGCCACGCGAACGCGCGCTTGAGCGTGGCGGGCGACGTCGATTGCCCGATCGACGATCCGGCCACCGTGCCGAGGATCGTCGCGGCCGTCACGATCCCCGCGAGCCTCCAGTCGATCACGACGTGCTCGAAGTGACCGGCGAAACCGGCGAAGGACTGCATCGAGATCACGAGGAGCGACGTCGCGACCGCCTCGCGGACCGCGAGCCCGCCCAAGAGCGTGAGCGCGGGCACGATCAAGAATCCGCCGCCCGCGCCCACCAAGCCCGACACGACGCCGACCGCCGCGCCGAGAACGAGCGCTCGCCCGAGCGCGAGCGTTCGCGCCGGTCGCTCTCGCTCGACTGTGTCTCTCAGCATCGCTGCGGCGGTCAGGAGCATGATCGCCGCGAAGCCGAGCATGAGCACGGAAGCTGGGACGTAGTGCGCGAGCCGGCCGCCCGCGAAGGCGCCCGTCATGCCGCCCGCGCCGAAGATGGCGCCGATCTTCCAGCGCACACGGCCGGCGCGCGCGTGAAGGGCGCAGCCGACGAGGCTCGTCGTGCCGACGACGAAGAGCGACATGGCGATCGCGGTCTTGGGCGGGACGCCGAGGACGAGCACGAGCATGGGGAGCGTGAGGATCGCGCCGCCTCCCCCGAGCATTCCGAGGACGACCCCGATCGCGAGCGCGAGCATGGCGGCGAGGATCCACATTCCCTCGTGAGAGCCAGCGGCGGGCCAAAGGGTTCGGGGAAAGAGAAGCTCCGAAGAAAATCGAGAAGAGGGGAACCCTTTCGGCACGACGCTCGCTCTCACGAAAGACGCCATGAGAGCTCGCTCCTTCTACGATCCGGCTACCTCCACGCTCACCTATGTCGTCTTCGACCCCGACAGTCGCGACGCGGTCGTGATCGATCCCGTGCTCGACTACGACCCGCTCTCGTCGTCGACGTCGACGAGGTCGCTCGAGGCCGTGGAGGCTTGGGTGCGACAGGAGGCGCTCGCGCTGCGCTACGTGCTCGAGACGCACGCGCACGCCGATCACCTGAGCGGGAGCCAGTACCTCAAGCGTCGCTTCGACGCGAAGGTCGGGATCGGCGCTCGCATCCGCGACGTCCAGAAGGAGTTCAAAGACGTCTTCGATCTCCCGGCGCGCTTCGCGGTCGACGGCTCGCAGTTCGATCGCCTCCTCGAAGACGGCGAGAAGTTCTCCGCGGGAACGCTCGCGATCGAGGTCATCGCCACGCCCGGTCACACCGCCGCGTGCGTGAGCTACGTGATCGGCGACGCCGTCTTCACCGGCGATGCGCTCTTCGTCGAGGACTACGGCACCGGACGCTGCGACTTTCCCAGCGGCAGCGCCGACGCGCTGTATACCTCGGTGCACGATCGGCTCTACGCGTTACCGGACGCGACGCGCGTGTTCGTCGGTCACGACTACCAGCCGAACGGGCGCCAGCTTCGCTACGAGACCACGATCGGAAAGTCGAAGGAGGCGAACGTGCAGCTCCGCGCACGCACGACGCGCGCCGACTTCGTGAAGCGCCGCACCGAGCGCGACGCCACCCTCGCGCAGCCGCGCCTCCTCTACCCGAGCGTTCAGATCAACATCGACGCGGGGCGTCTGCCCGAGCCGCACGCGAACGGCCGGCGCTATCTCGTCGTCCCGCTCCATACGGCTTCGGCGCCGCTCGGCCCTCGGGAGAAAATCGACTAGAGAAAGGAGGACATGGATCGACGCTCGCTGCCTGCGCACGAGCTCGGCGCGCTCACGCGCGCGCGCGCGAGGGAGACGCGAACGCGCTCGAGGCGGGATGCCCGGACCAGAAGGACCCCGTCGGCCTCGGGACGATCTACCGCGCGATGAAGGATCTCGATGAGGGATCGCTCGCGCGGTCGAGATCGCCTCGACGGTACTCCGCGACGAGATCTTCGCGCGCCTTCGCGCCGAGCTTCGCGCTCGCGCGCGAGACGAGGACGCGCACGGTGGAGTGCGAGAGCCCGAGCTCGTAGGCGGCCTCCTTGTTGGTCATTCCCATCGACAGGCACGCGACGACCTGACGCTCTCGTTGCGAGAGGCGATCGATCGGCTTCGTGTGGAGCGCGTTCGTCCGCGCGAGGATGTAGCGCTGACCGTCGGCGTGAAAGTCTTCCACGAGCGTCCAGCGCGCGCGCACGAGGGCGGGCCACGAAGGGAGCGCGCGATCGGGATCGTGCCGGAGCTCGCCGCGCGCGCGACCGAGGTCGCGGACGGCGTCGCAGAGCGCTGCGCGCGCGTCCTCGGCGGCGCCGCGGAGATCGACGACGCCGCCGTCGCGCGTGAGCACGGCTTCGGCGTGGCCGGACGCCTCGGGCTCGGTCGCAACCCCCGTCGCGAGGCGCAGGCGCAGGCGCAGGCTCGATCGTACGTGCGCCGCGACGCGGTTCCATCGCTCGCGGTCGCCGTCGTCGAGCCGGCCGAGCGCGGCGCGCGGAGCGCCGATCCAGCAGCCCACGCCGATCGGATCGAGGCAGTTGACGACCATGAGATCGCGGATGCCCACCGGGTTGAACACCTCGAGGACGCCCGGGTGGGTCTCGAAGCCGGGCGTCTCGCTCGCCATCATCGCCGCGCGCGCGATCCACGAGCGCCGCACGTAGGCGTCGTACGAGCTGTCTTGCAGCTTTGCGATCCCCGCGTCGTCGACGGGACAGCCGTCGACCGTGAGATTGCGGATGCGAAACGGACGATCCGCCGTGTCGTAGACGTAGGCCGCGATCCCGAGCCCTTCGTCGAGCGCGGGGCGCAGCGCCGCGAGGAGGCCCGTCAGCCACGCGGGCTCCGACTGATCGACCGCGTACGCGGCTTCGAGCACGCTGACGAGATCGGGATCGCGGCGACCGGGCATCGGCGCCCAGGCTATAGCGCACGCGAGCGCCGTTTCAACGTGCCGTCAGCTCGATTCGCGCCTCCGAGCGTCGCGGCGCCGCGAGAACGCGAGATCGTTTGAGTGTCAACTATCTCTGCGGCCCGCCCTCATGTAGCGTCGTCGCCGATGTCCGCGGGCAAACGCGCGAGCACGGCGCTCGATCGGGTCGTCGATGTAGGGGGGCTCATCGCGGTCTTCGGGGTCCAGTACGTCGCGAGCAGGTTCGTGCCCTCTTCGGGCGGCGTTTCCGCCCTCATCGGCGCGCTCGGCTTGCTGCTCCTCGGCGGCACGCTGGTCGCGAAGCTCGTCGAGCTGCTCGGGCTGCCTCACCTGACGGGCTACATCCTCACGGGCGTCGTCGCCGGACCCCACGTGCTCGCGCTCATCGACACGCAGACCGTGCAGCAGCTCGCGCCGGTCAACACGCTCGCGCTCGCGCTCATCGCGCTCGCAGGAGGTGCCGAGCTGCGGCTCGAGCAGGTCAGGCGCGGCCTGCGCTCGCTCGTCATCGCGACGATCGTCCAGACCGTCGCCGTCGCCGTCCTCGTCGGCGGCGTGCTCATGCTGGCGCGCGATCTCGTTCCTTTCACGCGCTCGCTCACGACCGGCGGCGTCATCGCGGTCGCGCTCCTCTGGGGCGTGGTCGCGACGAGCCGCAGCCCTTCGGCGACGCTCGGCATCCTCTCGCAGACCCGGGCGAAGGGGAGCCTGACGAACTTCGCGCTCGCGTTCGTCATGACTTCGGACGTCGTCGTGATCCTCGTTCTCGCCGGCGCCATGACGATCGCTCGGCCGCTCCTCGAGCCCGGAGCGGCGTTCTCGTTCCACGCGTTCAGCGCGCTCGGCCACGAGATCGTGGGCAGCGTCTCGATCGGGACGACGCTCGGCATGCTGCTCGCGGCCTACCTCCGGCTCGTGGGCAAGCAGCTCCTCATCGTCCTCATCGCGCTCGGCTTCGGTGCGACCGAGGTGCTCCACTACTTGCAGTTCGATCCGCTGCTCACGTTCGTGGTGGCGGGGTTCGTCGTCCAGAACCTCTCCGACCAAGGCGCGAAGTTCCTCCATGCGCTGGAGGAGATGGGCGGCGTCGTGTACGTCGTCTTCTTCGCGAGCGCTGGCGCGGATCTCGACGTTCCGCTGCTCCGCACGCTCTGGCCGCTGGCGCTCGGGCTCGCGAGCGTGCGCGCGCTCACCACGTTCGCCGCGGCGCGCGTCTCGAGCTTCCTCGCGAAAGACGAGCCCGTCCTCCGGCGATGGGCTTGGACGTCGCTCGTCGCGCAAGCGGGCCTGACCCAAGGTCTCGCCGCGGTCATCGAGCGCGAGTACGCGCTGTTCGGGGGCCAGTTCCGCGCGCTCGTCATCGCGAACGTCGCGCTCAACGCGATGATCGGCCCGGTGCTCTTCAAGTGGGCCCTCGATCGATCCGGCGAGTCGAAGGCACCTTCACCTTCGCTGTCCGACGCGGAGGCGGCTTGACGTGAACGTCGCGCGTTCGCGATCGACCGCGAGAACGTGGTGTGTGCGCTACGATGAGCCGATATGCGCCGCCTGAAGGGAGCCACGGCGATCCTCGCGCTGCTCGCGGCGCCGGCGATCCACGCGTGCCAAGACGACTCGACGCGGCGCGACGAGGACATCGATCCACGTCCGTCGCCCGGCGATGCCTTGGCGGTGACGCGCCTCTTCCCGACGGCGGAGAACCCCGGCGTCGAGCGCTCCGACTGCACGCTCGCCTCTCCGCTCGCGTGGGAAGAAGAGGGGCGGACGTCGATCGTCGTGGCCGAAGGCGCCGGGACGGTGAGCGCGTACGACGCCGAGACGGGCAAGGAGCGCTGGTCGGTCGCGCTCCCCGCGTCCGAGGGCGAGAAGGCCTACGCGGTGGCGACGCCCGCGATCGTCGCCGGCGCGAAGCTCCTCGTCGTCGGGTATCACACGACCACAGCCGGCGAGGGTCGCCTCGTCTCCGACGTTCGCTTGCGGCATCGCGTGGCGGTGATCGATCTCGCGGCACATCGGATCGATCCACGCTTCGCGCCCGTCGATCTGTCGGCGACGATCTCCGGTCACGGCGGCGACGTGCCCTTTCGCGCGGCGCACGCGATCGGCCGCGGTGCGATCGTCGTCGGGCGACGACCCGCCGACACGTTCGGGCGCGCCTACGTGACGTTCGGCAACGTGCGCGACATCCAGCCGTGGCACGGGTGGATCTTCGAGCTCGATCTCGACGCGTGGAGCGCGGGCGGCGCCGCCGTGTCGGCGACGCGCGTGACGACGCCGGAGAGCGATTGCGGTCCAGAGGGCGCGTCCGGATCGCGAGAGCGCCGCTGCGGCGGCGGTCTGTGGGCGCCTTCCGGTCCGCTCGTGCGCGCGCGCGGCGACGACTACGAGCTCGTGCTGCCGGCGGGAAACGGGCAGCTCGATCTCGCGCGCGGCGACTACGCGAACACGCTCATGCGGACGACGCGCGGTCTCCCGTTCGATCCGTCCTGCGATCCGGCGCTCTGCGCCGGGATCGATCCGGCGAACCCGACGGAGGCGTGCGTCGCGTCGTGTCGCGATCTCTTCGTGCCGCGCATCCCGGCGGGCGATCCGCCGTTCTCGCCGGCGAGCGGCGTGTGCGACGATCGGCAGCCGTTCTTCGACTGCTGGGCGCGCCTCGACTACGTCGGCGGATCGACGCCCGCGCTCGTGCGCCTCCCGTCGGGGCGCGAGGTGCTCGTGCTCGCGCCGAAGGACGGCCACGCGTACGTCGTCGACGCCGATCACCTCGGCACGCTGCTCGATCGACGCAAGCTCGTCGAGAACTGCGGGACGCGAGAAGACCGATGTCGCGCCGATTGGGCGGGGATGGCCGTCACGCAGCCCGAGGTCCTCGATACGCCCGAGGGCCCGCTCGTCTTCGTCCCGACGTTCATGTTCGATCGAACGCACGCCGCAGGGATCGTCGCGCTCCGCGTGCGCGAGCGCGACGGCGGCGTGAAGCTCGAGCAGGCGTGGACGTTCCCGTCGTTCGACGGCGACGACGCCGTCCGCCTGTTCCGGCAGCACCCCACGCGCCCGCGCCTCGTGCGCGAGGGCCCTCGCGGTCAGCCCATGCTGGTCGTCGGCGAGATCATCGACGGCCAATCGGGCATCCTATGGACGCTCCGCGCGACCGACGGCGCGCTGCTCGCGCGTACGCCGCTCGCCGGCGCCGGCATGCGCTTCGCGCAGCCGCTCGCCGTCGCCGACAAGATCTACCTCCCGAGCTGCGCCACCGCGAAGGGGCCAGGCACGATCGAAGGCTATCGCCTCGGTCCTTGAGCTTCGCGCGCGCCCTGCGCCGCGAGCGCGTCGGCGCGCTCGTTGCCTGCGTTGCCGTTGTGCGCGCGGACCCACTGGAATCGCACGGTCAGCTGCTTGGCGGCGATCGCGGCGTCGATGCGCTCGACGCTCTCGACGACGGAGGGATCCACCTTCGCGAAGCCGCTCGCCCTCCAGCTCTCGAGCTTCTTGCCGAGGTTCTCGACGAGCGCCGCGTTGTCGGAGAAGACGACCGCTCTCGCGCCCTCGGGGAGCACGGCGAGCGCCTCCGCGACGGCGCGGTACTCCATCACCTTGGCGAGCGTGCGCGTCGCCTTGCCGTAGCCCTCGATCGGCGCGCCACGCGGAGGCCTGACGCAGAAGCCCCAGCCGCCCGCGCCGTCGGACTTGCACGAGCCGTCGGTGTAACAGAGGTGCTCGGCGCTCACGAGTCGCCATCGTATCGCCGCTCGACGCCGCAGTCGCGCAGCGTTACAAGCACGTCATGCTGTTCGGCCTGTTCGGAAAGATGACCGCGCTCGAAGGCAAGCGCGAAGCGCTCACGGCGAACCTCCTTCGCGCCGCGGAGCTGATGAAGCAGGTGCCCGGCTGTCTGCTCTACGTCGTCAGCACGTCGAACGCGGAGCCCGACGCGGTGCACGTCATGGAGATCTGGAGAGACGAGAAGGCGCACGGCGCCTCGCTCTCCATCCCGGGGGTGCGCGATCTCATCATGGAAACGATGCCGCTCCTCGCCGGCGAGCCCGAGGGCACGCGCTTCACGCCGCGCGGCGGCAAGGGTCTCGACGCGCTCGGCGCCGCCTGAACGATCCGCGCTTCGTCCACGCGCGTCGAGACGCGGTGACGTCGGTGTTCGTCGGCCGTGACCGCGACCGCGGCCACGGCCTCACCCTATCGTCCATAGGCGTCCGAGGCGATGCGTGCGATCATCCTCCGTTCCGGAGGGTGGAGGGAAGATGGAGGACCGGACGAGCCTTCTCGAGCACGCGCGGCTCGAGATCGCGCAGATTCGAATCGAACAGTTCGCGGACTTGAAGCGCGCGATGGACGCCGCCGTGCGCGTGAGCGCGACGACGCTCGACGTCACCCGCGTCGGCATCTGGTCGCTCGCGGCGGATCGCGCGACGCTCCGGTGCGTCGTTCTCCACGATCAACGATCGAAGGAGATCTCCGGCGAAGACATCTCCCTCCCGCTCTCCGCGTGGCCCGCGTACCTCGAGGCGGTGCTCTCGCGCCGGGTGGTCGTCGCCGAAGACGCCCTCGCGGATCCGCGGACGCGTGAGCTCGGGCACGCCTACCTCGTGCCCCGCGGCGTCACGTCGATGATGGACGCTCCGCTCTTCGTCGGCGGCGAAATCTGGGGGATCGTCTGCCACGAGCACACCGGCCCTGCGCGCGCGTGGTCGCCGCGCGAGGTCGATTTCGCGGTCTCGGTGGCCGACATGGTGAGCTCGATGCTCGAGCAGGCGATGCGCCTCGCGATGGAGGAGCGCCTGCGGACGGCGGAGGCGGAGCTCGCGCGCGTGCGTCAGGCCGAAGCGGTCGTGCGCACGGCGAGCGCGATCGGTCACGACGTCAACACGCTGCTCCAGGCCATCAGCGGTAGCGCCGAGCGCGCGCTCGACGAGAGCGAAGCGAGCGAGCGCCGCAGCGCGCTCGGCGCCGTCGTGGCCGACTGTCAGCGCGCGGCGCGCGTGGTCGATCAACTCCGCGAGCTCGAGCGGCCGGGGCCGACCGTCGGGATCGAGACCGATCTCTCCTTCGTCGTCGACGACGCGCGGCCGACGCTCGAGGCGCTGCTCGGCGCGGGCCACGCGCTCGTCACCGAGCTCGCGCTCGAGGCGCTCGTGCCGGCGCGCCGCGCGGACGTCGAGCGCATCCTGCTGAACCTCGTCGTCAACGCGAAGGAGGCCATGACCGACGGCGGCACCGTGACCGTCGTGGTGCGCGCCTCACCCTCCGGCGTCTCGCTCGACGTGCGCGATCGCGGGCCGGGGATCACCCCAGAGCAGGCCGCGCGCGTGTTCGATCCGTACTTCACGACGAAGAGCGGCCGGAACACCGGCCTCGGGCTCTTCGCCGTGAAGACCGTCGCGCGCGCCTCGGGCGCGCACGTCACCTTCACGAGCGAGCCGGGCGAAGGAACGAGCGTCGCGGTCACGTGGCCGCGAGTGCTTGACAAATAGCACGATCGTTCGCATATCAAGGAGCACGAATCCGCGGTGATCGCACCGCATGGACCGCAGGATCGAACGCTCGTTCGCCACCGAAAGGACGCTCCGCATGAGCTCTGCATTCATCCTCGACGCCGTTCGAACGCCGCGCGGGCGCGGCAAGGCCGGCAAGGGCGCGCTCTCCGGCGTTCATCCGCAAGAGCTCCTCGCGCAGGCGCTCGAGGCGCTCGCGTCGCGGGTCTCGATCGCGAAAGGCGAGGTCGACGACGTCGTCATCGGGTGCGTCTCGCAGGCGGGCGAGCAAGGATCGAACATCGCGCGCAACGCCCTCCTCGCCGCGGGTTGGCCCACGAAGGTGAGCGGCACGACGCTCAACCGATTCTGCGCGTCGGGGCTCCAGGCGGTTCACTTCGGCGCGATGGGCGTCATGTCGGGCGCGCAGTCGCTCGTCGTGAGCGGAGGCGTCGAGAGCATGTCGCGCGTGCCCATGGGCTCCGACGGGGGCGGCATGGACGGCGGAAACCTCGCCCTCCGCAAGCGCTTCTTCCAGGTCCCTCAAGGGATCAGCGCGGATCTGATCGCGACCCTCGAAGGCTTCTCGCGCGAAGACGTCGACGCCTACGCGCTTCGTTCCCAGCAGCGCGCGGCCACGGCGATCGAAGAAGGTCGCTTCGCGCGGAGCCTCTTCCCGGTCGTCGATCGCGAAACAGGGAAGGTGCACCTCGCGGCCGACGAGCTCCCTCGGAAAGACACGACCGCGGCCGGCCTCGCGAAGCTCGAGCCGTCGTTCGTCGCGATGGGTCAAACGGAGGTCGAGCCCGGGCGTACGCTCGACGGGATCGCCCTCGCCGCCCACCCGCGGGCGGGCACGATCCGCCACGTTCACACCGCGGGCAACTCGAGCGGGCTCGCTGACGGCGCGGCCGCGGTGCTCCTCGCGTCGGAGAGCTGGGTTCGCGAGCACGGCGTCAAGCCGCGCGCGCGCATCCGCGCGATGGCCACGCTCGGCAGCGATCCGGTGCTGATGCTGACGGCGCCCGCGCCCGCGTCGGAGAAGGCGCTCCGCATGGCGGGCATGGTCGCGAAGGACATCGACCTCTGGGAGATCAACGAAGCCTTCGCCGCGGTCGTTCTCCAGACGGTGCGCGCGCTCGACATCGACCCCGAGCGGGTCAACGCTAGCGGCGGCGCGATCGCGCTCGGCCATCCACTCGGCGCGACCGGCGCCATCCTCCTCGGCACGCTCGTCGACGAGCTCGAGCGGAGGAACCTCGCGACCGGCCTCGTCACGATGTGCATCGGCGGCGGCCAGGGCATCGCCACGATCATCGAACGTGTGAGCTGAGCGTCTTCCAGGTACATTTCCGTACCTGAGCCAGACGCTTTCCATCGCCCACAAAGAGTGGCGCGCGAAGGTCTTCGCGTCGACGTGGCTTTCGTACGTCGGGTTCTACTTCTGCCGCAAGCCGTTCTCCGCGGCGAAGGCGGCGATCGGCAAGGAGACCGGCTGGAGCGCGACGACGCTCGGCAACGTCTGGGCGGCGTACCTCGTCGCGTACGCGATCGGACAGTTCGTCGCCGCGGGCCTGGGCACGCGCCTCGGTCCGCGGCTCAACGTGCTGATCGGCATGGCGCTCTCGATCGCCGTCACCGCGATGATGGGCGTCACGCTCTCGATCCCCGTCATGATGGGGCTCGTCGCGGTCAACGGCCTCGCGCAGGCCACGGGGTGGTCGGGCAACGTCGGCACGATGGCCGGCTGGTTCCACAAGCGCGAACGCGGCAAGGTGATGGGCGCGTGGTCGAACTGCTTCACGGTCGGCGCGCTCACCTCGGGCTGGGTGATGGCCGCGGTGCTCGATCGGCACGGCCCCGGCGAGCCGGCGCCGTGGCGCCTATGCTTCTACACCGGCGCCGCCGTCCTCGCGATCGTCTGGATCCAGTTCTACGTCCTCCAGCGAAACCGTCCGGAAGACGTCGGCCTCGAGCCGATCGAAGATCCGCCCGACCCCGACGCGAAGAGCGCGAACGACGATCCGAAGCCAGCGGGCCTCATGGGCCTCTCGCGCGACGCGTGGAAGAACCTCCTTCTCGTCGCGGGCTTCTACTTCTTCGCGAAGTTCATCCGCTACGCGATGTGGTCGTGGTCCGCGTACTTCCTCCAGACCAACTACGGGCTCACCGGCGCGCGCGCGAACGTCTACGCCACGATCTTCGACCTCATGGGGATCCCCGGCGTCTTCCTCACCGGCTGGATCTCCGATCGCTACTTCGGGAGCCGCCGCGCGGGCGTCGCGCTGCTCATGGTGCTCGCGATGACCGCGGCGACGGCGCTGCTCATCGTCGCCGGCGGAGCGAGCGTCACCGTCTTCGCCGTGCTCCTCGGGCTCGTCGGCTTCACGCTCTACGGGCCCGACGCGCTCCTCACGAGCGCCGGCGCGATCGACATCGGCAGCCGCCGCGCGGCGACGTTCGCGACGGCGATGATCTCCGGCTTCGGCAGCCTCGGCGCGGTCGTGCAAGAGCTGATCATCGCGCGAGCCTATGATTCGAAGCACGGCGAGCTCGGGCCCGTCTTCACCATGCTCTTCGGTAGCGCCGCGCTCGCGGCGGCCTTCTGCTTCGCGCTCGTCATGCGAGACCGCCGCGGCGGGCGCGGCATTTGACGGCGCTCAAGGGCAGACGACGCGCGCGACGTGGATCGATCGCGCTTCGTTCTTCCCCGCGACCCAGCCGATCCACGCCGGGTTCGTCTCCGCGTTGCCGCGCGTGAGCAAGACGTCGTCGATCGCGTCTGCGGTCTCGACGACGACCGCGCGCTCGGCGGCTTCGGCCAGCGTGGCGCCGCTGCCGAGATTGATCGACGTTCGATCGTTCTCCTGGCGCCCGTACGCGAAGAGCACGCCGTCGCGATGTGTCGCGAGCGCGGGAGAGAAGACGCGGCCCTCGGCCGCGAGCCCGGTGGCGTCGACGTGTCCAGGATCCATCGATCGCCACTCGATGCTTCGCGGTTTCTCCTGCACCCAGGCGAGGTGCGTCCGGCTCTTGGAGACGGCGACCACCGTCTGGGAGATGCCTTCGCGGATCGCGGCGAGGATCTGCGCGATCGGGTTCGCGCGCAGATCGTGGACTTGAAGGAGGATCGATCGCGTCGTCGTCACTGCCATGACGACGCGCTCGAGGCTCGCGGCGACGGCGATCTCGTTGATGTCGGTGAGCTTGACGCTGTCGGTCGCGATGCGCGGGCCGTCGAAGACGACGACGCGGAGCGAGCCGGGGATCTTCACCCTGAGCGTGAAGGGGTCGAACTCCTCACCGACGCTCGCGACGAACGTGAGCGTTCCCGCGGACGCGCAACGAACGCTCTCCGTCTCGTGTGGATACGCGACCATCGATCGGCCGAACGCGTAGGGGCCGGCGTCGGGATCGGGCTTGCCGAGGATCGCGAAGAGCCCGCGGACGCGCGGCGGAGACTGCGGTCGCACCCACGCGGCGAGCGCCGCGACCTCTTGGCCGAACGTCGTCGCGCACGCGTGCTGCCGTTGCTTCACGTCCTGGAGGAGCGGCTGATCGGGCCAGGCCACGAGGGCGCCGTCGCCGTTGCTCGCCGACGCGTAGCGCGGCGCGCCTGTGGGCGTCGCCGCCGACACGATGACGCCGTCTTCGTTGGCCGACATCGTGACGGCCGCGTCGCCGACGCGCCACGGCCGGAGCGCGGGACCGAGCGTGCACACCGTCGGCGCGGGCGCAGCGCTCGGCGCCGCTGCCGGCGTCTTCAGCGTCGAGGCGTAGCGCGCGCCGCCCACGATTCCGGCGAGGCTCACGGTGATGAAGAGCGCCGCGGCGAGCGGGTGCGTCGTCGCTCGAGGCGCCGGCGGATCGACCGCTCGTCGCGGAGCCGCGGTCGTCGCGAGGGCGCGCGGGCCCGAGGGCTCGGAGGAGAGCGTTTGCTGAGAGATACGCCCACCCGAAGGCGCGGAGCGTTTCGTCAGGGGCGAATCGTCGCTCGAGCGATGCGCCGCCACGGTCTCTACGAGCGGACCCGACACCGGCTCGATCCGATCGCTCTCCGGCGGCGCCACGCCGGGCACGGTCGTGTCGTAGCTCTCGCGCACCGTCTCCGCGGTCTCGAGCCGCTTCGTCCCTGCTCCGATCGCCGTCGACGGAACCGAAGCCGTGCGGGCGAACGGCGCGAGCGCGACGCGCATCTCCTCGGCCGACTGGAAGCGATCGGCGCGATCCTTGGCCATCGCGCGCTCCACGATGCGCACCAGCCTCGGATCGACGTCACGCGCGATCGTCTCGAGCGCGGGCGGCTTCGCCTCGCAGACCTTCACGAGGAGCGCGGGGACGCTCTCTGCGTGAAACGGCGTCTTCGCCGAGAGCATCTCGTAGAGCACGACGCCGACCGCCCAGATGTCGGTGCGCGCGTCGAGCACCTCGCCCGCGATCTGCTCCGGCGCCATGTACGCCGGCGTCCCCGCAGGAAAGACGTCGCCGCGCGTCGACGCGATCGCGCTCATGCTCCACGCGATGCCGAAGTCGACGAGCTTCACGAAGTCGTGCGTCGCCGCCGTGCTCGTGAGGAAGATGTTCGCCGGCTTGACGTCGCGGTGGACGATACCCGAGGCGTGCGCGGCGCCCAGCGCGGAGAGGACCTGCACGAGGATGAACGCGGCCGCCTCGGCGTCGAGCCTGCGCGTGCGCGAGAGTCGATCGTCGACCGACTCACCCTGGAGCAGCTCCATGACGATGAACGGCGGTCCGTCGTCGCCCGGAGAGAAATCGGTCACCTGGACGATGTGCGGGTGCGCGAGCTGCGCGGCGGCGCGCGCCTCCCGCTCGGTCGCCACGATCGCCGCGTGAGAGGCCGCGCCCGCGGCGTCGAGGACTTTGACCGCTACCTTGCGCGACAGATCGATGTGCGTCGCTCGATAGACCGCGCCCATGCCGCCGCGTCCGAGCAAGCGCTCGACGCGGTACTTGCCGGCGAGGACCTTGCCGATCATGTCAGAGGAGGATCCCGTCGCGCGGGCGGATCGGCTCGGGGATCCGCTCTTCGCCCATGCGCCGGCGGACGTCGATCTCGATGTTGCGCGCGATCTTCGCGATCGGCAGCGCGTTCTTCGTCGTGCGGAACGGATCGTCGAGCTCGTCGCCGATCGCGTCGAGGCTGAAGAGCGCGTACGAGACGAAGAAGACGACCACCGGCGTGAGCGATCGCACCGTCTCGGCGACGCCGAACGGGAGGAGGAAGCAATAGAGCGCGACGGCCCGGTGGATGAAGATGAGGTAGCTGATCGGCGTGGGCGTGTTCTTGATCCGCTCGCAGCCGCCGAGCACGTCGGTGAGCGAGACGAGCGTGCCCTCGAGGATCGGCGCGTGACGCGCGTGGAGCCACTCGCGCTCGCCCGCCGTTCGCAGCTCGCGCCCGAGGCCGTGCAGGATCGCCGCGGGAGGGCTCAGCTCGACGTCGAGCTTCGCGATCTCTTCGCGCGGCAAGAGGCCCTCGAGCTCCTTGCGATCCTTCTCGCCCCGCAGGTGCATGCGGAGCGCATACACGAACGCGATCAGGCGATGCGCCGATCGCGCGCGGAGCTCCGCGGCCGCCGCCGCGTCTTCGTCGCGCCGGGGCACGACGAACGTGTCGAGCTGGCGGACGAGCGAGCGGCTCGCGTTGACGAGCGCGCCCCACAGCTTTCGACCCTCCCAGAAGCGGTCGTAGCTCGACGAGTTGCGAAAGCCGAGGATGATCCCGAGCGGCAGCCCGGTGATCAAGAACGGCGTCACCGTGAGCGACCACGGAAAGTGCCCCGTCTGCTGGAGGTACGTGAAGACGACGGACACCGTGGTGGTCGCGAGGATGCGTGGCCACACCTCGGGCAGGACGCTGCCGTTCACGCGCAGCACCATCGAGAGCCAGCCGCCGCGATCGTAATGAATCACGCGTCGGCTCGCGTCACGGCGGAGGTGTTCACCACCGCGATGATATCAGCCGGCCGAGAATCGATTCGCCGGATCGGCTTCGGCGCAGATCCGCCCGGCGGCGACGGGCACGATCGGACGGGCGAGCAGATAGAGCCCGGGAAACGCGAGGATCGCGCGCGCGAGGGCGAGGCCCATGAACGGCGCGGGGCTCCGCTCGAACGTGGTGACCGCGGGGTTGATGCTGTGGGTGAGCCACGCCCACAAGCGGCCGTAGAGGCGAAGCGGCGCGCGGAACCATCCCTTCGCGACGCGCTCGTTGAGCGATCGAATGGGCAGAGGCGGCCGGGCGTCGTCTTCGTCGGCCCAAGCGTGGGCGCTCTTGGCCGCCGCGAAGACACCGAACCAGTACCAGCCCCACACCGTGAGACCGGCGGCGAAGACCCAGCCTCCGGCGACCGGAATCGCCTTCAGAGGCAAGAGCGCCGGAAGGCCCGCGATGAAGACCCGGTAGCCGCGCACGCGTCGCTTCATCTTTCGATAGAGCCACCGAAGATCGAGCGCGATCCGCGGTGTCTTCGGCGCTTCGTCTTCGGGCTTGATGCCCGCGAGGCGCGAGCCGTGAAACGAGAGCCAGTCGTCCCAGCGGCGAGAGAAGAAGACGACGATCGCCTCCATGATCGAAAGGAACGCGAACAGGGCGAAGAGCCAAGCCCATCCCTCTTCGATCGCGGTGAGCGCGCGACCGAAGAAGCTCGGATTCGTCGCGGGCTCGGCCGGCTCGGCGCTCGCCTGCGCCGTCTTCGTCGCCGCGTCGTCGATCGTCGTCACCGGGACCTTGCTGCCGAGGATCGAGATCTCCGGCTCGCGGCGATCGCCGCCGAGATCGACGTGGAGCCCGGGGACGTCGACCTTCACCGGCGGCGGACGCTTCGAGGGATCGCTCGACTTGTGGACGACGACGCCGACCGACTTCCGGCGCTCCGGCCTGTGAATGCCTCCGCTCGCGATCACGATGCTCGCGACGGCCGCGACCACGAGGCCGCGAACCACGACGAGCCGGAGGTAGGGTCGCCTCAGCTCCGGATCGCGGAGCGTCGCGAGAATGAGCGAGAACGGAAGGAAGAACCCGTGGAGGAACGTTCCGTGCGGAGCCTCGCTCGGCGGCGCGAGCGCGGCGCCGCGGAGCGTCGCGCGGTGCGCGTCGAACGAGACGCGCTCTCTCTCGATGAGCTGCTTCATCGGACGACGGCGGCGCCGCCGCGGCGTGGATCGCCGACGCCGCCGAAGCGGCCTCCCGTCCGGAGCGCGACGTGAACGCCGCCGAAGTAGAGGTTTGGCGCGGTGAAGATCGCGGGCGCGTCGGGATAGGTCGCCGCGAGCGCGTCGACGACGTCTGCGGCGAGGCCCGTCGACTCGAACGCGAGGTGCGGTCTTCCCTTCGCGCGATCCATCTCGAGCTGGAGGCGCGGCGCGCTCACTGCCGCTTCCGGCGAGACGCCGTGCTCCACGATCCCGACGAGCACCTGCATGATCGCGTTGCGCAGGCGGTTCGACCCGCCGCTGCCGAGCGCGATGCGGTCGCCGTCGCGGCGGAGGAGCGTCGGCGCCATCATCGTGGCGAGGGCGCTGCCCGGCGCGTCGAGGTGGAAGCCGCGCGGATGGAGATCGTGCTCGCCGAGGAGGTTGTTGACGACCATGCCGGTGCCCGAGAGCACGTGCCCGCATCCCTCGCCGTTCGTGAGCGTGAGCGCCGCCGCGGCGCCGCGATCGTCGAGCACGCTGATGTGGGTCGTCGATCCGAGCCGGTTCTCTGCGGCGATCGCCGCCGCGCGCGTCTCCGCGCGGAGCGCGGCGATCCGCTCCTCGTCGAGCAGATCGCGCACCCATCGCGGATCGCGGCATCGCGCGTCGAAGTGCTCGTCGCGCTGCGCGAGCAGCGTCTCCTGGACCTTCGCGACGCCGAGCAGGTGCTCGCGCGAGAGAGAACGTGTCGACGAGATCCCCTCGAGCAGGCGCATCCCGAGCGCCACGAGCACGCCGCCGGTGGAAGGTCCGGGCATCGTCGCCAGATCCCACCCCGCGTAGCGAACGCGCACGGGCTCGATGTCGGCGACGGCGGCGGCCTCGACGTCTTCGGCGGTGACGAGCCCGCCGCGGGCCGGCCCGTGCTCGTCGGCGAGCGCGGCGAAGAGATCGCGCACGTGCGCGGGGTTGCGTCCGAGATCTTCGAGCGTCCTCGCGAGATCGCGGTTGTCGAGGCGCGCGCCCGCCTTCGCGAGCGCGTCGCCGTCGCGGTAGAGCGCGAGGCACTCGGCGGAGAGCCGCGCGATGGGCTCGAGGATGGAGAACACGTACGCGACGCCCGGGCCGAGGACGTAGCCGTCGCGCCCGAGCTTCACCGCGGGCGCGAGCACGTCGGCGAGAGGGAGCGATCCCCAGCGGCGATGCACGTCGAGGAGGCCGGGGAGCGCGAGGGGAACCGCGGCGCTGCCTCTACCGACGTGGAAGATCTGCGTCGCGGCGCCGAAGCTCACCTCGACGCCGTGGAAGTCGATCGCGTCGAGCCTTCGCGGCGCCGTGCCGAGGCCGGGCGCGCGCGCGAACATGTCGACGGCGCGCGCGCCGCCGTCGAGATCGGCGAGGAGCACGCCGCCGCCGAGGGGCGAGCAGAGCGGCATCTCGCAGACGAACGCCGCGAACGCCGCGGCGACCGCGGCGTCGATCGCGTTGCCGCCCTGCGCGAGCACGGAGGCGCCCGCTTCGGCGGTCTGCGGATCTCCGGCGGCGACGACTCCGTGCGTGGTCACGGACGCAACGTTACACCGCCGCGAGCGGTCAACACAGATCGTCGGGCTCGGGCGTCTCCACCCATGATTTCACGCTGAAGAGGAAGCGCGCCCACTTCGTCGTGCAGAGGGCGATCGCGTCGGCCGCGTCGTCGCGCCATTTCCGGTGCGCGAGGTGCACGCACGTGCCGCTCGCCTCGGTCGCGAGATCGAACGTGACCTCGGTTCCGACCCACGCGGGGGGACCGTCGACGCATCGCCACGCGACGCGGGCGTCGCGCGGGCCCTCGACGATCTCGATCACGCGGAGCTTCACCTGCTCGCCCGTCCACCATCGACTCGCGTCGGCGGTGAGCGCGCGGAAGACCTCCGCCGGAGCGGCGTTCATCGAAACTCGGTGCAGAATGTCGGCCATCGGGATCTCCTCTCAGAAGCTGATGAGCGGGCCGCTTCCCAACGGCAGCCGCCCCGTGCGCGTGTCCGACGGCGGCTGGAGGAAGTACCAGAGCAAGCCGCCGGCGAGCATCACCGCGCCGCCCACGGCGATCGCGGTGCCGGCGTTCGCGAGCGAGACGCTGCTTCGTGCGTCCTCGAGCGCGGGATCGTTGGGCGGGCCGGCGCACTCCCTCGTCGAGATCGAGCAGCGATCGGGCACGCCCGCGAGCCCGATGCCGAGGAGCAGCCCTCCGGCGATCGCGGCGGCGCCGCCGAGCCCGGCGACGACGAGAGGAAACGACGGTCGCTTCGGCGACGAAACCACCGGCCCGCTGATCTCCGGCTCGAGCGGGCTCGGCGTTCCGACGAACGTCGCGATGAGGACGCGGCCCTTCTCGCCTTGGTTCAAGACGACCTTGAGCGTCGTCTCCTTGCCTTCGTGCACGTAGCGCAAGGTGTGCTTGCCTGGATCGAGCTCGTAGGATCGACCGTCGTCGAGCCGCGTCGTGACGAGCACGTCGTCGACGTACACCGTCGTGTTGGGGAGATCGTTCGCGGTCGCGTCGCGCGCGGTGAAGGTCACCGACGGCAACAGATGCGAGAGCTCGTCGCTGTTGCGCGCGCAGTCGCCCTGCACGAGCGCGGGGCACGAGCTCTGCGCGCACGTCATGAACATCTGCTTCGCGCGCGCGAGCTGGCCCTTCTCGCGAAGATCTTGGGCGCGCCCGTGCGCCTCGAGGCACTCGTCCTTCGACGCGGCCGCGGACTCGCCTTCGAGCGCCGCGACGAGCGGCAGCGCGAAGAGCCACCCGCGCGCGATCGCGCGCGAGGATCTCGATCGAAATGTCATCCCGTTCTCCTTTCAGAGGCAGCTCGGCTTGAAGATCTTCTTCGTGCCCTCGAAGTAGAAGGGCGGGTTGCAGTCGCTCTTGCTCGGGGCGGAGGCCGACGCCGACGCCGACGAAGACGACGTCGTCGCCGGCGGCGTGTGCGCCCTCGGAGGAGGCGCGACCCAGCGAACGACCGGCGCCGGCGGCGGCAGCGGCCGCGTCACCTGCGGCGCCGACGGGGGCTCCGGCGCGCTCGCCGCCGGCGGCGGCTCTGCGCTCGCGAAGGGCGCCGTCGAGCTCACCGCGGGAGGCGGCGCGACCGTCGTGGTGGGGATCGGCGCCGCCTTCACGCTCTGCTCGCCTCGCGTCAGCACGATCCCGAGCAAGACGCCGACGGCGAGGAGCAGGCCTCCGCTGACGATCCACGGCAGCTTGCGCGACCTCTCCTCGCGCGCGGCGAGCAGGCCGGTGACGAGCTCGTCGGCCTGCGCCGCCGAGAGGATCGAGATCGGCGGCTCGGGCGCGCGCGGCGAGCTCGAGGCCTTCACGCCGCTGCCGTCGGCCGAAGGCGCGACGGGGATGTTCGTGCTCGAGCGCCAGCTCTCTTCGTTCGAAGCGAGGACTTGCTGGCGCCGCTCGAGGAAGTCGGTGCCGACCGTCTGCACCCAGGCCGCGACCTCGGCGGCGGTCGCGGGCGCGCACACCTCGAGGATCGCGTTCATCATCGCGAGCGCCGTCGGGTAGCGCTCCACCGGATCGTTCGAGAGCGCGCGCGCCACGATGGGCTCGAGGCGCACGATCGCCTCCCACTCGTCGTCGGGGATCATGCTCCGCGACTGCTCGAGCGCCGCCGTCAAGCGCGCGAGGCCGCCGCTCACGACGGTGGAGAGGAACTCGACGTCGCGCTGGCCGGCGTGGACGCGTCGATGGACGACGAGCTCCCACGCGAGCACGCCCGTCGCGTAGACGTCGGCGGTCCGCGTGACCGTCTCCATCCTGAGCTGCTCTGGAGACATGTAGGCGATCTTGCCCTTGAAGAAGCCCTCGCGCGTGACGTGCGCGCTCGTGCGCGCCTTCGCGATCCCGAAGTCGAGGAGGCGCGGCACGCCGTCGACGCTCACGATCACGTTCTGCGGTGAGACGTCGCGATGAACGATGTTGAGCGGAACGCCGGCGTCGTCGCGCGCTTCGTGCGCGGCGTGCAGACCCGCGAGGACGCCGGCGATCACCGCCACCGCGACGTCGACGCGGACGCGGACGCCCATCGCGAGCGCGGCGCGGAAGAGGTGATTCAGCGGCACGCCGTGCACGTACTCCTGGACGAGGATCACCTCGCCGCCCGCGCGCACGACGTCGAGCACGGGAACGACGTTGGGGTGGTGGATCCGCGACGCGATCTGGGCCTCGTCGTGGAACATCTGGACGAAGTCGGGCTCGTCGGTGAACTGCGGGTGAAGGCGCTTGGCCGCGACGAGGCGGCTGAAGCCTTCGGCGCCGATGAGACGCGCGGTGTGCACGGTCGCCATCCCCCCGTGGGCGATCGGCGGATAGAGCACGTACCTGCCGAACGCCTCCGGAGGCGTCGGCAACGGACCGACCTTGCTGGGCTCGTTCATCGCGCGGCTCCTGTCATTCGAACAACTGGATGCTGCTGCCCTCGCTCCAGAAGTAGCGATTCACGAACGCCCCGCTCGACGTGATCGCGGTTCCGAAGACGGACTTCGAGTAGTCGTGGCTCTCGCGCGAAAACCCCGACGACGCGCCGAGCCCGAGGTTGAGGGGCGGAAGCCGCTCGAAGGTGTCGATGAGCGCCTCGGGGCTGAACGCGCCTTTGTGTGCGAGCAGGCCGGCGACGAACACGCGGCCCGTCACGTAGCCTTCGAGCGAGGTGAAGCTCGGCGTCTGATCGGCCGAAGCGAGCGCCTTGCGATAGTCGTTCACGACGTCGCTGTTGTCGTTCTCGTAGTTGGGCACGACCTGCGAGACGAAGACGTTGTCGGAGTACGGCTTCGGGCCGTCGGGCGTCTGCACCGAGCCCGCGTCGCGCAGGCGCGCGGCGAGCGAGTTCGGCCCGACGAAGGAGACGTTGCTGAAGAGGAGCGTGAGGCGCTTCGCCTTCCCCGTCGACGCCTGCTCGGCGTCGTTCGCGTACTGCCAGTCGCGCAGGCCGCGGATGTACTTCATCGCCGGTCCGTAGGTGTCGGTCATCAAGATGCCGACGACGTGAGGCAAGCCGTCGGAGGCGAGGATCTGCGCGAGCGCCTTCGACGTCGCCTCGACCTGCGCGGGGACGCTCGACTCGTCGTCGCGCGTGTAGCGATAGCGCTTGATCGCGACGTCGGGCGCGCCGCGCGTCGCGGTGTAGGCGGCGACGAGCCCGTCGTAGCCGGCCTGTCCGAACGAGTCGTTCTGATCGAAGCTGACGAGGTGCCTCGCGTCGGGCACGCGCTGCTTGAAGAAGAACTCGAGCGTCGCGCGCGCTTCCTGCGCGTAGCTCGCGCGCACGTTGAAGATGTAGCGGCTGCACGGGCCGGAGAGCCCGTCGCGGAGCACGCGCGCGGCGCCGGTGAACGCGCCGAAGAAGAGGCTGCCGGTCTCCACCGCGATCGGCGCCGACCGCACCATCGTCGGCGTGCCCACGTTGCCGACGAGGCCGAGCACCGCGTTCGGCCCGCGGAGGAGCGCGCCGTTCGCGACGGGCTGCTCGCCGGTGACGACGGCGGTGCTCGTCGTCGGGCATCGCGCGGGCGTGTTCGCCCGCGCGACGTCGAGCAGCTCGTGCGCCGCCGCCTCCGCCCCTTGCGGGCGGTACTCGTCGTCGCGGAACGAGAGCTCGATCTTGCGGCCGCGGATCCCGCCCGCGGCGTTCTGGGCGTCGAAGGCGAGCAAGAGGCCCTTCTTCATCTCCGTACCGAGATCCTGGCTCGGTCCGGAGATCGGCGCGCTCATGCCGATGCGAAGAGGGGCGTCCTTGGCGTCGAGGCACATCGCGCTCGCGGAGTGCTCCGCGCATACGAGGCCCGCGCCGCAATCGTCGTCGGAGCTGCACACCTTGGCGTGGAACGTCGACGAGCAAGACGGCGCGAACGCGAAGAGAAAGACACCGAGGATCGAGAGCGTCCGTCGCATGGGCGCCTCGTGGAGCATCTTCCGCGCCAGCGCTTCCGATTGTGCATGACCCGGATCGTCGGGGTATCGGCCTCAGGCGTTGATGGGAGATCCCTGCGGCATCGTGCGGGTGGTCGCCAGCGTGACCTCATGTGCGTTCAGGCGTACGACTTGCGCGAGAACAGATCGCTCGAGCTGTCGCGAACGCGATCGACGAACAGCTTGCCGTCGAGGTGATCGATCTCGTGCTGGATGCAGCGCGCTTCGATCCCGTCGGCGGTGACGCGGAGCAGGCGCGCGGTGCCCGGCTCGATCCCTTCGACGAGCAGCTCGTCGGCGCGCCACACGTTTCCCGTCAAGTCGGGCACGCTCATGCACCCCTCGCGCATCATCACGAGCTCGGTGTGCGCGACGATCCGCGGGTTGACCATGACGACGAGCCCGGCGCACGATTTCGCTTTGCGATGCCCCGTCACGTCCATGCAGAACAGGCGAACGAGCTCGCCGACCTGCGGCGCCGCGAGGCCGACGCACGCCGGCGAAGCGCGCATCGTCGCGACGAGCGCGTGTGAGAGCGCGACGATCGAGGGATCGCGTGGGTCGACCTCCTCGGATCGACGCGAGAGCACGGGGTCGGGCGTCGTGCGCACGCGAAGGATCGCGGCTCGGCTGTACGTCCCGCTCGGCGCGCCGCGAAGCGCCTGCGCTGCGGAGAGATCGCGGATGTCATCGGGGCTCTTCGCGAGCTTTCGTTTGGCCATGGGCGACGCACGAGCACAGCGCGCGCCATCGCTCATCGCCGGCGGATCACCTGACGCGCGATGTAGGCGATCGCCGCCACGAGCACGACGGCGAAGGCGTAGCCGCCGTAGCGATCCACCCGCGACGGGCCCTCCTCTGCGTCGTCGAGCGGCGGCGCCGTGCGCCCTTCGCTCATCGGGTTGCGCGCGCGCCGCCCGAGCACTTGGCTGTACAGCTTCGCGCCGCTCTCCCACTCGACGCCCCAGTCGCCGTCGCTCGAGATGTCGAGCGTGTCGGGATCGAAGTGATCCCGCGCGACGATGAGCGCGGCGACGACGACGGCGTCGTACGGCTTGAGCGCGGTCTTCACGAAGGAGAACGCGGGCGCGCCTCCGCTGACGGGGAACGAGAACGTCTCGTGCTTCTCGGCGCCGACGCCGTTGAACGCGAGGCAGCCGAGGTCGGAGGCGTCGAAGGCCTCGCACGTTTGGTCGAAGCGCGCCTCGGCCCCGGTCTTGCCCGCGCCGTCGGAGAGGATCTCGCGCCTTGCGTCGGCGATGCGCGTCATCTCGGCGACGCAGCGCCCGAGCGCTGCGCGCTCGGGCTCCTTCAGCCACTTCCAGTAATGTGTGTATCCTGCGCTTGCTTCGCGGCTCGCGAAAATGAGCGCGATCGCGAAGAGGGCGGTGACGAAGACGCGCGTCATCGGGTCAGCGGCAGCAGATCGTCTTCGGCGCGTCGAACGTGATGTCTCCCGTTCGAATCGAGGGCGTGGCGACCCGGCAGCCGCCGGCGGCGGTGAGCGCCGCCGATCGGACGTTGAGCCCGAAGGGGAAGAGAACGAGGTTGCAGGTGCCGTTGGCCCGGAGCTTCTCGCTGCCGAGTCCACCGCAGTTGGTGTTGCCGTAGAGCGTGAGCTCCGTGCCCGCGCAGCCGTCCGTCGCGCACGTGCAGCCCGTGCAAGCGCGCGTGTCGTTGGGCGAGGCGCCGAGCTTGATCCTCCTCGGGAATCGCAGCGAAGGGCAAAGGACGTCGCCGTCGTGCACGATGCAGTTGTCGGTCGTGGCCGGCGCTTCGCCGACGCACGCCTCGCCGCGCGCGCAGCCGCTCGGGGCGATGACCGCGTCGCCACAGACGCCGCGCGCGACCGGCGGGGGAAACGCGGCGGTCTGCTGCGGCTCGCAGCCCATCGGCGCGGCGCCTTGCGGCGCGAGCTTCGCGCGCTCGATCATCACCGGTTGCGGGAGCGTGACGCACCCTCCGTCGGGCGGAAGGTCGACGGGGAGCGTCGCGTTCGCGCACTGGTTTCCGCCGTGATCGAGGCTGAGCGGCAAGCAGGTTCCGCCGACCGGCGCGCACGAGCAGCGGCACTCGGTCGTCGGCAAGCCGAAGGGAACGCCGGCGAGCGTCGACGACGCGGGATACGACGCGGGGCACGTGAGCGTCCTGCCCTCGCCGACGAGGAGGATCGGCGACCAGCCGTCCTCGTTCGGCATGCAGACCTGGCGAGCGCCGCAGCTCGAGAGCGGTGCAGCGTCGTTCTCGCCGCCGTCCTCGAAGCCGTTCGAGCTGCCCACGACGAGATCGCCGACGCCCGTGAGGCCGTTGCACGCGGCGGCGGCGGCGGTGAGCCCGAAGCTCGCGAGTGCCAGGCTCGCGAGCCGCTTGCGCGAAGGCGACGACCCCACGCTTCGAGTCTACCGCAACGCGTTTCGGTCCCGACGGACTTGTTCGGCGTCGTTGGATTCGCGCGCGGACTCGAAAAAACAGCCGTCGATCGCGTGCGCGTTCGGCCGTCGCTGCTACTGTGCCGCGCTTCGATCGACGTGCTCGCGAGCACCGTCGAAGCGATGGAGGTCGCGAATGAACGACGTCACGAGCTCGGGCCGTCACAACCTCGACATCTGGACCGTCCGCCTCCCCAGCGGAGAGACGCGCGGCCTCACGCTCGACGAGCTCGATCAAGCGTTCGATTCCGGCGTCATCGACGCGAAGACGCCGGTGCTCAAGGCGGGCGACTTGCAGTGGTCGACGCTCGGGCAGATCGCGGGTCTCGACACGACGCCTCCGCCGGTCTCCGTCGTTCCGAACAGCATCATGCCCGTCGCGCTCGACACGCCGTACGGCGTCGACCTCAGCGATCTGCGCGGGCCCGTCGCGCTCGACGTCGGCGCCCTCGGGCCCGACGACAGCGCGATGCGCGCGCTCCGCCCGCGACGCGGCAAGAAGATCTTCGGCGCGTTCGTCGCGCTCGCGGTCGTCGCCGGTCTCTCGTTCGCGGCGTTCCGCGCGAAGCCGACGCTCGAGCGCGCGTACGCTTCGGCGCTCCGTCGCGCGCCGGTGGCGCACGTCGAGCCTGCGCCGCCGAAGCCGGAGCCGCCTCCGGTCGTCGCTCCGCCTCCCGCGCCCGCGCCCGCTCCTCCTGCTCCCGCGGAGCCCGCGGCCGCCGCGATCGATCCGTCGATCCCCACGATGACGGCGTCGTCGCTGCCGAACGCGCCCGCGGGCAAGGGCAAGGGCAAGGCGAAGAAGGCCAAGCGCGGCAAGTAGCCCGCCGCTGTTGCGCGTGACCTGCTCCCGTGCCACGGAGGGAGCGATGACGCCGGCGGAGCCTTCCAAGCCTCGATGGCCGAAGACATGCCGCTGCGGCGAGGTCTGGTCGCGCGAAGAGTGGCCCGAGCTCCCGCCCATCGGTCGCTACCTCGCGGGCGCCGACGGCTGGATCGAGCTCCGCACCTGTTTCTGCGGCTCGACCCTCGTGGTGGCCGAGGCCGATCTTCCCGCCCAGGCGTCGTAGGGCCCTCCTTAAATGAAGGCCCGGATCGGTCGCTTCTTGGCCATCCTACATTTCCTTACCTACGATCGGCTCATGATGATGTCGGAGCCGGTTCGGCGCGCGTTCCGTAGGTTCGTCCGTCTCGACTGCGAGGTGGTGCGCGAGCACGACTTCAAGGTCATCGGCGATCTGGCCCTCGATCTCTCGACCCGGGGCATGCTCGTCCGCGCGACGTCGCGCGTGCTCACCGGCGAGGAGATCGTGGTCACGTTCCGCCCGCCGCGTTGCAACACGTACCTCGACGCCGTCGGGACGGTCGCGCGCGTCGTGCACGGTCGCCGCCCCGGCGACACCGGTCTCTCCTTCGGGATCGAGTTTCACGCGATCGAGCGCGAGCACGAGCAGCTCATCTTCGAGCACCTGCGAGGCATGTTCGCGCCCGAGCCGATGCGTCCGCCGCGTCCGCTCGTGACGCGCGCGCGCGCCGCATGATCGAAGACGAGCTCGTCCCCACGCCTTCCGCGCGTACGCGGTCGCGCGAAGAGCTCGCCGACTACCTCCTCGACATCGGCGCGACGCTCGCGTCGTACGGATGCCCGAGCTATCGACTCGAGGACGTGATCCGCGCGGTCGCCGACGCGGAGGGATATCGCGCCGAGCCGTTCGCGCTTCCGACGGGGCTCTTCCTTCGCGTCACGACGCGCGAGCGCGCGGAAGGTCCGCTGCCCGAGGTGCACCGGATGACGCGCGTGTCCGACTGGGGCGTCGATCTCGAGCGCCTCACGCTGGTCGACGCGATCTTCAACGAGGTCTCCGAGCGCAAGGTCACCATCGAGCAAGCGCGCGCGCGCATCCGCGCGGTCGTCGATAGGCCGCCGGCGTGGTCCGCGCCGCTCGTCTGGGCCGCGACGACGGCGGCGGCGGCCGCGGCCGCCGTCTTCTTTCGAGGCGGCGTCGTCGACGTGCTCGTCGCGTCGATCGTGGGCGCCGTCGTCGGCGGGAGCCGCGTGCTCTTCGGCCGAAGGCCGGCGCAGCGCCTGCTCTCGGAGTTCTTGGGCGGCCTCTTCGCCGCCGTCTGCGCATGGCTCGCGACCCGCATCTGGCCGACGGCCGCTCCCGAGGTGATCGTCCTCGCCGGCGCGATCTCGCTCTTCCCCGGCATGACGTTCACGACGGGCCTCGCCGAGGTCGCGCAGAAGAACCTCGTCTCCGGAGGCGCGCGCCTGATGGAGTCGGCGGTGACGCTGCTCTTGATCTTGTTCGGCGTCGCGCTCGTCGCCGGATTCCAGAAGATGGCCGGCGTCGGCATGCCCGCGCCCGCCGGCGCGCGCGTCGGCCTCGGGCTCCCCTATCAAGCCATCGCGCTCGTCGTGTCGTCGGTCTCGTTCGCGATCATCTTCCAGGTCCCGCGCCGCTACCTCTGGGCGGCGCTCGCCTCCGGCGCGACGGGATACGCGGTGACCGCGCTCGCGGTCCGTTCGCTCCCCGAGCACGTCGCGGCGTTCTGCGCGGCGCTCGCCGTGTGCGTGCTCTCGAACCTGCTCGCGCGCACCATGAATCGACCGGCGCAGCTCTTTCAGCTCCCCGGGATGATGCTCCTCGTGCCCGGGAGCTTCGGCTTCGTGAGCCTCGGCGCGCTCCTCGCGAAGGACGTCGGGCCCGGGATCGAGAAGGGCCTGATGATGGGGCTCGTCGGCGCGGCGCTCGTGATCGGCGTCCTCGTGGCGAACGTCGTCGCGCCCGCGCGGAAGCTCCTCTAGCTCGCTCGCCGACGTCGGCTACGGACGCTTGAAGCACTGCGGCTTCGGGTGCCGAATCCCGCGCGCGTCGACGACGAACGGGTTGTCGCACTCGTCGTGAACGGGCGCCGACGGCGTCGTCTTCGGTCGCACGCCCGACGCGACGGGCATCATCGTCGTGAACACGGGCCGCGGCGTCGTCGAAGCGGCGGCCGAGGCGCTCGCCGCCGCGCTCGCCGAGCCCGCGGGCGAGACCGGCTTGCCGATCACGATCGCCGACTCGGCCGACTCCGCCTCCTGCGGATGAGAGGTCGCCGCGCCTCCGGGCTCGACGCCGGTGTCGGCCGAGATCTGCATCCAGCGAAGTCCGAAGAGCGCCCCTCCGGACACGAGGAGCACGCCCGCGAGCACCATCGCCACGAGGCCGATGCGCGAGCGGCGCCCGCCCTCGGGATGATCGTCGACGACGGACGGCGCGGGCACGCGCGTGCTCGGCGCGTAGAGCGTCTCGCGCTCGTCGTCGGAGACCGATCCAACAGGTCCCGCCGCGTCGTCGCGCGGATCGTCTTCGTACTCCGGCGCGTCGGTCGGGACGACGCCGCTCGAGACCTCGATCGGCGAAGCCGGCGAGTCGAGCCGCATCGGCGGCGGGATCGACTCCGACGTCTCGCTCTCGATACGATGCACGAGCTCCTGCCGCCACGTGAGCGCCTCGCCCGCGACGTCTTGCACCCACTCGCCGATCTCGCGCGCCGGCGCGGGGCGGATCGCGTGCTCGAGGGCCGCCGCCATCTCGCGCGCCGACTCCCAGCGTTTGTCGGCCTCGCGCTCGAGGCCCTTCATGACGATCGCGTCGAGCTCCTTCGGGAGCTCGGGCACGACGTCGCTCGGCTTGCGCACCTCTTCGTTGATGATCGCGTACACGAGCGAGGGCACGTCGTCGGCCTTGAAGAGGCGCTGCCCCGTCAGCGTCTCCCAGAGCACCACCGACGCCGAGTAGACGTCGGCGCGTCGATCGATGGCGCCCTTCGCGAGCTGCTCGGGAGACATGTACGCGACCTTGCCCTTGATCTGATCGGTGCGCGTCTCTTGCACGCGGTTCGTCGCCTTCGCGATGCCGAAGTCGAGGAGCTGGGGCACGCCGTCGACGCCCACGTGGACGTTCTGCGGAGACACGTCGCGATGCACGAGGCCGAGCGCCTGCCCCTTCTCGCTCTTCGCCTCGTGCGCGGAGTGAAGCCCCTCGAGCGCGCCCGAGACGATCGCCACCGCATAGCCCGGCGGCACGCGCTCGCCGCGATCGCGCGACTTTCGCACGAGGCGCGAGAGCGACTCGCCCGCCACGTACTCCATGACGAGGAAGAGCTCGCCGTCGTCGGACACGACGTCGAGCGTCGAGACGACGTTCGGGTGACGCACGCGGGCGGCCAGGCGCGCCTCTTCGAGGAACATCGCGACGAAGTCGGGATCCTTCGCGAGGTGGGGGTGCAGGCGCTTGATCGCGACCGTGCGCGCGAAGCCGACGGGCCCGAGCAGGCGCGCGAGATGGACGGTCGCCATACCACCCGCGGCGATCTCGCCGTAGAGCGCGTATCGACCAAGACTCCCGCGGAAATCCGCGCTGGATTGCTCCGCCACTCGGCGGAAAGCCTAACACCTATGGCTGAGGCCCGAAAGCAGCAGAGGCCGCTCGTAGCGTTCGGAATCGCTTGCCGGAAAGCCCTCGCGGGTCTACGTCGAGCACGCCCGATGCATCCGAGATCGCGCCAGTTCGGGCCCAGCACGTTCGCGTGGTGGGTGCTCGCCTACAACCTGCTCGTCATCGCGTGGGGTGCGTACGTGAGGGCAAGCGGCTCGGGGGCTGGATGCGGTCGTCACTGGCCGCTGTGCAACGGCGTCGTGGTCCCGAGCGCCCCGAGCACCGCGACGATCATCGAGGCGACGCACCGCGCGACGAGCGGCCTCGCCCTCTTGCTCGTGCTCGGCCTCACGATCTGGACGCTCCGCGCGAAGCCGCGATTCTCCAAGCCGGCGCGCCGCGCCGCGAGCCTCTCGACCGTCTTCGTGATCGGCGAAGCGCTGATCGGCGCGGGCCTCGTGCTCTTCGAGCTCGTGGCGCACGACGCCTCGATGAAGCGCGGGCTCTCGATGATCCTGCACCTCGGCAACACCTTCTTGCTGCTCGGCGCGCTCGTCTTGACGGCGTGGCTGACGCGCGATCGCGACGCGAGCGCGGACGAAGCTCCCGCGGCGAAGCCTGGCGCGATCGTGAGGCTCGCGACTCTTGGATCGCTCGTCGCGGTCTTGGTGCTCGGCGCCAGCGGCGCGGTGGCGGCCTTGGGCGACACGCTCTTCCCAGCGCGATCGCTGAAGGAAGGCCTCGCGCAGGATCTCTCGCCGCTCGCGCATCTCTTCTTGCGGCTGCGCGTCTTGCATCCGTTCCTCGCGCTCGGCACCACGGCGCTCGTCTTCGCCACGGCGAGCCTCGCGCGCGTCGCGCGGCCGACGCCGCGCGTGAAGCTGCTCTCGCGCGCCGTCACGATGGTGTTCGCGACGCAGTTCGCCGCAGGGATCTTGAACCTGTTCCTGCTCGCGCCGGTGCCGATGCAGATCGTCCACCTGCTGCTCGCCGACGCGTCGTGGCTGACGCTCGTGCTGCTCGCGTGGGAGACGCTCTACGCGCCTGCTCAGGCGCCCATCATGTCGAGGAAGGGCCCGGCGCCGATCAGCGACGTGCCGCCGTCGACGAGCAGCGTCGAGCCCGTGACGTAGGCGCCCGCCGGCGACACGAGATAGAGGACGGCCGCGGCGATCTCCTCGATCGTGCCGTAGCGCTGGAGGGGCACGCGCTTCTTGAGGCTGTCGGCCGTGGTGCCTGGCGCGAGGCGGCTCATCCCTTCGGTGTTCTCGATCGGGCCGGGCGCGACTGCGTTGACGCGGATGCCCACGCGGCCCCACTCGAGCGCGAGATCGCGCGTGAGCTTGGCGATGCCGGCCTTCGCCGCGCCGGCGTGCACCTGGAGGGGCGTGGGGACGTCGGCCTGTGTGGCCGTGATGCTCACGATGGAGCCGCCCTGCTTCGACAGATGAGGAAACGCGGCTCGGCACGCGTTGAACGTCCCGCAGAGGTCGATGTCGATGACGGCGCGGAAGCCGTTGGCGCTCAGGTTCGCCGCGGGCGAGAGGAAGTTGCCTGCCGCGCTGTTGACCAGCAGATCGAGGCGACCGAAGCGCTTCACGGTCGCGGCGAAGGCCTCGTCGAGGAGGGCGAAGTCGCGCACGTCGGCCGCGTGCACCATCGCCTCGCCGCCGGCCGCGGCGATCTCGCCGGCGACGCTCTCGAGCTTCTGCACGGTGCGCCCGACGAGCGACACCTTGGCGCCATGCTCGGCGAAGAGCTTGGCGATGCCGGCGCCGATGCCGCTGCCGCCGCCGGTGACGAGCGCGACTTTTCCTGCGAGGAGGTTCGGGGCGAAGACGGTCTGCATGAGCCGCTTCTACACCGCCTCCGCCTTGCGTGGCACGCGGAAGACGAGGCGCCAGAGCGGGTAGCTCCAGCCGAGGAAGACCGCGTGGCTCGTCGCGAGGCGGACGGCGACGTACGCCCACGCGACGTGTCCGCCGGCGACGCGCATCACCACGTCGAAGAGCACGCCGTTCAGCGCGAGGGCGATGATCTCGACGAGCGTGTAGAGCGTCGCTTGCCGGGCGAGCGATCCGGCCGTCGCGCGAAACGCGAAGTGACGGTTGCCGAGGAAATTGACGACGCCGCCCGCGAGCAGCGCGGGCGCGTTCGCGAGCCGAGGATCGATCCCGGCGACCGAGACGAGGAGCGCGAGCACGGCGAGATCGGCGAGCGTCGCCGCGCCTCCGGCGAGCAGGGCTCGGAGGACGCGGAAGGGGTCGCGGCGGGCCATGCTCCCGGTGGTGCAATGGTTGAACCACTTGGTGGAGGCGCGTCATTTCCGGCACTTGGCGCCCCTCCGCGCATGCGGCTACGCGCGTAGGCGCGTCGCGTTCTCACCGGCCGACGAGGGCGAAGGCGACGATCCCGCCCACGGCGAGCACCACGACCACGACCCCGATGATGACGCTCACGAGCACGACGCTCATCGCCGCCGTCTTCACGCCTTGGTTCACGGCGTTCATCTGCGCGGCGACGTAAGGGTTGCCCATCATCGGGTTGCCCATCATCGGAGGGATCTGGCCGACCATCATCGGCGGGATCGGCGGCGGGGCGCCCGCCATGTACTGGCCCATCATCTGGTTGATCACCGCCACCTGCTGCGCGGCGCGCGCGTGGTGCGCGAGCACCTGACCGCAGTGCACGCAGCTCGTGCGCCGGAGATCGTCCGTCGTCATGTTCTTGCCGCAGTTCGTGCAGGCGACGCCGGGCTGATCCATCGCCGAACAGCGTAGCAGGTCAGTGGGGCGGGCGACCGTCGCGCGCGTCTTGCTCGGCGACCTCGGCGAGGCCCGCGAGATCCGCGAGCGTCAGCGGGTGGAACGGAGGTCGCGGCGTGAACGGCATCGTCGCGTCGCCTCCGCGCTCCGCGAGCAGGCGCGCGCACAGCGCGACGCACGACTTGCCCTGGCACCAGCCGGTGCCGAAGCCCGTGTAGCGCTTGAGCGACTCGATGTCGTCGTGGCCGCGCGCGATCGCCTCTTCGAGCTCGTGCAGCGTGACGTCTTCGCACCGGCAGACGAGGACCTTGGGCACCGATCAGCTCCCTTGGTATTCGCAGCGCGCGTCGCACGTCTCGAAGATCGTCACCTGCGAGAGCGAGGGGAGCTTCGGCTTCATCGCGTCCCAGATCCATTTCGCGAGGATCTCGCTCGTCGGGTTCTCGAGCCCGGCGACGTCGTTCAAGTAGTTGTGGTCGAGCTGATCCCAGAGGGGCTTCCACACCTCGTAGATGTCGCCGAAGTCGATGAACCACCCCGTCTCGGGATCGACTGGCCCGCTCACGGTGAGCTCGACCTTGAACGAGTGGCCGTGCAGCCGCTCGCACTTGTGCCCCTTCGGCACCCTGGGCAGCCGGTGGGCGGCTTCGAAACGAAACTCGTGGACGAGGCGAACGTTCAAGGCGCGCGGAGCATACCACGCGCGCTCGTCACGGCGGGCTGCACGTCCGGTAGTGCCCGGTGGGCTCGCCCTTGCACGTCTCGCTCGCGCTGCAAGCCGCTTGACCTGCGACATGACAGACCTTGGCCGTTTGCGGACCGCTGCAATCGCTGTTGCATGCGAAGGCGCTCGCCGTGGCGCAGCAGGTCGAGCCCGCCTGGCAGTCGGCGTTGTCGTCGCAGAGAACGTGCCGCGCGAGGCCGCCGGTGCAGGGTGAGCCGACCGGGATGCACTCGCCCCTCGCCTCGAGCGGGTAGTAGCAGCACTTCGTGCCTCCGCCCGAGAGATCGCAGCTCGTGCTGACGCAGTCGACCCTCCCCGGCGTAGGCCCCGTACCGCCTTCGGAGGCGTCTGCTGCGTCGACCGAAGCGCCGTCCGGCGTCGCGTCCTCCGCGGTCGCGTCGATCGATCCGTCGGGCGCGGCGAGACCGCCGTCCGTGAGCGGCGGATCGCCGGGGACGCTGCACCCGGTCGGGCCGTCGCAGCTCGCGGGATCGACGGAGGCGTCGACGCACTGGCCGAGGTGGTTGCACGTCGAGTCCTCGGTGCAGGGGACGCCCTCGCAGGCCGCGTAGAGGGTCACGGGCAGATCGAGGCGGTCGTGCGGCGCGTAGCGCAGTCGACGCCGCGCGATGATGCAGCGCTCGGGGTTGGCGACCGAGCAGTCGCGCGGATCGCGCCCGATGCCGAGCACGAGCTTGACCGCGAGTGGAGCGTCGTTGGCGTTGCGGGGGACGACCACGAGCGAGCCCACGCTCCCGTCGGGGCCCCAGGGCCTTCGCGTCTCGGTCGAGGGCCGCGCCGCCTCGGTTTCTCCAGGCCTTCCGACCGTGAAGGTGACCGCCATGCCGTCTCTGAAGACGACGTTCGTCCGCGCGTCGATGACGATCTGGGTCGGCGACCGGCAGCTCACGGCGAGGGCCACCACCAGGGCCCCCACGACCAGAGGGCTTGCCCGCCCGAGGCTCATCGGGTATTCCCCTCCGTCCTCGAGGAAAAGGCCATGTATCTCATTCTTTCCAAGAAGCCGCGCAAGTCCACCCGCAGCAAGACCAACCGCTTCCGCGCGAAGCTCAAGGCCAAGGATCGCGGCCGCCGCTCGCGCATCTATCAGTCGCATCGCGCGACCTGAGGGCGCGACCGCATCGCTGCTGAGCTCTTCGAACAACGCCGCGCGCTCGGCGCGCGGCGAGGGGGACGCTACGAGGAGCCGCCCTTTTTCAGCTCGGTGAGCACGAGCTTCGCGACGGCCTTCAGCGTGTCGAACACGCCGACGCCGGTTCGCGCCACGGCCTCGAAGTCGGGCACGTTCGTCGGGTTGAGCATCTGACGAAGCTCGTCGACCGACGCGACGTTCGGCAGATCGCGCTTGTTGTACTGGACGACGTACGGGAGCTTGTCGAGCGAGTAGCCCTGCTCGGCGAGGTTCGTGCGGAGGTTCTCGACCGACTCGAGGTTCGCCTCCGTGCGCTCGATCTGCGAGTCGGCGACGAAGACGACGCCGTCGACGCCCTTCAAGATCAGCTTCCGCGAGGCGTCGTAGAACACCTGCCCGGGCACCGTGTAGAGGTGGAAGCGCGTCTTGAACCCGCGGATCTCGCCGAGCGAGAGCGGGAGGAAGTCGAAGAAGAGCGTGCGCTCCGTCTCCGTCGCGAGGCTGATCATCTTGCCCTTCGCTTCGGGGTTCGTGCGCTCGTAGATGTACTGCAGGTTGGTGGTTTTCCCGCAGAGACCCGGCCCGTAGTAGACCAACTTGCAGTTGATCTCACGCGCCATGTAGTTGATGAAACTCATGGCATGATCTCTTTCGCGGTGAGGTCGAACATGCGGGGCGTGGTCATCATCAGTCGTTGAAGAGGTTGTCGATGTCCTCGTCCGTGATCTCGGCGAACGGCGAGTCGGTGCCGGGCTCCTGCACCTTCTTCAGCAGGGCCTCGAAGATGTGATTGAGCTCCTCGCTCGCCTTCTTCACGCGGAGCCGGACGAGGCCGAGGCTCGAACGAGAGTCGAAGATGACGACGAGGATGACCCGGTTGCCGACGAGCTGGATGTGGATGTTCGCCTTCTCACCCTCGTGGAACTGGGTGGCGAACTCGTTCTCCTTGAGGAGCTTCGCCATGCCGCCCGTCGCGGCGATGTTGCCGGCGGTGAGCGACGCGAGGCTCGTCGTGTCGACGTTGTCGATGTCACCGGCCGCCGCGATGAGCTGACCGTTCTTGTCGACGATGAAGACGACCTTGGCGTTCGCATCTCGAACCAGGCGGTCGACGACCGTCTGGATCTGATTGAACTCCTCCTCGTACATCACCATCTGGGGATTGACCATCCGAACCCTCCGCAGACCGGCTGCGATGTCGTCCGCCTTCCCCGGGCCGTCCCATGATTAGCGTGGGAACTACGGGAGACAGCTTCGGTTCTATCCGAGTCTGGCCTCGGACAGCAAGTACGTGCGTATCGTCAGACGCAGAACGTGGTGACCGCTTCGTAAAGGACGCGTAGACCCCACACGAGCCCGTCGACCGGGACGCGCTCGTCATGGCCGTGATACATCTGGGTGAAGCTCACCGGCTCGCCCGTGGGCGCGGTGGGGTCGAACTTGACGGGGGCGAAGCCGTAGCAGGTCGTTCCGAGGCGGGCGTACGCCTTGGCGTCGGTGAATCCGGGGATCAGGTAGGGGAGCGGATGCCCCATGGGGTCGTTCCGTTTCACGACCTCGGCGAGGCAGTCGAAGAGCGGGGTCTGGCTCGAGGCCTCGACCGGGGGGAGCGAACGGAGGACCTCCAGGCGCGGATCGCCGCCGAGGGCCTCGCGTAGCTCGGCCAGGAAGGCGCCCTCCGACTGGCCCGGGAGCGTCCGCCCGTCGATGTCGACCGAAGCGCGGCCGGGGATGACGTTCACCTTCGAACCCGCCCGGACGACCGTGGGCGACGCCGTGTTCGAAAGCATCGCCCCGAACGATCGGCGCTGGCCGGGGTCGCGGACGAGGTAGTCGAGGATGAGGGCCGCGACCTGAGGCGTCGTCAGCCGCTTCAAGACCTGCTGCTGAGGTCGCGGCAGCTCGCGCGCGAGCCCGTGGATGAACTGCGTCACCACGGCCGTGGGGTGCATCGGGAGGCGGCGCCGCCCGAGGCGCGAGATCGCCTTGGCCAGGCGAACGACGGCGCTGTCGGGATCGGGCATCGACCCGTGGCCCGGCGACGCCTCGTAGGTCGCGCGCACCCAGCAGACGCCCTTCTCGGCGACCTGGATCGGATAGAAGGTGCGGCCGAAGAGGTGGAGGGAGAAGGCGCCGATCTCCCCAAGCATGTATTCTGCACGCACTTCGTCGGCGTGCTCGTCGGCGAGGAAGAGGCTGCCGAGCTCGCAGCCCGACTCTTCGTCGGCGACGGCGGCGAAGATCAGATCGCGCGAGAGCTTCTTGCCTTCCCGCGCGTCGCGCGCGACGAGCGCCATCACGCACGCGCTCATCGCCGCCATGTGCTTCATGTCGATCGCGCCGCGGCCCCACACGTAGCCGTCGTGGATCTCGCCGCCGAACGGATCGTGCTTCCACCGCGAAGCGTCGGCCTCGACCACGTCGAGGTGCGCGTTGAGCAGGAGCGGGGGCTTTTCGCCCGTGCCGCGGACGCGCGCGACGACGTTGGTGCGGTTCTTCTGCTTCTCGAAGAGCTTCGGCTCGATCCCGGCGGCGCGCAGGTGCTCGGCGACGCGCTCGGCCGCGGGCCGCTCGTTGCCGTCGCCCTCGTCGCGCGTGCCGCGGTTGATCGTCGGGATGCGGATCAGATCGCGGAGCAGGTCGATGCAGGTGCGGCCCTCGGCGCTCCAGTCGATCGCGTTCACGCGCCGAACATTACACGTGTTCGCCGCCGACTCGTGCCATCATCGCGCGTCATGGCGGCCGAGGTGCGCGTCGTCCGGCTCGACGCCTTGCCCGCGGCGGAGATCGCGGCGCTCTCGTGCGCGGCGCTCGATCGGCCGCTCCGCGGCGCGGCGGAGCTGATCGTGGCCGTGCCCGCGGACGAGGCGGTGGTGCTCGGCGCGTTCCAGCGGGCGAGCGAGCTTGGCGCGGCCGAGGACACGCCGACGACGCGTCGCGGATCGGGCGGCGCCGAGGCGCGCGTCGGGCCGGGCTCGGTGTGGATGCAGCTCGCGCTCGCGCGGCCCGACGCGCTCGTGGCCTGCCCGCCGAGCCGGCTGCTCAACCGCTACGTTCGGCCGCTCCTCGGCGCGATCACCAAGGCGGGCGCGGTCGCGCGCTACTTCGATCGCGACTGGATCAGCGCGCGGAGATCGCCCGTCGCGTCGGTCTCGTTCGCCCACGACACGAAGAGCGGCCGCGCGCTCGTCGAGGCGATCGTGGCGGTCGAGACGCCGTTCGCCGTGCGCGATCGACCTTCGTTCATGGGGAGGGAGCCGCTCTCGCTCCGGGCGCTCGGCGTGGCGCGAGAGACCGGCGAGGTCGCCGACGCGGTGATCGATGCGTATGCATCGGCCTACGGCGCCGCCGAGCGATCGCGCGAGATCCCCTCGCACGCGGGCGCGATCGAGGTCGGGCGCGAGCCGCCGTGGGCGGCGACCCGCGAGGAGCCGATCGGCGTCGTCGGCGCCGGCCGCGACGCCGAAGGCGTGCTGCGCGTCGGCGGCGAGCTCATGGTCTCTCGCGACGTCCTCGCGGATCTCGAGCGCGTGATCGCCGAGTCGCCTCACGACC